>NZ_CACRYJ010000046.1 GCF_902703175.1 Occultella aeris | reverse complement strand
CCCTCGTCCCACATCCGCGCCCAGCCCCCGCCCTTGGTCCGGGCGGCGTGCTCCATGGCGAGGTAGGACCGCGCGAACCGGCGGTCGAGGACCTCGATCAGGTGCAGACGCTCGGAGCGGTCCAGCCCGTAGGCGTCGGCGAAGATCCGCATCCGGCGGCCGGTGTCGACGTCGGCGAGCGCCGGGTCGCGCCGCTCGGGCGGGCGCACCGGGGCCCAGTACAACAGCGTGGTGGCGACATCGAGGAGGCGGGTGGAGGGCCCGGCCATGTCGAAGTCGATCAGCGCCACCGGCTGGCCCTGGGCGAAGATGACGTTCTCGACGGTGACGTCGTTGTGCCCGATCACGTCGGGGGCATCGAAGACGCGCGGGACGCCGTCGAACTCGACGCGCTCGGGCCAGGTGACGCCGTCGGGCAGTGGCACGTCGACCGAGACGTCATGGAGACGGCGCTGCAGGACGGCCAGGTCGACCAGGACGTCCTCGGTCACCGCCCAGCGGTGCACGGGCCGCCCGCCCATCTCACCGTCGACGAAGGTGACCACCTCGCGACCTGCCGCATCGATGCCGAGGAACCGGGGAGCCCCGTCGAAACCGACCGCCTCCAGATGCGCCAGATAGGCCTCGACGGCGGGGCTGTGGGCCCCGCGGGGTCGGCGCACCGTGGCACCCTTGCGGACCAGCCCGTCGCTGACGTCGCCGCCGAGCAGCGGCACCTCGCCCTGCCCGGCGGCACCGAAGTCCGTCGAGCTCACCGGCGCCGACGGCGCTCGAGCACCTTGGTGTACCCGGCGATGCCCTGGCGCACCACCTTGAGCAGGCGGGTGTCGGCCGTCGGGGTCACCAGGGTCGCGAGCGAGATCGGCAGTTCGGATCCGACCACGGCCCGCAGGTGCGAGAACGTGTCGAACCCAGCCTTGCCGTGGTAGGCGCCCATCCCGGAGCGGCCGACGCCCCCGAACGGGATCCCCGGCAGGGACTGGGAGACTGCGAAGTCGTTGCGGGACACGCTGCCCGAGCGGGTCCGCGCGACGAACGCGGCGAACTCCGGGTCGTGCGGGCCGTACCAGGTCGCCACGAGTGGGGCCGGCTTCTCGGCGAGGAGGTCGATGACGTCGTCGACGTCGTCGTAGGTGTGCACGGCGAGCACCGGGCCGAAGACTTCCTCGTGGGCGATCTCCATCTCGTCGGTGACCCCGAGGATCACCGTGGGCGGCAGGATCCGAGCGGCGCGCAGTGCCTCCTCACCGTCGTCGTCGGAGCGCATCGACCCGATCACCTGCGCGCCCTTGGCGGCGGCGTCCTCGATGAGGTTGACCACGCGGTCGTAGGCTGCGTCGTTGATGAGGGTGGTGACCTCGTTCTCCTCGAACATGTCCGGGACCACCCGGCCCCAGGCGTTGAAGACCTCCTGGACGAAGGAGCGGGTGGCCAGCTCCGGCACGTACACGTCGTCCGGGGACACGCAGGTCTGGCCGGCGTTGGCGATCCGGGACAGGGCCACCCGTTCCGCGGCGCGGCGCATGGCGGAACGATCGGCGGCGGTCTTCTCGCTGATCACCACGGGGTTCTTGCCACCGAGCTCGAGCGTGACCGGGGTCAGGTTCTTCGCGGCGGCGGCCATGATCGCCGAGCCGGTGCGCGCGGACCCGGTGAAGAACAGGTGATCCAGGTCGAGCGAGGCGAACTCGCCCGAGACGGTCACATCGCCGGTCAGTACGGCAAGCTCCTCGACGTCGAACGCGTCATGCATCGCGTTCGCGAACACCTCGGAGGTGTTCGGGATGAGCTCGGACATCTTCATCATCACCCGGTTGCCCGCCGCGAGTGCGGACAGCGCCGGGATCGCGGTGAGGTTGATCGGGTAGTTCCAGATCCCCATCACGCCGACCACGCCGAGCGGTGACGGCTGCACCTGCGTGCGCATCCCGGCCAGGCGGCCCGCCGCTCCCCCGATCCGCCCCCACGGATGCCGCGGGCGCATCCACGCGCCCACCCTGGCCCGGGTGAGCTCGGCCTCGATGGCGAGGGTGGACACGTCGGAGACCAGTGTGGTGATCTCCGGGCGGTGCCCGAAGTCCGCCGAGATCGAGGCCACCAGATCGTCCGAGTGGGAGACGACAGCGTGCGCGAACCGGTCGATCCGGTCCCGGCGCAGCGCGGCGGAGGGCGGGCCGTCGCGGTGGAAGGCGGAGCGCTGCAGTTGCAGCACCTCCGACATCGGGGTAGAGGTGGTGATCGCGCTCATTGCTCCACTGTGCCCCTTTCGGGCGCGAATCGCTAGCGAGCGCGGCCGGAGGGCCCTCGACACACGTCCCGACTGGAACGTTCACATCCTCTGCTAGGGTCGAGAGCGCCGAAGTTGACGAGTCAACTTCTGGCATTGCTGGTTCGGGACCGACCGGAGCTGACCGCCCGCTCGCCACGGTAATGCCTCCCTGCGTCGCCCATGCCGGCGCGCAACCGACCCGCGCGCCCTTCCGCCGGCGCGTCGAAGTCCGAACGACCGAACGGATGTGATTCTCCGCACCAGTGACCCGTGTGCGCCCACGGGCGCCCCGGCCCGAGACCATTCGGCCGGTGGCCGCGCACCCGAGTTCGCGCGAGTTCACTCTCTGTGCTGCCACGCGCCATCGCCCGTTCGATGAATCCCTACTGACGAAGGAGGTGACGCGTGAACGTCCCTGAAGAGGTGCAGTTCGGCGTCCTGACAGTTGTCGTGATCCTGGTGTTGTTCTACGGCATCACGTTTCTCATCTCGACCCGGATCGGCAAGAAGGAGGAGAACGCCGACGGCTACATGACGGCGGGAAACAACATCGGGTTCGGCATCTCGGCCGCCAGCATGACCGCGACCTGGATCTGGGCGTCCTCGATGTACGCATCCGCGACGTCCGGCTACACGTACGGGATCTCGGGTCCGATCCACTACGGCCTGTGGGGCGCTCTGATGATCCTGTTCATCTACCCCTTCGGGCGCCGGATCCGCACGGTGGCGCCGAAGGCCCACACCCTCGCCGAGGTGATGTACGCCCGGCACGGTCGCTCCAGCCAGGTGATGCTGGCGGGCTCGAACGTGGTCGGCTCGGTGATCAGCCTGATGTCGAACTTCATCGCCGGCGGCGCGCTGATCAGCCTGCTGTCCCCGTTCTCGTTCTTCCAGGGCGTGATCGCCGTGGCCGGCGGTGTGCTGCTGTACACCCTCTGGTCCGGCTTCCGGGCGTCGGTGCTGACCGACTTCGTGCAGGTCGTCGCGATGCTCGGCGCGGTGGTCATCATCGTGCCGGTCATCTTCTTCGCGGCCGACTTCCCCGCGGCGTTCGAGACCGGCGCGGCAAACCTGACACCGCAGCAGGGCAACTTCTTCTCCAGCGACGCGTTCCTAAACCAGGGCGCCCCGTACATCGCGGCCGTGCTCGCGTACGCGATCGGCAACCAGACCATCGCCCAGCGCCTGTTCGCGGTGCGTGAGGACCTGATCAAGAAGACGTTCGTCACCGCCACGTTCGGGTACGGCGCCATGGTGATCGGCGTCGGGATGCTCGGCGTCCTGGCCCTGTACCTCGGCATCGAGCCCGCCGGCGGGGACGTCAACAACCTGGTGCCGCAGATGGCGGCGACCTATCTGACCCCGGCACTGCTGGTGCTGTTCTTCGTGATGATCATCGGAGCGCTCTCCTCCACCGCCGACTCCGACCTTGCCGCCCTGTCCTCGATCGTGATGACGGACGGCTACGGACAGACGGTCGGCAAGGAGAACGCGAACCCGAAGACCATGCTGCTGATCGGCCGGATCACGATGATCGTGGCCACGGCCGCGGCGGTCGCGTTCGCGAGCCTGCAGCTGAGCATCCTGGACCTGCTCGTGTTCGTCGGCGCTCTCTGGGGGGCGCTCGTGTTCCCCGTGATCGCCAGCTTCTACTGGGACCGGGTCACCAACAAAGCGTTCACCATCTCGGTGGTCGCCGCGCTGGCGGTGTTCCTGCCGGTCCGGTTCTCGCTGGTGCCGCTCGACGGCGCACTCGGCATCGTCGTGGACGTGCTGGCCGTGATCGGCGTCGGCGTGGTGATCGGGCTGATGGCCTTCGGGTTCTTCGGAGCCCGGGTCGGACGGATCGCCGGCGCCGTGGCGGCGCTCGCGTCGGCGCCGTTCGCCATCGGGACGCTGCATGAGTACACGACCCTGACCGCCTCGCTGGTCGCGTATTCGGTCTCGACGATCGTCTGCACGGCTATCAGCATGCGCAACCGGGAGCGTTTCGACTTCGCACTGATCAAGCAACGGGTCGGCGACTTCGACGAGACCCCCGACGACGAGCCGGTCGCCGCCGGCACCGCCTCAACCACCTGATCGAGAGGAGAGACAGATGTCGATTTCCACCATCGCCCTGACGGTCTACGTCCTGATGTGGCCCGTGATCGTCGCCGTGGTCCTATTCATCATCGGCCGAGCCTTCATCAAGGACTGGCTCGAGGCCCGCCGCGAGGGCCGCGACATCATCTGATCGTCTGCCGAACAAGCCATGGACGACGGCGGCGCTCACCTCGCGGGGTGAGCGCCGCCGTCGTCCATGCTTGCTTGGGCCGCTCAGGCGGTCCAGCCGCCACGGCGGTACGCCGGGGTGCCGAACGCGAGCACCGCGAGCGAGGCGAGCATGGCGGCCACGATCACGACGCTCATCGCCGCTGCAGTGCCGCCGAGCATGCCGACCAGCGGGGCCACCAGACCGGCCACGCCGGACTGGGCACACCCGATCATGGCGGCGGCGGCGCCGGCGCGCTCGCCGTGCCGGGTCAGCGCCAGCGCGGAGGCGTTCGGTGGTACCAGCGAGTTCACCGCGAGCATCAGCCAGAGCGGGATGCACAGGCCGACCAGCCCGCCGAAGCCGGTCACGCCCACAACGAGCAGCACCACGGCGAAGAACGTGGCGATCGGCAGCGCCAGGCGCATGATCCGGATCGGCGCGAACCGGCGCACGAGCGCGGCGTTGACCTGCGCGCCGAGCACGAGGCCGATGCCGTTGACCGCGAACAGCAGGGAGAACTGGTGCTCGCTGAGGCCGTACCCCTCGCGGATCACGAACGGTGAGCCGGAGACGTAGGCGAACAGGGCCGCCATCCCCAGGCCGGGCAGCAGCGCGAGCGCAACGAACTGCCGGTCCCGCAACAGCACCCCGTAGGAGCCCATCACCGCGCGGGTGCTGGTGGAGCGCAACTCCTTGGGCAGCGACTCCGGCAGGAACCGCGCCACGATGAAGAACAGGATCACCCCGTACAGGGCGAGCGCGGCGAACACCATCTTCCAGTCCCAGATCGAGGCGATGATGCCGCCGATGGTGGGGGCCAGCAGCGGGGCGATCCCGATCACCAGCATCAGCCGGGACAGCACGGCGGAGGCCTCCGCGCCGGAGAGCCGGTCCCGGATCACGGCCACGGCCACCACCCCGGCGGCGGCGTTACCCATGCCCTGGATCGTCCGCAGCACGATCAGCGGCGCCACGTCCGCGACCAGCAGGCACAGCAGCGACGCCACCACATGCACCACCAGGCCGACCAGCACCGGCAGCCGGCGCCCGTACCGGTCCGAGAGCGGGCCGATGAGCAACTGTCCGAGTGCGCCACCGATCAGCGTCGCGGTGATCGTGAACTGCACCGACGCCGTGCCAGCGGCGAGATCCGTGACCACCTCGGGCAGCGACGGCAGGTACATGTCCGTGGTCAGGGCTCCGAGCGCGGACATCGCCCCGAGCAGCAGGATCAGTTTCACCGGGGCGCGTCGCCTGGCGGTGGCCGCGACGGGGGTGCCAGGGTCGGCCGGGACCGGCGGCACCGGTGGGACGGCGGCGACGGCGGGGGCGAGCTGGTCGGCGGTCATGGCCGGGTCGATCAGGTCGTCGGAGGAGGGGGCACCGGGCGTCGGCGCGTGGACGCGCGAGGGTGAGGTGTCAGCAGTCAATCGAGGATTCCCGTGGGCGGAAGGATGATCGGGCGCGCCGGGAACAGACCCTCGGCAAGATCTATTGTCGGCGCTCGGCGGGCCGAAGTCGAATCGTTTCGTGTCGGGGTTCCTGTGATGCTGGCGACAGTTCCGCGGCGCGATTCACCGCAGCCCGTCCGGGTCAACCGGTAGTCCGCAAACAACCATGGAACGGCCAGCGAACAACGCTGGCGGCGCCGGTCGCGACGGCACCTCCGGAGCACGCCCGGACCGATTGCGGAGCCCGCCGGAGCGGCCCGACCGGCCCCGCCGTCGGGAGCCGCCGATCTCAGCCCTTGGCGGCCTTCGCCGCCGCCTTCGCGGCGCGCTTGGTCTCGCGGACCTTGAGCAGGGACTCGGGGTCCACGACGTCCGCAATCGAGCGGAACGAGCCGGCCTCGCCGTAGGCGCCGGCGGACTCTCGCCACCCTGCCGCCGCCAGGCCCGCCTGCTTGCCGAGGAGGGCGAGGAAGATCTTCGCCTTCTGCTCGCCGAAGCCGGGCAACGACTTCAGCCGGCGCAGCACCTCGGCGCCGTCCGGCTCGCCGGCCGTCCAGATCCGGGCCGCGTCGCCGTCGTATTCGGTCACGATCGCGGCACACAGGGCCTGGATACGTCCGGCCATCGAGCCAGGGAACCGGTGCACCGCGGGGGGTGTAGCGCACAGCGCCGAGAACTCCTCGGGATCCATGCCGGCGATCGTGGCGGCGTCGATACCGCCCACTCGTTCGGCGATCTTGCGCGGCCCGATGAACGCGGTCTCCATCGCCACCTGCTGGTCGAGAAGCATGCCGATCAGGAGCGCGAGGGGGTCGGAGGAGAGCAGGGTGTCAGCGTCCGCGTCGCCGGTCAGGTGGAGGTCCATGTGCCGATCCTGCCACCCGTCACGGGCTCTGACCACCGCCGATCAACCCATGTTTTAGCAAAGCCTTGCTCAATGGAAGGTTTGAAATATGTGGAGGTTGTCTCAACAGAGTAACAATGAATGGCATCGAATCAGGCCCGGATCGGGCCCGGATCGGCCGCCGTGCAGTTTGCTCTCAGGCGCATGAGCATGCGGCTGAGAGCAAATCGTCCTCGGAGGCTCCGACAGCCGAAAAATGGCCGAATTCGGCGTTTGTAGCCCCTCAGGGACCCGCCTACGGTGGATCGACACCATGACCGTCGGGGTGACCCGTCCGGTGCCGCGCGCCCCAGTGGTCGCACCGCCGGGAGGCTATGCCTCGTCCAACCGAAGGGACCATGATGACAATCACTTCGCGCCGCAAGGCCGCGATGTTCGCGACGGCGGGAGCCGTCGCACTCGGGCTTGCCGCCTGCGGGGGTGGCGGCGACGCCGAAGGTGGAGGGACCGACGGTGGCGACACCGGCGGCAGCAGCGGCGAGGCGCTGACCCTCGAGCAGTTGCAGGAGGAGGGCACGATCACCGTCGGGTTCGCCGGCGAGGCCCCGTACAGCTTCGAGGACGGCGGTGAACTCACCGGCGCCACCGTCGCGCTGCACGAGCGGATCTGGAACGAACTCGGCATCGAGAACGTCGAGGGCGTCCAAGCCGAGTTCGGCCAGCTGATCCAGGGTCTGAACGCGGGCCGGTTCGACGTGATCGCCGCCGGGATGTCGATCCTGCCCGAGCGCTGCGAGCAGGCCATCTTCTCCGACCCGGAGTTCATGTACACGACCGCGCTGATGGTCCCCGAGGGCAACCCGGAGGGTCTGACCGACATGCAGTCGATCGTCGACTCCGGCGTTCAGGTGGCCGCCCTGACCGGCGCCATCGAGGCCACCTACGCGACCGACCTCGGCATCTCCGCGATGGAGGTCGGGAACCCGCAGGACGGCTTGGACGCCGTGGTCAACGGCCGCGCCGACGTCTTCGCCCTCACCGGCATCTCGCTCAACTGGATGGCCGACAACAACCCGGACGCCCCGATCGAGGTCACCGAGTCCTTCGTCGCGAACATCGACGGCGTCGACCAGGTGGGTGCCGGTGGCACCGTGTTCCGCCCGTCCGACACCGATCTGCGCGACGCCTACAACGAGCAGCTCGCGGGCATCGTCGGTGACGAGGCCTCCTACCTCGAGGTCGTCGGCGACTTCGGCTTCACCGCCGAGGAGCGCCCAACCGGTGAGATCACGACCGAGCAGTTCTGCGCGGGCGACATCGGCTGATTCAGCCAGCCTATGAATGACAACATCGATGCGCTGATCGCGGCGCTCCCCGACCTGCGCAGCGGCGTGTTCATCACGCTGCAGCTCACGGTCGGGGGCGTCGTGCTCGCGTTCGTCATCGCCATCGTCCTCGGCCTGGCGGCACGGAGTCCGCGCTGGCCGGCGCGGGTGCCCGCCCGGGTCCTCATCGAGTTCTTCCGCGGTACCTCGCTGCTGGTGCAGCTGTTCTGGTTCTTCTACGTCATGCCACTCTTCGGCATCAAGCTGGACGCGCTGCTCTGCGGGGTACTGGCTCTCGGCCTGAACTACGGCGCCTACGCCGCAGAGGTGGTCCGCGGCTCGATCAACTCCGTGCCCAAGGGTCAGTGGGAGGCCGCGACCGCGCTCTCGCTGAGCCCGGTGCGCAAGCTCCGCAAGATCATCTGGCCGCAGGCCTGGGCGATCATGATCCCCTCGCTCGCAAACCTGGCCGTGATGCTCCTCAAGGGCACCGCCGTCGCCTACATCATCCTCATGCACGACCTCACCTGGGAGACCGACCAACTGCGTCAGCAGACCGGCAACACGTTCTTCGCCTACGGCGTCGGCATGATCATCTACTTCCTCATCTCCTATGCCATGGTGCTCGGCGCGAACGCGCTCGAGCGCCACGCGAAGCGCCGGCTCGGCCAGGGTCCGCCGAAGGGCGGCCTGTTCAGCGTGCGCATCACCGACAAGGCGACGACGGATCCGAAGCCGGCCGCGAACGCGGGCAGCGGCGGGGCGGGGGTCGCCTGATGGACTGGTGGAGCTGGGACCGCGCCATCGAGGTGCTCCCCGAACTGCTCGTGGCCTTCGTCAAGGTCACGCTCGTCGCGACCCTGATCGGCTCGGCGATCGCCGCCGTGCTCGGCCTGATCGTCGCGATCGTGCGCCGCACCGCGCCGGCGTTCATCGCGGCGCCGGTGCACGCGATCATGGAGTTCATCCGGATGACGCCCATCGTCATCCAACTGCTGTTCGTCTTCTACACGTTCACCTCCGTCGACGGCATGACGCTCGGTGTGATCGTGCTGGGCGTGCACTACGCCAGCTACATGGCCGAGGTGTACCGCTCCGGGATCGACGCCGTGCCGAAGGGCCAGTGGGAAGCCGCCAAGGCCCTGTCCCTGTCCCCCGCACGCACCTGGCGCAAGGTGGTCATCCCTCAGGCCCTCCGGACCACGTTGCCGGCCCTGGGCACCTGGGTGATCTCGATGCTCAAGGACACCCCTTACCTCACGGTCATCTTCGTCGTGGACATGGTGCGGCAGGCCGAGAACTACGGATCGCGAACCTTTGTCTACACCGAGTCGATCACGATGGCCGGCCTGATCTTCCTGGCCGCCAGCTACCCGATCTCGGTCCTGCTGCGCAGAATGGAGAAGCGCCTTGCCACCTACTGATTCCACCGCGGTCGCCGGACAACCGGCGATCCGCTTCGAGAACGTCGTCAAGAAGTTCGGCGACCACACCGTGCTGGACGACCTGAACTTCGACGTCCAGCGCGGCGAGCGGGTCACCCTGATCGGGCCGTCCGGATCGGGCAAGACCACGATCCTGCGCCTGGTGATGACGCTCGAGCACCTCACCGGCGGGTACATGTTCGTCGACGGCGAGCCGCTCACCCACATGGAAGTGAACGGTCGCCGGGTGGAACGCCGGTCGAAGGACGTCGCCCGGACCACCCAGAAGATCGGGATGGTGTTCCAGCAGTTCAACCTGTTCCCGAACATGTCCGTGCTGGAGAACATCACCGAGGCTCCGGTGCACGTGCTCGGCAGGTCCCAGGACCAGGCCCGCGCCCGCGGGCTGGAACTGCTGGACCAGGTCGGGCTCGCGGACAAGGCCGACGAGCACCCCACCCGCCTCTCGGGTGGACAGCAGCAGCGCGTGGCGATCGCCCGGGCCCTGGCCATGGATCCCGAGATCCTGCTCCTGGACGAGGTCACCTCGGCCCTGGACCCGGAGCTGGTCGGCGAGGTCCTCGGAGTGCTGCGGGACGTCGCCAAGAGCACCGACATCACGATGCTGATCGTCACCCACGAGATGCAGTTCGCCCAGGACGTCTCGCACCGCGTGCTGATGTTCGACGGCGGCAGCATCGTCGAGGAGGCCTCTCCCGACGTCATGTTCACCGCCCCGGAGAACGAGCGCACCCGAGCGTTCCTGCAGGCCGTGCTGTAGCAGTCCCGGCGGTGCACGCACCCGCCTGGCCGTCGACGACGCCCGCCGTACCCCAGGGTGCGGTGGGCTTCGTCGAGTGCCGGGCACCGGCGCGGTGAATGCCGCGATCGATGAGTTCAGGGGACCGATCCCCTCTAGGGTTCGGACCATGGCCCCGCCCACATCCGCCCTGGGACGCGGCACCGTCGTCCGCTATGCGATCGGCTCGGTCGGGACCGGGGGCTTCGGCACTCTGCCCGGCCTGGTGTTGCTCATCTACATGACGAACACGCTCGGAGTGAACCCCGCCTTCGCCGGCGCAGCGTTCACGGTGTCGAAGATCTGGGACGTGATCATCGACCCTTGGATCGGTGCGCGAAGCGATCGCAGTCTCGCCCGCACCGGGGCGCGTCGCACCTTCATGGTGCTCGGCGCCATCGGACTGCCGGTGTTCTTCGTACTCACCTTCACGGTGCCGCCAGGTCTGCCGGAGCTCGCCTCGGCCGCATGGGTGCTCATCGGGTTCTTGCTCGCGGCCACTGCGTTCAGCTTCTTCCAGGTGCCCTACATCGCCCTCCCGGCCGAACTCGTCGACGGCTACGACGACCGCACCCGGCTGATCTCGGCACGCGTCATCGTGCTCGCCCTCGCGATCCTCGCCTTCGGGGGCGGGGCGACCGAGATCGTCGGGCTCGTCACCGCGAGCGGCGGAACCGAGTACCTCGGCTACCTCGTGATGGCGGGCGTCGCGGGACTCATCTTCGCAGTCGCGTTCCTCATCGCCTCGACGGTGGAGCGCAGCGCGCGCGGCACCTCGGAGCCGGTGGTGCCGGCCCCAGCGTCGGTCGACGGTCCCGCCGCCCCGAAGGTGGGCCCGGGTATGCACTACCGGCGCGGCTGGTCGGCGGTGCGCAGCAGTGCGCCCTATCGTGCGCTGCTCGTCACCTTCGTCATCCAGGCGCTCGCGATCGGGCTCATGCTCGCGGGAGTCGCCTACGTGGCCGCCGAGATCCTCGGCGCCGGTGTACTCGTCCTGTTCCTGTCGCTCATCGCCCCAGCTCTCCTCGTCACGCCGCTGTGGGCGGCGCTCTCGCGCCGCATCGGCAAGGAGCGGGCACTGCGGATCGCGACGGTCGTGTTCGCCGTCGCGGCGCTGTCGCTCATCCTGCTCATCTGGTTCCCGGGGCCGTGGCTCTACGCGCCGGTAGCGCTCGCCGGCGCGGCGTACGCGGGCCTGCAGTCGCTACCCCTGGCGATGCTGCCGGACACGGTCGCCCACGACGCGGCGCGGAACGGACCCGGCCGAGCCGGCACGTTCAGTGGCGTCTGGACCGCCGGTGAGACCGCCGGGCTCGCGTTCGGCGGCACCATCGCCTCAATCGTGCTCGCCGTCACCGGATTCATCCCGACCGTCGCCGGACAGAGCGTGACCCAGCCCGAGAGCGCGATCGTCGGCATCATCGTGAGCTTCAGTGCCATCCCGGCGGCGCTGATGTTCGGCAGCCTCCTCTCGCTCGCGCGCTACCCGCTGCGCAGATCCGACATCGACGAGAGCACGCACCGCGTGGCCTCCGAACCCGCCCCGCCGAACGGAGCCCCCACCGCATGAGCACCTTCGCCGAAGAGCCGGCAACCATCCTCGAGCAGCTGCGCGCGCTACGCGAGCACGATGCTCCGACGCACGGTGGACGCGTGCTGTCCTACGTCTACGACCCCGGGGTGGCCGAACTCGACCAACTCGCCGCCGATGCCACGCGCCTGATGCAGCCCGTCAACGGACTCGACCCGACCACGTTCGGGTCGGTGGCGGCGCTCGAACGCGATGTCATCGCGTTCGTGCGCGACCTGCTGCACGGCGACGCCGACGTCGTGGGCACCGTCACGACCGGTGGCACCGAGTCGTGCCTGCTTGCCGTCAAGACCGCCCGGGACGCCTGGGTGGCCGCGGGCGGGTCGGGCACGCCGCGGCTGGTCATGCCCGCCACCGCGCACGCCGCGTTCCACAAGGCGGCCCACTACTTCGGGCTGACCCTCGACCTGGTCCCGGTCTCCAGCGAAGGTGTGGTGGCGGTCGGCGACCTTGAGGCACGGCTCGGGGCGGAGGTGGCCCTGGTCGTGGTCTCGGCACCCTCGTACCCTGTCGCTGCCCTCGACCCGATCGCAGCGGTCGCCGAACTCGCGGCCGTCCGCGGCATCGACGTGCACGTCGACGCCTGCATCGGCGGGCTCGTGCTGCCGTTCTGGCCGGACCTGCCGGCCTGGGACTTCGCCGTCCCCGGCGTCACGAGCGTGAGCGTGGACCTGCACAAGTACGGCTACGCGCCGAAGGGCGCCTCGGTGCTGCTGCAGCGTGGCCGCGACCGGCAGCGCCTGCAGTACTTCGCCACCACCCGGTGGCCGGGCTACCCGGTGGTCAACCCGACGATCCTCGGCTCCCGGTCGGCCGGCCCCCTCGCTGCCGCCTGGGCGATCACCCGCGCTCTCGGGATGCCTGGTTTCCAGGGACTCGTGGACTCGACCCGACGCTCGACCGACGTCATCCTCGACGCGATCGCGGCGATCGAAGGGCTGCGGGTACTCGGAGATCCGGTCGGCCCACTCCTCGCGGTCGCCGCCGACCCGGCGGTGCCCGCCGCAGCCCGCGTCGACCCGCACCACTGGGCGGACGTCGTGCGCGGCCTCGGCTTCACGCTGCAGTTGCAGCCGGCGAACGGCGCCATCGGTTCGACGACGCACCTCACCATCACCCCGGTCACCGAGCGGGTGCTACCAGAGCTGCTCGCGGCGCTAGCGGCAGGAGCCGACGCCGTGCGCGGTGTCCCGCACGTCGATGCCACTGCGCTGCTCGGTCAGCTGCCGCCGCTCACCGGTCCCCTCGACTCCGACACAGCCGCCGTGATCCTCGCCGGCTTCGGCATAGGCGCCGAGGGCGCGCTCCCGGACGCTCTGGCCCCGCTGTTGGCGATCATCGAGATCACCCCGCCTGCGCTCGCCGAGCGACTGCTCACGGAGTTGTTGGCACGACTCGTCGAGCCTGCGCCCGCGGGTTAGCAGCGCGACCGGAGCACGCACGTGACCCGGCTGCGTGGGCCCGCACCCCCCGAACGGACGAAGCCCCGCCCGCACCTTCGGGGTGCGTCGGGGCTTCCGATGACCGGTTTGCTCAGAACTGCTTGAAGAACAGCGGCAATCGGTCGACATGTTCGGAACGTTCGGCGGAAGGGATGATCGCATCGACGAACCAGTTCAGGTAACGCATGGTTGCTCCGTTCAGTGGCGAGTCTTCAGAGCACACCCTCGGGCGCCTGCAGCGGGACGAACGCCCACGCAATCAAGAGTAGACGCGTGATGCTTCAAGTACCGCAGGTGCGTGGGCCGTTTGTGGTCAAGGTCTCCCTCTGTGACCGCCCGTCGCGCCAGTCCGCCTCGATGGCGTCAAGAACTCGCCGTCGTCGCGTCAAATCAACGACGATCGAGGCCCAGGCGCCGGACCACGTGCCGAGCCCGTGCAGTCGCATCCTCCGGGTAGGGCAGTGCCCCGCTGAGCCAGAGTCCGGCCAGACCGTGGACGATCGCGAACGCGGCATAGGCATCCGTCCCCTCGTCAGGATCGTCACGGTCGCCGGGGGCGCTCTGGGCAACGGTCGCGGAGAGCAGGTCCCAGGCCCGGTCGCGCGCGTCCACCAGGTCCTCACTCGAACCACTGAGCAGCCGCGGCTGCCACATCACCGCATAGTGACCGGGATGGTCGAGGGCCCAGGTCACGTACGTCACGCCCATCTCATGGATGTCGTCCCGGTGCGCCGACAGGGCGTCGTTCAGCGCCTGGAAGCCCTCGACGGCCAACGCGGTGAGCAGACCCTGCCGGGTGCCGAAGTGATGCACCGGCGCCGAGTGCGACACCTCGGAGCGACGGGCGAGTTCCCGCAGCGTGATGGCTTCCGGCCCCATCTCCGCCGCCATCGCGGCGGCGTCAGCGAGCAACTGTCGGGGCAGGTCGCCGTGGTGGTATCCGGTCATGACCCCACCATATCTAGACGTTGACCAGATTGTGGCGGGTCAGCCAGCTTCGGCGTGTGCGGTGACCTCGATGAGGATGCCGTCCGACCATGGGATCAGGACCCAGGGCACCAGCGGTGGCCGGCTCACGGCACCGAGGCTGACCTCGGCGATATCGCCGTCGGGACTCCCGGTCGGATCGATGACGGCGAAGGCCTCGAACTCGTCCGTGACGCCGGCCGGCGCAGCCCGCAGGTACTCCTCGACGGCGGCCCGCACGGACTCGTCCGAGAGCGGCAGGTCCACGACGGAGCCACGGTCGCCGGTGTAGAACTGCGCCTCGTCCACCGAATCGGCGGCGTCCGCAGCGAGTGCGTCGGCCAGGGACAACAGGCGTTTGCGCTCCAGGTACACGGAGGCGACCGAGGCGACGACCATCACCAGCGCCAGCGTGACCAGCCCGTAAACCAGGGACAGCAGCAGGATCTGCCCGTCCTCCCGGCGTTCGCGCAGACGGGCGACCATGCCCGTCACGGCTGCTCCCGGTAGGTGTCCACGGCGGTCATGGCCTCCGCCTCGATCGCGACCTCCATCGGTAGCGCGTCGGCCATGAAACTCGGCGCCCCCGGCAGCCGGACGGTGGTGTCAACCCTCAGGTGGATGTAGGCACCCGGGCTCAGACAAGGATCCTCGGCACAGGTCACCGTCAGAGCATCGCCGCCGTCGACCGCGATCTCCTGGTCCGCGAACGCCAGCTCGACGGCGAGCGCCGCCAGCGCGAGGCCCTCCTCCATGGTCTCGGCATCCGCGATCAACCGGCCGGCGTCGCGTGCCGCGCCCTCGGCGGCGAAGCTGGCCGCCTCGATCCGGCCGAGGGTGATGATCAGGTAGACGATCGGCACCAGCACCAGCAGGGAGATGCCAAGGAACTCCACGACCGCGCTGCCGCGTTCTGCCGCACCGGCGCGATCCAGCCGGGCCCGGAGCCACGCCGCGAGCCTCACTCCTGGACCGCCCTTCCGGTCACGTGCACCACGCCCGACGGCCCGAGCAGGCCGAGGACCGGGATCGGTGCACTCACTCGTACCTCCACCAGGGTCGCGCCCGCATAGGTGACGTATCGGGCGGCAAGATTCTCCGCGTACACGGCGGGCAGCGTGGAGGTGATCAGGTCCGCGGTCCGCTGCTGCCCGGCTGCCAACGAACTCCCATCCAGGGCCGCGTACCGGGCTCCCTCCGAAGCGCTGTCGATCAGGACATTGCGGACGTGCAGGGTGAGCGCCAACTGCACCACACCCAGGACCAGCATCGTCACCAGCAGGGAGACCAGCAGGAAGTCCACTACCGCGGAGCCCCGCTCGGACCTCATGCGCCGAGCACGCGCTCCATGGCGGTGTTGAACACCTGGGTGAGCGCTTCGCCCGCCAGTGCCCAGATCAGGACCACCAGACCGGCCGTCATGAGCGTCACCAGGACCCACCCGGGCACGTCGCCCCGGTCGCCTTCGGCCCGCAGGCGCCGTCGTAGTTCGTTCGACCAGCTTCTCATCATTCACCCTTCGTCTACAGGCCCACCCGCAGGACGGATATCCCGGGGAAGACCGCGAACAGAACACTTGTTGGCAACAGCACGAAGACGACCGGGATCATCATGAGGATCTCCCGCTTGCCGCCCTCCTCCATCAGCGCCCGCTGGCCCACCTCTCGGGCATCCTGGGCCTGGGCGCGAAGCACGTCCGCGAGCGGCGTGCCCCGCTCGACGGCAGTGGCGACTCCCTCGGTGAACCGGGAGATGCTCGGCAGGGCGACGCGCGCCGACATCCGGTCCAACGCCTGCGTGAGCGGGATGCCGGACCGCACCTCGGCCAGCGTGCGCCCGATCTCTCCGGAGAGCTCGCCGGTGGTGGTGCGCGACACGCGGTCAAGGGCTGCCACGGGCGCCTCCCCCGCGCCGACCGCGAGCGCGAGCAACTCCGCCACGGTCGGGAACTCCGCGATCATCCGGCGCTCACGCGCACTCACCTGTTGGCTCAGCCACTGGTCGCGAGCCAGGGCCCCGCCGATCGCGCAGAGCAGGACCAGGACGGTCAGCGGCACGATCCCAGCTCCGCGGGCCACCCCGAGCACGAGCGCCGCGACCAGTCCGGCGGTGAGGCCGAGTGCGGCCCAGATGACCTGCTCCGTACGGAACTGCTCCACCGTGGCGGAGGACCCGGCGCGGACGAGGCGGCCACGGATCCCCACCGCGGAACTACCGAGCCGCTCAAGGAGCCGGGCGGCATCGGCGACGACGGGGCGCAGGAGTCGCTCCAACGTCGGGAACGGCGTGATCGGTTGCTGCGTCACGAGCAGACGGGAGGTCGTCGGGCGGTCACGCAAGTACGGCGAGACACGGTCGATCAGGCGGACCCGACGCGCCGACACGCGCCAGAGCACCAGGCAGAGCCCGACGCCGAACATCAGTCCCAAGGCGGCTCCGGTCAGCGCGGGGTTCTCGAGACTCATCGAAGCACCCGCACGTCCTCGGGCAGCCGCCCGATCCGGACCATCAGCAGGTAGGCGGCCGCGGACGCGGCAGCGCCGCACAGCAGCACCGCTGCGCCGAGGGCCGTATTGAACGCGGCGGCTGTCTCCGGGCGGGTGCTGAGCAGGGCGAGCACCAGCCAGGGTGCCCCCGCCGCGAGACGTGCTCCGTTCACGGTCCAGGACTGACGCGCCTCGAGTTCACCGCGGGCACGCAGGTCGTCCCGCAGGAACGCCGAGAGCGTCCGAAGCAGCCGGCCGAGGTCGGTGCCACCCACGTCCCTGGTCAGCCGCAGCGCCTCGATCAGGCGATCCGCGACCGGGTCGGCGAGGCGAGCCTTGAGGCGGTCGAGTGCGTCCGAGAACCTGCCGGTGGCCCGGTAGTCGTCCGCGAACGCCCGGAACTCGGCTCGCATCGGCTCCGGACCCCGCTCAGAGAGACCGATCAGCGCCTCCGGCAGTGACATACCGGCGCGGATCCCCGAGTTCAGGTCGTCGACCACCTCGGGCCAGAGCTCACGCAGTTCGGTACGTCGCCGTCGGGCTCGGGAGCGCACATACGCGCCCGGGGCGAGCGCGACCAGCACCGCGAAGCTTGCCGCGATCGTCGGCGAACCGGTCACGGCAGCCGCGACCACGAACGTGACCAGGCCGATCGCGACGCTGGTGCCGTAGAAGGCGGCCGGCCGCACACCCGGCATTCCCGCCTGGACCAGCAGATCCTGGGTGCGCTCGCCACGCTGAGTCGATCGCCGTTGGCGCGGCTGCTGCTGGGGCCAGAACGACCACCAGATGCACAGCAGGCCCACCCCGAGCAGCAGACCCGCGACCGTGCCCATTCCCTCAGCCCGCCGCCAGGAGTTCCTGCAGCCGGAATCCGGCCCGTGTGAATCGCTCCTCATGCGGCGGGAAGCCACTGGCCCGGGTGAGCTGGGCGTCGCGTCGCTCGAACAGAGTGGTGATCTCGATGATCCCGCCCTCGGACCGGCCGGACAGTCCGATGATCTCCTGAACGCGACGGCGTCCCTGGGAGTCGAGGTCGAGGTGTACGACGAGGTCGACGGCGGCGGCGACGGTTGGCACCACGAAGCGGTCGGACACATTCTCCCCGGCCAGCAGCGGGAGGGTCGTCATCTTGACCACCGCCTCCCGTGCCGAGTTCGCGTGGATCGTGCACATCCCCGGGATACCGGCGTTGAGCGCGATGAGCAGGTCGAGAGCCTCCGCCTCGCGGACCTCCCCGATGATCAGCCGGTCGGGGCGCATTCGGAGCGCCTCCTTCACCAGCCGGCGCAGCGGGATCTCCCCCGTGCCCTCGAGGTTGGCCTGCCGGCACTGCATGGCGACCACGTCCCTGGCCGCGAGTTGGAGTTCGAAGACCTCCTCACAGGTGATGACATGCTCGTTCGAGGGGATCGCACCGGCGAGGGCGTTCACCATGGTCGTCTTGCCAGCCTGGGTGGCTCCGGACACGAGGATGTTCAGGCCGGACACCACGGCGGCTTCCAAGAAGGTCGCCGCCTCCGCCGTGAGCGAGCCGAGCGACACGAGGTCGGCGACCCGCTTGGCCCGCACCACGTACTTGCGAACGTTGATCGCCCAGTGCCGACGCGTGACATCAGGGATGACAGCGTGCAATCGCTCCCCGCCGGGCAGCGAGGCGTCCACGAAGGGGTTGCTCAGGTCCAGGCGGCGCCCGGAGGACCGCAGCATCCGCTCCACCAGGTCCCGGATCGCGACCTCCGTGAGGATCGTGTTGGTCAGCTCCGCGCGGCCGCTTCGCGCGACGAACACCTTGCCCGGCTCGTTGATCCAGATCTCCTCGATCTCCGGGTCGTCGAGGTACTGCTGCAACGGACCGAGGCCGCTGATGACGTCGTGCAGGCTCTTGGTGGTGAGGTCGAGATCGTCGAGGCGTGGCACCAGACCGAGTAGCGAGCGCTCCTCGTAGTCCGCGACCGCGGCCGCGATCAGTCCGCGCACACCCACGTCGTCACGCTCGGGGTCCAGCCCTCGTCGGCGGATGAGTTCGCGCACCTCCTCCTCGAGGAGTGCCACCCCTTCGCCCATCGGGTCCCCCATCACCCCCGCACCGCGCCTTTGCCACAGTGAAGTGCGTCACAACCTAGCCGAATCATCACGGCGTGAGAAGGCCTGTGGATAACTCCGACGCCCTCAAATCCGAACGATAGCCAACCTCCGTCACTGTTGCGAGGAACCAGGTCCTTATCTCCCCTACCTCGCGTCACTGTCGAATGCAGGTCACCGACTCTTGCTGGTCCAGCGGTGAGCCGAGCTAATCGCTATCGGCCCGATTTGCCCGCGCCGCCATGAGGTCGACAGTGGGCCAGGACCACCCCACCGTTTCGCCGTCTGACCGCGTCCCACAGCGGGGCGCGAGTCGACCAGGCTGGGCGTCGTGGCCTGCTCCACGATCCAGAGCAGCCCATCGTCATCCACATCTATGGAAACTGCGCGGCGCGCGCTGGCAGGCGACTCGGCCGGGGGTGCCCGCAGATGAGACGGCGTGGGGTACCAGTCGGTCCAACGACGGCGAGAGTCGCCGCGCAGCACCACTCCATCGTCGCTGTGGATCATGAAGCCGGGTTGCGCCCGTCCGATGTGGATCGTGGTTCCGGCATGCTTGAGGACGATCCAGTTGTCGTGAGTATTGGCGGCATACCAACCCACGGGCACCTGCGAGAAGGTCAAGTCAAAGTCGTTGGCCCAGCCATTCAAGGGCGGGGGCAGCGCGATCTTCGCGCTACTGGGCATCTCTGGTGCCGGAGTTGGGGGATGCCGAGGTAGTTCGCGGCGTGTGTCACGCGTAGCCGGAGCACCAGGTCTCCTTGCCCGCTGCGGCCCGCTGCGCTGTCCCGCGAATCGGAGCGGCCAGCCGGTGCGGGGTGGGAGGAGCATGACCCGGTCGGTCCCGTGGAGTCCGTCGCCAAAACTCGTCGGCTCGATGCGGTAGTGCTCCCGACCAAGGTGCCTAGGGTCGCGCCCATGGAGACTGACCTTTAGCCCGCCGACGTCCTCGTTGGTGAGGTAGAACGACGTCCGGTGCGCCCAGAAGTACCAGGCCGTCGACATCTGGCGGCCGTCGACTCCGACGAACGTATAGCACCGGAATCGCCTCGTGCGGCTCTTGAATTGACCTTTACGGAGAGGACGGTAGCGCCCGGACAATCTGTCCTAGCGCCCTGCCTGCGTGCCTGCACTCGAGGTGTGAATTGGCTCGTGGGTCAGAGCGTAGAGCCCTGGCCGGGTGGGTCAGCCAGGGGCCGTTGCGAGGGCTACTTGCCCTTCTTGGCCTGCGCCAGCGCTGACGCCGCGACAGACTTGCTCTTCGCGCTCGTGCGGCCGTCACGCAGGATGCTACTGGCCTGCTTCGCGACCTTGGCGCTCGTCTGTTTCGAGTTCTTCGCCATCGATGGTCCTCCTTCCCCAGCCACCTGCAGACGTGCCCCACGCTTCCCCAAGCGGGGCACTGCTCGGCGCCGGACCTCACCCCGGCACACCGCTGCTCTAGACAGGCCTCGCGGCGGGCGGCTGCGCGTCGGAGGGGCGGGCCTCCTTGAACGCGCCAATATCAGAATGAGGCCGCGCAGCCGTGTATTGAGGGAACGACACGCGGGACGAGTTTCCGCCGTGGGCGGAACGTCCAGTTGCGACTCAGGCGCGGACCGATCCAATGAACAGGTTTGCCGCTAGGGGATGTCGCACCGTGTACACGATGTGGGTCACATCCAACGGCTGCATAGAATCCCCGACATGAACTGGCAGGAGCTCGCGATGGAGCATGGCGACACCGTCTTGATCGTGCTGGGCGGGATCGCTGCGGTACTCGGTACCGCCTGGACCGCGACACGCGATCTAGCCTTGAAGCGCCGCCTCGACGGAACCGACCGGTTCGTGACCGTTGCGGCGTATGCGCAGCGCGTGGCAGGACTGATGGCAATGGCACTGCGGAGCAGGTCGCGGCGATCTGGCTGCTAGCCGAGCTTGGCGCGAAAGAGAAGCACCTCAAGCGCCCTGCACTCGCCGCCATCAGCGAGATCGTCGCGTACACAATGCCCCCTGCGGACACCTCCACGGCTGAGGCATCGCCGAACGCCACGCGCGTAAACGTGGAGGCCTGCGCCGCGCAGCGCTGGCTAAGTAGCAACTGGCTCCGACGCGCCACCAACTAAAGTACCTGCTTCCTGCTGGGGTTGTGGCTCCGGACACGAGGATGTTCAGGCCGGACACCACGCGGCCTCCAAGAAGGTCGCCGCCGCTGCCGTGAGCGAGCCGAGCGACACGAGGTCGGCGACCAGCTTGGCCCGCACCACGTACTTGCGAACGTTGATCGCCCAGGGCCTGCGCGTGACATCAGGGATGACGGCGTGCAATCGATCCCCGCCGGGCAGCGAAGCATCCACGAAGGGGTTGCTCAGGTCGAATCCGTAGAACTACATATGGAAACGACGAAGCGCAGAGTGGCCCTGTGAGGCCCGGAGAACGGTGCAAAATGGCGGCTGCGGCATGGTGCCGCTCGTTGCAGAACTGTAGACTTGAAGGAGCACGGTAACTCGTGCTCCTCACCTGAGAGTCAGCCGTTCGACTGCTCGGGAGCGTGGACCTCGCGGGCACCGAGCATCCGGAAGACCAGCGAGCAGAACGGCACACCACATCGGGCGGGCTTCCAGACGAAGTCCGCCCCGAGATGCACGAACAGACGTACCTCTCCTGAGGCCGCTGAACGCGAGCGGCGGGCGGGCGTCGTGTCTCCCCAGGAGCACTCGCGTCCAATCTCGTCTCTGTCGCCCAGACCGCCAATCGCCTTGAGGTCAGTGAGCGCGCTGTACGCACCTATGTGGCCCCGGGCCTGCCCGCCTACAGGTTCACCGGACGCCGGGGGCTGTGGTTCGAGCCTGGGGAGGTGGACATCTGGATCCAGCGGCACCTCCCCACCGGCCGCATCCGTCCCGTCCGGACTCGGCGGGCGCGGCCCCCCGACCCATCGAGGGCTACCTGTGCCCACCGTGCGACGCCGCCGTGGTCTCCATCGGCGCGGCTGGGCCAACCGGCGATGGAGCGCGCGCTGATGACCCACCTGGACGTGCCCCGGCGCAGCCTGAGCCCGACCCAGTTGGTCAACCTGCGCGGGTGGGCCGTGACCGGCGCGAGCGATCCGAACGCCACGGCGTGGGACCACATCAATGACCTCACCGGCCTGCGCGAGCGGCTGCTGGTGGTGTCCTAGTGGTCCTGAGGCACGTCGGTCGGTGACACTTCGGCGTGATCGCTCCAGTCGGATAGCGGCTCATCCTCGGATGGTTCGTGCAGCGCACCTGCACCGAACTCACTCCTGATCGCCGTGATCAGGTCGTGCCGAACCTCGCTCATGGCTGCGAGTCGAGCCAGTCGGTCGGGGTGCATCTCCCACGCGGCCCGGCTCTCGAAGTTCAGCCTGGAGATGTGGAGATACCGCTTCGCGGCCGCGATGACCCTGTTCGCCAGGTCCGCCAGGTCAGGGTTGCCAACCGCCAGTATCTCCGAGCGCGCGTGACTGAGGTCGTTCTTCGCCACGTTGTACTGCTCCACCCGCACGCGGACAGCCTCGGAATTGGTGGGCCCCGTGCCGGTCTGATCCGGACGATCGAACCAGACCGCTTGCTGTGCGCCCACCGTGAGCCGTACCGATGCCTCGATCGCCATGAAGTACGCCTTCGACTTCGCACCCCAGAGCCACCGCCGATCCTCGGCGTCTAGCCCGTTCTGGTGCCGGAGGTTCTCGGCCTCGATTGTCGACTTCGAACGCGCGGTCTCCGCTTCGATCATCGCCTTCCGGTTTCGCGCAGCGCCCCAAAGCACACCGACGAGCGCGAGAACGGCAGGCAGCGTGCTGATGAGCACCTGCGCCCACGTGACTGATCCTGCCTTCATGTGCCGCTGCGCCGCGCTGCGTGGCCCGACGTGAACCAGTGGACGAGCGGGACCGCCAGCATCACGGCTGTCTCGGCCGCCTCCTGAGTGATCGCGAGGGCTGGGGCCGGATCGCCGCCGTGGCGGTCGGCCTGCCCGACCCAGAGTGCGCGGAGCATCCCGACGATCACGACGGCGGGCTCGGCTCGGGGGTCGGTCCGCTGTAGCGGGAGTGTCCAGTTCTTCTGGCTCTCGATCGTGGCGAGCATCTTGCCCAGCGTGGCTGTGTTGTCGTTCGGGGAGACCGCGTTCTTCATCGCGTCCTCGACGGCGCGGATGGCGTCACGGTACGCAGCACTCGGGTTGGGGTTCACCCCGAAGGCGTGGTGCCAGGCTTGAGCGAGCCGCTCGCCAGCGTGTCCGGCGCTCGCGATGGTGGCCTCAGCAGCGACCTGGACACCCTCGGGGACTCTGCGCTCAAGGCCGAACTCGTCGTTGTCGTTCTCGTCCGTGCGGTCGTAGACCGTCCAAGCGCTCCCGCCCTTGAGGAGGAAGGTGTCCAGGTCGCGGCGAAGGTTGGACCACACCTCTGGGAGCAAGCACCAATCGATGAGTTGCAGAAACTCCCGGTCATTGAGTGCGGCGATGACCTCTTGCCAGGAGCCGCGTCTTTCGAGCCGCATGAGCAGCGGGTCCGAGGGACGGAACTGGAGGTCATAGGCACCGAACGCCGTGCGGGCTCCGGCGTGTGAGTTGGACCCATCGATGTTGCGCAGCGCCTGCCCCACCCATTCTTGAAGAGGCAGCCGCAGGTGGGGAGGGATGTCTTCGTAGAGCGTCTGCAGGTCCTCGGGGGCCTGGAACAGTCCGGTGGTTCGCGCCATAGTCGCTGAGTCTGGCCCGAGGCACCGACATACGTCTCGGAAACGGTGAAATCCGGCAGATTTGCCGTCTGGCGAGTGGGAGGTATCACAGATATTTCAAATTGCAGGATTGGAGAGGTCCAGGCGGCGCCCGGAGGGCCGCAGCATCCGCTCCACCAGGTCCCGGATCGCGACCTCCGTGAGGATCGTGTTGGTCAGCTCCGCGCGACCGCTCCGGGCGACGAACACCTTGCCCGGAGCCAAAGCTGCAATAGGGTCTCTAGGGCGTAGCTGCATCCCGGCGCGCGATCGAGTCGCGGACTCCTTCGGGTAGCCCCGAGTAAAGCTCGTCGAGCTGCTTTGGCTGCGTCACTAGCCGCTCGACCACCAGATTCAGCAGGTTGAACAGGGTCCCCGCGGTCTCGGGCGTGTCATCGTGGTGGACCTCGTGTACCGACTGGTTGCCGCTGAACCGAAGGACGTCCATGGTCTGCTGAACGCCTTGCGGCAGACCGTCGCGTACCGCGGCGCCGATCATTTGGTTCAGGCTGGTCTCGCCTGACTACAGTCCCTTGAGCAGGGCCTCCAGCGCCAGCCGCAGGAGTGCCGATGCCGAGCGTGGGCTCAGGCCGACAACTGTCGACGCCTCCTCGTAGAGCTGAGCCACATCCTCGGGCATGTCCGGGCTGGGGTCCGGGCCGCCGCGCTCCGCCACTGGGTAGATGAGGACTCCACCGTGCCCCGCATCGAGTGCACATGCCGCCAGTACGAACTCTGCTTACAGACGAAGCACGTAGCCATCGAGATACCGGCCGAGTACTCGCCGCCATCGTCGTCGACGGCCGTGCAGGCCATCGAGTCCTGTTGTGCGATGGAGTGGCAGTGTGGGCACCGGAACGCAGGGTGTTGGAACGAGGGTGTGTCAGGGGGTGATCATGCGACCGCACAGTAGCGGCCCTCCACCGACATTGATCGGCCATTGGACCACGGCACCTCCTACCGATTCGCCCACACGTGTCGGTGGGGGCTCCTACGCTGTCGGGCACGTACGAGTTGCAGGCGCTCTGGGTCAACATCGCGGTTGGCTTCGTCACGCTGCTCGCGGCTGGCGTACCCCTCGTGCTCTTCCTGGTGGAGCGCCGCGACCGCAAGGCAGCGCAAGACGCGCTCGACGCCGAGCTCAGGCGTCAGCGGGAGGCTGAGCGCCGCCGTGCCGAGGAGGAGCTGTTGGCCGGAGTCCGACGCATCGCCGTGTGGCCGCAGTTGGAAGCACGACCTGTACGCAGCGAACGAGTCACGATGTTCGACCTGGCTGTGCACGTCACCAACCACTCGGACAACCCAGTCTTCGAGCTGGTCGTGAACACCCCAATCGGCACCATGCTCACGGAGATGCCCTGGCAGATCATCAAACCGGGCGAGGAGAAGGTGGCGACGGCAAGCGGCCCCGACGTGGGCAGCAGCATCGAGCGCCCGCGCTGCTGGGTCGAGTTCACCGACGTGTCCGGGCGCCGCTGGGCTCGGTACACCGACGGCGACGTGGTCCGCCTCGACGGCGACCAACTGGCATCGTCCATCACCGCCGAGGGGTAGCCATTCGCCCACTCGCAGCGTCCGGTATGACGGGCCTGGAAGTCGCGCTGCTATGGGTCACTGCTATCGGAACGGTCCTGGCCGCCGTCGTGCCCTGCTTGCCGTTCTTCGTCGAGCTGCGTGGGCGTAAGGCAGCGGAGGCAGCACTCGCCGCCGAGCGCCGTGACCGCGCCGAGGAGGAGCTGCTGACCGAGGTCCGCCGTGTGATCGTCTCAGGCCAATGGACCAGCCACCGTGTGGTCACGATTGAAGGGGTCGACTACACAGAGCTCGACAGTGCCGTCAGCGTGAGGAACCAGTCCCGGGACAGCGTCACCAAGGTCGTGATCATGGGTCGGCGCCAGGACGGCACAAACCTCTTCTTCGAGGAGTACCACCCCTTCGCCCATCGGGTCTCCCATCACCCCCGCACCGCGCCTTTGCCGCAGTGAAGTGCGTCACAACCTAGCCGAATCATCACGGCCTGAGACGGCCTGTGGACAACGGCCGCACTTTGAGATCACTAAGGACGCCAGAGGCTGTCCGTCCGATGCCACTCTCGGCCCGCCCTGTTGTGGTGCGATTCCAACGTACCGGTACGTCGAAACCGCACCGTTCCCGCGAATCTGGCCGCGGAGTCAGCTGGGGTGGCGTTGGCTGGTCTGGTCGATCGGGGTAGCGAACACCCCTGATCGTCGGGACCCCTTGACGGCGGCCCCAGTCCTGGTGCACTCTACCTGTCACGTGTTAGGTGACACGTGACAGGTAGAGGAAGTAGCAACGATGCACAGACAACCTGAGATCACTCGGCGCGTGGCGCTCGGCGCCCTCGGCGTCGCCGGCGCCGCCACCGTCGGACTGTCCTGGCCCCGCCTGACCGCGAGCGACATCCCCGGGCGCGGCGAGGACGTGCTGACCGTCGCGATCCTCGGCACGTCCCAGGACGCCGCGGCCCGACAGAGCCTGGTGGACGCGTTCACCGAGGCGCACCCGGACATCCGCGTACGGATCCAGGCAATCCAGGGCAACGACTGGGGTGACTTCTTCTCGAAGATCCTCACGATGATCGCGGCCGGTACTCCCCCGGACGTGGTCAACGTGGCCACCGAGGGCACCCAGCTGTTCGCGTCCCGGATGGCCGAGCCGCTGGACGCCTACGTCATGCGCGACGCCGCCGATCTGCAGGAGTACTTCGACGACGTCCACCCCACCCTGCTCGAGGCGTTCATGTACGAGGGCAGCCTGTTCCAGCTGCCCACCGACTTCAACGCCGCGAACATGTACCTCAACACCGAAGCGCTGAACTCCGCCGGCCTGGAACGACCGCCGGACGACTGGACCAAGGACGACTTCACCGACCTCCTGCGCGCGATGCGCACCACGAACGCCGACGACTTCGTGCCGTACTTCTGGACCAACCGGCTGTTCGGCGGGCTCGTCCCCTGGCTCTACGTCAACGACACGAGCTTCCTCACCGAGACGAAGGCCCCGGGCGGCGGCTGGTTCTGGGACCGCTTCTACCCCGGCGAGCAACGCAGCGGCGGCTACCGGTGGCTCGAGTCGAACGCGGAGGACCCGCTCGTGGCCGAGTCGGTCGAGTACCTGCGTGAACTCGTCGCCGAAGGGCTCGGCACCCGCCCGGAGGAGGGCGGTGGCGGCGCCCTGGTCGGCCTGTTCGCATCGGGACGCATCGGCACCACGCCCGCGGGTGGGTACTGGGCGCAGGGTCTGCACGAGGCCGGCATGGATCCCGACGGCTTCGACGTCCAGTTCTTCCCGCGGTGGCGCACCCAGCGCCACCAGTTCGGCGCGGCCGGGTACGCGATCATGGCCACTTCCGAGCGCAAGGATGCCGCCTGGGAGTGGGTCAAGTTCTCCGCCACCAAGCCCGCCATGGAACTCGCCTACCCGCGTCCCACGACGACCCCGACCCGCCGCTCCATGGTCAACGAGGCGTTCTACGCCGACACCGGCCCGCGGAACTGGCAGGTCTTCTACGACACGCTCGATACGTTCCCGACCACGGGCCCGATCCCCGCACCACCGCAGCAGGCGGCCGTCGAGACGGCGCTCATCAAGAACGTCTCGGCCGCCGTCAGCGGCAGCGCGGCCGGCGTGCCGGGCGCCCTGGCGGCCCTGGACCGCGACCTCACCCAGGCCCTGAGGAGGATGTCATGACCGCCGCCGCCCCACCCACCGCACGCGCCGCCGTCGACCGGGGTTCCGGCCCCCGCAGCCAGGGTCCGGCCTGGCGCCGCCGCGTCGTGGTGCTGACGTTCCTGGCCCCCACCATCATCGGCATCGGGATCTTCACGCTCGGCCCCATCCTGGCCTCGATCCTGCTCGCATTCTTCCGGTGGGACATCATCACCGACCCGGAGTTCGTCGGGCTGACGAACTTCGTGGACGTCGTCGCCGACCCGACCGTGCGGATCTCCTTCATCAACACGCTCGTGTTCGTGGTGGTCGCGGTGACGCTGCAGATCGCCGTCTCGCTGGCCCTGGCCGTCCTGATCTCACAACGGATGCCCGCGTGGGCGCGCACGTTCTTCCGCTCCGTGTTCTTCTTCCCGCTGATTCTGTCCGCGGCGAGCGTCTCGATCGTCATGAGGTACCTGTTCAACGAGGAGTTCGGCGTCGTGAACTGGCTCCTCTCGCTCGTCGGGATCGGCGGCGTGCCGTGGCTCACCTCCCCGACTGCGTCCGCGGTCGTGATCGTCCTCGTGTACGTCTGGCAGCAGTTCGGCTTCACGTTCCTGCTGTTCGTGGGCGGCCTCGCGTCGATCCCCACCGAGGTCTACGAGGCCAGTTCCATCGACGGCGCGACCGGGTGGCGGCAGTTGCGCTCGATCACGCTGCCGCTGCTGTCCCCCACGATGCTCGTGGCCTGCGTGATGGCCGTGATCTCCGCGCTGCAGATCTTCGACCAGCCCTACGTGCTCACCCGCGGCGGTCCTGGCGACGCCACCCGCACCGCGGTGATGGTCATCTACGAGTCCGCGTTCCGTCAGCTCGAGTTCGGCCGCGCCAGCGCGATCGGGGTCGTCCTGATGTTGCTGATCATGGGCGTCACCGCGCTCCAGTTCCGCCTGTCCCGCCGCTTCGTCTTCTACCAGTGAGGTCGATGATGACCACCGCAACCGTCACTCCGCCCGCCACCACCACCAGCACCTCGCCGCCGCAGCGGCGCACCAGAGCCGTGCCCACGCCGTCGACCATGGCCCGGATCGCGTTCCTCGTGGTCGCCGCGGCGCTCACGCTCGGGCCGGTGATCTGGACCGTCTCGACGTCGCTGCGCAGCCCCGCCGAGTCCTTCACACTGCCGCCCCAACTCATCCCGACCGACCCCGACCTGACCCCCTACATCCAGGTCTTCTCCCAGATCAACATGGGTCTGTTGACGCTGAACTCCGCGCTGGTCACCGGCTTCATCGCCGTCGGGCAGATGCTCACCGCAGCCCTGGCCGGGTACGCGTTCGCCCGCCTGGAGTTCCGCGGCCGCAGCCTGTGGTTCTCCCTCGTGCTGGCCACGATGATGGTCCCGGTCCAGGTCACGATCGTGCCGGTCTTCATGATCATCCGCGGCATGGGCCTGTCCGACACGCTCCTCGCGCTGATCCTGCCCGCCATCCCGACGGCGTTCGGCACCTTCCTGATGCGCCAGTACTTCCTCGGTCTACCGGTCGAGCTCGGCGAGGCGGCCTCGATCGACGGCGCCGGACCGTGGCGCACGTTCGCCTCGATCTACGCGCCGCTCGCCCTGCCGGGCCTGGCCATCATCGGCATCCTCGCGTTCAACTTCCACTGGAACGAGTTCTTCCGCCCCCTCATCCTCACCATCAGCGAGCAGAACTTCACGCTGCCCCTCGGGCTCGTGTCCCTGCAGGGCAACATGGGCACCGGGTCGATCTCGGTGGTGCTCGCCGGTGTGGTGCTGTCCATGATCCCCGCCCTCGTCGTATTCCTGTTCGGGCAGCGCCCGTTGCGCGAGGGCCTGACCGCCGGAGTCTCCAAGTGACCGACACCTCCACCACCCTCGACCCGTTCCCGCACCTGCACATCCGCCCGCCGCAGGGCTGGGTGAACGACCCGAACGGGATCGGCCACTGGGACGGACGCTGGCACGTCTTCTACCAGTACAACCCGCACGCCCCGGTGCACGCGAACATCCACTGGGGGCACTCGTCCTCGGCGGACCTGCTCACCTGGCGCGACGAGCCGGTGGCACTCGCCCCCCGGCCGGGCTCCATCGACGCGGCCGGCGTGTGGAGCGGTGTCGCCACGATGGACGACGGCGAACCGGTCCTCGTGTACACGGCCGTGCCCGATGTCGCGGCGAACGCCGGCGTGGCCCTGGCGCGGCGAGGCGCGGACGGCACCTGGGTGCCGGGCCGGCAGGTGGCGCCGGCGCCGGGCGGGGACCTGCGGGAGATCCGCGACCCGTTCGTGTTCACCTCCGGCGGTGCCCGGTACGCACTCATGGGCGGCGGGCGCGCCGACGGCACCCCCGTCGTGCTCGTCTATGGGGCCGACGACCTGGACCGCTGGGAACTGCTCGGGGACCTGCTCGACGGGACCGACGACGTCGCGGCGGGCGTGGCGCCCGGCAAGATCTGGGAGTGCCCGTCGTTCGTTGAACTGCCCGACGGCGAGGGGCGCCTACGGTGGGTCCTGATCCTTTCGCTGTGGGACGACGCCCACGACCGCCACCTGCGGGGCGTGGCGGCTCTGGTGGGTGACCTCGACCTGACGGGGCCGCACCCACGGTTCCGCCCGGACGCCGGGCACCTGCTCGACGACGGCCCCGACTTCTACGCGCCGCAGGCGCTGGCAGGCCCGGACCGGACCCTGCTGTGGGGCTGGACCTGGGAGTCCGGCACCCGCTCCCCGGAGGATGTCGCGGCGGCCGGGTGGGCCGGTGCACTGACGTTCCCGCGCGAACTCGTGCTCGACGGGACCACGGTGGTCTCCGCGCCAGCCCGCGAACTGACGGGCCTGCGCCGGGCTCCGATCCCCGTCACCGGAACCGAGGTCCGCCCGGACGCACCGGCCTGGGAGGCCATCGCCGACGGCGTACTCGCCGTCGGGCTCTCGGGTCCGCATGGCGAGCGTGAGGTCTGGCGTACGCCCGCGCACGCCACGGGTGGGCTCTCGCGAGTGCTCGTCGACGGCTCGGTGGTGGAGGCGTTCGCTGGCGGCGCCGCGAACACGGTGCGGGCCTACCCCGGCGCCGGCGAACAGTGGGTGATCCGGGCCGGAGGCGGGTCGGCCGCCGAGCCGGACCTCAGCGTGTGGGAGCTGGGCCGACCGAGTCCCTGACCACCAGCTCGCACGGCACGAGCACGTCCGCCTCGGGCAACGGCTCGCCGTCGAGCACGGTGGCGAGGAGGAGCTCCATCGCGAGTTCACCGATGCGCCGGTGCGGCAGGTCGATCGTGGTCAGCGCCGGTGACATGTCGGCAGCGACGTCGGTCTCGTCGTCGTAGCCGACCACGGAGACGTCCTCGGGCACCCGCAGGCCGAGCCGGGCGGCGGCGAGCACCACGCCGACCGCTACCCGGTCGCGCGCACACACGAACGCCGTCGGCCGCTGTGCCTGCGGTGCATCCAGCAGGGCGAGCGCGTGCCGCACGCCTGTCTCGATGTTCCACCCGGCGTCGATCACCCGAGCCTCGCTGGCGCCCACCTCGACGGCGGCGCGCTCGAAGCCGCGGCGGCGCAGCGCGGTGGCCGGGATGTAGTCGGTCTCGCTCGCGTCGCGCCCGGCCAACATGACGACCCGCCGGTGCCCGCGCTCGAACACGGCGCGCGCGGCCCGGTAGCCGCCCTCCTCCTCGTCGGCGATCACCCCGGCGGGCCCGCCGGCGGCGAAGCAGTTGGCGAGCACGGTGGGCAGTTCGACCATGGCCGGATCCGGCGTGATCTCGCGCATCGACATCGCGGCGTGCAGGAACGCGTCGACCTGGCGCCCGAGCAACGCCTGAACCATCTGGTGCTCACGCTCGTCGTCGAGCCCATAGTCGGCCACGATGGTGAGGTAGCCGCGCTCGAATGCCACCTCGCGGGCACCCTGCAGCAGCGGGCCTGCGAACGGGCTCGTGGTGATCTCGTCGGTGACGATGCCGACCGTCGCGGTCGAGCGGCGCCTCAGGTTCACCGCGGCCGCGTTCGGCCGGTACCCGAGCTCGGCTGCGGCCGCATGGATCCTGGCCTGGTTCGCCGCGGAGATGCTGCCCTCGGCGCGCCCGTTGAGCACCAAGGAGACAGCCGTCCGGGAGACCCCCGCCCGCCGAGCCACGTCCGCACTGGTGACCGTCAACGCTGCGCTCCTAACTCGTGTCAGGTCGCAATCGTAACCAGAACACCGCCGATCGCGCGCACGCGCGGATGGCTGGGACCACGCATGGGATCGCGCCTCCTGCGCCGCGGTCGCGATTTGCGATTGCGACTGCCAGCTGCTCCGGCATTGTCGAACACGAACGCCCGCATGAGTCGGCCCAGTGGGCACGCGTCGTCCCAGTGCGCGCCGAAGGGCTGGGTGGGCACTGTCGTCTGGACGATCAGACCGTGGATGCGGTCGGGCGCACGGGTGGCCAGGTGGTAGCCGACCGGAGCCCCGAAAGTGGTGGAGGCAGACGAAGCAGCGCTCGACCTCGAGCTGGTCGAGCAGGTCTTCGATCGTCCGGGAGAGACCTCGCATGGGTAGCCGTACTCTGCGACGGTCGGCGATGATGACCTGTGGCGGATCTTCTCGATCGCCTGCATCGCGTTGCTCTCTGGGTGCCCTCAGCGACTGGTGGCGTCCAGTTGCTGCAGCAGATCGTGCGCAGCGAGTTCGATCTCCTTGTGTCGCCACTCCGAGGCCCGATAGACGCAGGCGATCAGCGCGGTCCTGTGCACGCGCCGGAAGTCGCCGTACACGAACGCGTACCGGGCCTTTGTCTCCTCGGCAGCACCGTCGGTGAGGCCGAGGTGCCACGCCGCGTAGCCCTGCCACGAGTGTCTCTCGAGGTAGTCGTTCTGTGCCTCCGCTCGCGGCTGCGCGTCGCCCCAGTCGCTGTCCAGCACGTATTGCCTGGCGTCGATCAGCCGACCGGCCTGCTCGACTCCGGCGGGGTTCACCCGGTACGTCGCCACCTCCGAAGCATTACGGATTGGCGCGAGGTTGTCGAGGGAGTTCGGGCATGGGCAGTACCGCGGAACCCTCGGCCGGCTGGGCCAGGATCGCCTCGGTCAGGACGTGCTGACGTGCACGTGGTCGTAGTGGTTGGCCGTGGTGCTGCCGCGGTCGGCCATGTATGTCCAGGCGCCGGCGGCGGCGCCGGCCATCCAGATCTGCTGCTCGAAGATCAGGTAGGTGATGCCGAGCTCGCCGGCGTGCGCCTGCAGGTACCGGGCGATCTCCCACCCGGCGGCGCCGGTGACCATGATGTCGAGGGCGTGGCCGGAGCCGTGGTCGCCGCCGTCGCCGGCGCGGAAGCCGCCGTAGGCGGACGCGACGCCAGGGAACCCGGCACAGACGGCACGGTAGGCCGCCGCGGCGTTCGCAGCCAGCGACGACTCGATCCCCGGGCTGGTGGCGCACGCCGCGCTGGAGACCCCATGATCCTCGGGCTCCTGCGCGATCGGTTCCTCCTCGGCGAGGTAGCTCGAGTTCACCCAGGCCACGCGCTCGTCCCAGATCACCTGGGTCCAGCCGTCGGCACTCTCGCCGGTCACGTCGACCTGGTCGGCCCACGCGAGCGTGGTCAGCCGCTCGTCGTCCGCGGACGGCCCTGAGCGCACGTTGACGGCGGAGGTCACCCACAGTTGGCCCGTCACCGCAGGCACGGGCTCGGGCACGCTCGGCTCGGCGGCCGCGGCCGCGGCCGCGGCCGCGGTCGGGGTGGGCGTGGGCGTCGGCACCGGCTCCCGCGCCTCGGACCGCTGCGCGACCTCCTCGGCGCGCTCGTCGAGAGTTGCGGCGGCATCGGTGCCCTCGAACGGGACCGGTAACTCCGCCGTCGACCTGGTCGAAGCGGTCTGCCCGACCGGAACCGCGGCCGCGAGGCTCGCGAGCGCGAGAGTGCCCACGGTGGCGGCGCCGAGTATCCGGGACAAGGGCGTACGCCGGGTCCCGGCGGCGCGGTGGCGGCCTGCTGGCACGAAGTTCCTCACGGTCGATCGGTCACGAAGCCGAGCCATCGTAACCAAACCGTTATCAAATGTCAGATCGCGTGAGGTCGGTCACGAACCTCGGCACGTGCGCGCTCGACGGTGACCTGGCACGTCCAGGCTCGGATCCCTGGGGATCTCCGGGTTGTCCACAGATCACCGATGCCGCTGGTCCGGCAGCCCGATGACGCCTATCGTCGGTTCATGCCGAAGACCCCCGCCGAACTCGAGCGCAAGGTCGATCAACTCGACAACGACGTCCACGAGATCTACTCGATGCTCACCGCGGTCACTGAACATCAACTGGCCCACGACGCCCGGTTCGACTCGATCGATGGTCGGCTCGACGGACACAACACCCGCCTCGACTCGATCGGCGAGAAACTGGACACGGTCATCACGATGCTCGGTGGTGAGCCGCGGGGCTGAGGCCACCGTTGTCGGCGCCCGGTCCGCTCAGCCCTTCACAGATCCGGACATCAGCCCACCCACGAAGTACTTGCCAAGGATGATGTAGACCAGCAGCGTCGGCAGGGATGCGAACAGTGCCCCGGCCATCGACACCCCGTAGTTCTGCAACTGGGCGCCGTTGGCGAGGTTGTTCAGCGCCACCGTGACCGGGCCGGTGTTCGGGGTGGAGAAGAACACCGCGAACAGGAAGTCGTTCCAGGCCGAGGTGAACTGCCAGATCAGCACCACCACGAAGCTCGGGATGGAAATCGGCAGCACCACCCACGCGTAGGTGCGCAGCATTCCGGCGCCGTCCATCCGGGCCGCCTCGATCAACTCGTGCGGCACGGACTCGTAATAGTTGCGGAAGATCAGGGTCGTGATCGGGATGCCATAGATCACGTGAAGAAGGATCAGGGTCGGCACGCCGTTCGGGAGTCCGATGTCCAGCACGATCTGGTTCAGCGGGATCATCACCGCCTGGTAGGGGATGAACATCCCGAACAGGATGAGCGTGAACACCACGTTCGCCCCGCGGAAGGACCAGCGGGACAGCACGAACCCGTTCATCGAGCCCAGGAACGCCGAGATGATCGACGCCGGGATCACCATCTGCAGGGTGCGCCCGATCGCCGGGGAGAGGGTGTCCCAGGCGGTGATCCAATTGTCCGCGATCCACAGCTGGGGCAGCGCCCAGGCCCTGGTCGGTGTCGCGTCGCCGGGGCCCTTGAAACTCGTCACGAGCAGTACGTACACGGGTATCAGCACGATCAGCACCGAGAACAGCAGGATCGCGTAGCGGGCCGTGCGGGCCGCCGAGAACCGGCCCTTGGGGCGCCGGGGCGCCTGGGCGAGGTCGCCGACGCCGGGGGCGGTGGGCATGGTGGTCGCGGTCATCGGCCACTCGCCTCCTTCCGGTTGGTGTGGATCAGATACGGGATCACGAGCACCGCCACGATGATCAGCAGGATCGCTCCGACCGCCGCGGAGTTCGCGTAGTCGAAGCTCGACTTGAACACGTACATGTCCACCGCGGGCACTTTGGTCTGGTAGTTCGAGGGCTTCGAGATGGACATGATCAGGTCGAACGCCTTCAGCGACATGTGCCCGATGATGATCAGGGCGGACAGTGCCACCGGCGAGAGCTGCGGGAAGATCACGTGCCGGTAGACCTGCCACTCGCTGGCGCCGTCCATCCGCCCGGCCTCACGCAGTTCCTCTGGCACGCCCCGGAACCCGGCCAGGAACAGGGCCATCACGTAGCCGGACAGCTGCCAGATCGCCGGCAGGGCGATCGCCGCGATGCCCCAGCTGATGTTGTTCCACCAGGGGTTCTGCAGGAAGTCCAGGCCGATCATCTGGAACAGCCGGTTCAGCCCGAGCGCCTGCTCCCCCTCGTTGGAGTTCAGCAGCCACCGCCACACCACCCCGGAGGCGATGAAGGACACGGCCATCGGGAACAGGTAGACCGAGCGGAAGATGCCCTCACCGCGCATCGGCCGCTCCAGCAGCCACGCCCACACGAATCCGATCACCATCGTGCCCACCAGGAACACCACGGTGTACAGGAGCAGGTTCTTCAGGGAGTGCTGGAACGCCTCGGAGGCGAGCAGGTCCAGGTAGTTGCCGATGCCCACGAACACGGTCGGCTGGACGCCGGTGGCCTGCGCGGAGGTGTGGTTGTCGGTGGCTGACGTCGCGAAGTTCGCGACGATCAGGCCATAGACGAAGACGGCCATGAGGATGATGGACGGAGTCAGCAGCAGGACCGGAGGTCCCCACCGTTTGATGGTCTTCACGGATCTACCCTTCGACGCAGGTCATGAGCGCTCACGGACGGCGTGGGCGCGGGCGCTTGCCCGGGCGCTTCGGCGCCCGGGCACGCATCCGCCATGTCAGCCGACGGCGGCCGCCAGCTCTTCCTGGTACGTCGCCAGGTCGGAACCACCGGTGGTGAACTTGCTGGTGGCGTCCGAGATGGCGTTCAGCACCGCGATCGGCGCCGCGGCACCGTGGGCCAGCGACGGCACGATCGCGTCGTTGGCGTAGGACTCGATCGCGGACTGCTGGTACTCGGAGAAGTCCGCCGGGTCCGCGTCGGTACGGGCCGGGATGGACCCCTTGGCCTGGTTGAACGCGACCTGGCCCTCGAGCGAGCCGACCGTCTCCAGCCACGCCGTCGCGCCGTCCGGGTTGGGTGCCCCGACCGGCAGGGTGAAGGAGTCGGCGAGGAAGCCGAACTGTCCCTCACTGCCCGGGACCGGGAAGTCCACGAAGCCTGCGCCTCGTTCGACGCCCTGCTCCTCGAACGCGGCGACCGCCCAGTCACCCATGACGTTGTAGGCGGCGGTCCCGTCGATCACCATCTGGGTTGCCTCAGGCCAGTCGAGCCCGTCCCGGTCGGTGTTCGTGAAGCTCATCAGCGTCTCGAAGTGCTCGAGCGCCGTGGTGACGTCCGCGCTTGCCCAGTCCGTGTCACCGTTCCACAGGCCGACATAGCCGTCGGCACCGAGATCGGCCATCAACACCGTCTCGAGCAGGTTGACCTGAGTCCAGGTGGTCGCCACCGAGAGGGCAGTGACGCCGGTGGCCTGGACGGCCTCGAGGTCGGCGATCCAGGCGTCGATGTCGGCCGGCACCGCGGTCGGGTCGATCCCGGCCGATTCGAGCACGGTCGGGTTCGCCCAGACCACGTTCGAACGGTGGATGTTGGAGGGCACCGAGTAGATGCTCCCGTCCACCGTGAGCAGGTCGATCAGGTCCTGCGGGAAGACGTCGGTCAGGCCGAACTCCGTGTAGAGGTCGGAGACGTCCTCGAGCTGACCGGCGGCGATGTAGTCGGTCAGCTCCGCTCCCGCGTGCGCCTGGAAGGTGTCCGGCGGATCGCCCGCCTGCAGGCGGGTCTGGAGCAGGTCCTTCGCGGCGGAACCGGCGCCACCGGCCACCGCGCCGTTGACGAACGTGAGGTCCGGGTGCTGCTCGGCGAAGACCGCCTCGAGCGCCTCCAGCCCGGTCAGCTCCGAGCCGGCGGCCCACCAGGTGAACACCTCGACGTCGGTGCCGCCGTCACCACCACCATCGCCCCCATCCCCGTCGCCGCCGCCGTCGCCGCCGCCGCTGCAGGCGGTCAGGGCGAGGCCAATCGCGGCGGCCGTGGCCACCACACCGATGCGTCGCATACGTCACTCCTTCGTGGTTGGTCCGATTCCGGACGTGTCGCCCGCCGCGCGGCAGGTGACGTTCCTCATTCTGTTCCCGGCGCGCGTCCGGGGCCTCCAGGGGCACCAAACCGACGCCAAGTTGTGACCTGGCCGTTCGGCGGAAAACCGCCACTCAGAGCGCTCTCATTCGTCCGCCGGATCAGGGGCCATCACTATGGACCCCGGCCAGGGCAGCGCGCAAGCCGCGCTGGCCCGCGGCCATCACCGCGGCGTGTGCGCGAGCGAACGACCGCCCGGCGAGCGGTGACACCAGACGCATCCACCGCCGTCGGGCCCGTACCTGCCACACGATCACCATCACCACTGCCTCGCCGTCGGCTGACAGCGACCAGGCGCCGGCACCGGCCAGGTCCCCCACCACGCGGGCGTGCGCGAACGAACCCGGCGAGACGTCCGTGAGCTCCACCCCGAACCGGAGGAGGTAGCCGGTCGGTGCACGCACGGTCAGCACCGTGCGCTGACCGAGGTGATCGCCGTCGCCGGGGCGCACCACCGTCGCGGCCACCACGCCGGGCCACCACTGTGGCCACCTCGCGACGTCCGAGAGCACCCGCCAGACCTGCGCCGGTGTCGCCTCCGCGCGCCAGGTGGACGTGAAGGTGAAGGTGCCGTCCGCCACCGTGCCCTCCCCACGCCCTCGAACCGTGCCGGGCCCGCGCCCGATCCGGGACCAGACTGCCGGGCGCGGAGCGTCCCCGCCAACTATCGTGTGGAGATGGCCGATGTCGTCCAGGTGCGCCGCGCGCACCCCTTCGAGACCGTCGTCGCGTCGTTCGGGCTCCTGCTCATGGTCGCGCAGCTCCCGTTCTACGTCGCGGCGGGTGTGGTGGCACCCGCTTGGGGCGCCCTCGTCCTGAGTATCGCCTGGGTGACGCTGTTCACACTGGGTCTGCGCTGGTATCGCGACCACCCGTCCTGGGTGCTGCTGGTCCCGGTGCTCGCCGCCGCGGTGTGGATCACGTCGGTGACGGTGGTTGAGCCTTACCTCGGCTGGGGCCCGTGAGCGATCGCCGGCTCCATCGTTGACTTCGCACCCGGCTCGAACTCGACGGTCCGGGTGCGCGGTCAGCGGGCGTCGGTGGCCGGTGCGAGAGTAGGGGGCATGTGCGGACGCTATGCCTCGTTCCGGGAGGCCCAGGACCTCGCCGATGCCTTCGACGTGGAGGACGTCACCGACGCCGCCGCCGAGGTCTCGGCCAGTTACAACGTCGCTCCCACCGATCCGATCCGGATCGTCCTCGATCGTGCCCCCAAACCGGCGACGGCGGACGCCGAAGTCGGCCGGGGGAACCTCGTCGAGCAGGGCACCGCGGAGTCCGTGGTGCGTCGGGAGATGTACCTCGCGCGGTGGGGCCTGGTCCCGGCGTGGGCGAAGGACCTGTCCGTCGGGGCCCGGATGTTCAATGCGCGCAGCGAGTCGCTCGCCGAGTCCAGGGCGTTCCGCAAGCCGCTTGAGTCCAAGCGCTGCGTGGTGGTGGCGGACGGCTACTACGAGTGGCACAAGACGCCGGTGCCGGGCACGAAGAAGGTGGACCGCACCCCGTTCTACATCCACCCGACCGACGGCTCCCCGGTCGCGTTCGCAGGTTTGTACGCCTGGTGGCCTGATCGGTCGAAGTCGGCCGACGATCCGGACAGGTGGGTCCTGAGCGCCACCATCGTCACGGCCGATGCGCGCGACGGACTTGAGCAGATCCACGATCGGGAGCCCGCGATGCTGACGCCTGCGGGCGTGGCCACCTGGCTGGACCCGACCGTGACCGATCCCGGCGAGGCGCTCGCCGTCCTCGCCGCGCCCGCTCCGGCGGTGTCCTGGCACGAGGTCGGCGCCCAGGTGGGTTCCGTGCGCAACAACTCCCCCGAGTTGATCCGGCCCATCTGAGATGTGGCACGTCGTGCCGGCGCGTCGGGTACCGTTCAGCAAGTGAATATCGCCGTGACCGGTTCCATCGCCATGGACCACCTGATGACCTTCCCCGGCCGCTTCGCCGATTCCCTGCTTGCGGAGCAGCTCGACAAGGTCTCGTTGTCCTTCCTCGTCGAGGAGCTCGAGATCAAGCGCGGCGGCGTCGCCCCGAACATCTGCTTCGGCCTGGCCGCGCTCGGCCTGACCCCGTTGCTGGTCGGCTCGGTGGGCGCGGACTTCGATGACTACCGGGCCTGGCTCGACCGGCACGGCGTGGCCACCTGGCCGGTCCGGGTCTCCGAGACGGCCCATACCGCCCGATTCGTGTGCACCACGGACTCCGACAACGCTCAGATCGGATCTTTCTACACCGGGGCGATGGCCGAGGCACGGGAGATCGAACTACGTCCGATCGAGGCCCGGGCCGGCCGGATCGACCTGGTGCTGGTCGGCCCGAACGACCCGGAGGCGATGGTGCGGCACACCGAGGAGTGCCGCACCCGTGGCTACCCCTTCCTCGCGGATCCCTCCCAGCAGGTGGCTTGGATGGACGGGCCGGCGATCCGGAGCCTGATCGACGGCGCCACGTATCTGTTCTCCAACGACTACGAGGACTCGGTGATCCAGCAGAAGACCGGCTGGTCACACGATGAGATCCTCAGCCGGGTCCAGCACCGGGTGATCACCCGCGGCAAGGACGGCTCAAGCATCTACTCCGGATCCGAGCGTATCGACGTGCCGATCGCCCGCGAGGAGGTCACCCTGGACCCGACCGGCATGGGCGACGCGTTCCGGGCCGGCTTCGTGGCCGGGCTGTCCTGGGGCGTGAGCCTGGAGCGCTGCGCGCAGATCGGCTCGCTCCTGGCGAGCTACGTGATCGCCGTGACCGGCACCCAGGAGTACCGGTTCGGCAACACCTTCCTCAAGCGGTTCACCGCAGCCTATGGGGACGAGGCAGCCGCAGAGGTCGCACCCCGGATGCGCGACCTGCGCCTCTGACGACCGCGAGACGACCTTCGGATCAGTTGGGCGGCCACGGCCGCCGGCGACTCCGGCCGCGCTCCGCTGGGAGCACGCTCCCGGTCCCGTGATCACCGGTCCGCAGTCGCGGTAATCCCGGGGGTGGACGCAGCATTCCGCCCCGGGTGGTACGCCCGATTCGACGACGACTCCTAGGCTGGTCCCATGAGTGCCCCTGCCCAGCCGCCGGTGGCGTGGACCGGCCGGGTCACGCCGAACGCGGTCGACGCCGTGTTCGCCGGCGTCGCGCTGCTGTTCGTGGGGCTCCCGTCCCTCGCCTTCGCCGTGTCCATGGGATACCCCGCCACCGGCGCTGCCGTCGGCGGCCTCGCCTCCCTGGTGATGCCGGTGGCCATCGGCTGGCGGCGCAGTCATCCGGTGCACTCGTCCGTCGTGGTGTACGCGGCGGCCCTGGCGCACCTCCTCGCAGGTGCGCCACTGATCTTCGCGGACTCACTGATCTTCGTGGCGCTGTACTCGGTGACCGTCTACGGGCCGATGTGGGCCCGGAGGACCGCTCTCGGCTCCGCACTGCTCGGGTGTCTCGTCCTGAGTGGGTACTACGCGGCGACGTCCGGCCAGGCGCCCATGCCCTCGCTGGTGGTGGCAGGGGCGGCGATGGCGTTCCTGTCGGCGCTCGTGATGATCACCTGGGCGATCGCCATGGTGCGCAAGGCCCGGGTGGACCAGGTCGAGTCGCTCGCGGACCGGGCCGCCCGCCTCGAGGTCGAACGCGACCAGCAGGCCAAGATCGCGACCGCCGCCGAGCGGGCCCGGATTGCCCGCGAGATGCATGACATCGTGGCGCACTCGCTCTCTGTGGTCATCGCGCAGGCCGACGGCGGCCGGTACGCCGCCTCCGCGGACCCCGTGGCGGCGACGCGCGCGCTCACCACCATCTCCGAGACCGGACGGGCCGCGCTGGCGGACATGCGCCGGATCCTCGGCGTGCTCCGCAGCGACGACCCGCGTGATGGCGACCTGATCCCGCAGCCGGACGACTCGGACCTGGACACCCTCGCCGAGCACGTCCGGAACACCGGCCTGCAGGTCTCGGTGGTCCGGGTCGGCGAGGCGCGGGCGCTGCCGCCCGGCGCCGGGCTCACCGTCTACCGGATCGCCCAGGAGGCCCTGACGAACATCCTCAAGCACGCCGGCCCGGGTGCGCACGCCACGCTCCTGGTCCAGTGGACCCCGATCGGGCTGGTGCTCCAGATCGACGACGACGGCCGCGGCGCCGCCGCCACCACCGACGGTGCCGGCCATGGTCTCCTCGGCATGCGCGAGCGGACCGCGATGCTCGGTGGCACCCTCGCCACCGGCCCGCGCCCGGGCGGCGGGTACCGCGTCCGCGCCGAGATCCCGTTGCCCGGCGGGCGCGGGCCGCGGCTGGCGCCGAACCCGGCGACGGCGCCGCTCACCCCGGTCGCCCCGCGGCCACCCGCTCCGGAGCCCGGCCCTTGGCCCGCCCCCACGTCGCCACCCGCCTCGGCTCCACATCCCGGGCCGGGCGGCACGGCACCCACCCCACGCATCGGGCCGCCGGCCCGATCCGATCCGAACCCACTGAAGGGCTCCACCGCATGACCCTCGAAGGCGCCTTCCCCGACGTTCCCACCGCGCCGATCCGCGTGGCCCTGGTGGACGATCAGCAACTCGTCCGGGCGGGGTTCGCGCTGGTGATCAACTCCCAGCCGGACCTGGAGGTCGTGCTCGAGGCCGGGGACGGCGCCCAGGCTCTGCGGCTGCTCACCTCCCACGAGGTCGACGTGGTACTGATGGACGTGCGGATGCCGATGATGGACGGCCTGGCCGCCACGGCCGCCCTCACCGACCCGGCCACCCACCGGCAGGGCACCATCCCGAAGGTCGTCATCCTGACCACGTTCGACCTCGACGAGTACGTCCTACGTGCGATCAAGGCCGGAGCGAGCGGGTTCCTGCTCAAGGACACGCCACCGGAGGAGATGCTCGCCGCGATCCGCACCGTGCACCAGGGGGACGCAGTGATCGCGCCGTCCAGCACCCGGCGGCTCATCGAGCACCTCGCGACCGTGCTGCCGGACGAGCAGAAGACGCCCGCCGCCGTCCTCGACGCCCTCACCGACCGCGAGCGTGAGGTGCTGATCCTGATGGCTCGCGGCCGCACGAACACCGAGATCGCCGGCGATCTGTTCGTGGCCGAGGCCACGGTCAAGACACACGTCGGCCGCGTGCTCGCGAAGCTCGGCGTCCGGGACCGTGTCCAGGCCGTCGTGACCGCCTACGAGACCGGACTGGTCAGCCCGGGCACCTGACGCCGTCGGGCATGGACCTGCCCCACCGACGGGCCGACCCGCCCTCCGAAGGGTCCACCCACGGGATGATCCACGAACCCGACCGAAGCGCGACGCGGGCCTCGGCACCCGGACCGTAGGTTCATGAGCATGACCTCCCCAGAGCCTTCCGGCCCGCCCCGCAGCGAGTCCACCAGCGCCGTGCGCGCCGTCGACCTCAGCAAGATCTACGGCGAGGGCGAGGTGGCCGTGACCGCCCTCGATCACGTGGACGTCTCCTTCGAGCGTGGCGTGTTCACCGCGATCATGGGCCCGAGCGGCTCCGGCAAGTCCACTCTGATGCACCTGCTAGCCGGCCTGGACACCGCGACCTCCGGTCAGGTGATCCTCGGCGGCGTGGACATCACCACGCTCACCGACAAGCAGCTGACGATCCTGCGGCGTGAGCGCGTCGGGTTCGTGTTCCAGTCCTTCAACCTGCTGCCGATGTTCACCGCGGAGCAGAACATCGCGCTGCCCTCCGAGCTGGCCAACACCGCCGTCGATCCCGCGTGGCTCGACCTACTCGTGGACACCTTCGGGCTGCGGGACCGGCTCAGCCACAAGCCGCACCAACTCTCCGGCGGACAGCAGCAGCGCGTCGCGATCGCACGCGCGCTGAGCACCCGTCCGCACGTGATCTTCGCCGACGAGCCCACCGGAAATCTCGACTCCCGCTCCGGCGCCGAGGTGCTCTCGTTCCTGCGCCGTTCCGTGCGCGAGCTGAACCAGACCATCGTCATGGTCACCCACGACCCGGCGGCCGCCGCATATGCCGACCGCGTCGTCATGCTCGCCGACGGTCGCATCGCCGGGACGATCGACGACCCGACCCCCGAGTCGGTCCTGGCCGGGCTCGACGCGCTGCGCGGGCTCGAGACCCAGGTGGCTCGCTGATGCTGCGCCTGACCCTGGCGCAGATGCGCACATCCGCCGGCCGGCTCGCCGCGGCCGGTATCGCCATCCTGCTCGGCACCGCGTTCGTGTCCGTGACCCTGCTCGCCTCGGCCACGCTGGAGCAGACCACCTACAACGCGGTCACCGCGCAGCTCGCCGACGCGGACCTCGTGGTCGACGACCCGACATACAGCCTCGACGCCGACGCGCTGGACCGGATCCGAGAGACCGACGGCGTCGCCGCGGCCGACCCGATGTACTCCTTCGGGGCCGAGCTCGGCGCCGGCGGACGCACCGAATGGGTGAACATCGGCGGCGCGGCCAGCGACGCGCGGCTGTCTCCTGCGGTCTACACCAGCGGGTCGGCACCGGCCGCGGCCGGGGAGATCTCGCTCGGAGTGGACATCGCGGAACGGCTCGGCGTCCAGCCCGGCGACGAGATCGAGGCGACCTGGGAGTCGTGGACGCCCGATCCTGAGGACCCCGAGAGCGGCACCTGGGCGCCGCACGCCGAGTCCCTGCGGATCAGCGGCCTGATCGAGGAGAACAGCGGCCTGGCCTACGGCGCACCGAACGCCTACGTGCCCGCCGACGAGCTCACCCGCTGGGAGCTCGAGGCCAACGAGTCCGCTTCGACGTGGTCCTCGATCCTGATCGCGATCGACGACGGCGCGGACGCCGAGGCCACCCTCGGCGCGGTGGCGGCACAACTCGCGGGCAACGCCACGGCCGAGGTGCTCACCGTCACCGAACAGGCCCAGCGCACGACGGCGGAGATCACCGGCAACGACATGACGTTCGTGGTGCTCCCGCTCGGCTTCGCGGCCGTCGCGCTCGCCGTCGCCGCGCTGGTCATCGCGAACACGTTCCAGGTGCTGGTCGCCCAGCGCACCCGCAGCCTGGCCCTGCTGCGCTGCGTCGGGGCCACGAAGGAGCAGGTCCGCTCGACCGTGCTCATCGAGGCGCTCGTGGTCGGCCTGGTCTCCTCGATCGCCGGACTGGTGCTCGGCACGGTGCTGATGGCCGTCGGGCTCGCCGTGGTGGCGGAGCTGAACCTGGACGTCCCGCTCGACCGGACCCTGCACGTGAACGCCGTCAGCGTGATCGTGCCCGTCCTCGTCGGCACCGTGGTGACGGTGCTGGCCGCGCTGGTGCCGGCTCGGATCGCCACCCGGGTGGCGCCGCTCGCTGCGCTGCGCCCGGTGGAGGGCGAGCACGCCCGCGGCGCCGGACGGATCAGGATGGCCTTCGCCCTCGTGCTGGTGGCCGGCGGCGTCGGGCTGCTCGCACTCGCCGTCGGCATCGCCGGCGGGCTCGGTGGCATCGACGCGGAGAGCGGGCTGCTCATCGCGCTCGGCATCGGCGTGCTCGGCGGGCTGAGCACCGTGCTCGGCCTGCTGATCGGCACCGTGTTCGTGGTCCCCGCGCTGATCCGGCTCGCCGGCCGGATCCTGTCCCGCTGGGTGCCCGGGCGCATCGCCACCGCGAACGCGGTCCGCAACCCTCGCCGCACCGGCGCGACCGCAAGTGCCCTGTTCATCGGCGTGGCCCTGGTCACGATGATGTCCACCGGCGCAGCTGCCGCGAAGGACAGCCTCGGTGATGCCCTCTCCACCCAGTACCCGGTGGACGTCAGCGTCTCGCTCGCAGGCTCCGACGTCGCCCTGGACCACGCCCAGATCAACGCGGTCGCCGAGACCGACGGCGTAGCCGAGTCCGCGCTCCTGAGCCTGGCCCCGGTCACCCTCGGGGTACACGGTTCACAGGAGTGGGTGCTCGCGCAGTCCGTCGAGCTCGAGGACCTGAGCCCGGTGCTCCGCGACCCGGACGTGGCCGCGGGCCTGTCCGACGCCACGATCGTGATGCCACGGATCTACGCGGCCTGGTACGACCTCGTCGACGGTGACCCGGTGACGGTGACCGCGGAGGACGGTTCCGAGGTGGAGCTCACCGCAGTGGTCACCGAACTGGGCGGGGTCGATCCGATGGTCACGCCCGCGACGTTCGCCGCGCTCGGGCTGACGCCCGTCGAGAACGCGATGGCCGTGCGCCTCGCCGACGACGTCGACGCCGTCGACACGGTCCGGGAGATCCAGACGGTGCTCACCGACCTGTCCGCGACGACCGACGCACCGACCGCCTCCGTGGCCGGCGCCGCCGTCGAACGCGCCGCCTTCACCTCCGTGGTGGACACCCTGCTCGCCGTCGTGCTCGGGATGCTCGCGGTCTCGGTGGTGATCGCGCTCGTCGGGGTCGCGAACACGCTCTCCCTGTCCGTGCTGGAACGACGGCGGGAGTCGGCCCTGCTGCGTGCGATGGGCCTGACCAGGGGCCAGCTGCGCGGCATGCTCGCCGTCGAGGGGGTCATGATCGCCGGTGCGGGGGCAGCGCTCGGGATCATCGCAGGGCTCGGCTTCGGCTGGGCCGGCACCGCCGTGATGCTGTCCTCGGTGGGCGAGGTGACCCTGGCCGTGCCGTGGCGCGACCTCGCGATCGTGGTGGTGATCGCACTGGTGGCCGGACTGCTCGCGTCGGTCCTGCCGGCCCGCACCGCCGCGCGGACGCCGCCGGTCGCGGCGCTCGCGATGGATTGAGCCCGGCCCGCAGGTCTTCTGCCCGGCACCCGGTCTGGAGGGGTGCGGTGCCGGGCAGGACCGGTTCAGCGGGGGTCGGTCGCGGCCCGCAGGGCCAGGATCACCAGGGGTACCTGCACGGGCAGCCGCGCCCACGCCATCGCCCGCGCACGTGCGCTCCGGTCACGCACGAGCCGCACCGTGCGGACGTTCGCGGGAAACACCGCCACCAGGAACACCGCCGACGCCAGCCCGCCCCCACGGCGGGTCCGCCGGTTCCACACGGCGCCGGCCAGGGCGAGCTCGATCAGGCCGGAGCCGATCGTCCAGGCGCGGGCCGGCCCGGGCAGCATCCGGGGCACGATGGCGTCGAAGGTCCGTGGTCGGGCCAGGTGCGTCACGCCGGTGACGGCGAACATCACCGACGTCAGCGCGGCCGGGCCGGGGGTGGTCACGTGGGGCGCGTCGGCGGATGACATGGTCGCCCAGCCTACGTCGGCGTCACCCGCCGGCGACCACCTCGAGGACGGCCGGTCCGTAGCGCACCAGCTTGGCCTCGCCCACCCCGGAGATCCCACGCAGTGCCGCCTCGTCGGCCGGACGGGCCTGCGCGATCCCGGCGAGCGTGGCGTCGTTGAAGACGACGTACGCGGGTACACCCTGCTCCTTGGCCACCTCCGCCCGCCAGGTACGCAGCCGCTGGAAGAGCTCCTGACCGGAGTCGTCGAGGTCGAGCACGGCACCCTTCGCGCCCGCTGACCTCGCCGACCGGGGAGCGCGGGTGCGCTCGGGCTCGATGCGCAGCATGACCTCCCGGCGGCCGCCGAGCACATCGGCGGCCGCGTCGGTGAGCGCGAGCACCCCGTACTCGCCCTGCACCTGCAGCAACCCCTGCGCGAGGAGCTGGCGCACCACGCCCCGCCACTCGGTGTCCCCCAGCTCGGTGCCGATGCCGAAGGTGCTCAGGTCGGTGTGCCGGAACTTCACCATCCGCTCGGTCTCGCGGCCGAGCAGGATGTCGACGACGTGACCGGCCCCGAACTGTTGACCGCGTTCGCGCTGTAGCCGCAGGATCGTGGACATCACCTTCTGCGCGGGCACGGTGCCGTCGAAGGACTTCGGCGGGGACAGGCACGTGTCGCAGTTGCCGCAGGGCTCGCAGGCTTCGCCGAAGTAGGCGAGCAGCTGCTGGCGCCGGCACTGCACCGTCTCGCAGAGCGCGAGCATGGCGTCCAGGTGCAGCGACTGGGCGCGCTTGCGCTGCGCATCCCCATCCCCGTCGGCAATCATCCGGCGCTGCTGCACCACATCCTGCAGGCCGTAGGCGAGCCACGCCGTCGACGGCAGTCCGTCCCGGCCGGCCCGGCCGGTCTCCTGGTAGTAGCCCTCGACGCTCTTGGGCAGGTCGAGGTGGGCCACGAACCGCACGTCCGGCTTGTCGATGCCCATGCCGAACGCGATCGTGGCGACCATGATGATGCCCTCCTCGCGAAGGAACCGGGACTGGTTCGCGGCCCGCTGCGGCGCCGGAAGGCCCGCGTGGTACGGCAGCGCGGTGTGACCCTGGCCGACCAGCCACTCGGCGGTCCGTTCCACGGAGGCCCGGCTCAGGCAGTAGACGATGCCGGCCTCACCCGGGTACTCCTCGATGAGTCGCAGGAGCTGGGGGCGGGCTTGGGCCTTCGGAGTGATCCGGTAGGCGATGTTCGGCCGGTCGAAGCTGGACACGAACACCCGGGCACCGCCGAGGTCCAGGTTCGCGACGATCTCGGCGCGGGTGGCCTCGGTCGCGGTCGCGGTGAGCGCGACCCGTGGCACGTCGGGCCAGCGCTCATGCAGCATCGACAGCGCGAGGTAGTCCGGCCGGAAGTCGTGACCCCACTGCGCGACGCAGTGTGCCTCGTCGATGGCGAACAGGGCGATGTGGGCGCGGTCGAGCAGCCCGGCGGCCGCCGACAACCGTTCCGGGGCGAGGTAGAGCAGGTCGAGCTCGCCAGCGAGCAGCCGGTCCTCGGTGTCGCGCCGCTCGGCCGCGGACTGGGTCGAGTTCAAGAAGGCGGCGCGCACCCCCACCTGCTCGAGGGCGTCGACCTGGTCATGCATGAGTGCGATCAGCGGGCTGATCACCACGCCGGTGCCCTCCCTGACCAGCGCCGGGATCTGGTAGCACAGGCTCTTGCCGCCGCCGGTCGGCATCAGCACGAGCGCGTCCCCGCCGGCGACCAAGGTGTCGATGATCTCCGCCTGCTCCCCGCGGAAGGCGTCGTAGCCCCAGACGGCGGTGAGCGCCTCGAGCGGTGAACTCGCCGACGGCGGGGTCGGGCGGGCGGCCTGTGCCGGTCGTGCCGGGTGGGTCGGCGCTGCCTCGGCGGGCCGAGCGACCCGGTTGCGCACGAGCGAGCGCACCGCGGGATCGCCGGCGGTGGCCTCGGGCACGTCCCAATCGCTGCGGTGGTCCGGCGGCGGCTCGTCCCAGTCCGGCGGAGGCTCGCCCCACTGGTCCTCGACCGGCGACACATCGCCCCTGCTCTCCTCAGCCACCCGGCCAGCCTATGCGCCGGGACCGACGGTCGAGCCCAGGGTCAGCGCCTGCTCCCCGCGGAGGTCCCTTCGATGGCTCGCGGGTCCGCGTCGGCCAGTGGATCCACGTCCCCGGCTGCCGCTTCTTCGGCGGCCGGCGCGCCCGGAACCCGTGCCTGGGCGCCGGCGGCGAGGTCCGTGGGTACCGGGGCGTCGGCGGGCACCACGGACTCGGCCGGTGCCTCCCGCTCGATCCGCGTCGCGAGCGGCTTCTCGTCGATGAAGCAGAGCAGGATCGCCGCGAGCACCGCGAGCGGTGCGATGACCAGGTAGATCGGCGTCAACGCGTCGTTGTAGGCGTCCACGATCGGGATCCGGAGGGCGTCGTCGAGATGCTTGACCACGTCCGGGGTGAGCGCGCTCGTGCCCCCCTCCACGGCACCCTCGGCACCCGGCAGCCGCTCGGTCAGCAGGCTCAGCAGGCGGGCCGTGAAGACGCTGCCCACCACCGCCGATCCCAGCGTGCCGCCGATCTGCCGGAAGAAGTTGTTCGCGGCGGTGGCGGTGCCGACCTGCGTCACGGGGAAGGAATTCTGGACCACCAGCACCAGGATCTGCATGGTCCCGCCCAGACCCACACCGAGCACCCCGAGGTAGACGCACGCCAGCCAGATCGGAGTGCCGACCGACAGGGTGGACAGCGCCACCAGCGCTGCCGCGATCAGCACCGAGCCGGCGATCGGCATCCACTTGTACCGCCCGGTGCGGCTCACGTACCAGCCGCCGGCGGTGGAGGTCACCAGCATCGATCCCATCATCGGCACCATGAGCAGCCCGGACGCCGTGGCGTCCTGCCCGGCGACCATCTGCAGATAGGTGGGCATGTATCCCAGCACGCCGAACATCCCGATGCCGATGAACAGCCCGGCGACCGTGGTCAGGTTGAAGTTGCGGTCCGCGAACAGGTGCAGCGGGATGATCGGCTCCCGGGTGCGGCCCTCGACGAACACGAACAGCGCCGCCGCGACCACGGTGCCGGCGATCAGGCCGAGGATGATCGGCGAGTTCCAGGCGTAGTGGGACCCACCCCAGGTGCCGAGCAGCACGAGGCAGGTGGTGCCGACGGCGATCAGGCCCATCCCGGCGAGGTCCAGGTGCGGACGCCCGCGCCGGTTTCGTGGGAGCGGCATCAGGAAGAGCGCCGCTGCCAACGCCGCCAGGCCGAGCGGGATGTTCATCCAGAACGCCCACCGCCAGCCGGGGCCCTCCGTGAGCCAACCACCGAGGAGCGGCCCGGCCACCGAGGAGAACGCGAACACCCCACCCATGATCCCCATGTACTTGCCACGTTCCCGTGGTGGGACGACGTCGGCGATGATCGCCTGGGACAGGATGATCAACCCGCCGCCGCCGAGGCCCTGGATGGTGCGGCCCACGATCAGTCCGGTCATGTTCAGGGTGAGCGCACTCACCACCGACCCCGCCATGAACAGCGCGATCGCGCCGACCAGGAGCGGCTTGCGACCGATGAGGTCGCCCAGCTTGCCGTACACCGGCATCATCACCGTCGACGCCAGGATGTAAGCGGTGATCACCCACACCATCAGGTGGGCGCCCTGGAGCTCGCCGACCAACGTCGGAAGTGCCGTCGCCAGGATGGTCTGGTTCAGGGACGCGAGCAGCATGGACAGGATGAGCCCGGCGAACAGCAGCGCCAGGGCACGCCGATCGAGCAGGGTTCCGGACGACCCACCGGGAGCGGTGGGGGCGGTTGTCATGACTTCTGCACTACCTCTCGGAGCAGGTCGACGGCGTCATCGAGGATGCCGTCGACGTCATCGCGAAGGATGAAGGTCGGGTCGTTCGTGGCGGCGAAGTTCAGTGCGGCGGAGGCCATCGAGATCAGCATCCGCACATGGGGTTCGTCGGGTTCGTGGCCGATCACCAGCGCGATCCGATCCGTGACGATCTCCGTCACGATCGCCTCGGTCTCCCGGAACGACTCGGTGCGGTGCCGCACCAGCTCGGGATGCCGATCGAAGATCTCCCGGCGCCGGGTGCGGCTGAGCGCGCTGCCGGACGCCGTCCGCGCGACCGCGATGAGAAGCCGCGTGGTCCGTTTGAGCAGCTGCCCGTCCTGGGGTGCGTCGAGGAACGCCTGCCGGGTGGCCGGGTCCAGGTGCGGATGCCGAAGCCCGACGACGGCGTGTTCCTTCGTCGGGAAGTAGTTGAAGAACGTCCGCGTCGAGACGTTCGCGCGGGCGGCGATCGCGTCCACGGTCACCGCGCCGAGGCCGTCCTCGAGGACCATGGCCACCGCCGTCTCGTGCAGCGCCCCCCAGGTCTCGGCGCGTTTGCGCTCCCTGAGCGATGTTTCCTGCACTCGTGCATTTTTGCATGACTGCAAAATTCTGACAAGGTCGCCGGCGCCGTCGTCCACAGGCCGAGCACGCACCCGACGGCGGAGGGCGAGCATCGTAGGTATGCCCACAGATATCCCCACCGGGCGCGCGGGACCCGCTCCGGCCACGACCCGGTTCCATCTGGCCGTGGTAGCGGGCCCTGACCCGGGTTGGGTGGCGCCGCTCGGCGCCGAGCCGGTCCTGGTGGGCCGGGGCCCGACGGCCTCGCTCACGCTCGAGGACCCGTCGCTCTCCCGAGACCACGTCCTGGTGAGCGCGCGCGGCGGGCGCCTGCGTGCCCGGGATCTGGGCTCGGCGAACGGCACCGCGGTCGTCCGTGCCCGCAGAGGTCCGCACGCCGATACGCCGATCCCGGGCCGACGGTCGCACCGGTTGCGGACCGGGTGGTGGGCCCTGCGCGAGGGTGATCTGCTCCTGGCGGGCGCCAGCGTCATCGAGGTTCGGCGCCACCCCTCGCTGCGGGACCGGACCGGGCCGGCGCAGCCGTCGGGTGTCGGCGACGGCCTGCTCGGGCGACTGATGTTCCCGCTGATCATGTGCGTGAGCTCGGTGCCGTTGCTGCTCTCGGGATCGGGTGCATGGCGGCTCGTCGTGGCGATCGCGCTCCCGCTGGTGCTGGTCGGCTCGGTCCTGTGGCCGCTGCTGGCGCAGCGACGACGCCGCCGAGGTGAGCGGAGCCGGCCGGAGACGCCCGTCGAACCGGAGCCCGACCCCGGCCCGGACGACCCGGCCGGTCTCCTGATGAGCGCCGGCGCGCCGCCGCGCGCCGCCACCGACCGGGCCACGGAACACGTGCCCAGGTGGGAGATCGGTGACGCGAACCAATCCACCCGACGGCGCGCACCGCCGTCGTCCGCTCGCGCCCGGCGCGACCACGAACGAGCCCGGTACCTGCCCGGCGCGCCCGGCACCCTGGCCCTGGTCGGCGACGACGAGGACGTGGCCGCGCTCGCCCGGTGGCTGGTCTGTCGGCTCGCGGTGCGGCACCCGGCGACGCGGGTGCGCCTGGACCTGCCGGCCGCGTGGGCCTGGGCGACGACGCTCCCGCACCGCGCCCCCGGTGGTGGACCCGAACGCCTCACCGTCCAGGTGGTCGAGCGGCCGGGCGGGCCACCCGGCGCCGATGGCGTGCGCATCGTGCTCGCCCGGGACCTGACCGAGGTGCCGCCCTGGTGCGAGCGGACCATCGAGGTCGGCCCGGGCCACGCCCGTCGGGTCGGCGAGCGCTGGGCAGCCAGGGTGTGCGCCGCCGTCGCCGCTGCCACCCGCCACGCCGGAGGGCTCCCCGAGATGGTGCCGATCGGCGCGGTGGTCGGCCCGGGTGACGTCGCCGGGATCATCCGCGGCTGGACCGAGGACTCCGGGCTGTCGGCCGTGATCGGCGTCGGCCCCGCCGGTCCGCTCCGGCTCGACCTCGGCGTGGACGGACCGCACGCACTCGTGGCAGGCACCACCGGGTCGGGCAAGTCCGAGTTGCTGTTGTCGTGGCTGCTCGGGCTGGCGCACGCGTGCTCCCCGGCGGACCTGGCGCTGGTGCTCATCGACTACAAGGGCGGCGCGACGTTCGGACCGGTCGCGGACCTGCCGCACGCCGCCGGGGTGCTCACCGATCTCGATGCGGCGGACACCGCCCGGGCCTTGGCCAGCCTGCGCGCGGAACTGCGCCGCCGCGAGCGACTGCTGGCCGCGTCGGGCACGTCGACCCTCGTCGACCACCGGGCCCGTGTCCCGCCCGAGGAACGTCCGCCGGCACTGGTGGTGATGGTCGACGAGTTCCGGGCGATGGCTGCCGAGCACCCGGACTTCCTCGACGCGCTGGTGCGGCTGGCCGCCCAGGGGCGCTCCCTCGGCATCCACCTGGTGCTCGCCACCCAGCGACCCGCCGGTGCGGTGACACCGGACATGCGCGCCAACCTCACCGTGCGGATCTGCCTGCGGGTGCTCGAGGACGCCGACTCGATGGACCTCGTCGGTGACGCGTCGGCCGCCCGCCTCCCGCCGGTACCGGGGCGCGCGGTGGTCCTGGCCGGTGGGCGGACGATCGTGCAGGTGCCCTGGACCGGCCCACCGGACGCCGGCACGGTCCACGCCCTGGTGGGCCGGCTCGTGGCCGCCGCGGCCGACCTCGAGACGCGCGAGCCGTGGCGGACCCGGCGCCCGCGCCCGTGGGCCGAACCGTTGCCGGGCCGCATCGATGTCGGTGAACTCGCCACCGATGAGTCCGGCTACGTGGCCACGGAGCCCCGCAGCCTACGGGACGCCGGGCAGGTGTGGCCGACGCCCGCGACCTTGCCGTTCCTGCGCACCGACCTGCCCGATGAGCAGACCCTCGGCACCTGGTCCCTGCCACCCGCGTCCACCCTGCTCGTCAGCGGACCTCCCGGGTCCGGCCGGACCACCGCGCTGCGCACGCTGGCCGAGATGGCGCACCGGACCGGCCTGGCGACGCATGTGATCGCCGAGGACCTGGCCGCGATCGTCCCTCCGTCCAGCGACACCTCGCACGGCACCCAGTGCGGACCCGAGGACTCCCGCCGTGCACGGCGGCTCATCGAGCTGCTCACCGGAGGCGCCGCCGGTCCGGCGGTGCTCCTCGTCGACGACGTCGACGTCCTCTGCCGTGCGCTCGACGAGACCGGGGGCATCGGCACCGGGGTGGACCTCATGACCGCTCTGCTCCGGCGGGCCCGCCCGGCCGGTGTCGGGGTGGTACTGACCTGTGCCGGTGCGCCGACCCGCTGGGCGCCGCTCGTCGCCGACCGGTTGGCGCTGCGACCACAGGACGTCGGCGACGCCCTCCTGGCCGGGATCCCGAGGGATCTCGTGGGCACCGGCTGGCCGGCGGGGCGGGGCGTGCTCATCACGTCCGGCGCGACCCGGATGGCCCAGGTCGCGCTCGCGGCGGCCGCTCCCGACTCCTACCGAGACCCGGCCCGGGCGCCCGTTCGCCTGATCGCACTGCCTGCCACGGTCACGCTGGCGGACATCGGCCAGCTCGACGGCGCACCAGCGGGACTCGTGCTCGGCGTGGGTGGGGATGATGCCGGCCCGATCGTGCGTGACCTGCCCGACGGCGGCACCTGGCTGGTCGCCGGACCAGCCGGCTCCGGGCGGACCGGCGCGCTCCGGATGCTCGGTGGGCAGCTCCGGGCCGGCGGCCGCGTGGTCATCGACGGGCCCGACGGGCTCGCCGCCCTCCAGGCCCCTACCTCCCCTGGTACGACCCGACCCTCGGGTGCCGACGACCCGGTCGTGCCGGCCCGCGGCCCGGTCCTGTTGCTCGATGACGCCGACCGGCTCCCGGCGGCAACCCTCACCGCGGTCGCCGAGGCGAGCGAGCGCGTCGACCTCGCAGTGGTCGCGGCCGCCCGCCCGGAGGCCCTACTCGGTCTCTACCACGAGGTCGGGGCGCGGCTGCGGGAGGCGCCGCTGATGGTCATCATCGGCCCCGCCGGGGGCGCCACACACCTGACCGGGGTGGACCTGCGCCGGCATGCCGACGACTACCCCGGACCGGGTCGCGGGGTGCTGCTCGACGGCGGCCGACTCACCCCGGTCCAGCTCGCGAGCTAGGCGACGGCGTCCGGCCCGCCGGCGCCAGAGGTCGCCGCGAGCGACACCGGCAGGAGCAACGCCACGATCACCACCACAGCGGCCACCATCGGCACGGTCGCAGCCCACCAGACCACGGTGGACAGCGAGGACGCCCCGGCCGCGAACTGCAGCAACTGCCAGGTGATCACCGGCCCGCGGCCCCAGCGCTTGCCACTCCACAGCGCCCGGACGGCCAGGAACAGCAGGCCGGCGATCAACACCAGGAACACCAGGACGCCGGCCGCGAAGCCGACGAAGGTCGCGTCGTCCGAGAGCGCGAGGACCAGCGACACGACGCCGATCACCGCCAGCGCCACGGCCTCGAGGAGGGCGACGGCGAGGCCGATGCGGAGTGGCAACGGACGCTCTCCGGGGCTCGTCGCGTCCGATTCCGGGGGCGTGGAGGTCGCAGACACGGCCACCACTCTACGGCGCGCCGGACCGCCCGGGCCGAGCTCCGCCGTCGGGCCGGCAGCGCCCGGCGAGCACACGGCGAGCATTCCGTTCAAGGTGTCCACCCTGTGAACAATGTCTCACGGCAACCAAGTTGAAACTTTGTCGTAACCCCTTGTGCACGTTCAAATACCATGTGAAAGTTGTTCCCAGAGATTCACGCGAGTAGCGGAACTCCCCCCACCCAACTCGGCCTGAAAAATGGCCACGCACTCGCACGCGCCCACGCTAGGAGAACGCAATGGATTGGCGTCACAACGCGTCCTGTCTGACCGAAGACCCCGAGCTCTTCTTCCCGATCGGGAACACCGGGCCCGCGCTCGTGCAGATCGAGGAGGCGAAGGCAGTGTGCCGTCGCTGCCCCGTCGTGGACACGTGCCTGAAGTGGGCGATCGAGTCCGGTCAGGACGCCGGCGTCTGGGGCGGAATGTCCGAGGACGAGCGCCGCGCGCTGAAGCGCCGCACCGCCCGCGCCCGCCGCGCCGGCTGACCCGAAGCCTCTTCCCGAACGGCCGGATGGCCCTTGGCGGTCCGGCCGTTCGCGTGCCTTCAGTAGTCCCGCAGCTCGCCGACGCGAGCCTCGAGGACGACCTCCGTGCCACCGCTGGGGACCGGCTGCCAGGAGATGGTCCCGTCCAGTTCGGTGGCCACGAGCGTGCGCACGATCTGGGTACCGAGGCCCTTCATCTGCGGGTCCTCGCCCATGCCGACGCCGTCGTCGATGACACTGACCCGAAGCATCGGTCCCTCCCGACGGGAGTTGATCGTCACGGTGCCGCCGGTGGTCGCCAGCCCGTGCTCGACGGCATTGGTCACCAGTTCGGTGAGCACGACGGCCAGAGCGGTCGCGTCGGTGGCCGGCACGCGGCCGAAGGCGCCCTCGCGCACCGTCTTCACGTGCGCCTCGCCCGCGGCGACGTCGGCCACCAGGCGCAGGGTGCGTCCGAAGACCTCGTCGAAGTCGACCACCTCGTCTATGGTCTGGGACAACGCCTCGTGCACCGTCGCGATGGTCGCAACCCGACGCATCGCCTCGTTCAGCGCGGACTTGGCCTCGTCGGAGTCGGTTCGACGCGCCTGCAACCGCAACAGCGCGGCCACCGTCTGCAGGTTGTTCTTCACGCGGTGGTGGATCTCGCGGATCGTGGCGTCCTTGGTGAGGAGTTCGCGCTCGCGGCGGCGCAGTTCGGACACGTCCCGTACGAGCAGGACCGCTCCGACGCGCTGGCCGTACTCGGTGACCGGCACCGCTCGCAGGGACAGGCTGACACCACGCGCCTCCACATCGGTGCGCCACGCCGCCCGGCCCATCACCACGAGCGGGAGCGATTCGTCGACCGGCGAATGGTCCTCGAGCAGCGGGGTGATCACCTCCGCCAGGGATTGCCCGACGACCTCGTCGCTGACACCGAGCCGGTGGAACGCACTGAGCGCGTTCGGGCTCGCGTACAGGACCTCACCCTCGCTGTTCAGCCGGACCAGTCCGTCACCCACCCGGGGGGCACCACGCCGCGGACCGGTGGCCGCGTTCGCCAGCGGGAACTCTCCGCGCGCGATCATCCCGCAGAGCTCGTCCGCGGACTCCACGTAGTTGAGCTCGAGCCGGCTCGGAGTGCGGCTCGCACCGAGGTGCGTCTCCCGGGCGACGACCGCAAGGATGCGACCCGCCCGCACCACCGGGATGGCCTCCTCACGGATAGCGAACGACCCGTTCCAACGGGCCTCGCGCGCGCGGTTGATCTCCTTGGTCTCCAGGGCCTGCAGCAGCGCCGTCCGCAGTCCCGCGGGGGCGCGCCTGCCGACCACGTCGTCGTGGTGCACGGTCGCCCCGGTCGATGGGCGTGCGTGTGCGACCGCCACCAGGTCACCGTCGGTGGTGGGTAGCCAGAGCACCAGGTCGGCGAAGGACAGGTCGGAGATCACCTGCCAGTCCCCCACCAGCAGATGCAGCCACTCGGCGTCCTGGCTGCTCAGGTCGCTGTGGTTCTCGATCAGGTCACCCATCGTGGACACGCTCGTAGCCTACGCATCGCCGGACCGGCGGCGAGCCACGGTCCGACGGCGGCCGGTCGGTGCAGCGGGTGTGGCAGGAGTGTGGCCGGGGTGTGCCGCCAGCGGTGCGTCGCTACGCTCAGAGATGGGCCGGCCGGCCCGACCGCCCAGCGAGGAGAGCCATGCGCTTCGATGCCGCCATCGACTACCCCGCGGACACCACGCGGGTCGCTCGGATGTTCGCCGATCCCGAGTTCGTGCGACGCAAGGTCGAGGCGACCGGTGCGACGTCGACCGCCATCGAGGTAACGCCTGGCGACGACGGCGGCTTCACCGTGCTGACCCGGCGCTCAACGCCGACCGACAGGATCCCGACGGCGCTGCGCTCCTTCGTCGGCGCCTCGATCGACGTCCGGTTCGTCGAGGTCTGGCAAGGGGCCGACGCCGATGGACGGCGCAGCGGGACCTTCACCATGGACGTGGCCGGCGCACCGGCCGGAGCCACCGGCACCACCGAGCTCGAGCCCACCGGCGCGGCCGGCTCCCGGGTCCGCTACGACGGCGACGCGAAGGTCAACGTGCCGTTCCTGGGCGCTCCGGTGGAACGAGCCGTCGTGGAGGCTGTGCAGAACGTGCTCGACGCCGAGCGCCGGGTCGCGCAGGAGTGGCTGACCGAGCGCTGACGCACTCGATACACGGTCCGGATCGGCCGTCGGTGCCGACCGGCCTTGATTGCGGTTCGGTCACGGGACTTGACGCGATGGCCGCACATGTTCCACTATCACTGCATCCCTGAGAGCGCTCTCAGGACACGGTCGTCCGATCGTGAGAGCGCTCTTATCCTGTTCCGGACGAAGCTGCCCGGAACACCTGCGCAAATCTCTCGACCGCCGGAACGACCCGGCACCCCACCAAGGTCGCGGCACCAGCCGCACCACGACGAAGGAGTCATCGTGCGACGTAGGACACGAGCACTGGTAGCAACGGCCGGCCTGTGCGGCCTGGCCCTGACGGCCGCGTGCGGCGGCGGCGAAGCCGGCAGTGGCGAGACCGGTTCGACCACGGACGGCGGCTCCGGCGAGGGTGAGCAGATCACCCTCACGGTCGCCACGTTCAACGACTTCGGTTACACCGAGGAACTCCTCGCCCAGTACACCGCCGAACACCCCAACATCGTGGTCGAGCACGTCCTGGCAGCCCGCGCCGAGGACGCCCGGGCCAACCTCACCACGAACCTCGCCTCCGGCGGCGAGGGCCTGAGCGACATCGAGGCCATCGAGGTCGACTGGCTGGCCGAGCTGTTGCAGTACCCCGACTACTTCACAGACCTCTCCGACCCGGCCGTCGAGGGTCGTTGGCTGGAGAGCAAGGTCGCCGCGGCCACCACCGAGGACGGCCGACTGCTCGGCTACGGCACCGATGTGGGCCCGCAGGCGATCTGCTACCGCTCCGACCTGTTCGCAGCGGCGGGCCTACCCACCGACCGGGCTGAGGTCGCCGAGCTGCTGGGCGGGGCCGACGCCACCTGGGACGACTACTTCGAGGTCGGGCGCCAGTTCGTCGGCGCGTCCGACTCGGCCTGGTACGACTCGGCCGTATCGATCTACCAGGGCATGATCAACCAGGTCGAGTTCGCCTACGAGGAGGGCGACGGCACGCCGGTCGGGCTGACCAATCCCGAGGTGCGCGAGGCCTACGACGCCGTGCTGACCGCGTCCACCGAAGACGGTCTGTCGGCGGGCTTCGAGCAGTGGCAGGAGGACTGGACCGCCGGGTTCCAGAACAACGCGTTCGCGACGATGCTCTGCCCCGCGTGGATGCAGGGCCCGATCGCGGGCAACGCGGCGGAGGTCGAGGGCTGGGACATCGCCGACGTATTCCCGGGCGGCGGCGGCAACTGGGGCGGCTCGTACCTGACCGTGCCCGCCGGCGGCGAGCACGTCGAGGAGGCGCAGGCCCTCGCCGCGTGGCTCACCTCCCCGGAGGTCCAGGTCCAGGCGTTCGGCAACGCCGGGACGTTCCCGAGCCAGGTGGACGCCTACGAGAACCCGGACCTGACCGGGGCCACGAACGAGTTCTTCAACGACGCTCCCGTCGGTGAGATCTTCGCGAGCCGCTCCCTCGCCGTCGACGAGCTCGGGTTCCTGCCCTACAAGGGCCCGAACTACTTCGCGATCCACCAGACGGTGCAGGACGCCATCCTTCGTGTGGACGTGACCGGTGAGCAGAACGCCGAGGACTCCTGGGCCGCCGCCGAGCAGGCGGTTGCCGACCTCGGCCTCTAGCCCGATCGATCGCCAACCGGTCGGCGGGGCGGCATCACACCCGCCCCGCCGACCTCTCATGAGGAGCAGCATGAGCGTCATCACCCCGCGCCCGCCGACGGCGCAGCGGCCCCGCGAGGCCGCGGCTCGCAGGATGGGGTTCCAGCAGCGGATGGGCCGCTGGGACGTCAAGGTCTCGCCCTACCTGTACATCTCCCCGTTCTTCATCCTGTTCGCGGTGGTCGGGGCCTTCCCGCTGCTGTACACCGCGTTCGTCTCGGTGCACGAGTGGAACCTGCTCGGCGGCCAGGGCGAGTTCGTCGGGCTCACCAACTACCGCGACGTGTTCGCCCAGCCCACCTTCCTCAAGGCCATCGGCAACACGTTCAGCATCTTCGCGCTGTCCTCGGTCCCGCAGATGATCGCCGCACTCACCCTGGCCGCGGTACTCAACGCGAACCTGCGCGCGAAGACGTTCTGGCGGATGGGGGTGCTGCTTCCGTTCATCGTGGCGCCCGTCGCCGTCGGGCTCATCTTCGGCCGGCTGTTCGCCGACGACTCGGGCCTCGTGAACGCCCTGCTCACCCAGGTCGGTCTGGAGCCGCTCGGGTGGCACTCGGACCGGCTGACCAGCCACATCGCGATCGCCACGATGGTGAACTTCCGCTGGACCGGCTACAACACCCTGATCTTCCTGGCCGCCATGCAGGCCGTGCCACAGGAGTTGTACGAGGCCGCGATCATCGACGGCGCGGGCCGGTTGCGCCAGTTCTTCTCGGTCACGGTGCCGCAACTGCGGCCGACGATCATCTTCGTCATCATCACGGCCACCATCGGCGGCCTGCAGATCTTCGACGAGCCACGCCTGTTCGACGACCAGGGCCTCGGCGGCCCGTCCCGGAACTGGATGACCGTGGCCATGTACATGTACGACGTCGGCTGGGGCAACCAGAAGAACTTCGGCCGCGCCGCCGCGATCGCGTGGCTGCTTTTCCTGATCATCATCGTGGTGGCCGTGGTCAACTTCCTCGTCTCGCGCCGGATCGCCACGGGCGACGCTCCGCGAGGCGCCGCCCGGCTCCTCGCGCGCGGCTCCGGAGACGCCGGCCGCACCCCCGGCGCGGACGCCACGCGGCCAACCACCGCCTCGAAGGAGACCTGATGTCCTCGATCCCCGTCATCGCGCAGAGCGCCGGCCCGGGGGCCGCGCGCTGGGCGGCCCGGCGACGCGGGCGCGCGACCGGTGGCGCGAACCGCCGGCCGGGCTGGATCACCTACGCGATCCTCGCCGTGGTCCTGCTGATCGCGGTGTATCCGCTCTACTACACGCTCCAGCTCGCCTCCTCGGACGCGGTCTCGATCGCGCGCAACCCGATCCCGGGCCTGGTGCCCGAGGGGAACCTGTTCGCGAACATCGCCGAGGTGCTCGGCGGCCGCGTCCCGTTCGGCAAGGCGTTCGTGAACTCGATGATCATCTCGGTCAGCGCCGCCGTCTCGGTCGTCGCGTTCTCGACCCTGGCCGGATTCTCGTTCGCGAAACTGCGCTACCGGGGCCGCGGGCCGCTCCTGGTGTTCGTGATCGCGACCATGGCCGTGCCCACCCAGCTCGGCATCGTGCCGATGTTCATCCTGTTCACCGAGCTCGGCTGGGCGAACAACCTGATCGGAGTCATCGTGCCGGCGATGGTCTCGGCGTTCGGAGTGTTCTGGATGACCCAGTACCTGGACCAGGCCCTCCCCTACGAGCTCATCGAGGCCGCCCGGGTGGACGGCGCGTCGATGATCCGGACGTTCTGGCACGTGGCTCTGCCCGCCGCCAGGCCGGCCGCGGCGATGCTCGGTCTGTTCACGTTCGTGCAGCACTGGGTCGCGTTCTTCTGGCCGTTCATCATCCTCACCTCGAACAATCCGACCCTGCCGATGGCGGTCCAGCTGTTGCAGGCGAACTACTTCACCGACTACTCCCTCGTCATGGCCGGGGTGCTGGTGACCACGTTCCCGCTGCTGATCCTGTTCGTGGTCGCCGGGCGGCAGCTCGTCAGCGGCATCATGGCCGGCGCGGTCAAGGGCTGAGGCATGCGAACGCAGACAAGGATCGGCGGATAGTTTGAGCACCAGCAATCACGGCGAAGGGCGGGCCAGCACGATGTCACGACGAACCGGCGTTCCGACGCTCGAGGATGTTGCGCGCGCGGCCGGTGTCTCGCGTGCCACGGCCTCCCGGGTCGTCAACGCGGACGAGCGTGTCCAGGACGCCACTCGCGAGGCCGTCCTGGCGGCGATCCGCGACCTCGGCTACAGCCCGAACCTGGCCGCCCGCTCGCTGGTCACCCGACGGACGGACACAATCGCCGTCGTGGTGCCGGAGTCCGACGAGCGGGTCTTCAACGACCCGTTCTTCGCTGGGACCCTGCGTGGCGTTACGAAGGCGCTGGCCCTGACCGAACTGCAGATGGTGCTACTGATCGGCAGCCCGGGCGACGGCGACGGCCGCCTGGACCGGTACATCCGCGGCCGCCACACCGACGGCGCGATCATCGTCTCGCACCACGCGAACGACAACCTGTGGCGATCCGTCGCCGAGGTCAGCCTGCCCACGGTGTTCCTCGGCCGCCCGTTCGCCGAGCACCCCGGCCTGACGTTCGTCGACGTGGACAACGTCGCGGCCGCGGCGCTCGCCACCCGGTACCTGGTGGACTCCGGCCGGAAGAGGATCGGCACCGTCGCGGGTCCCGCGGACATGAGCGCCGGCGCGGACCGGCTCGAAGGCTGGCGCAGCGTCCTCACCGAGCACGACCTGCCGGCCGACGCCGTCGAACTCGGCGACTTCACGGTGGCGGGTGGGGGCGACGCGATGACGCGCCTGCTCGCCGGCCACCCGGACCTCGACGCCGTGTTCGTCGCCTCGGACCTGATGGCCAGCGGGGCCATGGACGCGATCCGCGCGAGCGGGCGGGCGATCCCCAGGGACATCGCCGTGGTCGGCATGGACAACCTCGAACTGGCGACCAGGACCCTGCCACCGCTGACCACCGTGGTGAACCCTGTCGATGAGATGGCCACCCAAGCGGTCGCCATGCTGCTGGCGCAACTCGAGGGTGGTCCCATCCTCGAGCCGGTGACCATGCCGACGGAACTCGTCGTTCGCGAGTCCGCCTGAGCCGAGGGTCGGTGCCCAGGTCTAGCCTGGGCGGATGGATGTGCAGCGGCCGATGGTCACCGTCTCCCGCGCCGGTGTGCTGCGGTACCGCTGGCGCCGTCAGGGGCTGGACCACGCCGGGCCGGTCAGCGTCGCGCAGGCGCCCGCGCTCGACCTGGGCGTGCAGGACACCGGCCCGATGGGGTCCGCCTGGGCGTTGTGGTTGCGTGGCGTCGACCCGGCGACGGCGGAGCCCCAGTTGGCGCTCGCGTGGACGTTGCGCGGGGCACCGCACGCCTACCGGCGAGCCGACCTGCCCGGGGTGATGCAGGCGGTCTCACCGTTCTCCGAAGCGGACGCTGCGAAGCGGGTGTTCGACGCGTCCAGGCCGTTGCGCCGCGCGGGTATCGACGTCCTCGACGCACTCGACGTCGTCGCCGGGCAGATGCACGAGATCGTCACCGAGCCGACCGTCAAGGGTGAGATGTCCGCGCAGTTGACGGCCCGCGTGGACGAGCCGTACCTGCGTTACTGCCGGGTCTGCAAGGCCACGCACCTGTACGAGCAGCCGTTCCGGCTCAGCGCCCTGTACGCCGGGCTGGAGCTGGAGCCGGGCACCTCACCCCCGGTGCTGCGCCGGATCCCGGGCTGGCGCCGCCACAGCCATGGTCCTGCTCGCGCACCCCAGGGTCCCGGCACAGCACCCGAGCACCTGCAGGTCATCCGTGCCTACCTGCGCCTGCTCGGCCCGGCAACCCCCAAGGAGGTGGCCGCCTATCTCGACGCACCGGTCCGGGACGTGGTCGCGGCCTGGCCCGCGGATGCCGTCGCGGTGGATGTCGAGGGTCGCCCATCGTGGCTGCTGGAGCCGGACCTGGACGCCGTGGTCGACACCGACGGGCCGGAGGCCGATGACGACGCGCTCGGGGTGCGCCTGCTTGGCGCGTTCGATCCGCTGCTGCAGGCGAAGGACCGGGACCTGCTGGTGCCGGACGAGGCGAGCCGCAAGGACCTGTTCCCCAGCATCGGCAGGCCCGGCGCGGTCGCCGCGGGGGGTGAGATCCTCGGTACCTGGCGCCCGCTCACCAAGGGCAGCACCATCAGCATCCGATTCACACCGTGGCTGTCGGGCAGCGCCGCCCTGCGCCGCGTTGTCGAGGACCGAGGCGCGGAACTGGCTCGGTGGCGAGGTCGGGAGTTCGGCGGCCTCGTCGACGAATAGGCTCCGTCCGCGCGGGTGCTATCGTGCGTCCTCGTCCCGCGCCGGGTCCACCCCGGCGATCCCCGGGGCGTCCTGGTCGGCGGTGGCAGGGGCGGTCGGGTCCGACGCTGCCGCCCCCTCCCGCTCGACCCCGAGCGTGACCTTGGTCAGCAGGGCGGCGACCGCGCCCACCGCTACCAGCACGGGGGCGATCACCGCGGCCACGGCCGTGATCGCGACGCCCGCGGTGAGGGGGATCTCGAGGAGGGTCCGGCCGTCGCTGTTCTTGATGTACAGGCGCCGCACGTTGCCCTCGTGGACCAGGTCCTTGACCTTGTCGAGCAACTCCGAACCCGACACGCTGAACTCCTCGTACCAGGTCTTCTCGCCTTCGTTCTGCTTCTCGTCCATGCGTCCCATCCTCGCTGAGCCGCCGTCGGTACGCCACCCCCGGGTGCCTCAGCCGGCGATCGCCAGCGCCACGCAGATGGCACCGACGGTGAGGTCCAGCCCGATGCAGAAGATCGCCAGCGAGCCCAGGACCACCTGGTCGCTTCGGTAATGCTTGACGTCCCAGAACGCGTGGGCGGCCAGCGTCACGCCCGCGATCGCCAGTCCGAGCTGCACGCTCAGCTGGAGCGCGACGATCGCCATGCCGAAGTAGCCGAGCAGGGCCGCGGCCTGGACCGCGGTGACCTGGCCGGCCCCCAGGAGCACCCCGACCCCGAGCAGGACGATCGCTGCCAGGAGGAACAGGGTCCACCAGGGCATGGCCCCGAGCAGGCCCGCGAAGGCGAGGCCGCTGAACACCGGCACGCTGAGCCAGGCGACCCAGCGGGTCCTCGTGGCCGCGGCGGCCAGGTAGCACAGGGCCGCGACCCCGACGGCTGTGGCGGGCGTGAGCTGGGTGGTCCCGCTGATGATCGACTCGCCGTGCATCGCGGCCAGCCCGTAGGTCATGCCGAGTCCGCTGACGACTCCGAGCACGACCCAGGCGGTGCTGGCACGTCCGGAGCGGGTCCGGCGTTCGGTCCCGGTCCTGCGTGTGCTGGTCATGGTTGCTCCCTCGTCGTGATCACCGCCCCGCGCCCGCCCGGGCGGGCGGGCGCGCACGACGATGCCAAAGCGAGATCGCACTCTGACCGGGCCTGGCTGGAATTCTTGGATACCCGTCCTGCGAGACGCATACCGTCGACGCGGACCTCTGCCTACGCTGGCCTCATGGCCTCCATGAGCGTCGTCGTCGTGGGATTCGAAGGTGCCGAGCTCGTCGACATCTCGAGCGTCACGTCCGCGCTGGCACTGGCGAACCGCCTCGGCGCCAGCCCGAACTACCGCATCGAGCTCGCGACCATCGACGGGCGGGACGTCACCTGCGACTCGGGCCTGCGGCTCGGAGCGCAGCGAGCCCTGGCGGAGGTGTCCGGAGCCGACACGGTGATCGTCTCCGGCGGCCTCGGCCACGAGGACGCCAGTCGCAACCCGGACCTGACCCAGCACGTCCGGCGCCTCGCGGCTCGGGCGCGCCGGATCGCGTCGGTCTGCACCGGTACCTCCGTGCTCGCAGCGGCAGGTCTGCTGGACGGTCGGCGAGCCACCACGCACTGGTTCTACGCGGCGGACATCGCCGAACGCTTCCCCCGGGTCCGTCTTGACCCAGGGCCGATCTACATCAGGGACGGCAAGGTCGCCACGTCCGGCGGTGTCACCGCGTCGCTGGACCTGACCCTCGCGTTCATCGAGGAGGATCACGGCGCCGAGTTCGCGCGCTGGGTGGCGATGGGCATGGTCACCTACCTCCAGCGCCCGGCGAACCAGGCTCAGATGAGCATCTTCACCGCGGCCCCACGCGCCGACCATGCCCTCGTCAAGCGCGTCCTCGACCACGCCACGGCTCATCCGGACGGGGACCTGCGTACGTCCGCGCTCGCCGGTCTCGTCGGGGTCAGCACGCGACAGCTGACCCGGTTGTTCCAGGATCACCTCAAAGTCCCACCGGCCAGCGCGGTGCGCCGGATCCGCCTCGAACTGGCCGCACGGCTGGTCTCCACGACCGACCTCTCGATGTCCCAGGTCGCGCGGCGATGTGGCTTCGGCTCGGCCGAGAGCCTGCGTCAGGCGTTCGTCGTCCGGTACGGCACGAGTCCCCGGAGAATGCGCAGCACGCATACCCGTTCCCTGGCCGTGCGGTAGCGCCCCTCGTCACTGCGCGCTGCCGGTCGCCGTGTCACGGAGTCAGCTGGTGGCCCTGGTCAGGAGGTCCGTGATCATCGCCTCGACGGACTCGGTCCACTCGGTGAGTGCGTACGAGGTGGCCCAGATGCCCGCGTCGTCGTCGAGGGCGGCCGCCTCGCTGAACCCGAACGTCGAGTACCGCTCGGAGTCACCCTGTCCGCTCCGGAAGAAGCAGAGCACCTTCCCGGCCCGGTAGTAAGCCGGCTGGCCGTACATGAGTTTGGGTGCGACGTCGGGGATGGTCGAGGTGACGACGACGTGGATGCGTTCGGCAAGTGTCCGGTCCGGTTGGGGCATGGCCTCGATCTTGGCCAGCAACGCAGCCTCGTCGGCGGCCGCCTTCTTCGCGCTCCGGCCGCCTCGGGCATCGGACCGGAGCTCCTCGGCGCGTGCCTTCATCGACGCCCGTTCCTCGGCGGAGAACCCTGCCCCGGTGGACTCGGTCCCGCCGCTTTCCGCCTTCGACGCGTTCATGGCTGTGCTCCTTGGGCTGTGATCGTCTGGTGTACGAGTCCGCCACGCTAGTCGCCACCCGAGAGATCGGGCTTCTCGATTCCTGCTCACTTCCTGCCTGGGCCGCATCGGCCAGGAGAACGCGAGGACTAGCATCGACACATGAGTTCGTCTCCACAGCGCGGGCGTTCCGCCGGCCTCGGTCGCATCCCCGCGACCGTGTGGCTGGTGGTCGCCCTGGTGTCCGTCGTCGCGATGATGGCGTCCATCGGGGAGTCTTCTGCGCCGCTCCTGTCCACTCCGGCCATCTTCGCAGCGACGTTCCTGGTGGCGGCGTTCGGCTATGCCCGCAGCTCCGCGAAGCGCACGCCGCGAGCCGTCGCACCGGACGACGCCCGTGACGCGCTGGGCGAGGAGACCGGCGTGGCTCCCCCCGGCGCATCCGAGTCCCCCGGCACCGAGTCCGGCCGGGACACGCCCGCGGATCCCAGCCGCTGACCGTGCCGACCCGGCTCACCCGGACCGGAGACGTCACCTCTGGTGCGGCGCCGCCGTCACCGGGTCCGGGGAGGACGCGGTGCTGGGCACAGCGGTGGCCGGCGGGGTCCTTTCCCGTGGGGGCCAGCTGAGCAGGTGCCGCCCGCTTGCCGAAACCGTGACGGTACCTAGACTCGGGAGCGTGCCCACGCTGCCGAGCAGCCGGGTCACCCGACATCCATATCCTGCTCGGCTTGCAGCCCGCGAGCCTCGGCCGTGTGCCACGCGGTAGTGCCCCGCCGGAACGGTGGGGTTCACGATGAGGTGAAGGGAAGCAGACATGGGTGGAAACAAGGCCGTGGCTTACAAGGGGCCGGGCGTCGTCGAGGTCATCGACATCGACTACCCGACATTCGAGCTGAAGGACGGACCGGGTGTGAATCCGGCGAACGTGGGCCGCAAGGTGCCACACGGCGCCATCCTCAAGACGGTCGCGACCAACATCTGCGGTTCGGACCAGCACATGGTGCGCGGGCGAACCACGGCACCCAGCGATCTGGTCCTCGGCCACGAGATCACCGGCGAGGTGGTCGAGGTGGGTCCCGGGGTGGAGTTCATCGCCGTGGGTGACCTGGTCTCCGTGCCGTTCAACATCGCCTGCGGGCGCTGCCGCAACTGCAAGGAACGCAAGACCGGCATCTGTCTGAACGTGAATCCGGATCGGCCGGGCAGCGCCTACGGGTACGTGGACATGGGGGGCTGGGTGGGCGGCCAGGCCGAGTACGTGCTGGTGCCGTACGCGGACTGGAACCTGCTGAAGTTCCCGGACAAGGACCAGGCGATGGAGAAGATCCTGGATCTGGCGATGCTCTCCGACATCTTTCCGACCGGGTTCCACGGCGCCGTGACCGCTGGCGTCGGCGTCGGTTCGACGGTCTACGTGGCGGGTGCGGGGCCGGTGGGCCTGGCCGCGGCCACCTCGGCGCTGCTGCTCGGGGCGTCCGCGGTGATCGTCGCCGACATGAACGCCGACCGACTGGCGCAGGCGAAGTCGTTCGGCTGCGAGACGGTCGACCTGACCAAGGGTGGACCGGTGGAACAGATCGAGCAGATCCTCGGGGTCCCGGAGGTGGACTGCGGGATCGACGCGGTCGGCTTCGAGGCGAAGGGACACGGTGAGGGTGCGAGCGAGGCACCCGCGACGGTCCTGAACGACCTCATGGACCTCACTGCGGCCGGCGGCGCGCTCGGTATCCCGGGCCTGTACGTGACCGGCGACCCGGGTGGGATCGACGACGCCGCGAAGAAGGGTGCCCTGTCCCTCAGTCTCGGCACCGGGTGGGCCAAGTCACTGTCCTTCACCACCGGTCAGTGCCCGGTGATGAAATACAACCGGGAACTGATGATGGCCATCCTGCACGATCGGGTGCACATCGCCAGCAACGTGAACGCGACCGCGATCACGCTCGCGGACGCGCCGCGGGGCTACGCCGAGTTCGACAAGGGTGCCGCACAGAAGTACGTGCTGAATCCGAACGGCTACCTCGACGCCGCGTAGGCCCTGACGCCATCTGACGGCCCTCGGCTGCGAGGGCCGTCAGGCGGTGGGCTCGCAGAGGATCAGATGGCGCGGGCCAGACTCCGCCGCAGCAGCACGGAGCCGAGCGCCAGCAGCACCACGGCGAACGCGAGCAGCACCGCAAGATCGCCGGCGATGTCGGCGAAGGTCCCCCCGCGCCGGGTCACCTCGGCGAACGCCTGGTATGCCCAGGCATGCGGGGTGAAGAGGGCGACCGTCTGCAGCGTCTCCGGGAACAACTCGAGCGGGAGCATGCACCCGCCGAGTGCGGCCAGCACCAGGCCAAGACCTACACCGAGCCCGGCGGCAGCACTGTCGTTGTCCAGTGCCGAACCCACGACCATCGCCGCGCCCGCGGCCACGGCGGCGAACAACGCGAGGATCAGGGTGGAGAGGGCGAGGTTGCCCCACTCGACACCGAAGAGCAGGGCGGTGCCGAACATGATGTACAGCCCCTGCACCATCGCGATCACCCAGCGGCCCAGCGCTTCGCCACCGATTACCTGCACGGTGGCGACCGGCGCCGCGAGGGTCCGGGCCACCACCCGGTACTTGCGGGCCTGGATCATGGTCGCCGAACCGGCGAGGCTGTTCAGAAAGACGAACAACAGGACCTGCGCGGACGCACCCACCGTGAAGCCGGACGCCCCGGCGAAGGCCTCGGAGATGCTGGAGGTGTTCGTCACGGTCACGGTCGGCACCACCACGTGTGTCTGCGCGGTGTCGAGTGCTTCGTCGACGGCTGCCGGGTCCGCGCCCGCGCCGCCGAGCGCGGCCTCCTGTCGTAGTCGCAGCTGCAGCGCATTCAGGGCCCGATCGACCTGTTGCCGGGTGGTGATCGCGCCGCCGCTCGAGCTCGAGGTCACCACGACGGTCAGGTCCTCGTCGGCGTCGAACGCTGCCGCCGCCTCGTCGGTGAGTTCCAGACCCAGATCCACCCGGCCGCGGGCGATCTGCTCGCTGGCGGCGTCCGCGTCGGCGTAGCTGACCGTGATCGCGGCATCCTCGAGCTCGGCCACGAGGGCGGCGCGAAGCGAGGAGTCCGCCCCACTGATCACGACCCGGCCCGAGGAGGACGCGGCCCCGAACTGGGAGCCGATCAGCACCACGAGGACCAGCGGGAACACGAACACGAAGAACAGGTTGGAGCGGTCCCGTAGGAACCGTCGCAGCTCCACCCCCGCGATGGCACCGACGATCCTCATCGGGACACCCCCCGGTCGGGGATCAGCCGAGCCACCAGGAGCATCACCACGGCGAAGCCGAGCATGATCGCGATCGGCGCCGCGATGTCGGCGAGCCCGCCACCGCTCGAGGTGATGCCGAGCCCGCGGGTGAACGCGGCGATCGGGTTGAGATCGAGGACCCTGGCGAGGGACCCCGAGGCGCTCACCGGGAAGAACGCGCCGCCGGCGATGCCGAGCACCATGGCCAGGATGGACTGGATGATGCCGGCCTGCTCGGCCGTCCGGGCAACACGCACCACGATGAAGGTCAATGAGGTGATGGCGGTGACCACGGACAGGATCAGCAAGCCGACGAGGGCCGGCGGTCCGAACGTGACGTCGAAGAACAGCCCGCCGAGGGTCAGCAGGACGGACGTCGCGACGACGCCGAGGACGAACCCGGTCAGCGCCTTGGCGACCACGATCAGGCCCGGGCGCATCGGCATCGATTGGAGCCGGGCCAGCGTGCCCTCCTGCCGTTCGGAGATCAGCCCGAGCACCCCGAAGCCGACTGTGAAGGTGAGGAACAGGCCGGCCTGGCCGGCCACGAGCGCGGCCCCTTGCCCGAGTTGTTCGTCGGACGTCTCGCCCTCCGTGGACTCGATCGTCGGGCCGGAGGTGGCCGCCTCGGCCGCGACGCGCCCGAGCTCCTCGGGGTCGAGACCGAGCCCGCCGCCTGCGGTTGCCGCGACGGTCCCGGCTGCGTAGGCGTCGAGGACGGACTGGCTGACGACGATCACGACACCGGTCTCGAGACCGGAGCTGTCCCCCTCCACGAACTCGAGGTCGCCACCGGTGCCGGCGAGCACGTCCTGGCCGAAGCCCTCCGGAACGATCATGGCCAGGTTGGCGTCGCCGTCGGCCACCGCGGTCCGTGCCGCGTCCGCCGGCACCTGCTCGACGGTCACGTCGACGACGCCGGTCCCGGTGATCGCATCGAGCAGGGTCTGCGCGACCTCGTCGTCGGCCGGCGCGGACACCGCGACCGTCACCGGCTCGAGTTCGATCTCGTCGGTGCCCCCGAAGACCAGGTTGAACACGAACATCAGGGCGAGCGGCACGATCAGCGAGAAGATGATCACGGACTTGTCGCGGATGCGCTGGCGCAGGTCGGATGAGGTCATCACCCACAGTTGTCGCATCGGATCAGTCCCGCAGCGCTTTGCCGGTGAGGTGCAGGAAGACCTGCTCGAGGTTCGGGCGGGTGATCTCCACGTCCGCCAACGTCACGCCCGCAGCGGTGGCTCGGGTGACGAGCTCGGCGACGGCGGTCGGTGCCTCGCGGACGGCGAGCGAGAGTCCCGTGCGGTCCACGTCGACCTGTTCGACGGCGGCCAGGTCGCCCAGGGCGTCGGCGGCCGCGGCGAGGTCGCCCGAACCGTCCAGGCGGACCCGGTCCAGCCCGCCGATGAGCCGGATCAGCTCGTCCCGGGTGCCCTCGGCCTGCAGCTGCCCGGAGTCGACGATCCCGATGCGGTCGCAGAGCCGCTCGGCCTCCTCCATGTAGTGGGTCGTGTACAGCACCGCCATGCCCTCTCCTGACAGTGCCTCCACCGATTCCAGGATGGCGTTGCGCGACTGCGGGTCGACGCCGACGGTCGGCTCGTCGAGGATGAGCAGAGTGGGTCGGTGCAGCAGTCCGATCCCGATGTTCAGGCGGCGCTTCATCCCGCCGGAGTACTCCTTGGCCGGGTCCCCGGCACGGTCGGTCAGCCCCACGAGATCGAGGACCTCGTCCACGCGAGTGGTCAGTTCCTTACCGCGCAGGCCCTGCAGCCGGCCGAAGAAGTTCAGGTTCTCCCGACCCTTGAGCTCGGGGTAGATGGCCAGGTCCTGGGGCACGAGCCCGATGTGCCGCTTCACGGCGACCCGGGACGGACCCATCTGCTCACCGAGCACCCGGACCGACCCGGAGTCGGCGGCGAGTAGCCCGGCGATCATCGAGATCGCGGTGGTCTTGCCGGCGCCGTTCGGGCCGAGCAGACCGTACGTCTCGCCGGGTGCGATGTCGAAGGAGATCCCGTCGACGGCGGTGAGGTCGCCGTATCGTCGGACCACCGCCTCGACCTCGAGAACGTGCTGACTCGTCGTGCTTCCGCGCTCGTGCGCCACAGGCGTCCCCAGCCGTCGATCGTCCCCGTCCGCCGCCATCGTGACATACCCGGGCGACGACGGGCGAGAGCATTCGCCGAGCCACCGGTACGAGGGTCCGCGCACCGGCGCGCCGACCCGGCACGTAGGCTGGCGGACGTGCAGCCACGTCGCGACGATCTCTCCGAGCTCGCGGCCCGGGCCGCGTCCGGTCGGTTCAAGAAGTTGGGCGGAGCCCACGCCTACTCCGAGGAGACCTCCAGGGGGTTCCGGCACTCCGGGGTGCTGCTGCTGTTCACGCCGACGGCGCAGGCCGGCCCGGGCCTGGACCTGTTCCTGGTCCAGCGGTCCCCGCTGCTGCGCCACCACCCGGGCCAGATCGCGCTGCCCGGCGGGCGGCTCGAGCCCGGCGAGGACGCCGTCGCCGCCGCCGTGCGTGAGACGCACGAGGAGACCGGCATCGCCCCCGATCAGGTGGAGGTCGCCGGTCCGCTCCCGCCGGTGCTGGTACCGATCAGCGAGTTCGTGGTCACCCCGGTGCTCGCGTGGTCGGACGCCGCCCACGCGGCCGACGAGGTCACGCCGGGGGAGGTCCTGCACACGCTCCGGGTCCCGGTGGCCGAGCTGCTCGATCCAGCCTCCCGGGCCATGGTGCAGATGGGCGGCTTCGACAGCCATGGGTTCCGCCGCCCGACGGGCTGGGTGTGGGGCTTCACCGGGAACCTGCTCGACCACGTCTTCGACCAGCTCGGCTGGACCGTGCCGTGGGACCCCGGCAACGTCTACCGAATGGGCTGGGACGAGGCCCGCGGTGCCGACCTGCTCACGGAGCCGGGCGAGGCGTGACCTGCTCCGGATCCCGAGGCGCCGGCGGCAGGTGCCCGAACCGGTGCCGGGTGCTGCTGATCGCCTGCTCGCGGAGCACGCCCAGCATCTCCCTGCGTCCGGATGCGAGCACCTCTCCGGTGAGCAGGGTCACGTCGGCGTCGGGCGCCGCGGTGGCCGGCCAGAGGCCGTCGGCCACACCGATCACCCGCACCCGTCCGCTCACGTCCCCAGCGGCGATCCGGTCGGCGAACTCCTGAGCCGTCTCGGTGCGCCAGCCCATGTATCCGATGGCCCGGGCCGCATCGGTGAACGCCGCGGCGGACTCGTTCGCTGCGGCGGCGACATCCGCGGCAAGGCTCACACTCACCGGCACGCCGGCGCACTCGGCCGCCAGCGCGACCCGGGCCACCTCGATCGGTAGCGTGCGCTCCTGCGCACGGATGGTCAGGTGTGGGATCGGCCGGTACCGGAACACGTTCGACTCGCTGCTAAGCGCAGACGGGTCGGCCTCGACACGGAACACGTCGTCGCGGGCGGCCGCGTCCGACCCCATCGACACCTCCAGCCACTCGCTCTCACCGGGATCGGTGGTGAGCGCGGCCAGGGTCTGCGCCAGGGCGCGCACCCGGGTCCCCGGGACCCCGCCGCCGGCGGGCCGGTGCTCCTGGATCCAGGTGCCGAACTGCGCCACGTAGTTCGGTCCGCCCGCCTTCGCCCCCGGTCCGACCGCGGACCGCTTCCAGCCGCCGAAGGACTGTCGCCGCACGATCGCCCCCGTGGTGTGCCGGTTGACGTACCCGTTGCCGACCTCGATCCGGTCGCTCCAACGGGCGATCTCATCAGCGTCGAGGCTGTGCAGCCCACCGGTGAGCCCGTAGGGCACCGCGTTCGCGATGTCGATCGCATCGTCCAGGGTGGCGGCGGTCATGACGCCGAGGACGGGGCCGAAGTACTCGGTGAGATGGAACGGGGAACCGGGCCAGACGCCCTCCTTGACCCCGGGCGACCAGAGCCGGCCGGAGGGGTCCAGCCGACGCGGCTCCACCATCCAGGTCTCCCCCGGCTCCAGCCGGGTGAGGGCGTCGAGCAGCTTGCCGCCGGCGGGCTCGATGATCGGCCCCATCGTGGTGCCGAGGTCCTCCGGCCAGCCGACGCGTACCGAGGCGACGGCGTCGATGAGATGCCGCCGGAAGCGTTCCGAACCGGCCACCGAGCCGACCAGGATGAGCAGCGAGGCCGCCGAGCACTTCTGGCCGGCGTGCCCGAACGCACTGCGTAGGACATCCGCGACTGCGAGATCGTAATCGGCGCTCGGCGTCACGATCAGCGCGTTCTTGCCGCTGGTCTCGGCGAGCACCCCCGGCCCGCCGGGATGGTCGGCCCGCCACTGGGTGAACATCCGGGCGGTCTCCCAGGCCCCGGTGAGGATGACCGTTTCGACCTGCGGATGCGCGACCAGGTGCCGGCCGACCTCGTCCTCGTCGACCCGCACCACGCTCAGCACGTCGCGATCGTGCCCGTGCTCGGCCAGGGCGGCGTGGATCGCCTCCACCACCACCTCCGTGCACCCGGGCACGGCGGGAGCGGGCTTGATGATCACCGGTGAGCCGGCCGCGAGCGCGGCCAGCACCCCGCCGGCAGCGATCGCGACCGGGAAGTTCCAGGGCGGGGTGACAAGCACCAGCCCGGTCGGGGTGAAGGCGAGCCCCTCGGCCTCGGACAGCCGCTCGAGGTCGACGGCGCAGTCCGCGTAGTACCGGGCGAAGTCGACCGCCTCGGAGACCTCGGGATCGGCCTCGCCGACGGTCTTGCCGCCCTCGTGGGCCATCTGCTTGACCAGGTCGGCGCGGCGCGCCTCGATGGCGTCGGCGGCGGTGCGCAGCACCGCGGCCCGTTGCGCTGCCGGGAGCGACGCCCAGGTGCCGCCGGCACGCCGGGCGCGGGTGACGACGTCGTCCACCATGGCCACCGTGGTCAGCTCGGGGGAGGTGAGGTCACGGGCCGGGCCCTCGAGGGCGGTCACCGCCCAGTCCCGGGTGCTCGAGACCGCCGGGTCGGAGTCGACCGAGTTCGCGAAGTCCGCACCCGCCGGTGTGCGCTCCCGGGTCCGCCGGGGCCGGTCCGAGACGGTCCCGCGGGCCTCGACGCTCGCCCGGAAGCGCGCCTCCTGATCGGCCATCACGGTCTGCTGGTCCTGGCCGTGCCCGCCGGCGAAGAGGGCGTGCAGGAAGTTCTCCGGGGCGGCGTTCTCCTCGAGGCGCCGTACCAGGTAGGACACGGCAACGTCGAAGTCCGCCGGCGCCACCACCGGCGTGTACAGGATCAGCGGACCGTTCGAGCTCAGGTCCGCTGCAACCGCCCGGGCCTGCGCGGGCGCCATGCCCTGGAGCATCTCGACGTCGAGCATCCCGGCCACGCCGCGGCCGGTCGCAAGCAGGTGCGCGAGCGCGACGTCGAACAGGTTGTGCGAGGCTACGCCGATCCGCAGCGCACCGATCGACTCCGCGCGGAGCGCCTCGTCGAGGGCACGCACGTAGTTCGCGTCCACGTCCGCCTTCGTGCCGAACGGCGCCTGCGTCCAGCCGTGCAGCTCGGCCTCGACCCGCTCCATCGCCAGGTTGGCGCCCTTGACGAGCCGAACCTTGATCGGTGCCCCGCCGAGTTCCCGGCGGCGGTTCGCGAACGCGATCAGCCGGCGTAGCGCGCCCGCGGAATCCGGCAGGTAGGCCTGGAGCACGATCCCGGCCTCGAGTCCGAGGAACTCCGGCTCGAGGCAGATCGCCTCGAACACCTCGACGGTGAGGTCGAGGTCGCGGTACTCCTCCATGTCAAGGTTCACGAACGCCACCGGGGTCTTCGCCGCGGCGGACCGGTACAGCGGCCGGAGCCGTTCGAGCACCCGCTTGGTCGTGCCCGCGGTGTCCCAGGTGCTGATCTGGGACACCAGCGAGGAGACCTTGATCGAGACGTAGTCGACGTCGGGCCGCTCCAGCAGGGCCCGGGTCCGCTCCGCGCGGCTCAGTGCCTCCATCTCGCCGTGCACGTGCTCGCCGAGCAGGTTGACGTTCAGGCGGTAGCCCTCGGAGCGGGCCTTGGCCAGGTGGGCGCCGAGCGCCGGGTCCTGGGCGTCCACGACCAGGTGCCCGACGAGTTGACGCAGCCGCTGCCGGGCCAGCGGAACCACCACGCCGGGTGCCACACCGGCCACCGCGGACCCGAGGCCGAGCAGACCCCGGTCCGCCTTCGACAGGAACCCACCGGCGGCATCGGCGCGGATCCGGCCCAGTTCGTCGGCGGCGACTCTCAGGTCCTCCGGGCGGGCGACCCGGTCCACGAACCGGACCGCCAGGTCGAGCCCGGCCGGGTCGGCGACGAGCGCCGCGAGCCGCGCCGTGGCCCGACGCTCGGCTCCGCTCTCCCCCGCGTGGGTCGCGCTCGCCCACCGGTGCGCGAGCGCCACTGCGTCCTCGACGACATCCTCGACCGTGGGCACCCGCCCCGGCCCGGGCACGCTCGGCAGCGAACTCGCGGTCGTCGGTGCCGGATCCGTCCGGTGGGGCGGTTCCTGGGTGTGGTCGGTCGGGGCGGTCATGCTCCCATCTTGCGCGTTCGGCGCCCGAGACGTCATTTCGGGCGCGGGGTGTCGCATCAGTGCCGGGCCACGATCTCGTCGAACATCGCCTCGAGTTTCGGGTCCCCGACGGGGCCGAAGCCCTGCTCCAGGTGCCAGGCCACCGACTCCGCGAAGCCCTGTTCCACGGTAGTGCTGGGGGCGAACTCCGGCACGAAGCCGCGGATCTTGCTGTTGTCCAGGACGAACGAGTTGGCCTTGTCGCCCAGCATCCCGGCGCCGAAATCGGCGTCCACGGTTGCCATCTCGGTCGCCGGCACGTGCAGCAGGTTCGCCTCGACGTCGAGGATCTCGGACAGGATCGTGAAGATCTCGTTCCAGGTGGGCGCGAAGTCCGAGGTGATGTGGAACGCCTCACCGACGGCGTCGGCGCGTCCGAGCAGGCCGACGAACCCGACGGCGAAGTCCCGCGCGTGCGTGAGCGTCCACTGGGTGGTGCCGTCGCCGACGACGGCGACCGGTGCGCCGCGGAGCATCCGGGCGGCGTCCGTCCAGCCGCCGGACGTCGGCACCCGGGTCCGGTCGTAGGTGGCCGAGGGCCGAACCACAGTCACCGGGAAGGCACGGTCGGCGTACGCGTCGAAGAGCAACTCCTCGCTCGCGGCCTTGTCCCGGGAGTACTGCCAGTACGGGTTCTCCAGGGGCGTCTGCTCGGTGACCGGCAGCACGGCGGGTGGGGTCTGGTACGCGGAGGCGGAACTGATGTAGACGAACTGGCCGGTCCGGCCGGAGAAGAACTCCACGTCCGCCGCCGCATGCTCCGGCTTGAACGAACGGAACTGGGCCACCGCGTCGAACTCACGGCCGGCCAGTGCCTCGCCGAGCGCGGCCACGTCGTGTGCGTCCGCGTGCAGCACCTCGACGCCGTCGGGCAGGCTCCGGGTGTGCGTGGTCCCGCGGTTCAGCACGGTCACCGCCATCCCCCGGGACACGGCGAGATCCACGCACGACGCGCTGATCTGCCCGTTCCCACCGATGAACAACACACTCGTCACGATGTCTCTCCTCGGGCGTGGCCCCGGTGGGCCGGGGCGGTTCTGGCACAGGATCGGCCCAGGCGCGGTGCCGACAGGTACGAACCTACCGGCGTGCGGCGAGCCAGGCGTCCTCGGCCGCGTAATCGAACAGGTCGGCGCCGCCGGCCGCGAAGTCGCCGAACGCCTCACGCCAGTCCCGCGCGGTGGCCGCACGTTCGATCCAGTCCAGAAACGGCCCGAGCGAGGCCACGTAGTCGATGACCGGCCGGTAGCCGAGGTCCGCGGCCGCACGGGACATGTCCAGGACGAACGGCACGGGCACGCCCCACGGGCTCAGGCCCACGTTCCCCTCGGGCTCACCGGGCATCGGGTGCACCGTGACGTCACGGCCGCGGGTCGCGTAGACGGCCGCCACGATCTCTGTGGTGGTCGGAGCCTGCGGATCCACCGCGTTGAGGATCCGGCGCCCTGGCCGGGCCGCGGCGAGGCGGATCAGCTCGGTGACGTTCTCGGTGGCGCTCGGGTGGAAGCGTGACCTGCCCTCGTGAGCGAGCACCACGTCCGTGCGGCCGTCCAGGACCCGTTTCAGCGCGAACCACTCCCGCGGGTTCTGCGCGAAGCGACCATGGATCGCACCGGGCCGCAGCACGGTGGCCGGAATGTCGGCGGCGAGCCACGCCTGCTCGAGTTCCACCTTGCCCGACGCGTACCCGCCCAGGCCGGGCTGCGCCGTCGGGCCGTCCTCGTCCTGCCCGACGTCCAGGTGCGGGAACTCCGGTCCACCCAGGTATCGGCCCTCACCATCGGCGTAGACGGCCGCAGAGGAGATCACGACGGCGGAGCCCAGGTCCGCGCGATGCCGCAGCACCTGGTCGGCGTGGCCGGCGTTGAAGGCGACGCAGTCCACGACCAGGTCGACGCCGTCGCCGACCGCGGTGGCGAGCACCGTCCCGTCGTCGCGGTCGCCGCGGATCTCGCGTACGCCGCGTTCGGCCAGTTCCGGCTCGAGCGGGCGGCTGCCGCGGTGCAGGACCCGGACCTGCCACCCGTCGGCGGCGAGCGCGAGGGCCGCGGGGACGCCGATCTGTCCGTTGCCGCCGATGATCAGCGCGGTGCTCATCACCCCACCGTAGGGGCGCCAGTAGCCTGCGTGCATGACATCGGGGACAACGTCCGAGCGGTCGCCGGTGCGCCCTGAGGGGGCCGCCGCGCAGATCGCGGCCTGCGAGCGCACCTTCCGCAGGTACGGACTGCCGCTGCTCGTGCACGGGCACACGTCCCGACGGGACGTGTACGGGCGCGCCGCCCCGTTCCTGGTCGTGGTGATGCTGCTCGAGGTGTTCGCGGCGATCCGGCTGGACTGGGCGTGGTGGATCAACCTGGCCGTGATGGTCGGCGCGATCGGCCTGCTGTTCGCCGGCTACGCCGGGCTGAACGTGCTGCGAGGCCGGCCCTGGAGCACGCTCCCCCAGGACGTCGGCACGGCCGAGCTGGGCTTCTTCGTGCTGGCGCCCGCGGTGCTGCCCGTGGTCTTCGGCGGGCAGTGGATCACGGGGATCTCCGTCGCGGTCGGCAACGTGGTGCTGCTGGCGATCGTGCGCGGGGTGGTCGGCTACGGGTTGGCTGCGACGCTCTGGTGGGGCATGTCGCGGATCGGCAAGGAGCTCGGGGACTCGTTGTTGCGGCTGATCCGGTTCCTGCCGTTGCTGCTGATCTTCTCGATCGCGCTCTTCTACACCACCGAGGTGTGGCAGGTCTTCGACCACACCCCGGGGGTCTCGGACCTCATCCTCGGGGCGTTCTTCGTGGCGCTGATCGTGCTCATCCTGCGGATCCGGCTGTCCCGGGAGACGGCGGAGATCCTCGACCGGGCCGAGCGGGAGGTCCCGGAGGTTGCGGAGCTGCCGGCGCTGACCGGTCCGCAGCGGGCCAATGTCGCGGCCATGGTCGGCGCAAACCAGCTGCTGCAGGTGATCGTGGTGAGCATCGGCGTCGGAGTGTTCTTCCTGGCGCTCGGCGTGCTCACGATCACCCCGGGTCTGATGGCGGAGTGGGCGATCGACGGCGGCAACTGGCGCGAAGAGGTGAACCTGTTCGGTGACACGCTGGTGCTCAGCCAGACCCTGATCCGGGTGTCGGTGGCCATGGCCACGTTCACAGGGCTGTACTACGCGATCTCGGTGCTCACCGACGCGGTGTACCGGGTCGACTTCATCGACGACATGGCCGTGAAGATGGCCGACGTCGCCGCCCACCGGGTGCGCTACCGGCGCCTGCTCGCCGAGCGCGAGGCGGCCACCTCCGACTGAGGACCCGACCCGGTCGGAGCGAGTCGGTAGGCTCCGCGTCCATGGCGATCATCCATCCTTCGACCCTGATCCCGACCAAGTTGGAACTGCTTGAGGAGTGGCTGGCCACACCGGCCTCAGGTGGACTCGCCGGGCCCGGGGAACTGCGCCGCGTCGGCAGCTACCGGTTCGACGATCCGGCCGGCGAGGTCGGCATCGAGGCGCTCCTGGTCACCCGTGGCGGCCCCGTCCGTCACGTCGTCCTGACCTACCGGGCCGAACCGCTGGAGGGCGCCGCCGAGCATCAGATCGCCACCATGGAGCACTCGGTCCTCGGGCGGCGTTGGGTGTACGACGGCACGGGCGATCCCGTGGCCCTGGCCGCCTACCGGCGCGCCCTCGCCGGGCTGCAGCACCAGGCAGCCCTCGAGGTCTGGGAGGGCGACACCCTCGTCGAGACCCGGGAGCCGACGGTGGGCCTGACCGTGTGGGATCCCGCCGCGTCGCCGGACGGGCTCTCGGTGCGCTTCGCCCGTGAGCCGGGGGCCGTCGAGACCGGATCACCGGCACTCGTGGCGACCTGGGACGGCGGCAGCGGCGTGGTCGCCACCGCTTGAAGCCCGGCAGGTGAGCACTCGCGTGCTCGGCCCCACGTGGCACGATCGGAGCATGGAAGCCACTCCCGCCGCTGCCCTCTGGGCCGACCGCACCGGCAAACGAACCTACACCGGATACAACGCGCGCGGCGCGGAGGTTCGGATCGGACCGGACGACGCGGAGGGTGTGTTCTCCCCGGGGGAACTGATGAAGCTCTCACTCGCGGCCTGCAACCTGATGAGCGCAGACTGGCCGCTGTCACGGCGTCTCGGGCGGGACTTCCGCGCCTCGGTCGGGGTGGAGACCGAGAAGGTCGAGGACGAGAACCGGTACGGCTGCGGCCGGGTCGAGATCGTGCTCGACCTGTCTGGTCTCGACGAGCAGGGCCGCGCCGACCTGGAGGAGGTGGTGCGCCGCGCCGTGGAGCGCGGTTGCACCGTGGGGCGCACACTGGATGCCGGGATGCCCCACACACTGAGCATCACCGACGCCCGCTGAGCGAGGCCTCGACACCCCCGACCACATCGCACCGAGCACCACGAGGAGGACCCATGGGACGCAGGGCCAAGGACGAGCAGAACGGCGAGCAGGGCTCCGGGACCCTGGAGCGCCTGATCGACACGGCTGTCACGGTGCCCGCGGGACGCGTGCACGCCTACGTCGACGGCCTGCGGCGCAAGAACCCGACCGCCTCCCCCGAGGAGATCATCGCCCTCCTCGAGAAGCGGTACCTGCTCGCCGTCAGCGGCTCCGGAGCGGCGGTCGGTGCGGCCGCCGCGTTCCCGGTGATCGGCACCACCGCGGCGGTTGCCCTCACCGCGGGACAGGTCGGCGTGTTCCTGGCCGCCTCGAGCGCACTGTCCCTGGCGGTGGCGGACGTGCACGGGATCGCCGTCGGCGACGTCCACCGGCGGCGGGCGCTGCTGATGAGCTCCCTGCTCGGCGAGCAGGGCCCGCAACTGTTCGAGCAGCAGCTCGGGCTGAGCTCGGTCACCTGGGCGAAGGTGCTGCTCACCCGGCTGCCGGTGGCGACCGTGAAGAGCGTCAACAAGGCTCTGCGCGGTCGGGTCGTCAAGGTAGCCGCCGCCAAGGGCGGGTCGATCATGCTCGGGCGGCTGCTGCCGTTCGGCGTCGGCGCCGTGGTCGGGTTCGCCGGCGGTCGGCTGATGGGCAAGACGATGATCGGTGGCACCAACGAGGCGTTCGGGCCGGCCCCGGCCTTCTTCACGCGGGAGGTGGAGGGCACCGCCGTGACGGTCGAGCCCGATGACCTGTTCTCCGAGCCGCTGCCGAAGGGCAGCGAGGCCGCGGCAGAAGGCTCCTGAGGCGGGCGGGTCGATAACAGGGTGCACGTGGCTGGGGTGGTCGGGCAGGGTGGTCGCCATGCCGGAGGTCAGGAACGTCGAGTACGGCGACTCGGCGATCGCGCTGCCGAATGAGATCCTGCGGTCGGTGGTCGGCAGTGGCGTGCACGGGATCGCGATCGCCGGCACCGACGACCACGACGAGATGGGTGTCTACATCGAGCCGCCCTCGCACGCGCTCGGCGTCGGGAAGCACCGCGACGACTATGTCTGGCGGACGCAGCCCGAGGGGGTGCGCAGCGGTCATGGCGACACCGATCTGATCCTGTACTCGCTGCGCAAGTACCTCCGCTTGGGGATCCGGGGCAACCCGACCGTGATGCTGCCTCTGTTCGCGCCCGACGAGTCCCTGGTCGTGTTGACGCCGCTCGGAACGGAGCTGCGATCGATGCGGTCGTCCTTCCTCTCGCAGCAGGCCGTCGAGCGATTCCTCGGCTACATGCATTCCCAGCACGAGCGGATGCTGGGCGCGTCGAAGCGAAACGTCCCCAATCGGCCGGAACTGATCGAGAAGTACGGCTGGGACGTGAAGTACGGCAGCCACGCACTGCGGCTCGCCTATCAAGGTTTCGAGATCGCCTCGACGGGAACGCTGACTCTGCCCCTGCCCGTGCAGGAGCGCGAGCGCGTCCTGGCCGTGAAACGTGGTGAGGTGCCACGCACCGAGGTCTCCCTCGAGATCGCCGGACTGGAAGCCCAGGTCCGGACCCTGCTGGACGACGGCGCTACGCCGCTCCCCGCAGTCGCGGACGCCGATCGGATCAACGACTGGACGATCGATGCCCAGCGCCGCCACTGGGGCTGGCGCTGACCGACTTTGGTTCCACGACCCTCGGCGCGGCACCTCTGGAGAGTCCGTTGCGGGCCGACCTACACTTGCCCCATGCCGGACACCCAGTACGAGGAACTGCTCGCCCACGTCCTGGCCACCGGGGCCACCAAGGGTGACCGCACCGGCACCGGCACCCTCTCGGTGTTCGGGCATCAGCTGCGCTATGACCTCGCCGGCGGCTTCCCGCTGGTCACCACCAAACGCGTGCACCTGAAGTCGATCGTGCACGAGCTGATCTGGTTCCTCCGCGGCGACTCCAACGTCGGCTATCTGCGTGAGAACGGGGTGCGGATCTGGGACGAGTGGGCCGATGACGACGGCGAGCTCGGCCCGGTCTACGGCGTCCAGTGGCGCTCGTGGCCGACGCCCGACGGCGGTCAGATCGACCAGATCGGTCAGGTGCTCACCCAACTGCGGCAGACCCCGGACAGCCGCCGCATCATCGTGTCCGCGTGGAACGTCGCAGAGCTCGACCGGATGGCTCTGGCCCCGTGTCACGCGTTCTTCCAGTTCTATGTGGCCGACGGTCGCCTGTCCTGCCAGTTGTACCAGCGCAGCGCCGACCTGTTCCTCGGGGTGCCGTTCAACATCGCCTCCTATGCCCTGCTCACCCATATGGTCGCCCAGCAGGTCGGCCTCGAGGTCGGCGACTTCATCTGGACCGGCGGCGACTGCCACATCTACAGCAACCACGTCGACCAGGTCCGCGAGCAGCTCACCCGGGAGCCGTACGAGTTCCCGACCCTGCGCCTGCAGGCCGCGCCGAGTCTGTTCGACTACACCTTTGAGGACGTCGAGGTCGTCGGCTACTCCCACCACCCGACGATCAAGGCTCCGATCGCGGTCTGAGACGGAGCAACCATGCTTGGGATGATCTGGGCGCAAGCCCGCGGCCGGGTGATCGGACGCGACAACGACCTGCCTTGGAAGCTTCCCGAGGACCTCGCCCACTTCCGGTCGACGACGGCGGGTGACGCCGTGGTCATGGGCCGCCGGCAATGGGAGTCGCTGCCCGAGCGGTTCCGCCCGTTGCCCGGCCGGCGCAACCTGGTGCTCAGCCGGGATCCCGACTACGAGGCCGAGGGCGCGGAGCTGGTGACCACCCTGGACGCCGCCCTGGCGCTAGTCGCCGAGGAGGACGCCTGGATCTGCGGCGGCGGCGAGGTCTACGCGCGGGCGATCGACCACGCGGACGTCCTCGTCGTCACCGAGATCGACCTGGACGTCGAGGGTGACACCTTCGCCCCACCGATCGGGCCGGAGTGGGAGGTCACCGAGGCCGGCCCGTGGCGCACCGGCGCCGGCGGTCTGCGGTTCCGGATCCTGACCTACCGGCGCCCGTGAACGTGACGGCCGACACACCTGGGTAGGCTGCTCGAACGATGACTGCACCAGGCGGCCCCGATGCCGGCGACGACGCGGGCCCGGGCAGCGCCCGGCCCGACGGGCCGCCCCGTCCCCCGAGCCTGCTGCCGATCGTCGCGGCCGGCCGCACGGCGTTGGTCGCAGCCGTGTGCCTGTTCGCGGTGCTCGCTGCGACCGCCGTCGGGCCCTGGGAGATCACCGAGCGGTGGCAGGTCGACGTGCCCACCGCGGAACCGCCCAGCGTCACCGGTTCGGAGCAGCAGCCCACGCCCGACCCGACCCCGAGCATGCCCGAGTTCCTCGAGGACCTGCCGGTGCCGGACCTGAGCTGGCTGGGTCTCGTCGCCGGCCTGGTCGCGGCGGTCATCGTGATCGCCCTCCTGATGCGGTATCTCGCCTACCTGCGGCGGCCGCTCGAGGACGAGGCGGACGCCCGGAGCCGGCTGGTCGGCGGCGAGGTCGCCGACGCGGAGCCTGAGCTGCCGGTGCTGGAGCAGGGCGTGAGCGCCGCCCTGAAGCACCTCGACCAGATCCGGGAGCCACGGGACGCCATCGTGGCGGCCTGGCTCGCCCTCGAGGACGCTGCTGCCCGCTCGGGTGTGGTCCGGGCGCCCGCGCAGACGCCCACCGAGTTCACCGCAGGCGTGCTGGAGGCGACCGAGGCGGACCCGCACGCCACGGCCACCCTGCTCCGGCTCTACCACCGGGCCCGGTTCTCGACCGCTCCGGTCACGGCCGACGACGTCACCACCGCCTCGACCTGTCTCGCCGACCTGGCTCGCAGCTGGACCGCGCTCCAGGCGGCCAGGCGCGACGCCGCGACGCAGCGGCCGGCACCGGAGGAGGAGTGAGCGTCCAACCGGATGACGGGCGCAGACGCCGCTGGTGGGTCTGGCCCGTGGTGGTGGGCATCGGCGGCCCCGTGCTCGCGTTCACCATCGGGCTGGACGCGGCGCACTCGCTCATGATCGGTCTCGCCGTCGCGCTCGTCGTCGCGGGCAGCCGCGTGATCGGACTCGGCGACCAGGCCGTGTGGCCACGGCTGCCGTTCGGGCGCCGCGACGGGGCCCGCCGCGACGTCTCCAGCCTGTCCTGGTCGCTGTACGGGCAGCAGCGCGAGCTGACCGGGTCCGGCCGGCGGCGGCTGCGCCGGGTCTGTCTGGACACCCTCGAGCTCGCCGGGTTCTCTCTCGACACACCGGACGGCGTCCGTGCCGTCGAGGACCTCCTCGGCCGCCCCGTGACCGCGTTCCTGATCGACGAGGACCAGCCCGCGCCCGATCTGCGCGGCGTCCAACGCACCCTGACCGCACTGACCGCAGTCCCGCTACGAAAGGCTCACCGATGACCACACCGAGCGCCACCCCGGACGACGCCGCCCCGTTACCGATCGAGCAGGTCGCCCGCTCCGGTGCGGCGGTCCTGGCCGAGGTCGGCACCGTGGTGGTCGGCATGCAGGCCCCGCTGCGGATCGCGCTCGCCTCGGTCCTGGCCGGCGGCCACGTGCTATTCGAGGACGTGCCAGGCCTGGGCAAGACGCTCGCTGCGCGCTGCCTGGCCGCCGCCCTCGGACTGGACTTCCGCCGTCTGCAGTGCACCCCGGACCTGCTGCCTGCGGACATCACCGGTTCGTTCGTGTACGACCCGACCTCCTCCGAGTTCGTGTTCCGGCCGGGCCCGGTGTTCACCGGACTGTTCCTGGCCGACGAGATCAACCGGACCGCGCCGAAGACGCAGTCAGCCCTGCTCGAGGCGATGGCCGAACGGCAGGTCACGGTGGAGGGCACGAGCTACCGGCTGCAACGCCCCTTCCACGTGATGGCCACGTCCAACCCGGTCGAGTACGAGGGCACCTACCCGCTGCCGGAGGCCCAGCTCGACCGGTTCATGGTGCGCCTGTCCGTCGGCTATCCGCACCCGGACGCCGAGGTGGACGTCCTCGCGCGCCGGGTCGCCCGGCGACGCGAGGAGGCGCAGGTCCGCGCCGTCGTGGACGCCGCGACCGTGCGCGGCATGCAGGCCGGTGTCGAGGCCGTCGAGGTGGATCCGGACATCCTGCGCTACTGCGTGGACCTCGCGGTGGCGACCCGAGCCCACCCAGCGGTGGAGGTGGGCGCCTCCCCCCGTGGCTCGCAGGCGTTGCTGCTGATCGCGCGCGCCATGGCTGTGCTGGATGGCCGCGCGTTCGTCACCCCGGAGGACGTGAAGGCCATCGCGGTGCCCGCCCTCGCCCACCGTCTCGTGCTGACGCCGTCAGCCTGGGCCTCGGGTACCGTGCCCGAAGCGGTGGTCACCGCCCTCCTGGGCGAGGTGCCCGGGCCGGCGAGCGCGGGGGTGGCCGCCGGGCGGACCGGCCGGTGAGCACGGCCGACATCCCCGCACGCACCGGTGAGCGCCCGCCACCGGCAGCGGCGCCCTGGCGTCCCGGCGTGCAGTCGATCGCGGCCGCCGTCATCGGCGTGGCCGCCCTCACGCTCGGGGTGATCGGTTCCCGGCCGGACGTCGCCGTGCTGGGCCTGCCGTTCGTGCTCGGTTTCGCCTGGGCCTGGTTCACCCGGCCCACCACGACCTCCCGCCAGGCCCTGCGTCAGGCGACCGGTCGCCGCGGGTCCGGCACCGACGCCGCCTCCGACGGCCTGATCGGCACCGTGTCCGCCGACCTGGTGCTCGATCCCGCACCCGGCGCCGAGGTGCTCCGGGTCCGCGTGTCCAGCGCCGGACACCGCGAGGGTCAGGCACTGATCGACGTCGGTGGCCCCGGACCCCGGACGGTCCGGATGCACCTGGACACCGCGCGGACCGGCGTGCAGCCGATGTTCCGCACCGACCTGGTGTGGTCCTCCTACGACCAGACGATGGTCGCCGGGCCCAGCCGCCTCGGGCCGCTGCGGGTGACCGTCTACCCCACCGCGATCCCGTTGCGCCGGCTCCCGATGCCGCGCAGGCTGCAGGGTCTGACCGGTCCGCACACGTCCCGGCGGGTCGGCGACGGCACCGACCTGCACGACGTGAACCTGTTCACTCCGGGTGACCGGCTGCGCCGCATCGACTGGCGGGTCACGGCCCGCCGATCCCTGGACGTGACCACCGGACGCCTCGGCGAGCTGTACGTGCGCCGCACGTTCGCGACCGCGGACGCCACGATCGTGCTCGTGGTCGACTCGCGCGACAACGTCGGGCCGGACGTGGACACCTGGGGCGGCGGCAAGGAGGCGCGGGTGGACGAACCCACCTCCCTCGACCTGGCAAGGGAGGCGGCCACCTCACTCGCGAAGCGGTACATCGACGGCGGCGACCGGGTCGGGCTCGACGACCTCGGGCTGCGCCGCCGGCCGGTGGCTCCGGCAGGTGGGCGCAAGCAGTTGGATCGGATCACCCAGCGGCTCGCGACGATCGCACCGGAGGGTTCGCCGACCGCGCGGGAACGGGCCCCGCAGGTGCCATCGTCCGCGCTGGTGGTGATCTTCTCCACGTTCCTCGACGACGAGGCGGCCCGGATGGCGCACCAGTGGCACGCCCAGGCGCACCGGGTGATCGCCGTCGACGTGCTGCCCCAGGTTCGTGTCCATCACCTCGACTCCTACCAGCAGACCGCGTACGCCCTGGTCCGCCTGGAGCGCGGGATCCGGCTCGAGCGGCTGCGCCGCACCGGCGTGGAGGTGGTGCACTGGGTCGGTGACCCGGACGGCCACGGTTCGTCGACGTCCGCGGACATCGATCTGCTGGTGCTGTCCCGGCCCGGGCACCGGGTGCGGACCCGATGAGCACCCCAGGCCGCCTCAGCAGCGTCCGCGAGTGGATGTTCGGCTGGGACGTGAACACACCGCGGGAGCGACCGCTGCCGCCGGTCGAGATCGACGTGGGCCGCTGGGTGCCGGCCTGGGTGGTCCGGGTGGTCGCCGGCCTTGCCGTACTCGCAGCGGGCCTGCTGCTCACCGCGGACCCGACCCAGCTCGCGTTGGCCGCGGCGCTCGGCGTCGGGGTCGCGATCGGTCCCCAGGGCGCTATCCCGATGATCGCGCTGGTGGCGGGGATCATCGCGTTCGCCGCCCGGGAGCCGTCCCCGACCGTCGGCGCCGGCCTGCTGCTGTGTCTGCACGGCATGCATTACCTGACCCGACGGGTCTCCGGGCTGTCCCCGCGGGCCCGCGTGGAACTGGTGGCCCTTCGCCGGGGGCTCGTCCCGGCCCTGGTCGTTCAAGGGTTCGGGCAACTGGTCGGCGTGGTCGTCTGGTTCCTGCCGGGCCCCGCCTCCCCGTTCCCCTGGCTCGCCGTGCTGGCGCTGCTCGCGATCACCGTCCTCGTGCTGGTGGGGGTGCGGGCACTGCGCGCCGCCGAGGCCGGCCCGGGGCCTCGCCGCCTGCCGGCGAAGCCGTCTCGGGGAACCACCGGTAGCACTCCGGCCGGGCCCGGAGGTGATAGAACGTCCTCCGGTGCACCGCCGCAGGACGGCGGCGAGCCGCCGGCCGCCCGGCCGACGTGGCGTTCGGTGGACCCCGACGCCTGACCCTCTCGACGCACGCGCCCTTCTCCCCCACCAGACCGCACCCGATCAGGAGCACCCATTGGACAACCGACGCGCCGAGCCCGGCACCACCTGGGCCGGTACCCACGCGTACACGGCGGCGACGCTGCACCGACCGGACACGCTCGACGAGGTGCGTCGCATCGTCGCCGCCGCCACGCACATCCGTGCACTCGGGTCCCGGCACTCCTTCCACGACCTGGCCGACTCCCCCGGGGACCTGATCAGCCTGGAGCGCGTGGACCCGGAGATCGACATCGACCCCGACGCCCGGACCGTCACCGTGGGCGCGGCCGTGCGCTACGGCGACCTCGCGGTCGCCCTCGACCGGGCCGGTTGGGCGCTCGGCGCGATGGCCTCGCTGCCGCACATCTCGGTGGCGGGAGCCACCGCGACCGCTACCCACGGCTCGGGTGACGCGACCGGGAACCTGGCCTCCGCCGTCGTTCGCCTGGAGCTGATCACGGCCGACGGCGACCTGCTCACCCTGAGCCGCGGCGACGCGGACTTCCCGGGCGCGGTCGTGCACCTCGGGGCGCTGGGCATCGTGACCCGGGTGACCCTGGCCGTCGAACCCAGCTACGAGGTGCGGCAGTGGGTGCGCCGCGACGTGCCGTGGGCGGACCTGCTCGGCGACTTCGACGCGATCACCTCCGCGGCGCAGAGCGTCAGCGTGTTCACCCGCTTCGGTGACATCGCCGGCCGGGTCTGGATGAAGAGCCGTGATACGGCCGAGCCGGACGCCCCGTGGGGGGTGCCCGCCACCGTGGAACAGCACCCGATCGACGGCCTGGACGCCGTCAACTGCACCGCACAGCTCGGCCGGCCCGGGCCGTGGTACGACCGGTTGCCGCACTTCCGGATGGGCTTCACCCCGAGTGTGGGTGCGGAGATCCAGAGCGAGTACCTCGTGCCCCGGGCACACGCCGTCGCAGCGATCACAGCCCTGCGCGGCCTCGGTGAGGCGATGGCGCCGGTGCTGCAGGTCTCCGAGATCCGCACCGTCGCCGCCGACGACCTGTGGCTCAGCGCAGCCGAGGGCGGGGACCGGGTCGCGTTCCACCTCACGTTCGCCCGGGAGCCGGACGCGGTCCGAGCGCTGCTCCCGCGGATCGAGGACGCCCTCGACCCCTTCGACGCCCGCCCGCACTGGGGCAAGTGGTTCACGACCGGGCCCGGGCGCCTGGCCACCCTGTATCCGCGGCTCGGGGACTTCGCCGAGCTCGCGGGCCGGCTCGACCCGCAGGGCTGCTTCCGCAACGACTACCTGGACCGGACGGTGCTCCCCCGCTGATCGGCTCGTCAAACGCACCACACGACCCTGGGGGCGGGACTACTCTCGGGGTCACGCAGGGGATGCCACCATCGAGGACGAGATGTCACCCAGGATCGATCTGAATCCGCGACGCGCCGACGACGACGAACCCGTCGGCCAGCCGCCCACGCTCGGCGAAGTCACGAACCCGTACACGGTTCCGCACGAGGACGAACCCGAGACCACCTGACCGGGCGCCGGTCCGCGCGAGCCGTCTGACGGGGGCGGCTCACGCGGACCACGCTCCGCCTCTGCCGGCTAGCCGACCGAAGCAACCCAGATGCTCGCGGGCGCACCGCTGAGCGTCTCCCTGCCGGACGGGTCCGGGACCCGCTGCAGGCGCGCCGAGGCACCCTCCGTGGTCGCGACGCCACGCGCCTGCGCTGCCTCCACGACCCGCTCGCGGAACTTCGCCCAGTCCCCGCCGCCCTGCGGGAACTCCTGGAACTCGATCGTCTTGACGACGGCGAGCCGAACCCCGCCGGGCACGCCGGTCAGCCGGACGTGGATGTCGTCACGATCGGCGAAGGTCACGTACCACTGCCCGGGACCGGCCGCGGCCGCCTTCTTCGGCTTGGCCGCCACCGCCGCGTTGATCACCTCGGTGGCCGTGCCGGCGTCCGTCCGCAGCTCGAGCGTGGTGGCCAGTGCATCCAGCGCCGTCGGGAGGCGCTTGGCCGCGAACGCCTTGCCGGCGTTCTCCCCAGCCTTCTGGGCGCGGCTGGTGAGCAGTCCCTTCCAGAGCGGGGACGCGAGCAGCGCGACGACCAGCAGGGCGATACCGATGAATTGCCAGGTTTCCACGGGACTCCTAGATCTCAGGCCTCGTGGGCGAGGACGCCCGCCCTGCGCGAGGATAGCGGCACGAACGTACGGGCCCGGTACGTCGGCACAGAAAAGTCCAGGCCAGCCGATGGCTGACCTGGACTTCCTTCGTGGCGGGGGCGGGATTTGAACCCGCGACCTCCGGGTTATGAGCCCGGCGAGCTACCGAACTGCTCCACCCCGCGTCGGTAAACACAACCTTACGGGTCCGCCCGCGCCGGGGCAAATCCGCGGACCGTGGCGCCGGTCACACCGACGCCACGGCCGCACGATCAGCCCGTCGTCGCGGCGTCCGTCGGGTCCTCGGTGGCGCTCTCATCCGCGGGGGCTGCGCCGGCGAGCTCCTGCTCGGCGGCCATCGCGTCCGCGATAGCCTCCTCCAGCTGCGTCTGGGCCTCGCCGTACGCTGCCCAGTCGCCGCTGGCGAGCGCCTCGTCGGAGGCGGTGAGCGCGGCACCGGCTGCCGCGAGCGCGTCGTTCAGGCGCTGCTGTGCGTCGACGTCCGGGGTCTCGGTTCCGTCACCGCCGCCGGTGCCGGTCCCCTCGTCGGGGGTCGGATCGACGTCGGCGTCGCCGGCGTTCGCGCCGGAGTCACCTTCGAACACCTGGTCGAGCGCCTGGTCGAGGGTCTGCGCGAAGCCGACTTCGTCACCGAACGCAACGAGCACGCGCCGCAGCAGCGGGTACTGGGTGCCGCCCGAGGACTGCACGTAGACGGGCTGGACGTAGAGCACACCGCCACCGACGGGCAGGGTGAGCAGGTTGCCCTGGATCACCTCCGAGCCCCCGCGGCCGAGGATGTTCAGCTCGTTCGCCGCGGCGGCGTCCGAGTCGAAGTTGCCCTGTACCTGACCCGGTCCCGGGACGGTCTCGTCCCGTGGGAGCTCGAGCAGCGTCAACGTGCCGTAGTCCTCCGCGACCTCCCCCGGGGTGTTCCCGGGCTCGGCATTCACCGCCAGGAAACCTGTGAGGACGTTCCTGGTGTCGTCGTCCACGATGAAGGACGTGGTCAGCGAGAACGAGGCCTGGTCCTGCTCCGGCAGCGCCAGGGTCAGGTAGTACGGCGGCTGCGGAACCTCCGCGTCCGAGGTCGGGTCGTTCGGGACCCGCCAGAAGTCGGCCGTCGTGAAGAAGCTCTCGGCGTCGGTGACGTGGTACTGGGTGAGCAGTTCACGCTGCACCTTGAACATGTCCTCGGGGTAGCGCAGGTGGCTCATCAGGTCACCGCTGATCTCGGAGATCGGCTGGATCTTGCCCGGGAAGATGGCGTCCCAGGTGGCCAGGATCGGGTCCTCGGGGTCCCACGCGTACAGCGTCACGGAGCCGTCGTAGGCGTCCACGACCGCCTTGACCGAGTTGCGGATGTAGTTGATGTAGTCCGGAAGGGCTGCGACCGGCACCTCACCGGACTCGGTCAGCGAGTCGGTGATCGCGGACTCGAGCTCCTGGCGGGCCGAGTAGGGGTACTCGTTGGAGGTGGTGTAGGCGTCGACGACCCAGACGACCTCCTTCATCCCGTCGTCGTCGGTGTCCACCACGGCCGGGTAGGTGGACCCTTCCAGGGTCAGGAACGGAGCCACCCGGGCAACCCGCTCCAGCGGGTCCCGGTTGTAGAGGATCTGGGACTCGGAGGTGACCCGGTCGGAGAACAGGATCTGCTCGCTGCCGAACCTGGCCGCGTACAGGGCCTGGTTCCAGATGTTGCCGATCGACGGGCCGCCGTCGCCGGTGAACGTGTTGTTCACCTGGCCGTTCGGCGCGCTGTCGTCCGGGTAGTCGAGCTCCCAGGGCGGGGTACCCTCCGGCGCCCCGACGATCGAGTACTCCGGCGAGTTCGGGCTGAAGTAGATGCGCGGCTCGTAGGTGTCGCCGAAGATGCCGGTGCTCGGGATCCCGCTCTCGAAGAAGGCCGGCCGGCCGTCCGAGGTGACCGTGTTGCCGTACGCGGCCACGACCCCGAACCCGTGGGTGAACACGGTGTGGTCGTTGACCCAGTTGCTCTGCCCGGCCCCCGCCAGGTCCAGGTCACGCACCGCGATCACCGTGTCCTGACTCTGCCCGTCGATCGTGTACCGGTCCACCGAGAGGGTCGCCGGGAAGTTGTAGTACTGCTTGTTCTGCTGGAGCTGGCGGAACGTCGGCGAGACCTCCTGGGGGTCGAGCAGCCGGATGCTCGCCGTCGACTCCGCGTCCTCGCGCAGGGCCCCGGCCTCGGCCACGGTCTCCGCACTGTAGGGCTGCACCTGGACGTCGGTGAGCCCGTACGCCTCTCTTGTCGCGTTGATGTTGCGCTGGATATAGGTGGCCTCGAGCGCCTGCTCGTTCGGGCCGACCCGTACCCCCTGGATGATCGCCGGGTAGATCCCGCCCACGAGGATGGCCGAGACCACCATGAGGGAGACCCCCACGGCGGGCAGTCGCCAGTTCCCGCGCACCCCGGTGTAGATGAACAGCACCGCCACGAAGACTCCGATGACGGCGAGGATCGCCTTCGCGGGCAGCACCGCGTTGATGTCGGTGTAGGACGCGCCGCTGAACCGGTCGCCGTCGTTGGACAGCAACGAATACCGGTCCAGCCAGTAGTTGATGGCGATCAGCAGCGTGAACACGGCGGCCAGGATCGCCACATGGATCCGGGCCGGCCGGGAGATCTTCTCGCCGCGGCCCATCGGCTGAAGCGCGCCGTAGAGGTAGTGGGTGAACACGGCCGCGACCGCGCAGAAGAACGTCGTCGTCATCAGGAACGAGACGATGAACCGTAGGAACGGCAGCGTGAACATGTAGAAGGACAGGTCGATCCCGAACTGGGGGTCCGTCGTTCCCCACTCCTGACCGTTGAGGGCCAGGAGTGCGGTCTGCCACTGCGTGCTCGCCGCGGAGCCCGCGAAGAAGCCGGCCAGGATCGGGCCGCCGATGAACGCGATCCGGCGCAGCGGCTCGAACGCCTCCCGGTACCGGTCCAGGTCCTGCTGCTGCTGGGTGGTCGGCACGTACATCGGCCGGTGCCGGTAGGCGAGGTACAGGTTCAGCCAGATGGCACCGCCCATGACCACGCCACCGGCGATGAACATCAGCGCCCGGGTGACCCATTCGGTCCGGATCACCTCGCTGTAGCCCACTTGGTCGAACCAGAGCCACTCGGTCCAGAACCGGGCCAGGATCAGGAAGGCGACCACCACCCCGACCAGGACCAGCAGGGTGGGCAGCAACACGCCACGTTGGCGGCGCCCCCCGCTCGAGCGGGCGGAACGACTGGCAGCGAATGACACGAGTGACACCTCAGGGGCTTAGGTCAGGACGGCGAGCGCGGGCACAGCGTTGGACGGCGTGCTCACACACTTCACAACGCACGAGCCCTCTGGGAAGTTTCGCATACTCTCCCGACGCTGAGACGATGGGGTCGTGAACACCGAGATGACCCCCCGCGAACGCTCACTCACCATGGCCGTCATCGAGATCGAGCAGCATTCGGCCGCGGCCGGTTGGGATGCGCCCGTGAGTGTGTTCGCCCTGATCCGCACCGCCGACGCCCTCGCGGACAACCCCGCGCTCGCCGGGGAGTTCCCACCCGAGGTCGTGGCGGCGGCGCGGCACGATCCCGAGCACCTGACCTCGATCGAGCAGGACGGTCTGCCGGAGTCGACGAACCTCGAGGAACTGCTCGCCCAGCTGGCGTGGCCCGAGACGGTGGCCGGTGCGGCGATCGTGGTCGAGCGGATCGTGGTGCCCCCGGAGGCCGAGGCGAACATGCCGCAGGACCCGGACGCCGGGGTGGACTACCTGATGAATCACCCGGACCGGCAGGACGTGCGCATCGCCGCCGGCCGGCTGCGCACCGGAGAGAGCTGGTGCGCGCTGCGCTCGCGCGCGAACGACAACGACGACGCGGTGGCAGGCGGACCCGACGCGGTGCCGGGCCTGGTCGAGGCCCTCGCAGCGACGTTGCGCTGAGCCGGGCGCCCGGGCGCTCAGGCCGTCGCCGGAACCACCGAGCCGGGCCGGACGCGCATCAGCCGGTGGTGCAGACCGGAAGATCGGACGTGTCCCCGGCTGCGATCGCCTCGACGGCGGTCCGGGCCTCGTCGAGGGTGGCCACACGGAACACCTCGAGACCGTCGGGGACGTTCCCGACCACCTCGCCGCAGTTGTCCGCGGGCGCGAGGAAGAAATCGGCGCCGTCGCGCTCGGCCGCGTACATCTTCAACGTGATGCCGCCGATCGGGCCGACGTCGCCGCCGAGCGACATCGTGCCGGTCCCGGCGATGACCTCACCGCCGGTCAGGGCCCCGGGGGTCATCTGGTCGATGATGCCCAGCGCGAACATCGTGCCGGCGCTCGGACCGCCGACGTTCTCGATCTTGATGTCCACCTCGACCGGGAACTCGAACTCGGCGCTCAGGTAGATCCCGAGCAGGCTCCCACCGGAGCCGTCGTCGGTGGTCAGGATCTCAACGTCGGTGGCCACCCCGTTCCGGTCCACGCCGAGCGTGACCGCGGTGCCGGGAGGTGTGGCCTCGAGCGCGTCGTCGAGGTCGGCGTAGGTGGTGATCGTCGTCGTCGGGAGGTCGGGAGTGCGGATCGACGCGATCACGTCGCCCTGCTCGACCGTTCCGGCGGCGCCCCGGTCGGGGTCGGCGCCGGAGATGGTCAGGGTGGCGGGCACGTCGTAGCCCAGGGCGGTCAGCGCCGACACCGTCGCGTTCTCCTGCGAGGAGGACATCTGCTGGGCACCGATCAGGTCCTGCTCCTCCTGGGTCAGCGAGGGATCCACGGCCGTCTCCACCGGCACCACCCGCTGTCCGGCGGACAGCCATCCGCGGATCACGCTGCCGACGTCCACCGGGAAGCCGGGTCCCCCGGCCGTGGTCACGGTGGTCAGCCGCAGTTCGCCCTCGGTGGGATAGGTCTCGGCCCCCTCCACGGTGATCAGCGGCACGTCGTTCACGGAGCCGAGGGTGTCGAATGTGGGACCGGCGCCCTGGACCGCGAACGGAACGGGCTGCAGGATCATCGTCAGCAGCAGCCCGAAGGCGGCGAGCCCCGAGATCGTCATCGTGATCGACCGGTTCGTCAGGACCAGGCGTCGCCGCAGGGCCCGCCAGCGACCGCCGGGCGTCGGCGGGGCGGAGTGCTCGGGCTGGTCGGAGTGCATCACGGACTCGGGAGCCTGCGTCGACATGGGCCCATCATCCCCCGAGCGTGCGCCCTGAGCGAAAGCCACCCGGTCGGGCATCGCACCGACCCTCCGGTGTGGTTACCGTGGGGCATGACCGAGCAGACCCCGTCAGGCCGCGACGAGTGGCGCCGCATGCTCGAGCAGATGCTCGGGCCGGAGGCGGCCGAGGAGGCCATGCGCGCGCTTGAGGCCAGCGGCGTGGACCCGGAGCAGTTCGCCTCGGTCGCCGGCATGCCGCAGAACCCGCAGCAGATGGCCGCGGCGATGTCACAGATGCGCCAGATCCTCTCGGCCGATGACGGCGGCGCGTCGGACTGGCGGATCGCCCACGACGTGGCTCGGCAGGCCGCCCACACCGGCGGTGACCCGAGCGTCTCGGCCGCGGATGCGGCGAAGGCCCGCTCGGTGCTCAGCGTGGCCGACCTCTGGCTCGACGCGGCCACCGACCTGCCTCCTTCGGGCGGCCAGCAGATCGCCGCCTCCCGGGCGGAGTGGGTGGAGCGGACGCTGCCGACCTGGCGTGCGGTCGCCGAACCCATCGCGACGTCGGTCGCGGATGCCCTGGCCACGATGATGAGCGTCGATGAACTGCCCGAGGAGGCGACGGCGATGCTCGGCGGGGTGGACATCGGCGCTATGATGCGCCGTCTCGGCGCGCTGAGCTTCGCAATGCAGGTGGGCCAGGCGGCCGGCACCCTGGCGCGCGAGGTGTTCGGTGGCACTGACACCGGCCTGCCGCTCCTGCCCGAGCCCAGCCTGCTGCTGGTGCCGGCCAACCTGCATGAGTTCGCGGCGGACCTGGACGCCCCCGAGGACGAGGTGTGGCATTTCCTCGCGGTCCGAGAGGCCGCGCACGCGCGGCTGTTCGCCCACGTGCCGTGGCTGCGTGGGCACCTGCTCGGCGCCGTCGAGCAGTACGCCCGCGGCATCGAGATCGACCTGGCACACCTGGAGGAGTCGGTGCGGTCCATCGACCCCACGGACATGGACCAGCTCCGCAGCGCCCTGTCCGGCGGGATCTTCTCGACCCAGCACACCCCGTCCCAGGAGCAGGCGTTGTCCCGGCTCGAGACGGCCCTGGCCCTGGTGGAGGGCTGGGTCGAGGAGGTCACCGCGAACGCGGTCGCCCCGCACCTGCCCCACCACGTGCCGCTCCGGGAGATGCTGCGACGGCGGCGCGCTGCCGGTGGTCCCGCCGAGGACACCTTCCACACGCTCGTCGGGCTGGAGCTGCGGCCACGCCGGGCCCGCGATGCGGCATCCCTGTGGGCGCTCGTGGCCCGGGAAAAGGGCCAGGACGTCCGGGACGCACTCTGGTCACACCCGGACGTGATCCCCACCGCGGCCGACCTCGACGAGCCTGCCGGCTTCCTGGACCGCCGGGCGTTCGCCGCACAGGTGGACCAGGACGTCGATGCCGCGCTGGCGGCACTGCTCGACGGCGAGCTCGGCTACGAGGCGGGAGCCGCCGAGAACGACGGCGGCACCGGGGTCGGTCCCGACGGCGGCACTGCGGCTGGTCCGGACCGCGTCGAGAACGACGGTGGCACGCAAGGGGGGCCGGACGGCACGACGGGCGACGGCGGCTCGGGCGACGGTCCCGACGGCGACCGGGACTGAACCGGCTGACGTGACACCGCCAGGTCAGCGGGCGGGGGTGTCCCTGGCGTAGGAGATCCCGAGCAGGAACCCACGGGCGCGCTCGGTCTGCGGGTAGCGCTCCACCAGGTGCCAGAAGTCGGTGCCGTGTCCGGGGACCAGCAGGTGCGCCAACTCGTGCAGGAGCACGTAGTCGAGCACCCACTCGGGCATGCCCTGCACCCGATCGGAGATCCGGATCGTGCGGCGCGCCGGTGTGCAGGACCCCCAACGGGTGTCCTGGTTGGCGACCCATTCCACGGACGCCGGCGGGGCGAGGCCGTCGAGGTACGCTGCGCACAGGTCCGCGGCGCGCGCGGCGAGGTCGGCGTCGGAGGGGCGGCGGCGCTGGTCGGAGGCGGCCATCCGCTCGAGCATCCGGTTGACCCAGGCGTCCTCCTCGGCCCTGGTGAACCGGCTCGGGATCGCCACCACGGTGCGGCCGGCCTCCCGGTACGCGGACACGGTCTTGCGCCGGCGGGTGCTGCGTCGCACCTCGACCGTGCCGTGCCCCTCGATCTCCCGCTCGCTCATGTCGGCTTCACTTTGGCACAGCGCGTCCTCGTTATCCACAGACACGACCACATCGCCGACCCGTCCCGGCCCGCTGTGTCACGCTCGTGGCTGAGGGAGGGGACATGCGCATTCGCGACGGTTTCGAGGTCTACTGGCGCGAGCCGGGGGCCAGTCAGGTGGGGCTGGATCCGCGCTGCGCGGTGCTTCTGGAGGATCTGAGCGAGGGCGAGCAGCAGGTGCTCGAAGCCCTTGGTCGAGAGGTCGACCGGGCGGCCCTGCTCACCCTGGCGAACGCCCACTCGGTGCGCACCGCGGCGGTCGATGTACTGCTCGAGCGGCTCCGGGTGGCGGGGGTGCTGCTCGAGGAGGGCACCGTCGCAGGCGACCCGGATGCCCGGTACTGGCAGGTGGCCGCCGCGGCCGGGATCGAACCACCCGGGTCGCGTCTCGATCGCGTGATCCAGGTCTGCGGTGTCGATCAGCTGGGGTTGCGGATCGCGGTGATCCTGGCCCAGTCCGGCATCGGCTCGGTGCTCCTGCAGGACCGGTCCAGGGTGCGCCCGGAGGATGTCGGAGCCGGGTTGTTCCGCCCCGGTGACGTGGGCGTCAACCGGGCCGAGGTGGGACGCGCGGTCCTGCGTGCGGTCGCCCCGAAGGTCGGCGTGACGGTGCCCGTCCGGACCCGCCCGGACCTCGTCGTGGTGGTCGACCACGGGGTGGTCGATCCGGTGCCGCTACGGGTCCTGATGCGCGAGGATGTCGCGCACCTCCCGGTCCTCGTGCGGGAACTGGACGTCGTGGTGGGTCCGTTGGTGCGCCCCGGCCTGGGCGTGTGCCTGCGGTGCGTGGACCTGTACCGGTGCGAGGCGGACGCCCGTTGGCCGGCGGTCGCCACCCAGGTTGCCACGCGCCCGCCGTCCGGCGTCGAGACCTCACTCGGCTGGTCGGGCGCGGCCCTCGCCGCCGGCCAGATCCTGGCCGTCCTCGACGGCCGGCAGGCCGCCGTCGAGGGTGCCGAGCTGGCGCTGACGGCGTGGGACCCGATCCCGGTGCTAAGGGACTGGCAGGTGCACCCGGAGTGCGGGTGCTCCCCGGCCGCCCTCGGCGTGCCGTCCGGTACCTCGCCGCAGACATCGAAGGGCGGGCACCGGTGACCGGTGCCCGCCCTGTCGCTGCGGGGAGCCCGCCCGCCGCTCACGCGGCTGACGGGTCCCGCCTGGCGGACGGTGCATACGGGTCGTCCTTGCGGGGCCGGCCGCGGCCACGCTTACGGGCCACGACCTGACCATCGATGAAGACCTCCCCGCCCCAGACGCCCCACGGCTCGCGCCGCTCGATGGCGCCTTCGAGGCACTCCTTGCGGATCGGGCAGGTGACGCAGAGCGCCTTCGCGCGCTCGACGTCGGCGCCCTGTTCGGCGAACCAGAGGTCCTGGTTCCGCGCGTCCTGGCACGGCAGCGGCTGGTCGCCCGAGATCGGGAGGTCGATCGTCTGCTCGGGCAGGGGCCAGGTCGTGGCCGATCCCCCGAGGGTGAATTGATCGAGAACTGATGTGAACTGCACGAGATGCTCCTGAGGCATGGTGTGTGGGTCGACCGGTGGGGTACCGGGTCTGTCACAAGCCGGGGAGATCTATCCCTGGAGTAGTGAGAAGAGCCGCGGACCCTTGGTGGGCTCCGCGGCTGGGACTCAGTGCAGTGCTGCTGCTAACTGATCCTGGATGCGGAGCCGGGCATGGCTGTGCCGGGAACGGCGAAACCGATGGGCGCGAGACGCGAGCCGCCGGCCGTGCCCTTGGCACGGCCCGGAGTGAACACAACGGCGCGCGGTCGGATATCGACTCGCGTGGACTGGGTATCGATCAGATTCATCATGTGTGCTCACTCCCTTCAGGCCTTGGGGGCTGCTCGGTGCTGGCTAGGCGCAACCCATCGATCAGGAACGTGTGACAGCCTACGTCGGCCGCACCCGAGGACCCAACCCTTTTTAGGAACTTTCTTCAGATTGATTTCCGACGGGGTCCTCGCCGCGCACGACGGCGAGGATCGCAGGGCCGTAAGCCTCGAGTTTGGTGGGCCCGATCCCCCTCAGGATCGCGAGGTGCCGTAGCTCCCGCGGCTGGGCGGCGGCGACCGCGATCAGGGTGGTGTCATGCAGGATCGTGAAGGCCGGCTTCTCGATCCGCTCGGCCACCTCGGCGCGCCAGCGGCGCAGTCGCTCGACCAGGTCCGGATCCGCATCGTGCTCGGTGACTGCCGCGGTCAGCGCGTCGCGCCGACCGGCCCGGGAGTCCGAATGGCGACCGTGCCGGCGTCCGCCGGCCTCCTCCGACGGCCAGATCCCGTCCAGGAACCGGGACCGCCTCCGGGTGGCCCGGCCACCGGTGTTGCGGGACCTGGCGTAGGACAACTGCAGGTGCTCACGGGCGCGGGTGACGCCCACGTACAGGAGCCGGCGCTCCTCTTCGATCGCCTCGTCGCCCTCGGCGAGCGAGATCGGCAGCAGGCCCTCGCTGACCCCGACCAGGAACACGGCGTCCCACTCCAGTCCCTTCGCGGCGTGCAAGGACGCGAGCGTCGCCCCCTCCACGGTCGGCGCGTGCTGGGCAGCTGCCCGCTCCCCCAGCTCGGCAACGAACTCGGGCATGTCCGCACCCCTGGACGCCGCGAGCTCGTCGGCGAGCCCGACGAGGGAGTTCAGCGATTCCCACCGTTCCCGGACCGCCCCCCGCACGGCGGGCGCCTCGGGCGCCCATCCGACGCTGGTCAGGACATCGCGGACGAGCTCTGGCATCGGCGTCTCGCCCTGGCTGCGGGCGGCGCCGCGCAGCAGCACGACGGCGTCCCGCACCTCCTTGCGGGAGAAGAACCGTTCCCCGCCGCGCACCAGGTAGCCGACGCCGGCCTGGCTGAGCGCCTGCTCGAACGCCTCGGCCTGGGCGTTGGTCCGGTACAGCACGGCGATCTCGCTGGCCTTCACGCCGCCGCGGACCAGTTCTCCGATCCGCACCGCGACCGCACGTGCCTCGGACTCGTCGTCGTCATGGGTCTCGAACCTCACGGCCGGCCCGGAGGGCCGCTGCGCGCGCAACTCGACGGCGGCGCTGGAGCGGGCCCGGCCGGCGCGGGCCAGCACGTTGTTCGCCAGCGAGACCACCTGCGGCGTCGAGCGGTAGTCCCGGACCAGCCGCACCACGGTGGCGTCGGGGTGGCGCCGACCGAACTCGGTCAGGTAGCGCGGGCTCGCGCCGGTGAACGAGTAGATCGTCTGGGAGACATCCCCGACCACGCACAGCTCGTTCCGGTCCCCGAGCCAGAGCTCCAACAGGCGGTGCTGCAGCGGGGAGACGTCCTGGAACTCATCGACGATGAAGTGGCGGTACTGCTTGCGGACCTCGGCGGCGATGTCACCGCGTTCGGCGAGGATGCCGACCATCAGCAGCAGCACGTCCTCGAAGTCGATCACGTGCCGTTCGGTCTTGGCGTCCTCGTAGACCGAGAGCAGCCGGGCCACGGTGGTGAGGTCCTGGCCGGCCGCGCCGGAACGTCCGGCGCGAGCCGCGGCCGCCACGTAGTCCTCGGCGGTGACCATCGACACCTTGGCCCATTCGACCTCGGCGGCGAGGTCACGGATCGCGATCCGGTCCACGGCCACGCCGAGCCGGCCGGCCGCCTCGGCGATCAGCGGGGCCTTGTGCTCGACGATCCGGGGGATGCCGCCGCCGATCGCGGCCGGCCAGAAGTAGGAGAGCTGCCGCAGCGCCGCCGCGTGGAACGTGCGCGCCTGCACGCCGGAGACCCCGAGCTCGCGCAGCCGGGTGCGCATCTCGCCCGCCGCCCGGGCTGTGAACGTCACCGCGAGGACCGTGGTCGGGTTGTACACGCCGGTCACCACACCGTGTGCGATCCGGTAGGTGACCGCCCTGGTCTTTCCCGTGCCGGCGCCAGCGAGCACGCAGACCGGTCCGGTCAGTTGGGAGGCGACGGCGCGCTGGTCCTCGTCGAGTGCGGCGAGCAGCTCCTCGGCGCCGGGCAGGGTGGGTGCGGACATCGAGATGATTCTCGCAGCCCGGTCCGACACCGGTGCCCGGTGTCCACAGGCGGGGGAACAATCGGCCGGGCCCGGTGGTTCGCTCAGGTGAGGCCGCCCTGCGGACCACCATCCGGCCCGCGGGCCGAACGCCGATCCATCTCCCTACTGGAGGAATCCGTTGAGCACCACCGCACCCGAGGCCGGCACCATCACGATGTACAGCACCACCTGGTGCGGGTACTGCCGCCGGTTGAAGACGCAGCTGAAGAGTGCCGGGATCGCCTACAACGAGGTCAACATCGAGGAGGACCCGGGCGCAGCAGCGTTCGTGGAGCAGGTCAACGACGGCAACCAGACGGTGCCGACGATCCTGTTCCCGGACGGCACCGCCGCCACGAACCCATCCCTCGCCCAGGTGCAGGAGCGCCTCGGCGCCTGATCACCACCACCGCGCGGACGATTCTCAGGCCCAGCGTCGCGCGGTCTCGACCTCGGGAAGCGGTTCGCCGAACCACTCCTCGATCAGGCTCCGCGCGATCGAGGTCGGTCGCGGGAGCCGGATCGTCCCCGTCGTCCACGCCGTCCGCAGCTCGTCGGCGGAGAAGAACCGGGCCTCGGTGATCTCCTCCCCGTCCGGGCGGACGTCGATGGCGAGGGCCCGGCCGACGAAGCCGACCATGAGGGAGGCCGGGAACGGCCAGGGCTGACTGGCCCGGTAGGTCACCTCGCCGACCACCACGTTCGTCTCCTCGAACACCTCGCGGCGCACAGCCGCCTCGAGCGACTCCCCCGGCTCGACGAACCCGGCGGGCACGGAGAACTGGCCGTCCGGCCACTGCGGGGCGTGCCCGAGCAGGATGCGCCCGGCGTCGTCGGTGATCGCCATGATCACGGCGGCATCCGTGCGCGGGTAGTGCAGCGACTCATCGGCGGGGCACCGCCGCACCCAGCCGGCGTCGATCACCTCGGTCGCCGTACCGCACCGGGGGCAGTGGCTGTGGGTGTGGTGCCAGTTGGCGAGGGCGAGCGCCCCGACGGCCAGCCCGGCGTCCCGGTCCCCGAGCTGCCAGCCGATCTCGCGCAGCACGGCGTAGGACTCCGAGCCACCGGTGGTGGACCCCTGCGGGTCGTCGGTGCGCCGGTCCGCGTCGCCGGCGTGGTGCTCCGAACCAAGGATCTGGGCCAGATAGGCACCGTCGTCATCGCGCCCCAGGTACAGCAGACGGGCCCCTTCGGCCCGGTCCGACGGCGGTACGAACGCCAGCGCCGTGTCGTCGCCACCGGTGGTGGCGACCCGGTCGCCGTCGACGGTCAGCAACCGCGTCGAGGCGTCAGCGAGCAGTTCCTCGAGCAGTCCGGGACGGACCCGCGCATGCGCATCCCGATCGACACTGGCGCGAGCGAGGGGCAGGAGATCGGAGTGCACGGGTTCACCGTAGATCAGACGCGCCGATGCGGCGCACCCTCCCTTGGCGGCAAGGTCACCTACCGTGGTGTTGTGTCCGAGCCGAACGCCTCCCGGTCCCCACTCGCCCTCGCCGCGCTGGCGACCGTCGCCCTGCCGGGTCTCGACGTGGTCGCGACCCGTCCCCCGCGCACGCCCGGCGCAGACTTCGACGTGGTGGGTGTGATGGACGCCACCGGGTCGCGGTGGATCGTCAGGTCCCCGCGGGACTCCGCCGCCGGGGCGGCGCTCGAGGGAGAGGTCGCGCTGCTCGAGGCGCTCGGCCGCGCCGCCGACGACGACCTGCTCACCTTCGACGTGCCGAGGCCGGCGGGGTTCGCACCGCTGCCCGAGGGTGGCCGCGCGATGGTCTACCCCGAGCTGCGGGGGAAGCCGCTTCCGATCGAGCGGCTCGCCGCCGGCCCCGGCCTGGCCGCACAGGTCGGCCGGGCGATCGCGAGTCTGCACGAGTTGCCGAGCACCGTGGTCGCGGATGCCGGTCTGCCCACCTACGACGCGGACGCCTACCGCCGTCGACGCCTCGCGGAGGTGGACGAGGCAGCCGCGACCGGGCACATCCCGCCCGGCCTGCTCCGCCGCTGGGAGCATGCCCTCGAGGACGTCACCCTGTGGCGGTTCCGGGCCACCCCGGTGCATGGGGACCTGGCGGCCGAGCACGTCCTGGTGGTCGACGACGACGTGGTCGGGATCCTCGACTGGTCCGACGCCCGGGTGGCCGACCCTGCCGACGACCTTGCCTGGCTGCTGGCCGCAGCGCCGGAGGAGTCCCTCGACGCGATCCTCGAGGCGTACGCGCTGGCCCGGACCGAACGTGCCGACGAGCACCTGACCGCGCGGGCGCTGCTCGCGAGCGAGCTGGCGGTGGCCCGGTGGCTGATGCACGGGGTGCGGCACCGCGACGGGGCGATCATCGACGACGCCGTCCAGATGCTGCACGAGCTCGACGAGGAGGTGACCGGTCAGCCGCCGATCGGGCACTCCGAGCCGGTGATCCCGGACGTCGCCCCGCTCCCCGAGGTCAGCGAGGACGCGGCCGGCGACGAGACCGCGGGTGACGACGAGGACTGGGCCGACGAGGAGCACCCGGACGCCATGGACGAGCGGGGGGAGGCGGACGACGAGGACCGGGGCGACCGCGAGGCCCTGGCGGTCCACGACGACGCGACCGGCGACGAGACCGCGGACATCGACGACGACGTGGAGGTCGAACACGCCCGGTCGGCCGTATCGCCGGGTCGCCCGCTGTGGCGCCGCACGAGCGAACTGGCCGGCGACGACTCCGACACCGCCGAACATGCGGTGGTCGAGGACGACGAGGAGGACTTCATCGTTCCCGACTACGAGCGCAGCCAGCCACGTCGGGGTTTCGACGACACCCCGACGACCGAGTTCCCGCCGCACCGCACCTGACTGCTGCGCTCGGGCGGCGCCGCCGGTTTACTCACCAGAGCGTGTCCGCGACGATCTCGACGTCGGCACCGGGTCGGTCCGAGCGGTCGATCCTGGCCCGCGGGCGGGCGGCCAGCATGGTCTCGGGACCGACCTGGGCAAGCACCTCGGCCACGTCCGCCTCGGCGAGGTCGTCACCACTGACCGTGACGGCCTCGGCCACGTAGTGGAAGGAGGCGCGTACGTGCTCCAGCGGCATGCCGTGCAGCCGGGACCAGGCGATCCGGTAGAGCGCCAGCTGCATCTGCCGGGCCCGCAGTGCCTCGCGTGAGTGCGGTGCCGCCCCGGTCTTCCAGTCGACGATGTGGACCCCGTCACCGTCGCTGAAGACGGCGTCGATGCGGCAGCGGATCGTGATTCCCGCGACCGGGGTCTCGATGTCGACCTCGACGGCCACGGGGGTGCGGGCTGCCCACGGCGAGCCGAGGAACGCCTGCTGCAACTCGGCGAGCGCGCGTTCCGATCCGGCTGCGTCGTCGTCGGCGCCGGGGAGCGCGTCCATCTCGATCAGGGAACTCGCCCCGAAGTACTGCTCCACCCAGGCGTGGAAGCGGGTGCCCCGCCGGGCAGCGACGCTGGGTCGCCGCGGGATCGGACGTCGGCGGTTGCGGACGAACTCCTCGGCGTCGGCTGCGAGCCCGACGACGGCCGACGCGGACAGGTGCTCCGGCGGCGGAACCTGGGTGTGCGCGGCGGCGCCCCGCTCGGCGAGCAGCAGCTGGGCATCGCGCCACCAGGCCGCTCCTGATGCGGTGACCGGTGCGTCGGGTGACCCGGTCGCGTCTGCCGCCGCCGCGGCCCAGATCTCCGCCCACCGTCCCGCGATCGCCGCGCTGGGATCGCGCTGCTCGGGCCAGTACCCGTACGTCTGCGCGCCTGTGCCGGGGTTCACCTCGTGCGCCGACGCGGTGGGCCAGTCGGGGCCGGTCTCGACCAGACCGCCGCCGACGAGTTCGGTGAGGAACACCGACGGCGCGGTGGGGGTCTTGCGCTCACCCGACCAGAACGAGCCGCTCAGCATGAGGGTGTGCTTGGCCCGGGTCAGCGCGACGTAGGCGAGCCGGCGTTCCTCGGCGAGGAGCCGATCCCCCTCGGCCTCCTTGAACTCGGCGAGCACGAGGTCCATCTCCTTGTGCGTGGTTGCGCCCTCGATGTCCAGTTCCGGGAGCCAGTCCGCGTCGCCGCGCAGTTCGTACGGGAGGCTCGCGACCGCGGTGAGCCAGCCGTTCCGGCTCGGGATGGACGGGAAGCTGCCCTCGTTCATGCCGGCCACCACCACGGTGTCCCACTCCAGTCCCTTGGCCGCGTGCACGGTCATGATCTGGATCGCGGTGGGGTCCGGTTCGGCCTCGACCACCTCGAGACCCCGCTCCTCGTCCTCGGCGACGTCCAGGTAGGTCAGGAACGCGCCAAGGGTCGGGGCATCCGAGTCCCCGGCGAACGAGGCGGCCGCGGACGTGAACGCGTCGAGGTGCCGGCGGGCATGGCCGACGCTTCCCGGTACCGACGCGAGGACCTCGATGTCGAGGTCGAGGATCGTCTCGGTGGCGGTGACGAGTTCCGGCATCGACAGATAGGTGAGGGACCGGATCTGACGGATCTGTGCGGCGAGCCGACCCAGCCGACGGCGTGCGCCCTCGCTGAGGCTGCGCCCGTCCCCCGTGCGCCAGGCGGGCGGCGGCAGCACGTCCACGGCCTCGACGAGGGAAGCCTGCTCGGCCGCCTCCAGGACCACCGGCGCCTCGTCGGGATCGTCGTCGTCGGAGCGCGCCACCCAGGCGCTGGCCTGGGACCTGGCCCAACGGGACAGCGCGTACAGGTCCGCCGCCCCCAGATTCACCGACGGCCCAGTGAGCAGCCGCATCATCGCGTCCCCACGGGAGGGATCGTGCGCCACCTGCAGAGCGGCGCGGATGTCGGAGACCTCCGGCGTCGACAGCAGCCCCGCCAGCCCGACCACCTGACACGGCAGCCCGGCCGCCCTCAGGGCCGCCTCGATCACCGGGAACTGGGCACGCTTGCGGCACAGCACCGCTGCGCTGGCGTGCTCCGGGTGCCAGTGCTCGGTGAGCAGGTCGGCGATCCGGGCCGCCTCCTCCTGCGCCGTCTCACAGAACACGGCCACCGCCCGGCCGGGGCCGGCACCGGGCCGGGCCTGCAGCTCACGGACGGCCCCACCGACGGAAGCGAGCTCGCGCAACGGGCCGGCGGTGCGGTTGGCGCCGGTGAGGATGGCGATGTCGTTGCGCCAGGCGGTGCTCAGGTGCGCGATCCTGGCCGTGCCACCGTCCGCTTCACGGAACGCCTCGGGGAACGCGAACAGGGTCCCGGCAGCGGCGCCACGCCAGCCGTAGATCGCCTGGTTCGGGTCGCCCACGGCGGTCACCGGGTGCCCGGTGGCGAACAGCGCACGCAACATCTGCACCTGGGCGATCGAGGTGTCCTGGTACTCGTCGAGCAGCACCACGCGGTACCGGGACCGTTCGGCCTCACCGACCTCCGGCACGGCGGCGGCGATGGTGGCGGCGAGGCGGACCTGGTCCCCGAAGTCGACGACGCCGCCGCGCCGCTTCCGCTCGGCGAACGCGGCCACGAGGTCCATCAGCTGGGCGCGGGTGCCGAGGGAGTCGGTCACCTTGAGGGTCTGGGCCATCGGCCGCTGGCTCCGGCCGGCCGGTGCCTTCGCCAGGAGTTCGCCGGCGATCCGCTGCATGGCAGCCGCCGCCTGCGCCGGCTCGAGACCGTGTTCGCTGAGCTCGGCGGACAGCGCCGCGACCGCGTCGATGATGGTGGTGGGGGCGAGCGCGGTGTCGATGTCGTCGTGCCACGCGGCCACGATCTGCTCGGCGAGCTGGTACCGGCCGGCGTCCCCGATCAGAGTGGCGTCCGGATCCACGCCGATCCGCAGCGCGTGATCGCGCACGATCGCCGAGGCGTAGGAGTTGTAGGTCGCGATCCGCGGCCGGTCCTCGACGGTGTCCCCGCCCTCCACCCCGGCCCGGGCCAGGGCGCGCAGCCGCACCCGGATCCGCCCCGACAGTTCGGCGGCGGCCTTCCTGGTGAACGTCAGGCCGAGGATCTCCCCGGGCGCGACCAGCCGGTTCGCGACCAGGTGGACCACCCGCGCTGCCATCGTCTCGGTCTTGCCCGATCCGGCCCCGGCCACGACGAGCATCGGCGTCAGCGGTGCCTCGATGACCTCGGTCTGCTCGGCAGTGGGTGGCGGTTGGCCGAGTGCCTCGGCGATCCGCGCCGCAGTCCACGTCGAACCCGCGGGTGCGGCATCGCTCGGCCGGGCCGCGACCGGCTCTGCGGAGTGCGTCGCGCCGGACGGCGTGCGACCTGCGTGGTCGGTCACCGCGCCCCCTCCTCGGTGTGCGCGCCGCCGAGGGCACCGGTGACCCGTGACCCCTCCGGTTGCGCAGGGCACGAGGTCCGCACCACGCAGGTGCGGCACAGCGGTCCCGGTTGGGCGGTGAAGCCCGCCCCGGCCATGGTCTCGGCTGCCTGGGTGAGCATCTCGGTGGCCCAGCCCGGCTCGGGGTCATCGTGCAGAGGTGTCTGATCCCGGGTCACCGCGCCCGACTTGGCGCTCGTACCCACGTAGAGCAGCGCCGCACCAGCCGTACCCTCCCCGTGGAAGGCGCCCTGCTCGGCGGCCACCTGATAGCTCCCCAGTTGGGGGTTGCGCCCGGCGTCGGCGGCACTGATCGCCGTGCTGCCCGTCTTGAGGTCGACGATCCGCACCCCGGCCCCGGTGTACTCGACCCGGTCCACCCGGCCCCGCAGCGCGACCCGGCCGAGGTCCGCGCCGAACTCCACCTCGGTCTCCACCCGGCCGGGATGGGCGGCCTGGTAGCCGGCGAGCTTGCGGATCATCTCCTCGGCGCGGCTCCGGTCGCGCCGGCCCATCCACCCGTCACCGAGGTCCAGCTCGTGCCAGCGCGCGTCCAGGTCCGCGAGCAGCTCGGGCTCCGTGCCGTGCGGCGCCGCCGCGGCGATCTCGTGGACGAGATTGCCCAGGCTCTGCGACGCGCTGTCGCCGCGGCGGCCACCCGAGGTGGTCAGCGCCCACCGCAGCGGGCAGGCCGCGACGGTCTCGACTGTGGACGGCGTCACCGTCACCGGAGTCAGGTCCTGCCAGAGCGGCGCGCTGGACGTGGGCACCGTCAGAGCCGGCCAGGTGCCCGGGTCCGCACCGTCCACGTGATGTCCGGCCAGGTGGGTGAGTACGGCGGCCGCCTCCGAGGCGAGGGCCACCTGGTCGGGCCGGATCTCGGCTCCGCTCAGGACCGGGCGGACCGCAGCCCGCAGCTCGCCGACCAGGCCGCGCAGGTCCAGCGGGCTTGGCACGCTCCGGACGTTCTGGGCCTCGATGCCGTCCGGGGCGAGAGCCTCGAAGAACTCCGACGGCCGGGCGTCGGTGTCCAGGACGGCGGTGACGAGCAGGCTCCGGCGGGTCCGCGAGCAGGCCATCACGAACGTACGGAGCTCGCCCTCATAGACCTCGCGGCGGGCCCGGCGGTTCCGCTCCGCCCGGATCGCGATCAGGTTCGCGGACCCGCGGCGCGGGCCGGGGCCACCGGTGCTGCCCTCGCCTGCGACGTCGCCGGCTCCCCCAGCATCGGCATCGGCAGCGATGGCGCCGCCGCCCGCGGCCGCACCGGCCCCGGTGGACAGGTGCACGTGCCGTGCCGTGGCGATGTCCGCGAGGTCGGCGGCGCCGAGCAGGGTGTCCCGGATCCGCAGGTCCGGCCAGGTGTCCTCCTGGACACCGGCCACGACCACGACGTCCCACTCCGCGCCCGCGGCGCTCGCCGGGGTGTGCACGGCCACCGAGTCGCCCAACGACCCGCGCGCGGCCAACGTGTCGGCCGGGAAGTCCTGGGCGGACAGGTGGTGCACGAAGCCCGACGGCGTGGACCGTGCGGTCCGGTCGACGAACTGCTCCGCGGCGCGGAACAGCGCCATCACCGCGTCCAGGTCGGCGTCCGCCCGGTCGGCCGCGGCACCTCCGGTCAGGGCGCGCTGCTGCCAGGTCGCCGCGAGACCGGCGGCGTCCCAGAGGGCCCAGAGGACCGTCTCGACGCTGGACTCCGGCGCGTCGAGCGCCGCCCGACCCGCGGCCAGGACCTCGGCCACCCGCTGCGGACCGCGTCGGTGCCGGACCGGTAGTGCGGCGAGGGTCGCCCGATCGGTCAGTGCCGCCGCGAGCAGATCATCCGAGTGCCGGTCGCCGCCGTCGGTCCGTTCGGCCTGGCGCAGAGCCCGGCGCAGGGAACGCAGCGATACCGGGTCAAGTCCACCGAGCGGGGAGAGCAGCAGCTCGGTGCCGGCCACCGGCTTGACGTCATCGGCGAGCACACACTCGAGCGCGATCAGCAGCGGACGGACCGCCGGCTCGTCCCGCAGTGGCCGGTCCGGGGCCGCCATCGCGAGTGGGATCCCGGCTGTGCGCAGGCCACGCCGGATCGTGCCGATGTCCGATCCCGAGCGCACGATCACCGCCATCCGGGACCACGGCACGCCGTCGTGCAGGTGCTGCTCGCGCAGTTCCCGGGCGATGAACGCCACCTCCTGGGCCTGGCTCGCGAGCACCGCGGTGCGCACCTCACCGACCGTGTCGGACCCGTCGCCCGTCGCCTGAGCGCGCCGTCGGCGGGTCTCCTGCATGGTCGGCAACGATGCGGTCAGCGTCGCGACCGCAGTGCGTACCGGGTCCCCGTGCCGCCAGACCGTCTCGAGGACATGTTCGCCTGCCCCCCACAGACCGGGGGACGTCGGTCCGCTCTCCGGCCCGCCGCGGGCGGGCGGCAGGGTCGCCGAGTGCAGCAACGCGGGCAGCCCGCCACGAAAGCCCTGGACCCCGATGTCCGGGTCACCGAACAACGCGAGGCGCGTGCCGTCGTCGGCCATTGCCTCCAGGAGGCGGGCCGTGGCCATCGTGGCGTCCTGGTAGTCGTCGTGGACCACGAGGTCCCACCGCGGTCGGGGCACGCCGGGCACCTCGCGCTCCCAGGACCGCAGCGCCCCGACCGCCTCGTCGACGATCGTGGCCGCGTCGAACCGGGCGCCGCGATCGGGTGTCAGCTCACCGAGCGAGGTCACCTCCGTGTACTCCGTCAGCAGAGCGCCCGCTGCCCGCCACTCCGGCCGGCCGTGCCGCTCGCCCCACGCGGCCAGGCCGGGCCCGTCCAGGCCGGCCTCGGCGGCGCGCATCAACAGGTCCCGCAGTTCGTCGCGGAAGGCTCGCAAGGACCGGGTCGCAGGCCCGACGGCGGCCGGCCAGTCGATGTTCGCCCCCTCCCCCTCGAGGTGGCCGGCCAGGAGCTCGGCGAGCACCTGGTCCTGCTCCGGGCCGGTGATGAGCGTGGGCGCGGCCTCGCCGCGGTGGCTCGCCCGCAGCCGCAGGATCGCGAACGCCAGCGATGCGGGCGTGCGGACCAGCGCGGTGCCGGTCGTTCGGCGCAACCGGCGCGCCACCTCGTCGCGGAGCACCGCCGCGCGTTGGCGGGTGGGCACCAGGAACAGGTTCGCCGACCGGGCGTCGGCGGACTCGAGGGCGTCGACGAACGCGGCGAGTGCCGTCTGCGTCTTGCCAGAGCCCGGCGCGCCATGCACCACGTGGTGGCCGCCGGCACCAATGGCCCGCCGCGCCGCCTCCTGCGACGGGTCCGGCCGACCCGACGGGTCGCGGACCGCTGCGGAACTCATGCCGGCATCAGATCACGCGGCTGCGACACCGGCGGCCCGTTCAAGGGTTCGGCCATGCGTTCGGCAGGCAGCCCTGCAGGGACATGCTCTGTTGCACCATCACCGGTGCGAGCGACCCGGCGGCGGGGCACTGCTCGTGTGGATGTCCCAGCAGGTGCCCCACCTCGTGGGTCACGAGGTACTGGCGATAGGCCGTGATGTCACCGCCGCCGGCCAGGAACGGTTCGCCGCCGATCGCCCAGCGTTCCGCGTTCAGTGCCGCGTGCCCGTTGCGACCACAGGAGTACAACGAGACCGTGCGCAGCGGGGCACACATCTGATCGACAACGCTCGGCGAGGCGAGGACCACGCGCATCTGGGCCGTGCCGTCGGTACGAGCGAAGCTCATGGCACCTCCGGCACCCCAGCCGCGCGGGTCGTTGAGTACCTCCATCACGAACCCCGCGAACACCGCGGCGTCCACGGGCAGCCCCTGCTCCACCTCCACCCGCACCTGCACCACCTCCGGGGCCGTCGGAACCGGCGCCGGCACCGACCCGGGCACCGCCACCAGGTCGGCGCCGGCCACGGGGGGAATCTCCCGCCCGAGCACCCCGGCGGCCAGATCGGCGATCTGCTCGGGACTCAGGACCGGTTCCGGGGAGGGCGGCGGCGGGCCAAGCGTGGCCCACGGCAAGGTGGCCTCCGCCTGATCGGTCTGGATGGTGTGCGCCATCCGCACCGCCGGTGCGCCCGGGGGCCAGGCGCCCGGCAACACCGCGGGCGCGATGAGCCAACCGGCAACCGCCCCCACCAGGAGGGCAGCGACGATCAAGAGCCGGGCACGCATGGGTCCATCGTGTCATCGACCGGGACATAGACTCGAACCCGCAGCCGCTCGCCGGAACACATGCGCCGCGAACGCAGTTGCACCGGAACACCGCACGGGCCCGGAGCCCGCCGACGCGGCGGGCGGCCCGCCAGAACTCGAGGAGAGCAACCATGGAGATCACCATCGGCATCAAGAACGTCGCCCGCGAGCTGAGCCTTGAGATCAGCGAGGACGGCGACGCCGTGGTCGCGTCGATCAACGAGGCGCTCGCCAAGTCGGCCGACGGCACCGACGGCGCCGTGCTCGACCTCACGGACACCAAGGGCCGGCGCGTCGTCGTTCCCGTCGCGGCGCTCGGGTACGTGGAGATCGGCGCCGACGAACCGCGCCGGGTCGGCTTCGGCACGCTCTGAGCCGTCCCGACCGGCGGTGAGGCCGCCCGCGCCAGCGCTGCTGCCGCCAGTCACCGAGCCGACACGCCGAGGATGGTGTCCATGACGCAGCGACCCTCGTACTTCGAGCCCGTCGGCCCCGGCCGCTACCGCCCCACCGGGCAGGCCGGCGGCGCCTGGCGGGACGACGAGATCCACTTCAGCCCGCTCGGAGGTTTGATCACACACGCGATCGACCTGCACCGGGCCGACCGGGCCGAGCCCGATGGCAAGCAGCTCGGCCGCATCAGTTTCGACATCCTCGGCCAGCTCGGCCAGGACGAGTGCGAGATCCAGGTCGAGACGATCCGGCCCGGCCGCACCATCGAACTGATCCAGGCCACGGCGACCATCGCGGGCCGCGTGGCAGTCCTCGCCCGCGCCTGGTTCGTGGCCGCCACGGACACCGCGGCGGTGGCGGGCGGTGCACCGGAGCCACTGCCCGGACCGGAGCAGGCAGCCGGCCATCCGATGACCGAGACCTGGGGTGGGGGCTACGTCAGATCCCTTGACGTGCGCGCCGTCTCGCCCGCACGGCCCGGCCGCACCACCGCGTGGCTGCGCACCGGCACGGACCTCGTGGCGGGTGGGAGCGTGAGCCCGCAGGCCGCGTTCATCACCCTGGTGGACACGGCGAACGGTATCGCCGTCCGCCAGCCGCCGACGGCGTGGATGTACCCGAACCTCGATCTCACCATCCATCTGCACCGGCAGCCCGCCGGCGGCTGGGTGGGTCTCGACACGTCCGTCACCTTCGGTCCGAGCGGCCTGGGGCTGACCAGCACCACGCTGCACGACGTCGCCGGCCCGGTCGGGCGGGCGGAACAGATCCTCACCGTGCGGCCGCTCTGAACGGCCGTTGCGGGGGGCGCGGCGCACCTGCACGCCTGCTGCCGCTAGACTTGGTGGGTACACGGTTGCCCGGTCGCCACTGAATCACTGGTAGATCACGCGGTACACGTCGGCGCAGGCCGACAACGAATCCTTCGCGATCGGCTGCCACGACCAGGTGTCCTCCTCTCCCCCTCGCCGCGTGGGGCGGATCCGAGCGAGCGACGCCGCCAGCCGAAGGCACTTGCGTTGAACGATCAAGAGACCACCGCGTCCGACGTGCTCGAGCCGAGCACCGACGCCACCACCGAACCGGCGACCGAGGCTACCGAGGCGCTCGACGACGTCGTCGCCGAGACGGTCGACGCCCCCATTGCCGACCCGCACGCCGAGGTCGCCAAGACTTTCACCGACTTCGGCGTCACCGCCGCGATCGCGGACGCCCTGGCCGACGTCGGCATCACCCACCCGTTCCCGATCCAGGCGCTGACGCTCCCGGTCGCCCTGCAGGGCCGGGACATCATCGGCCAGGCGAAGACCGGTACCGGCAAGACCCTCGGCTTCGGCATCCCGCTGCTGCAGGGCGTGGCCGGTCCCGGTGAGGACGGTTGGGACGCCGTGCGCGAGCAGGGCAAGCCGCAGGCCCTCGTGATCGTGCCGACCCGCGAGCTCGCGGTCCAGGTCGCCGGCGACCTCGCCACCGCCTCCCGGAGGCGCTCGGTGCGCGTGCTGCAGGTCTACGGCGGCCGCGCCTACGAGCCCCAGATCGACGCTCTCAAGAAGGGCGTCGAGGTCGTCGTCGGCACACCCGGCCGGATGATCGACCTGCTCAAGCAGGGCTACCTCGACCTGGGTCACGTCCGCACCGTGGTGCTCGACGAGGCCGACGAGATGCTCGACCTCGGCTTCCTCCCGGATGTGGAGACGCTGCTGTCCGGCACCCCGGCCACCCGGCACACGATGCTGTTCTCGGCGACCATGCCGGGCCCGGTCGTGGCGATGGCCCGCCGCTACATGAGCCGCCCCACGCACATCCGCGCGCACGACCCCGACGATGACGGCGCCACCCTGAAGGCGATCAAGCAGGTCGTCTACCGGGCCCACGCCATGGACAAGGTGGAGGTCCTGGCCCGGATCCTGCAGGCCAAGGACCGCGGCCTGACGATCGTCTTCACCCGCACGAAGCGCACCGCCGCGAAGGTCGCCGACGAGCTCAACGACCGCAACTTCGCCGCCGCCGCGATCCACGGCGACCTCGGCCAGGGCGCCCGCGAGCAGGCGCTGCGCGCGTTCCGCAACGGCAAGGTGGACGTGCTCGTGGCCACCGACGTGGCGGCCCGCGGGATCGACATCGACGACGTCACGCACGTCGTCAACTACCAGTGTCCCGAGGACGAGAAGACCTACCTGCACCGCACCGGGCGCACCGGCCGCGCCGGGAACACGGGCACCGCGGTCACGTTCGTGGACTGGGACGACGTCCCGCGCTGGGGTCTCATCGACCGGGCCCTGGAGCTCGGCATCGGCGAGCCGCCGGAGACGTACTCCTCGTCGCCGCACCTGTACAGCGACCTGAACATCCCCCAGGGTGTCAAGGGCCGGCTGCCCCGGTCCGAGCAGACCCGCGCCGGTCTGTCGGCCGAGGCCGTCGAGGACCTTGGCGAGACGGGCAAGCGGACCGGCGCCGGCGAGCGCTCGGATCGTTCGGGCCGTGGTCACGGCGCGAAGCACGACGGCGACCGGGCACCTCGGGAGCGCCGTCGCCGTCGTGAGGACGGTCCGGCCCGTCAGGGCGACGGCGGATCCACCGGTTCCGGCGCAGCGTCACCTTCGACCGGCTCCGGTTCCTCCGACCCGTCCGCGCCGGCCCGCAAGCGCCGTCGCCGTCGTCGTACCAGCAGCGGTGAGTCCAGCACCACCACGGCCGCGCCCACCGCGGAGTGAACCAGGCGGCCCCTGTGTGAAGAGGACGGGGCGTGAGGGGCGATCGCCCGTCACGCCCCGTTCTGCTTTGTCCGACCCGCGGCGAGACCCGGTCGGAAGTCTCAGGCGGCCTCGATGAACGCCTGGATGGCGTCCGCGATGAGCTGCACGGCGATCGCCGCGAGGAGCAGACCCGCGATCCGGGTGACCAGGATGGTGCCGCCGTCACCCAGGACGCGGTGGATGAGCCCCGCGAACCGCATCGCCAGGAACAGGCTCAGGTGCACCGCCAGGATCGCGAGCAGGATCGCGACCCAGTCCTGCACACTGCCGTCGGAGCCCTGCACGGCCAGCATCGACGCCACGATCGCACCCGGGCCCGCGAGCAGGGGCGTGCCAAGCGGCACCAGGGCCACATTGACCTTGCCGGATGGCTGTGGCTCCTCGGTCTTGCCGGTGAGCAGGTCCATCGCGACCAGGAGCAGCAACAACCCGCCCGAGGCCTGTAGGGCGGGCACCGAGATGTGCAGGAAGTTCAGGATGCCCTGACCGAACAGCACGAACGCCAGGATCACGCCGAACGCCACGAGCACCGCCTGGCGGGCCGCCCGGGCCCGCTGCTTCGCGGTCATCGTGGAGGTGAGGGCGAGGAATACCGGCACCGTGCCGGGCGGGTCCATGATCACGAACAGGGTGAGGAACGTGGTCAGGAAAAGCGTGCCGTCGAGGACGGCGTTCACGGCCTGATCACCGCGAGCCTGCCCTGCTCCTCGATGCGGGCCAGGACGCCGGCCGTGGTCGTGTTCTCGCCCAGTCGGTTCGGCTTGCCCGCACCGTGGTAGTCGCTCGAGCCGGTCACGAACAGGCCGAGCTCGTCCGCGAGCGCCAGCAGTTCGGCGACGGCGGCCGGCGCGTGGTCACGGTGATGCACCTCGAGCCCCGCCAGCCCGGCCTCGGCCAGCTCCCGGATCACGTCGTCGCTGACCACGCGGCCACGCAGGACGGCCCGCGGGTGCGCGAAGACCGGCACCCCACCGGCGGCACGGACGAGCGTGACCGCGGCGACGGCGTCGGGCGCGTGATACCGGACGTAGTACGGCCCAGCGGGCGAGAGGACCCGATCGAACGCCGCGGACCGGTCGACCAGGTACCCCTTGGCCACCAGGGCGTCGGCGATGTGCGGACGCCCGATCGTGGTGCCGGGCTGTGCCTGCGCCTGCACGTCCGCCCAGGTGAGGTCGTAGTCGCCGGCGAGGAGGGTGACCATGTCCCGGGCGCGACTGTCACGGGAGCCACGGGAGGCCTGCAGCTCCCCCGCGAGCGCCTCGTCGTCGGGGTCGTGCAGGTAACTGAGCAGGTGCACGCTCATCCGTCCGGCGCGCGCGGAGATCTCCGTGCCGCGCACCAGCGCGACGCCGGTCGCGGGGACCTCTGCCGCAGCCTCCGCCCAGCCGGCGGTCGTGTCGTGATCGGTGAGGGCCACCACGTCCAGGCCGGCCACCGCGGCGTCGCGCATCAGCAGGGCCGGCGCGTCGGTGCCGTCGGACACACGGGAGTGCGTGTGCAGGTCGATGCGCATGAGGCCCCAGACTAGGGCAGACGACGGCCTGGATCCCAGTACGTGAGACGCGCGCAGGCCGGCGACAGTGAGACGATGGGCACATGATGTCCGAGCCGACCTCCGAGTCCATCCCCGAGACCAGCGAGCAGGAACTCGCCGAGCGGGGTTCGAACCGCTCCCAGCGGCCCCAGTCCCAGGCGTTCCGCGAGTTCGTGGGCGCCGACTGGGCCCCGCGCACCGAGCCCGACGTGACTCGGGAGCCGGTGGCCGATCACGCCGCCCGCCGCCGGGACGCGATCTCGGCCGCGTTCGCCGGCGAACGGCTCGTGGTTCCGGCCGGGCCCCTGAAGGTCCGCTCGAACGACACCGACTACCGGTTCCGTCCGCACTCGGCGTTCGCGCACCTGACCGGCCTCGGCACCGACGAGGAGCCCGATGCGGTCCTGGTGCTGCATCCCGAGGAGACCGGGCACGAGGCGGTGCTGTACTTCCGGCCGCTGGCCGCGCGGGACACCGAGGAGTTCTACGCGGACGCCCGCTACGGCGAGTTCTGGGTCGGCGCCCGGCCCACCCTGGCCGAGCTCGAGACGCGAACCGGGCTACGTTGCGCCCACATCGACGAGCTCCCCGATGCCATCGCCAAGGACGCCGGCCACGTCCTGCTGCGGGTCGTGCCCGGCTCGGACACCGAGGTCGAGGCACTCGTCGAGAAGATCCGGGGCACCTCCGCAGAGGAGGCCGACGCCGCCCTGGCCGAGGCGCTGTCCGAGCTGCGGCTGATCAAGGACGCCTGGGAGGTCGAGCAGTTGCGCGCGGCAGTGGCCGCGTCGGCCGAGGGCTTCGCCGACATCGTCCGGTCGCTGCCCGCCGCGGTGGCGCACCCGCGCGGCGAGCGCGTCATCGAGGGCGTGTTCGGGGCGAAGGCACGCGAGGAGGGCAACGGCATCGGGTACGACACCATCGCCGCCGCTGGGGACCACGCCACCACGTTGCACTGGATCCGCAACGACGGCGTCGTACGCGCCGGCGAGCTGGTGCTCGTCGACGCCGGGGTGGAGGTGGACTCGCTGTACACCGCTGACATCACCCGCACGCTGCCCGTGGACGGCACCTTCACCGACATCCAGCGCACCATCTACACGGCGGTCCTGGACGCGGCCGACGCCGCGTTCGCCGTCGCCCGGCCGGGCCTGAAGTTCCGGGACCTGCACACCGCCGCCCTCGAGGTGCTCGCCGAGCGCCTCGAGCAGTGGGGGCTGCTCCCGGTCGAGGCGGCCGTCGCGATCACCCCGCAGGGGCAGCAGCACCGCCGGTGGATGCCGCACGGCACCAGCCACCACCTCGGCCTGGACGTGCACGACTGCGCGCAGGCCCGCCGGGAGATGTACCTCGACGCCGAGCTCGCGCCGGGCATGGTGTTCACGATCGAGCCCGGCCTGTACTTCAAGGCCGATGACCTCGCCGTCCCCGAGGCCTACCGCGGCATCGGAGTGCGGATCGAGGACGACGTGCTCGTCACCGCCGACGGCGTGGAGAACCTCTCCGCCGCCCTGCCCCGGCGTCCGGAGGACGTCGAGGCCTGGATGGCGTCCCTGGCCCGGTGAACTCCGCCGTCACCGGGGCCGCGCAGCGGCCGACCCACCGCACGGGCGCCGTCGGGTACCGGCCACCTGAGCGCGCGCACGTACTCGTGGCGGCCACCGCCGTCGGGCTCTTCACGACCGCGGTCTACGCCCTGTTCTCGTGGCGGCAGTGGGCGCGGTTCCAGGTGCCGTCGTGGGACCTGGGCATCTTCACCCAGATCCTGCGTGCGTACTCGCACCTGCAGGCACCGGTGGTGTCGATCAAGGGCGAGGGCTTCATGATCCTCGGCGACCACTTCCACCCGCTGCTCGTGATCCTGGCCCCGGTGTACGCGGCATTTCCCTCCGGATTGACGCTGCTGGTGCTGCAGGCGGTCCTGATCGGGCTCTCGACGGCGGTCGTGACCGGGTGCGCGGTCCGGCACCTCGGGCGGCTGCCGGGTGCGTGCCTCGGGCTCGCCTACGGGCTGTCCTGGGGGCTGCAGTCCGCCGTCGCCTCGCAGTTCCACGAGGTGGCCCTCGCACTGCCGCTCCTGGCCCTGTCCCTGGCCGCGCTGGTGCGCCGGGACCACCGTGCCGCGGCGCTGTGGGCGCTGCCGCTGCTGCTGGTCAAGGAGGACCTCGGGCTCACCGTGGCCGCGATCGGCGTGGTCATCGTGATCCGCGGTTCCCGGCGTCTGGGCGCCGCCCTCGCCGTGGGCGGCGTGGCCGCGTTCGTGATCACCACCAAGGTGATCCTGCCCGCTCTCAACCCCGACGGCGTCTGGGACTACGCGGACGACTCGATCGTCTCGCTGCTGGTCACCGACCCCGGGGCAGCCTTGAACGGGCTGTTCACCGGGGTGGGCAACAAGGCCGCCCTGGTTCTGCTCGTGTTCGGGATCACCGGGTTCCTCGCGCTGCGCTCACCGCTGGCGCTGATCACCCTGCCCACGTTCGCCTGGCGGCTGACGTCGGACGTGCCGTTCCACTGGAGCACCGACTGGCACTACTCGGCCGTGCTCATGCCGGTCGTGTTCCTCGCCGTGGTGGACACCCTCGTCACGGTGCGTGGGGCCCGGCGGTTCGCGGCGCCGATCGGCATCGGCGCCCTCGTCCTGGCGCTCGTGGTCACCGCATGGTTCCCCCTGTGGCGACTGACCGACCCGCAGACCTACGCGCCCTCCCATCAGGACGCGGCGGCCCGGGAGGTGCTCGCGTTGATCCCGGACGGCGCCGTGGTGGACACCGACATCACGATGATGGCCTATCTGGCGCCGCGCACCGAGGTCTACTGGGTGGGTAACGAGGGCAACCCGGTCCCCGACTATGTGGTGGTCAACCAGTCCTCCGGGATCTACGGCGGGAGCCCACCGACCGACGTGGTCGACTACGCGATGTCGAAGTTCCCCGAGGAGACGTTCGTCGAGGTGTTCGCCGAGGACGGCTTCCTGGTTGCCGAGCACGTGGCGGACGCCGACTGAGTCGCGGTCTGGGCGTGGGTGACGACGTCGAGTTGGTCGGGTAGCCGTCGAAGTAGCCGGTTGTTCACGACCAACTCGACGGCCAGGAGACCAACTGGGCGGCGCGGACGCCGGATCAGCGGACGAGCGGGTCCTCCTGCGGCGGCATTTCCGCGAGGAGGGCGCGCGCCTTGTGGGCGCTCTCGGTGAGGCAGAGGACGGCGAACTTGCTGGCCACCACCTGCGAGGAGGACGTGAAGTCGCGGCGCCCACCGGTGAACGCGTAGGAGACCACGGCGAACAGCATCCCGAAGCCCGCACCGATGAGCAGCGCCGGCAGGATCGTGGTCAGCAGCGACCCGGTGCCGAACAGGGAGAGCAGCAGGCCAACGAACAGGCCGAAATAGGCACCGGAGGCGGCGCCCTGCAGCGCCGCCGAGGGGTAGGTGCGCCGGCCGGTGATCCGCTCGACCATCTTCAGGTCGGTGCCGACGATGGTCACGGCCTTGACCTCGAACTCTTTGTCCGCGAGGAAGTCGACGGCCCGCTGCGCCTCGAGGTAGGTGTCGTAGCTGGCGATCTCGTCGCCGCGCGGCTGGGCTCCACCGCGCGGGTCGGTCGGCGTTCCCATGGTTGGCATGGGCCCATTGTTCCCTGCTGGCGTTGCGGCTGTCACCTCGGGCCGCACCTGGGTCGCTGGCATAGGCTGACCGCCGTGAGTACTGCGACGAGCCGGGTCTTCGTGGCCCGCCTGGCCGGCACCGGGGTCTTCGACCCGCTCGGCGACCGGGTCGGGCGGGTGCACGACGTCGTCGTCCTGCTCCGCGTCAAGCTGCCGCCCCGTGCGGTCGGCCTGGTGGTGGAGGTCCCGGGTCGACGGCGGGTGTTCCTGCCGCTCTCGCGCGTCACCTCGATCGACCCGGGCGCCGTGATCACGACGGGGCTGGTGAACATCCGGCGGTTCGAGCAGCGGGCGGCCGAGACGCTGGTGGTCAGCCAGCTCTTCGACCGGCACGTCGCGATGGTCGACGGCTCCGGTGAGGTCGCCATCGAGGACGCGGCCATCGAGCAGCAGCGCAACCGGGACTGGCTCCTCACGAAACTCTTCGTCCGCCGTCGGACCCCGTCCAAGGGTGGTCTGTTCCGACGCGGCGAGTCCATGGTGATCGACGTCGGAAACGTGCAGGGGCTCGCCCCGACGGAGGAGCAGCAGGGCGCCAGGGCGCTGCTGGCCACCATGGAGGATCTCAAGCCCGCGGACCTCGCGGACGTGCTCCACGACCTGCCGGACCGGCGTCGCCTTGAGGTTGCCGCGGCACTCCCCGACGAACGCCTGGCCGACGTCCTGGAGGAGCTCGGCGACGACGACCGGGTGTCCATCGTGTCCGCCCTCACCGCGGACCGGGCCGCTGACGTCCTCGATGCGATGCAACCGGACGACGCCGCCGACCTGATCTCCGAGCTGCCGACCCACCAGGCCTCCGAACTGCTGGAGCTGATGGAGCCGGAGGAGGCCGAGGACGTGCGCCGCCTGCTCGTCTACGCCGATCACAGCGCGGGTGGTCTGATGACCACCGAGCCGATCATCCTGCCGCCGGAGGCCACGGTGGCAACGGCTCTCGCGCACGCCCGCCGCGAGGACATCACCCCGTCCCTGGCCGCGATGGTGTTCGTCGTCCGACCGCCGCTGGAGACCCCGACCGGGCGGCTGCTCGGCGTGGCGCACCTGCAGCGGATGCTGCGCGAGCCGCCGCACGAGGCGATCGGGACGTTCCTGGACAAGGACATCGAGCCGGTGACCCCCGATGCCGGCATCGGGGCGCTGACCCGGCTGCTCGCGACCTACAACCTGACGGCGTTGCCGGTGGTGGACGAGGAGCGGCGGCTGCTCGGGGCGGTCAGCGTCGACGACGTGCTCGACCACCTGCTTCCCGAGGACTGGCGCGACGCCGACGACGACGTGACCGACCAGGCGATGGGGGACGCGCATGGCTGACGACGACGGCCTGGACACCCCCCTGTCCGCCCGGCGCCGCTGGTTGCCCCGCCGTGGTGAACGGGACAAGGACACCTTCGGGAAGGTGGCCGAAGCGATCGCCATGTTCATGGGGACCCCTCGGTTCCTGCTGTACATGACGGTCTTCTGCTTCGCGTGGCTGGCCTGGAACACCCTGGCTCCGGAGCACCTGCAGTTCGACCCCCGGGCCCTGAACTTCACGCTGCTCACGCTGATGCTGTCGCTGCAGGCCTCCTACTCGGCCCCGCTGATCCTGCTCGCCCAGGACCGCCAGACGGACCGGGACCGGGTCTCGGCCGAGCAGGACCGGCGCCGCGCCGAGCGCAACCTCGCCGACACCGAGTACCTGGCCCGGGAGATGGCCGCGCTGCGGATGGCCCTGAACGACGTGGCGACCCGGGACTTCGTCCGGGGCGAGCTGCGCTCGCTGCTCGAGGACCTCCAGGCCGAGCGGTCCGATGAGGCCGCCGAGGAGAAGGGCTGAGAGGCCGCTCACACCTGCCGCAGGGCCGGGCCGGGAACCCGTGGGGCGGGCTTAGACTCGAAGCATGTCAGCGTCACCCTCCCCGGCCCCGTCCGCCAGTTCTCCTACCGCCGCGGCACCCACCGAGGAACGTGTCCACGAGGCACTGAAGACGGTCCTCGACCCCGAGATCCGCCGGCCCATCACGGACCTGGACATGGTCCGCGGCGTCGCGATCGACGCAGGCGGCGATGGCGCCGTGGTGACCGTCGGGATCGCCCTGACCACCTCCGGCTGCCCGCTGCGGGACACGATCATCTCCGACGTCACCGCCGCCGTCGAGAAGGTCGGCGGCGTCGCCCGCGTCGTCGTTGACATGACCGTGATGACCGACGACGAACGCACCGCCCTGCGCATGAAGCTGCGGGGCGGCGTCGCGGAGCCGGTCATCCCGTTCTCCCAGCCGGACAACCTCACCCGCGTGTACGCCGTCGCCTCCGGCAAGGGCGGTGTCGGCAAGTCCACCGTGACGGCGAACCTGGCTGCGGCGATGGCCGCCGACGGCCTCAAGGTGGGCGTCCTGGACGCGGACGTGTACGGCTTCTCGATCCCCCGGATGCTCGGCGTCGAGCACCCACCCACGAAGGTCGACGACATGATCCTGCCTCCGGTCGCCGGGGACGTGAAGGTCATCTCGATCGGCATGTTCACCCAGCCCGGTCGACCGGTTGTGTGGCGTGGCCCGATGCTGCACCGAGCCCTGCAGCAGTTCCTCGCGGACGTGTTCTGGGGCGACCTGGACGTGCTGCTGCTGGACCTGCCGCCGGGCACCGGCGACATCGCGATCTCGGTGGCCCAACTGCTGCCGAACGCGGAGCTGCTCGTGGTCACCACCCCGCAGCTCGCGGCCGCCGAGGTCGCCGAGCGGGCTGGCTCGATGGCGCAGGCGACCTCGCAGAAGGTGGTCGGCGTGATCGAGAACATGTCCTGGTTGGAGCAGAGCGACGGCTCCCGCCTGGAGATCTTCGGGGCCGGCGGAGGGCAGCGCGTCGCCGATGAGCTCGGCAAGACGCTCGAGACCGACGTGCCGCTGCTCGGCCAGATCCCGCTCGAGGTGTCTCTGCGCGAGGGCGGGGACAGCGGTCAGCCCTCGGTGCGCACCGCCACCGACTCCCCCGCGGCGGACGTGCTGCGCGACATCGCGCGTACCCTCGGGCATCGCTCCCGCGGCCTGGCCGGTCGCAAACTGGCCATCTCGCCGGTCGGCTGACCGCTCGTTCCACCGCGGGACCGGACCCGCTCAGCGGGACGGGTCGGCGAAGGTCAGGTGGCCTCGTCGTCGAACGGCGTTGCCAGCATCGCCGCGCCGACCAGGGCGTCGTCGGTGACCCCGTCCGAACCTGAGGCCGTTGCCACCATCGAGGCAGTCGCCACTGCTGCTGCCGTGCCCGTCGCGGCCGCCACGGTGCCCGCGGCCGTGGTGGTCCGGGCCGGCTTCGGCTTGGCCGGCTTGCTCGAGAACGGGGTGTCGTCGAGCAGGGCATCCCGCACGATCCGGCGAGGGTCGTACTTGCGCGGGTCGAGCTTGGTCAGGTCGATGTCGCCCAACTCCGGGCCGAGCTCCTCCTTGACCATCTGGGTCGCACCGGTCGCCATCTGCTTCAACTGGCGCACGAGGCGGCCCAGCTGTTCGGCATAGCTCGGCAGTCGCTCGGGGCCGATGATCACCGCGGCGATGACGATGAGGATGAGGATCTCCTCCGTGTTCACGAGCCCATGCTACCTGTCACTACTCACTCTCCCGTTCGCCGAGGGTTACCTCGATCTCCCGCTCCCCGCCGTCCTCCAGGAGTGTCAGCGTGATGACGTCCCCCGGGGCGTGGGACCGGATCTTCACGATGAGCTCGTCGGCGGTCGTCACCGGCTCGCCGTCGATGGCGACGATCACGTCGCCGGCCTGCAGTCCGGCCTCCTCGGCGGGACCGCCGGGGGTGACCGGGTCCACGCCGTCGGCCTCGTCGGTGGGCACGATCTGCACGCCCTCGCCGGTGTAGTCACCGGTGAGTGTCGCCCCGATGATCGGGTAGGTGGCCCGCCCGGTCTCGATGATCTGTTCGGCGGTGCGGCGCACCTGCACGCTCGGAATCGCGAAGCCGAGGCCGATCGCACCGGCCTGTTCGTCGGTCGCGATCGCCGTGTTCACGCCGATCACCTCACCGGCGGCGTTCACGAGCGGTCCGCCGGAGTTGCCGGGGTTGATCGCGGCGTCGGTCTGGATCGCATTGATGAAACTACGTTCGCTGCCCCCGGCCACACTGACCGGGCGGTCCAGTGCGCTCACGATGCCGGCCGTGACCGTGCCCTCCAGGCCGAGCGGGGCGCCGATCGCGACGACGGGCTCACCGACCACGACGGCGTCGGAGTCCCCGAGCACGAGTGGGGTCAGGTCATCGCGGTCCACCCGCAGCACGGCGAGGTCGTAGTCGGACGTCGATCCGATGATCTCGGCCTCTTCCTGTGACCCGTCGGGGAAGATGACGATGACCTGGCCGGCCCCGTTGTTCGCGGCGGCGATCACGTGCGCGTTGGTGACCACGTATCCGTCCTCACGGAGTACGAACCCGCTGCCGGTGCTCCCACCCGCGCCGGTGCGCACCTCGATGTAGACGGTGCTGGGCAGGACGCGTGCGGCGATGCCGGCCACCGAGTCGGGGTTCATGTCGCCGCCGGCCGACCCACCGGAACCCGTGGCAACGTCCGAGGTCGGCATTCCCGAGCCCGTCGAACGGTCCGGGAACAGTGCCCGCCCGCCGACGATCCCGCCGAGGATCCCCAGCAGCAGGCACAGGGCCATCAGGAGCGCGACCACGCCCGCCGGAACGCCCCGACGACGGGGCCGCGGCCGCGCGGCGGTATCCGTGGCAGGCGGCAGGCCCGCCTGGTGGGGGCCGGTCAATCCGGGACCCGCGCCGGCGCCCTGCTGCCCGAAGCCCGACGGCGGGTGCCCGGCCCGGTTCGGCGGGCTCGGCTCCGCGCGGGGGCCGGGCGCGGCGTAGCCGGCCAGGTTCGGCGAGGACCACGCCGCCGGCGGCGCCGCGGGCGGTGTGTGTGGGATTCCCGAGCCGGGCGCCGCCGCAGGCGGGGGTGGCAGGGCACCCGTGGTCGCTGCGCCCGGATTCGTGGGAGCGACAGGGTTCGGCGGCGAGGCGGGCGGGTTCGTCGGGACACCCGGATTCGGATTCGCCGTGGCTGGGTTGTGCGGGGCGGCCGAGGTCGGTGCCCAGGCGGCGTCCGACGCCGTACGCGGGCGGGGCTCGCCGGGGGCGCCGGTCCCCTCGCCGGGTGTGCTCATGTGATCCATTGTGACGTGCCCGCGGTCAACTCGGGACCTGCCACCGGTGGGTGCCGGCTCGCAGGTCGCCCACAGCCCTCACGCGCCGGTCAGAACGTGGGGATCAGGTCGGACAGAGTCGTGGTCAGCCGGTCGACGACCGTGCCGCCGCCCGCCGGCAGGTGTTCGATGAACTCGTGTGCGGCGTCCGGGTCGGTACCGGAACTGACGACGACGACGGAGTCCTCGCACTGCACGACCCACCACTCGCCGGAGACGAGGTAGACGGTGTGCTCGCCGACCCGGGTCGGCTCCAGCGGGGCGAGCATCGCCGGGTCGAGCACGCCGTGCTGTTCCAGGACCATGACCTGCTGCCCGGACCCGGGCGTGCCGATGGTGACCTGGAGGATCTCGCCGGTCTCGGGTGCCGGCGGCAACAGTCCCACGGCCTGGATGACCATGCCCGCGGGGAGTTCGTCCGGCGCGGCCCAGCCGGACTCGATGATCCAGTCGGTCCGGGACCGATCGTCGCTCGCCTGGGCAGCGGCCGGCGCGGGGCCGTTCGTAGCGCCGGACAGGGCGCCGCCGGCGTCCATGAGCGGGGCGAGGTCATCGACCCGGCGCGGTTGCTCTCCGAGCACGAACAGGGCGAGGGCGAAGACCCCGAGCGAGGCGACCGCGCCCGTCAGCACCCTGGTCCGGAGCGGATGAGGAGTCCCGGTGGGGCGCCGTGCCGACGCCGTCAGGGGCGGGATGTCGAGCTTGGGCCCGACCGGGCCGGGACTCTGGCCGGGGATCTGCAGGGCGAGCAGACGGGCGGTCAGGTCCTCGCTCGGGCGGGCGTCGCCGGCGGACCTGGCCGCCGAACGCCAGGCGCGTTCCTCGGCGACCTCGGCGCGGCACTGCGCGCAGGCGGCCACGTGGGCCATGGCACGCTCGGCCTTGGCCGCCGGCAGCTGGCCATCGATGAGCGGGGAGATCAGCGGTCCGAGATGGCTCACCGGTCCTCCTCGTGGGCAGCCGCCATGGCCTCCGGCGAGCGATGAGCGAGCTCCTTGCGCAGCTGGGCCCGGCCACGGTGGATCCGGGACCGGACCGTGCCCATCGAGATGCCGAGGGTGGCGCCGACCTCCTCGTAGGACAGTCCCTCGATATCGCACAGCACCACGGCCGCGCGGTACTGCGGCTTGAGGACGTCCAGCGCGCGCTGGACGTCCAGGTCGAGGTTCTCGTGTTCGTAGCCGCGCTCGGGTGATCCGCGTTCCCCGGTCTCGGGGATCCACTCGGCGGCCTGACCGAGCGCGTCGAATCGGATCCGCTTCTTGCGGCGCTGACCGTCCAGGAACAGGTTTGTGGTGATGCGGTGCAGCCAGCCCTCGAACGTGCCGGGCTGGTAGGAGTGCAGCGAGCGGAACACCCGCACGAAAACCTCCTGGGTGAGATCCTCGGCATCGGCTCGGTTCCCGGTGAGCCGGAAGGCGAGGCGGTAGACCCGGTCGGAGTTCTCGCGGACCACGCGTTCCCAGGTGGGCGGTTCCCAGAGCGGCTCGGTCGGCCCGGTGGTCGTCAACTCGCCCGCTACCGGCGGCGTCGACCCACCGATCATCTCCGCGACGTCGGTCTGGGCCACCACCGGCTGCTCCTCCATGATTCGTCGAGTCTACGTCCGCTACCTGGGAACTCCCTGGGAGAACGAACGGGGTCGCCGCCGTGTTCCGTCCCGGTCAGGACGGGGGCCGATCCGTCAGCAGAGCGATCTCGGCGTCGACGTCCGCGTCATCGATCCCCGCGGCGACCAGGTCCTCCTTGAGCGTGCGCTGCATGGCTAGGGCCTCTGCCCGGCGGCCGAGGAGGCGCAACGCCCACGCGACCATCCATCGCGCGATCTGCTCCTCGCGGCCCTGCCCGGCGTCGTGGCGGAGCTGCTGCGCCTGCCGGAACACCTCGAGAGCGGCGCCCGGATCACCCGCGTCGACGAGTGCACAGCCCAGGTTGTTCAGCAGGCTCGCCTCCCAGCGCCGGGCCCGCGGGTCGGTCGCCGTGCGCGCCAGGGCGAGTGCCTCCCGGTTCGCGACCACCTGCGCCGCCGGGGTCTCGGCGACGAGGGCCAGCATGTGCAGCGCATCGATCCGGAGTGCCTCCAGGCCCGCCGTGTGCGCCAGGTCCGCTGCTCTCCGCAGCGGCTCCGGGTCGGGTCGACCGGAACTGCGGCGCAGCCGGCCACGTTCGAGCGCCACCCGCACGGCGACCTCGGCACCGGCTTCGGCGGCGCCGGTCGTGGCGTCGAGCGACTCGAGCAGCCGATCCGCCTCGTCGTACCGGCCGGCCAGACCGAGTGCGCGGGCCAGCTGGGTGGTCAGCACGTCCCGCTCCGCACCGCCGGCTCGCGCGATCGCGGCCCGGAAGACCTCGGCACTGCCGATGGGGTCCTCGAAATCCCAGAGCGCGTCGAGGTCCTCGGACACCCGGCCCCTCCCTCCTGAGTCGGCGCCGAGCCGGTCACGTGCACGATGGTGACATCGACGCCCGACCGGGACCCCAGCACCCTGCTCCCCGGTCCCAGCGGGATGGCGACCCGCCCGCTCGTCTGCGATAACGATACGATCCAGTCCCTAGACACGCATCCACCGGGAGGCCCACCATCGCTGCCGACAAGGCCCAGAGCTGGGCCTACTCCGAAGACTTCATCACCGAACCCGAGGCCGCCGCCGAAGCCCGCGCCCGCGCCGAGGAGTTCGGCATCGCCGCGGTGTCCACCGGAACCGGTGCCGCACTGCGCCTGCTGGCGGCCGCATCCCATGCCCGCGCGGTCGCCGAGATCGGTACCGGCACGGGGGTGTCCGGCCTGTGGCTGCTGGACGGGATGGACCCCGATGGCGTGCTGACCACCATTGACGTCGAGGTCGAGCACCAGCGGGCCGCGAAGGAGGCCTTCGCCGCTGCCGGGATCCGCGCGACCCGCACCCGTCCGATCTCCGGCCGGGCCCTGGACGTGCTCCCCCGGCTGGCGGACGCCGCCTACGACCTGGTGTTCATCGACGCCGAGCCGACCGAGGCAGGGGACTACGCCGACCAGGCCGTGCGGATGCTGCGTAGCGGCGGGTCGCTGGCCGTCACCGACGCCCTCTGGCACGACCGTGTGGCCGACCCGGCCCGACGCGACGAGGCGACCGTGGCGATGCGCGAGCTCGGCCGCCGCCTGCGCGAGGACGAACGGCTGATCCCGGCACTGCTGCCCAGCGGTGACGGCCTCCTGGTGGCCGTCAAACGCTGAGGGCGCGCGTCCCCGCTGCCGGGCGGCATCGGACCCGTCGTCAGGACAAGGTCTGCAGCCAGCGGAACAGCAGGCGGGCACCGAACCCGGTGGCCCCCTCGCTGATCTCGTGCTCGGCCTTGGCCGAGCGCGCCGGGCCGGCGATGTCGAGGTGCGCCCACGGGGTCTGTCCGGCGAAGTGCTGCAGGAACAACGCTGCCGTGATCGACCCGCCGGACGTATGCGGGTCGGTACCGATGTGGGACAGGTCCGCGATCGCCGAGTCGAGGGCGTGGCGATACTCCTCCACCAGCGGCATCGGCCAGAGCGTCTCACCAGCCCGGTCCCCGGCGGCCACGAGGGCGTCGCGCAGGTCGTCGCGGGTGGCGTAGAGCGCCCCGTGCCGTCTGCCGAGGCCGAGGCTGGCGGCGCCGGTCAGGGTGGCGATGTCCACGAGCACCCTCGGCTCGTACTCACGCCTCGCCCAGGCCATCGCATCCGCGAGCACCATCCGCCCCTCGGCGTCGGTGTTCCCGATCTCGACCGTGGTGCCGTCCACCATGCGGAGCACGTCGCCGGGCCGGTAGGAGTCCCCGGAGAACGCGTTCTCGGCGAGCGGCAGGACACCGATCACGCGGACCGGCAGCTCGGCCCGGGCGGCGCCGAGCACCGCACCGAGCACGGCCGCGGCGCCGGCCATGTCCGTCTTCATCGCGATCATCGCGTCCCGCGGCTTGATGGAGATGCCACCGGAGTCGAAACTGATGCCCTTGCCGACCAGGACCACCGGGTCGCCGGTCGCGCCGGCGGGGTTGTGGTCGACGGTGACCAGGCGGGGCGGGGTGGCCGAGCCGCGCCCGACGGCGAGGATGCCGTTCAGGCCCTGCTTGGCCAGCCAGGCCTCGGTCCGCACGGTGACCTTGACCGATCGGGTGCCGCGGGCGAGCGTGCGGACCTGGTCGGCGAGCCACTGCGGGTTCTTCAGGTTCGAGGGGGTGGCGGCAAGGGTGCGGGTGAGCAGGGTGGTGCCCGCGGCGATCTGCGCCTGTGCCACCTCGCCCGGATCGGCGTCGCCGACCAGGGTGACCCGGTTCACCGGTGCGCTCGGCCCGGTCCCGGTCCCCGTCCAGGGCGGCCGGTAGGAGGCGAGCAGGACCCCCTCCACGAGCGGCCGCACCTGGTCGTCGACGCCATCCGCGGCGAGCGAGGTGACCAGGGTCTGCGTGCCCGCGACGATCCTCGCGGCAGCGGCGCCGGCACGGCGCATGGCGACGGCGGACTCGTCTCCCACACCGACGAACACGATCCGACCGGGCAGTCCGTGCCAGGGTGTCGGCGCACCGGTGAGCGCCGGCAGCGTGACAGCGACCGCCTCGCCCGCGGCGCCGGTGGAACCGGACCGAGCGGCGAGGTCGTACAGGTCCACCTCGTAGGCGGCCGCGGCGTCCGCGACGCCCGCTCGGGGCTGGAGTTCGCCGTCGTCCGGCCGGGCCGGGGCGATCGGCAGCGCGAGCACGGCCGAAGGACCGAACTCGGCGAGCAGGTCCCGGCTCAGCGGCCCCGGGCGGACGTCGAGCTCGGGACTCGCCTGCGCCATCGGGCGCGTCAGCCGGCGACGGCGCTCAGCGCGTCGCTGAGCTCGCTCGCCTCGGTGGCGTTCAGCTCGACGACGAGCCGACCTCCGCCCTCAAGCGGAACGCGCATGATGATGCCCCGACCCTCCTTGGTGACCTCGAGCGGTCCGTCACCGGTCCTGGGCTTCATGGCGGCCATGGGCAAACTCCCTGCTGTCATCGGGTGGTGCGCCCTCACGGTTCGAGGCGACGTTGTCTGCCGACGTCCCCGGAGTGGTGCTCTGCTCGGCCCATTCTATGCCAGTTCGTGGCGTCGGCTCTGCCGGACCCCCGATCCGCCCGGTGGAGACGAACCACGCGACGACGAGCACCGCGATGATCACCAGCGCGAACACGCCGGTGACCCACGTCACCCAGCTCACGCGTCAGCCACGGCCGCAGGAGTGACTCGTCGCGGTCCTCATTCGGGGCCCATGGCGCCCGCGCGCGACGCCGCTGCCTGGGCCGCCGCGAGCTCCTCGCGACGTCGGCTCCGGTTCGCGTTCAGCACGATCTCGACGGCCTCGCGCGGGTCATCGGTGAGGTGCATCAGGTCCAGGTCGTGCGAGGAGATCGTGCCACGCTCCACCAGCGTGTTCTTCAGCCAGTCGATCAGGCCTGCCCAGAACGTCGTGCCGATGAGCACGATCGGGAACCGCTTGACCTTGGTGGTCTGCACGAGGGTGAGCGCCTCGAAGAGTTCGTCGAGGGTGCCGAAGCCGCCCGGTAGGACGATGAAACCCTCGGCGTACTTCACGAACATGGTCTTGCGGGCGAAGAAGTAACGGAAGTTCACCCCGAGGTCCACGTACTCGTTCATACCCTGCTCGAACGGCAGCTCGATGCCGAGGCCCACCGAGGTGCCCCCTGCCTCGTGGGCGCCCTTGTTCGCGCCCTCCATCACCCCGGGGCCGCCACCGGTGATCACCGCGTACCCGGCATCGACGATGTGCCCGGCGACCTCACCGGCGAGGGTGTATTCCGGGTCGTCGGGCTTGAAGCGGGCCGAGCCGAACACGCTGATCGCGGGTCCGAGCTCGGCGAGAGCGCCGAAGCCCTCCACGAACTCGGCCTGGATCCGCATCACCCGCCACGGGTCCATGTGCACCCAGTCGACGCTCTCGGCGGGCTCAAGCAGGCTCTCGTCGGTGGTCTTCTCCGGGATCAGCTTGCCCCGTAGCCGCACCGGGCCCTTCCGGTAGTTCCCGCGGTTGTTCGTGGTGCTCATCGGCGTTCCGTTCCGTCTGGGGCGTCGTCGTGACTCGAGGTCACCGGTGTACTCAACCACGCCGCGAGGGCCTGTGTGCAGGTGCTGATCTCGTCGATGGCCACCTGTTCGTCGTCCGCGTGGGCGAGCATCGGATCGCCGGGACCGAAGTTCACGGCAGGGATCCCGAGTTCGGTGAACCGGGCCACATCCGTCCAGCCGTACTTCGGCCCGGCCACCCCGCCGGTCACGGCCGTGACCGCCTCCAGGAAGTCGACGGCAGCTGGGTGGTTCAGCCCCGGCCGAGCACCTGCTGCCGCGTCGACGAGAGCGACGTCGAAGGAGTCGAAGACCTCCTGCACGTGCGCGAACGCCTGCTCCGGGGTGGCCGAGGGCGCGAACCGGTAGTTCACGGTCACCGCGCACTCGTCCGGGATCATGTTGCCGGCGATCCCGCCGCTGATCGCCACCGCGTTCAGCCCTTCCCGATACACCAACCCGTCCACCTCCACCTCGGCCGGGGTGTACCGGGCGAGCCGTCGCAGCACCTCGGCGGCGTCATGGATGGCGTTGTGCCCCTTCCAGGCACGGGCCGAGTGCGCGGTCATGCCGTGGGTGCGGACCTCGGCCCGGAGGGTGCCGTTGCAGCCACCCTCGATCCCCCCTGCCGTGGGTTCCCCGAGCACCGCGAAGTCCGCGGCGAGCCAGTCCGGGTTGGTGCGGACCACCCGGCCCAGGCCGTTCAGGTCCGCCTCGACCTCCTCGTGGTCGTAGAAGACCCAGGTGACATCCTTGCCCGGTTCGGGCAGCGTCATGGCCAGATACAGCGCGACGGCGACCCCGCCCTTCATGTCCACGGTGCCACGCCCCCAGAGCAACGATCCGCCGTCGGGCGCGGTGCGCAGCTCGGTGGGCAGGTTGCCCTGGATCGGCACGGTGTCCAGGTGTCCTGCGATCACCACCCGTTGGGCCCGGCCGAGCCGGGTCCGAGCCAACACGGTGTCGCCGTCGCGTAGGACCTCCAGGTGCGGGGCCGATCTGAGCAGGGCCTCCACGGCATCGGCGAGGGCGCGTTCGTCGCCGCTGACGCTGGGGATGTCGCAGATCGCGCGGGTCAGTGCCACCACGTCGACGGTGGCCGGGTCAGGCAGGCGCACAGGCGCTGAATCGAGCATGTTTGCGAGCCTAACGGCCGGTGGCCGGGCCGCGTGCGCCCGCCGTCGCCACAGCGGGCAATGGGGCTAGCCCTACCCCGGGTTCGGGTGCCGCCCTGATCGCCCGGCGGTGGCAGTCCGCACAGGCTTGAGGCACACCCCGTCCTCGGCCGTGCGCCCCGACCCTCGAACGGATCACCATGACAGTCGCCGTACCCTCCCGCCCACGTGACCGAACGACCAGCGACTACCACGAACTGGCCCGCCAGGTCCGGGAGGCCGGCCTGTTGCGCCGTCGCCCGCTCTACTACGCAGCGAAGATGTCCGGACTGCTGGCGGCGTACCTGGTGGCCGGCTGGGCGTTCGTGACCATCGGTTCGTCCTGGTGGCAGCTCGCACTCGCCGTCGGGCTCGGGGTACTGCTGACCCAGACGGCGTACCTCTCCCACGACGCCGCGCACCGGCAGATCTTCTCGTCCGGCCGGGCGAACGACTGGGCGGCGCTAGTGATCTCGGACCTGTTCGTCGGGTTGAGTCACGGCTGGTGGCAGCGCAAACACACGCGCCACCACGCGAAACCGAACCAGATCGGAGCCGACCCGGATATCGGGACCGGCGCGCTGGTGTTCATCCCCGCGGACGTGCCCACCCGCCGGGGCTTCGGTGCGTGGTTCGTCCGTCGGCAGGGCTGGCTCTTCTTCCCACTGATCACCCTGGAGGGCCTGGCCCTGCACGTGAGCGCGATCCGTACCGTGTTCGGACGCGAGCCCGTCAAGCACCGGGCCGTCGAGATCACGTTCCTGCTGGTGCGGATCGTCGGGTACCTGACCGCCGCGTTCTGGGTCCTGCCCACCGGCATGGCGGTGGCGTTCGTGGCCGTCCAGCTCGCCGTGTTCGGCTTCTACATGGGCGCCACGTTCGCGCCGAACCACAAGGGGATGCCGCTCGTCCCGGCGGATGCCCGGATCGACTTCCTGCGCCGTCAGGTGCTCATGTCGCGCAACATCTCCGGCTCCCGCGTGGTGGACGTGGCGATGGGCGGGCTGAACCACCAGATCGAGCACCACCTGTTCCCCAGCATGCCCCGCCCGAGTCTGCGCCGCGCGAAGCCGATGGTCCGCGCGTACTGCGCGGCCCTGGGCATCACGTACACCGAGACGACCCTGCTCGGTTCGTACCGGATCGTGGTGCGCTACCTCAACGACGTCGGCCTGGGCCGGATGGACCCGTTCGAGTGCCCGGTGACGGCGCAGTTCCGGACCCGGTGAGCCGGTCCCGCGCGGCGCCACACCGCGCGGCACCCCACCATCTGCCCTAGCCTTCGGGGAGCGAGGGAACCGGGCAAGACCGGGGCGAACACGCGCCGTGCCTGGTCCGATGGGGAGGGGCCAAATGTCAGCGAGTGAGCACGGTGGCACACCCGCGGTGAGCCGGCTGAACGCCCGGATCATCGGGATCTGTATCGCCGCGGCCGTCGGGGGGTTCCTGTTCGGCTTCGACACAGCGGTCATCAACGGCGCCGTCGACGCGCTCGCCGGCGAGTTCGACCTCGGCGCCGGACTGAAGGGATTCGCGGTCTCCTCCGCGCTCATCGGTTGCGCCATCGGCGCCTGGTTCGCCGGGCCGGTCGCGAACAGGCTCGGGCGGGTCCCGGTGATGCTGATCGCAGCCGCCCTGTTCCTGGTCTCGGCGATCGGCTCCGGTCTCGCGTTCGGTGTGTTCGACCTGATCATCTGGCGCGTGATCGGTGGCTTCGGCGTCGGCGCTGCCTCGGTGATCGCTCCCGCCTACATCGCCGAGGTCTCTCCGGCCCATGTCCGCGGCCGCCTCGGGTCGCTCCAGCAGCTCGCGATCGTCACCGGCATCTTCGTGGCACTGCTCTCCGACGCACTGCTCGCGAACACGGCGGGTGGCGCCGCCGAGGAACTGTGGTTCGGGCAGGCGGCGTGGCGCTGGATGTTCATGGCGGAGGCCATCCCGGCCGTGCTCTACGGCGTGTTCGCGTTGCGTCTGCCCGAGTCGCCACGGTTCCTGGTGGCCCGCGGCGAGTACGACAAGGCCTCGGCCGTGCTGCACGACTTCACCGGCGTCGTCGAGGTCAACCTCAAGATCGAGGAGATCAAGAAGACCCTGAACCAGGAGAAGAAGGAGTCGCTGAGCGACCTCCGCGGGCACCGGCTCGGACTCAAGCCGATCGTCTGGGTCGGCATCCTGCTCTCGGTGTTCCAGCAGTTCGTCGGGATCAACGTGATCTTCTACTACTCCACGACGCTGTGGCGATCGGTTGGTTTCGGGGAGTCCGACGCGCTGACCATCACGGTGATCACGTCCGTCACGAACATCCTGGTCACGATCGTGGCCATCCTGCTGGTGGACCGGGTGGGGCGTCGCCCGATGTTGCTGGTCGGCTCGGTCGGCATGGCCCTGTCCCTCGGCCTGATGGCGGTGGCGTTCTCGTTCGCCACCATCGTCGAGGCCGGTGACGGCACGACCACCGCGGAACTCGCGGCGCCCTGGTCCACGGTGGCGCTGGTCGCGGCGAACGTCTTCGTGGTCGCGTTCGGCGCCACCTGGGGACCGCTCGTGTGGGTGCTGCTCGGCGAGATCTTCCCGAACTCCATCCGCGCCGGTGCGCTCGCCGTCGCGGCAGCGGCACAGTGGGCGGCGAACTTCCTGGTCTCGACCACGTTCCCGGCGCTGGCCGACGTGGGCCTCACCCTCGCGTACGGCATCTACGCCGTGATGGCCGTGCTCTCGTTCTTCTTCGTCTGGTTCAAGATCCCCGAGACGAAGGGACGGGAGCTGGAGGACATGGACGAGAACCTCGTGGTGCGCCGCGGACGCATCCAGACGACCTGAAGCCCACCACCCGGGCGCGGCCACGGTTCCAGCTCCTGCCTGCCTCGTTACCAATGTGTAACTTCTGCGCAGGTCAGGGGTGCTGACCTTGACTCCCGGTGCTAGGTTCCAGGGCACCAACAAGTCGGGTAACGATGCCCGGCTCCCACCTCCCGCGGAGGACCCGAATGTCTCGATCCACGACCAACTGGCGTACCGCAGGCCTTCTTGCGGCAGCCGGCATCGCGCTTGCCGCGTGTGGCACAACCGGTGGCGGCACCGAGGGCGAAGGCACCGACGACGGTGAAGGCGGCGGCGACTGCGTCGGCGTCATCGCCTACATCGGCCCGCTGACCGGCCCCTCTGCGAACCTCGGTATCAATATCGTCAACGGTTCGAACCTGGCGCTGGAGCAGTTCCAGGAAGCGAACCCCGATTGCGACGTCACGCTCGAGGAGTTCGACTCGCAGGGCGACCCGGCCGCCGCGAGCCCGCTGGTCTCGGAGATCGTCGGCAACGCGGACATCATCGGAGTCGTCGGCCCGACGTTCTCCGGTGAGACCGCGGCCACCGGTGACGTGTTCGCCGAGGCCGGCCTGGTCACGGTGTCGCCGTCGGCGACCAACCCCGACCTGGCCCTGAACGGCTGGGACACGTTCCACCGGGTCATCGGCAACGACGCGACCCAGGCGCCCGCCGTCGCGTCCTACCTGACCGGAACCGCGAACGCCGAAGGGGTGTTCGTGGTGGACGACTCCTCGGAGTACGGGGCGGGTCTGGGTGCTGGGGTCGTCGAATCGCTCGGCGACCTCGTGGTCGGCACCGAGAGCATCCAGGTCGGCCAGACCGACATGGGCCCGGTCGTGACCGCGGTCAACGCCTCCGGTGCTGACTCGCTGTACTTCGCCGGCTACTACGCCGAGGCTTCGGTGTTGGCGAACCAGTTGCGCTCCGGCGGCTGGGAGGGCCTGTTCATGTCGGGTGACGGCACGCTGGACCCGGCGTTCGTGGAGGCGGCCGGCGGCGCTGCTGAGGGCGCCGTGCTGACCTGCCCGTGCGCTCCGGCCGACGAGGAGTTCGCCGCGGCCTATGAGGCGTCCGCGGGCCAGGCCCCCGGCACGTACTCCACCGAGGGCTTCGACGCGACGAACGTCCTGCTGCAGGGCATTCTCGACGGGAACACCGACCGGCCCTCGCTGCTGGAGTGGGTGAACAGCTACGACGCTGAGGGCATCACCAAGCACATCACGTTCGACGAGACCGGTGAGGTCGCGGACGTCGTGGTCTACCAGTATCCGGTCGAGGGCGGCGAGATCCAGGTGGGCGTGCCGATCGAGCAGTAGCGCCACGGCCGGGACGGTGCCGTCCCGGCCATCTGCTCGGGTACCGGCGCCGGCCGGGGTCGCTCAGACCTCGGTCGGCGACGGTCGGCCCACGTCCCGCGAGGAGACCCGTCCGTGCAACTCCAGTACGTCCTCGACAACTTCATGTCCCTGTTCATCGGCGGCCTGGTGTTCGGCTCGCTCTACGCGCTGGTCGCCCTCGGCTACACGATGGTCTACGGGGTGCTGCAGCTCATCAACTTCGCGCACTCCGAGGTGTTCATGTTCGGCACCTTCGCGACGGTGTGGGCGCTCTACCTGATCGGCGCAGACGCCACGACGACCGGCCTGGCGCTGGTCGGCTCGCTCGCGTTCGCGATGGTGATCGCGATGATCATCTCCGGTGGAGTCGCGCTGCTGCTGGAGCGCGTGGCCTATCGGCCCCTCCTCAAGCGCGGCGCGCCGCGGCTCGTGGCACTGATCTCCGCGATCGGCGCCTCGTTCGTGCTCTCGGAGATCATGGGGCTGCGCGGGCCGATCATGGCGGCGCTCGGGCTGGACGACGAGTTCGACCGCTACGTGGCGAGCTCCCGGGAGAACGTCGGCATGCCGTTGGACCGCACTCCGACCGTGCAGTTCGAGATCCTCGGCCACGGTGTGACGAACCGGGACATCATCATCGTGGTCTCAGCGGTGCTCATGATGGTGCTGGTCGACCAGTTCGTCCGGCGCACCCGGATCGGGCGTGGCATCCGCGCCGTGGCCCAGGACCCGGAGACGTCCTCGCTGATGGGCGTCAACAGCACCCGGGTGATTCAGGTGACCTTCCTGATCGGCGGGCTGCTGGCGGGGGCAGCCGCGACCCTCTACATGCTGCAGGTGGGGATCACGCGGTACAACGCGGGCTTCCTGCTCGGCGTCAAGGCATTCACCGCCGCCGTGCTCGGCGGCATCGGCAACCTGCGCGGTGCCCTGCTCGGCGGGCTCGTCCTCGGGGTGGCCGAGAACCTTGGTGCCGGACTGTTCGGGAGCGAGTGGCGTGAGGTGGTCGCCTTCGCGGTGCTGGTGCTCGTGCTGCTCTTCCGACCGACGGGTCTGCTCGGTGAGTCACTCGGAAAGGCACGCGCATGAGCTCGCAGGTGCGGCCGCGCCGCCGTCGGATCGGCCTGCGCGAGCGCATGCGGATGATGCCGCGCTGGGGCCAGATCCTGTTGCTCGTGGCCCTCGCACTGTTCTGTTACGCACTGCCGCTGCTGAACCCTCCGTTCATCAGCCCGCCCGGCACCGACTTCAGCGGCGTGCTCTTCACGGTGGCCGTCTACGCGCTCATTGCGCTCGGGCTCAACATCGTGGTCGGGTACGCGGGCCTGCTCGACCTCGGCTACGTGGGTTTCTATGCGATCGGTGCCTACACGGTGGGCATCCTGACGTCGGAGCACGCGACCTGGACGTGGCTGGCCAGCCTGCCGGCCGCGATCGTCATCACGATGCTCTCCGGCGTGCTGCTGGGGTGGCCCACGCTGCGTGTCCGCGGCGACTACCTGGCGATCGTGACACTCGGGTTCGGCGAGATCGTGCGGCTCAACCTCATCAATCAGGAGTGGTTGGGGGGCGCACCGGGCATCTCCGGGATCGCGAGACCGCCAAGCATCCCGCTGTTCGAGCTGCCGCACCTCGACTGGAGCACCGGTGTGCCCCTGGTGGACCTCGACAACACCAGTACGTTCCTGGTGTTCGGGGTGCTGGACATCACGCCGTACTACTGGCTCGCACTCACCTTCGTCATCCTCATCATGCTCGCCGACCGGCGGGTCAAGAACTCCCGGGTGGGCCGCGCCTGGGAGGCCACCCGCGAGGACGAGGACGCCGCCGAGCTGATGGGGGTGCCCACGTTCCGGTTCAAGCTGCTCGCGTTCGCGCTCGGTGCGTTCGTCGGCGGCATCGCGGGTGCGTTGTTCGCGGGGCGGCAGGGGTTCATCAACCCGGAGACGTTCACGTTGCTCCTGTCCATCCTGTTCATCTCCGCGGTTGTGGTCGGTGGCCAGGGGAACCGGTGGGGCGTGCTGCTCGGCGCGATCGTAGTGGCCTACCTGCCGGAGCGGTTCCGTGGCTTCGAGCAATGGCGGGTGCTCGTGTTCGGCATCGCCCTGGTGGTGCTTGCGACCTACCGGCCGCAGGGTCTGCTGCCACCACGGCGCACCGTGCGAGCACAGAAGATGGAAGAGGAGATCGAGGCGCTGGAGACGAGCGACGTCGCCGTGGCCGGCGAGGGCCCGGACACGGGCGACGGTCCCGACGCGGACGGGGCCCCACCCGAGGAGAAGGGGGCCGGCCGTGGCTGAGACACCGCCCTTGGACCCAGCCCCGGCGGGCGAGGCCCTGCTCTCGATGAACGAGGTGACGCTGCGTTTCGGCGGGGTGACGGCTCTCGACGCGGTCGACTTCCACATCGACCGCGGCGAGATCCTCGGCCTCATCGGCCCCAACGGAGCAGGCAAGACCACCGCGTTCAACGTGATGACCGGGATCTACCAACCGACCCAAGGGACCGTGACGTTCGACGGCGAGGTCACCTCGGGCATGAAGCGGTACCGGATCGCGAAACGAGGCATCGCTCGGACGTTCCAGAACATTCGCCTCTTCAAGGCGATGACGGCGTTCGAGAACGTGATGGTCGGCGCCGACGCGCAGCACAGCACCGGCCCGATCGCCGCACTGCTCGGGCTCCCCAGATACCGACGCGAGGAGGCCGCCGGACGGGAGATCGCGCACGAGCTGCTGGACTTCGTGGGCGTGCGAGGCCGCGCCGACGAACTGGCCGGCAACCTCTCCTACGGCGATCAACGACGTCTTGAGATCGCACGCGCGATGGCCACGCGGCCCAAGCTGTTGTGCCTCGACGAGCCTGCGGCAGGCTTCAACCCCTCCGAGAAGCAGGCGCTGATGGAGCTGATCCGTAGCATCCGTGACCGTGGCCTCACGGTCCTGCTCATCGAGCACGACATGCGGCTGGTGATGGGCGCCGTCGACCGGCTCGTCGTACTGGAGTTCGGGCGCAAGATCGCCGACGGCACGCCCGCCGGCGTGCAGAACGACCCGGCCGTGATCGCCGCCTACCTCGGGGTCGACGAGGACGAGGTCGAGGAGGAGGTCGACGATGCTTCTTGAGGTTCGCGACCTGTCGGTCAACTACGGACACATCGAGGCGATCCGCGACCTCAGTTTCGAGGTCCCCGAGGGCACCGTCGTGACCCTCATCGGCGCGAACGGAGCCGGCAAGAGCACCACGCTCAAGACGATCTCGGGGCTGCGGAAGATCCGTGCCGGCTCGGTCTTCTACGAGGGGAAGGACCTCGCGAAGGTCTCACCCGACAGACGCGTGCAGATGGGTATCAGCCAGTCGCCCGAGGGTCGCGGGATCTTCCCGGGGATGACCGTGCGCGAGAATCTCGAGATGGGGGCGTACGTGCGGCGCGACCGCAACACGGCCGCGCTCGCGCCCGACTTCGAGCGCGTGCTCACGCTGTTCCCGCGGCTACAGGAACGGATCAAGCAGCCGGCGGGCAATCTGTCGGGCGGAGAGCAGCAGATGTTGGCGATCGGCCGCGCTCTGATGGCGCAGCCGCGGTTGCTGCTGCTCGACGAGCCCTCGATGGGTCTCGCGCCGAAGCTGATCCACCAGATCTTCAGGATCATCGAGGAGATCAACTCCCAGGGCACGACGGTGCTGCTCGTCGAGCAGAACGCAGCCCAGGCCCTGCGGCGCGCGGACCACGCCTATCTGCTGGAGACCGGCGAGATCGTCCGGTCGGGCACCGGCGCCGAGCTCGCCGGCGACGCCGCGGTCCGGGCGGCCTATCTCGGCGGCGACACCTAGACCGCCCACCTCCTGGTCGGGGGATCGGCGATCCGCCGGGGTCGGCAGCGCGCCCTCCACGCGGGCGGAATAGTCCCGGCCGTCGGAGGCGTTGAGTGAGGCGTATCCGATGCCGACCCGGAGTTGCCCCGTGACAGACCATGTCCCGTCCGCCGACCTGCCCGACGATGGCAGCCGTGGTGCGCCGGACGGCGCCGGGAGCGGGCCGGGCACCATAGCGGTCCTCGGTGCCGGCCGGGTGGGCACCGCCATCGCCCGGACGGCTATACGGGCCGGCTACCGGGTGCGGCTCGCCGCGTCCGGCGATCCCGCCCTCATCGACCTGATCGCGCAGATCATGGCACCGGGCGCGGACACGAGCACGGCCGCCGACGCGGTCGCGTCCGCCGACCTCGTCGTCCTGGCCCTGCCGCTGGGCAAACATGCCACGCTCGACGGCGACACCCTCGCCGGCAAGGTCGTCGTCGATGCCATGAACTACTGGCCGAGCACCGACGGTCGCAACCCCGAGCTCGAGGCCGCGCCGAGCACGTCGGAGGTGGTGGCCCGCCACCTGACCGGCTCCGCGGTCGTGAAGACGCTCAACCACATCGGCTACCACGAGCTCGAGGAACAGGGCCTGCCGGTCGGCGCCCCGGCCCGGCGCGCCCTCGCCGTCGCCGGCGACGACCCCGACGCCACGGCGCTCGTGCGCGCCTTCGTGGACCGGCTCGGCTTCGACCCGGTCGACGCCGGCGACCTCGCATCCGGGGTGCACCTGCAGCCGGGCACGCCGATCTTCAACGGGAGCCACGACGCCACCACCCTGGCGACGCTCCTACGCGAGGCCCCGGCCGCCGTCGGGCACTGAGACCTTCGACCGGCGAGCAACGCCGGCTGCACCACTGACCCGGGGCCGTCAGCCGCGGGCGTCGTGCAGCGTGCGCGCGGCCTCCGCGATGGTGCCGGACAGCGACGGGTACACCGTGAACGCGCTGGACACCTGGTCGACGGTCAGCCGGTTACTGATCGCGAGGGTGATCGGGAAGATCAGTTCGCTGGCCCGCGGTCCCACCACCACACCACCGATGACCAGGCCCGAGGCACGGTGGGAGAACATCTTCACGAAGCCCTCGCGGATGCCGAGCATCTTCGCGCGGGGGTTGCGGGCCAGCGGCAGGGTGGTGATCGCGCCGCGCACCTCGCCGGAGGTGATCCGGTGCTCGGGGATGCCCACGGTCGCGATCTCCGGGGCCGTGAAGACGTTCGCCGAGACCTGGCTCAGGTCGAGCGGGGAGACGGCGTCTCCGAGGGAGTGCCACATGGCGATCCGGCCCTGCATGGCTGCGACCGAGGCGAGTGCGAGCACCCCGGTGCAGTCGCCGGCCGCGTAGACGCCCCGGGCCGTGGTCCGGGAGACCCGGTCCACCTGGATGTGGCCGGACTCGCTCACCTTCACCCCGGCGCCCTCCAGTTCCAGGCCCTCCGTGTTCGGAACCGCACCGACGGCGATGAGGCAGTGCGAGCCCTGCACGACGCGTCCGTCCGCGAGCTCCACCTCGACGCCGTCGCCGACGCGGCGGGCTCCGGCGGCCCGCGAGCGCGAGAGCACCTCCATGCCACGCCGCTTGAACACGGTCTCGATGAGCTCGGCGGCGTCCGGGTCCTCCCCCGGCAGCACGCGGTCCCGGCTGGACACCAGGACCACATCGGCACCGAGGCCGTTGTAGGCACCGGCGAACTCGGCGCCGGTGACGCCCGAGCCCACCACGATCAGTCGTTCGGGCACCTCGGTCAGCTGGTAGAGCTGGGTCCAGTTCAGGATGCGTTCGCCGTCGGGCACGGCCGTCGGCAGCACCCGGGGCCGGGCGCCGGTCGCGAGCAGGACCACGTCCGCGGGAAGGCGCTGATCGCCGTAGCTCGTGGTCGCGATCACCGCACTCGGGCCGTCCATGCGCCCTTCGCCGTCCACCAGGCCCACGCCCTCGCGCTCCAGGCGGGTGCGGATGTCCGCCGACTGCGCCTTCGCGAGGCTCAGCACGCGGGCGTCGACGGTCGCGAAGTCCGCCTCGAAGGAGCCGGCGTGGCCACCGGTGGGGCGGATCCCCAGGTCCGCGGCCTCCTCGGTGACCGTCATCCACTCCGCGGTGGCGATCAGGGTCTTGGAGGGCACCACGTCGGTCAGGACCGCGGAACCGCCCATGCCCTGCCGCTCCACCACGGTGACCTCGGCGCCGAGCTGCCTGGCCACGAGCGCGGCCTCGTAGCCGCCCGGGCCACCGCCGATGACCACCACCCGGGAGCCCTCGCGGGTCGATGACCTGCCGACTCCGGACGCGGGCTCGGTGGTCGTGGGCGAAGTCGGGGTGCTCGTCACGTGGGACATTGTGCCGTGACGCAGGTAGGTTCGGCACCGTGAGCAGTACCGAAACCCCCGTGACCTCCCCCGATCCCGGCCCCGGCACCGAGCTGGACGACCCGGCGACCGACCCGTTCGATGCGGCTGCGGCCGCCGCCGCGGCGATCACCGCCCGCAGCGGCGTGCCCCATCATGACGTCGCCCTGGTCCTCGGATCAGGCTGGGGTGAAGCGGCGGACGTGCTCGGCGAGACCGTCGCCGAGTTCACCGCCGAGGACATCCCCGGCTTCTCCCGGTCCGGGGTGGCCGGGCACGCCGGCACCCTGCGCTCCGTGCGGTTCACCGGCGCGGACGGTGAGATCCGCCACGCCCTCGTGCTCGGCGCGCGGACCCACTACTACGAGGGCCGCGGCGTGCGACGGGTGGCACACGGGGCGCGCACGGCGGCGGCCGCCGGTGCCCACACGATCGTGCTCACGAACGGGTGCGGCGGGCTGCACCGCGAGTGGGTTCCGGGCACGCCCGTGCTGATCAGCGACCACCTCAACCTCACCGGCGCCTCCCCGCTCGAGGGCCCGACCTTCGTGGACCTCACCGACCTCTACTCCGCCCGCCTGCGCGAGGTGGCGAGGTCCGTGGACGACACCCTCGACGAGGGCATCTACACCCAGTTCCGCGGCCCGCACTACGAGACCCCCGCCGAGGTGGCGATGGTCAAGCGGCTCGGTGGCGACCTGGTCGGCATGTCCACCGCGTTGGAGGCGATCGCGGCCCGGCACGCCGGGCTGGAGGTCCTCGGGATCTCGCTTGTCACGAACCTGGCCGCCGGCATCTCGCCGGTCCCGCTGTCACACGCCGAGGTCCTCGACGCCGGCGCCGCCGCCGGTCCGCGGCTCGGCGCCCTGCTGGCCGAGATCGTCCGCAGGATCGCCTGATGAGCGACCTGGTCGCGGCCACCCGGGCGTGGATCGACGACGACCCGGACCCGGCCACCGCGGACGAGCTGCGGGAACTGCTCGACCACGCCCTCGGCGACGGGTTCAGCACCGGCGAGCAGCGGGTGGCCCTGGCCGAGCTCGCGGACCGGTTCTCCGGGCCGCTGGAGTTCGGGACCGCCGGGCTGCGGGGTGCCCTCGGCGCCGGCCCGCACCGGATGAACCGGGCCGTGGTGATCCGGGCTGCGGCCGGGCTGGTGCACTACCTCACGGACGCCCTCGGCTCCCCCGGCCCTGCCCCCCGCGTCGTCATCGGCTACGACGCCCGGTTCGGCTCCAGCGACTTCGCCGCCGATACCGCGGACGTCGTTGCCGCCGCCGGCGGGCACGCGTATCTGCTGCCTGCGGCGCTGCCCACTCCGGTGCTGGCGTTCGCGGTGCGGCACCTCGACGCGGACGCCGGCGTGATGGTCACCGCCTCCCACAACCCGCCCCAGGACAACGGGTACAAGGTCTATCTCGGTGGCCGGGTGGTCACCGACGCCGGGCAGGGCGCCCAGATCGTGCCGCCCGCGGACGCGGAGATCTCCGCCCGGATCGCGCTGGTGCCCTCGGTCGCGTCGGTCCCCCGCTCGGCGGCCGACGCCGCCGCGACCGGCGGCTCCCGTGAGGTCCTCGGCAGCGGCATCGTCGACGCATACGCAGCCAGGGCCACGGCCCTGGTGCCCGACGGCGTCCCTCGCGATCTGCGCATCGTCCTCACCCCGCTGCATGGCGTGGGTGGCGCCCTCGCCGGGCGGGTGCTGGCGCAGGCGGGCTTCGCGGACGTCACGCTCGTGGCCGAACAGGCCGACCCCGACCCGACGTTCCCGACCGTGGCGTTCCCGAACCCGGAGGAACCCGGCGCGCTCGACCTCGCCTTCGCCACCGCGGCCCGGGTGGGCGCGGACCTGATCATCGCCAACGACCCGGATGCGGACCGCTGCTCCGTGGCGGTTCCCGACGTCGCCACGGTCACCGGCTGGCGTCAGCTCACCGGCGACGAGGTCGGTGCCCTGCTCGGGGAGCAGGCAGCGGCCGAGGCGGCCGGCCACGTGGCCGCAGCCGGCCGGGCAACGGGCGGCGCGTCCGGTCCGGGCGTGCTGGCGAGCTCGATCGTCTCCTCCCGGTTGCTGGCGGCCATCGCTGCGCACCACGGGCTCGCGCACCGGGCCACGCTCACCGGCTTCAAGTGGATCAGTCGGGTGGACGGACTCGTCTTCGGCTACGAGGAGGCCCTCGGCTACTGCACCGACCCGGCCGCCGTGCGGGACAAGGACGGGATCACCGCGGCGGTCCGGATCGCGGCACTGGCCGCGGACCTGCACGCTCACGGACGCACGCTCACCGACGTGCTCGACGACCTGGCCCGCCGCCACGGCCTGCACGCGACGGCGCCGCTGTCCGTCCGGGTCGAGGACCCCGGCCTCATCGCCGCCGCCCAGGACCGGCTCCGCAAGGCGCCGCCGACCACCCTGGCGGGCTCCGCCGTCGCCGAGGTCGTGGACCTGGCGCAGGGCAGTGCCGACCTACCGCCCACGGACGGGCTGCTCTACCTGACCGAGGCGAACGACCGCGTCATCGTGCGACCGAGCGGCACCGAGCCGAAGATCAAGTGCTACCTCGAGGTGATCGAGACGGTTGCGCCCGGCGAGGACCTCGGTCCCGTCCGCGCGCAGGCGGCGAGCCGCCTGGAGCTGCTGAAGGCGGACATCGCCGCGGCCGCCGGGCTGGTCATCCCCGCATGAGCGACGTCGCGGCCGACTCGGTCACCGCGACCGGGGTGCGGGAGGCGGCCCAGCGGATCCAGCACGCGGTGCACCGCACCCCGCTGCAACGCTGGGAGCGGATGAGTGCGGCCACCGGCGCGACGGTGCTGCTCAAGCGCGAGGACCTGCAGACCGTGCGGTCCTACAAGGTGCGCGGGGCGTTCAACCTGATGCTGCGGCTCGACGCCGACGAGCGGGAGCGGGGGGTGGTGTGCGCGAGCGCCGGGAACCACGCCCAGGGGGTCGCGAAGGCGTGCCAGGAGCTCCGGATCCGGGGCCGGATCTACGTGCCGCGGACCACGCCGCGGCAGAAGCTGGACCGGATCGCCTCCCTCGGCGGTGACTACGTGACGATCGTGCCCACCGGTTCCACCTACGACGAGGCGTCCGCGGCCGCGGCGCAGTTCGCCCGCACCGACGGCGCCGTGCAGGTACATCCCTTCGACGACGCGCGCACCATCATCGGGCAGGGCACCGTCGCCAAGGAGATCCACGACCAGCTCGGCCGCAGCCCGGACGTGGTGGTCATCCCGGTGGGCGGCGGCGGCCTGCTGGCCGGCATGGGCACGTATCTCGCCGACGCCTGCCCGACGACCCAGGTGGTCGGGATCGAGCCGGCCGGGGCGGCGTCGATGGCGGCGGCTCTGACCGCCGGCGGGCCGGTCACCCTGGCGGACATCGACACGTTCGTCGACGGCGCCGCCGTACGCCGGGTGGGTGCGCTCAGTTACGCGGTGGTCGCCAAACTCGGCGCACCGGTGCGCCAGGTCGCCGAGGGCCGCGTGTGCACCGAGATGCTGGAGCTCTATCAGACCGAGGGGATCATCACCGAGCCCGCGGGTGCCCTGGCGCTCGCCGCCGTCGGGCCGGTCGGCTCCGGGGCGACGCTGGAGGTCGCGCCCGGGTCCACCGTGGTGTGCCTGCTCTCCGGCGGGAACAACGACATCTCGCGGTACGCCGAGGTGGTCGAGCGCTCGCTCGTCCATCAGGGCCTGCGGCACTACTTCGTGGTCGACTTCCCGCAGGAGCCCGGTGCCCTGCGCGCCTTCCTGGACTCGGTGCTCGGACCCGACGACGACATCTCGCTGTTCGAGTACACGAAACGCTCGAACCGGGAGACCGGCCCGGCGTTCGTGGGGCTGACGCTCGGCTCGGCGGACGGCTACGAGCCCCTGCTGGCCCGGATGGACGCCTCCAGACTCACCTACCGCGTGATCGCCCCGGACTCTCCGCTATTCCGGTTCTTCGCCTGAGCCAGCGATCACCCGGGATGCGCAGCTACGGCGCGTTCGGCACGGAATCGGCGGAATCCGGCCACTGGCGCGGTAGGTTCGGACCATGAGCGACACCGGGTACGGCGACTTCGAGTTCGAGCGGAAGTTCCTCGTCCGCGAGCTACCCGTCGCGCTGCTGGACGAGCCGGCGCCGGACGTCATCGTGCAGAGCTACTTCCTCGCATCCGACGGGTACGCGCTGCGGGTCAGGTTGCAGATGCCTGCCCCCGCGAACCTGCCCCGCACGGAGGTGGAGCTCCTGGACGCACTCTCGGGACGGTTCACGTTCTGCACGCTGACCGCCAAGGGCCCCGCGAACGGGGGCACCCGGTACGAGGCCGAGCGCGAGCTCGACCCGCACGTCGCCGAGCAGATGGTGCGCCGGGGCGGGCACCTGGTGGTCAAGTTCCGGCATGCCGTGTGGCTCGGCGGCGATGGGTGGGTCATCGACGAGTTCCTGGCCGCGAACGCCCCGCTGCTGGTGGCGGAGGTGGAACGCGACGGCCCGGTGACGGACCTGGTGATCCCGGACTTCTGCGTCAGTGAGGTCTCGGACGATCCGCGGTTCGGCAACGAGTCCCTGGCCGGACGCCCCTATGGCACCTGGGCCGCGCAGTTCGAACGTGAGCTCGCGGCGACGGGTCCGCGGTTCCTCCAGGAGTTCGGCCACAACGAGCGGCCCTGAGCCGGGTCTGGGGGTCTGCCGGTCGGCGAGCGCCGACCGGGAGCGTCCGCATGTCGGACGCCAGTAGACTCGCCGCTATGACTTCAACGGTGACGACGCCGTCGTCCGGGTCCGCGCACGGGCCCCACCCCGCGGACCGGACCGGCGCCCAGGTGGCGGCCGACGCGGCCGCGGTGATCGGCACCGCGGACCTCTCCGAGGCCGGCCTGCGCCGGTTCCTCCAGGGCCTGCCCGGCGTGGACCGGGTCGGGGCCGACGGGCGCGCAGCCCAGCTGGGCACGCGCTCGATCAAGACCAGTGCGAAGGCCTGGGCCCTCGACCTGACGATCTCGATGATCGACCTGACCACGCTCGAAGGTGCCGACACCGCCGGCAAGGTGCGCTCCCTCGTGGCCAAGGCCCGCACCCCCGAACCCGGCGATGCGACCTGCCCGCGACCGGCTGCCGTCTGCGTCTACGGCGACATGGTCACCGTGGCACGTGAGGCCGTCGGGACCTCGGGCATCAACGTGGCCGCTGTGGCGACCGCGTTCCCGTCCGGGCGCGCCGGGCGCGAGGTGCGCCTGGCCGACACCCGGGACGCGGTCGCCGCGGGCGCCGACGAGATCGACATGGTGATCGACCGCGGCGCGTTCCTGTCCGGTCACTACCGCAAGGTCTACGACGACATCGTCGCGGTCCGCGAGGTGTGCCATGAGGCCGAGCGGCCCGCGCACCTGAAGGTGATCCTCGAGACCGGTGAGCTGGCCACCTATGACAACGTGCGCCGCGCCTCCTGGCTCGCGATGCTCGCCGGGGCGGACTTCATCAAGACGTCCACCGGGAAGGTCTCCCCCGCCGCGACCTTGCCGGTCACCGTGATCATGCTCGAGGCGGTCCGGGACTTCCTGGCCACCACCGGGGTGCAGGTCGGCGTGAAGCCCGCGGGTGGCATTCGCACCGCCAAGGACGCGATCAAGTACCTGGTCGCCGTCAACGAGGTGGCCGGCGAGGCCTGGCTGGACCCGGACTACTTCCGGTTCGGGGCCTCGTCGCTGCTCAACGACGTCCTCCTGCAACGCCAGAGGCTGGCCACCGGCGCCTACTCCGGCCCCGACTACGTGACGATCGACTGAGGACCACCATGCCACGCTTCGAGTACGCACCGGCCCCGGAGTCCCGGGCCGTCGTCGACATCGCCTCCTCCTACGGGCTGTTCATCGATGGCGAGTTCGTCGAGTCCGCGTCCGGTGGCTCCCTGAAGACGATCAACCCGGCCACCGAGGAGTCCCTCGCGGACGTCGCGGTGGCCGACGAGGCCGACGTCGACAGAGCCGTCCGTGCGGCCCGACGCGCCCAGGAGAAGGTCTGGGGACCGATGCCCGGCGCGGAGCGGGCGAAGTACCTGTTCCGGATCGCCCGCCTGCTGGCCGAGCGTTCGCGCGAGTTCGCTGTCCTCGAGGTGCTGGACAACGGCAAGCCGATCCGCGAGGCCCGGGACGTCGACGTGCCGACGGCTGCCGCGCACTTCTTCTACTACGCGGGCTGGGCGGACAAGCTCGACCACGCCGGTTTCGGGCCGTCACCGCGCCCGCACGGCGTGGCCGGGCAGGTGATCCCGTGGAACTTCCCGCTGCTGATGCTGGCGTGGAAGATCGCACCGGCGCTGGCCACGGGGAACACCGTGGTGCTCAAGCCGGCCGAGACGACGCCTCTCACGGCGCTGCTGTTCGCGGACCTGCTCCGCCAGGCCGAGCTGCCGCCGGGCGTCGTGAACATCGTGACCGGGGCCGGGGCCACCGGCGCGGCGGTGGTCGCCCACCCGGGTGTGGACAAGGTCGCGTTCACGGGCTCCACCGCGGTCGGCAAGCGGATCGCCAAGGAGATCGCGGGGACCCGCAAGCACGCCACCCTCGAACTCGGCGGCAAGGCCGCGAACATCGTCTTCGACGACGCCCCGATCGACCAGGCTATCGAGGGCATCGTCAACGGGATCTTCTTCAACCAGGGCCAGGTGTGCTGCGCAGGCTCGCGTCTGCTGGTCCAGGAGTCGGTCGCCGAGGAGGTCGTGGATCGCCTCAAGGCCCGGCTCGGCACCCTCCGGGTCGGGGACCCGATGGACAAGAACACGGACGTGGGCGCGATCAACTCGGCCGCGCAGCTGGCCCGCATCACAGACCTGACCAAGGCCGGCGAGGAGGAGGGCGCGGTGCGCTGGACCGCCGACTGCGCCCTGCCCGAGCAGGGCTTCTGGTTCGCGCCGACGGTCTTCACCGACGTCTCCGCGGCGCACCGGATCGCCCGCGAGGAGATCTTCGGCCCGGTCCTGTCGGTACTGACGTTCCGCACCCCCGCCGAGGCCGTCGCGAAGGCGAACAACACCCCGTACGGGCTCTCGGCCGGGATCTGGACGGAGAAGGGGTCGCGGATCCTGTCCATGGCGGACAAGCTCCGCGCCGGCGTGGTCTGGGCGAACACGTTCAACAGGTTCGACCCCACCAGCCCGTTCGGTGGGTACAAGGAGTCCGGCTACGGCCGGGAGGGCGGCCGCCACGGCCTGGCCTCCTACCTGATCGAGGGGAGCACCCGATGAGGGCCACGTCGCCCGCACGGATCGACGTGCGCAAGACCTACAAACTGTTCGTCGGCGGCGCCTTCCCGCGCTCGGAGTCCGGCCGGACCTACGAGGTGACGAGTGCGAAGGGTGCGTTCCTCGCGAACGCCGCGCAGGGTTCGCGCAAGGACGCCCGGGACGCCGTCCGGGCGGCGCGCTCCGCACAGCCCGGTTGGGCCGGGGCGACGGCGTACAACCGCGGGCAGGTCCTGTACCGGGTCGCTGAGCTGCTCGAGGGCCGCCGGGCCCAGTTCGTCGCCGATGTCGCCGCCGGTGAGGGCCTGACCGAGCGGCGCGCGCAGGACGTCGTCTCCGCCGCGATCGACCGGTGGGTCTGGTACGCGGGCTGGTCGGACAAGGTCGCTCAAGTGGCCGGCAACGCGAACCCGGTGGCCGGGCCGTACTTCAACCTCTCCGCCCCCGAACCGACCGGCGTGGTCGCGGTGATCGCGCCGCAGGCGTCCTCGCTGCTCGGCCTGGTGTCCGTGCTCGCACCGGCGATCGTCATGGGGAACACCGTCGTGGTGGTCGCGTCCGAGAACCGGCCGCTGCCCGCGGTCAGCCTGGCCGAGGTGCTCGCCACCTCGGACGTGCCCGGTGGCGTGGTGAACATCATCACGGGGCGTAGCGCGGAGATCGCCCCACACCTGGCCAAGCACATGGACGTCAACGCCATCGACGTGGCCGGGGCGCTCGGCGCCGACGGCATCACCTGGGGCGAGCTCGAGGCGGACGCCGCGGACTCGGTCAAGCGGGTGCTCCGCCCCGCCGGCGACGCCGAGGGCTCCTGGACCGAGGCCCAGTCCCTGAACGCGATCCTCGCCTACACCGAGACCAAGACGGTCTGGCACCCGAAGGGGATGTGACGGGGACCACGGCCGAAACGGGCGCCCGAGCGCTTGGAAACCCACGGTCCGAGCCAGCGAGACCAAGGGCTTCTGCGCGGTCGGTTGAAGGTCATCAGGCCCCACGACGTGGGCGATCCAATGCTCGGGCGCGATGCGCCCGCTGTCAGGATCTGCGACCGACCAGCTCGTCGTACCGGATCGCCGCCACGCCGGCGACGATCAGGAGACCTCCGAGCAGCTGCACCAGGCCGGGCAGCTCCCCCACCAGCAGCCAGGCGAACACGATCGCGAACAGCACCTCGACGAGGCCGACGAACGAGGCGAGCTTGGCGCCGAGGCGCCGGGTCGCGGCGATCCCCGTCGTGTAGGCGACCACGGTCGAGACCAGGACCAGGGCGATCAGGGCCGCCCACCACGGCACCGCCGCGCCGCCGAGGGTGACGTCCGCCGCGGCCACCCGGATCGGGAGCAGCCCGGTCGCCCCGAGCAGCCCGAGGGCGACCGCGCCGACGGTCATGCCGCCGGCGGCGAGCACGATCGGTGGCAGCCCCGTCGAGGCGTTGCCGCTGAGGATGAAGTACCCGGCGAGCCCGCAGGCGGCAGCGAGGCCCCAGAGCACGCCGACCAGGTCGACGTCGTTCGCGCCGGTGAGGTCGAGGACGAGCACGAGCCCGACGACGGCGAGCACCACCCCGGTCACGGTGGCCGCCCGGGGACGCTGCGCGTGCCGGACCCAGAGCCAGAGCACCACGAGGATCACACCGAGGTACTCCAGCAGCAGCGCCACCCCGACGGTGACGTGCGCGATCGCGGAGAAGTAGGCGAACTGGGTCAGGGCCAGGGCGAGCAGGCCGTACCCGGCGATCAGCCTCGCGTTCGTACGCAACAGCGACCAGCGTCCACGCAGCTGCAGCACGGCCGGCACCACCAGAACGAGAGCGGCGCCGGCGATCCGGGCGGTCACGGCCGCCCCGGCGCTCCAGCCGACCTCGAGCAGCGCTCGGGCGATCGGCCCGGACGTCGCGAACACGGCTGCCGACAGCAGTCCCAGCCACAGGCCGCCAACCTGCGACCGGACCGCGGGAACCGTGCGCGCGAAGGCGGCGCCGCCGTCGGGCTCCCGGGGACCCGGCCCGGTCGCAGCGCTCATGCGTGCAACCTGGCGAGGAACTCGCGGGTGCGCGGCTGCTCGGGCGCGCCGAGCACCTGCTCGGGTGGCCCGGACTCGAGCACCCGGCCGCCGTCGAGGAAGCAGACCAGGTCCGCGGCCTGCCGGGCGAAGCCCATCTCGTGGGTCGCCACCAGCATCGTGGTGCCCTCGGCACGCAGCTCGGCGAGCAGGTCGAGGACCTCCCCCACCAGCTCCGGGTCGAGCGCGGAGGTGACCTCGTCCAGGAGCAGCAGCTCGGGCCCGTTGACGAGCGCCCGCGCGATCGCGGCTCGCTGCTGCTGGCCGCCGGAGAGATGGTCGGGGTAGGCGGTGACCTTGTCCCCGAGGCCGACCCGTTCCAGGATCGCCACGGCGGCGGACTCCGCCTCGTCCTTCGTCCGGCCGTGCACCAGGCGGGGCGCGAGCGCGACGTTCGCGAGCACGCTCATATGGGGGAACAGGTTGTAGGCCTGGAACACCATGCCCATCCGGGCCCGGGCCGCGTTCGCGTCCACCCACGGGTCGGCGAGGTCGACGCCGCGCAGCTCGATGACGCCGTCGTCGACCTCCTCGAGCAGGTCGACGGCGCGCAGCAATGTCGACTTGCCCGACCCCGAGGAACCGATCAGCACGACGCACGAGTGCTCGGCGACGTCGAGGTCCAGCCCGTCCAGCACGAGGTTGGTCCCGAACGACTTGCGCAGCCCGGCCACGCGCAGCAGCGGCGCCGTCGGCTCGGTCATCGGATCGCCCCCACCGTCGCACGGCCGCTGCCGCGCCCACCGCGGCGGGCGTTGTAGGCATCCACGAGCCGGGTCAGCGGCACGGAGATCAGCAGGAACAGGAAGCCGGCGGCCACGTAGGCGGTGAAGTTGTAGCTGCCGGTGACGGCGATCTCGGCAGCCCGGATCGCGTCCACGGCGCCGAGGATCGAGATCAGACCCGAGTCCTTCTGCAGGGCCACGATCATGTTCAGCAGCGCCGGGGTGACCGCTCGCACCGCCTGCGGGACCACCACCCGGCGGGTGGTCTGGCCGCGGGTCAGCCCGAGCGCGCGGGCCGCCGCAACCTGTGAGGGGTGCACGGACTCGATACCGGCCCGGAAGATCTCGGCCAGATAGGCCGTGTACGTCAGCACGATGGCCAACGTGCCCAGGAACACCGCCGTGATCGGCAGCCAGGGCAGCCGCAGGGCGGGCAGGCCGAAACCCACCAGGAGCAGCACCAGCAGCACCGGCACCCCGCGGAACACATCGATGTAGATCGTGACGACCGCCCGCAGCGGGAACAGCGCCGGCGCGGTGGTGGTGCGGGCGATGGCGAGCAGCAGCCCGCCGACCACCGCGATCACACCGGCGATCACCCAGACCCGCAGGTTCAGCCACAGGCCCTGCGCCACGGCGGGCAGCACGTCGACGAACTCGACCGGGTCGAAGAACGCCTCCCGGGCCCGCTCCCACCCCGGCGACCCGACGAGGACGACCACGGCGAGCACGGCCACCACCACGGTGGACGCCAGCGCGACCAGGAAGGAGCGGCGCCGACGCCGGCGCCGGTAGGCCACCCGCGCCAGCGCCCGCTCGGAGGGCGCCCAGTGCCCGCTCACGGCGGCGGCGTCAGCTCAGCGCGGGGATGTCGTCCGTGCGCAGCCACTGCGTGCTGAGCTCGGCGATGGTGCCGTCCTCGTGCAGCGTGTCGACGGCGGCGGAGACACAGTCGGTCAGCACCGAGTCGATGTCGAGGACGAACCCGATCTGGGCGGTCTCGCCCACCTCGGGCAGGGTCCCGATCACCGCGGAGTCCGGGAAGTACACGGTGGAGGCGGACACCGCCTGGTTGACGTCCATCACGACGGCGTCGACCTGGTCGTTCGTCATCGCCTGCATGGCCAGCCCGGCGTCGTCGAACGGCACCAGCTCGACGGCGTCGCCCCAGGCGGCTTCGGCGATCGGCATCGAGGTCTGGCCTGCGGTCACCCCCACCCGCGCACCCTCCAGCTCGGCGAGCGTGGTGGCGCCCCCGTACGGGCCGGCCTCCTGCACCACCAGTCCCTGCAGGGTGTCCAGGTACGGGCTGGAGAAGTCGACCACCTCGGCGCGTTCGGGGGTGATCGTGGTCTGGTACGCGGCGAAGTCGAACGGCTTGATGCTCGGCGCGATGATCTGCTCGAAGGTCACGGTCTCCCACGTCACCTGGTCCTGCTCGTAGCCGAGCTGCTCGGCGACGGCGTAGACGAGGGCCGACTCGAAGCCCTCACCCGTGGTGGGGTCCTCGCCCACGTACCAGGGCTCGTAGGGAACGCTCGTGCCGACGGTCAGGACGCCGTCGGTCAGGGTCGTCAGTTCGCCGGGCGCGCACTCGGCGGCGCCTTCACCGGTGGTCCCGGTGCCCGTGGTGGGGTCCTCGGCACCGTCGGCCGAACACGCGGCCACTGCAGCGAGGGCTGCGATCAGGACCAGGGCAGGAAGACGACGGCGCACAACAGGGCCTTTCTCAGGTGATCCGGGGTGGCGACGGCCGTCGGGCGATGCCCGCGGGCGACACTTGAACTCTAGAACAATCCTGCTCCGTAGGACTCCGGCGGTCGGAGACCGAGACGCACGTCACTGCCGTCGAGGTCCGGCGCAGTCAGCGCCGGGGGTCGTCGACCCGTTCGTCATGGACCCGATGGACCCGCTCGAGCAGCGCCATGAAGTTCGCCTCGTCCCGGATCCGAGCCCGGTACTTCTCCGGGAGGGCCTTCAGCACGGCCTCCTCGGCGAGCAGGTCGGCGTACACCTCCTCCTGCACCTTCGGGTCCTCGTCCTCGACCTCGAGGTAGGACTTCGCGTGCCTCTCGGCGCCCTTGATGGCGTTCTGCGCCCGGCCCTTCGGACTGAGCAGCGAGGCGACGATCGTGACCACGAGTACCCCGATGATCACGGACAGGGACAGCGCCGTGGAGATCTCGACGACGTCCACGTGCTCGCCGCCGTTGATGAAGGGGACGTTGTTCTCGTGCAGCGCGTGCAGGATCAGCTTGACGCCGATGAACGCGAGGATGGCGGCCAGTCCGTAGGAGAGGTAGATCAGCCGGTCCAGCAGTCCGTCGAGCAGGAAGTACAACTGGCGCAGCCCGAGCAGGGAGAACGTGGTGGCCGTGAACACGATGTACACGTTCGTGGTGAGCCCGAAGATCGCCGGGATCGAGTCAAGCGCGAACAGCACGTCGGTGCCGCCGATCGCCACCATCACGAGCAGCATCGGAGTCAGCGCGCGCCGCCCGTCCACGATCGTGAAGAGCTTGTCGCCGTCGTAGTGCTCGGAGGTGTGCAGGAACCGGCGGGCGAGCCGGACCACCACGTTCTCGCCGTCGTCGTCATGCCCCGGCTTGAGCATGTTGCCCGCCGTGATCAGCAGGATCAGCCCGAAGAAGTAGAAGACCCAGGCGAAACTGTTGATGAGCGCGGCGCCGAGGAAGATGAACCCGGTTCGGGCGATCAGCGAGAACACGATGCCGAACAGCAGGACCTTCTGCTGGTCCGCCCGGGGCACCTTGAAGCTCGTCATGATGATGAGGAACACGAACAGGTTGTCCACCGAGAGTGCCTTCTCGGTGATGTACCCGGCGAAGTACTCGGTGCCCATGTCGGTGCCGCCGAGGACGAGCACGCCCACCCCGAACAGCAGCGCGATGCCGACGTAGATGGCGGACCACTTGGCGGCCTCGGGAAGCGTGGGTATGTGGGCCTTGCGCACGTGGAACCAGAAGTCGAAGAACAGCAGCCCCACGATCCCTGCGACCGTGACTGCCCAGATCCAGCCGGACACCTCCATCAGGACTCCTCTGAGCGATGTCCGTCGTGGCTGTGGTCACCGGACTGCGCTGCGGCGTAGCCGGGTTCGATCTGTTCGGCGATGATGACCCGCATCTCCTGGTTCGGGGCGAACGCGTTCCAGGCGGCGGTCAGGGTCACCTGCTCGAAGTCCTCCAGGGTCCAGCCGGCCTCGTCCACCAGGGCCCACATCTCCCGGCTCATCGACGTGCCGGACATCAGCCGGTTGTCGGTGTTGAGGGTGACCGCGAAGCCCATGTCCCGGAGCACGGTGATCGGGTGTTCGGCCACCGTCGCGGCGATGCCCGTCTGCAGGTTCGACTGCGGGCAGATCTCGAGCGGGATCTGCCGGTCGAGCACCCACTGGGCCAGGTCACCGAGCGCCGCGAACAGCTCGCCGTCCGGGTCGGTGCCGAGCTCGATGTCGTCCATGATGCGCACGCCATGGCCGAGCCGGAGCGCCCCGCACAGCTGGACGGCCTCCCAGATGCTCTCGAGTCCGGCGGCCTCGCCCGCGTGCACCGTGTATGGGAAGTTCGCCTCCCGCAGGGTGCGCAGCGCGGTGAGGTGGCGCGACGGCGGGAAGCCGTCCTCCGGGCCGGCGATGTCGAAGCCGACGGAGCCGCGATCCCGGTTCGCGAGGGTCACCTCGGCGATCTCGGCGCCCCGGTCGAACTGCCGCATCGCGGACGGCAGGGTGCCGACCCGGATCCGCCGGCCGGCCGCGGCTGCCTCGGCGACACCCTCGGCGAGGCCCGCGTGCACGGCGTCGAGGACCTCCTGGAGACTCAGCCCGCCGCCGAGGTGCTGCTCGGGGGCGTACCGGAGCTCGGCGTAGACGACACCGTCGGCGGCTAGGTCCACCACGGCCTCCCGGGCGACCCTGCGCAGGCTGGGCTCGGTCTGCGTGACCGCGAGCGTGTGGGCGAACGTCTCGAGGTAGCGGGTCAGGTCACCGGCGCTGGCGGCCTGCACGAACCACGCCGCGAGCTCCTCGGGGTCCGTGCTCGGCAGGTCGTGTCCGGCGTCGGCGGCCAGTTCGATGATGGTCGCGGGGCGCAGGCCACCGTCGAGGTGATCGTGGAGCACCACCTTCGGCAGCGCGACGATGTCCTCGTGGGTGAGCGTCATGGACCGAGCGTAATGGTCCGTCCCCGAACGGCGCGCGTGTCTGAGCTCAGGGCACGAGCCCGACGATCGCGAGGGCGCCACCCAGCGCAGCGAGCACCACGACGGCGATGCCGACGTGCAGCAGGGAGGTCCACGGGCCGCTGCCGTCGTGGCGCCAGCTGCGCAGGTCGCGCAGCACGAGGACGAGCAGCGCCAGCGCGGCGAGGCCGGCGACCGCCGCGATCACCGGACGCTGCTGTCGCTCGGCCGTGAGCGCGACGAGCATCGCGCCGAGCACCGCCGCGAGCATGGTGCGGTTCCACGCCAACATCGTCCGCTGGGGCTGGGCCCCGGGGTCACCGGCAAGCCCTTCGACCGCTCTCACCGGCTGCGCCGACTCATCCGAACGCCTGGACCACTGCGTAGCCGGCCAGCACCGCGGCGATCGCCGCGACACCGACCACCAGGATCGGCAGTGCACTCGGCGCCGGCAGCGGCCGGCCAAGACGCAGTGCACGCTCGGTGCGCCGCCAGCCCACCAGCGCCCCGACGGCGAGTGCGCCACCGGCCAGGCAGGCAAGGGCGGCCACGAGATCCAGCAGCGGGCCGGCGACGGCGAACGTCGCCAGGGTGGTCAGGGCCACCCCTCCGGCCACGAGGGCCAGGCCCGTGCGCAGCCACGCGAGCGCGGTGCGCTCGTTCGCGAGGGAGAACCGGGCGTCCGGTTCCGTGCCGACGCCGTACACCGACGCGGGCCGCCGCTCGGGTCCGGCGGCGGGGTAGCGGTCCGGGTGGAGGTCGCTCACGCGGCGTCGACCCGTTCGAGCACCACCGCGCCCGTCGCCGGGCGGGATCCCGCAGGGGCGATGGTGACGGCGTCGGTGAGGGCCTCGGCGGCCCGGTCGAAGCGGTCCGGGGTGTCGGTGTGCAGGGTCATCAGGACCTGTCCCGCGCGCACCGGTGCGCCGGGCTTCGCGTGCAGTTCGATGCCCGCGCCCGCCTGGACGGTGTCCTCGCGGCGGGCGCGGCCCGCGCCGAGGCGCCAGGCCGCGATACCCACGGCGAGTGCGTCGAGCGCCACCAGCACGCCGTCGGCGGGTGCGAGGACCTGCTCGGTGTGCTTCGCCGTCGGCAGCGGTGCGTCCGGGTCGCCGCCCTGGGCCGCGATCATGGCGCGCCAGACGTCCATGGCCCGACCGTCCGCGAGCGCGGCGGCGGGGTCTGCGTCGGGTCGGCCGGCGGCGTCGAGCATCTCCCGGGCGAGGGCCACGGTGAGGTCGACGACGTCCGCGGGACCGCCACCTGCGAGCACCTCGACCGACTCGCGCACCTCGAGCGCGTTGCCGGCGGTGAGCCCGAGTGGGGTGGACATGTCGGTCAGCAGCGCGCTCGTGCGTACCCCGGCGTCCGTGCCGAGGTCCACCATGGTGCGGGCCAGCTCGCGGGCGTCCTCGAGGCTCTTCATGAACGCCCCGGACCCGACTTTCACGTCCAGCACGAGGGCACCGGTGCCCTCGGCGATCTTCTTGCTCATGATCGACGAGGCGATGAGGGGGATCGACTCGACGGTGCCCGTCACGTCCCGCAGCGCGTACAGCTTGCGGTCGGCCGGCGCGAGCCCGGAACCGGCCTGGCAGATGACCGCGCCGACGTCGTCGAGCTGAGCAAGCATCTCCGCGTTCGTGAGCGCGGCCCGCCAGCCCGGGATCGACTCGAGCTTGTCCAGGGTGCCGCCGGTGTGTCCGAGCCCGCGGCCGGACAGCTGCGGCACGGCGACGCCGAACACGGCGACCAGAGGAGCCAGCGGGAGGGTGATCTTGTCCCCGACGCCGCCGGTGGAGTGCTTGTCCGCCGTGGGCCGGGCCAGCGTGGAGAAGTCCATCCGCTCGCCGGAGGCGATCATCGCGGCGGTCCAGCGCGCGATCTCCGGCCGGGTCATGCCGTTCAGCAGGATCGCCATGTTCAGCGCCGCCATCTGTTCCTCGGCGACCACCCCGCGGGTGTAGGCGTCGATGACCCAGTCGATCTGCGCGTCGGTGAGGACCTGCTGGTCCCGCTTGGCACGTATGACGTCGACGGCGTCGAAGGCTTCGCTCATGTGCTCACCCTAGTGAGCCGGGTGCACGGTGGCCTGGACGAGCCCCTCATGCCTCGAGGTCGTCAGGTCCGAACGCGTCCGGGAGCACCTCGGTCATCGGCCGGATGCCGGATACGGTCTCGACGAGCAGGTCCGGGCCGCCGTGCTCCCAGAGGAGCTGCCTGCAGCGGCCACAGGGCATGATCGTGTCCCCGTTGCGGTTCACGCAGACGAACGCGGCCAGCCGGCCCCCGCCCGTGGTGATCAGTGCCGACACCAGGGAGCACTCCGCGCACAGGGTGACGCCGTACGCGGCGTTCTCCACGTTCGCCCCGACCACCAGGTCGCCGGTCGTGGTGAACGCGGCCGCGCCCACGGGGTACCCGGAGTACGGCGCATACGCCCGGGTCATCACCTCGCGCGCGGCGTCCCGCAGGGCGTCCCAGTCGGCATCGGTCATGGCGGCCTCCTGCGAGCGGCTCATGGATACGGCTTACCCTCGGCGGCCGGCGGACGGATCCGCCCGACGAGACCGGCCACGGCGAAGATCGTCGCGAGGTAGGGCAGCATCGCGAGGAGTTCGTACGGCACCGGGGAGCCGATGTTGCCGAGCACCCGGTTCAGCGAGTCGGCGAACCCGAACAACAGGGCCGCGGCCAGTGCACCGGTCGGGCTCCACCGTCCCAGGATCATCGCGGCCAGGGCGATGTAGCCGCGCCCCGCGGAGACCTCCTTGGTGAACGGCAGCGCGGCACTGACGAACGCCGCCCCACCGAAGCCCGCGATCGCCGAACCGAGCACCACGTTGCGGTACCGGGTCCGGTTCACCTTGATGCCGACCGTGTCCGCGGCCTTGGGGTGCTCACCGACGGCGCGCACCCGCAGCCCCCACCTGCTGCGGAAGAGCATGATCTGCAGCACCGCGACGACCACGTACATGACGTAGACGATGACCGTCTGGTTGAACAACGCGGGGCCGATCACGGGAATCTCGGACAAGCCGGGTATCGCGAAGGCGGGCATCCGCGGCGGGTTGTTCAGACCCTGCGGGTTCTGCGTGAGCACGGTGGAGAACAGGTAGTTCGTCAGCCCCAGCACCAGCACGTTCAGCACGACGCCGACGATGATCTGATCCACCCGGTACTTGATCGAGAACACCGCCAGGAGCAGCCCGACCAGGGCGCCCGCGATCGGTGCTGCGATCAGAGCGGCGTAGGGGTTCCGCGTCGCCGAGGAGACCACCACGGCCAGGAACGCACCCGCCAGGAGCTGGCCCTCGATCGCGATGTTGATGATGCCCGAACGCTCGCACAGCACGCCGGCGAGGGCCCCGAACACGAGCGGCACGGCGGCGGTGATCGTGGTGGACAGCAGCAGCGGCAGGGGTAGGCCGCCCGTGTTCCCGGCGACGGCCCAGATCAGGAACGCGAACAGCATCACGATCCCGAACACGATCGGGATCGCGCCGAGCTTGCGCCGGTTCAGCGTGGCCCAGAAGGCCAGCCCGGTCAGGCCGAATGCCACCACCACGAGGAACAGTGCCGACCCCTGGGACGGCAGGTGCAGCGGGTCGATCTGGACCGCGGTCGCCGAGTTGGAGACCACGATGCGCGAGATGGACCCCGGGGGTGTGAAGATCACGAAGGCGAGCAGCCCGATGATGCTGACCACGCCGAGGATGATCGGGGTGCGCCACGAGATCGGTGCCATGGCTCGTTCGTCGAGCAGACCCTCGGGGTTGAGGCGGGGGGTGGCCAGCTGGCTGCTCACGCGGCCACCTCCTTGACTCGACGGCTTCCGTCCGGTGACGGCAGGAAGAACATCGACCGCACCAACGGTGGGGCGGCGATGAACAGGACGATCACTGCCTGGATCACGAGCACGATGTCGATCGGCGTGTTCGAGACGGTCTGCATCAGCGGCGAGCCGGCCCGCAGGGCCCCGAACAGAAGCGCGGCCAGTACTGTGCCCAGGGGTCTGGACCGGCCGAGCAGGGCGACGGTGATCGCATCGAAGCCGATCGAGCCCGCACTGCCGGCCTGCAGCGTCTTGTCGGTGCCGAGGATCTGGGACGCGCCACCGAGTCCGGCGAGGATGCCCGCCGAGACCATGACGAACACGAAGATCAGGTTCACGTTGATCCCGGCCGTGCGGGCGGCGTCCATGTTCGCCCCGACGGCCCGGAACTTGAAGCCGATCGTGGACCGTTCCATCAGCCACCAGACCAGCGCGGCGGCGGCGAGGGCGAGCAGGAAGCCCCAGTGCAGCCGGAACGCATCCCCGAACAGCAGCGGCAGCCGGGCGTTCTCTCCAACCGCGGGTGAGATCGGCCGGGATCCGCCCTGCCGAAGGATCGTCGTGGTGAGCAGATAGGTGACCAGCCAGATCGCGATCCAGTTCAGCATGATCGTCACGATCACCTCGCTCGCACCGGTGCGGGCCTTCAGGAATCCGGCGATCCCGGCCCACAGCCCGCCGACCACCATGGCGGCGATCACGGCGAGGACCACGTGCACGACCACGGGCAGCGACCAGGTGATCCCGACGTAGGTCGCGGCCGCCGCGCCCATCAGCACCTGACCCTGTGCGCCGATGTTGAACAGGCCGGACCGGAACCCCATCCCGAGCCCGAGTGCGGCGAAGATCAGCGGCGTGGCGGCCACCAGGGTCTCGGTGATCGGCCGGATCGCGCGGGCCAGGGTGGGTGCCTGGAAGTCGAACACCGCGCCGCGAAACAGGGACGTGTAGGCCGCGGCGACGCTGTCCCAGGCGGCCGCAAGCGTGTCGAGGGGCCGCGCGAAGAAGTACGTCGACGCGTCCCTGACGTCCTCGTCCGCGATGGCGATCAGAAGGCCGCTGAGCACCAGGGCGGCCACGATGGCGAGCAGCGTGACCAGCCAGTTGGAGGTCAGGATGCCGCGCATCGTCTCCCGGAGCCACCGCTCATCGGGCCGCATGGGATCCGGCTGCGCGCGGGTGCCCGCCTCGGCGTCGGGCTCCGGGACCTCCGGGGTCCGAGGGCTTTCCGGTTCGTGACTCACGAGGGCTCCTCGCTCTGCTCGTCGTCGGCGATGACGTCCGCCTCGCGCAGAAGTGTCGGATGCTCGGCCGCCTCCTCCTGCGCTGCCTCGGGCGCGACGCCCGCCATCATCAGCCCCAGCACGTCCCGGTCCACGTCACCGTCCACGATCCCGATGATCGAGCCGCGATACATCACGGCGATCCGGTCCGCGAGTGCCATCACCTCGTCGAGCTCGGTGGAGACGATGATGACCGGCGTGCCGTGGTCCCGCTCGGCGATGATCCGCTTGTGCACGAACTCGATGGACCCGACGTCCAGGCCCCGGGTCGGCTGGGACGCGATGAACAGCTTCAGCGGGCGGGACATCTCGCGGGCCAGCACCACCTTCTGCTGGTTCCCACCGGAGAGGGTGGAGATCGGTGCCTCGACCGACGTGGTGCGCACGTCGAACTCCTCGACGAACGCTTCCGACCGTTCCCGAACCACGCGGAGGTCCATCGCGATGCCTCGCGCGTACGGAGCGCGGTCGTGCTGGTCCAGGATCATGTTCTCGGCCACGCTGAACGAGCCGATCAGCCCGTCCGTGCTGCGGTCCTCGGGCACGAATCCCACGCCGGAGTCGAGCACGTCGTTCACGGAGAGCCCGATCAGCTCCTTGCCGTCCAGGTCGATCGACCCGGCAAGTGGCGTCCGCAGGCCGAGGATCGCCTCGGTGAGCTCGGACTGCCCGTTCCCCTGCACTCCGGCGATGGCGAGCACCTCCCCGCCGCGCACCTCGAAGCTCACCCCGCTCACCACCGGGCGCCCGACGACGTCGGCGACCAGCAGATCGGTGACCGAGAACACCGCGTCGCCCAGCCGCGGCGGCTCCTTCTCGACGCCGAGGCTCACCGCGCGCCCGACCATCAGGGAGGCCAGCTCGGCCTCGGTGTCCTCCGCCGTCGCGGTGCCGACCACCTTGCCGCGCCGGATCACGGTGATCTCGTCGGCGATCGCGCGAACCTCGCGCAGCTTGTGCGTGATGAACACGATCGAGGTGCCGGCATCGCGCAGCTGGCGCATGATCTCGATGAGTTCGTCGGTCTCCTGGGGCGTGAGCACGGCGGTCGGCTCGTCCAGGATGAGGACCTCGGCGTCCCGGGACAGCGCCTTGATGATCTCGACGCGCTGCTGCACGCCGACCGGCAGGTCCTCGATCAGGGCATCGGGGTCCACGTCGAACCCGAACCTCGCCGAGATGTCCCGCACCAGTGCCCGCGCCCGGTCGAGTCCGATGATGCCGAGGGGACCGGTGGGCTCATGTCCGAGCACCACGTTCTCCGCGACGGTGAACACCGGCACCAGCATGAAGTGCTGGTGGACCATCCCGATCCCGGCCGCCATGGCCTGCCCCGGCCCTGCGAACTCCACGGGCTGTTCGTCGATGACGATCTGCCCCTCGTCGGGCGTGTAGAGCCCGTAGAGGACATTCATCAGGGTGGACTTCCCAGCCCCGTTCTCGCCCAGGAGCGCGTGGATCCGCCCGGGCTCGAAGATCAGGTCGATCTGGTCGTTGGCCACCAGGGACCCGAATCGCTTCGTGATGCCGCGGAGCTCGAGCTTCACCGCCTGCCTCCTTCACGTCGTGGCACGAACTGTATCGCCGTGCGGGCACGGCCGATCGACGAACACAGTCGAGGGCCCGGGCAACCAAGGGCTGCCCGGGCCACCGACTATGACGGATGAATCAGTTCGCGCTCGGGGAGTCGATGACGAGGTCGCCCGCGATGATCTGCTCGCGCAGGTCCTCGATCTCGGTCTGCAGCTCCGCCGGCACCTGGTCCTCGAACGAGTGGTACGGGGCCAGGTCCACGCCGCCGTTCTCCAGCGTGCCGACGTACGGCGTGGGGTCGAAGTCGCCCGCCACCGCGGCGTCGATCGTGTCGAACACCGAGTTGCCGATCAGCTTGATCACCGAGGTCAGGATGAGGTCCTGGTACTCGGCGTTCGACTCCTGCTCGAAGCCGTCGGAGTCGACCCAGATCACCGAGACGCCCTCGTGCTCCGACGCCGCGGACAGCGAACCCGCGCCGACCGGGCCGGCCACCGGCAGGATGATGTCCGCGCCGGCCGCGATGAACTGCTGCGTGGTGTTGTAGCCGTTCTCGGTGTTGGTGAAGTCACCGGTCATGGAGCCGTCCTGGGCGTCCTTGTCCCAGCCGAGCACCTGCACGTCCGTGCCGTGCGCCTCGTTGTACGCGGCGACGCCGTCGACGAAGCCGTCCATGAAGATCGTCACGGACGGGAACGCCTGACCGCCGTACGTGGCGACCGTGCCCGTCTGGGTCATGCCACCGGCCAGGTAGCCGGCAAGGAAGGCGGCCTCCTGCGTGTTGAACAGCAGCGGCTTCGCGTTCGGCAGTTCCACCGGCGAGAAGTCGGGCGCGGAGAACGCGGAGTCGACCAGGGCGAAGTGCAGGTCCTCGTTCGCCTCGGCGGCCGCCTGGATGGTGTCCTCGAGCGCGAAGCCGACGCCGATGGTCAGGGAGCATCCGGCCTGCACCATGGCGTCGGCGTTGCCCGCGTACGCTCCCGGGTCGGTGGACTCAGCGAACTGGATCGTGATGCCGAGGTCGGTCTCGGCCCGCTCGAGGCCCTCGAACCCGGACTGGTTGAAGGAGGCGTCGTCGAAGCCACCCTCATCGGAGATCATGCAGCCGATGAAGTCGGAGTTGTCGGGGGCCTCTGCGGTGGTCTCGGTGTCGCCACCGCCGGCCGTCTCCTCGTCCTCGGGGGCGGCGCCACAGGCGGCCAGGGTCAGGGCGGCGACGGCGAGGGTGGCCACCGCGTAGATCGGCTTCTTCACGTGAACTCCTGTGTCTCTTCGGCGGCTCGCGGGGTGTCGCGAGCCCGGATCCCACGGTGCGGTCGACGCGTTTCGTGGGTCACCTAGGGGGAGACAGTAGACCGGCGGATATCTCGTTCGTGTTACATGGTGAGACGTTCGGGCAAAGCGTTACCGAACTGGTACCGAACGCCGATGCCGGCCGGGGCGCGAAGTGCCGCGCAAGGCTCACGCCGTCGGAGTGCGCCGGTCGATGCCCTGGGACTCGGCCTGGACCGCCACCTGGGCCAGGAACCGCGCCCCCACCCCGATCGCGGACTCGTCGATGACCAGGTCCGCCTGGTGCAGGTCGAACGTGCGACCGCCCGGCGTCCGGGTGCCGAGCCGAGCCATCGAGCCGGGGATCCGGGTCAGGTACCAACCGAAGTCCTCCCCGCCGAGCGACTGCTCGGTGAGCAGGACCGAGTCGGGTCCGAGGATCGTCTCGGCGGCGTCATCCATGTGGCGCACACAGCGCTCGTCGTTGTCCACCGGCGGCACGCCCCGCTGGATCTGGAGATCCACGTCCACCCCGGTCGGGGCGACCACCTGGTCGATCAGTTCGCGAAGCAGGTCCTCGGCGCGGTCCCACGCGCGCACGTCCAGGCAGCGCAGGGTTCCGGTGAGGACCCCCACGGACGGGATCGCGTTGGCGGCGCTTCCGGCGCGCACGCTCCCCCAGGTGAGGTTCACCCCGGAGCGCGGGTCGAGACGCCGGCCGAGCAGGGCCGGCGTGACCGTCGCGACCATGCCGAGCGCGTACACCACGTCACCGGTCAGGTGCGGCCGGGACGTGTGGCCGCCGGTGGATGACAGGGTCACCGTGATCGTGTCGGAGGCGCTGGTGATCGGCCCGATCCGGGTGCCCACCTGCCCGGCGTCGAACTTCGGGTCGCAATGGATCGCGTAGATCTGGTCCACGCCGGCGAGCACGCCGGCCTCGATCAGGTCCAGCGCTCCGCCCGGCTGCAGTTCCTCGGCGGGCTGGAAGATCAGGCGCACCCCGATATCGAGCGTCCCTTCAGCCGCGAGGCTTGCCAGGATGAGGCCGGCCCCGAGCACGACGGCAGTGTGGGCGTCGTGCCCGCAGGCATGGGTGACGCCCTTGACCGTGGAGGCGTAGTCGAGCCCGGACGTCTCCTGCAGCGGCAGTGCGTCCATGTCCGCCCGCAACGCCACCCGGCGCAACCGGCGCGACTGCAGTACGTCCTGGATGCCCGCGGGGTCGATGTCGCAGTACAGGCCGGTGCCCGCGACCCGGTGCACCGTCAGCCCCGCCTCCTCCAGTCGGGCGGCAACCAGTTCACTCGTGCGGTGCTCGGTGCGCGCCAGTTCGGGGTGTGCGTGGATATCGCGTCGCAGTGCGCGCAACTCGGCGTCGAGTTCGGCGGCGAGGGCGTTGATCCGGGACGTCAGGGCAGCTGGCTTCGACACCCCCCGAGGCTACTGCCTCGCGCGCGCGAGCCCGCCCGGCGTCCGGCTCACGGTGTTCAGCCCCGTGGCACGCATCCGCAGCTACGCCCGATCACGAGGTTTCCGCGGAGCACCGAGTGCACCGGCGCGAGCCCGGGGGCATGGATGTGCTCGAGCAGGGTCCCGACGGCGAGCCGGGCCATCTCCACGATGGGCTGGCGGAAGCTGGTGAGGGAGGGCTGGACGAAACGGCCGGCGGCGGTGCCGTCGATGGCCGCGATGGCGACGTCCTCGGGCACCCGCAGACCCAGTTCGTGGCAGGCGAGGATCGCGCCGAACGCCTGCGTGTCCGACTCGACGAAGAGGGCCGTGGGTGCGGGTGCGCCGGCGGATCCGCGTCGGGACGACTCTCCGAGCAACGCCAGCGCGGCCTCACGCCCGCCGGCCTCGGAGAACTCGGCGTGCTCGACCAGCGCGTTGCTCGCGTCGGCGCCGGCCCGTTCCTGCTGCGTGCGCCAGCCCTCGATCCGTTCGGCGGAGAGGGCAACCGGCCACGGCCCGGCGATGCAGGCGATCGTCCGGTGACCGTGTTCCTGGAGGTGCTCGACGGTGTAGGCGGCGGCCTGCCCGTTGTCGATGTGCACGCTCGACACCGAGTCGGAGCGTGCGGCCTCGTCGACGCGGTCGAAGACCACAGCCGGCACACCGTCCGGCCGCAGCTCTGCGAGCGTGGCCATCGCGCGCACCGAGGTGACGATGAGCCCGTCGACCCGGCGGTCCAGGAACGATCGCAGGTACAGCGCCTCCCTGGAGGGGTCGTCGTCGGTGATCCCGATCGAGAGTGTGTTGCCTCGCTGGAAGAGCTCGCCGACGAGGGCCTCGGCCACCTCGGCGAAGAACGGGTTCCGCGGGCTCGGGGTGAGCAGCCCGATCGAGCGCGTCATGCCGCCGCGCAGCGCGGACGCGATGGCGTTCGGGCGATAGCCGAGCTCCTCGATCGCGGACTCGACCCGGCGTCGGGCCTTGTCCGAGACCGGTCGGGGACCGCCGTTGATCACGTACGAGACCACCGCCGGGGACACGCCTGCCAACGCGGCGACCTCCGCTCGGGTCACCGCCATCGCCACCGCGTCCTCGCCGTCACGGCCCGAACCTACCGTGCCGTCGGCGGCACATCGACATCAGGCCCCGGCGGCCACGTCGACGAGTTCGCCGCTCATGGCGTAGGAGGACTGCGCACCGTCTCGGGCCACCGCGTACGTCCCGGCCCGCACACCGAGTTCGACGGCGCTGCGCAGGCCGGCGCCCTGAGCCAGGCGCACCGCCAGCGCACCCACGAACGCGTCGCCTGCGCCGGTGGTGTCGACCACCCGGTCGACGGCCGGAGCCGGCACCACGCCGGCGCCGTCGGCATCCGCCCAGACCGCCCCGCGGGCGCCGAGCGTGATCACAACGGACCGGGCCCGCTCGAGCAGCTGCCGGGCGGCTTCGTGCGCCGAACCGACGCTGCCGACCGGCCGTCCGGTGATCGCCGCCGCCTCGGACTCGTTCACCACGAGCGGGTCACAGGTCGCAAGCACGTCCGAGTCCAACTCCACGAAGGGCGCGAGATTGAGCACGAACCGGGATCCGGACTCGCGCGCCGCGGTGGCGGCGGCAGCGATGATCCTCGGCTGCACCTCCCCCTGGAGGACCACGAGCCCCCCGCCCGCGCGGCGGCGCACGACGCGGGTCACGCGGGTTGCCGTCAGCGCGAAGTTCGCCCCCGGTACCACCACGATCGAGTTCTCGCCGGAATCCTCGACGGCGACGATCGCGAGCCCGGTGTGCTCGCCGGTGATGACCTCGACCTCCGCGCTGTCGACCCCCTCGGCCCGCAGCTCACGCAGAAGCAGCGCTCCGTCGTCGTCGTCACCGACACACCCGACGAACCTGACCGTGCCCCCGAGGCGGGCTGCCGCGACGGCCTGGTTCGCCCCCTTGCCGCCGGGGCTCTTCCGCATCGCCCCGGCCAGCACGGTCTCCCCCGGTCCGGGCGCCGTCGGCACCCGGACGATGTAGTCAAGATTCGCGGATCCGATGACCGTGATCGGCGCTCCCCCAGCTGTCATTTCTCTCCCGTTGCCAACGAGAGGCCGCCGAAGGACCTCTGCAGAATGAACATCATGACGGCGGGCACGACGGACAGCACCACGGCACCGGCGAAGTTCTGCCCGTAGTCGAACGTGTGCTCGCCGAACGTGCGCGACAGCGCCACGGGCGCCACCTGAAGACGCGACTCCGAGATCACGAGCAGCGGCCACAGGTAGGCGGTCCACTGGCCGAGGAAGATCAGCAGGGCGGAGTTGGCCAGCGCCGAGCCGCCCAGTGGCCAGTACACCGACCAGAGCACCCGAGGCTCGGATGCCCCGTCGATCGTCGCTGCCTCCCGATAGGACGTGGGCACGGCGAGGAAGTGCTGCCGGAGGTTGAAGATCGCAAGGCCGTTCCCGATCCCGGGCAGCACCAGCCCCATGATGGTGTTCGTCAGGCCCCAGCTGGTGAAGAGCTGGGACAGCGGGATCGCGATGGCCTCGAAGGGCACCATGAAGCTGATCACGACGAACGCGAACACCGCACCGCGCCCTCGGAACTGGAGCACCGCCAACGCGTAGGCGGCCAGGGCACAGACGAGGACGCCGACGGCGACCGTCAGTGCGCAGACCAGGAACGAGACTCCCAGCGCACGCCCGAAGGAGCCCGTGAGCAGGGTGACGTAGTTGTCGAGGCTCACCGAACTCGGCACCAGGATCCGCCATGACAACGGCGAGAGCGAGCCGAAGATCTCCGAGCTCGGCCGGACCGACCCGATCAGGAGCCAGAGGGCGGGCAACGCGAACACGGCGGCCACGAGCACGGCCAGGATGGTGAGCGCGACGGACCTACGCTCGGAGCGGCCCCGGCGGGGTCGGGTGGCGGCGGTGGCGGTCATCGACGACTCCTCGTCGGGCGGTCCTCACGCAGCATCCGGAACTGGATCGCGACGAAGACGAGCATGATCAGCGTCAGGATGACGACCTCGGCGGCGCCGAGGTTCTTGCTCCCGTACGTGTAGGTGGTCCGGTAGGCGTTGAACATCTGCATCGTGGTGCTGTTCTGCGGCCCCCCGTTCGTGAGCATCTGGATCGGCACGAACACCACGAAGTTGGCGACGGTGTCGGCGACCAGCACGAACAGCAGCGGCCGCTTCAGCAGCGGGATCGTGATCGAGAAGAACGTGCGGATCGGGCCGGCCCGATCCAGCCGGGCGGCTTCGTAGTACTCCTCCGGGATCGACTGGATCCCGGAGATCAGGAAGAGCATCCAGTAGCCGATCCCGATCCAGGAGAGCACGAGCATGATCGAGGCGAGGGCCTGGTCTCCGGAGGTGAAGAACGGCTGGGGCGTGCCGCCGAGCGCTTCGATGATCGCGTTGATCGGCCCTTCCGGCCGGAGCGCGACCCCCCATACGATGCTGGAGCCGACGATCGGGACGGTGGCGGGGATGAAGATCAGCGTGCGCCAGAGACCTGGGGCACCGACCCTGCGCGTGACCAGCACCGCGACCATGAGCGCGATGGCGACCTGGAGCGGGTTGATGATGACGTTGAACACGACCGTGCGGACCACGGTGTCGCGGAACGCCTCGTTGGCGAGCAGGTCGGAGTAGTTCCGGAAGCCGCTGAACACCGGCTCGAGGACGCCACCGGGGAAGCCCCGGTGGAGGCTGGAGATCACGGCCCCGATGCTGGGTGCGATCCGCAGCGTCAGGATCGCGATGATCGCCGGCGCAAGGAAGATGACGGCCCAGGCGAGTTCCTTGCGGCGCCGGGAGAGCCGTCGCGGGGCTGGGCTCCCCGCACCGCGTGATGTCCTCACACCGGTGCGGGGAACCTCGTGCTGCACACTCATCGTATCGACGGCCCTACTGATACTGGGCCCAGGCGGTCTCGAGTTCGCCGGTGGCCGACTCGAGCGCTGTCTGAGGGTCAGTACCGTTGGCGACGTCGGAGAATGCCCGCCCGAGGATCTCCTCGAACTCCACGTAGCCCACCGTCTGGAGCCGCGGAACCGCGGTGTTGGACGACTCGTAGTCGATGATGGCGACCGCGTCCTGGCCGGAGTCGGAGTCGAACACGTCGCGCTCGAAGTAGGCGGTCTTGCCCTCGGGGGTTGCCGGCAGCTCGGGTGAGGCGTAGTTGAGCGCGTACCCGCCGCCGTCCTCGACCGACATCCACCGCATGAAGACGCCGGCCGCCTCCTTGTCGTCGCTGAACGGGCTCATCGCCAGCGACCACGACCCGGTCGGGGTGACGGCCTCGCCACCCTCGAACGCGGGGTGTGCGGCCACGCCCCACTCGAACGTGGCGTCGGACAGCTGCGGCAGCAGCCACGGCCCCTGCACCATGTAGGCGGTGTTGCCGGTGAGGAACTCGGCATCCGACTGCTCCGGCGTGACGCCCTGAGGGGAGAGCCCGTCGGCGAAGAGCGAGCCGTACCAGGTCATCGCCTCGACCCAGCCCTCGCTGGTGATGTCGGGCGTGAGGCTGCCGTCGCCGGTCCCGCCCGCGGAACCGCCGAGCGACATCGGCAGCGGCTGCAGCTGGTAATAGCGGTTGACCTGGCCGAACAGGATCCCGTTCTGAGCGCCGGCATCGACCGCGACCTGCGCCCGCTCGGTGACCTCCTCCCAGGTCATCCGGTCCTCGACCGCGGCCGAGGGGTACTCGGCGCCGGCGGCGTCCAGCAGCGTCTTGTTGTAGTACAGCAGCTGGGTGGAGTTCGCGATCGGCACCGCCCACAGGCTGCCGTCGAACGAGCTGGACTCGACCGGGGCCGGGTCGAACGCCTCGAGGTCGTCACTGAACTGCTCGGTCAGGTCCTCGGTGTAGCCGCGGGACGCGAGCGCCGGGATCCGGGGCTGGTCCGCCCAGAAGACGTCGGGGTTGCCGTCCTGGTTCCCGATCCGGGCGTCCAGGATCGAGTTGAGCTGGTCGAACGGCACGGCCTCGTACTCGACGGTGATCGTCGGGTGGGCCTCGGCGAACGCGTCGAGCACGGGCTGCATGTCCTCGGCGTCCTGGTGCCCGAGCACCTGGATCGTGGCGGTCGGGTCCTCGGCGGGCAGGCTCCAGGAGCCGTCGCCGCCCCCGTCGCCACCGCCGTCCGATCCGGAGGAGCAGGCGGCCGTGAGCATGAGGGCGATGACGCCGACGGTGCCGGCCGCACGGGTGGTGCGTCGCATGATGTGTCCTTTCGTGACTTCGGTGTCGGGGTTCGGGACTGGCTGTGCTGTTCGGGTCGCGTCAGAGCGCCGCGATGCGGTCGAGGAAGTACGTCATGAACGCCTGCACGTCGACGGCGGTCGCCACGGTCGCGTTGGCCGGCGGCGCGTCATGCCCCGCCAGCAGGTCGGTGATCGCAACCCCGCGGCCCACCTCGTCGGCGGCCACGACGTCCACGTGCGCAGGCACCCAGGTGAGCAGCTCGGGCCGGGATATCGCCGCCACGGCGAGCGGGTCGTGCATCGCGCAGGAGCGGCCGGCCTCGGGGTCGCCGGGGTGCTCGCGACCGAGGCGGTCGAGCCAGGCGATCGTGCATTCGCCCGCGAACTCCCCGAAGGGCCGCCCGCCTGCCGCCATCGTGGCCGCGTGCTCGCGGGTCAGCCGTACCTTGGTAGTGACGTCGAGACCCACCAGCCGGACCGGTGCGCCGCTGCGCAGCACCGCTCGCGCGGCCAGCGCGTCCACCCACCAGTTGAACTCACCGGGCATCCGGCGCACGTTCGTGTGACCGAGGAACACCCCGCCCATCACAACGATCTCCTTGACCGCTCCTGCCACCGTCGGCTCGAGTGCGATCGCAGCCGCCACATTCGTCAGCGGGCCGATCGCCACGATGGTGATCTCACCGGGGGAGGCGAGCACGCGGCGGGCGATCTCGGCCGCGGCGAACCCGGGAGCCGCCTTGTGGTGGCCGAAACGGGCCCGAACCTCCTCCGGCGCGGAACGCGCACGGTCCGGCTCCACGATCGGCGCGGCGGCCCCACGGACCACGGGGATCTCCGGCCGGCCGAGACGCTCGAGGAGCTCGACGCTGAGGTAGGTGCCGGACTCCACGTCTATGTTGCCGTTGACGGACGTGACGAGCTCGACGTCGAACGTGTCGTCGGCGAGCAGGAGGGCGAGGGCGAAGCCGTCGTCGATCTCGGAACCGGGCGCGCCCATCGCCATGTCGGTGTCAAGGATGATTCGCATCTGAACTCCTTCGTTCAACTCGTGTTGCGCATATGTTGACACGTGTTGACCGTCGGAATCAAGCCAATGAGCACACCACGAGATCACGAGTTGGTCACGCTGGTCACCGACCGTGACATCGCACCCACGGCGCCGACATCGCACCGGGTGCACGTGCGATGTCGGCCGCCCACGTGCGAAGTCGCCGGCGCGGCGGTCGAGTGCCGAGCCGGATCAGGTCAGGTCGCCCCGCCCGGAGTCCTTCAGCAGGCCGACGACGTCCTTGACCCGTTGCGCGTGCTCCCTCGTGGTCACCAGGAGCGCGTCCGCGGTGTCCACCACCACGGCGTCGTCGATGCCGAGCAGCACCACGGTCCGCCCGGCCGCGGGCACCACGATCGACCCGGTCGAGTCGCGCACCAGCACGTCGGCGGCGGACCCGAGCACACCCCCGGCGGTCGCCGGGAGCAGGTCGGCGAGCGCGGCCCAGTCCCCCACGTCGTCCCAGCCGAAGTCACCGGGCACCACGGCGACGCCGCCGGCCGCCGCGACCGGTTCGGCGATCGCGTGGTCGATCGCGATCCGGGTGAGGGCGGGCCAGTGCCGCGCGAGGGTCTCCTCCCGCCGGTCGGTGTCCCAGTCCGCGGCGATCGCGGTGAGGCCGTCGGCGAGCGCTGGCTGCAGCTGGCGCAGGTGCTCGAGGAGCACGGTCGCCCGGACGACGAACATGCCTGCGTTCCACCGGTAGGAGCCGGTCGCCAGGTACGCGGCGGCGGTGTCGGCGTCGGGCTTCTCCGTGAAGGCGACCACGTGCCGGGCGCCGCCCTGCTCGGCGACCGCTCCCCCGCCGTCGACCGCTTCGCCCACCTCGATGTAGCCGAACGCCGTGGACGGATGATCCGCGGCGATGCCGATCGTCACCACGAGGTCCCGGCGGGCGGCGGCGACGGCGGTACGCACCGCGCGCTCGAACGCCGCCCGGCCGTCGATCACGTGATCGGCCGCGAACGAGCCGAGCACCACGTCCTCGTCCGGGTGGCGCTGTAGCAGCACGGCCGCCGCGAGGCCGATCGCAGCCATCGAATCACGCGGGCTGGGCTCGCACAGGATGTCCTCCGGGAGGAGGTCCGGCAGTTGCGCACCGATCGCCTCGGCGTGCGCGGTCCCGGTCACGACCAGGGTGGCGTCGGCCAGCGGTGCCAGCCGGTCGACCGTCGCCTGGATCAGGGTACGGCCGGAGCCGGTGAGGTCGTGCAGGAACTTCGGGTGCCCCGCGCGCGACAGTGGCCAGAGGCGGGTTCCCGCGCCACCGGCAGGGATCACCGCGTAGAAGGTCTGGCTCATCGGGTCAGCCTAGGGCCCGGCCGGTCGAGTCGGTCCCGACGCCGGCGAGTCAGCCGGGCGGTGCCGACCGATTCGCCCAGGTCCACGACTGACGGCACCCGGCGCCTCAGTCGCGCTCGGTGTACTCCCGGTGGCGCTCGAGCGCCTCGCGATGGGTGCGGGACTCCTCGCGGACCGCCCGCCACTTGCGCCGCACCCACCCGATCAGACCGCCCCAGTACTCGGGCTCGGGTGGCGGCTCCTCGGGACGGATCTTGCCGGTGACCGGATCGTGGTCCCACTCGAGGGTGGCCGGCTCGGAGACCGTGACGTAGTTCGGGTGCTCGTCGAGGTGGGTGACCATCTCCTCGGTGACCTCCGGCGGCGCGGGCGGGTTCGCCGTCCAGGCCGCCACCATCAGCGTCACCCGCACCACGAGGTTCACCCAGAGCAGCAGCGTGACCAGGGCGGCGAAGGTCTGCAGCAGGGGGTTGTCCTCGACACTGCCGACGATGCTCGTGCCGAGGTAGCGGATCACGCCCGCGCCGACCGCGGCCACGAGCGCGCCGAGCCACAGGTCGCGGCGTGGCGGGCGTACCCCGGCGAGGACCCGGTAGAGCATCACGAACACGAGCATGTCCATGCCGAGCACCACGAGGAGCCCGACGATCCGGAGCGCCCAGCGGCCGGCGGTGCTGCCGTCCGCACCGATCAGGCCAAGCAGGTACGCACCGGCAGCGCCGACCGCGATGCCGAGCGCCGAGGTGAGCAGGACGGCGATGGCGAGCCCGAAGTAGCCGCCGAGGTCGCGCAACTTGCCGACCACCACGTTCTCCTTCGGCGCGATGATGCCGAACATGGCCCGGATCGCGGTGCGCAGGGCGGCCATCACGGTGGTGGCCGCATTGACCAGGACCACCACGGCGATGATGCCCACGATTCCGGTGCCGGTGGACAGCACGAGATCGTCGGGGCTGATCAGGCCGTCCGGATTGTCGTCCGTCTCGATGATGCCGGGCAGTACGTCGCTGATCGAGTCCAGGACGGCGTCACGCAGTTCGGTGTTCGAACCGAGCACGGCCATGAAGATCGTGTATCCGATGGTGAGCCCGGCGAAGATCGAGAACAGCGCGGAGTAGGCGATGCCGCCGGATAGCAGCGCACCGTTGGCCGCTCCGTAGCGCGCGAGGCCTCGGGCGGGCCTGGTCTGCTTCCACCACGCGAGGATCGCCTTGATCCGGGTCGTGATGGCAGCCATGCGAGCCAGTTTCCCGGCTCCGGACGCGCACCGCACCTCGACCGGCACAATCCACGGCCGCTCGCGACCGGCGAAGGAGGGGCGATCAGGAGGTCAGCACGAAGTTGCTGACGTCCCGCCAGACGCCGTCGTCGCCGTACTCGTAGAGCGAGAAGTGGGCCACTGGGAAGACCGCGTCGAAGGCCTCCATGGCCGCGTTCGCGGCGTCCAGACCGGCATCGTCGATCTCGTGCGCGATGGTCACGTGCGGGTGGTACGGGAACCGCAGCTCCTGGCGCAGCGGCCCGGCGTTGATGGCCCGCTGCAGTCGCTCGCACGCCTGCGCTCCGGCCGCGAGCCGCACGAACACCACGGGCGAGATCGGGCGGAACGAATCCGTACCGCCCAGTTCCACGACGAACGGCGGATGCTCGGCGGCGACCGCGCGCAGGTGCTCGGTCACCTCGGCGAGATCGTCGGGTTCGACGACCGCCGGTGGCATCAGCGTGATGTGCGGCGGCACCGAGTGCGCCAACGGATCGCCGGCCTCGATGCGGGCACGGGTCAGGCTCGCGCTGTACGGCTCCGGGATCGGAATGGATACCCCGATGCGAACCTGCTCACCCATCCGCTCCGGAGCGCTCATCCGCCGATCACCGGCACTGTCCCCTGCGATCCATTCTCCTAGTGTGCCGCACCCGCGACGGTGGCCGCGCGCAGCCTGGCCATGCGGCAGGATGGGCGCGGCGCCGGCCGTGCCGCGCGCACCTGTCCGCACACCGCACCCGACCATGAGGACCCGCGATGATCGACCCCTGGACCCCGACCGACGGCGCCGCCACGGCCCGCGCACAGTTCGCCGAGGTCTTCGGCGGGCAGCCCGACGGCGTCTGGTCCGCTCCCGGCCGGGTGAACCTGATCGGCGAGCACACCGACTACAACGGCGGCCTGTGCCTGCCCGTCGCGCTACCGCACCGCACCTTCGTGGCGCTGCGCACCCGGGACGACGGCGGACTCGGCCTGGTCTCGGGCCGCGAGTCGGGCGTGTGGTCGTCCGAGCTGACCGCGGTCGGCCCCGGCACCGTCGAGGGTTGGCCCGCGTACCCTGCCGGCGTGGCCTGGGCGTTGACGCAGGCGGGCATCCCGGTGCCCGGGTTCGACGCCGCGGTCGCCTCCTGCGTCCCGTACGGAGCGGGGCTGTCCTCCTCGGCGGCGTTGGAGTCCGCGTTCGCCGTCGCGATCGCCGACCGCATGGGTGCGGCCTGGACCGGTCCCGACCCGTCGAGCGACGAGGGCCGGGCGTTCCTCGCGCAGGCGTGCGTGCGCGCCGAGAACGAGGTGGCGGGGGCACCGACCGGGGGCATGGACCAGGCCGCGTCCCTGCGGTGCGCCGCGGGCAACGCCCTGCTCCTGGACTGCCGCGACGGGTCCACCCGACAGGTGCCGTTCGACCTCGCCGCGGCCGGCCTCGACCTCCTCGTCATCGACACCAGGGCCGAGCACGCCCTGGTGGACGGCCAGTACGCCCAGCGTCGCGCCACCTGCGAGGCGGCTGCCGTGACACTCGGCGTACCGACCCTTCGCGAGATCGACCCCGCCGGCCTGCCGGACGCGCTGGCCGCCCTCGGCGACGACGTGAGCCGCCGCCGGGTCCGGCACGTGGTCTCCGAGATCGCCAGGGTCACCGAGTTCGTGGCGTTGTTGGACGTCGGCCGGATCCGAGACGTCGGCCCGCTGATGGACGCCTCGCACGAGTCGCTGCGCGTCGACTACGAGGTGACCTGCGCGGAACTGGACGTGGCCGTTGCCACAGCCCGGGCCGCAGGTGCCCTCGGAGCCCGGATGACCGGCGGCGGCTTCGGCGGTTCCGCCATCGCACTGATCGAGGCGGGAACCGCCCGGCCCGTGGCCGACGCCGTCTCCGCCGCGTTCGCCGACGCAGGTTTCACCGCGCCGGAGTTCCTGATCGCGACCCCGTCCGGTCCCGCCCACCGGGACGCCTGACCGCCGTCCGCCCCGGGAACAACTGCCGGTCGCGACGCGTTATGTCAGAACCATGCGAATCAAGAAGTATGAAGTCCTCGACCACGATGACGGCCGGTCCGTGCGCTATCGCCGTCACGAGAACGGTGGTGGCCTGGTTGCGACCGGCGCCACCGTGGATGAGCGTGCCTACCTCGCGCAGAGCGTGTGGGTCGACCCGGGTGCCGTGATCGGCACCGGGGCACACATCAGCTCCGGTGGGTGGATCGAACCCGGAGCCCGGATCGACGCCGGGGTGCGGATCGCGTCCAACGTCCACATCGGGCCGGGCGCCCACGTCGGCGCGCGGGCCCGGATCGGCAGCCGGAGCCGCATCGGCGCCCAGGCACGAGTGGAGCCCGGCGTCACCCTGGAGCCGGACAGCGACCTCGCCGACGGGCAGGTCGCCGACGGTCGCAGCCGCTCCACGGCAGGGCCCGGATCCCCGCGGTACGGCACGGCCGCCTGAGGGTTGCGTTGCTAGGCTGAGGCCATGCACCTGGGCGTCGATCTCGGCACCACCCGGACCATCGTCGCCGCCACCGACCGGGGCAACTACCCGGTGGTGAGTTTCCTCGACGGCGACGGTGACGCGCACGACCACTTCCCGTCCGTGGTGGCCGACGATGCCGGCGAACTCGTCTACGGCTTCGACGCGGTGGCCGCCGGTCACGCAGGTGCGGCGACCCTCCGCTCCTTCAAGCGGACGCTCGCCGCACCCGACGTCACCGGGGCGACGCCCGTGGCCATCGGTTCACGCACCGAGCCGATCCTGGACGTCCTGACCGGTTTCCTGACCGCGCTCCGGACCGCCCTGTACGAGCGCTCGAACCTGCCCCGCGCGGCCCGCAACGCTCGGGCACGCGAGGCCTCCCGGACTGTTGTCGGGGTCCCTGCTCACGCCCACGGGGCACAGCGCTACCTCACCCTGGAGGCCTTCCGGCGCGCTGGGTTCACGGTGACCGCCATGGTCAACGAGCCCTCCGCCGCCGGCTTCGAGTACACCCACCGCCGCGGCGCCACCGTGAGCTCCCGACGCACCCGCGTGGTCGTCTACGACCTCGGCGGCGGCACCTTCGACGCTTCGCTCGTGGACGTGCGGGACACCGACCACGACGTCCTCGCCACCGCCGGCCTCAACCGGCTCGGCGGCGACGACTTCGACGAGGCCCTGGTGCAGTGCGCGCTCGCCGCGGCCGGCGCCTCCGGAACGCGGGATCCCGAGCTCCTCGAGAGCCTGCGGGAACAGGCCCGCGAGGCCAAGGAACGACTCACCCCGCAGTCGCGGCGGATCGCCCTCGAGGTGGGCGACACCGACGTCACCGTCGGGGTCGACGACTACTACGAGGCTGCGGCGCCGCTCCTGCAGCAGACGATCGAGGCGATGCGACCGCTTCTCGCGGCGCTGCCCGCAGACGACGAGCCCGACCCGACCGAGACCGTCGGGGATGCGGCGTACCCGGAGTCCGCCGATGACCTCACCGACATCGCTGGCATCTACCTCGTGGGCGGTGGCAGCGGTCTCCCGCTGGTGCCCCGCCTGCTGCGCGAGCAGTACGGCCGCCGCGTGCACCGGTCGCCGCTGCCGGCCGCCTCCACCGCGATCGGGCTGGCGATCGCCGCGGACCCGGATGCCGAGTTCACCCTCTCGGACCGTCTCTCCCGGGGCTTCGGCGTGTTCCGCGAACGCGACGGCGGCGCCCGGCTGAGCTTCGACGCCATCCTGCGCCCGGACGCAGCACTGCCGACCGGCGCCGACGAGGACGCCGTCATCGTCCGCCGGTACCGTGCCGCCCACAACGTGGGCCGGTTCCGGTTCGTCGAGTGCACGGCCATCGACGCCACCGGTGAACCGCAGGGCAACATCGTCCCGTTCGCCCAGGTGACCTTCCCGTTCGATCCCGCCCTCCAGGGCCCGGACCGGACCGCAGACGTGTCGGCCGCGCAGGTGCACCGCCGCGACGACGGGCCGCACGTCGAGGAGCGCTACGTGATCGACCGGCACGGGATGATCGAGGTCCGGATCACCGACCTGGACTCCGGCTACGGCCAGACCCACACCATCGGCGCCGCCGGCAGATCGTAGGGCTGGCCGCAGTCAGGTCTGGCGCCGACGGGCGACGTCGTCGTGCAGCGCGAAGAACAGCGAAAGCGGCTCACCGTCGGGGTCCAGCTCGCGGTCCGCGTACTCGGCGAACAGGTCCGAGAATCGGCGCAGGAACTCGTGGCGATCCTCCTCGTTGAGCCGCAGTCCGAGCCGCACCACCTCGGCCCGAGCCGGATCTGACAGCGCGAACTCGTCCAGGAACGCCTGGATCAGGATCTGGCCCGCGCCCGGTCCCATCGGCGTGCGCAGCGACTTGCGGGTCGCCAGGTAGGGCACCTCCCGGGCACCCCGCTTGCCCTGCCGCTCCGGCTGGGCGGCGAGGAACCCGCGCTCGGCGAGCAGCCGCACGTGGTGGTACGTGGTCGCCGGCGCCATCCCGAGACGGCCCGCGATCTCCTTGTTCGTCAGCGCCTCGTCCAGGCACAAGCGCAGGATCCGCATCCGCAGGGCCGAGCTCAGGGCTCGGGCGTCCGCGTCCGCGGCAGCGCCGGGGATGGCCTCGTCGGTCATGGCTCCGATGGTACCGACGACCCGTGCTGCAGCCTCGCCGGAGTGATTGGGGTTTTCCGATCATTAGTGATTGACATTTCTCAATCACTTATTCACACTGGTCACATGGCCGAGACCACCACGCCCGACCCACCCGCAGAGCCGCCCGTCGCTGCTGGGCCGGAGGACCCTGCGCCCAAGCCCCGGGCGCTGTGGCACCACAGGGACTTCCGCCACCTCTGGGCCGGCGATGCGCTCGGCCAGCTCGGCGCCCAGTTCACCGGCCTCGCGCTGCCCGTGCTCGCCGTCGGCGCCCTCCAGGCGACCGAGTGGCAGATGGGTGTGCTCTCCGCCGCGAACATGGCGGCCTTCCTGCTGATCGGCCTGCCGGCCGGGGCGTGGGTGGACCGGATGCGCAAGCGCTCCGTGCTCATCACGGCTGACCTGTTCCGCGCCGCCATCCTGGCCGGCGTGGTCGTTGCCGCCCTGACCGGCACCGCGTCGATGCCCCTGCTCTACGTGGCCGGCCTGCTGCTCGGCAGCGCCACGGTCTTCTTCGACGTCGCGCACCAGTCCTACGTGCCCGCCCTGGTCGGCATGGATCACGTGGTGGAGGGCAACGCCAAACTGCAGGCGACGGCGTCGGTCGCCCAGGTGGCCGGGCCAGCCGCCGCCGGGGTGCTGCTGCGGTTCGTCACCTCGGGAGCGCTGATCGGGTTCAACGCGCTGACCTACGTGTTCTCCGCGCTCTTCGTGTCTCGGATCGCGCACCGCGAGGCGCTGCCGCCCCGGGAGGAGCGGCGGCCGCTCGTCGTGGAGATCCGGGAGGGCCTGTCCTTCGTGCTGCGGGAGCCACTGCTGCGTCGCATGGTCGCCTGCACCGCGCTCGGTAACCTCGCGTGGGGCATCCTGTCCGCACTGCAGGCCCTGTACATCCTGCGTGATCTCGATCTTGGCGAGGCGGCGCTCGGCACGATCTTCTCCGCCGCGTCCGTGGGCGCGCTGCTCGGCGCCCTGCTCGGCCGCAGAGCCGCGGAGTGGATCGGCGAGGCCCGGCTGGTCCCGGTGAGCGCGGTCGCGATGGGGATCCCGATCGCGCTGGTCCCGCTCGCGTCGGTGCTACCCATTCCGCCGACGGTGACCCTGATCGTGGGACTCGGGCTCAGCTACACGATGATGGTGGTCTACAACATCGCCACGGTGAGTTTCCGCCAACGACTGTGCCCGCCCCGACTGCTCGGTCGGATGAACGCGTCGGTGCGGTTCATCGTCTGGGGCACGATGCCGTTCGGCGGCCTGCTCGGCGGCTGGCTGGGCAGTTCGTTCGGGGTGGTCCCGGCCCTGTGGTTCGCCGTGATCGGCTCGCTCCTCGCTGCGCTCCCGGTGGTGATCTCACCGCTGTGGACGATGACGACGCTGCCGACGGCAACCGACGACGACCGCACATCCAGCACCGGGGTCTCCTGATCCAATCGAGTAGCCCGACGGCACTGCCCGGCCCGCTACTATGACCCGAGCACGGGGGGTGCGGACCGGCGTGGGTGCCGGTCTCGGGGTCATGCCGAACGACTGCAGGGGGCTGTTGCCATGGGTGTCACGCGCCGAATCGTCTTTCCCGCGCTGCGGATCCTGATCTGGGCGGTGATCGCAGTCGCGCTGCTGCAGCTCGCCTTCGGCGGCGGCAGCACACCGACCGGGGATCCCGGCGCCGGTCCCGACGAGCCTTCGGCCGTGTTCGAAGAGCCCCAGGTGGAGGTCACAACCGCCACCATCACGAATCAGGTGACGCTCGCGGCCACGATCGTCGCCGACGGGGCCGTGACCGCGCGGGCTAACCTGGACGGCACGATCAACTACTTCGAGGTGGACGAGGGCGCCCTCGTCACCGAGGGCGACCGACTGCTCGTCATCCGTCAGGAGACGCCGCGCGATCCCGTCGAGAGCACCGACGACGAGGGCAACGTCACCGTCACCCCGCGCAGCCCGGAGGTCACCACCACGGTGGTGCGCGCACCAGCCTCGGGCGTGGTTCGGTTCTCCGTCCTCGAGGACCAGGCCGTCTCCATCGGCGATGCGGTCGCGACCGTCACGCCCGGCACGTTCTCCGTGCTCGGCTCGCTGACCCCGGAACAGCAGTACCGCCTCATCTCGGCGCCGGCCGAGGGGCAGGTGGAGGTGCCCGGCGGGCCTGCCCCGTTCACCTGTACCGGCTTGACCACAGGCGTCGCCGTCGGCGCCGACGGCGCCCCCGACCAGCAGCCAGACGGCGAGGCGCAGGCCCCCACCGACGGCACCACTGTGCAGGCCCGGTGCTCCGTGCCCGCCGAGGTCACCGTGTTCCCCGGCCTGACCGCCTCGCTGGTGATCACGAGCGGCGAGGCCGCCGACGCCTTGGTCCTGCCTGTGACCGCGGTGCAGGGACTGTTCGAGACCGGGGTGGTCTGGGTGGTCGGTCCGGACGGCGAACCCGAGGAGCGGCCCGTGACCCTCGGCCTCACGGACGGCGAGCTGGTCCAGATCGTCGACGGCGTGGCCGCCGGGGACCTGGTCCTCGAGTTCGTGCCGGGCGCCGAGATCGAGCCCATCGATCCCTACGCGATGGACCCGGGGCTCGGATGAGCCTCCTGGAGCTGCGCGGGATCACCCGGACCGTCCGACTGCCCGACGACTCCCGGCTGGACATCCTGCGCGGGGTGGACCTGAGCGTCGGCGCCGGTGAGCACATCTCGATCGTGGGCAGGTCGGGCACCGGGAAGTCCACCCTGCTGAACATCCTCGGCCTGCTGGACGCCCCTACGGACGGCGAGTACCTGCTCGACGGGACGCCGATCGGCAGACTCGGCAACCGCCGTCGGGCCCGGCGCCGCGGCGACGACTTCGGCTTCGTCTTCCAGCAGTTCAACCTGCTGCCCGGGCGGACCGCGCTGGAGAACGTGATCGCGCCACTGCTCTACGCGCGCGGCCGCACGTTCTGGCGGCGGCAGTCGATCGCCGCCTCGATGCTGGACCGGATGGGCCTCGGCGACCGGCTGGAGTCCAAGCCCGAACAACTCTCCGGGGGCGAGCAGCAACGGGTCGCGATCGCCCGCGCCCTGGTCCGCACCCCGCGGGTGATCCTCGCCGACGAGCCCACCGGCGCCCTGGACGTGGACACCGGCGCCGAGATCATGAGCATGCTCGACGAGATCGCCTCCGATACCGGCGCCGTGCTGATCGCGATCACCCACGACCTCGCCGTCGCCGCCCGGGCCGCCCGCCACTTCCGGCTCGGCGAGGGCGTGCTCACCCCGATCACGATCGCGCCGCGCACGGCCGGCACCCTCGCCGAGCTCGGCGATCCCCTGACCGCGACGGACGTCGTCGACCCGGAGTCCGTCCCGGCCCTCGCCGCGGCCGAGGCGGGACCGGCATGACCGGGTTCGTCGGCGCCCTGGTCGAGGCGTGGGGGGAACTTCGGATCCATCGGCTGCGGGTGCTGCTCTCGCTCATCGGCGTGGCCGTGGCGGTCGCGGCGATGACCGGCGTCACGGCGCTCGGAGACATCACCCGGCAGGCCCAGGCGGAACTCAGCGAGGCCCAGAGCGGGCGGCCGGCGACGTTCCGCGTGGACGCCTGGTCCGAGACTGCGACACTGGACGCGACGGCCACGACCGCGGCGTTCCGCGAATTCGTGGACCGCTACCAGATCGAGCAGGCCTCCTTGGTCACGTACTCGACGATGCCGGTCCGGATGCCGACGGCCACCTGGGACGTCACCGTGCAGGCGGTCGACCCGCCGTACGGGACGATGCACCGGATCGCCCCGATCCATGGGTCCTGGTTCACTGCGGCCGACGCGGACCGGTTCTCCCCCGCGCTGGTGGTGAACGAGGCGTTCCTGCGCGAGCTCGGCGTCACCGACCTGGCCGGGCGCCCCACCGTGCTGATCGGTGCCGGCGAGCCGGTCCTGGCGACGGTCACCGGCGTGGTCGCCGACCTCTGGCCCGGTGCGTACCCGGAGGCCTACATCCTGAGCTCGGCATACGAGCGGTGGATCCCGCCGAACCCTGAGTACTTCACCGTCCCGGCGCTCGAGGTGTGGGTGCCGCCGGAGGACGCCGCGGTCGCGGAGGAGTATCTGAACCGGGATCTGACCGCCGCCCTCGGCGCCGGGACACAGGTGCAGATCTACCGTCAGGACGCGTTCGGCATCGAGGAGTTCGATCAGGTCTTCCAGCTGGTGGTCACGGGCATCGGCGTGCTGGTGCTGATGCTCGGCGCCCTGAGCCTGGTGAACATCTCACTCGTCACGGTGCGCCAACGCATCCGCGAGATCGGCATCCGCCGCTCCTTCGGCGCGTCCTCGGGGCGGATCTTCTTCTCGATCATGATGGAGTCGCTCGTCGCGACGGTGCTCGCCGGTGTCGTCGGGGTCGGGATCGCCGTGGTCGCGGTTCGCAACGCCCCGATCGAGTCCCTGATCGGCTGGGGCACGATCCAGGACCTCCCACCGTTCCCTGTCTCCGCGGCGGTCACCGGGCTGGTGGCCGCCACGGCGATCGGGGCGCTGGCCGGGCTGCTGCCGGCCCTCGTGGCGGTTCGGGTCAAGCCGATCGACGCGATCCGTTACTGAGCGGGCGCCCCGAGGTCCGCAGCCTCGAGCACGGGGTGCGGGTAGGCGTCCGCACGCCCCTGGAACCGAAGGACGTCCGGGTTGCGGATGCGTCCATCCTGGATCTCGATCGCCCGGTTGATCGTCTCGTCCCCGGACCATCCGGCCGGGCCCTCCATGACCGTGCGCAGGAACGGCAGCAGAGCCTCGCTGTTCTCCCACGTCGAGGAGTCCCACAGGTAGGACGGGCTGTGGTCGACGGCGTAGTGGTAGACATGGTCGCCCACCACGAAGATCGGGTCCGCGAAGCTCGTCGAACGGGCCCAGCTGAAACCCATCCCGTCATCGCAGGAGACGTCGATGATGAGGCTGCCGGGCCGGAACAGTGTCAGGTCCTGCTCGTGCAGATAGGTCAGCGGCGCCAGCGGATCCTGCAGGGTGCAGTTCACGACGATGTCAGCGTCCGCGAGGAACGGCGCCAATGGCACCCGGCCTGCCTCGCTGATGACGTGGCTCGGCCGGGACGGATCGTCGTCGTGGTCCAGACGCAGGATCCGAACGGACGGGATCGGGGAGCCGACGGCGGCCACCTCCCGGTTGGTCAGGACATGGACGTCGTGAACCCCGTGGGCGTTCAGGGCGGTCACCGCGCCACGGGCGGTGGCCCCGAAGCCGATCACGGCGGCGCGCCGGCGGCGCCCGTAGTCGCCGGTGAAGCCGCGCAACTGCATGGCATGCAGCACGGAGCAGTAGCCGGCCAGCTCGTTGTTCTTGTGGAACACGTGCAGGCCGAACCCGCCGTCCCTGGTCCAGTGGTTCATCGCCTCGAACGCGATCAGGGTGAGCCTGCGGTCGATCGCGAGCTGGGTGATCGCCCGGTCCTGTACGCAGTGCGGCCAGCCCCACAGGGTCTGCCCCTCGCGCAGTTCCGCCAGGTCGCTGGGCTGCGGCTTGGGCAGCACCACCACGTCGACCTCGGCGAGCAGGTCAGCGCGTGAGAGCACGCCGCCGACCCGCTCGGCCAGGGCGGCGTCGCTCACCCCGAAGCGGTCACCGTACCCGTGCTCGACGACGATCCGGGCGCGTAGGTCGGCGTCGATACGCTCGAGATGGGCGGGGTGGATCGCGAGACGACGTTCGTCCGCCTTGCGGGAGGTGCCGAGTAGGCCGAGTCGCAGCTGGTCGGACACGCTCACCGCTTCTTCTTGGTGACGACGGCCTCCACGGCGCTCGCGTGGTCCGCGGCACGGGACCGCTTGTCCGCCTTGTCGGCGCGCTTCTCCTTGAGGGACTTCCCGGCCTTCTTGGCGTTGGACTTGTCGTTCATGACGAACTCCCTCGTTCACGGGGCCGGAACCGGCCCGTAGCCCGAGACTAAGCCACCGGGACCCACCGAAGGGCCGATCGGGTCGCCACCGGGACCGCCCACCGATCCGTCAACTATGGTTGCCGGCATGGACCCGCAGACTCCGGGCGCCCGCTCGGGCGCACAGCTCGCCGCGAGAGCCCACGCATTGCTAGGACCCCGACATCCGGTCTTCGCCGTCGCGACCCTCACGCCGGACGCGGTGACCGTCGCCTCCCGCGGCGCCGACCTGCACGCCGACTACGAGATCGCGTCGGTCTCGAAGGGGATAACCGGTCTGCTCTACTCGGACGGGCTGGCCCGCGGGGAGATCCGCGACGACGCCACCCTCGGCTCGCTGCTTCCGCTGGGTGGTACGCCCGCGGCGGACGTGACGTTGGCCTCGGTCAGCACACATCGCTCCGGGCTGCCCGGGCTGCCCCGCTCGGCACAGCCGTGGCGCCGGACGGTCGCCCTGTGGCGACACGGCACCAATCCCTACGGTGAGACCCTGGCGCAGCTTGTCGAGCAGGCTCGAGGGGTCCGCGTGGGCAGGCCTCGGGTCCGATACTCCAACTTCGGGTTCGAACTGCTGGGCCATGCCGTCGCCGGCGCCGCGGGGATGACCTACGCGGACCTCGTCCGCGAGCGTCTGGCCCGGCCCCTCGGGCTGAGGGGCATGTACGTCCCGGCGACCATGGACCAGCTTCGGCCCGGCGCGCTCACCGGCACCACCGTGGGGGGCCGGCCACGGCAGCCCTGGACCGGGGAAGCCCTGGGACCGGCCGGTGGGATCCGCGCCCGCATCTGGGACATGGCCCGCCTCGCGGCGGGACTGCTCGGCGGCTCGGCGCCCGGCACCGCCGCTCTCGACCCGGTCGCGTCGCTCGGTATGGGCACCCGGATCGGCGCAGGCTGGATCACCACGCCGGTTGACGGACGTACCATCACCTGGCACAACGGAGGGTCTGGTGGCTTCCGATCCTGGTTCGGGCTCGACCGCACCGCGGGCACCGGCGCGGTCATCCTGACGGCCACCGCAGCCTCGGTCGACCGCCCCGGCTTCGCGCTCCTCGCCGAGCAGAGCGGTCCAGCGAAGGGCTGAGCCGCGTGCGATGCCGGGCAGATCGGCGGTCGGAGGGCGCAGTAGGCTCGGTCCACCACCACTCAGCGACATCCGAGCAGAGGACCCCACGTGATCAGGAAACCCCTGCTGGCCGTCGTCGGCATCATCGCCATCCTGATCGGGCTCCTGTGGGCGGGCCAGGGCTCGGGCATCCTGCCCGGCAGCGTCATGACCGGGGACCCGACCTGGCTCGTGATCGGCCTGATCCTCATCGTCGCCGGCGCGGTCCTGGGCTACCTCAGCACTCGCGGCCGGTCCTGGCGCAACCCGAACGGTCCGCCCGGGCAACACTGACGGCGCCGCCGACAACTCCGCCGGCGGCACCACGTCGGCACGGCCCGCCCCGGCCTCAGAGGTCGTAGAGCACGCGCACCGGCGCGTGGTCGGAGAACCGCGCCTCGTAGGTGGGCGCACGGTCGATCACCGCGTCCTTGGCGCGCTCGGCGAGGGCCGGCGTGGCGAACTGGTAGTCGATGCGCCACCCCGAGTCGTTCGTGTACGCCTGGCCGCGCCAGGACCACCACGTGTACGGACCGGGGCCGTCGCCGCCGAACCGGCGGCCCAGGTCCACCCAGCCCTGCTCGTCGATCCACCGGTCCAGGTAGGCACGCTCCTCGGGGAGGAACCCCGCAGACCGGCGGTTCGTCTTCCAGGCCTTCAGGTCGACCTCGCGGTGGGCGATGTTCAGGTCACCGCCCACCACGACGCACCGGCCGGTGGCGGCAAGTACGCCCATCCGTGCGGTGACGGCATCGAGGTGCGCGTACTTGAGGTCCATCGACGGCGTCCCGGCAGTCCCGGAGTGCAGGTAGGTGGAGACCACGGTGACCGGTTCGCCACCGAGTTCGAGGTCCGCCTCCACCCATCGGCCGACGTCCGGCTCCGGTTCATCGGCGCAGAGCCCGATCCGGACCGCGGTGAACGGCTCACGGGCGGCGACGGCGACCCCGGCCCGACCTTTCGTCGCGCCCTCGGTGTGCACCAAGTGCCAGTCCGGGCCGAGCTGCGCGGCCAGGATCTCGTCCGTGGCCCGGACCTCCTGGAGCAGCAGTACGTCCGGGGCGTGTTCGGTCATCCACTCCCCCATGCCCCGGCGGAACGCGGCCCGGATGCCGTTGACGTTGACCGAACCGATGCTCAGCACGTGACCGACCCGGACAGTCGGGTGCCGTCGGTGATGGTCGCGGGCTCCTCGGCGCGCACCTGCACGTCGCCGACGCAGACGACCCCGGCGCCGAACGTCACGTCCCCGGCGACCTCCAGGCCGGTGCACTCGCGCAGCGACGGCGGCCCCGCCGGGAACCGCGCTTCGAAGTCCGGGACGAGCTTGTAGTGGCCGTCGAGGCGGATCGCCGGCTCGTCGTGCGTGATGACCGAGTTCACGACCGAGTCGTCATCGAGCTCGAACACGTCCGAGCGCAGCAGGAGCAGCTCGTTGGTGGTCTTGACAGGCCGGAATCGGCGTCGCGGCACCAGCAGGGCCTGGGACCCTTCGAAGGCCTCGACCGCCGTGCCCATCGCGGACTCGATCTGGATCACCGGCGTCGAGGAGGAGTCCGAGGGGTCCACGGTCTTGCGGTTGACAACGATCGGCAGGCCGAGCACGCCGTCCCGCTCGTCGAGGAGTCGCTCGAGCACCTCGAGGTCCACCCACAGGTTGTTCGTGTGGAAGTACTGGTGACGGTCGTTGTCCTGGAAGTGGTGGTCCTCGCCGTCGGCGACCATCGCGCTGTCCCGCAGGATCATCCGGCCGTCGCTGCGGCGACGGGCCAGGTGCCCGCCCTTGCGGTCGTTCGCGGTGCGGGGGCAGACCTCGGCCGCGTACGGCACGCCCTGGTCGAACATCCACGCCGCCACGTCCGGGTCGCAGGTGGCGCCGAGGTTGTCCGCGTTGGACAGGAAGACGTACCTGATCCCCTGTGCGCGCAGGGCTCCGAGCAGGCCGCTGCCCTGGAGCGCGACGTAGATGTCACCGTGCCCGGGCGGGCACCACTCGAGCTCGGGGTCGGCCGGCCATTCGACCGGTGCGAGGGTGTCCGCCCGCAGCTTCGGCTCCGCGTTCTGCAGAAAGTCGAGCGGCAGCCCGTCCACGGCGAGGTCCGGGTACTTCTCGAGGATCGCCAGGGATTCGGACCGCGTGCGGAAGGAGTTCATCAGGATCAGCGGGAGCTGCACGTCGTGCTGGGCACGCAGGGCGAGGACCTGGCGGGCGATGATGTCAAGGAACGTGAGGCCGTCTCGCACCTCGAGGGCGGACTTCGGCCCGGTCATCCCCATCGAGGTGCCGAGCCCGCCGTTCAGCTTGATGACGGCGGTGCGTGCCAGGGCGTCGCGGCGCTGCTGCGGGGTGGCTGCGAAGTCGCCGAGCGCCGGGACCTCGCCGAGCGGCTCGATGGTCTCCTCGGGGATCAGGCCCTGCGCACCCGCCGCGAGGTCCCGCCAGTAGTGGGCGAATACGTTGATCGCCCGGGGATCGATGCCCCGCGCCTGCATCTTCGTGATGGCTGCCTGCAACCCGTCCTCAGTCATGGCTCCAACCCTATGACGGGACGACGACGGCGGGTGCCGGGCGTCCATATGGCGCCCGGCACCCGCCGTCGTCGTGGTTCGTGGCCGCCAAGCGGCCAGGCGTCAGCCGACGCGGCGCTCCGCGGCCTCGACCGCGTTGCGGAACAACAGTGCGATCGTGGTCGGGCCCACGCCGCCCACGCGCGGGGTGATCGCACCGGCGACCTCCTCGCAGGACTCGTCCACGTCCGGTAGCAGGCGCTTGCCCTCGTAGCGGACCCCGCCACCGATCACGGTGACGCCCGGGGTGAGGTGTTCGGGCTGGAGGATTCCGGGCACGCCGGCGGCCGCGATGACCACCTCGGCGCGCCGGGTGTAGTCGGCCCAGTTCGGGACCCCGGTGTGCACCACGGTCACGGCCGCGTTCGCCGTCGGGCGCTTCTGGCTGAGCAGCAGGGCGAGCGGCCGCCCGAGCGTGGTGCCGCGGCCCAGGATGCACACCTCTCGCCCCGCGATCGGAATCTCGTAGTGCGCGAGCAGCGCCTCGATCCCGGCCGGGGTGCACGGCACCGGTCCCGGCATCCCGAGGGCGAGCCGACCCATGTTGACCGGGTGCAGCCCGTCCACGTCCTTGTCCGGGTCGAGCGCGAGCAGGGCGGCGTCGAAGTCGATCTGCGGCGGCGTGGGGTGCTGCAGCAGGACGGCGTCGACGTCGGCCGCGTCGTTCATGTCGCCGATCGCGGCGAGCACGTCCGCCTGGGTCGCGTCGGCGCCGAGGTGGATGTGCGGGGAGGTCAGGCCGAGGGAGGCGGCCTTCTCCTGCTTCATCCGGATGTACCCGGCGCTGGCGGAGTCGTCCCCGACGAGGATCGTGCCGAGGCCCGGTGTGTGCCCGGCGGCGATGAGCGCGTCGATCCGCGGGCCGAGTTCGGCGAAGACCGCATCGGCGACCGGCTTGCCCGGCAGTAGGCGCGCGCTCACTGCTGCAGGCCGGGGTAGAGCGGGAACGCATCGGTGAGGGCCTTGACCCGGGCACGCGCGGCGTCCAGATCCGCCCCGGTGCCGGCGGCGAGCACGCCACCGATGATGTCCGCCACCTCGGTGAACTCGGCCTCGCCGAACCCGCGGGAGGCGAGCGCCGGGGTGCCGATCCGCAGGCCGGAGGTGACCCGCGGGGGCCGCGGGTCGAACGGCACCGCGTTGCGGTTCACGGTGATCCCGGCGGCGTGCAGGAGGTCCTCGGCCTGCTGGCCGTCGAGGTCGGAGTGCCGCAGGTCCACCAGCACCAGGTGCACGTCGGTGCCACCGGTCAGCACCGAGACCCCGGCGGAGCTGACGTCGGTGGCGGTGAGCCGCTCGGCGAGGATCTGCGCGCCGGCGATGGTCTGGCGCTGCCGCTCGGCGAACTCCTCACCGGCCGCCACCTTGAACGCGACGGCCTTGGCCGCGATGACGTGCATCAGCGGTCCGCCCTGCTGGCCCGGGAACACGGCCGAGTCGAGCTTCTTGCCGAAGGTCTCCTTGTCACGCGAGAAGATCACCCCGGAGCGCGGGCCGCCCAGGGTCTTGTGCACGGTGCTGGAGACCACGTGGGAGTGCGGGATCGGGTTCGGGTGCAGGCCCGCGGCCACGAGACCGGCGAAGTGCGCCATGTCCGTCCACAGGTACGCGCCGACCTCGTCCGCGATCGAGCGGAACGCCTCGAAGTCGAGGTGGCGGGGGTAGGCGGACCAGCCGGCGATGATCACCTGGGGCCGGGCCTCGAGCGCCTTGGCCCGCAGCGCGTCGTAGTCGATCCGGTGGGTCTGCTCGTCGACGCCGTAGGAGGCGACGTTGTAGAGCTTGCCGGAGAAGTTGATCTTCATGCCGTGGGTGAGGTGACCACCGTGGGCGAGCTGCAGCCCGAGGATGGTGTCACCCGGCTTGATCAGCGCGTGCAGGACGGCGGCATTGGCCTGGGCCCCGGAGTGCGGCTGGACGTTGACGTACTCGGCGCCGAACAGTGACGAGGCCCGCGAGATCGCGAGGTTCTCGGCGATGTCCACCTGCTCGCAGCCACCGTAGTAGCGGCGGCCGGGGTACCCCTCGGCGTACTTGTTCGTGAGCACCGACCCCTGTGCCTGGAGCACGGCGCGCGGTACGAAGTTCTCGCTCGCGATCATCTCGAGAGTCTCGCGCTGGCGGGTCAGTTCCCCCTCGAGCACGGCGGCGATCTCGGGGTCGAGCTCCGCGAGCGACTGGTCGCGGACAGGGACGGTGGACGTGGGCTGGCTCATGCTTCCTCCGCAGGCGATGCAGTGATGGGTCTCATCGGATCACTCCAGGCCCAGGCGGGCGACCTCGAGTCGAACTACTGCATCGCTCCCCGGTGGTGATCCACCTCTGCGCCAGTCGCGATGGGTCCAGCCTAGCAAGGCCGAACGCGGGTGCGTCCAGTGTGTCCGGACCAGGCGCGAGGATCTGTCGAGAGATCGGCCGGGCTCGTCCGGCTCGACCCGTTCGGGGCAACGACTCCCGTCCCGGCGGGCTCAGGCCTCCGCCGGCGAGGAAGTGGCCCCGTCCCGCTCCTGGTCGCCGGTCTCGCCGGTCTCCATCTCACCGAGGATCTTGCGCAGGTAGGCATAGGTGAGGTCGCCGGCGTTCTGGTCGTACTGGTGCTCGAAGCCGTGCTTGGCGTAGAGGGAGAGGTTCTGCTTGGAGTCCTGCCCGGTGAACACCCACACCTCGTTGGTCTGCTCCGGCAGGTAGCCGAGGACCGACATGAGCAGCTGGGTCCCCAGACCCTGACCCTGCAGGTCCGGCACCACCGCGAGACGGCCGAGCAGGGCTCGGTCCTCCTCGAGGCCGACCCGCACCGAGCCGACCAGCCGCGGGCCGATCCACGCGCCGAGCGTGACGACGTCCGCCCGCGCCAGGTCCTCGCGCAGCTCGTCGAACGTCTGCGTCAGGGCCGGGATGTGCGGGTCGTCGTACAACTGCGCCTCGGTCACGAACGCGGCCCGCCGCACGGTCAGCAGCTCGCCGGCGTCCTTGTCCTCGACGACGTCGATCCTCAGCTCGTCCATGCCCCCATCCTTCCACTGACTCCCGCCCGTGCGAACCCGAACCGCCCAGGGCGGACTAACCTCGCCGTGTGACGATCGCAGCCCCCGAGCACTGGGTCCTGACCCTTTCCTGCCCCGACCGAGCCGGGATCGTGCACGCCGTCGCGGGTGTGCTCGCCGCCAACGGCGGCAACATCACCGAGTCCCAGCAGTTCGGTGACGCGGGCACGGGGCTGTTCTTCATGCGCGTGCAGGTGGAGTCCGCGACCGCGAAGGCGGACCTGGAGTCCGCGCTGACCGAGGTCGCCGAGGCGTTCTCGATGACGTGGACCCTTGACCGCGTGGGCCGCCCGGTGCGAACCGTGGTGATGGTCTCCACCGCGGCGCACTGCCTGAACGACCTGTTGTTCCGCGAGCGCGAGGGCCGGTTGCCGATCCAGGTGGTGGCCGTGGTCTCCAACCACACCGAGCTGGCGCCGACGGCGCAGTTCTACGGTGTTCCGTTCCACCACATCCCGGTCACGAAGGACACCAAGCCCGCCGCCGAGCGCGCGCTGCTGGACCTGGTCGGCGAGCTCGACGCCGAGCTCGTCGTGATGGCCCGCTACATGCAGATCCTCTCCGGTGACCTGTGCCACGCGCTCGAGGGCCGGATCATCAACATCCACCACTCGTTCCTGCCGAGTTTCAAGGGGGCGCGGCCCTACGCTCAGGCGCACGACCGTGGCGTCAAGCTCATCGGTGCCACGGCCCACTACGCCACCGCGTCCCTGGACGAGGGGCCGATCATCGAGCAGGACGTGGAGCGCGTCACCCACGCCGACGACGCCGCCGAGCTGGTCGCGATCGGCCAGGACGTGGAACGGCGGGTGCTCGCCCGCGCGGTGCGCTGGCACGCCGAGCACCGGGTGCTGGTGGACGGGCACCGCACGGTCATCTTCCGCTGAACGGCGCCACCCGCTCCAGGGTGGCTGCGGCTCAGCGGGTACAGCACGAACGCCCCGCCGGTTCGGCGGGGCGTTCGTCACTGTTGAGCCATCGTCGACGGCGGTCGGTCGCCGCCGCGGGTAGGACTCGCCGTCTACGGGCGGTACTCGCCCGGGCGCGGGCCGGAGTCGGAACCGGGCGCCGGGTAGCCGCCGGGCGGGGTGACGCCGGGCGGGGTCACGCTGCCGGCCGAACCGGAGTACGCGGTCGGGTCGAAGTTGCCGCCAGCCGTGAACGACGCGGCCTTCTTGGCCTTGTTGTAGGCCACGAGCCCGCGGATTCCGACGATCAGGCCGGCCAGCATGAAGTACCACGGGAAGTAGTACCGGCCCCCGGTCGAACTGCTCGCCGCAATCCCGAAGCTGATGGCGAACACCAGCACCGCGGCGGCGAGAATGCCGAAGCCGATCAGTGCGGAGTTGCGAGCCTTCTTGACCTCCTCCTGGGCCAACGCCGCGGAGGCCGTCCCGGAGGCTCCGTAGGGCGAGGCACCCGCGGGCGCGGACGAGCCGGGACCGTAGGCCGGGCTCGAGCCGGGGCCGTAGGCCGGGTTCTGCCCGAGGGGCGCACCGTAGCCCGGGTTCTGCCCGGTCATGCCGGCGGCCGAGCCCGCGGCATCGTCGACCCAGTAGTTCCAGCCCGCCGGCGCCGGCGGCCACGCCGGGTCCGGCTGCCAGCCCTCGGGCGGGGTGAAGTTCGGCGGGACCTGCCACCCCGGCGGGGCGTTGAATCGTTGGCTCATGCGGAGCAGCCTAGGGCAACCGCGGGGCCACGCCGGTCAGTGTCCATGGGGACCGATGCCCATCTCGGTGCCCACGCCGCGTCGGTGACCACGCGCACCCGAAGGCCGCTCACCTGGCGAACCGGAGCGTGCAGATCTGGAACGGCCGGAGATCGACCGTGACGCTTCCGTCGGCGGTCTGCGTGAGCACGCCGGACCCGTCCCCGCGGGGGCGTTCGAGCAGGTCGGTCTCGGTGACCGACGTCACCGCGAAGTCCGCCGTGATTGCTGCCCGGGCGCGGCCGCCGAGGGACTCGTACAGGCGCACGATGACGTCCCCGCTGCCGTCCTCCGCGAGCTTGACGGCCTCGATGACCACGGCGTCGTTGTCGGTGCGCACCAGGGGCGCGACGAGGGCGCCGGAGCCGGTGACGGTGCGCACGGGCAGGTTCATCCGGTACCCCTCGCGCACGGAATCGGCGATGCCCGCGCCCGGGCGGATGCTCGAGCGCAGCACGTGCTCGCCCTGGTCCGCATCCGGATCGGGGAACAGCGGGGCGCGCAGCAGCGACTGCCGGACCACGGTGATCGGACGGCCGGCCGGGTCGAGGTCGGCGCGGATGTCATGGCCGTACGTCTGGTCGTTCGCGACGGCGACCCCGTAGCCGGCCTCACCGACGTGCACCCAGCGGTGTGCGACGGTCTCGAACCGGGCCGCGTCCCAGGAGGTGTTCGTCGCGGTGGGCCGGTGGATGTGCCCGAACTGGATCTCGGAGGTGGCCCGCTCGGCCTGGACGTCGATCGGGAACGCGAGTTTCAGCAGCTTCTGGCGCTCGTGCCAGTCGACCTCGGTGGTGATCTCCAGGGAGCCATCGATCAGCGCGAGCCGCTGGGTGATGGTCGAGGAACCGAACCGACGGCGGATCACCAGTCGGGCGGTCGTCGCGCCATCGCCGTCGGGCTCGGCGACGATCTCCTCCGCGGTGTCGAGGTCGCGCACCACGTGGCGGTAGTGGGCGTCGATGTCCCAGGCGTCCCACTCGTTCGGGATGTCCCGGTGCACCTGGAGCAGGTTCGCGGCCATCCCGGCGGGCACCACCTCGCGGTCGGCGGTGAGGTCACGCAGCGAGGTGACCAGGCCGCGCGGGTCCACGACCACCCGAAGGTGGGCGTCACGCAGGACCCAGCCCTCGCCGTCGGGCTCGATGGTGGCGCCGGCGGGCCCCACCGAGTCACCTACCGCCGCACCGCCGAGGGCCGGCACACCGGCCCGCGGGAACGGCCCGGCGTTCAGGGCGATCCGATCGTCGCCGGAGCCGGCCAGGTGACCGAGGGCAGTGCCGATCAGGGCCTCGAGCTCGGCCTCGACCAGGGCGTAGTTGCGCTCCGCCTCGCGGTGCACCCAGGCGATCGACGAGCCGGGCAGGATGTCGTGGAACTGCTGCAGCAGGACCAGGCGCCAGATCCGCCGCAGGGCATCGGCCGGATAGTCGGCCCCGGTTCGCACCGTGGCCGCCGTGGCCCACAGCTCCGCCTCGCGGAGCAGGTGCTCGCTGCGCCGGTTGCCGGCCTTCGTGCGGTGCTGCGAGGTGTAGGTGCCGCGGTGGTACTCGAGGTACATCTCGCCGGTCCAGGTGGGCGGGTCGGCGTACTCCGCGCGGGCCTGCGTGAAGAAGGCCTCCGGGGTGGACAGCGTCACCTTCGGCGAGCCTTCCAGGTCCGCGGTGCGCCGGGCCGCGGCGAGCATCTCGCGGGTGGGTCCGCCGCCGCCGTCGCCGTAGCCGTAGGGCAGCAGCGAGGAGTTCGCCCGGCCCTTCTCGGCGTACTGGCGCTGCGCCTTGGCCAGTTCCGCGCCGTTGATCATGGAGTTGTAGGTGTCCACGGGCGGGAAGTGGGTGAAGATCCGGGTGCCGTCGGTGCCGGCCCATTCGAAGGTGTGGTGCGGGAAACGATTCGTGTCGTTCCAGGAGATCTTCTGGGTGAGCAGGAACTCCTTGCCGCTCGCGCGTGCGATCTGCGGCAGGGCCGCGGTGTAGCCGAAGGAGTCCGGCAGCCAGACCTCTTTGGGCTCCACCCCGAACTCGTCGATGAAGAACTGGGTGCCGGCCACGAACTGGCGGGCCAGCGCCTCACCGCCGGGCATGTTGGTGTCCGACTCGACCCACATCCCGCCGACCGGGATGAACCGGCCCTCGCGGACCCGCTCGGCGATCCGGCCGTACAGCTCGGGGTAGAACTCCTTCATCCACGCGTACTGCTGCGCCGAGGAGCACGCGAACGTCACGTCCGGGTCGGCGTCCATCAGGTTCAGCACGTTCGAGAAGGTGCGGGCGCACTTGCGCACGGTCTCCCGGACCGGCCACAGCCAGGCCGAGTCGATGTGCGCATGCCCGACGGCGTGCAACCGGTGCGCGCTCGCGTTCGCCGGTGCGGCCAGCACGTCGACCAGTCGCTCACGGCCGATCGCTGCCGTACCGGCCAGGTCCTCGGGGTCGACGGCGTCGAGCATGTCCTCCAGCGCCCGCAGGATCTGCGCGCGCCGGGGTGAGGTGGCCGGCAGCTCGAGCATCAGGCCCTGCAGCGCCTCGACGTCCTGGGTCAGTTCCCAGACGTCGACGTCCAGCAGCGCCAGGTCCGCGGCCCGCAACTCGTAGATGGGATCGGTGCCGGCGGTGGCCTTGTCCCCCATCGGGGTGGGCTTGATCCACTGCCCGTTCGGCACGTCCGGGTTCGCGGCCGCCTCGACGTAGAGGTCCACCCAGTCCCCTGGCGCCACGTCCAGGGGCAGGTAGTGGTTGCGGGGCTCGAGGCCCTTGAGGAGCACCCCGTCGGGGGACCAGATCGCCCCCTCGGTCTGGAAGCCGGGGCCGGCGCCGGAGAAGCCCAGATCGACCAGCAGTTCCAGCCGGACGGCACCGGCGCCGTGGGCGAAGAGATCCTGCGTCCACTGCTCGGGCACCTGCCCGCGCAGGTGGAACCAGACCGTGCTCCACGGCCGGCCCCACGCGCTGCCGATCTCGAACGGGGTGTAGGTCTGGCTGAGCGCCTCGGCGAACGGCACCGGTTCGTCCGGGACCTCCCAGGCGGTGACGGTCAGCGGGGTACGGGAGCGGTAGCCGGCGGTCTCGAGGCGTTCGGCGACGAAGCGGCGAAGGCGGTGCTCGGTGCGGGCGGTGGTGTCATGCACGGCGGATTCTGACTCCGATGTCGGGGGCGGACGTGACCACCGACAACCGTAGTCCGCTCTGCGCTGTGCCCATACATGCCCGTACCGCCGCGTGGCACAGACCGCTGGGCGGGCACCGGTGGTATCAATGGCCTACGTCACCTTCCGCCAGGGGGAGAGAGCAGGAGCAAACGTGTCCGAGTCGCCAACCAATCTCGTCTCCAACCTCGCCAAGGGGGCCTGGTACTACCTGGCGCTGCGCGGGGCCGTCGCGATCGTCTTCGGGATCCTCGCCCTGGTCTGGCCGGACAAGGTCCTGACCGCGTTCGTCCTGCTGCTGGGCATCTTCTGGGCCGTCGACGGCGTCCTGGCGATCGTCCACGGCATCCGCACCCGGGGTACGCCCGGAGCCGGCTCCGAGATCTTCTTCGGGATCCTCGGCGCGGTCGCCGGCGTGTTCCTCATCGTGCAGCCGGACGTGGGGGCCACGATCCTGCTCATCGTCGCCGGTGTCTGGGCCATCATCGGCGGGCTGATCCTGGTCATCTCAGCGGTGCGTGGCCGCAAGAGCCTCGGGGCGGCGTGGACGCTCGGGCTCGCCCTCGGCGTGATCACCCTGGCGTTCGGCATCTTCCTGGTGGCCGCCCCGGACGTCGCCGCCACCACCTTCGGGATCCTGCTCGGCATCTATGCCCTGCTCGCCGGCATCGTGCTGGTGATGATCGGCCTGAGCGTGCGCGCCGTCGGCCGCTCGGTCGAGACACCCGCCCCGTAGCGCAGGACGCCCGTCCAGCAGCAAGGACGACGGCGCCCGTCCACCCGCGAGGTGGGCGGGCACCGTCGGGCGTTCCGCGGGTCAGGCCACGCTCAGATCAGCCCCAGCCCCTTGACGGCGTCGCGCTCCTCCGTGAGCTCGGCCACCGAGGCGTCGATCCTGGCGCGGGAGAACTCGTTGACGTCCAGACCCTGGACGATCTCCCAGGCGCCGCCGGCGGAGGTCACCGGGAACGAGGAGATCAGGCCCTCGGGGACGCCATAGGAGCCGTCCGAGGGGATCGCGGCGGAGGTCCAGGAGCCCGCGGGGGTGCCGTTGACCCAGTCGTGGACGTGGTCGATGGCGGCGTTCGCCGCGGAGGCTGCGGAGGACGCACCGCGCGCCTCGATGATCGCGGCGCCGCGCTTGGCGACGGTCGGGATGAACGTGTCCTCGAGCCAGGCCTGGTCGTCCACGACCTCGGTGGCCGGGCGGCCGCCGATCTGCGCGTGGAAGATGTCCGGGTACTGGGTCGCGGAGTGGTTGCCCCAGATCGTCAGGTTCCTGATATCGCTGACGGCGGCGCCGGTCTTCGCGGCGAGCTGGCTCAGCGCCCGGTTGTGGTCCAGGCGGGTCATCGCGGTGAACCGCTCCGCCGGGATGTCCGGGGCATTCGCCTGCGCGATGAGGGCGTTGGTGTTCGCCGGGTTGCCGACGACGAGGACGCGGATGTCATCCGCCGCGCCCGCGTTCAGGGCCTTGCCCTGCGGCCCGAAGATGCCACCGTTCGCCTCGAGCAGGTCGCCGCGCTCCATGCCGGGGCCGCGCGGGCGCGCGCCCACGAGCAGCGCCACGTTGGCTCCCTCGAAGCCCGCCGTCGGGTCATCGAAGATGTCGATGCCGGCGAGCAGGTCGAACGCACAGTCGTCCAGCTCCATCGCGGTGCCCTCGGCAGCCTTGACCCCCTGCGGGATCTCCAGCAGGCGCAGCTTCACCGGAGTGTCCGGGCCGAGCAGCTGCCCGGAGGCGATGCGGAACAACAGGGCATAGCCGATCTGGCCGGCGGCCCCCGTGACCGTCACGTTGACGGGCTGAGTCATGGTCGAACTCCTGTCTTGGTCTGGTGACCAGGAGTGCGGGGTGAGGCGTTCGAGGAAGAGCGCGAGCGCGTCGGGGAACTCCTGGGCGGTCTGCCACCGGTCGCGCCGACCCGCAACGGAGCGGGCGGCCGGCATGCGCCACCAGATTACTCGACATCGAGATACCGGGCGCCGTCAGCCTCCACGTTCAGCGGACTCCCAGCCCGGGGTGAGAGGCTAGGCCCCGATCACGCCCTCTCTCGACGGGATACCCATGACCAGCACCACGATCGTTGACGACACCGACCACGACGAGGCGGACGACGTGTACGTCTCGCAGCGGCCCCGCTCGCTGGGCGAACGCCTTGGTGCCGAGTTCGTCGGCACCTTCATCCTCGTGTTCCTCGGCCTCGGCCTCGCGGTCTACGGGGGGATCCTCTTCAACGCCGACCAGGTGGCCGAGGCGCTCGCCTGGGGCGTGGCACTGATGGCCGCGATGTCCATGTTCGTGTACATCTCGGGCGGCCACTTCAACCCCGCGCTGTCTCTCGGAGCCGCGATCACGGGCCGTCTGTCCTGGTCAGCGCTCCTGCCTTACTGGGTGGCACAGGTCGCCGGTGGCGTCGCCGCCGCCGCGTTGCTGTTCATCACGACTCCCGCCGAACTGCCCACGCAGTTGCAGCTCAGCTCGGTGCGGGCCCTGTTCGCACAGTCCGCGAGCGGCTTCGGCGAGAACTCGACCTTCGCCCGCGCCTCCACCGGGGCGATCAGCACCACGATGCTGCAGGTCCTGATCGTCGAGGTCGTCGCCACCGCCCTGTTCGTCGCGGTCGCACTGGCCGCCACCAGGCGCGCCTCGTCCGCACGCCCGGGCTACTCGGCGGCGATCGTGACCGGCCTCTTCTACGGTGTGCTCTCGGTGGCCACTGCGTTCGTGGCCGGCGGCGCGATGAACCCCGCCCGCGCCACCGCGATCGCGGTCTTCTCCGAGAGCTGGGCACTCGGTCAGGTGTGGCTGTTCTGGGTGGCACCGCTGCTCGGCGGGGCCATCACCGCGCTGCTGTTCACGGTGTTCGCGCCCGAGCCCCTGCCAGTCGCCGAGTACGACGACGAGGACTACGAGGACGAGGACGACGACGAGGAATACGACGAGGTCGACAACACCGATGAGGAGGCGGTCACGCACGGCGCCGCGTCGGTCACCCTCGAGGAGACGACCGATGGCGCCGACGAGGTCGTCAACTGGACCGAGGTCGACGAGGACGAGGACGAGGCCGAGGCCGAGGCCGACCAGGCCGACGACACCGAGGACGAGCACGACGGCGACGACGGGGCGCAGGCGCCCGAGGGCACCACTCGCCCCTGATCGCTCTGACCGCCGGACTAGAGGCCGGACGCCGGACGCACGCACCACGGAGCGTGCGTCCGGCGTCGGGCCGGCACGCCGCGCGTGGGTGTCAGGTCAGATGGCCCCACCCGGCGCGGTGACGGCGAACACGGCCATCGCCAGGCCCGTGACCACCAGGAACACCACGTCGAAGCCGCGCGAGCGTGCCGAGATGCCGTAGGGACCGGGCCGGGGCGCGACGGCACGGACGAACGCCAGCACCACGAGCTCGGCGGCGAACATGACGGACGCCGCTCGCGCGCCGATCAGGAACGACGACGCCACGATCAGGACCATCGCGAGCAGCGCCACCCACATCACGGCGTGGCTGCGTGGCTGCGCCGGGATCGGCACGTCGGCCGGCGCGCTCGTCGGAACTGTCACAGATCCGAGCGTACCCGCCAGCCCTCGAACACCGTCGCTGGCGGGAGGAGCAGCATGTGGACAACGCCCGACCGCGACGTGGGCAACGATGACGTCGGCGAGATGAACGTCACCGCGCCGCGCGCCCTGGCGGTCGAGGTGCTCTCGCCGTCCATCCGGCGCAAGGACCTGGTGCTCAAGCGCTCGAAGTACGAGGACTGCGGGGTGCAGTCGTACTGGATCATCGACCCGAGGGCGCCGTCGCTCGTCGCGCTCGACCTGGTCGACGGCGGCTATGTCACCAGCGCGGACGTGGCCGGCGACGAGCGCGCGGTACTTCACCGGCCGTTCGTCGTCGACGTGGTCCCGGCGGACCTCGTCCGGCCGGCTCCCTGACCCGCGACCGGTCAGCGCAGATCAAGCCGCATGAGCACGCGCGGGAACCCGTTGAGCACCGACGTCGTGTCCGCGGCCTTCACGAAGCCGGCCTGCTCGAAGAGCGCGCGGGTGCCGACGTACGCCATCGTGAGGTCCACCTTCTTCCCGTCGTTGTCCACCGGGTAGCCCTCGATCGCCGGTGCGCCGTGGCCGCGGGCGAACTCCACGGCGCCGCGGAGCAGGTCGTGCGAGATCCCCCGCCCGCGGTACCCGGGCCGGACCCGGATGCACCACACGGACCACACGTCCACGTCGTCGACGTGCGGGATCCTGCGGTTGCGGGCGAAACTCGTGTCCGCTCGCGGATGGACCGCGGCCCATCCGACGACGTCGCTGCCGTCGTCGTAGGCGAGAACCCCGGGCGCCGGGTCCTGCCGCACGAGCTGCGCAACTCGCTCACCACGCGCGGGGCCGGCCAGCGCGAGGTTCTCCTTCGACGGGATCCGGTAGCTCAGACACCAGCAGACGTTGGCGTCGGGCCGCTTGGGGCCGACCAGCGTCCGGACGTCGTCGAAGGATGCCGCGGGACGGATCTCGATCGCCATCGGTCGATCGTGCCACCAGGAGCGGACACTCGCGCTGAGCCGCGGACGGCGGCGGTACCGTGGGGTGCGTGAGTCACACCACCGGCCGGCGGCCGAACCGGATCGTGGTTGTGGGTGCCGGGCTGGCGGGGCTCCGCACCGTCGCCGAGTTGCGCGCGCAGGGTTACGCCGGGCACCTGATGCTCCTGGGGAACGAGGGCATGCCCCCCTACGACCGCCCGCCGCTGTCCAAGGAGCTCCTCACCCGCACCAGCCCGCTGTGGCTGGCGGACGACCTCGGCTACGACCTGAGCTCCCTCGCTGACGAGATTCGCCTGGCTGCGCCGGCCGCCGGGCTGAGCCGTACCGGCGACGGGCCGGTCGTACACCTGTCCGACGGCGCCGATCTCGCCGCGGACGCCGTGGTGGTGGCCACCGGGTCCAGGCCGCTGCGTCCGCATGGCTGGGATCACGCCCTGGTCCTGCACGGCGCGAGCGACGCCGACGCGCTGCGGGCCACGATCACGCCCGGCGCGCGGCTCGTCGTGGTCGGCGCCGGGTGGATCGGTGCCGAGGTGGCCGGCGTCGCCGCGGCCGCGGGCGCCGCGGTGACCGTGCTCGAGGCGGGGCCCACTCCCCTGGGCCGCCAGCTGGGTCCCGACCTGGGCAGACGTACCACCGCGTGGTACGCCGAGGCCGGGGTGGACCTGCACACCGACGCCACCGTCGCCCGGGTGGAGGCCGACGGCGTGCACCTCGCCGATGGCCGCGCGTTCGCCGCGGACGTGGTGCTGTGCGCCATCGGTGCACGCCCGGCCACCGAATGGCTCGGGAATGCCGTGACCCGGGAGGCCTCCGGGCACCTGCGCGTCGACGCGGGCGGCGCCTCGGCCACGCCCGGGGTGTGGGCGGTCGGGGACGTGGCGGCCCGGCCGCACCCCACCCTCGGCCGGGTACCCGGCGGGCACTGGTCCGCCGCCCTGAGCGACCCCGCGCCGCTGGCGCGCGCCCTGCTCGGCATCGACGACGACGGGACGCCGGAGCCCGCACCGTACGTGTACTCGACGCAGCTCGGGCACCACCTGACCGTGTTCGGGCGCCTCCACGGCACGGACGGTGCGCCCGTGCGCCTCCTCGACCGCGGTGACGTCGACGCTGGCCCGTGGACCACCCTGGCGCTGGAGGATGACGCCCTCGTCGGCGCGGTCATCGCCGACGCCCCCCGCGAGGTGGCCGCCGTCCGCAGACTGCTCAGCGGCACCGACCTGGCCCGGCTCGACCCCGTGCTCGCGGCGGACCCGACCACCAAGCTGCGCTCCGCCGTCGTGCCCTGACACCCCGACGAACGCGCCGCCCGAGGCCCGCGATCAGTGGGCGAAGTGCCGGGTGCCGGTGAGGTAGAGGGTGACGCCGGCGGTCTTGGCCGCAGCGACGACCTCCTCGTCGCGCACCGATCCGCCGGGCTGGACCACGGCGCGCACGCCGGCGTCGAGGAGTACCTGCAGACCGTCGGCGAACGGGAAGAACGCGTCCGAGGCGGCCACCGCGCCGCGTGCTCGATCCGCTCCGCCGGCCCCGTCGAGGTCGGCGTTCGCACGCTCGACGGCGAGGCGGCAGGAGTCGACTCGGTTCACCTGGCCCATGCCGATGCCGACGGACGCGCCGGCGTTCGCGAGCAGGATGGCGTTGGACTTCACGGCCCGTACCGAGCGCCACGCGAACTCCAGGTCCGCGAGGGTGGCATCGTCGGCCGCTTCGCCGGTCGCCAGGGTCCAGTTGGCCGGGGCGTCGCCGTCGGCGTCGATGAGGTCCGCGTTCTGCAGCAGCATGCCGCCGGAGATGTCCCGCAGGCCGCCGCCGGAGGGCGCGGAGGCCACCGTGAGCAGACGGATGTTCTTCTTCCGGGTCAGGATCTCCAGGGCCGCATCGTCGTATCCCGGCGCCAGCACGACCTCGGTGAAGACGTCCTTGACCTGGTTCGCCATCGCCTCGGTGATGACCTGGTTCGAGGCGATCACGCCGCCGTACGCGGAGACCGGGTCGCACGCGTGCGCCTTGGCGTGGGCGTCGGCGATGTCGGTACCGACGGCGATTCCGCACGGGTTGGCGTGCTTGATGATCGCGACGGTCGGGGCGTCGCCGTGGTCGTGGGCGGCACGCCACGCGGCATCGGCGTCCACGTAGTTGTTGTAGCTCATCTCCTTGCCGTGCAGCTGCGTCGCGCCGGCGAGGCCGGGCTCACCGAACCCGTCGGTGTACAGCGCGGCGCGCTGGTGCGGGTTCTCCCCGTAGCGCAGCACCGCGGTGCGGTCCCACGTGGCGCCGACCCAGCCGGGGAAACCGGAGCCCTCGTCGTCCGGGGCCACGACGTTGCCGATCCAGGACGCGACGTGCACGTCGTAGGTGGCGGTGTGGCGGAACGCGTCCGCGGCGAGGCGCTGCCGCTGGGCAAGGCTGAACCCACCGCCCTGCGCGGCGGCGATGACCTCGTCGTAGCGGGCCGGGTCCACCACCACAGCGACGCTCGGGTGGTTCTTCGCGGCGGCGCGCACCATGGACGGACCGCCGATGTCGATCTGCTCGATGCACTCGTCCGGGCTGGCGCCGGAGGCGACGGTCTCCGTGAACGGGTACAGGTTCACGATGACCAGGTCGAACGGCTCGATCTCGAGGTCGGCAAGCTGCTGGACGTGGTCGGCCTTGCGCCGGTCGGCGAGGATCCCGGCGTGCACCCGCGGGTGCAGTGTCTTGACGCGGCCCTCGAGGCACTCGGGGAAGCCGGTCAGGTCCTCGACCCGCGTCACCGGGACCCCGGCGCCCTCGATCACGCCGGCGGTGGAGCCGGTGGAGACGAGCGCGACACCGGCGGCGTGCAGCGCGGTCGCCAGTTCGGGCAGGCCGGCCTTGTCGTAGACCGAGACGAGGGCGCGGCGCAGAGGAATGAGATCGGTCATGGGCGTGAACTCCTGGTTCGAATGGTCCGAATGGCGCGACCCTGCGACGGGTCGCTCGACGATGATGTGCACCACCGCGGCACCCAGGCGATCGGTGCGCTACAGATTCGATCCTTCGGCCGCTCCCAGGTGGTGCTCCACCTCTGACGCCAGTCACGACCGCGGCCAGTCTAGCGCCCGACGGCGGCGGCTCGCCCGGGTGGGTCGGTCGCCGATCCCTGTCGCGAGCCGGCCGCTCCCTGGTAAAGTCTTGGTCAAGACTCATTCGAAGGTTGGCCGGACGAAGGAGTACGGACATGTCGAAGACCCCATCAGCGTGGTACGTGCGGGCGTGGCGGGCCATCCGCGGCTTCGTCGCCGAGATGTTCGCTCCGAGCGAGCCGACCGACACGATCGCGAGGAACCAGGCCCATGTCCACCCCCGCATCGCGTTGCGGGGCCGGACGATGAACGGCGGTTACGGGCCGTAGTCCGCTGCAGTTCATGTCGACGATCGAGACCGACCGCCTCACGATCCGGCATCCGGTCGAGGTTGATCGCGACCGCTTCGTCGCGATGTTCACCGACGAGGCGTTCACCGTCTTCTCCGACGGCGTGCACGACGCGGTGTCCGCCAACGCGCGCTTCGACGGGATGCTGCTCCTGGTCGACGCCGTCCCGTACGCCAAGCAACCGGTGATCGAGCGGGCGACGGGCGCGATCGTCGGCTACACCGGCGTCGGCACGGCCGTGGTCGACGGACTCGACCGGCTCGAGTGGGGCTGGCGGTTCGTGCCCGAGGCGCGCGGCCGCGGGTACGCCACCGAGGCGACGACGGCGTTGCTCGCCAGCGCCGATCGGATCGCCGATGGCGAGCTGCTCTGCCTGATCGATCCCCGGAACGCGGCCTCGCGTCGAGTCGCGGACAAGGTCGGATTCCGCTGGTGGAAGCACATCGACTGGCTGGGCGATCCGAACCAGCCGACCGACGTGCTCACTCGGCCGATCGGCTCCGGCGGCCCCGCACTGCTCGCGCCCACCTGAGGCGGCCGGCGTCGGCCGTCGAAGCCGGCGTCAGCCGTCGATGACGAAGCGTCGGCCCTCGACCCGCCACGGGTGGCGCGCCAGCCGTCCGGTGTACTCCACGAGCTGGACGCGCTCGGCGACCTTGATCCGCTCGGTCAGGGACTCCTCGGTATCGTCATCGAGCACTGGGACCGCGCACTGGGCGATGATCACGCCGGTGTCCACGCCCTCATCGACGACGAACAGCGTCGCTCCGGCCAGCTTCACCCCGTAGGCAAGCGCCTCCCGCGGGCCGTGGATGCCCGGGAACGCGGGCAGCAGGGCGTTGTGCGTGTTCAGGTACCGTCCGCCGAACTCGGCGAGGAACCGGGCGCCGACGAGCTTCAGGAAACCCGCGGAGATCACCAGGTCGGGTGCATGCTCGGCGACGGCGTGGGTCAGGGCCGCGTCCCAGGTGTCCCGATCGGGGTGGTCGCCAAGGCGCTCGACGAACGTCGGGATGCCCGCTGCCCTGGCGATGTCGAGCCCGGCGCAACCGGGGCGGTCCGCACCGACGGCCACGACGGTCGCGCCGTAGCCCGGGTCGGCCGCCGCCTCGAGCAGCGCGGCGAGGTTCGACCCGCCGCCGGAGATGAGGACCACGACCCGGGTGGGGCCACGGCCTGCGTGAACGTCTGATCCGGCGTGGGCGGGCGTGGGAGTGGACACAGCGTCCGACTGTAGTCCGTGCGGATGTGGGGGTGGCGAGCGCGGGCCCGTGATCTGGGAGAATGGACACTGGTCGTGGCCGCTGGACGCCGGAGGAGGGTCGGATGAGCAATCCCTATGCCCCGCCGGACCCGTCGCGGCCGAAACCGGACCCGGATCGGCACAGCGCACGACCACCCGGCCTACCGTCGGCTGCCCGCATCGGGACGGATCGAGGGGCCGAGCCGCCCCGGCCGGCACCGACACCCGAACAGCTCATCGAGATCAGCCGCTCGGTCATGTTCTTCGGCCTGCTGCTGCTCGCCGCAGTGCTCACGTCAGGACTGCCGATCCCGTGGCAGGTGGCGGCCCCGGTGTTCGCTGCCGGCGCCATCGTGGTGGGCCTGCGCACCCTTGGCCGGATCCGGCGGGCCGGCGTGCGCGGCATGATCTCGGTGTTCCTCACCGGCGGCATGGTGCTGTCCGCGCTGATGCTGTTCTCCTCGGTCACACTGCTCTCGCTGTGGCCGGCCCAGGTGGAACGCCAGCAATGTCTCGACTCGGCGCTGACGATCGCGGCCCAGGACCGGTGCGAACAGCAGTTCAGCGAGGCGGTGGCCGAGCGCTACGGCACCGACGGATCCGGCGGCTGAGGACTTCGCGGGCGGTCAGGACCGCTCGTCGGGGCGGACCTCGCCCCACCAGGACCGCACCACACCGCGCAGGGCACGGAAGGCGCCGGCCGTGGTCGGGTGTGCGAGGACCACCACCACTGCCGCTCCGAGCAGCACCTGCCAACCGACGGCGACGGCCACCACGACGGCGTCGGCCCCGACGACCGCCATCCGGCCGGGCCCGATCCCGCCCGAGCCGGCACCGACCGCGACGGCCACGACGGCGGCGGCCAGCGCCACGGCCACCACGACCGCGGCGAACGAGCGGGGTAGATCCTCCTCCGCGGCGGCCCGGTGCAGCCACCACCCGACGGCCGCGCCCACGAGCACCCCGAACACGACCACGAGGCCGAGCTCGCCGAGGAGGCTGCCGGGCTCTGGCAGCGAGCCGAGCACCGGCACCACCGGGAGCGGCCCGGCGTCTATGCCGGTCGGGGCGAACGCCGTCCCCTCCCCCACCGAGAACCCCGGGCCGGCCAGGTACGCGAGCGCCCACATCATCAGCGTCGGCACGAGCAGCAACTGCGCGAACACGGCGATCACGGTGCTCACCCCGTCGGTGTGCAGACCCGCCTGGAGCTCGAGGATCCGGTCGAACGAGACGACGACCGCGGCCACGACGGCTGCCAGCGACAGGACCGCCAGGGCCACCAGAATCCGCACGCCGGCCCGCAGCCCCAGGACGAACCAGTCCGGGACCGCCTCGGCGAGCCGGGTCACGGCGTCGGGCAGCCGCGGGTACCGGCCGCGCTGACCGAGCAGCGACCCGGCCACGGCCACCGCGAGCGCACCGGCGAGAGCCCGGGCTCCGCCGTCGACCCCCGCGAACGCGACGAGCAGACCGGTGACGGCGACATACGTCGCCGACGCGATCAGCAGCGCCGCCCACCCGGTGAGCTGGGCGCGGCGCACCGCGGCCGACACCAGGAACACCGACAGCGCAGTGACCCCGATCGGGACCAGACTGATCTGCAGGCCGCCGGCGGAGAGCAACGCCCCGTGGCCGAGCAGCCACACCGCGGTGCCCACCCGGGCCGCCTCCAACCAGCCGGCCTCACCGAGCGCCGGCGCCGCGGCCGTCGCCACGTACGCGGCCACGGCCGGGATCACGAGCACCAACCATCCGAACAACACGGCCTCCGCGCCCGCGAGCAGCCCGCGCACGGAGTGCTCCGGCAGCCGGAACGTCGGGCGACCGCCGCTGCCATAGGCCTCATGCTCGATGACGCGCGGTGGGATCGTCGGCGGGCGGGTGGTGGTACTCATCGCCTCCCATGGTCACCCGGATCGGCCCGCGGAGGCCGTTCGGCGCGCGGGTGAGTCAGGAACTCGTGAGGATCACGAGTTCCTGGGTGGCGCGTGTCATCGCCACGTAGCGGTCGACCGCACCCTCGATCCCGGTGCCGAACGACTCCGGGTCGATGAGGACCACGAGGTCGAACTCGAGGCCCTTCGCCAGCTCCGGGGGCAGCGCCCGGACCCGGTCCCGGCCGGGTCGGCCGATCGGCCCGGTTCCGATCACGCAGGCGATCCCCTCGGCATGGTCGGCGAGCCAGCCGTCCAGGATCTCCTCGAGCTCACCTATGTCGCCGTGTCGCACGGGCGTGCCGGTGCTGCGGATCGAGGTCGGCACGTTCGCGTCCGGGAGTACCGCGCGGATCACCGGTTCGGCCTGCCTCATGACCTCCTCGGGCGTGCGGTAGTTGATGGTCAGCGAGGCCAGGTGCATCCGGTCGAGCCCGATCCGGTCCAGGCGCTCCCGCCAGGACTCGGTGAAGCCGTGCCGGGCCTGGGCCCGGTCCCCGACCACGGTGAAACTGCGGGAGGGGCACCGCAGCAGCAACATCTGCCACTGTGCATCGGTCAGTTCCTGTGCCTCGTCCACGACGATGTGCGCGAACGGCCCAGCGAGCGGATCGGCGACCACGTCGGTACCCACGGCACTGGAGTCGACGAGCTTGTCGCGCATGTCGTCCACTCGCAGCATCTGCATGACGCCCATCTCGCTGTCGTCGGTGGCGATGAGGTCCTCGACGACGTCGTCCATGTGCGCGCGTTGCTCGGCAAGCGCCGCCTCGCGCAGGCGGCGGCGGCGCGAGGCCGCCGGGTCCCCGAGGCGCAGGCGGGCAGCGTCCAGGAGCGGGAGGTCTGCCTCGGTCCACGCCTGAGGCTCGTCGCGCTGCAGGCTCCGGATCTCGTCCCTGCTCAGCCACGGGGCGCTCAGGCGCAGGTACGCGGGGACGGACCAGAGGTCGCCGACGATGTCCGTCGCCTCGAGTGTGGGCCAGGCACTGGTCAGGGCGCCGCGCAGGTCGGCGCTACGGCGCAGCGCGGTGCGCACTGCCTCGACGTCCTCCTCACCGTCGTAGGAGTCGAGCAGGATGTTGAGCAGTTCCTCGAAGATGTCCTCGCGGGCCTCGTTGTGCGGCGTGGTCTCATCGCGCGCGGCGAACGCCTCCGCCCAGGCGTCCGGGCTCACCCGGAAGTCGGCCCATTCGGTGTTCACCACCACGGCATCGGCCGGGGGCTGCTCGTAGAACGCGACGGCCCGCTCAATCGCGCCGACCATCTCGGCCGACGACTTCAGGCCGGCGACGTCCGGGTCCGTCTCGGCGCGCGCCGCGGGCCCTTCGGGCACCAGGTCGCGGATCGTGGCGGTCTGCACGCCCTCCTCGCCGAGGCTCGGCAGGACGTCGGACACGTAGGCGAGGTAGGGCTGGTGGGGGCCGACGAAGAGCACGCCACCGCGTCGGTGGCCGAGCCGGGGGTCGGAGTAGAGCAGATAGGCGGTGCGGTGCAGGGCGACCACCGTCTTGCCGGTGCCGGGACCGCCGTCGACGACGAGGGCGCCGTCCGATCCGGCCCGGATGATCGCGTCCTGGTCGGCCGCGATGGTGCCGAGCACGTCCCGCATCCGGGGCGATCGGCTGCTGCCCAGGCTCGCGATGAAGGCGGACTGGTCATCGAGGGCGGGATTGCCGTCGAGCCCTTCGATGCCTGCACTGCCGTCGCTGGTGAAGACCTCGTCCCAGTAGTCGGTGATCCAGCCGCCCGTCCAGCGGTAGCGGCGACGGCTGGTCAGGCCCATCGGGTTGGCGTGGGTGGCGCCGAAGAACGGTTCGGCGGCCGGTGAGCGCCAGTCGACCAGCAGGCGCCGGCCGTCGCCGTCGGTGAGTCCGAGCCGGCCCACGTATACGGGGGTGGTGGCCGAGCCGGCCGGGCCGGCCGGGCCGTCGATGGCGACCATGCGCCCGAGGCACAGGTCGAGCCCGAACCGCCGGAGCAGACGCAGCCGGGCCGTGAGCCGGTGGATCTCCTGGTCCCGCTCGAGGGCGGCCTGGCCGCTGCGACCCGGGGACCGCCGGGCGACGTCGAGCCGGTCGGAGAGCTCTGCGATCTGTTCGGCGAGGGTCGCCTCGATCGCTGCGAAGTGTCGTTCGTCGGCACCGATGAGGGCCTCGTCGGCTTTCGCGCTGAGGCGGTCGGGAAGGTCGAAGGCGCTGGTTCGCAAGGGATTCATGCCCGTCACTCCAATCTGAGGTTGGTCACCTTAGATCGGAAATTCGCGCCTCATGAGGCCGCGCGAATTCTGTTATAAATGAAAGGGCAGGGAAGGTGCGGTGGTCCGCGTGAGCAGCGTTGGTGCTGCACCACCCACGCGGACCGCGGGCTCAGCCGCCGAGCAGGTCGCGCGCGAGCGCGGCGGTCTCACTCGGGGTCTTGCCGACCTTCACGCCTGCGGCCTCGAGGGCCACCTTCTTGGCCTCGGCGGTGCCGGACGAGCCGGACACGATCGCGCCGGCGTGGCCCATCGTCTTGCCCTCCGGGGCCGTGAAGCCGGCCACGTAACCGACGACGGGCTTCGTGACGTGCTCGGCGATGAAGGCCGCGGCCCGCTCCTCGGCGTCGCCGCCGATCTCACCGATCATGACGATGACCTTGGTCTCCGGGTCCGCCTCGAACGCCTCGAGGGCGTCGATGTGGGTGGTCCCGATGATCGGGTCGCCGCCGATGCCGATGGCCGTGGAGAATCCGAACTCCCGGAGTTCGTACATCATCTGGTAGGTGAGCGTGCCGGACTTGGATACCAGCCCGATCGGGCCGGCGCCGGCGATGTTCGCCGGGATGATGCCGACGTTCGAGCGTCCGGGGCTGATCAGGCCGGGGCAGTTCGGGCCGACAAGTCGCACGCCCTTGCTGGCCGCGTAGTTGTAGAAGACCGCCGTGTCGTCGACCGGCACGCCCTCGGTGATGATGACCACGAGCGGCACGCCGGCGTCGATGGCCTCGATCACCGCGTCCTTGGTGAACGCGGGCGGGACGAAGATCACCGACACGTCGGCGCCGGTGGTGGCGACGGCGTCGGCCACCGTGCCGAACACGGGCACGGAGGTGGTGGTGCCGTCGACGTCGAAGTCGACGGCGGTGCCGGCCTTGCGGGGGTTCACGCCGCCGACGATGGTGGTGCCGGAGGCCAGCATCCGGGTGGTGTGCTTCTGACCCTCGGACCCGGTCATGCCCTGGACGATGACCTTCGAGGTCTCGTTGAGGAAGATCGCCATGTTCTCAGTTGTCTCTTCTGCGTCTCGTAGGTTCTCGGGGGCTCAGCTGTTCGCCAGTTCGGCGGCCTTGTCGGCGGCGCCGTCCATGGTGTCCACGACGGTGACCAGCGGGTGGGCGGCGCGGGCGAGGATCGCCCGGCCCTCCTCCACAGCGTTGCCGTCGAGGCGGACGACGAGCGGCTTGTTCTCCTTGTCGCCGAGGATCTCGAGGGCCTGCACGATGCCGTTCGCGACCTCGTCGCAGGCGGTGATGCCACCGAAGACGTTCACGAAGACGCTCTTGACCTGCGGGTCGTTCAGGATGACGTCGAGTCCGGCGGACATCACCGCGGCGGAGGCACCGCCCCCGATGTCGAGGAAGTTGGCGGGCTTGACGCCGCCGTGCGCCTGCCCGGCATAGGCGACGACGTCCAGGGTGCTCATCACGAGGCCCGCACCGTTGCCGATGATGCCGACCTCGCCGTCGAGCTTGACGTAGTTGAGGCCGGCGGCCTTGGCCTTCGCCTCGAGCGGGTCGGCAGCGGCCTTGTCCTCGAGCTCGGCGTGGTCGGCGTGCCGGAAGTCGGCGTTCGTGTCAAGGGTGACCTTGCCGTCAAGCGCCACGATGTCCCCGGCGCCCGTCTTGACGAGCGGGTTCACCTCGACCAGCGTGGCGTCCTCCTCGCGGTAGACGGTCCACAGTTTCTGGATGGCGGCGGCGACCTTCGGGGCGACGTCGGCGGCGAAGCCGGCGGCCGCGACGATCTCATCGGCCTTGGCCTGGTCGATCCCGACCTGCGGGTCGACGGGCACCCGGGCCAGCGCCTCCGGACGCTCGACCGCGAGTTCCTCGATCTCCATGCCGCCCTCGACGCTGGCCATGGCCAGGTAGCGGCGCTCGGAGCGGTCCAGCAGCACGGAGAAGTAGTACTCCTCCGCGATGTCGGCGCCCGCGGCGATCATGACCCGGTGCACGGTGTGGCCCTTGATGTCCATGCCGAGGATCTCCGACGCACGGTCGGCCGCCTCCTGCGCGGACTTCGCCACCTTGACACCGCCGGCCTTGCCGCGGCCACCGATCTTCACCTGCGCCTTGACGACCACGACCCCGCCGGAGTCACCGAGCAGCTGCTCCGCCGCGGCCCTGGCCTCCTCGGGTGTGGTGGCGACGATGCCGCCCAGCACGGGTACGCCGTGCTTCTCGAACAGATCTCGTGCCTGGTATTCGAACAGGTCCACCTGCGTCGCGCCCTTCTATTGCCCGCTGTCATCGGATGCCTCGACATCGAGACTTTCCCTCGAACTGTACCGCGCACCGGGGCAGGCGCCCGACGATGCCCCCGACCGCGACCTCAGGCGGTCAGTGTCGCCAGAGCGGCCTGGACCACGTCCGAGAACAGGTACATGCCGTCCATGTTCGGGTGGATCAGGTCCGGCTGGAGCTGCTCTGGATGCGCGGTCGCCGCGGCGTTCCAGTCCGCCACCGCCACGTTCGGGTACTCGGCGGCGACGTCGGCCAGGTTCTGGTTGGACTCCGGCACCCAGCTGCTCGACCCATAGATGTTCACGAGCACCACGGACCGGTCCGGGCCGAGCAGGTCGAGGGCCGCCCGGACGAGGTCCGGATCCCGCACGCCGGCGTTCGTGCCCGCGGCGATCACCACGTGCTCGCGCACGGAGCCTGCCGCCACGGCGGCCTGGATGGCCGCCAGGACGTCCGGCCACTGCCGGTTCGACTGGGCGTCGATGCCGATGCCCGGCAGGTCTGCGGACAGGCCGGGTGCTGCCACATAGAGCATCGAGTCACCGAATCCGGAGATCTGCTCCCCCAGCGCCTCGGGTGGCGCAGCGGGCTCCTCCGCGGCGGCCGGCGGCGCCTCCGTGGCCGGCGCCTCCGGGGCCGCCTCGTCGGTGCCGTCGGTGGCCGACTCGCCCTGCGCCGTCGCCTCGTCGTCCCCGACGCCCTCGCTGGCGACGGCCCCGGTGTCCTCGACGATCGCGGCCGCGTCCGCGAGGGCGATCTCCACCTGGGAGCGGTCCGGTGCGGTCGCGAGCGCTGCGGTGAACAGGGACACGCAGGCCAGGCTTGCGGCGACGCCGAGCCGCGGACCGGTCAGGCGCCCCGGGGCGCCGATCGCATCCAGCGCGCGGCGGCTCGCCTCCCGGAAGCCCAGCTCCCGGATCGGGTTCTCGATCCACCGGTAGCAGACCGCAGCGATCACGAGCGTCGCCAGCACGGCCAGGCCGCGCTGCACCCAGTGCCCGGGGGTGTCCATGCCGACCGGGGGTGCGAACGCGGCGATCAGCAGGATCACGGGCCAGTGCCACAGGTAGATGCCGTACGAGCGCTCCCCGATCCAGGCGAGCGGACGCAGCGAGAACACCGCGGTGAGCACCGTGGTCGGCCCGGGCAGTGCGCCGACGATCGCCGCGGTGAGCAGGGAGGCCGCCAGGATTCCGCCCCGGTAGGCGACCGGGCGGCTCGGGTCCATCCAGAGCATCAGTGCGATCAGGCCGGCCAGTGCCGCGAGCGCGATGAACACGCGGCCCCGTCGCCAGAACCGGGTGGCGAGCAGGTTCCAGGACTGCCCGGCGGCGCTGACCGCGAGCGCGGCGCCGATCATCAGGCCGAACGCGTGGGTGTCGGTGCCGTAGTAGACGCGGGTGGCGTCCTGGCCCGGGGTGTACAGCACGGCCATGGCGAGCGCGGATGCGGCCGCGAGCGCGAGCAGGACTCCCACGCGCTGCCGGCCGGTCCTGGTGATCGCCATGATCACCGTGAACAGCAGTGGCCAGAACAGGTAGAACTGCTCCTCAACGGCCAGGGACCAGAAGTTCACGAACAACTGCGGCGAGGTGGCGTTGAAGTAACTGGAGCCGGCGCCGATCTCCAGCCAGTTGTTGGAGAACGTGAGGGCACCGGTCACCTGCCGGCCGATGTTGACGAGCAGGTCTCCGCCCGCGAACACCGCCAGCGAGACCGTCGCGAACACCACGACCACGAGCGCGGGCAGCAGCCGGCGCGCGCGCCGGGTCCAGAACCGGCGCAGGTCGATGCGCCGGTTCCCGCGCAGTTCCCGCACGAGCAGGGTGGTGATCAGGAACCCGGAGATCACGAAGAACACGTCGACGCCGAGGTACCCGCCGGGCAGGCTCAGGGGGCGCAGGTGGAAGATCAGGACGGCGATGATCGCCAGGGCACGCACGCCGTCGAGCCCGTCGATCCGGCCGGTGCGCAGGGCCTGTGCAGGGTCACCCGAGTCGACCTGCTCACGGCTGGGCGCGCTGGGCGCGTCAACGCTCACGATCTCCTCCGGTCCGGCTCGCCTCTTCGTTCGGACCGAGCCTAGGGCGCGGCACGCGGTTCCGGCCGGACCGTTCTCGGCGATGCGCCGAATCGGTCCGGTCCGTGCTCACCCGGCCCGAAGCGGCCAGGTCACCCCCTGGTACACGTCCAGCAACGGCCGGATCTCGATCGTGTACTCCCGCGGCAGCTGCCGCGCTGCCTCGGTCACGCCGGCGAGATCCGGTGCCTCGACGACGTAGAAACCACCCAGTTGCTCGACGGACTCCACGTACGCCCCCTCCGTGACCGGCCGGTGTTCGCCGTCACCCGGCTGCAGCGTCCGGGCCTGCTCGGGGCGGGCGAGGGCGTCACCGTAGAGGACGGCGCCACGGGCGCGGACGGCGTCGGTGAACCGTGCATAGGCGTCCAGCACGGCCTGCTGCGCCGCGTCGTCGCTGGCATCCCAGCGGTCGAAGTGCTCCGCCTCGGTCATCAGCACCAGGAATTTCATCGGTTTGGCCTCTCGGTCGGTGATGGGCTCTCAGCAGTGATGACGGCCGGGACGCACACGGATCGACAGTCTCAGCCGACGGATTCGATGACGACCGTGAGCAGGGCGGCTTCGGCGCCGGTCACGACCGCCGCGGTATCCGTGCTCGAGACCCAACCGCCGGGATAGTCGTGCCGATCCAGTTCGGCACCGGTCGCAACGTCGACGCGGACCACCTCGCCGGGACCGCCCGCGGCGCCGGCGACCGCCGCGACGAGTACGCGACCCTCGGCGAGGTAGCCCTGGCTGATCTCGCCGGCACCCTCCCCGGCGCCTACCACCCAGAGCGTCTTACCGGTCTCGACGTCGACCGCGGTGAGCAGGTCCGACCCGGTGGAGACGACCCACGCCCGGTCCTGGCCCACGTGCACCGGGGTCACCCGGGCCGGGACCTCCATCGTCAGTCCCGCGCTCCCGGGCATCTCCCAGCGGGTGGTGCCGTCGAAGCCGGCCGAGGTGAGGGGCGGATCGTCGGTACCGAGGTCCTGGGCGAGGCACCCGGCGGACGGTACGTCCCTCGCGGCGAGCGCCTCGCCGAAGCACGGGCCGACGGCGTCGCCCGAGGTGAACCCGGGGATCTCCGTGGTCCAGTCCATCAGGTAGGAGGCGACCAGGCCCTCCCCGCCCCAACGCTGGACGACGGCGAGGTCTGGGCCGACCTGTTCGATCCGGTTGTGCTCGTGGGCGCTCAGGGCGCGCAACTCCGCCGCGTGCTCGGCGTCCCACCCGAACGCGCGGGCGTCCACCGCGCCGCTCGCGGGGTCGAAGCGCTGCACGGTGAGCGCGGTGTCGGTGAGCTCGACGCTCCACACCTCCGCCGTCGCCGGAGCGAGGACGGTGGTGATCGTGCCGGCGCTGGGCAGGTAGGCGTCCCGGGTGGCCCCGGTGGCGGCGTCGATCGTGACCACGCCGGCGCGGTCGGGTTCGGTGCCCGGGCAGGGCGGGCCGTCCGAGGTCAACGCGATCACGTCCGATTCGGGCAGGTCCGTGAAGCGCCACTGCCGGCACCCGCCGAGATCGTCCGGGCCCAAGCTCCAGACCTCCTCGCCGGTAGCCCAGTCGACCAGGGTCAGCCGGGTGCCGCCATCCTCCGGTGAGAGCAGCGCCACCCCGGACGTGGTGGCCACCACGGTCGGGTCGTAGTAGTCCTCGACCACTCCGGGGAACTCCCAGCGGACGGCCCCCGCGGCGTCGTAGGCTGCGACGTCGCGGGTCGTGGTGACCGCACCGTCGACCCTCTCGCCGGCTGCCTCGCTCGGCACTGCCGCGCCGACCGCGAGCACCGCGGTTCCCACGGTCGAGGCCAGCAGGACCGATCCCGGCGGCACCTCGACCCAGTCCCCGGTGGTCGGGCCGGCAGGGTCGGGATCTGTGGTCTCCGCGTCGCTCGTCGGCCCGGTGGAACCGGAACCGCCGGGGTCCTCCGAGCCCTGCGGATCGGAGTCCGCGCAGCCGGCGGCCACAAGCAGCAGTCCCGCTCCGATGACGGCGAGCAGGCGCCCGGTGAACCTGGCCGGCCCGTGGACGTCGGCCCGCTTGGTCGACATGCTGTCCCCCTCGTCGATGTCTGCTCGCCGCCCCACTTTCGCAGACCTCGACCGTGGCCGCAGCATCGGATCCGCGATCCGGTCCTTGAGGTGGAGCGCCCTCCTCCGCATGGGGGAGACTGCGCGCCCGGCGCCTCCGTCGCCCGGGTGAACCTCGCCTCCGAGACGCCGTCAGCCATTGCCGCGGCCCGGCTCCGCTGTTAGCAAGGACGGCATGACACAGATCACGGGGGACCTCAGACCATCACGATCACGCACCGCCGCGTTCGCCGCGCTGGCGGCCGCCGGGCTCCTGCTCGGCGGCGCCACAGCCGCCGGGGCGTCCCCGTCCGCGGGCGCCGGGCCCACCCCACCGCCGGCCGACGCCGCGCAGGTGGAAGCACCGATCCCGGACCTCGTCTGGGAGGACTGCGGCGAGGGGCTGGAGGGCTTCGAGTGCGCGAGCGCCGAGGTGCCCAGCGACTACGACGACCCGTACGGCCCGACCACTACGATCGCGCTGACCCGGCTTCCGGCCACCGACCCGGAGCAGCGGATCGGCTCGCTGTTCCTGAACTTCGGCGGCCCGGGCGGTCCCGGGGTGGCGAACCTCCAGGCGCTCGGCCCGCAGGCGTACGGACCCGAGCTGCGCGCCCGGTTCGACATCATCGGCTTCGATCCACGCGGTGTGGGGCTCTCCGACCCGGTGACCTGTTTCCGCAACGCCGACGCGGAAGCCCGATGGACCTCGAACCTCGAGGCGTTCCCGGTCGGCCCCCAGCAGGAGGCGCGGTTCATCGGGTCCTGGGCCGTGGCCGGTGCCTCGTGCACCGCGATCTCCGGTGACCGGATCGCCACGTCCTCCACGGCCAACGTGGCCCGGGACCTGGATCTGCTGCGTCAGGCTGTGGGCGACACGGAGCTGAACTACCTCGGCTACTCCTACGGCACCTACCTCGGCGCGACGTACGGGGCCCTGTTCCCGGACCGGATCCGCGCCCTGGTGCTGGACGGCACGATGGACCCGGAGGCCTACACGGGCCTGGGTGACGACCGGAGCATCGGACGCCGGACCGGTCAGGCGGTCGCCGCGAGCGAAACCTATGGGCAGTTCCTGCGCCTGTGCGCCGAGGCCGGACCGCAGGGCTGCGCACTGGCCGCCCTTGGTGACCCGGAGCAGGTGATGGATGACCTGTTCGCGCAGTTGCAGGCCGAGCCCGTCGAGGTGCCGCTGGGCGACGGGACCACCGTCACGATCGGCTACGACGACGCCGTCACCACGATCTTCTCGTCGCTGTACGCGCCGGCCGGCTGGGCGGACCTCGCTGCCGCGCTGGCCTCGCTGGTCCCGGTCCCCGAACAACCTGGCACCCTGTCCGCGCAGGAGGACTCGCTCGGGAACGACTCGATCCAGGACCTGCTCCGCCGGGTCGGGATCCTCGAGGACTACCCCTCGATGGGCGGTGCGCTGGCGAGCATGTGCGTCGACGGGGAGCACCCCGGCACCGCGCTCGACTACCCGGCGCAGGCGGCCGCGGCGGAGGCGGAGGCACCGCACTTCGGCACCGCCAGGGCTTGGGTCGGCATCCAGTGCGAGTTCACGCCGGTGGCCGACGAGGACCGGTACACGGGCCCGTGGGAGCAGGGCACCGACGCCCCGGTGCTGGTCATCGGGACCCGCTATGACCCGGCGACGCCGTACGCGTTCACGCAGCCGTATGCGGACCTGTGGCGCGACGCCCGGATGCTCACCGTCGAGGGCTACGGACACACCACCCTGGCCACCCCGAGCGCGTGCGCCGACGCGGCGATCACGAACTACCTGATCCACCTCGAGGCCACCGACGGGGCGACCTGCGAGCAGGATCTCGCGCCGTTCACGGCGGCAGCGCAGGAGCAGGTGCCGGCGACGATCCCGGTCGGCTGACGGACCGGAAGGAAGCAAGACCCGGCCCGACGGCGGGGCGGTGCACCCGGGTGCACCGCCTCGCCGTCGGCAGCGGTTGCGCCGGGCACGATCGAGGGTGACGGCGCCGGTCGGCAGATGTGCCCTGCCGCGCCGCGCCTGCCCGTCCTACAGTCGGTCCTGTGAAGGTCACGTTCCACACCGATCCGGCTGAGTTCCTCGCGAATGCCCGCCCGATGCTGGCCGGGGACCCGGTGGTCGGCAGCGTGGTCGCCACGACGACCGAACGCGCCGCCGGTGACCGGGCCGCCGGCGTTCCAGCCCCGGCCCGCCCGTGCTGGTGGGCGACCGTGACCGACGGTGACACGGTCATCGGGCTCGCCATGCGCACCGCTGCGCAGCCACCGTATCCGGTGTTCGTGCTGCCGATGCCGGACGCCGCTGCTCGCCTTCTTGCAGGATCGCTGCGGGACCGTGGCGAACATCCCGGCGGCTGCAACGGGGCACTTCCGGCGGCCCGGGTCTTCGCCGACGAGACCGTGCGCCTCTGGGGTGGGGCCTCGGCGATCGCCCAGCACACCCGGCTGTTCGAGTGCATTGAGGTGGTCCGGCCGCGCGAGGTGCCCGGGCTGCTGCGGCGGGCGGAGGTCCCGGACGCCGAACTCGTCCTGGACTGGTACGCGGCGTTCCACCGCGACGCGCAGGAGCAGGCCGGTCGGGTTCCGGACCGTGGCTTCGGTCCCGACCCGGATCGTGTCCGCCGCGCGATCACGGCGGGCGGGTTCTGGCTGTTCACCGATCCGGACGGCAGACCCGTGCATCTGACCGGGACCAGCCCGCCCGCGTTCGGGGTCGTCCGGATCGCGCCGGTCTACACACCCAAGGCCGACCGCGGCCGCGGGATCGCCTCCCACGTCGTCGCCGAACTGACCGACAGTGGCCTGGCCGACGGGGTGCGGATGTGCCTGTTCACCGACCAGGCCAACCCCACCTCGAACAGGATCTACGAGGCGATCGGCTACCGACGCGTCGCCGACATGGCGAACCTGGGCATCTCGCCGGCCTGATCGGCACCGAACGGGCGCGAAACGACTCTCACGACCGGGCCGACGGTCCTGGCGCCGGGGGTGTCGCAGGCTCGAGGCGCGCGGTGAGGTCCTCACGCAGGAGGGCGCGGGACTCGTCGTCCTCGCGCATGACCGGGCCGGTCGGCACCCAGATCTCGTCATCGATCACGAGGTTCACGGCGCTTCCCTCGAACAGCGTGCCTCGGACCCCACAACGTCCGGCCATGATCGGATGGCGACGCTCCGGGAGCCCGATGGCCCAATACGGGGTCTGACCGAGCACGAGGAAGAGGAACCACTCGCCTGCCACGCTTCGGAAGACCAGGTAGTCCCATTCGCTGGTGATCGGCTGGGCGGCAACCTCGCGCAAGATGAACCACGACCGCGCTGTCCTGATGATCGTCCACACCAGCACAACCCCCGCGATCACCACGATCGCCAGACGCACGCCCATGGGCATGTCGTCCGCCAGCCCCGCCAGTGCCAGGAGCGGCACCAGGACCCACCAGATCGGGGACCGGGCGGCCTCCCCTGCGAACTGCCAGGCCGTCGGTGGCGACGGTGCCGCATCGGCCTCGTCCGCCCAGCCCTCAAGCACGCCGACCCGCCGGATCAGTTCCCGAATGGTCAGATCTCCGAGTTCCACCGGTCTCGCTCCACCGGGCGGTGCGACTACCGACCCGGCGCCGGAGCGCGCCGACTGTAGGTCCTGCCCATCTGGTGTGGCCGGCTCTGACTCCACACCCACGGTGCGCTGGAGGCGCACCGGCCGTCGGATCGCTCTGGCCAGGCCCACTCCGACGGCTGTGCCGAGCAGCGCCAGGGCCGGTCCTGCGGTCACGGAGGTGAGGCCCTCGTACGAACCCTCGTGGTCGAGGGCCTCACCACGGAAGGGCCAGGGCAGCACCCGAACGGTGAGGTGATCGCCAGCCGACGGCAGGGGTTCGTAACAGTCGACGATCGTCTCCTCGGTCCGGCCGGCGTCCTCCCAGGCGACCTGACACAGCCCGTACCCCTCCTCGTCCAGCCCGATGCTGATCACGGTCGCGACCTGGTCGTGTCCGGTCCACCAGATGGCCTGGAACACGCCGGCCAGGGCCAAGGCGACGACGCCTGTGATCAGTGCCGCGCGGGGCATCGCCAACCCCAGAACCCGCAGGCGTCCCAGACGTGGGACGGAAGCGCAGACCAGCGACTCGTAGGCCGGCGCCCACGCGTCCGGTGGCCCCACGAAGATGTGTGTCCCGTCCTCGTCCGTGAGTCCGCGTAACTGCGCGAACTCCGCCAGTTGGTCGTCGATCTGATCGCGACGGACAGCCGCGGTCGACAGCTCCGACCGGTCCACGACGTAGGCGACCCCTCGACCGGACATCCGGATGTCGCGGCCGTCCCCGAACGCGCGACCACGACGCAACTGATCGGTCAGGACCATCACTGCGACGGCCGCGTGACGACCCGCCCGAATCCGGGACTCCGCACGCGCTGCACTGCGAGTACGCCAGATGGCGAAGACGATGCCGCAGACGACACCCGCAAGGATGACCAGGCCACCGCCGATCAGGTACGCCCACCACGCCACCATCGGAGGGTACTAGCGGCGCACTCGATCGTGGCGACGATTCAGAGCTTGGTCACCGGCGAATATCGCAGCAGCAGCCGCTTCGTCCCGCTGGATCCGAAGTCGATCTTCGCGACCGCGTTGGCGCCGGTGCTCTCGACGGCGATCACCCGGCCCATGCCGTAGGCGTCGTGGGTCACCCGGTCACCGACGTCCACCGACGGTGCGTCGGCTCGGGGCTTCGCCGAGCCGAACGACGGCGTGTCCGCCCCCGCGCGGGTGGTGCGGACCGGTGGCGCCGACGGCCCGCGGGACCCGCCGCGGCCACCGTCCCCGCGGTTCCGGTACCCGCCGGTGAAGGATCCGCCCCGTAGAGCAGCCATCGACGACTCGCGGCGCTTCCAGTCCATCAGCTCCTCGGGGATGTCCGCGATGAACCGGCTGGCTGGCAACTCGTTGGGCATCCCCCACGCCGTCCGGACCGCCGCCCGGGACAGGTACAGCCGCTGCCGCGCCCGGGTCAGCGCGACGTACGCGAGCCGGCGCTCCTCGGCGAGTTCCGTCTCGTCCGCGAGGGAACGCTGGTGCGGGAACGTGCCGTCCTCGAGACCGGTGACGAAGACCACCGGGAACTCCAGCCCCTTCGCGGTGTGGACTGTCATCAGGGTGACCACGCCGCGATCGTCGTCGTCGTCGGGGATCTGGTCGGTGTCCGCGACCAGAGCGACCCGCTCGAGGAAGTCGCCAAGGTCGCCCTCCGGGTCGCTCTCGGAGAACTCCGTGGCGACGGCATGCAGCTCGGCGAGGTTCTCCACGCGGGAGGCGTCCTGCGGGTCGTCGCTCGCGCGCAGCTCGGCGAGATAGCCGGACCGGTCCAGTGCCGCGTCGAGGACCTCCGCCGGCGAGGCGCCGCCGGCGGCGAGTTCCCGCAGGCCGCTCATCAGGGTCGCGAAGCCGCGGACCGCGGTCAGCGACCTGGTCGCGAGGCCGATCACGTTCTCGGCGTCCGAGATCGCGGCACCGAACGAGATCCGCTCCCGCTCGGAGTGCGCCGTGATCATAGCCTCGGCCCGGTCCCCCACGCCGCGCTTGGGGACGTTCAGGATCCGGCGCAGGTTGATCGCGTCATCCGGGTTGGCGATAGCCCGCAGGTAGGCGATCGCGTCCTTGACCTCGCGGCGCTCGTAGAACCTGGTGCCACCGACCACCTTGTACGGCAGCCCGACGCGGATCAGGACCTCCTCCAGGGCCCGGGACTGGGCGTTCGTCCGGTAGAAGATCGCCACGTCGCCGGGACGGACGCCGTCGGAGTCACCGAGCCGGTCGATCTCCTCGGCGATGAACCGGGCCTCCTCGTGCTCGCTGTCCGCGACGTACCCGATGATCTGCGGGCCGGAGCCGCTGTCGGTCCAGAGGTTCTTCGCCCGGCGGTCCGGGTTGCGGGAGATGACGGCGTTGGCGGCGCTCAGGATGGTCTGGGTGGAGCGGTAGTTCTGCTCGAGCAGGACCGTCGTCGCGTCCGGGTAGTCGCTCTCGAACTCGACGATGTTGCGGATCGTCGCGCCGCGGAACGCGTAGATGGACTGGTCCGCGTCACCGACGACGGTGAGTTCCGCCGTCGGCAGGTCGTTGTCGTTCGCCTCGGCGCCAGCGGCGCCCTCGGACGGGTCCAGCGGGACCCCGGCCAGCTCGCGCACCAGCATGTACTGGGCCTGGTTCGTGTCCTGGTACTCGTCGACGAGGATGTGCCTGAACCGGCGCCGGTAGTGCTCGGCGACGGCCGGGAACGCCTGGAGCAGGTTCACGGTCGTCATGATCAGGTCGTCGAAGTCGAGGGCGTGCGCCTGGCGCAACCGCTCGTTGTAGAGGCGGTACGCCGCGGCCAGGTTCTGCTCGAACGGGTTGGAGTCCCCGACCGTCCTCGCGTAGTCGTCCGGGTCGACGAGTTCGTTCTTGAGATCGGAGACCCGGTTCGAGAACGCCTTCGGGGGGAACCGCTTCGGGTCCAGGTCGAGCTCGCGGCAGACCAGGAGCATCAGCCGCTGGGAGTCCGCGGCGTCGTAGATCGAGAAGTTGGAGCGCAGCCCGAGGGTCTTGGCCTCACGACGCAGGATGCGCACACACGCGGAGTGGAACGTGGAGACCCACATGTTCCGGGCGCGGGGTCCCACGAGCTCGCTGACCCGCTCGCGCATCTCGGCCGCGGCCTTGTTCGTGAACGTGATCGCGAGGATCTCGCCGGTGCGCGCGCGACCGGTCGCGAGCAGGTACGCGATCCGGTGGGTCAGCACCCGGGTCTTGCCCGAACCTGCCCCGGCGATGATCAGCAGCTGCCCACCCTCGTGCACCACGGCCGCACGCTGCTGCGGGTTCAGTCCGTCCAACAGGGCCTCGGCGGCGAGCGAGCCCGGCCCGTTCTCGCCGTTGGCGTCTCGACCGTCGGGGGATGCCTGCGCATCCGGGTCGCGTGGTGGCATCACCCGGGGCAGGTGGGCGTCGGCGGACGCGGACAGACCGGGCAGCGGGAGGTTGTCGAACAGTGAGGTCATGGCACCTCAAGACTAGGCGTCACCGCCGACACCGGTGAACGAGGCGTCCACTCGATCAGGTGACGATCAGGGCCACGACCCAGGCACCGATCGCGACCATCGCGCCGGCGAGTTCCACGAGGATCGTCACACCGGTGGCCTTCAACGCCGACTTCGTGGAGGACCAGGCGGGCGCCAGGTCCCGCAGGCGGATCCACTCGGCGAGGAACACCGCGAGCACGAAGAACAGCGGGAGACCGATCACCGGCACCACGAAGAACCCGACCACGCCGGCGATCCCGCCCCAGATCAGCGTCGAGTTCGGCACGCCGGCCCGCTTCAGCCCGCGTCCGGCGAGCAGGTACTTGCCCACGCCCGCGGCCACTACGGCCAGCGCCCCGATCACGAACACCCACCAGGCGCCGCCGCCGGTGGCGATCGCCCAGATGAGCACGGCGCCGAGCACGATCAAGGAGCCCGGCAGGACCTGGACGACCACGCCGAACAGGCCGACCACCATGATCAGGGCGCAGATGACCTCGAGTGCACTCACCCGGTCAGTGTGCCGGGTTCGGGCGGCGCCTGCTCATGGACGACCTCGTGGCGGGGTCAGCCGCGGCGGCCCGCTCGCTCGGCGAAGGCGTCGAGAGCCTGTGTGATCTCCCTTGCGTGCCAGGTGCGGTTGCGCTTTCGGCCAACCACGGTCTGGCTCACGACGCTCGCGGCCTCGAGGCGGTCGAGTGCCTTCTGCGCGGTGTTGAAGTCGACGCCGAGCCGGTGCTGAACGAACCGAACCGTCACGACCGGCTGCCCGATGAGCAGGTCGGCTGCGCGCCAGACGGCAGCGCCTCTGCGGGCGGTGATCGTCTCGAGCCACCGGCCGTGGATGTCGGCCAGGTCGCTCAGGAGCGTTCGCCCATTGGAGACGGCGCGGAATGTGGCGTTGGTGATCTCGCCGATGATCGGGACGATGTCGCCGCCGCGGTAGGCGGTGAGCGCCTCGATGTAGGTCCCGGTGTCGGCGAGCAGACCTGCGGAGATCGGGACCGTCATGCGTCGGGTCAGCCCGGCCCGGCGGACCATGGCGTGGATGAGTGCGCGGCCGGTGCGCCCGTTGCCGTCGGGGAACGGGTGGATGGTCTCGAACTGAGCGTGCGCGAGGGCCGCGTGCGGGAGCGTGGGCAGGTCGGCTCGGGTTGCGAATGTCATCAGGTCGGCCATGGCCGCCGGCACCAAGCCATGGTGTGGCGGGACGAACGACGCCTGGTGCGGGCCGGCGTCAGTACCGCCGATCCACACCTGTTCGCTGCGCCACCGCCCCGGGGCGACCCGCGGCTGGTGCACCATCAGTGCAGCATGCATGGCCAGCACCGCGGTCTCGCTGAGGTCACCAGCGAGGTCGGTGGCTGCTGCCATCGCCGCGACGTTGGCTGACACGATCCGGGCGTTGGCACTGGACTCCTCCCCGAGCTCGGCCAGGGCGAGCTGGCGTGCTCCGACCGTGAGGTTCTCGATCTGTGAGGATGCCGCGGATTCGCTGCGCATGAGGACGGCACCGATGGGGGCGATCTCGGCGTCGCCGAGCACGTGTTGGGCCTCGGAGTCGAACCTGGAGATCTCCAGGGCCGCCTCTTCGGCGTCGGTCTGCACCTCGGCCGGGATGGCGACGTCGAGCGCAGTGATGCCGGGGGGCACCGCTGACCGGTACGCGCCGTTGTTGGCCCGCGTCATGCGACGTGAGAGCAGGCCGGAGTCGGAGGGCACCCAGTTGTGTTCCTCCCAGGCCACCGGTGGCCATGGCATGACGCCTCCAGATCCTCCAACAACGAGCGGCCTTATTGGATGTTGTACCGCTAACCTCAAATAAGCATGTGGCTTGTCGGAGATTGATGCAAGAGAACCTGGCCGAGATCTGCCCGGCAGCCATGCTCGGTCCCGGAGTGCACTCACTCTGAGGGTGCATCGGGTCCGGGCGGCGCCTGCTCCTGGACGCCCTCGTAGTAGGCGATCTTGTCCCGCAGGTGCCGCCGCCAGCGACGCAATTGCGCCATCTGCTCGGTCACCGCGTCGTCGTGCTGACGGAGGATCTCCAGGCGCTCGTCGACGGAACCGTCGTTGACGGTCAGGTCGGCGTACCGCTGCATCTGGGCGATCGGCATCCCGGTGTCACGCAGGCAGCGCAGGATCTCCAACCACTCGAGGTCCCGGTCGGTGAACACACGCCGCCCGCTCGTATCGCGGGCGATGTCGTAGAGCAACCCGACCCGTTCGTAGTAGCGCAGGGTCCCGATGCTGAATCCGCTGCGGGCCTCGGTCTCGGCAGGTGTGTAGGTGGCCACGGGTCCATCGTGCGCCGCGGAAGTCCCTCGATCAAGGGCTTGACCTATAGCGCGCTACAGGTCAGAGGGTGGCTCCATGACACCAACGACACCGCCCACCGGCTCCACCACTCCCCTCGAGCAAACCCAGCCGCGCGTCGCGCTCGGCGCCATGTTGTTCGGGACCACCATCGACGAGCCCACCTCCTTCGACATCCTGGACGCCTACGTCGATGCCGGCGGCGTCTGGATCGACACCGCCGACTGCTACGCGTTCTGGGCCGACCCGAGCGGGTACGGCGGTCAGAGCGAGGAACTCCTGGGGCGGTGGCTGGCCGCGCGTCCCGGCGTCCGGGACCGGGTCCGGATCGCCACGAAGGTCGGGTGCGAGTGCCTCACGCCGAACAGCTGGCCCGAGGTCTCCGAGGGACTCGCCCCACAGGTTATCCGGGACGTCGCCGAGCAGAGCCTGCGCCGGATGGGCATCGAGCACATCGACCTGTACTGGGCCCACCGCGACGACCGGGACGTGGCACAGGCGGACAACGTCGCCGCGTTCGGTTCCCTCGTCACCGAGGGGAAGGTCGGTCGGCTCGGGCACTCGAACACCGCCCTGTGGCGCACCGAGCGCGCCCGTGGCATCGCTGCCGGGCTCGGCACCGCCGGACCGACCGCACTGCAGTTGCGCTACAGCTACCTCCAGCCGCGGCCGATGGTGCGCGGACGCGACCACGACCACCGGTTCGGATGGGTCACCGACGAGGCCCTCGACTACGCGGCGTCCGATCCGGACGTGGACATCTGGGCCTACCGCCCGCTGATTGCCGGCACCTACGAACGGGCGGACCGGCCGGTCTCGGAGGCCTTCGTGCACGTGGGGACCACCCGCCGGCTGGAGGCACTTGCGGAGGTGGCCGACGCCGTCGGGCACTCACGCAGTGAGGTGGTGCTCGCCTGGATGACGGGCGGCACCCCGGCGATCACCCCGGTGATCGGGGTGAGCAACCTCGACCAACTGGCGACAGCGATGACCGGCGTGGGCCTGTACCTGCCGACCGAACTCCGGAGTCGGCTCGAGGAGGCCTGGTGAGTCAGCTCCAGAGCACCGCGATCGCGATGTTGACGACGGTGAGGCCGGCGATCCCACCGAGGTAACCCTTGGTGACCTTCTCGGAGTTCCGGGAGCCGTAGATCACGAGCCCGGTCACCACGAGGGCGATGACGAGTTTCACGCCGATCTTGATGTTGTTCGGGTCATGTCCCGCGACGCCGGCGGAGGCAAGGCCGACCATCAGGATGCCGGTGACCAGGGCGGTGAGGATGCCGTGCACGGTGCCCTTGTACAGCGTCGCCGACTTCAGGCCGGCGAGGCTGCCGCCGAGCACGATGGCCCAGCCGATGAGGTGCAGGACGAGCAGGATCCCGTAGACGATGTCCATGTTGCTGACACTACGTCAGAACGGTTCCGCGGGGCCAATCGGCGCCAGCTCAGGCCAGGGCTGCGAGCGCCTGCGGGATCGGCGTGCTGCCCCCGGTGAAGCCGACGAACCGGCCGATCGTGCGGGGCTCGTCGAGGGCGAACGCGACCACGCGCGCGACGTCCTCGCGCGCGACGCCGCCGGTGTCGGTGTCCACGGCGATGTTCCCGGTTCCCGGCTCGTCGGTGAGCGCACCCGGCGCGACGATCGTCCAGTCCAGCGCGGTGCCGCGCAGGTGCTCGTCGGCGGCGGCCTTCGCCTCGGCGTAGGCGAAGAAGCCGGAGCCCTCGGGGACGCCGTGATCGATGCGCGCGCCCTGGTAGGAGACCATCACGTAGCGCAGCACGCCGACCAGCTGGGCCGCATCCATCGAGCGGATCGCCGCATCACGGTCGACGGCGTAGGTCCGGGCCGGGTTGCCACCGCCGGCACCGGCTGACCACACCACGGCGTCGTGTCCGGCGAGGTACTCGGAGATCTGCGTGGCGGACAGGTTCTCCACGTCGGCGACCACCGCCGTCGCCCCGGTCGCCTCGACGTCCGCCGCGTGCGCGGGGTTGCGGATCAGCGAGCTGACCCGGTGCCCGTCCTGGACCAGGATCCGGCTCAGGTGCAGCGCGACCTTGCCGTGGCCGCCGATGATCGCGATGAGGGACATGTTCCTACCTTCGTCTCGGTTTCTCGCCGGGCGCGGTGAGGTGCGCCCGCTACAGCAACCTTCGCACGGCGGCCCAGCGGGTCAACTCGTGCCGGGACGAGAGCTGCAGCTTGCGCAGCACGGCGGAGACGTGCGTCTCGACGGTCTTGATGGAGATGAACAACTCGCCGGCGACCTCGCGGTAGGTGTACCCACGGGCGATCAGGCGCATCACCTCCTGCTCGCGTGCGGACAACCGGTCCAGCTCGTCGTCGGTGACGGCGACGTCCGCCGCAGCGGTGCCGAACGCGTCCAGCACGAATCCGGCCAGGCGCGGCGAGAACACCGCATCTCCGGAGGCCACCCGACGCACCGCATCGGACAGGTCTGCTCCGTTGATCGCCTTGGTCACGTACCCGCGCGCGCCGGCCCGGATCACCGAGACCACGTCCTCACTGGCGTCCGAGACCGACAGCGCGAGGAATGTGACGTCGCCCAGCACGTCGGCGCAACCGGCCAGCACCTCCGCCCCACCCCCACCCTG
>NZ_CACRYJ010000045.1 GCF_902703175.1 Occultella aeris | reverse complement strand
GGACGGGGCGGTGGGGGAGGGTGCGATGGAGGTACTCATGGATCCTCGACTCAGCCCGCCAGCACGTCGTTGGCCGTGGCGACGAGTTGGGCTGCGGCGTCCGCGCTGGTGATCCGGGCGAATTCGACCTCGACGGCGACATCGGCCAGCTTGGACTGGATCTCGGTTGCCCCGACCGGGTCGGCGAACGCCGGCGGGAGGTCCTCGGTCTGCAGGCTGAGGATGTACTCGGTGGCGGTCACGTCATCGGCCTCGAGCTCAGGCAGTAGACCCTCGGCGACCTCGGAGTTCGGCGGCACGCCCCGGGTCGTGCCCATCGCCTCCCACGCGGCCAACTCGTTGGTGAGGAAGCTGAGCAGGTCCGCGGCCTGCGCCTGGTAGGGCGACTGCGCCGAGATCGACCACAGGTGCGGGCAGTCGATCGATTGACCGCGGCGCACGGAGGTGGACTCGCCGGGGATGCGAAGCAGGGCGAGGGTTCCGCCGCAGGCCTCGTTGTAGCCCTTGAAGTTGTTCGTCGGGATGATCGCGGAGGCTGCCCGTCCGAGCGCGATGTAGGACGCTTCCGGGGCGCTGGTGGTCGCGTCGAAGAACCCGGCCGGTGGGAATCCGCCCGCGACGCGCATCTCGTCGGCGAAGTCGAACCAGCTCTGGATCGTCGCCTCGCTGGCGCCGAACTGGCCGTCCTCGGTGTAGAGGTCCTCACCCTGCTGGCGCACCCAGACGTAGAGATTGGCGACGGTGGCCATCTCGTAGGCGGTTCCGTAGATCGTTGCGCCGCTGGCCGCGGTGATCGCGTTCGCCATCTCGGCGAGGTCGTCCCACGTCCAGGTGTCACCGTCCGGCAGGTCGATGCCGTACTGGTCCAGCACCGTGGTCTGGATGATGAAGCCGATCGTGTTCAGGCCGGCGGGCACGCCGATCAGTTGGCCCTCCACGTCCCAGGGTGCGAGCACCGGCTCGGACATGCCGGACAGGTCCATGGCCTCCATCGTGCGCAGGTCGGTCAGGGCACCCCGGTCGCCGTACTCGCGCAGCTGGTCGCGCCGGATCGCCATCAGGTCCGGGGCGTCGCCGGCCGCGATCCGGGTGGCGAGCTTGTCCTTGTAGGGGCCGGAGTCCTGGTACTCGGTGGTGATGGTGACGTTCGGGTGGTCGGCCCGGTACAGGTCCAGGGCGGCTTCGGTGACCTCGGCGCGATCGGCAGCGCCCCACCAGATGAAGTTCAGTTCGATCGGCTCGTCGGAGTCGGCCGGCTCCTGCGCGACCTCGTCCGGCTCGACGGCACAGGCGGCCGTCAACCCGACTGCACCGGCGGCGCCGGCACCGACGACCAGGTGGTTGAAGCCCCGACGGGACAGGGGTGCGGACGGGTGGGACAGGCGTGCGGACATCGCATGCTCCTTTGCAGACATGATGTGGATCGCTTGGCTGGACCTGGTGGTGCTGGTCGGGCTTTTTGGTCGGCGGGCCGACCGCTTGCGGTGGTGCGTTGCCTCCATCGGCGGTGACAGGTCCGCTCCGGGGGCTCAACTCCTGAAAGCGGTTTCTAGCATGATCCGAGGAAGGGGGTCAACCTTGCGTCCGAAGGTCACGGACCGGTCACGGTGGCCGGGGGCGTCCAGCCTGGTCCCAGGCTCATCGTGATTCGATCACTATTGGCGACATTGCAACAGATTCGCGACGACGTGTCACAACTGCCACGGAATGCCCAGAGGGCGGTGCAGCAGTCGGGTCATCCCAGTAGGTGGACGGGTGACCGGTTTCTGGAGGGTTCCTAGGTTCCCACTCCCATTGGGCGCGAACCAGGTCCCTCACCCCAACGTTCCGGCTGTGATGGATCCGTGACCGCCGACGCTCTCCCAGGGGTCTCGGACCGGGCGTAGCGTGCGAATCGCAGGGGCCACACGATCGGGGGAGTTCACGAAGGGGAAGGTCATGAAGCGCTTGTTCACAGTTCTGCTCAGCCTGGTCCTCGGGGCGGTCTTCCTCGTTCCGGCCGGGCCCGCCGCGACCGCCGCCAGCAGCCCGTACTGCGGGATCCGGTGGGGTTCGCTGCCCGAGTCCGATCCGACGATGTCCGCGGGCTGGCTGCAGAACGTCCGCACCGGTCGCCACGCCTGCTTCGACCGCATCGTCTTCGACGTCCACGGGGACATCGAGGGCTACCACGTGTCCTACGGCACGTTCACGAACGAGGGCGAGGGCCGCGCGATCCCGCTTCGGGGCGCGGCGGATCTTGTGATCGTCCTGAGGGTCCCGATCTACGACGAGCAGGGGTCCGTTCGGTTCCCGTACCGGTACGGGTCGGAACTCGCGAACGTGAACTCCTACTCCACGTTCCGGCAGGTCTTCTTCGGCGGCAGCTTCGAGGGGCAGACGACGATCGGCCTCGGTGTCCGGGCGCGGCTGCCGTTCCGCGTCTTCATCCTCGACGGTCCAGGAGACCTGAGCCGGCTCGTGGTCGACGTCGCGCACCGCTGGTGACACGTCGCGTCGCGTGGGTCTCAACGCCCGACGGCGTGGGGCGGGTCCGCGGACCGCGGGCCCGCCCTCGTCGTGTCAGTCCCCGGCCGACGGCGTCGGGACGGGTCCGAGCAGGGCGTTCGCCATCGTGCTGTGGGCCGACTCGTCGTCGCTCGGGTGGAAGAGGCCGGCGAGCACGTCCCGGTAGAGCCGGGAGAGTTCGCTGCGGCTGAAGTACGAGCTGCCGCCGGAGACCCGGATCGCCTTCTCGACCACATCCTTGGCGGTCTCGGTCGCGCGGACCTTGACCGCGGACAGTCTTGCGAACCACATCGCGCCGTGGTCGACGAGGTTGTCGACGTCGGAGGCGAGCGTCGCGATCTGCGGCCCGATGCCGTCGAGCGCGATCGCGGCATCGGCGATCCGCCAGCGGATGTCAGGGTCATGGGCGTAGGGGGCGCCGTCGTTCTTCAGCGAGGTCCGCCTGTGCACCGTCTCCACGGCCACGTCGAGCGCACGCTGGGCGATGCCGGTGTAGACCGCGGCAAGCAGGATCTCGAAGTTCGCGAAGATGCCGAAGATGAACGGGTCGGCGTTCGGGCCGGGGACGAGCCGCCTGGCGATCCGGTCAGCGGCGGCGGGGGCGCCGTCGAGCACCGTGGTGCAGGACTGGGAGGCGCGCATCCCGAGCGTGTCCCAGTCGTCCTTGATCTCCACTCCGCCACCGTCGCGGGTGATGAAGCCGTACACCGACCGTGGTGCGTCCTCGGACACGGTGTCCGTGCCGAACGTGCCCAGCCGGGTCCAGGCCGGCGAGAGCGAGGTGAAGATCTTGGTGCCGTGGAACGTGTAAGCACCTGCGCCGTCGGGCCGTGCCTCAGTGGTGGAGCCGAACAGGACCAGATCGTTGCCACGTTCGGAGACCCCGAACGCGAAGATCTCCCCGGCGGCCGCCTCGGTGAGGACGAAGTCGAGGGAGTCGTCACCGCGGTCGTGGACGGTCTTGGCGACCCCGACCCACACGTGGTGCATGTTCACGGCCAGAGCGGTCGACGGTGCCGCGCCGGCCAGGCGCATCTGCTCACGGGTCAGCTCCTCGAGGGTGAGCCCGGCTCCGCCGAACTCCGTCGGCACGAGGGCGGTGAGGTACCCCGCGGCCGTGAGGTCCTGGAGGTCCTCGGTGAAGAACTCGTTCGCGCGGTCGTAGTCGGCGGCGCGGGAACGGATGCGCGTCAGCAGGTCATCGGTGAGCAGGCTCATGGCCGTAACACTGCCACGACCGCACGGGGCAGATGGGGCGGAAGTGATCAAAGTGACGAAAGTTTGCTCCGAGGACGGTGAAATGGGGCCAAGTTGGCGGAAACACGCCGAAATCAGGGCTTGAAATACGCGGATCGGGGCCTCGGAGTCGTAGTGTCGGTCCCGGCGCATCCCATTCGGGACGCGATTCCGCACGATGAGAGGGAACCTACGTGTCCGTCAACCGCACTGACCTTGTTGCCGCGATCGCCGAGAAGGCTTCGCTGACCAAGACGCAGGCCGACGCCGCGCTGTCCGCGCTGCAGGACGTTCTGATCGAGTCGCTGGGCAAGGGCGAGGCCGTCAAGGTGACCGGTCTGCTCAGCGTTGAGCGTGTCGAGCGCGCTGCGCGCACCGGCCGCAACCCCCGCACCGGCGAGGAGATCCAGATCCCGGCCGGCTTCGGCGTCAAGGTGTCCGCCGGCTCGGCCCTGAAGAAGGCCGTCGCCAAGTGATCCCACGCGGCGCCTGACTCCGGTCGGCGCCGCACACGAGAGGGCGCGGGGTTCACCCCGCGCCCTCTCGCATGTTCAGACCTTGCGCGCGGCTTCCTTCTCCTGACGCTCGCGTTCCTTGGCGGCCTGGGCCTGTGCCTTGTCCGCGGCCTTGGCGGCCCGATCCTCGGCCTTGGTGACGGCCTCGCGCTCCTTGCGGAGGGCCTCGCGCAGCTTCGCCTCAGCCTCTCTGCGGGCGGCTCGCGCCTGCCGGACCGCAGGGTCCTTGGGGTGCGCATCGGTGCGCTCGGCTTGCCAGTCCCGCACCGGCGCGGGCGCGGCGCCGCCGGCGATGCGGTCGGCGACGTGATGCTCCACGCCCTCGAGGATCCGATGCACCCCGAACTCGAACGGGTCGCTGTCGTCGACGAGGGCGCCGGCGCGGATCGCCGCCGTCAACGTGGGGAACATCTCCTCGGTGACGAGGCTCGCGATCAACTCGGCCTCGGCCCGCTCCAGCTCGGCCGTGCTCTGGCCGTGTTCGGACGCCGACTGCACGTAGCCGCGGGTGACGCCGGCCGCCCAGCGGGCGTGACCGGTGAACAGCAGCACGACGGAGATCTGCTCCGACACGTCCAAGGGCGTGTCCTGCATGAGCACGAGGCCGGCCTCGAGCCAGGCGAGGTTGTTCGGGGTGTTCGGGGTCCCCTGGATCGGGATGTCGAGGATCCACGGGTGCGCCTGGTAGATGTCGACGTTCGCGCGGTAGAAGGCAAGCAGGCCTTCCTTCCAGGTCTGCGCCTCCTGCACGCTCAGTGGGGGTAGACCGATGCCGTACTCCTGCATGAGCAGGGTCAGGTCGTCCTTGGCGGAGACATACCGGTACAGGGACATCGTGGTGAAACCGAGTCGACCGGCGACGGCGGACATGGAGACCGCGCCGATCCCGTCGGCGTCGGCGATCTCCACCGCGGCCTCGACGATCCGCTCGATGCTCATCTCGCGCTTCGGCCCGCGCTGGGGGTTGGCCGCGACACCCCAGGCCAGCGCGATTCCCCGGGGGAGTTCCACCTCGATCTGTCCGTCCGCCTTCTTCATCGGGCCATCCTCGCCTGCTACTGCCGATCTCGTCCACTTCTGTGTATGCCCTATACAAGACTGCGTGCGACATATACAGTGTGTGCCGCACACAGTGTGCGAGATAGACAGTTTCGGGAGGAATCGCATGACCACAGCGATCGACGTCCAGGGGGTGACCAAGTCCTTCGGCCGGCAGGCGGTGCTTGCGGGCATCGACCTCCGGGTTCGACGGGGGACCGTGTTCGCCCTGCTCGGGCCGAACGGCGCCGGGAAGACCACCCTGGTGAACATCCTGTCCACACTGGTCCAGGCCGACGGCGGCAGTGCCCGGGTCGAGGGTGCGGACCTGCGCCGGGACCCGGTCGGCGTGCGGCGCCGGATCCGGCTCACCGGTCAGTCCGCGGCCGTGGACGAGCTCCTGACCGGTGCGGAGAACCTGCGCATGATGGGGTCGCTCGCCGGCCTGCGAGCGAGCGCGAACCGGCGCCGTACCGCGGAGCTGCTCCAGCAGTTCGGCCTGACCGACGCGGCCGACAAGCCGGTCAAGGCCTACTCGGGCGGGATGCGCCGTCGTCTCGACATAGCACTCAGCCTCGTGACCGTGCCCCAGGTGCTGTTCCTGGACGAGCCGACCACCGGCCTCGACCTGCGCAGCAGGCTCGAGCTCTGGGACGTGATCCGCTCCCTGCGTGCCGAGGGCACCACGATCCTGCTGACGACCCAATACCTCGAGGAGGCCGATCAGCTCGCCGACCGGATCGGCGTGCTCCGGCAGGGACGAATCGTGGCCGAGGGAACCCCCACCGAGCTCAAGCAGAGCGTGGGCGGCGAGGTCGTCGAGGTGCGCGGCCCGGACGGACGGGTCCTGCATGAGGTGCCCACGGACGGCTCGGTGCACGCGCTGCGTGCGGCCCTCGACGCGATCGACGCGCGCGGGCTGACCGGGACGGTCGGCCTGCGTCGCCCGAGCCTGGACGACGTCTTCCTCGCCCTCACCGAACCCGACGCCCAACCGCACGGCCCGGCGGGCCCGAGCGCCGAGACCGGCGCCGACGCGCTGGTGACCACCGGAAGGAACCACCGATGACCGCCCTGACCGCCGCGCCGCCGTCGGCCCCCGCCCGACTGCCGCTGGGCACCGAGGAGCGAACCTTCATCGCCCGCAGCATGCGGCACACCGTGCGCAACGTCGAGTCGCTCCTGATGGCGATCGTGCTCCCGGTGATGTTGATGATGCTGTTCGTCTACGTGTTCGGCGGCGCCATCTCGCCCGGCGGCGATTACGTGAACTACGTGGTCCCGGGCATCATCCTCCTCTGCGCCGGCTTCGGTGCCTCCTCCACGGGGGTGGACGTCGCGAACGACTCCGCGACCGGGTTCATGGATCGGCTGCGCACGATGCCGGTTCGCAGCTCCGCCGTCATCACCGGCCACGTGGTCGCCAGTCTGGCCCGCAACCTCGCGGCCACCGCCATCGTCATCGGCGTGGCGATCGCGATCGGGTTCCGACCGACGGCATCCGCGGGGGAGTGGGTGGCCGCGATCGCACTGGTGGCTCTGTACATCCTCACCATCACGTACCTGTTCGCGGCGATCGGCCTTGCCAGTGGTAACCCCGAGGCGGCGAACGGGTACGGCTTCATCCTGCTGTTCCTGCCGTACCTGTCCAGTGCGTTCGTGCCGACCCAGACGCTGCCGACCTGGTTGCGTGGCGTGGCCGAACATCAGCCGATCACACCGGTCATCGAGTCGATCCGAGGGTTGCTCACGGGCGTCGAGTCCGGGAACGCTCCGCTCGTGGCCGTGGCGTGGTGCGTCGGGATCCTCGTGGTCGCGGTGACCTGGTCGACCATCATGTTCCGGCGCAAGGCCGGGCGCCGCTGAGGCCAGGGGCTGCGGACTGCGGCGCTGTGCCCCACCTCACCGCACCGAAGTCCACGCCCAGGACGCAACCTGGGCGTGGACTTCGTACACTGGTCCCATGAGTGAGCCCCTTCCTCCCACGCAGCCCCAGGAGACCGAGCGCCTTTCATCGGGCACCGGCACCGACGTCCTGGAGCGGGCGGAGGTGCGGGAGGAGGCTTCGCCCGGTGACGCCGAGCGCTACGCGCACTACGTCAAGAAGGAGAAGATCACCGCCTCCGCCGTGTCCGGCGCCCCGGTGATCGCTCTGTGCGGCAAGGTCTGGACACCGAACCGCGACCCCAGCAAGTTCCCGATCTGCCCCGCCTGCAAGGAGATCTTCGAGGGTCTCACCGGCGGTGGCGGCGGCAAGGACGGCGCGGGCTCGGAGTCCGGCGGCAAGGGCCGCGGGTTCTTCGGCTTCGGCTCCAAGAAGTGACCTCGGGTACCTCCACCGGCTCCCCGTCCCACCCCGAAGCATCCGGATCGCGCGCCCATCCGGCGCGCCCGGACCACGCCGTCGGGTCGACCGCAGCCGCGTCGCACCTGCCCCCGGCCTACCCGGCGCGCGCGCCCTGGGGTACCGCGTCCCGGCTGCGCGCATGGCAGGCGGCGGCCCTGGATTCCTATCTGGAGCGTCAGCCCCGGGATTTCCTCGCGGTGGCGACGCCCGGCGCCGGGAAGACCACGTTCGCCCTGCGGGTGGCCACCGAACTGCTGGAGCAGCGCGTGGTGCGGCGGATCACGGTGGTCGCGCCGACGGAGCACCTGAAGACCCAGTGGGCCGACGCTGCCGGGCGCGTCGGCATCAGGATCGACCCGAACTTCAAGAACGCGCAGGGCCGCCACGGGGCGGCGTACGACGGCGTCGCGCTCACCTACGCGCAGGTCGCCGCGAACCCCAACCTGCACCGCGCCCGCACCGAGGCCGCGCCCACGCTGGTGATCCTCGACGAGGTGCACCACGGCGGCGATGCCCTCTCCTGGGGAGATGCGATCAGGGAGGCGTTCGAGCCGGCCACCCGCCGGCTGTCCCTGACCGGGACCCCGTTCCGGTCCGACACGGCGAAGATCCCGTTCATCAACTACACCGCGGACGCGCACGGCATCCGGCGGTCCCAGGCGGACCACTCCTACGGCTACGGGGACGCCCTGCGTGACGGGGTGGTGCGGCCGGTCATCTTCCTGTCCTACTCGGGGCAGATGCGCTGGCGCACGAAGGCCGGCGACGAGGTCAGTGCCCGCCTCGGTGAGCCACTCACGAAGGACATGATCAACCAAGCCTGGCGGACCGCGCTGGACGAGAAGGGCGAGTGGATCCCGTCCGTGCTCGCGGCCGCGGACAAGCGGCTGTCCGAGGTGCGGCGCGGGGTTCCGGACGCCGGCGGCCTGGTGATCGCCACGGACCAGACCAAGGCCCGCGCGTACGCCGGTCACCTGCGCCGGATCACCGGCGAGTCGCCCGTGGTGGTGCTCTCGGACGACGAGGGCGCTTCCAAGCGGATCGAGGAGTACGGCGCCGGCGAGCAACGCTGGATGGTTGCGGTGCGGATGGTCTCCGAGGGCGTGGACGTGCCGCGCCTGGCCGTCGGGGTCTACGCGACCTCCACCGCCACCCCGCTGTTCTTCGCCCAGGCCGTCGGCCGGTTCGTTCGGGCCCGTAAGCGCGGCGAGACCGCCTCGATCTTTCTGCCGTCCGTGCCGAACCTGCTCGGTCTGGCGAACGAGCTCGAGACCGAACGCGACCATGCCCTGGACCGACCCAAGACGGCCGAGGAGGAGGGCGACTTCTACAACCCCGAGGACGCACTGGTCGCCGCCGCGAACCGGTCCGAGTCGGCGTCCGACGAGATGATGCTGCCCGGCTTCGAAGCGCTCGAGGCGCAGGCCTCCTTCGACAAGGTGCTCTTCGACGGCGGCGAGTTCGGCACCGGCGGCGAGCTCGGCTCGGACGAGGAGCAGGACTTCCTCGGCATTCCCGGACTGCTCGACGCCGACCAAGTTGCTACCTTGTTGCGCACGCGGCAGGCGGAGCACGTCGCGGCCCGCAAGCGGCGCACCCCGGCCGCCGAGGCACCCCCGGTGGACGACCACCGGGCCGTGGCCGAGCTGCGCAAGGAACTGAACTCGCTCGTCAAGGCCTGGGCCCGGCGCAGCGGCACCCCGCACGGCGTGGTGCACACCCGGCTGCGTGAGCACAGCGGCGGGGGAGAGGTCGCCACCGCCTCCGCCGACCACCTGCGCTCGCGGATCTCCCAGGTGCGTCGCTGGTTCGTCGGGCAGAAGTAGGTCGCACGGCACGTGCCGTGCGCACCTGGGCGCGTTTGTGCGGCGCTGTCGCGCTGACCCGGGTCTGCGCGGGATCGGCCGCGGCTGAGGCTGACGCGACAGGGCATCTCTGAAGCATCCGCGGCCATCGGCCAGGTCCGGCGTGCGGTCATGCCGGCGCGTCGCTGCCGCTCACCCCCGGAACCCGATCGGCGCGAGCGGCGGCCCGGTCGCGCCGGGCCGAACCCGAGCCTCACCGCGCCCTCTTGACGACGTCCGTACCCGGTGCCAGTATGCGTACAGCATCTATGAACGGCATTCCACGATACCGAATCTCATCGACGAGAGGACCGCGATGGCCGTCACCCGCCAGCGGCTGCCACAGGCATCCGTGATCGTCGGGACGGCGGGCATCGAGAGTTCGACAGCACTGCCGGTCGGGCCGAACGCCCACGACGCCCGGGCGGGGTGAAGACGGCCGGAACGGCAGTCCACGGCAGGCGCCCGCACGGTCGGCAACGACCTTGACCATCCACGGAAGCGCTCTGCGAGCGATCCGAGCAAGAAACGACGAAGGAGTCATCACGTGCGTTCCCCGTTGTCAGGTCGCCTTGTCGCGATCCTGGCCAGTGCCGGACTGGTCCTGGTCACCGCAACACCGGCCGGAGCCGCGCCGGACGATCCGTACCAGGACCTGGATACGGCCAACTACACGATCGATGTGGACGAGCTGAACTCCAACGCGGGAGTGCATCCCCGCCTCCTGATGGATGCCGATGAGCTGGCGTCACTTCGGGTCGACACCGATGAGCATCTCCAGCAGACCCGGCAGCGCACCATCGCCAAGGCGGACGCCGCCCTGGCCGGCCCGGTGCCGGTGGGTGTGCCTGCCGCGGCGTTCAGCACCGTCACGGACAATATCCAGACCTTCGCGATGGCGTATGCGCTCACCGGAGAGCAGACGTACCTCGACGCCGCTGTGGACTGGATCACGGCGCTGGTCGAGGAGCCGGTCTGGAACGCTTCGCACCCGGATCTCTATGTAGGGCAGAGTCTCACTGCTCTGGGACTTGCCTATGACTGGCTGTACGACGACCTGGATGTCGCCACCCGCGACCTGATGCGGGCGCGGATGCTGCAGGAGGGCACTCGTGTCTACGACCTGGCGACGCTGGACAGGCAGTCGTACTGGAACCGATCCTGGCTGCAGAACCACATGTGGATCGCCGTTCAAGGCATGGCGACGGCGGCCCTGGCACTGTTCGACGAGGAGCCGTCGGTGCTGCCGTGGTTGGAGACGGCCAACAAGAACTTCAGTGTCACCTTCTCCGTGCTCCCGCCGGACGGCGCCAACCACGAGGGCATGGACTACTGGTTCTACGGCATGGAGAGCATGTTCCTGTACGCCGACATGTCGGACTCGCTGATGGGGACGAACATGCTGGACGACCCATGGTTGGACCGGACCGTCGCCTATGTGCTGAACAACTTCCTGCCCCGCGACTCCTGGGCGCCATGGCCCGCCGGCTCCTACTTCTTCGGTTTCAACGACGGAACCGGACGGGGGAACGTCCTCGTCCACATGCTGCGGCTGCTCGCCACGATCAACGACGACGGGCAGGCCCAGTGGCTCGCGGACGAGGTCGAGGAAGCGAACATCGTGACGTCGCGGCGAGTCTTTATGGATCTGTTCTGGTACGACGGCGACGTCGAAGCGGTGTCGCCGACCGATGCCGACACCCCGTTGCTGCACCTCTTCGACGACCTCGGCATGGTGAACTCACGTTCCTCGTGGGAAGGGGATGAGTCCGCCCTGTACTTCCGGGCCGGGCCACCACTGGGGCACCAGGAGATGGAACTGAACGGCACCCGCTCGCCCTGGTACAACTGGGGATCCGGGCACGTCGACCCGGATGTGAACAGCTTCATCCTGGTCGGGAACGGCCAGACCCTGCTCCGCTCGGACGACTACGCGCTACCCAAGTGGACCCGCCAGCACAACACCCTCACCATCGACGGCCAGGGTCAGCTCGGCGAGGGCGTGGACTGGCTGACCATGACGGGGTACCGGGACGCCGATGCCCGACCACGGGTGACGCTCGCAGAAGCGGTACCCGGCCTCGACCACATCGTGGGAGACGGCGCCGAGGCATACGCGGCCGAGTTGGGACTGACCCAGTTCGACCGGCACCTGCTCTTCATCAAGCCCGACGTGCTGATAGTGGTCGACGACATCGCCCTCGACGACCCCCGACAGCTGGACCTGCGGTACTGGCCGCAGGCGCAGGATCTGGTGCTCCAGGACGACGGTGGGTACTTCGTTCCGGGGGAGTCGGCCAACCTGAGGATCCAGCCGCTTGCCGTCGAGGGAGCGAGCGTCGGTGTCGAGCCCGTGGAGATCACCACCCGTTACTACACCGAGACCCGCAACGCGCTGACCCTGAGCACGACCGCGGAGACCTGGCAGAGCGCTGTCGCCCTGTCGTGGTCGGATCAGAGCACCCAGCCGAGACCGGTGTCGATGGAGCGCAGCGGCGAGGTGCTGACGTTCCGGGTCGACGCGACCACGGTGACGCTCGACCTGGCCACGGGTGCCGCGAACGTCGTCAACCCCGTCGATTACCTGAGCGACCACCTCACGATCGTCGCGGACGACGAGATCGTGACCGTGCCCGCCACTGCGCTCGTCGACGATCGTGGCGTCTGGCTGCCCGCTGCGGCGGCCGTGGAGGGGCTCGGGGGCACCGCGTACTTCAACGCAGAGCGGGGAACGCTTCACGGCCTGCTCCGCGGCGTCGAGTATCTGGTGACCGAGGGGGACACAACCGCCCGCATCGGTGGCAGCAGGGTCATCCTGCCGGCGGCCCCGCGACTCGTCGACGGCCGGCTCTACGTCCCGATGTCCTTCCTCGGGACGATCTGCGGCGGGACGGCAGTCTGGGACCCGAACGCGGGAGCGGTGCGTCTGCGGACCGACGGTGCCCAGCCGGGGACGGATACCACGCTCGCCCAGGTGGCGATCGGCGGCGAACTCGTTCGTGACTTCGACCCCGAGGCGGCGGAACAGGCAGTACCCGTCGTCGGTGACCTGACCATCCCAGGGATCGTCGGGATCACCTCCGACCCGCGCGCATCCTTCGAGGTGACCGGACCTTCCACCCTCCCCGGTGCGGCGACGATCACAGTCACCTCGGCGGACGGTTCGGCCCACCGGGACTACGTCCTCCACCTCGAGCACCGCTTTCCACAGGGTGCCGGAGCGATCGCCGTGGCAGGGCTGGCCGCGAGCGGTGGCGACGTGACCAGACCCGAGTATGTCCTCGACGACGACGTCCTGACCTACTGGGCCGAGGAGGGTACCGGGCGCTGGCTGCAGTTCGACTTCGGTGCGGCGGTCGACCTCAGACAGGTGGCGATCGCATTCGACGACGGTGATCAACGCAGCGCACGCTACGAGATACAGACCTCCAGCGACGCCGAGACCTGGACGACGGCCTTCAGCGGCTCGTCGTCCGGTACGACCACCGACCTCGAGTACGTCTCGATCGCTCCGTCGACCGCGCGATACGCGCGGATCGTCGGGAACGGCAACTCGACGAACGCGGTGAACAGCATCACCTCCGTCGGATTCTTCGGGCCCGACCCGTTCCTGCTCGACGCCGAGCTCACCTTTCAGGCAGACGAGGTGCGCGTGGATGCGACCTTGGCCGGCGAGGTCACCGGGCGGATGCACGATCTCACGCCCGCCGACCTCTCCGGCGCCGACTTCCGCTATGGCTCGGACCGCCCGAACGTGGCCACCGTCGATCCGGACGGAGTGGTTCGCGGGGTCGCCGTAGGCACGGCGACGGTCACCGTGACGGTCCGAGCGTTCGGAGTGACCCGCACCGCAGCGGCGGTCGTGACCGTCAGCGACGGCCGAGAGGTGCGTGTGCTCGCTCCCACCGACGACGCCTACACCGTTGCCTGGCGCCCGGATGCCGTGTTCGGCACGCAGACCGCGATCGAGGTGCGCCAGTCCTTCATCGATCCCGGGATCGAACGTCAGGGCTACCTCCGGTTCGAGCTCGGTGCGCTGGACGCCGAGATCGAGCACGCGGAGCTACGCCTGTTCGTGGTGAAGAAGACCTCCGCGAACCCCGATCCACAGGCCGAACTCATGGTCAGTGCCGTGACGGATGACGGGTGGTCCGAGACCGCGCTCACCGCGGCGAACCAACCATCCGTGGGCACCGCGCTGGGGGCGGCCACAGCCTCGTCGCCGGGCAGTTGGCTGACGTTCGACCTCACCGAGTACGTCCGACAGGAGGCCACAGGCGACGCCTTCGTGAGCATCGCGCTCACCACCGAGACCGAGGAGGCGTACTTCGCGGTCCAGAGCAGCGAAGCGGCGCCGGCCCAGCGCCCGAGCCTGTCCATCACGTTGCGGCACCCCGAGTGACGCGCGTGGTGCGCATCCGGACGGACACACGAGCGAAGAGAGGTGCATGGCGATGGCGGTGACCGGCCTCAAGCAATCGGAGCGTGCCGGCCCTGTGGACACCGCCGACGGCAGCAGCGATCGGCGCCGTCGCGTGCGTCGATCGCCGGACCTCGCGACGAAGCGGAGGGCCTCGCTGCGCGATCGGCTCCGGCGGGACAGGGCGTTGCTGCTGTTGGCCGTGCCGGGCGTGCTCGTGGTGCTGCTGTTCCACTACGTGCCGCTGCTGGGAAACGTGATCGCCTTCAAGGACTACCAGCCGTACCTGGGCATCCTCGAGGCCCCGTGGGTAGGGCTGGAGAACTTTGCGATCATCTTCAACGGGGATCCGTACTTCCTGAACGCGCTGACGAACACACTGGTCATCTCGTTGGTGCAGATCCTGTTCGTGTTCCCGGTGCCGATCGCGATGGCGTTGTTGCTGAACTCCCTGCTCGGGGAGCGGATCAAGCGGGTGGTGCAGTCGATCCTGTACCTGCCGCACTTCATGTCATGGGTGATCGTGGTCGCGATCTTCCAACACATGCTCGGCAACGCGGGCCTGTACAACACGTGGGCACGCCACCACGACCTCTTCACGGTGAGCATCATCGGTGAGCCGTCCTTGTTCATCCCGTTGATCACGTCTCAGATCATCTGGAAGGACGCCGGCTGGGGGACCATCATCTTCCTCGCCGCGATCTCGCGTGTCGATCTCGAGCTGTACGAGTCGGTGGCCGTGGACGGCGGCGGCAGGCTGCGCCAGCTCTGGCACGTCACCCTCCCGGCGATCCGTGGCGTGATCATCCTGCTGCTGATCCTGCGGCTCGGTGACGCGCTCACCGTCGGGTTCGAGCAGATCTTCCTGCAGCAGGGTGCGGTCGGTCTGGAGGCGTCCGAGGTGCTGGACACCTACGTCTACAACCGCGGCATCGTCGGCGGCAACTGGGGTGCCTCAGCGGCGGTGGGGTTGGTGAAGGGCCTGATCGGTACTGCCCTGGTGCTCGGGGCGAACAAGGTGGCCCACATATTCGGTGAACGCGGCGTCTACTCCTCGAAGGACTGATCAGGATGAGCACTTCCACCATGACGCCGAGACGGCCCGGTCGCGGCAAGCTTGTCAAGACGATCCCGGGGATGTCGCACAGCCAACGGCTGCGGGCGATCAACGGAGCCAATCCGCCGGGCATCCCGATGCGGTCGGTCAAGGGCCTCGTGCTCCTGATCGCGTGCCTGCTGGTGATCCTGCCGTTCGTGGCGGTGATCTCGACCAGCCTGGCCGATCAGGCGCAGATCAACGCGGCCGGCGGCTACGTGTTGTTCCCGGAACGTCCGACCTTGGCGGCCTACGAGGCGATCTTCCGCGGGGGCGTGGTCACCCGGGCCACCGTCGTCTCGATCGGGGTGACGCTCGTCGGCTCGGCGCTGTCGGTCACGGTGGTGACGATGCTGGCCTTCGCCCTGGCCCGGCCGGGTACGTTCGGCCACAAACCGATCCTGCTGATGGTGCTGTTCACCATGCTGTTCTCCGCGGGCATGATCCCGAACTACCTGCTGGTCAAGCAGCTGGGTCTGCTCGACTCGTACTGGGCGCTGATCCTGCCGACCCTGGTGTCGGGCTTCCAGGTGATCCTGATGCGAGGGTTCTTCCTCGAGGTGCCGCGCGAGATCATCGATGCCGCCCGGATCGACGGTGCGGGTGAGATTCGCATCCTGACCAGGATCATGGTGCCGCTGTCCAAGGCGGCGCTCGCGGTGATCGCCCTCTTCACCGCGGTCGGCTACTGGAACGCGTTCTTCAACGCGGTGCTGTACATGAGCTCGGCCGAGAAGTGGCCGCTGCAGCTGGTGCTGCGTACCTATGTGGTCGACAACTCCTCGATCGGCATCGACCTGCCGGGTGAGTACATCCCGCCGCAGCAGTCGCTACAGATGGCGATCCTGGTCGTCAGCCTGGTGCCGATCTGCCTGGTCTATCCGTTCCTGCAGAAGCACTTCGCCAAGGGGGTGGTCCTCGGTGCGGTCAAGGGCTGAGGTGGTCGTGCCGGACCGGAGGAGCCTCGCGGTCGCGCCGTCGAAGGAGGCGTCCTTGTCGGCAGGGCAGATCGCAGTCGGCATCATCGGGCTTGGCCGGAGCGGGTGGAACATCCACGCCGCCGGGCTACGTGAGCTCCCCGACCGGTTCCGCGTCGTGGCGGTGGCCGACCCTCTGGAGGCACGGCGCGTGGAGGCGGCCACCGAACTCGGCGTGACGACCTACACCGAGCCACGGCAGCTGATCGCCGACGACCGGGTGGAGCTCGTGGTGGTCGCGACCCCCTCCCACACCCACGTCCCCATCGCGCTGATCGCCCTGCAGGCCGGCAAGCACGTGGTGCTGGAGAAGCCGATGGCCCAGAGACCCGAGGAGATCGACCTCATGGCCGCGGTGGCCGAGTCCGCCGGACGCGTGCTCACCTGCTTCCAGAACAACCGGCTCGAACCGTCATTCCTCGCTGTCCGGCAGATCATCGAGTCGGGCCGGATCGGGGAGGTGGTGCTGGTCCGGCGCGCGATCCACAGGTTCGCCCGCCGCGCCGACTGGCAGACGCTGCGCTCCCACGGCGGAGGCGAGCTGTCCAACAAGGTGTCGCACTACCTCGACCAGCTGCTCCTCCTGATCGGGGACACCCCGACCTCGGTGTCCGCCGATCTGCGGCACACGGTCTCGGCAGGCGACGCCGAGGACCACGTCAAGCTGACACTGCGGCCGGAGCACGGCCCGGTCCTCGAGGTCGAGTCCAGTGCAACCGTGGCACTCCCGCAGGACAGCTGGTTCGTGGTCGGGACGGCCGGCGGCATCGCGGGTTCGCAGAGCACGCTCCGGGTCCGCTGGTTCGACCCGGCCGCCCTGCCCGCACTGGTTCTGCGAACCGGTGCCGCGGAGGGCCGCGAATACGGCACCGACGAGTCGATCGACTGGTCCGAGGAGACGGTCGCCGTCGGACCGAGCAGGCGAACCGAGCGCTACTACCGCCGGCTCTACGCCACCCTCCGCGAGGGTGCCGACCTGTTCGTCACCCCGGCCAGCGTGCGCCGCCAGGTCGAGATCCTCACTCGAGCACGCACCCGGAGCGGGGCACCACGGGAGCGTCGGTCCACGATCAGCACAACGCAGGAACTCTCAGCAGGCCTCCGATGAAAGGTAGATCCATGCCCGGTACGTTCTTCTCCCCACAGCTGGACCGTCGAACCGTTCTCGGTCTCGGCCTCTCTACGGCTGCCGTCGCCGCGGGACTCACAGCGGGCTGTGCACCCGGTGATGGTTCGGAAGCCGACGGACCCGTTTCGCCGTCCGAACGCGTCCCGCTGCCGACGCACGTCGTGTTCGAGACCGTCCCGGCGGACCTGAAGGGCGAGAACGGATCGTCGGACGCGTTCCTCCACTACCCCGCGAACCCGCCGGTCACGGTCGACGGCGTGCCGGGCGACGGTCAGCCGATCACCGCGCTTGCTTCGTACTACCTTGCCGCGCCGCCGCCGATGTCGGAGAACGCCGCCTGGCAGCACCTCAACCAACAGCTCGGGAGTGAGTTCCAGTTCCAGCCGGTACCCGCAGCCGACTACTCGGCGCGATTCGCCACCACGGTCGCGGGCAACGACCTTCCGACGATGATGGAGCTGGCGAAGGTGGCCCGGCTGCCCGAACTGGTCAGGGCCAGGTTCGTCGACCTGACGGAGCACCTGTCCGGCGATGCGGTCACCAGGTATCCGAACCTTGCCAACCTCCCTCCGGCGGCCTGGCAGGCAGGGGTCTTCAACAACGCGATCTACGGCATCCCGACCGACCGAGGGATGTGGCAGACCGGACTTCTCTTCCAGCGCAGCGACCTGATCGCGGCCATGGGCGCCGACGCCGGTCAGGTCACCGACTTCGACGACCTGTTCGCCCTGTGTGAGCAGTTGACTGACTCCAGGAACTCGGTGTGGGCACTGACGAACACCCCGGTCGCCTACGTCCGCCAGATGCTGGGGGTACCCAATATGTGGCAGTTGGACGGCGGCAACCTCACCAACGCCTACGAGGTGCCGGAGCAGGAGGAGGTTCTCAATGCCTGCATCAGGCTGTGGGAGGCGGGTGTGGTCCATCCGGACGCGTTCGCCCTGTCCGGTGCCGAGGCCAAACAGTTGTTCGGCAGCGGCCGAACGTTGATCACCTATGACTCCTACCCGGCTTGGTTCCAGTACCACCGCGAGCAGACGGTGGGTGAGACCTTCGACATCGACGGCATGCCTCTGCCCGGCTACGACGGTGGCCAGGGCACCCTGCATCTCGGTAGGCCCGCCTACTCGGTGGGTGCGATCTCCCAGGGCAACGAAGACCGGGTCGAGACGATCCTGGACATCTGGAACTACCTGGCCGCGCCCTTCGGCAGCGCAGAGCACCTCTCCGTCATCTACGGCGAGGAGGGCGTCAACTACACGCTCGAGGGATCCGACCCGGTCCAGACCGAGCGAGGTCTGCGCGAAGCGCTCAGCCTGGTGACCCTGGTCTGCGCGCCCCGGGTCGGCTACTTCCCCAACGACCCGGGGGTCACGACGAAGTTCTTCGAGCACATGAAGCAGCTCGCCCCCCAGGGCGTGGACAACCCCGCCATCTACCGCTACTCGGCCGCCGAGTCCCAGAACGGGGCCGAACTGACCGCACGGCTCGACAGCGAGTTCAACGACATCATCCAGGGACGGAAGAAGATCAGCGACTGGGCCGACTCCGTGGCCACCTGGCGCTCCGACGGCGGTGACCAGATTCGCGCCGAGCTCGAGGAGGCGCTGGCGGCGGAATGAACCCGGTCGCGAGAAGCCGGTCGGTACCCGCAGCCGCGGGTGCCGACCGCTCAGCCGGACGACCGGACCGTCGACGCCAGCCACCGGTCGCTGGTGAACCGCAGTTGCGCGGGCGAGAGCGCAGCCGGCGTCACGCGCAGGCGAGCCAGGTCGCCGGTGAAGTGGTTGGCCATTCCCGAGGTCAGCCGGACCGATCCGACCGTGAAGTCCGACGCGGCGCCGCGGTTGAGCCCGGACCGATACTCGTACGGGTTCTTCCGGTAGCGCCAGCCCATGCCGAGGGGCGGGCCCGGTTCGGTGTAGTCGACATGGTCGTCGCTGACGCCGTCGAGATAGGACGTGACCTGTGCTCCGTCGTAGCTGAACGCCACGACGTGCCAGCGTTCCAACCCGACTGCGCGCTTCGAGGCAGAGTAGTCGCGGCTGTACGGCAGCCCCTCGCTCGGGCGGCCGTCCGCGGAGACGTGCCCGCAGACCCGCTGGTCGCCGCCGTAGACCGGCAGGCTCACGAACAGCCCGTACTGGCGGCGTGGGTCGTTGTCGTCCTCCTGCCACATCCCGGCGATGAATCCGGTGGTCGGGCTGCGCCGCCGGAGCAGGGCGATCACCGAGACGCGATCACCCCGCCGCCCTGCGTCCAGCGGGCCGACTCGCGCGGCGGGGATGCTCAGATACCGGCCATGGTCGAACCGCAGCGCACCGCCGACGTCCTCGTCGGGGACCCACTCGACCGGCCCGGAGTCCGAGCCCGGTTCCAGCCGCAGGCCGTTGCCGGTGGTGTCGAGCAGATCCGGTCCGGCGGTGAAGTTCCACTCGACACGGGAGAGGTCCTCGCTCGCACGTTCTGTCATACCGTCTACCCTCCTACCATGATGAATCTCTCGGGTGCTTCGCTGCACGTCAACCGGATCGGGACGTCACGTTGGCTGGGGTGACATCGGTTCGGCGGGCGCTGAGGATCCTCGAGGTGCTTGCGGTCACTGACTCCGCGGTACCGCTCTCTGTGATCGCCAGGCAGGTCGGCCTGCCGCCGTCGACCACGCACAACCTCCTGATCTCCTTGGTCGAGGAGGACTACGCCACCAACACCGACGGGTCCTATCGGCTCGGGCCGCGGGCAGCGGCCATCGCCTCCGCGGGGGAGGAGTCGCTGCTGGATGCGCTCCGGAGCGCCACGGACCAGATCGCCTCGACCACCGGCCACAGTGCGATTGCCGTGTCGCTGATCGGGGGCGTGCCGAAGGAGGTGGCCTACAGTCCGGGCACCGATCTTGTGACGGTCGGCCGCACTGCGGCGACCGATGCCGGCTCGGCACTCGACCTCGCCACCGGCCGGCTGCTGGTGGCCTATGAGGATCCCGCCTCCTGGCCGCGCTACATCGCCGAGCACCCCGATGTGGCCGGTTGGCCGGTGGACCGATGGAACGGTGTGCTCGAGCGATTCCGGCAGGCCGGGATCGGACTTCGTCTGCCCCGGCCCGATCAGTCGCCCCGGATCAGCGCCAGCGGCGTCGCCGTGCCCGCGTGGCGCCACCCCGGCAAGCCGGCGTGGGCGATCGGCTGCTCGGCGCCGTGGAGCCTCGGCGCCGACGAGGTGCTCACCGTGGCCCATGAGTTGTGGCGGGCCGGCAGCGCGCTGGCTCGTCAGCTCGGGCTCAAGGAGTACCCCGTTCCCGAGCCGACGGAGTCGACCGTCGCCGAGGTGTACCAGGCCGCGCTCTAGCCGGGCCGGAGCCCCGATCACAGATCGAGGGTCAGGCAGTCACCGGTCGCTCGGCCGACGCAGATCATCATGCGGTCGGACTCCTCCCGCTCGGCGTCGGTGAGCACGGTATCGCGGTGCTGTGGTGCTCCCTCCAGTACCCGCGTCTCGCAACTGCCGCACCAGCCCTGCTCGCACGAGGACGCGGCGTGGCCGATGCCCTCGCGGCGCAGAGCCTCGAGGATCGTCTCGGTCGCGCCAACGGTGACCCGCTGACCGCTGCCCGCCAGCACAACGTCGAAGTCCCGGCCGTCCTGGTCATCGGCGTGAGCTGGGGTGGCCGGCCCCGTGAAACTCTCGGTCACGACTCGGCGGCCGAGTCGTTCACCCGCCGCGGCCACTTGCGTGATCATCTCGGTCGGACCGCAGCAGTAGATCACGGTCTCATCACCGGTCGCGGCCAGCATCGCGGTGAGGTCCGGCCTGCCGTCGGCATCGGTCATGATCGTCCGGGCGAAGCCGAGCGCGGCAACCTCGTCGCGAAAGGGCATCGCGTCGGAGGTTCTGCCGACGTAGACGAGCTCGGCGGCACCTCGCCGTCGGCTCACCGACCGTGCCATGGCAAGCATCGCGGTGATGCCGATCCCACCCGCGATGAAGAGGTACCGGGAGGCGCCCACGAGGGGGAAGCGGTTGCGGATGCGCTTCATGAGCAGCCGCGCACCGAGTTGTCCGTCGTCGTGGACCTCGGCAGATCCGCCTCGGCCCGCGACCTCTCGAAGGACTGCGATGCGATATGACGTCCGGTCCCGGGGATCCCCGCACAACGAATACTGTCGCCGTCGCCCGGACGCGAGCTCGAGGTCGATGTGCGCGCCGGGTGCCCAAGCCGGCAGGGGTGCGTCATCGGCCGGCGAGAGATCGAGCACGACCACTGCCTCGGCGACCTCGTGCCGCCCCGTGATCACCAGTTCGCGATCATGGGCCAGTCCTGCCGCGTCGAAGACCAGGCCGTCGCGGACCTCGATCGGGTGGGACCGCAACCTCGCTCCGGATCCGGACGCGAGGTGGTGGCCGGTGCGCAGGTCGAACTCCCAGCCGTGCCACGGACAGCGCAGGATCTCCCGGGCACGGCCGAACCGGTAGTCGCCCACGTCGGACTCGAGGCGTGTGCCAGCGATCGTTCCGCGACAGACCTGGGCCGCCTCATGCGGGCAGAGGTCGCGCCACGCGATCACCTGCTCGCCGACCCGGAACAGCCCGAGCTCCTCGCCGTCGACGCTGCAGCGGAACGGTCCTTCCCCTGCCGAGGGAATGTCCTCGAGCCTGGCCAGTAGCGGTCCGCTCATTCGACGGCGGCCTCGATCGAGGTGAGTGCGTCGCCGGCACGTTGCCGATGCCCGCTCTCGGCGCCGCTCACCGGCCGGTGTGACGGCAGGGTCTCGACCGCAGGTGCGCGGTGGAGGCCGTACAGCTCTGCCGCCGTGCCGCCCATGATCCGGTCGCGGGTGGTGGCCTCGACGGAGGACAGGATGAGGTCGCGGTTGTCGAAGTCCCAGTGCGGGTAGTCCGAGGAGAACATCAGTGTCCGTTCGGCATCGATCATCGCGAGGATCTCGCGCAGTTCGTGAGGTCGTCGCGGTTCCTCGATCGGCTGGGTGGTCAGTTTGACGTGATCGAGGATGTACTCCGAAGGCAGCCGCTTCAACCACGGCGCGGTGTCCCGCAGGGCCTTGTAGTTCTTGTCCATCCGCCACATCAGATGGGGCAGCCAGGCCATGCCGCCCTCGATGGCGACGAACTGGAGCGACGGGAACTGCTCGAAGACGCCCTCGGTCACCATGCTGTTGATCTGGGCCATGTACCCGATCGGCAGGATGTTGTGCCACTCCATGTAGCGCGAGGGCCAGCCGACCGGTGTCGGTGGGAGTGAGGTGCCCGCGCCCTCCGTGCCCGGGTGAACGGCGAACGGCAGACCGGCCTCGGCAGCTGCCTCGAAGATCGGCCAGTGGTAGCGCTGGCCGAGCGGACGTCTGGTGGTGGCGGCAGCGATCACCTGCACGAAGCGTGGATCGCCTGCCCAGCGGCGGATCTCGGCCGCCGCTGCGACCGGTTCATCGGCATACACCAGGATCGACCCGCGGAAGCGGTCGGACACGTCGAGCCACTCATCGACCGTACAGGCGTTGTAGGCGGTGGCCGCCATGGTCATGTAGTCGGGATCGGTGCCCATCGCCAGCAGATGCGGCCCGGTCAGGATCGCGTAGTCGATCCGATAGCGATCAAGGTGATCGCTGATCAGGAAGTACGGATCGCTGGCCGGCCGGCCGCCGTCCGGGGGTGTCACGTCGTGCCGGGCGACGCCTCCGCGCGGGTTCGTGTAGTTCCCGCCCGGCAGTCGCTGGTTGCGCCACGCCTCCCGCCAGACCAGCGGGATGTACGTCGACAACCCGACCATGTCGTTGTGCACATCGCAATCGATCACGATCTCCTGTGCAGACATCACTGTCCTCCCTGTCGCTGACTCGATCATCACATCGAGACCCTAGTCGATCGTTCGGCGATGCGGAAGATGGTTCAACGATACCGAACTGGCGTAAGGTCGTGGCGACCGATGTCCCGAACCGACAGGAGTGCGCGCCGATGCGACCGACCACGGATGACGTGACCTGGTCCGTCTTCACCAAGCCCTGGTCTGCCATGCCGCCGGGACCGCTCGGGGAACTCGTCGCAGGGCTGGGGTTCGCCGGAGCGGAGGTGCCGGTTCGACCCGGCTGCTACCTCGATCCGGACAATGTGGGCGAGCGACTCGCAGACTTCGTGCGTTCATTGGCCGAGTACGGCGTCAAGGTGACCAGCGTCGCCGCGGACCCGGTGGAGCCGGTTCTGGCCGCATGCGCCGAGGCCGGCGTGTCCATGGTCCGCACCATGGCACCGGTCGATCAGGACTATCGCGCGGGAGTGGGTCGGTTGCACCGGGAGTGGGCCACAGCGGTCCCGTGGTGCGATCGCTACGGGGTCACTGTCGTCGTGCAACAGCACCACGGCACCTACGTGGAGAGCACGTTGGGCATCCTGCAGCTGATCGAGGACCTGCCTGGGTTCAAGCTGGCGTGGGACGCGGCCCACGACGCACTGACCGGGGTGGATCCGGTCCGCAGTCTGGAGCTGGCCGGGCCGCGACTCGGCCAGGTGAATCTCAAGAACGCACGGTACCGGCGGGTGCCCGATCCGGTCTCGGGGGCACCGCGCTACCGACCCTGGTTCGGTCCCGCCGAGAGCGGGATGGCGGACTGGTCCCGCGTCCTGGCCTGGCTCCACGCCACCGGCTGGTCCGACCCGATCTGCCTGCACCCGGAGTACACCGACGCAGCCACGACGGAGCGGCACGCCGAACTGGCGCGCGCAGACCTGGACATCGCCCAGTCCCTGTGGCCGGCCTGATCGGTCGGGCGGCGCCTGATCGTCGGCTCAGATCGTGACGTGCGTCGTGGGCACCGCCGGGTCGCCCTTGGACAGGCGGCGGGCCGACGGCGCCAGTTCCGCCCGGGAGGCCGCGTGCCGGGCCGCGGCGCGTCGGACGCCCTCGGCGCCGGTGTAGGAGGCCTCGACGACGCCGTCGCGGACCAGCGGCACGTGCAGGGGCCGCAGGTCCTCGTCGTCGGGGACCCAGTCGCCCTGCGCTCCGGCCACCACGAGTTCTTCGCCGGCCCGGCCCGCGGCGTCGAGGCGCCGGGCGGCGCTCTTGCGCCCGCCGACGCTGGTCTTGGAGCTGGAGGCCTTCTCGACCGGCTCCATCCGACCGGTGCCACCCTCCCGGAGCACCAACTTGTAGACCATGCCGCACGTGGGCGCACCGGAGCCGGTCACCACGGAGGTGCCGACGCCGTAGGAGTCCACCGGCGCCACGGCGAGCGAGGCGATGGCGTACTCGTCCAGGTCGGAGGACACCACGATCTTCGTGCCGGCCGCACCCAGGGAGTCCAGTTGCTCGCGCACCTCCCGGGCCACCACGCCGAGGTCGCCGGAGTCCAGGCGCACCGAGTCCAGTCCGGTCCCGGCGGCCTCGATCGCCAGGCGCACACCCTCGGCGATGTCATAGGTGTCCACCAGCAGGGTGGTGTCCGGCCCGTAGGAGGCCACCTGCGCGGCGAACGCGGACGCCTCGTCGTCGTGCAGCAGGGTGAACGAGTGGGCCGCGGTGCCGATGGTGGGCAGGTCGTACCGGCGCCCGGCCTCGAGGTTGGAGGTGCCGGTGAACCCGGCCACGATCGCGGCACGGGCAGCGGCAACGGCCGCCCACTCGTGCGCGCGCCGGCCGCCCATCTCCAGGCACGGCCGGCTGCCCGCCGCACTGGTCATCCTCGACGCTGCCGAGGCGACCGCCGAGTCGTAGTTCAGGATCGACAGCGCCACCGTCTCGAGGATGACGCCCTCCGCGAACGAGGACTCCACCACCAGCAACGGGGAGCCCGGGAAGAACACCTCGCCCTCGGCATAGCCGTAGATGTCCCCGGTGAACCGGTAGTTCGCGAGGAAGTCCAGGGTCTCGGCGTTCACGACGTCGCCGCTGCGCAGGTAGTCGAGCTCGTCGTCGCCGAACCGGAACGCCGTGATCGCCTCGAGCAGGCGCCCGGTGCCGGCCACCACGCCGTACCGGCGACCGTTGGGCAGGCGCCGGGTGAACAGTTCGAACACGGACCGCCGCGACGCGGTGCCGTCGGCCAGCGCGGCCTGCACCATCGTCAGCTCGTACCGGTCGGTCAGCAGCGCGGTGCTCGCCGCGGAGGCTCCAGACATGCGTCATACCGTAACGGTGCGCAGGTGAGTGCGCGCGTGGCATTTCGCCGCGGCGATGCGCCTACGCTGGGGGCATGGTCCTCGCCACCCAACTCCCGGTCGCCACCCCGGAGGCGGACATCGAGGAGGGCATCCGCCCGGCCCATGACCGACCGTGGCGCACCGTCGTCTGGAACGACCCGGTGAATCTCATGAGCTACGTCGCGTACGTGTTCCGCTCCTACTTCGGGTTCTCCGCCGAGAAGGCGAACCGGCTCATGCTCCAGGTCCACAACGAGGGGCGCAGCGCCGTCTCCTCGGGCACCCGCGAGCAGATGGAGGTGGACGTGCAGGCGATGCACTCCTACGGCCTGTGGGCCACGCTCTCCCAGGACGGTGACTGAGCCGATGCGAGCCTTCTCCTTCCGCCGCGGCGAGTACGTGGCCGAGCTCGACGCGCACGAGCGGACGATCATCTCCAGGGTGATCGCGGACACCTCCCAGCTGCTCGGGGTCCCGCTCGGCCACCCCGACGAGGCGAGCGACCCTGAGGAGGCGGGCTCCGCCGTCGGGCCCTCGATGACGTGGTCCGCGGACGACGTGAGCGCACCCGCCGATCCGGCGCTGGCGCGCCTGCTGCCGTCGGCGAGCAAGGAGGACGACGGCGTCGCTGACGAGTTCCGTCGGCTCACCGAGGCGGACCTCAGGTCGGCGAAGGCCGACCGGCTGCGGATGGTCTTCGACGAGTTGCGCCGGCCGGGCACGAAGATCCACGTGCCGACCGAGCGCGCCATGGACTGGGCGGCGGCGCTGACCGACGTGCGGCTCGTGCTGGCCGAACGGCTCGAGATCCGCACCGACTCCGACGCCGAGGACGTCTACCGGCTGAGCACGATGGGTGCCGAGCCGGGCGAGGACGAGATCCGTGAGGCGCTCGCCCTGCTCTACTCGGCGCTGACCTGGCTGCAGGAGTCGCTGCTGCAGGTGATGCTGCCCACACTCCCCGATTGAATAGGTTCGCCGTCGCCGCACCGGGCTACCCTCGGTCGCGTGAATGACGCGTCCATCGGGATCTTCGACTCTGGCGTCGGCGGCCTCACAGTGGCACGAGCCGTTATCGACCAGCTGCCGAACGAGTCGACCCTCTACATCGGTGACACGGCGAACGGCCCGTACGGTCCGCTGCCGATCGCCCAGGTGCGCGCGCACGCCCTGACGGTCATGGACGACCTGGTCCGCTCCGGGGTCAAGATGCTCGTCATCGCGTGCAACTCCGCCTCCGCCGCCGTGCTGCGTGACGCTCGGGAACGGTACACGATCGGGATGGGCGTCCCGGTCGTCGAGGTCATCGCACCGGCCGTGCGCCGCGCCGTGGCGACCAGCCGCACCGGCCGGGTCGGCGTCATCGGCACCCGCGCCACCGTCGACTCGCGCGCCTACGAGGACGCGTTCGCGGCGGCACCGCACCTCAACCTGGTCACCACCGCCGCGCCGCGGTTCGTGGAGTTCGTCGAACGAGGCATCACCTCCGGGCCGGAACTGCTCGAGGCGGCCCGCGACTACCTCGCCCCGGTCACCGCCGCGGACGTGGACACGCTCGTGCTCGGCTGCACCCACTACCCGCTGCTCACCGGCGTGATCCAATACGTCGTCGGCGACGGCGTGACGCTGGTCTCGAGCGCCGAGGAGACCGCGAAGGACGTCTACCGCGAGCTCGTCGCGCACGACCTCGAACGCACCGCTGCCAGCCCGCCGGAGCACCGTTTCCTGGCGACCGGTGACCCGCGCGGCTTCACCAGCCTGGCCCGTCGGTTCCTCGGCCCCGAAGTGGGCGCGGAGAGCGCCGCCGAGGTCACCGGGGAGATCCCCCGGATCGTGGTGGCCGACGAGGAGGCCACCACATGAGGCTCACCGTCATCGGCTCGTCCGGGTCCGTCTCCGGGCCGGACTCGGCGTCCTCCTGCTACCTGGTCGAGGCCGATCACGACGGACGCACCTGGCGGGTGCTCCTGGACCTCGGCTCCGGCGCGTTCGGGCAGCTGCTGCGCCACGGGGACCCGGCGACCCTCGACGGTGTGCTGCTGTCCCACCTGCACGCCGACCACGTCGTCGACACCGCCGCCCTGCACGTGTACCTGAAGTACGGACCCGGCGCCCCGCACCCCCGCGTGGACATCCACGGTCCGGAGGGCACCCAGGCGCGGCTGGCGCAGATCTGTGGGGACTCCGACACTCCCGACGACCAGTTCCGGGTGTTCACCTGGGACCCCGCTGCCCCCGTGCGGATCGGCCCGCTCAGCATCGTCCCGTTCGTGGTGCGGCACCCCACCCCCGCTTACGCGATGCGGATATCCGGTCCCGCCGAGAACGGTGACGGCACCCGGGTGATCACCTACACCGGGGACACCGACGCGTGCGCCGGGGTGGCCGAGGCGGCCCAGGGCGCCGACCTCCTGCTCAGCGAGGCCGCGTTCGAGGAGGGCCGGGACACTGTCCGCGGCATCCACCTGACCGGTCGGCGGGCCGGGGAGCTCGCCCGTGGGGCGGGCGCGCGCCGGCTCGTGCTGACTCATCTCCCGCCGTGGACCTCCCCGGCCACGGTGCACGCGGAGGCGCTCACGGCGTACTCCGGGCCGGTGGATCTGGCCGAGCCCGGCGCCACCTGGAGGCTCTGAGGCGGGGCCATGGTCGCTCGGTGAGACGCCCGACGGCGAAGGGCTACCGCGTAGGTACGCTCGAGCCATGAATTCCTCGAGTGAAGCGTCCTCGACCTCCCCGCAGACCCCCGCCACCGGCATCGCGTCCGGTTCGCGCACGGGGGCCCGGCAGGACATGCCGGACGCCCTGCGTCACGACGTGCGGCTGCTCGGCGAACTGCTCGGCATCATCCTCACCGAGAGCGGCGGGCCGGACCTGCTCGCCGACGTCGAGCGGCTGCGCGAGCTCACCATCGCCGCCTACTCCGGCTCGGACACCGGCGCGTTCGATGCAGCAGAGGCCCTCGTGGAGACGTTCACCCTGGAGCGTGCGGAGGAGGTCGCCCGGGCCTTCACGTGCTACTTCCACCTCGTGAACCTCTCCGAGGAGTACCACCGGGTGCGCACGCTGCGCTCGCGGGACACCGCCGCGAAGGCGCCGGCACGCGCGCCGGAGGAGACCCTTGAGACCGCCCTGGCGTTCCTGGTGGACCAGGTCGGCGCGGACGAGGCCCGCCGCCGGGTCTCGGAACTGGAGTTCCGCCCCGTCCTGACCGCGCACCCCACCGAGGCGCGGCGCCGCGCGGTCGCTGCGTCGATCCGCCGTATCACCGACCTGATCGCCGAGCGGGACGACCCCCGGCGCGGGCCGCACGCGCTCGAGGAGAACCGCCGCAACCTGCTCTCCGAGATCGACACGCTCTGGCGGACCTCCCCGCTGCGCACCGAGAAGCCGACCCCGCTGGACGAGGTCCGCACCGCGATGGGCGTGTTCGACGAGACCTTGTTCACGACGCTCCCGAAGGTGTACCGGGAGTTGGACGTGTTGCTCGGCCCGGATGCTGGCACCGCCGGCCGCAACGTGCCGGTCGCGCCTGCGTTCGTGCGGCTCGGCAGCTGGATCGGGGCGGACCGGGACGGCAACCCGAACGTCACCGCCTCGGTCACCCGGGCTGCCGCGGCCATCGCCGCCGAGCACGTACTGGTCGGGCTCGAACGGGTGGCCCAGCGCGTCGGGCGCAGCCTGACCCTGGACGGCGGCACCACGCCCGCCTCGGCGGACCTCGAAGCGCTCTGGAGCCGGCAGCGCCGGCTCGCCGGCGAACTGACGGCGGACATCGCCGTCCGGTCTCCGAACGAGCCGCACCGGCAGGTCATGCTGGTGATCGCCGAGCGCATCGACGCGACCCGTCGTCGGGACGCCGACCTGGCCTACACCGGACCCGAGGAACTGCTCACGGACCTGCGTGTGGTGCAGTCCTCCCTCGCCGCCGGGGGAGACGAGCGCAAGGCCTACGGCGAGGTGCAGCACCTGATCTGGCAGGTGGAGACGTTCGGGTTCCACCTCGCCGAGCTCGAGGTACGGCAGCACTCGAAGGTGCACGCAGCCACGCTCGCCGAGATCGACGACGGGACTCCCCTGGGGGCGATGAGCGAGGAGGTCCTGGAGACGCTGCGCTCGATCGCGTCGATCCAGCGCCGCTACGGTCAGCTCGCCGCCCGCCGCTACATCGTCTCCTTCACCACCAGCGCGCAGGACCTCGCGAACGTGTACCGGCTCGCCGAGGAGGCCCTCGGGTCACCCGAGGAAGCGCCCGTCCTTGACGTCATCCCGCTGTTCGAGACGTTCGCGGACCTGCAGGCCGCGCCTGGGGTGCTCGACGAGATGCTGAGTCTGCCGCAGGTGCAGACCCGCCTGGCCGCCACCGGGCGCCGCGTCGAGGTCATGCTCGGCTACTCCGACTCATCCAAGGACGTCGGCCCGGTCGCGGCCACCCTGGCTCTCTACGAGGCGCAGAGCCGCATTGCCGCATGGGCCGAGGCCAATGACATCCGCCTCACCCTCTTCCACGGCCGCGGCGGTGCGCTCGGCCGCGGCGGCGGCCCCGCGAACCGGGCCGTGCTGGCCCAGCCCCCGGGCTCGGTGGACGGCCGGTTCAAGCTGACCGAGCAGGGCGAGGTCATCTTCGCCCGCTACGGCAACCCGGTGATCGCGGCCCGCCACATCGAGCAGGTCGTCGCCGCGACCCTGCTCCAGGGCACCCCGGCGATCGCGGACCGCAACGCCGGCGCAGCCCGGGACTTCACGGACGTCGCGTCCCGCCTGGACTCGGCCTCCCGGGAGCGCTTCTTCGAGCTGATCAAGGCGGACGGGTTCCCGGCCTGGTTCGCGCAGGTGACCCCGCAGGAGGAGGTCGGCTGGCTTCCCCTGGGTTCGCGACCGGCCCGCCGCGGGCTGAGCGTGGAGTCGCTCGAGGACCTGCGGGCCATCCCTTGGGTGTTCGCATGGACGCAGGCCCGGATCAACCTGACCGGCTGGTTCGGCCTCGGCACCGCGCTCGCGGCCGTCGGTGACGTCGGCGTGCTCCGGGACGCCTACGCCCGCTGGCCGCTGTTCGCCACGATGATCGACAACGTCGAGATGTCCCTGGCCAAGACCGACGAGCGGATCGCTCGTCGCTACCTCGCCCTGGGCGACCGGGACGACCTCGCCGAGCTGGTGCTCGACGAGATGGCCCTGACCCGGCAATGGATCGTGGACATCACCGGTCAGGACCGCCTGCTCGCGGGGCACCGGGTGCTCGGCCGGGCCGTGCAGCTGCGCAGCCCCTACGTGGACGCCCTGTCCCTGATCCAGCTGCGTGCCCTGCGGGCGCTGCGCTCCACGGACGGCTCCGACCAGGCCACCGACGCACAGATCCGGCGCGTCATGATGCTGTCCGTGAACGGAGTGGCCGCAGGCCTGCAGAACACGGGCTGATCAGGCCGCGAGATCCGCCAGGGCGGCGTCCGCCGCGGCCAGTGCGTCGTGGTCGAACGTGGACGTGGACGCCAGTACCTCGGCGGCGCCGGTGCGCCGGATGAGGTCGCCGAGCTCGGCGCGCACCTGCGCCTGGGTGCCGTGCACGGCCTGGTCGAGGTGATGCCCGACGGCGGAGCGCACCTTCTGCGGAAGACCGTCGGCCTCCGCGGTGCCGACCCTGCGTAACGGGCCGAACGAGCCGGTGGTCCGGGACTCGGCGAGCGCCACCGCCTCGGGCAGCAGCAGCTCGCGTGCCCGTTCGGCGGTCCCGGCGATCATCACCTCGAGGCTGATCGTCACCCTCGGCTCGGGCCACGCGGGACTCGGGCGGTAGGCACTGCGGTACTCCGAGAGCCCGCGCAAGTCGCCGAACAGGACCGGACCACCCACCACCACCGGCAGGCCCAGCCGGGCGGCGACACCCAGGCCCGATCCGGTCGCGAGCACGTGAATGCCCGGCGGCGCCGGGAGCGGTGGCATGGCGGTGACCGGGCCGGTGCCGTGCAGGAAGGCGAGCACCGCGGTCAGGTCCCGGGCGAAGTCCTCGGGGGAGTAGCCCTCCACGCCGAGCGCGGCCCGGACCGGCTTGGTGAAGCCCAGCGAGCGGCCGAGCCCGAGGTCGATCCGGCCCGGGAACAGCGCCTCGAGCATGAGTGCCTGCTCGGCCACCAGCAGCGGCCGGTGGTTCGGCACCATCACGCCGCCGGAGCCCACCCGGATGGACCGGGTCGCCGCGGCGACCGCGGCCATCAGCGTCGGCGGATGCCCGCTCGCGATGCCGGGCACGGCGTGGTGCTCGGCGACCCAGAACCGGTGGAAGCCGAGGACCTCGGCCCGCTGCGCCCGGCGCACACTCGCCCGCAGGGCCAGCCCGGGCTCCTCGCCGGCCCGGGTGCGGGAGCGGTCGAGCAGCGAGATCGGGAACCGTTCGGATGCCATCACCCCATGCCAACCCGGCCCGGCGCCGGACCATTCCGCGCTGTGCCGACCGAGTGCCCCGCTGGCTTAGGCTCGTGCCCATGACTGATGTGACCCGCACGGATGGCCGACGACCCGACGAACTGCGCCCGGTGCGCTTCCACCGCGGCTGGTCCGACCAGGCCGAGGGGTCGGTGCTCGTGGAGTTCGGTGGCACCCGGGTGCTGTGCACCGCATCGTTCACCGAGGGTGTGCCGCGCTGGCGCAAGGGTTCCGGGCAGGGCTGGGTCACCGCGGAGTACTCGATGCTGCCGCGGTCCACGAACTCCCGCTCGGACCGGGAGTCGGTCAAGGGCCGCATCGGCGGCCGCACCCATGAGATCTCCCGGCTGATCGGCCGATCCCTGCGCGCGATCATCGACGTGTCCGCGCTGGGTGAGAACACCATCGTGCTCGACTGCGACGTGCTCCAGGCCGATGGCGGCACCCGCACCGCAGCGATCACCGGCGCCTACGTCGCGCTCGCCGACGCGATCGCCTGGGGCCGGGAGAACGGGGCCGTCGCCAAGAAGGCGACCGTCCTGACCGACTCCATCGCCGCCGTCAGCGTCGGCATCATCGAGGGCACCCCGATGCTCGACCTGCCCTACACCGAGGACGTGAGCGCCGAGACCGACATGAACGTCGTGGTGACCGGGTCGGGCTCGTTCGTGGAGGTACAGGGCACCGCCGAGGGCGTCCCGTTCGACCGGGCCGAGCTGAACGCGCTCCTCGACCTCGCCGTCGCCGGCACCGCGCGACTGACCGAACTGCAGGCCGAGGCGCTCGCCGTACCGTTGGCCCGGCGCCCGGCGCCGGGTCCCCTCGGCGCGCCGGCACCGTGAACACCACGCCCGACGGCGGCGCTTCCGTCCCGCAGGCGGGTGCGCCGCGGCTCGTGCTCGCCACCCACAACGCCCACAAGGTGGGCGAGCTCCGGGCGATCCTCGCCGGGCTGACACCGCTCGCGCCCGAGCAGGTCATCGGCGCCGCGCAGACCGGCGCGTCCGAGCCGGTCGAGGACGGCGTGACCTTCGCCGAGAACGCGCTGATCAAGGCGCGTGCCCTGGCCGCACACACCGGTCTGGTGGCCGTCGCCGACGACTCCGGCCTCGCCGTCGACGTGCTCGGCGGCGCGCCCGGGATCTTCTCGGCGCGCTGGGCCGGCCGGCACGGCGATGATCGGGCGAACCTGGACCTGCTCCTGGCCCAGCTCGGGGATGTGCCTGCCCAGCACCGCGCCGCGGGCTTCGTCTGCGCGGCCGCACTGGTCACTCCGGACGGACGTGAGCACGTCGAGCTGGGGGAGTTGCGCGGCACGCTGCTCACCGCCCCGCGCGGGGAGGGCGGCTTCGGCTACGACCCGATCCTGCAGCCCGACGGCGAGACCCGCTCGTGCGCGGAGCTCACTGCCGCGGAGAAGAACGCGATCTCGCACCGGGGCCGCGCCTTCCGTGCGTTGGCTCCGCACATCGCGCAGGCCCTGGCCCGGGCCTGAGACACCGCCGGGCCGACGCGGTTCGATCCGCGACGGGTGGTCGCCGCGCGAGGTTCATTGTGGGAGTCGTGAATCGAGCCCCACGACCCAGGCGTGGCGAATACGCTGCGGCGGGAACGGCGGAGACAGCGGGCCGGTCACAGCCAGGGAGGGTTGATGCCGGTGGGCGCATGGGGGCGAGTGGAGCAACTCGCGAGACTTGGCCGGATTGCTCTGGCGGTTGTGCTCGCACTCGGTGGACTTCTCATCCTCGCGGAGGCTCTGCACAACCTTCCCGCGGCCCTGTCGGTCGCGCGAGGTGAGGGCGCCGCGGGTGTCTTCACGACCAACGCCGTGGACTGTACGCCGAGTGGTCGCGGCGGAGAACTCTGTGCCTGGTCCGGGCAATTCGTGAGTGCCGACGACGCCGTGGTGATCGAGGATGCGTGGGTGGAGACGGACAAGCCTCCCTACGAGCTCGACGAGGAGTATCCGGCCCGGTTTCTCGGCGTGGGGGACCAGGTGCATCTGGTCAACGGTGGCGAGTTTGGAGATGTGATTCTCATGTTCGCGATCGGTCCAGCGCTGATGGCAGCGGGGGTCTGGTACTTCCTGTACGAGCGTCGACAACAGGGCCGAGGGGGTCGGCACAGTCGGCGCCGTGGTGACGCTCGGGAGTCGTGATGGTGGCCGCGGAGGAGATCATCGGCTGGCGTCTTGAGGCAGCGACGTGGCCATGGCGTGTGGCTATGTCGGCGGACGCCATTTTCGAGATCGTCACCGGAAGTCTGCCGTCGGGCGGCCTCGCCGGTACGTGGGCACCTGCGACGGAGGACTCGAACGACTACGTCGACGGAGTCGAGGTGGCGGTGCGTGGACGGGCGCCATGGCTCTCGCCGTTGGCGGGGTGGAGTCCCGTCGAGTGTTCCGTCGAGCAAGCATGGATCAACTACATGGACGGGCATGAACACCGGCGGATCGTTCCCCTGCACGAACTCACGCTGACGGACGCGCGGCCCCGCATACGCTCCGCTCGGCCGAAGTTCGCCACGGCGCCCTGGGAGTTGCATGTCACCGGCACGTCGTCGAATCTGGTGTTCCGGGGCCGCTGGCTCGGCCTGGCTGTCATCGGAGCGCTCGCAGGTTGGCCTGAACCGGCGACGCGGTGACGCCGAATCCGCCCGCCGCCACCGACGCGCACACGAGGTGAGGCATGACGCATCGACCGCTGACCGTGGCTGGAGTGCTGGTGGCCACGCTGGTCCTGTCATCCTGCAGCGGTCCCGCCATTCCGGATCGCGAGCCGAACGCGACCGGCGTCGTGTCCGTGGCGGCCGGGGGCGCAGGCCCGAGGGTGGTGGATGCGGTGCCCGAGCGCTTCGAAGGAATGGACCTGGCGGGTGCCGATGACCACCCGGTCGTCGTGGACGGCGACGGCGTGCACGTTCAGGTGGATGACCTGGCGGACGGGGACGAGGTCGAGATCTGGATCGAAGGTGAGTGTGGGACGTCATCCCCGGTGCAGTGCGAGGTGGTGGCCATCCGCATCGCCGACTAGCCCGCCCGATAAGGCGCGCTCATTTGTGAGGCCATAGTCGCTCACCTGATATCGTCGGCTCAACGTACGTCGGACGAAGGAAATCAGCGATGACTCTGCTCAAGGACGAGACGGTTCAGGGTCTCGGTGGATCCGTGAAGGTGCCGGATTATGACCGGTCCGCTCTGACCGCCGGGATCGTGCACATCGGTGTGGGCGGCTTCCACCGGGCGCACCAGGCGATGTATCTCGACCGGCTGATGCGCGAGGGAAAGGCGCTCGACTGGGCGATCTGTGGGCTCGGTCTGCTGCCCGGGGACGCGCGGATGCGGGACGCGCTCAAGGCTCAGGACGGCCTCTATACGCTCGTCCTCAAGCACGCCGACGGCACGATCGAGCCGACCGTCATCGGCTCCATCGTCGACTACCTGTACGGACCCGACGACCCCGAGGTTGCCATCGAGAAGATGGCGGACCCGCGGGTGCGGATCGTCTCCCTGACGGTCACCGAGGGCGGCTACAACGTCAACCCGGTGACGGGCGAGTTCGACCTGGGCAACGTCCAGGTCCGAGCGGACCTGGTCGACGGCGCCGTGCCCAGCACGTCCTTCGCGTACGTGACCGAGGCGCTGCGCCGCCGTCGGGACCGCGGCACGCCTGCGTTCACCGTGATGAGCTGCGACAACATCCAGGGCAACGGCGAGGTGGCGCACAAGATGTTCGTCGCGTTCGCACGGGCCAAGGATGCCGAGCTGGCCGACTGGATCGAGGCAGAAGTTCCGTTCCCGAACTCGATGGTCGACCGCATCACCCCGGTCACCACCGACGACGACCGGGCCCTGGTGGCCGAGCGGTTCGGCATCGACGACGCCTGGCCGGTCGTGTGTGAGCCGTTCACCCAGTGGGTGCTGGAGGAGAAGTTCGCCGACGGCCGCCCGCCGTACGAAGACGTCGGCGTCCAGGTCGTCGAGGACGTGATGCCGTACGAGCTGATGAAGCTCCGGCTGTTGAACGCCAGCCACCAAGCGGTCGCCTACTTCGGGTACCTGGCCGGATACCGGCTGGTCCACGACGCGTGCCAGGACCCGCTGTTCTCAGCGTTCCTGCTCGCCTACATGGATCTGGAGGCGACCCCGACGCTGCGGCCAGTCCCGGGTGTGGACCTCACGGCGTACAAGCAGACCCTGATCGAGCGGTTCTCCAACCCCAACGTCCGCGACACGCTGGCCCGGCTGTGCGCCGAGTCCTCCGACCGGATCCCGAAGTGGCTCGTGCCCGTGATCCGCGAGAACCTCGCCGGCGGCGGCGAGGTGCGGCTCTCGGCCGCGATCGTGGCCAGCTGGGCCCGCTACGCGGAGGGTGTCGACGAGGCGGGGGCACCGATCGAGGTCGTGGATCGGCTCGCCGAGCAGCTCACGGCGGTCGCGCGGACACACGAGCGGGACGAGCTGGCCTTCATCCGCGACCGGGACCTGTTCGGTGACCTCGTCGACGACGACCGGTTCGTCGGGCCCTACCGCTCGGCCCTGGCCTCGCTGCACCGCGACGGCGCCCGGGCGACGCTCGAGGACCTGGCCGAGACCGAACTCGACTGAGTGGCACCGCGAGACTTTCGGCGCGCCGCCGGCCCGGTCAGTCGACCGATACCGCTGCGGACTCGGCGCGCAGGATCTCGGTCAGGGCACCGGCTGCGGCCGGATCGAGCACCAGCGTGGATCCGATGCCGCCACGGACGGCTGCGCGCACGGCCCGGGCCGCGGCCGCGCCGTGGGCGCTGATGATGACCTCGGGGGTGCGGCGCAACTGGTCAAGGCCGACGCCCACGATCCGCCCGTCCAGCGGAGTCGGCACGAGCCGGCCGGCGTCGTCGAACAGGCGGCCAGAGCACTCGCCGACCGCGCCCGCGGCGGCGGCGTCGGCGATGTCGGACCTGCTCACGTTCGAGTACACGGTCGACGACTCCGACGACCAGCCGCCGACGGCGACGACGGCGATGTCCAGCTGGTCCGCACGCTCGAGGGCCCGAGCGATCTGGGGTTGAGCGCGCAGGCCGGCGGCCGTGGCCTCGTCCTGGACCACGAGCGGCGCCCAGATGGGCCAGGTGCGCACGCCCGGAAGGCTCTTGAAGCGCTGGATCATCTCGAGCGAGTTGCCGCTGCCCTCCACCGGCTGGGCCCCCACGAGCTGCACCACGTCACAGGGCGGTAGGTGCTCGATGTGTGCGGCGGCTAGCTCGATGGTCCGGGACCAGGAGACGCCGATCGTCATCTGCGGCTTGGCCCGATCCACGAGCGTGCGGGCCACCGCACGAGCCAGGGCGTCCCGCGGGGACGTGCTGGAGCCGCCGGAGGAGACGATCACCTCGCGCACGCCGAGGGCCTGTGCCAGGGCGCTACCGGTGGAGTTGTCCAGATGGGCCGGGGTGGAGATCTCGATCCGGACGATGCCCAGGTCGCGTGCCGTGTTCAGCATCCGCGCCACCTGGAATCGGGACAGCCCGCGCTCCTTGGCGATCTCCACCTTGGAGCGGCCGTCCAGGTAGAAGTCCACGCTGACCTCGCGCAGCAGCTCCGGATCGTCGACGTCGGGCACGAGAGCCTCCTCGGCGGCTGTCAGATGAGCAAACATACTCGCTCATCTGAGTCTACCGGTCGGCGGGGTCGGCGCTAGGCGCCCAGGAGTCCCTCGCCCCCGATCCGGAACCACCGGTAGTCGTAGCCGCCCAGGGCAACCTCGAGCGTGCCGACGCCGGGTGTGACACCGTCGCGCGCCAGCAGGTCGACGATCTGGTCCGGTCGTTCGACGTCGGTCATCGGTAATTGGACCGTGACCGGATCCGGCCCGAGGTTGTGGATCGCCACCACGGCCGAGCCCTCCAGGTCGCAGCGGTGGGCCAACACCTGCGGGGCATCGGTGGGCAGCAGCGAGAACGCACCCCAGCCCAGCTCGAAGCAGGTACGCCGCACGGCGATCAGCTCCCGCATGAAGGTCCACATGGAATCGGGGTCGTGGCGTTGGTCGCGGACGTTGACGTGCTCCGGGCCGTACCCGTCTCCCACCACGGCCTGGATCAGCCGGCCGGGGGACGCAGCCGAGAACCCGCCGTTGTGCCCGTCGGTCCACTGCATGGGGGTACGCACGGCCATCCGCCCCTCGACGGCGAGGTCTTCCCCCATCCCGATCTCCTCGCCGTAGTAGATCGTCGGTGTGCCCGGGAGGGAGAACATGAGGCTGTAGGCCATCCTGAGCCGGCGTGGATCACCGGACAGCATCGTCGGCAGCCGGCGCTTGAGACCACGTCCGTAGAGTTGCATCTGCGGTTCGGGGCCGAAGGCTGCGAACACCTCCTGACGCTCCTCGCCGGTCAGCTTGTCCAGGGTGAGTTCGTCGTGGTTGCGCAGGAAGTTGGCCCACTGGCAGGTGGGATGGATCGGTGGCCGATCTTCGAGGGCCTCGGCCAGCGGCGTCGCATCCCCTCGGGCGAGGGACAGGTACAAGGCCTGCATGGCGATGAAATCGAACATCATGGTCAGTTCGTCCCCATCGTCACCGCCGAAGTACTCCAGCTGCTCCGCACGGGCGACGTTGACCTCCCCGAGCATCATCGCCGAGCCCTTGCGACGGGTCAGGAACGCACGGATCTCCTTCAGGATCTGGTGCGGGTCGTCCGGAACCGCCGACTCACCGCCATCGGCACCGAGCGTCTCGGCGTCCTTGATGAAGAACGGGACCGCATCGACCCGGAAGCCGTCGATGCCGAGCTCCAGCCAGAACCCGATGACCCGCAGGATTTCCTCGCGCACCAGCGGATTGGCCACGTTCAGATCGGGTTGGTGCCGGTAGAAGTGGTGGAGGTACCACGACTCGGTCCTCTCCTCGCGTTCCCAGATGGACTCCTCCTGGTCGGGGAAGACGACCTCGCCGCTCGTGTCCGGTGGCTCCGTGTCCCGCCAGACGTAGTAGTCCCGGTACCGGCTGTTCCTGCTCCGCCGGGCCGACCGGAACCAGGGGTGCTGGTCCGAGGTGTGGTTGATGATGAGATCGGCGATCACCCGCATCCCGCGATCGTGCGCAGTCCGTACCACCTCCACGAGTTGGCCATGGTTGCCGAGCCGTGCGTCCACGCCGTAGAAGTCCGTGATGTCGTAGCCGTCATCACGGTCGGGGCTGGGGTAGAAGGGCATCAGCCACAGGCAGTTGATCCCGAGCTGTGCCAGGTAGTCGATCCGTTGCGCGAGGCCGGCCAGGTCCCCCGTTCCGTCACCGTCGGAGTCCAGGAAGGTCTCCACGTCGAGGCAGTAGATCACCGAGCTCTTCCACCACAGGTCGCTCGTCCGGGTTGTTCTCATCGCCGTCCTCCGTCGCTCACCGCGGGCAGGACCTGCTCGCCGAATGCGTCCAGGAACGCATCCTGGGCCTGTCCGACGTGGTGCAGGTAGATGTCGTCGAACCCGAGGTCGGCATACTCACCGATCCAGGCGCGGTGCCGTCCCAGGTCCGCCGACACCCGCACCGTCTCCGTGACCGAATCCGGTGGGACCCGGTCGGAGAACGCGTCGAATGCCTCGGTGGTCGCAGTATCGGCAGGCGCGGGAGGGGCGAAGACGTTGCTTCGCCACTGGTCGTGGGCCAGTGCCAGGGCCTCCTGTTCGGTGGGTGCCCAGGACACGTGCAACTGGAGTGCCAGGCGTCCGCGCCCGCCGGCGCCGCGGTAGGCCGCCACCACCTCACGCAGGGTGTCGACAGGCTGGACCACGGTCAACAGGCCGTCGGCCCAGGTGGCCACACGCGCAGCGGAGACGGCCGAGATCGCCGGAGCGAGCAGCTCCGGCGGCTCCTCGGGCAGATCCCAGAGCCGGGCTCGATCCACCCGGACCGGCCCGTCCCTGCTGACCTCCTCGCCGGCCAACAGTGAGCGGATGATCGCCACGCTCTCCTCGAGCCGCTGCACCCGAACCTCCTTTCGCGGCCATTGCTCGCCGGTGATGTGTTCGTTCAACGCCTCGCCGCTGCCCAGGGCGGCCCACACCCGGTGGGGGAACATCTGGGCGAGGGTCGCCAGTTGGTGGGCGAGCACGGCGGGGTGGTATCGCGGTCCGGGAATGGCGAGGCTGCCGACCGGAATACTGGTCAGCGCGAGCGCCGCACCCAGCCAGGTCCACACGTTGCCGGAGTGGCCCTGGCGGCTGCTCCAGGGGGCGATGTGGTCGGAACACATGGCCATCTCGAATCCGACGCGTTCGGCGTGCTGCACATCTCGGAGCAACTGCCGCGGCGAGGCCTGCTCATGGCTTGCGTGGAACCCGATGCGTGTCATGAGGCAACCGAAACCCGGATGCAGGCCGTCCGCAACAGCAGATCGTCGGTGCCGGGGATGGCTCGCAGGGCGTCGGGTGGTTCACGGTGGAAGCGATGGAAGCGATGGAAGCCCGTGGGGCGGTCATCCGGCGCAGCCGCGACCGCGAGGCGACCGGCCGCGCCGGCCCCCGGGACGGATCCGTATCTCGCTCACGGCGGCGGGTCCTCGAGCCGCACCCGCGTTGTGTACCCGACCGGCTCACGGACGGTGACCTCTACCCCGGCTGGCGCGGCGACCTGCAGGTCAAGGGCCGCGCCGTCGCGGGCCCAGGCGACCTCCACCCGGCCGCCACCCGGCAGCGGGACCGCACCGCGGGCCCACACGAGTTCGCCCGGGTGCGGCGCGATTTCGACCCGGGTTCCGCCGTCGAGCAGGCGTATCCCGAGCACGACCGCCGGAAGGAACGACGCGGGCGCGGCCGACCACGCGTGGCAGTGGCTGCGGGTCGGCCACTGGCGGTCCGGCGCGGGGAACATCTCCCAGCAGGTCACCGCCCCTGCCTCGATCATGGCGCCGTAGTCTCGGCGCAGGTCGGCCAGCGCCACGTCCGCACGGCCCGCGGCCTCGAGCACGTCGTAGCGGAAGATCGACATCCACGGGCTGCCGATCTGCACGAGGCCCGACGGCGGATCGACCACGAGCGCGCGGGTGCGCTCGCGCTGTGGCTCGCTGCCGACGCCGGCGAGGTGGGCGAACATCTGGGTCTGCACGCTGATGACCTCCGACCTTGTGCCGTCGGCGTGGATGGCGTCGATGAACGCTTCCCGCTCCGGCGACCACAGGTGGGTGGCGATCGCCGCGCGCAGCGTCTCGGCGCGCGCCCGTAGCGCACCGGCCAGTTCTGTGCGCTCGCCGGTCCCGGCCAGGTCGGCCAGGTCGGCCGCGGCGTCCAGGGCCATCACGAACAGCGCGTTCTGGTGGGTCACGATCCCGGCGTTCGGCTGGTCCATCGGTGCCCAGTCGAGCAGGTTCCAGGCCTCGATGGACAGCAGGCCGTTCCCGTCGAGATGCTCGGCGAACGCGTCGAGGGCCTCGACCGCCTCCGGCAGCAGGCCGCCGGCGAAGGCCGCGTCACCCGTGCGCCGGGCGTGCTGCTCGCAGGCGAGCACCCAGAAGAACGTCCACGCCGGGATCACGTTCGTCCACCCGGACGGCACCTGGGAGCCCAGCAGCGGGGTCTGCGCCTTGGACCCGGGCACCAGCCGCAACGAGCGCTCGATCAGCGGTGCCACGTCGAACAGCGAGGACGCGAACCGGGCGCTGGAGTAGGTGTCGCCGACCCAGAATGCCTGCTCGTAGACGGGGCAGTCGACGAACGTGTCCTCCATGCAGGCGATCACCGTGCGCCGGGACATCTCCCAGATCTCGGTGAGCAGGCTGTCGCTCGCGGCGAACTCGCCGGCCTGGTCCGCTTGGCCGATGGGGTAGTGGGAGTTGCGTACGGCGACCTCGTGCAGTGTCACCGGGCCCCGCGCGGCCGCCTCGCGACGGACCACGAGCTGCAGGTAGCGCAGCCCACGCCGCACCGGGGACTCGTAGCGTTGCCGTCCGGCCCGCGTGCGGTAGCGCAGCGTGTTGTCCATCGCCGTGGTCTCCTGGCGGCGCTCGCCCTCGATGTACTCGAAGCCGTAGACGTCCACGACCGTCCCGGCCGGGGCGTCCAGGTCCACGATCACGAACCCGGACGCCTCGATGCCGAGGTCGAGCACGATCGAGACGTCGCCGCCGTCGGGCAGCGTCACCGGCTCGCCCCGGGTCAGTCCGGTGACGAGGTCCCTCAGGCTCCCGAGCGGGTGCTGCTCGCGTGGGTGCACCACCTGTCCGTAGACGCTCGACGTCGCCACGAGCGCCGCCGGGACCGTGGCCGCTGGCAGGGGAGCGGCGCCGGCGTCCCTGGACGCAGTGAGGACGACGACGGCGGAGCTCACCTGCGGCGTCGGCGTCACCTCCGGGCGGGTCGGGT
>NZ_CACRYJ010000044.1 GCF_902703175.1 Occultella aeris | reverse complement strand
GGGTGGGTAGGGGTGTCGGTCAGCGGCCGCGGTGGGTGAGCCGGTCGATGTCGATGAGGATGACGGACCGGCCCTGCAGCTGCAGCCAGCCCCGCGAGGAGAACTCGGCCAGGGCCTTGTTCACGGTCTCCCGGGTCGCACCGACCAGTTGGGCCAGTTCCTCCTGGGTGAGGTCGTGCGTGACCTTCAGCCCGGCGTCCGTGCGCTCACCGAACCGGCGACCCAGGTCCAGCAGTGCCTTCGCGACCCGGCCGGGGACGTCGGAGAAGATGAGGTCCGCGACCTTGTCGTTCGTGCGGCGCAGGCGCAGAGCCAGCGAGCGGAGCAGGTGCTGGGACACCTCGGGACGCGCGTCGAGGATCTGCAGCAGCCCCTGATGGCTCAGTTCGACCATCTCGGTGGTGGCCAGCGCCGTCGCCGTGGCGGTGCGGGGGCCCGGGTCGTAGAGGGAGACCTCGCCGAGGATCTCGCCCGGTCCGAGGATGGCCAGCAGGTGCTCCCGGCCGTCCGGGGCCATGTGGCCGAGCTTCACCTTGCCGGAGCCGATCACGTAGAGCCGGTCCCCGGCCGAGCCCTCGTGGAAGATCTCCTCGCCACGCCGGAACGTCAGGGCCTCCATCCGCTCCCGCACCGCGAGATAGCTCTCGTCGCTCAGTTCGGCGAAGAGCGGTGCGGTACGGACCACGGTCTCGTTCATCGAATCTCCCTGTTCGTTGCCCAACGGGCAGGCGTGTGAGGTAGACCACAGTCTGCCATCCGCCCGGACTTGGGGCAGACCGTGACAGGCCCAGCGTGTCCGTGCGCCACATTAGGGCGGTTGCCGGCGCACCGCCAACGCCACTCGGAGCGGCGGGTCACCTCAGGGCAGCTCGGCGAGCCAGGCGAGCAACAACTCGCCCACCTCCTCGGGTGACTCCTCCGGCACGAAGTGACCTGCGCCGTCGACCACTACCCGGCTGTACCGGGCGGTGACCATCTCGCTGTCGCGCCGGCAGGCGCGTGGGGGCAGGTTCCCGTCCTTGGCTCCGTGCAGGGACAGCACCGGCACCGCCACCGGTGCGGAGACCGCGGACCGGAACCGGCGGCCGTCGGTACGCGGCGTGGAGCGGACCAGCCAGCGGATCTGCTCCATCGCGCTGTGAGCCACGAACGGCAGCCGCATCGCGTCCGCGTACAGGTTGACGTCCGGGCTGTTCCAACCGGGCGCGCCCCACGCGTGCAGCAGCCGCGCGACCAGGTCGCCACGGGTGAGCGAGTGCTCCGGGAACCACGGCACCTGGAACTTCGCCAGCCTGCCGAGCGTCCCGGCCGGCGCCGCGCGATGGGACCACGAGTGCAGGAAGACCGGGTGCGGCGCGCCCACCACGCCGATGGCTCGCGTGACGCGCGGCGCCATGCTCGGCATCGACCACGCCACCTGCCCACCGATGCCGTGCCCCACGACCACGGCCTGCGTGGCGCCAAGGGACCGGATCACGCCGCTCACGTCGGCGACCATCGAGGGCGTGTCGTGCCCCGACGGCGGCTTGTCCGACCCGGCGAAGCCGCGCAGGTCCATCGCCGCGACCCGGTAGCCGGCGTCGGCGAGCATCGGCAGTTGCGCGCGCCAGGCCCACCAGAACTGCGGGAAGGCGTGCAGCAGCACCACCAGAGGGGCATCGCCGTCGTCCGGGCCGGCCAGCGCCACATGGAACCGGCCGCCGTTCGCGGCGACCATCCGGTGGGTCCAGGGGCCCTCGCCGAGGATGATCGAGGGGTCGACGGTCACGGGACCTGAGGCTACCCCGAACACCCCGGCACGCGAGTGCGCACAATCCCGATCACATCTCGAGACGTGAGCGAGTCGTGCGCACTCGCGTGCCTGGGGTCGGTCAGTCTGCGGCGGGGGCTGCGTTGAGACCGGTGGAGATGAGATCCATCACCGAGGTGTCGGCGAGGGTGGTGACGTCTCCGACGGGACGGTGCTCGGCGACGTCGCGCAGGAGGCGGCGCATGATCTTCCCGGAGCGGGTCTTGGGCAGTTCGGCGACCACGAGGATCGAGCGGGGTTTGGCGATCGGGCCGATCTCCTTCGCGACGTGGTTGCGTAGTTCGGCGACGACGTCGTGGCCCTCGCCGATCTCGTCGGCGCGTTCGACGGCTTCGCCGCGCAGGATCACGAACGCGACGACCGCCTGGCCGGTGGTGTCATCGGAGGCGCCCACGACGGCGGCCTCGGCGACCCATTCGTGGGAGACCAGCGCCGATTCGATCTCGGTGGTGGACAGGCGGTGGCCGGAGACGTTCATGACGTCGTCGACGCGGCCGAGGAGCCAGATGTTGCCCTCGTCGTCGTACTTGGCGCCGTCGCCGGCGAAGTAGGTGCCGGGGAAGCGGGACCAGTAGGTGTCCTTGAAGCGTTGTTCGTCACCCCAGATGCCGCGGAGCATGGAGGGCCAGGGCTCGTCCAGGACGAGGTACCCGCCGCCGCCCTTGCCGACGGGCTCGCCGGCGTCGTTCCAGATGTCGGCGCTGATGCCGGGCAGTGGGGTCTGCGCGGAGCCGGGCTTGGCGGCGGTGACGCCGGGCAGCGGGGAGATCATGATCGCGCCGGTCTCGGTCTGCCACCAGGTGTCCACGATCGGGGTGCGGTCGGCGCCGATGACGCGGCGGTACCACATCCATGCCTCGGGGTTGATCGGTTCGCCGACGCTGCCCAGGACGCGCAGCGAGCTGAGGTCGAACTCGCCGGGGATCTGCTCGCCCCATTTCATGCAGGTGCGGATCGCCGTCGGTGCGGTGTAGAGGATGGTGACCTTGTACTTGGCGACGATCTCCCACCAGCGGCCCTTGTGCGGGGTGTCCGGGGTGCCCTCGTAGAGGACCTGGGTCGCGCCGTTGATGAGCGGGCCGTAGGTGACGTAGGAGTGCCCGGTGACCCAGCCGACGTCGGCGGTGCACCAGTACACGTCGGTGTCGGGCTTGAGGTCGAAGACCGCGGAGTGCGTGTAGGCGGCTTGGGTCAGGTAGCCGCCGGTGGTGTGCAGGATGCCCTTGGGCTTACCGGTGGTGCCGGAGGTGTAGAGGATGAACAGCGGGTGCTCGGCGTCCACCGGGACCGGGGTGTGCTCGGATGAGGCGTCGGCGAGCGCGTCGTGCCACCACACGTCCCGGCCCTGTGTCCAGGCCACGTCCTGTTCGGTGCGGCGCACCACGAGCACGTGCGCGACGTTCGTCTCGCCCTTGGTGAGGGCCTCGTCGACGGCCGGCTTGAGCGCGCTCGGCTTGCCGCGGCGGTAGCCGCCGTCGCTGGTGATGACGAGCTTCGCGTCCGCGTCGGTGATCCGGGAGTACAGGGCCTCGGCCGAGAAGCCGCCGAAGACGACCGAGTGGGTGGCACCGATCCGGGCGCAGGCGAGCATCGCGATGACCGCCTCGGGGATCATCGGCAGGTAGATGGCGACCCTGTCGCCGGTCGTGACGCCGAGGGCGCCGAGGGCGTTCGCAGCCCGGGAGACCTCGTCCTTGAGGTCGGCGTACGTGAGGGTGCGAGTATCGCCCGGCTCGCCCTCGAAGAGGATCGCGACCCGGTCCCCGTTGCCGGCCTCGACATGCCGGTCGACGGCGTTGTAGGCCGCGTTGAGCTGACCGTCGGCGAACCAGCGGGCGGTCGGTGCGCCGGAGAAGTCGAGCACCTCGGTGAACGGCTTGGACCAGGTCAGGTACGTGTTCGCCTGATCGGCCCAGAACCCGAGCCGGTCCGCGGCCGCGCGGTCGTACAGCTCCGGCTGGGCATTCGCCTGCGCGGCGAACTCCGAGCTGGGTGGGAACGACCGCGTCTCCGAGAGCAGGTTCTCCAGGGCAGGGTTGTGCTGGTCCGTCACGGTTCCTCCGAGCAACATCGACGGTGCGTGGTTTCGCGGGTCAGCCTATGCCCATCGCGTGGACACCGGCAGGCCGGTCCCAACTACGGGACGACGACGAACGGGACGGTCCGGTGCGCAGGCACCGGACCGTCCCGTGGGGTCTGTAGGGATCAGTCGAGTCCGACTGCGGTCTTGCGTCGTTCCTCGCGGCGACCCTGTCGGCGGGCGCCGTGGGAGACCACGCCGGTGAGGATCAGGACGATGCCGTAGGCCACCAGCCGACCGGTCTGACCGTCGGAGAGCAGGTGGTCGTAGATGTTCGTGCCGAGTTGCCCGAGGCGCTCGAAGACCGGGGCGGCCTGCTCGTCCAGGAAGTCCAGAACGGTGCGGGGCACGGCGAGGAACGCGGCCCCGATCAGGACACCGACCGAACCCATGATGATCGAGCCCACCGAGGACCAGCGGGCCGCGATGAAGAGTGCGACGAGCGCGAGGAGGCCCCCGCCGAGCTCGATGAAGCCGGCCACGTTGATCTGGTCGAGATTCGTGTTCTGCGCGTGCGCGATGCGGTCGCCGCCGTCGGCGATGAGGTACCACGCGACCGGGGTGAACACGACGGCGATGAGGATGCCCCACCAGTGCGCGCTGGTACGGGACTGCGGGCCGTCGTCCCAGTCCTCGAAGGGGTCCTCGGCGTCGCGGGCCGCGGTCTCGGACGGGGTCACCGGGCCGGCGGTGTCCGCCTCGGTGGCGGCCCCGGCCGCGACACCGGCGGTGGTGCCGGCCGCGATGGCGCCGGCGTCGCTGCCCGTCGCGTCGGGCGAGGTCGTGCCGGCTGCCGTGGTGCCGGCCGCGATGGGGCCGACGGCGGTCGTGCCGGCCTCGTCGGCGGATGCGGCGCTCTCGGCGGAGGGGCGGCCGAACCGGCGCGCTCGCTCGGCGCGGACCGCCTCGTCCTCCTCGCGGGTGGGGGCAGGGGGCACGTCGTCCTCCAGGGGTTCGTCGGCGTCGAGGGCCCGAGGGGTGTCCTCGACGGGGCTGGTGGTGGCGGTCGGGGGCCCGCTCGCGGCGGGCTGGTCCGTTCCGGCTGCGGTCATCGGTTCGGCGGCGGGCAGGTCGGTGCCGGCGGCTGTGGGCTCATCGCCGGGGTCGGACTCGGAGACCGGCGCGACGGACCCGTCGAGAGGGCCGGCGACCGGCTCGGCGGCCGGGTCCGAGGACTCGGCGGGATCCGCTGGACCGGTGGCCCTCGACGGGCTGGGCAGCACGCCGCCCTGGGTGGGCGCGTCTGGAGTCGCGGTGGTGTCGTCGGCGGGTGCGGGGTTCACCTCGTCCTTGTCACCGGTACTGGGCGGGTCGGTGCTCACTGGATCCTCCAAGATCGTCGTGTGGAGTCACCGTAGCGAGGCGGACGGTGCGGATCCGGGGGGCGCGCCGAACCGGCGGGGCACCGGAATCACGCAACAACGGCGCCCATGGGCGCCGTTGTCACCTTCAGTGGCGTACGAGCGATCAAGCGTGCATATCCGGTACGGGTCGCTACGGGACGGATCCCGGTCGCCCGGTCCTATTCGTGGACCTATCGCGCGTGGGTACTCGCCGCTGCTGGAGTTGTCCTCCATTTCTACTCCCTCCCGGTGAGGTTGGGAAGGGATCGACGTCCGTGTCCACAGGCGATCCCCGACCCCCCACCGTCCACAACCGGGCGCTCCGGGCCGCGGCGGCGCTGCCGCGCGGGGCACGCTCAAGGCCCGACCCGAGGAGTCACGGTGTCCCTGGAGCAACCGATCATCGCCCTGCGTTCGGCCGACGCCGCCCTGATCGAACAGGTGCGGGCGGTGACCTCGCTCGCCGGGGTGCCGCTGGCGATCCATCCGCCCGCCGCCGGGCCGCCGGAGGCCGGTCTGCTGCTCGACAGTGCCACCGAGTGGGGTCCGCAGGACCCGTTGTGGACCGAGGTCCGGCACCGCTCCGCCTGGGTGAGTGTGGTGCCCGGGGCTACCGCGCCCGACGGCGGAGCGTGCCTCGTGCTGCCGGGTGCTGCCGAGCAGGTGCTCGCCCGGGCGCGGGCCGGTACCCGGACGCGGCGCGCGCGGGTGGTCGGCGTGATCGGCGCACGTGGCGGCGTGGGCACGTCCGCGCTGGCCACCGCGCTGGCCCGGGCCTGCGCGGACGCCGGGTTGGGCGTGGCCCTCGCGGATCTGGACCTGAGCGGGGCGGGCGTGGAGCTGATCCTGGGCATCGAGCACGAGGGCGGGGTCCGCTGGGGTGACCTCGCCGGGGACCGGGGCGGCTTCGACTCCGAGTCGCTCTCGGTGGCGCTCCCGGTGTGGCACGGGGTACACGTGCTGTCCGCGGACTGGCGTGGCGGCCCGTCACAGGGGGCGGAGATCCCCGTCCTCGAGGCGCTGGCCGCCGGTCACGACGTCCTCGTCCTCGATCTCGCCCGGGGTGCGGCCGAGTCCGGTGAGGCCAACTGGGTGCCCTTCTGCGACGTCGTCCTCGTGGCGGCGACCTGTGACGTCGCGTCCGCCGCGGGTGCGCAGGTGCTGGCCCGCGCGCTGACCGGTGCGGACGTGCGCCTGGTGGTCCGGGGTCCGGCGCCGGGCGGGTTGACCGCACAGGAGATCGCCCAGGCCTGCGAACTGCCGCTGGAACTGACCATGCGGCCCGAACGGTCCCTCGCGGCCGCTGTCGAACGGGGTGTCGCGCCGGGGGAACAGCGACGAGGCCCGCTGATCCGCGGCGCGCGAACCCTCGTCGGCGCCCTCGGCCTCGCCGACTGATCGGGTCCGACGATGACGAGCACGAGCGCCGCCCGGGTAGGCGATCGGCTACCGATGACGAAGGCCGGGGTCGATCAGGTGCGCGACCGGCTGCTCGGGAGCCACCATGAGCCGGACCCCGGCCAGGTCACCAGAGCGGTCCGGGAGACCTCCAGCCCGCTCGGCGACCGGGACCTGATCACGCTGGAGCGGGACGCGAGGGCCGAACTCCTCGGCGCCGGGCCGGTGCTGCAGCCGCTGCTCGACGACCCCCGGGTGACCGACGTCCTCGTGAATGCGGACCACGGTGTCTGGGTGGATCGCGGCGACGGCCTGCGTCGGGTCCCGGCGGCGGGTCTCGGTGACATCCGCACCCTCGCCACCCGGCTCGCCGCCGTCGCCGGCCAAAGACTGGATGACGCCGCGCCAGTTGCCGAAGGGCGACTGCCGGACGGTACCCGCCTGCACGCCGTGCTCGCCCCGCTCAGCGCGGAAGGTGCGTTGATCTCCCTACGCACGGTCCGCCGTCGGGCGTTCCGGCTCGCCGAACTGGTCGAGGACGGGTTCCTCGACGACCGGTCCGCGCAGATCCTCGCCCAGCTCGTGCGCGTGCGTGCGAACGTCCTGGTCAGCGGCGCCACCGGCAGCGGCAAGACCACGCTGCTGGCGAGCATGCTCTCGCTGGTCCCGCCGAACGAACGGATCGTCTGCATCGAGGAGGCCGCGGAGCTGGCGCCGGACCATCCGCACGTCGTGCACCTGCAGGTCCGACGGCCGAACGTGCAGGGCGTCGGTGGCATCGGGCTGGACTATCTGGTGCGTACGGCGATGAGGATGCGCCCGGACCGGCTGGTGCTGGGGGAGTGTCGTGGAGCCGAGGTCCGGGAGGTGCTCGGTGCCCTCAACACCGGGCATGACGGCGGGTTGGCCACGGTGCACGCCAACGCGGCCACCGACGTTCCGGCCCGCCTCGCCGCGCTCGGCACACTCGCCGGTCTGAGTCCGGCAGCCGTCGCGATCCAGGCTCTCAGTGCGTTCGACGCGGTGGTGCACCTGCGCCGGACCGAGGGCCGTCGTCACGTGGACCAGGTCGCGGTGCTCTCGCCCGACGGCGGTGACGGCATGCGCTGCGAGGTCGCGATGGGTCGTGACGGCCTCGGCGGGTGGCGGTGGGGACCGGGATGGCCGGCGCTCGCCGAGCGGTTGGACGCGGCACGGTGAGCGGGGTGCTCGGGGTCGTCTTGTGCGTCCTGGCCGTGTGGTTGCTGACGGCGCCCGGTCACCGTGGCGCACCCACGCGTCCGCAGGACCCGGGTCGTCCGCCCGGCCGCGCGGATCGACGCTCGAGCGGCGGGGTCGGCCGGCGCGCGCCGCGGCGAGGTCTCTGGCGGCCGCGCGAGCGACGGATCCCCATCGGCGAGGTGCTCGTGGAGGTCGCCGCGAGGCTGCGGTCCGGGTCCGACGTCGAGTCCGCGTGGGAGCGGGCGCTCGCGAGCACCGGCGTCGCCGAACCCGCCTCGGCTGCGGACCTGGTCGTCCACGCCGTCGCCGTGCGACCCCGAGCACCTGCCGCGCGGACCTCGCCGCGCGCGGACGAGTCATGGATGGCGGGCGACCGCGGGCCATCGGGCGTCCCGGGTCCGCTCGCGGAGCTCGCCGCACGGGTGGGGCACAGCGCGGACGCGGCACAGGTGGCCGGCGCCATCGCAGCCTGCCGGATCGCTCATCGCGTGGGCACGCCGCTGGCCGATGTCCTCGAGCGCTGTGCGAGTGGGCTCGTCGAGTCGGCTGAGGCGGCCTCGGCCCGGCGCGCCGCGCTCGCTGGCCCCAGGTCGACGGCGCGACTGCTGGCCTGGCTGCCGCTGGCTGGGGTGCTGCTCGGCACGGGTCTCGGTGCCGATCCGCTCGGCGTACTGCTCGGCGGCGGAATCGGCGGCTGGTGCCTCGTGCTCGGGGTCGGACTGGTCGTCATCGGCCGACGGTGGGTCGCGACGCTGGTGCGTCGGGCCGAACGGGCGGGTGCGTGATGAGCCCGGCGTGGCTCGCCGCCGTGCTCGTAGTGCTGGCGGCGGTGCCGTGGGCGCTGCGACGCGCACCACTCGCGTACGCGCCGTCCGCTAGGCCCACGGCGCCAGTGTCCGGTGCCGGCGAGCCGGCGCGCGGTCGGCTCCCGATCCGACTTCGGCGCCGGGAGTCCGGCCCGGTCGTCGATCCCGCGGTGGTGCTCGACCTGCTCGACGCGGCGCTCACCGCCGGTGTCTCGATCCCTGCTGCGCTCGATGCGCTCGGGCAGGCGCTACCCGTCGAGCAGGGCGCTCCGCTCCGCCGCGTCGCCGGCGCACTCCGGCTCGGTGCCGACTGGGACCAGGCCTGGCTGGACGTCGACGACGACTGGGCTGCGGTGTCTCGGGCACTGGCCCCCGCCTGGTGCGACGGCGTGGCACCTGGAGCAGGCCTGCGCCAAGCCGCGGAGGGTGTCCGCGCCCGCCGGGGCGCCAGCGCCCGGGAGGCCGCGGCTCGACTGGGTGTGCAGTTGGTCCTGCCACTGGGGCTGTGCCTGCTCCCGTCCTTCATCCTGCTCGGGCTGGTCCCGGTGTTGCTGTCGACCGGACTCGACCTGCTCGGACCCTGAGTCCCAGTGACCCACCGCGAGATGGCCGATGCCCAGCCGTCCACAGCGGCCCCGGTGCGCGGGGCGGCTGGCGGTGGCGGCGCCCACAGTGGAGGTAGGACGGGGTCGGTCGATCCCGAAGACGAGAGGAAGACCATGAGAATCGCCAAGTTCGGAGCCGCGGCCTGGCGCCGCTTCGTGTCGGGTCTGCGGCGTCGGTACGTGCTGGTGCTGCGCACGGCCGAGGCGGGAATGGCCACGGCGGAGTATGCCATCGCCACCCTGGCGGCCGTGGCCTTCGCCGGGTTGCTCCTGGTGATCCTGCGCAGCGACGAGGTCCGCGGGCTCCTGCTCGGGATCATCCGGCAGGCGCTGTCGGTGGGCGGCTGACCCGTGCGGGCACCCGGGAGGAGTGGCCAGGCCGGTCTGAGCCAGGCCGGTCTGAGCCTGGCCGGCCCGAGCGAGGCCGGTCGGAACCTGGCCGGCGGCCCGGGCCATTTCGGGCCCGGACACGGTCATTCCCGCGGCGTGCCGGGCGCTGGGCAGCGCGAGCGTGGCTCGGTCACTGCCGAGTTCGCGATCGTGCTGCCCGCCGTCGTCCTGGTGCTGGTCGCCGTCCTGCTCCTGGCAGCGGCGGCGACCGCCCAGGTGCGGTGCACCGACGCCGCTCGTGCAGGTGCCCGCGCGGCCGCACTCGGCTCCGGCGAGGCGGAGGTGGCAGCCATCGCCTCCGACCTCGCCGGTGAGCAGGCTCAGGTCTCGGTCACGTCCGCCGATGGGTGGGTGGTCGTCCGCGTCAGCGCACCCGTGGACACCGGCCCTCTCGGGGCTGCTGGGCTGATGGCCTCGGCCGAGTTCTCCGCACGCGCCGAACCCGGGAGCGGGCCGTGACACCCATCCGGTTCACATCTGCCGCGTCGGGCGAACGGGTCACCCGGGAATCGGCCGAGACGCCCGTGCGGTTCGCACCTGCCGCGTCGGGCGAACCGGGTGCCAGCGCGCGGTCCGCCACCCGAGGTTTATCGAGCCGCCTCGGCGAGGGAGAGCGAGGATCGGCCACGGTCCTGGTTCTCGGCGTCGTTGCGGCGGCGCTCATCCTCGCCGTGCTGGTCGGCGGGTTGGCCCGGGTCACGAGTGCGCGCGGCCTGGCGCAGGGGTCGGCTGATCTCGCTGCCATCGCCGGTGCGGAGGTGGCGGCGGGCCGCTCCGGCGACGCGTGCGCGGCCGCGGGCGGTGTCGCACAGCGACACGGCGTCGAGCTCGACTCCTGTGCCGTGTCCGCGGGCGGCATGGTGACCGTGCAGGTCGGGGTCCCGGTGTCACCGGTCCCTGGGTGGTCGGCCCGGGCCACCGCGCAGGCCCGGGCCGGGCCGGTCGGACTGGAGTGAATCGGGCCGGAGTCAGTCGTGCCGGAGTCAGTCGGGCCCGAGTCAGTCGGGCGGGCGTTAGTCGGACCGGAGTCGTTCGGGCCGGGCTGCACCGCCGCCGCTGACTCCCATCGAAGGTGACCATCAATCACCTTGACGCTGACAGATAGGCGGTGCAGGGTCGCCTGCGATGACCTCGACACCGAACGACGGCCCGGCCACGCCAAGTGATGGCGGCCCCGCATCGTCAGCCCACGGCTCCGCTCCGCCCCCTACGGGGTCGGGCAGGCTGCTGACGTTCAACGCCCCGCTCTCGTCCCAACGGGCGCATCGCCTGGCGGCCGACCTCGCGGCGACCAACCCGGCGTTGATCGTGGACCTGGGCTGCGGCTGGGCCGAACTCCTGCTGATGACGCTCGCCGGGGCACCGCAGGCTCGCGGCATCGGTGTGGACGTCCATGGCCCGGACCTCGAACGAGCGCGGCTCGCCGCCGCGAGCCGCGTGCTCGGGGACCGTGTGGACCTCCTCGAAGGCTCCGCCACCCAGCCCACCGAACCCGCCGACGTCGTGCTGAACATCGGCGCCTTCCACGCATTCGGTTCGATCCCGGAGGCCCTCAACGCGCTGCGCGGGCGCGTGCGTGACGGCGGACGGCTGCTGTTCGGTGTCGAGTACTGGGAGCATCCACCGACGGCGACCGAACTCGCGAACATGTGGGAGGGCACCACCGCCGAGGACTGTCCGTTGCTCGCCGACCTCGTCGATCAGGCCGTCGCCGCCGGCTTCCGTCCGATCCGCACCGAGACCGTCACGCGGGAGGAGTGGGAGGAGTACGAGTCCGGTCATATGGCCGACCGGGAACTCTGGCTCGCTGCCCACCCGGACCACCCCGACGCCGATGCGATCCGGCAGGCCCTGGACGCGCAGCGCTCGATCTGGCTGCGCGGCCACCGGGACGTCATGGGATTCGCCTATCTGACGCTCGCCGCCACAGACGTGCCGCAACCGGCGACTGCGTAGCCGCGCCGGGGATGGACGCGACGTCAGGATCAGGCCTTCGCCGCGTCGCCGCGCCTGGATCGACGCGACTTCAGTATCAGTCCTGCGCCGCGAACTCGCCGGCGTACGGGATCGGTTCGATGACATCGACGAGGACGCCGCCGGGCGCCACGACGATGAAGTGCCGCTGCCCGAAGTCCTCCGAGCGGAGCTCGAGCACTACCTGCACGTCGCCGGTGGCCATGAGCCGGGCGTACTCCTCGTCGACGTGATCCACCTCCACGTTCAGCAGTACTCCGGTGGCCGCGGCGCGGAAGCCGTCGGGGATCGTCGGGTGGTCGGCGTCGACGAAGGCCAGCTCCCAGTTGTCCCGGCGCAGCGAGACGTACCAGTCGGCCTCGAACACGGTCTCGAAACCGAACCGCTCGGTGAAGAAGGCGGCACTGGCCGCGACATCCGTACTCATCAGGACCGGGTAGATGCCGGTGATCATGCGGTGCCTCCAGTTAGATACACTCTGTATGTATAGAACCCAACCGTAGAATACGTACAGCCTGTTTGTAAAGGAGTTGGCCGTGGCCAGAGCGACCAAGGCCCAGAGCGAGGCGACCGAACGGCGCCTGCGTGAGGTGGCCCGCGAGCTGTTCGCCGAGCAGGGCTATGCGGCCGTCGGTCTCGAGCGGGTTGCGGAGGCGGCCGGTGTGACTCGAGGTGCGGTCTACCACCACTTCGGCGACAAGCTGGGGCTGTTCACTGCCGTACTCGCCGACGCCCACGCCGTGATCGCGGACGCCGTCGCGCAGGCGGCCCCGGGCGCGGGCTGGTCGGCGATCAGGGTCGGGAGCGCGGCGTTCCTGAGGGCCGCGGTGGAGCCCGGCATCCGTAGGATCGTGCTCGTGGACGGACCCGCGGTGGTCGGTTGGGAGTCCTGGCGCCGGATGGACTCCCAGCACTCCACGAAATTGCTCGCCGAGGGACTGGCCGCGCTCGACGATCTGGCCGTGGACCCCGGTGCCGCCGGTGCGCTGCTCGGCGGTGCGATGAACGAGGCGGCGATCTGGATCGCGGACGGCGGCCGACCGGAACTGGCCGAGGCGGCGCTGAACCGGATGATCGACTCGCTGCGTCGCTGACGGCGCGCCGCGTCGGAGCTGGTTCGCTACGCCGCAGGCGATCACGCGCCTTGCCGACGAGCGCTGATGGACGTTGCTCAGGTGCGCCTGGCCGGACCGCACGCCCGGTCGGTGCGAACACCTGGTGTGTCGGACCGTGCTGCGACAATCGGCCAATGGCCGACCGGGACACGCTGCAGGTGCTCCTGACCGGTCGTCGCGAGCAGGACAGTCTCCTGCACGTCGAGCGGATGCCGGCACGTGCCGGTCGGACCGCCGCGTGGCCGAAGTGGGCGGACCCGGATCTCGTGGGCGCCTATCGTGCCCGCGGCATCATCGAGCCGTGGGTGCATCAGGTGGAGGCCGCGGAGGCCGCCTGGGCCGGCAGGCACGTGGTCCTCGCGACCTCCACGGGATCCGGCAAGTCGCTGGCCGGGTGGCTCCCGGCGATCACCGCCATCCGCGCCCAGACCGCCGGCACCAGGATCTCCACGCTCACCCGTCGCCCGAGCGTGCTCTACCTCAGCCCCACGAAGGCACTCGCGGCAGACCAGCTGCACGGACTCACCGAACTGCTCCGCGCCGGAGCGATCAGGGATGTGCGCGCCGTGACGTGCGACGGCGACACACCGCTGAACGAGCGCGACTGGGCCCGCGACTACGCCGACATCGTCCTGACGAACCCGGACTTCCTGCACTTCTCCATGCTCAGCGGGCACAAACGCTGGCAGCGACTGCTCCGCGGCCTGCGGTACATCGTCGTGGACGAGTGCCACGCCTACCGCGGGGTCCTCGGCGCGCACGTCGCTCTGGTGCTGCGCCGGCTGCTGCGGCTGGCCGAGCACTACGGGGCACGCCCGACGGCGATCATGGCGTCGGCGACGACGGGGGAGCCGGAGGTGACGGCGGCCCGGCTGCTCGGGGTCGATGCCGCCGAGGTGCATGCCGTCACCGCGGACGCCTCGCCCGCCGGCCGGCGCACCGTCGCGCTGTGGATGCCGCCGTTGCTCACCGACGCCGAAGAGGTCGCCGAGGACGACTTCGTCGACCAGGACCCGCCGCCCGGTGTCCCGAGCGGCGCTCCCGAGGACGGTCCGCGGCGGTCGGCCCTGTCGGAGACCGCGGACCTGCTCACCGACCTCGTCCGGGCCCGGCGCCGCACACTCGCCTTCGTCCGCTCACGCATCGGCGCCGAGGTGATCGCGGTCCACACCCGCGACCGGCTCGGTGCGCGCTGGCGCGCGCCCGGCGCAGCACCGGACCCGAGCGCCCAGGAGGACCTGGCGGACCGGGTCGCCGCCTACCGGGGCGGATACCTGCCCGAGGAGCGCCGCGAGCTCGAGGCCGCGCTGCGCACCGGGGACCTACTCGCGCTCGCCTCGACGAACGCCCTCGAGCTCGGCGTGGACATCTCAGGCCTCGACGCCGTCCTGATCGCCGGCTGGCCGGGAACCCGGGTGTCGCTGTGGCAGCAGGTCGGCCGGGCCGGGCGAGCGGGCGCCGAAGGTCTCGCGGTACTCATCGCCAGCGACGACCCGCTGGACTCCTATCTGGTGCACCACCCGGAGGCGATCTTCGGCGTCGCGGTCGAGGCCACCGCGTTCGACCCGGCCAACCCCTACGTGCTCGCCCCGCACCTGTGCGCCGCCGCCGCCGAACTTCCGCTGACGGAGGCCGACCTGGCCCGGTTCGGCCTCGCCGACGCCGCGCTCCCGGACGAGCTCGTCGCGCGGGGGCTGCTCCGCCGTCGTCCCGGCGGTTGGTACTGGAACTACGCGCGCCCCGAGCACCCCGCCGGGCTCACCGACCTGCGCGGCGGGAGCGAGGCCCAGGTCCAGGTCGTCGAGGAGGGCACCGGCCGCGTGCTCGGCACCGTCGACGGTGACCGCGCCGACGCGACCGTGCACGAAGGGGCGGTCTACACCCACCAGGGCCGCACCTACCGGGTGGAGCACTACGGCGACGACGTCGCGCTCGTCACCGCCCAGAACCTCGGCTACCGCACCCGGGCCCGCTCCGACACCCACGTGCGGATCGTCAGCACGGACACCGAGCAGCAGTGGGGACCGGTCCGGTGGAACTACGGGCACCTCGAGGTGACGGCCCGGGTGAACGGCTACGACCGCCGCCGGCTGCCGGGCATGGAGATCATCGCGTCCTACCCGCTCGAGATGCCCGAGCGCACTCTGCACACCACCGGCACCTGGTGGCACGTGGACGCCTCGGTCCTCGCCGAGGCAGGCGTCGGTCCCGCGGACCTGCCCGGGGCACTGCACGCCGCCGAGCACGCCGCGATCGGACTGCTCCCGCTGATCGCCACCTGCGACCGGTGGGACATCGGCGGGCTCTCCACGGCGATCCACGCCGACACGTTCGAACCCACCGTTTTCGTCTACGACGGGTACCCCGGCGGCGCCGGGTTCGCACAGCGGGGCTTCCGCGCAGCCCGCACGTGGATCGCAGCGACCCGGGACGCCGTCGCGTCGTGTCGCTGCGCGACGGGATGCCCGAGCTGCGTGCAGTCGCCCAAGTGCGGGAACAACAACAACCCGCTGGACAAGGCCGGTGCACTGATCGTGCTCGGACTGCTCCTCGAGGTCGCGCCCGGGTCGTGAACGTCGCCCCGACCACGCTGGTACCGGCGCCTGGCTGGTCGCTACCGTGTGAACGTGACCACCGCGCAGATCCGCCAGCTCCCGCCCATCCAGCAGCAGATCATCGACGAGCTCGGCGTCCCTGCCGAGTTCGACGCTGCCGCCGAGGCCGAGCGCCGGATCGGGTTCCTGGCCGAGTACCTGCGCCGCACCGGTGCGGCGGGATATGTCCTGGGTATCAGCGGCGGGGTGGACTCCACGACGGCGGGGCGCCTCGCGCAGCTGGCCGTCGAGCGGCTCCGTGCCGAGGGCAGGGAGGCCGTGTTCGTGGCGGTCCGGCTGCCGTACGGGGTGCAGGCCGACGAGGCCGACGCCCAGGTGGCCATCTCCTTCATCGAGGCCGACGAGGTGCTTACCGTGAACATCGCCGAGCCGACGGATGCCATGGTCGCCGCGGTCCGGGCCGGTGGCACGACCGCCACCAGCGAGTCCGCGGCGGACTTCGTCAAGGGCAACGTCAAGGCCCGCCAGCGGATGGTCGCCCAGTACACGATCGCGGGCTTGCGCAACCTGCTCGTGATCGGAACCGACCATGCAGCCGAGGCGGTCACCGGCTTCTACACCAAGCACGGTGACGGCGCCTGCGACCTGACCCCGCTCGCCGGTCTCACCAAGCGCCGGGTCCGGGCCATCGGTGCCCACCTGGGGGCGCCGCAGACCCTGGTCACGAAGGTCCCGACCGCGGACCTCGAGGACGGCAAGCCCGGCAACCCGGACGAGGTGGCCCTCGGGGTGACCTACGAGGCGATCGACACCTACCTCGAGGGTGGCCCGGTCGCCGAGGAGGACCGCGAGACGATCGAACGCGCTTTCGCGCGTACCGCGCACAAGCGGGCGATGCCGGTCACGCCGGAGGACCTCGACCACGCCTGAGCGCGGGCCGCCCGGCCCTCTGCCCGAGGCAGCGCGGCGCGTCGCGGACCGACGAGCCCAGGTGGGCCCGCCGTCGGGCGGTAACGCCTCAGCCGTGCCCGAACATGCCGTCGACGTCCGGCAGGTCCCGGAACCCGGAGAACGTGCCGGCGTCGGCGATCTCCCGCGCGACGCCTAGGAAGCCGCCCCACGCCGCGCGCGCCAGGGTGCCGCCCACACTGATCCGCCGCACGCCGAGCGCGCCCGCCTGCGCCACGGTCAGGAACGGCGAGTTGATCAGCAGGTTCACCGGCTTCGGCGCGACGGCGGCCACGACGGCCTCGATTTCCGCGACCGTCGTGATCCGGGGCGCGTAGAGGCAGTCGGCACCCGCCTCGGCGTATGCGCGCAGCCGGCGCACGGTCTCGTCGATGTCCGGGCGGCCGACGACGAAGCCTTCGGACCGCGCGGTCAGCAGCACCCCCGTGCCGCTCTCGTCGATCGCGCGGCGCGCCGCCCGCACCCGCTCGAGGGACACCTCGAACGGGAGCAGGGGCTCGGATTGATCGCCCGAGGAGTCCTCGATCGACAGGCCGGCGATACCGGTGGCGACGGCGCGGCTCACGTTCGTGGCCACCTGCTCGGGATCGACGGCGTAGCCGCCCTCGAAGTCCGCGTTCACCGGCACGTCGACGGCGTCGGCGACCTCCTTGAGGTGCGCGAGCACCTGCTCGAGGTCGACGTGGGTGTCCGCCCGGCCGCGGGTCCAGGCGAACCCTGAGCTCGTCGTCGCCAGCGCCGGGAAACCGAGCCCCTCCAGGACCCGTGCGCTCCCGGGATCCCAAGGGTTCGGCATCACGAAGGTGCCGCTGGAGTGCAGGCGGTGGAACGCTGCGACGCGATCGGCCTGGACGTGCATGGCACACCTCGAGAAGGGGCTGGGCTCCGCACTCTACTCCGCCGCCGCGGGGTCCGAGCGGGTCTGCGAGGTGGACCTGCGCGGGTCAGCGCACGGCGATCTCGATCAGATCGACGACACCGTCCTCGACGCCGATCCGGAGCGTCGTGGCGCCGGGGACCGTCGGCGTCGAGCCACGCCAGGCGGTCCCGGACCAGGCGCCGGTGACCGCGACGCCGCCGAGCCGCACGGTCATGGTGCCGAGGGGCGCGGCCGGGTCCGCGGGCGGGGTCGGAGTCGGCGTGATGCCCGACGGCGCAGCCGGCCCGGTCCGCAGGGTCACCGTGGTCTCGGACGAGCCGCCGGGGCGAGCCACCGGCTCGGCGACGTGCAGGTCGTAGTCGACCCGGTCTCCGGCGCGCAGATGCACCGCGAACGTGCCGGCTCGGGCGCGCTCGGCCGGGTCGGCGGCGAACGGGTTCACGTCGGGGTCGCCGCCGGTGTAGCGGATCGTGACCGGCTCGTCCGGCCATGGCTCGCCGGCGGCATCGGCCGGCTCCGCCGCGCCGGTCTGCGACTCGGCGGCGGTGCTCGACGCGATGCTCCGCGAGCCCGCGCAGGCGCCGGAGAACGCGTAGGCCGGCAGGGTCACCGGCGTGCGGTGCAGCAGCGCCGCGATCACCTCACCGTGCCAGGTGCAGTTCGGCAGCCGCACGGCCTCGACCAGGGCGAGCAGCGTGGCCCAGGCGGCGTCGGGGTCGGGTCGCTCGTGCGTGCCCGCCGCGTACCCGGCGATGGCATCCCAACCCGGCGGCGGCACGACCACGGCGGGGGAGTGCGGGTTGTCGATCTTCTTCCAGGTCCAGAAGTTCCAGCCGATGCCCTGGGCCGTGTACAGCCCGAACGCGGCAGCCAGCCAGTCCGTGCCGTTCTCGCCGCCCTCGCCCATGTAGATCGGAAGGCCGAGCCGGTCCCGGACCTCGAGGTGGGGCGCGATCCCGGCCCGGTCCGGCGGCGCCCAGTACCGGTGGAACTGGATCGCCGAGTTCGCGTCCCAGACCTCGGTGAAGATCGAGACGTCGCTGGCCCAGTGCAGGCCCTCATACATGATGAGGTGGTCCGGGTCGATGGCCCGGATCGTCGCGGTGAGGTCGCGGTACAGGCTGACCAGGTCGACGGCGTGGGCGGCGGCGTGCTCGTTCGGCAGCGGTTCGTTGAGCAGGTCGTAGGCCGCGACCACTGGCTCGTCGGAGTAGCGGCGGGCCAGTTCGGCCCACAGCGCCACGGTCAGGGCGCGGTAGTTCGGATCGGTGAACAGCTCCGGGCGCCCGCGCGGTGAGTCGTCGATATTGGTGCCGGTCTGCCCGCCGGGGGCGCCGTGCAGGTCCAGCACCACGTGCAGGCCATGGACGCGGCACCAGTCGATGCACGCGTCGATCAGGGTGAACCCGTCGGCGAGGAACGCGCCCGAGTCGTCCATGACGACGCGGGAGTTGATCGGCAGCCGCACGTGGTCGAACCCCTGCGCGGCGATCTCGGCGACGTCGGCCTCGGTGAAGAACGACGCTCGCCACCGGGTCCAGAATGTCGCGGCCCGTTCGGGCCCGACCAGGTCGGCGAACAGGGCCTCGATCTCCCGTGGAGACTGTGCGGGCACGCCGGCTCCGGGCCGCCCGGCCGGCCGGAAGCCCCACATGTAGCCCTCCGGCAGCAGCCAGGTGCCGATACCGACGCCGCGTTCGAGCGCCGGTGCGCCGGTCCCGTCGACGATCCGGGTGCCCGCCCGGCGCACGAAGGAGCGCGCGGCGACGTCCGGGCGGGACGCGGCGAGCGGGCTCAGCGGCGGGTGGGTGGCGGACACTGTGGAGCTCATGCGTGCACCACGCCGTCGGCGACGCGCACGTCCGCACCCTCGATCACGATGTCCACTCCTGCGCGGATGTCCGCCACCGAACGGCCCACGTGCACGCGGTAGGTGCCGCCGACCCGCTGCCATCCCGTCGATCCCGATCCACTGGGAACCCACCGCTCGAGAGCGCGTCCGGGCACCCGGACGGTCACTGTGGCAGCCGCGCCCGCGGCAACGTCCGCGCAGGCGAAGGCGGCCAGCCGCAGCATCCCCGGGTCACCCGGTCGCTCCAGGTACACCTGCACCACCTCGCGCCCGGCGCGCGGTCCGACGTTGGTGACGTCCACGCCGACGGTGAGGTCGCCGTCGGGCTCGCAGGTCACGGCGGGCTCGCCGTGGGTGAAGTCGGTCCAGCCCAGCCCGTGCCCGAACGGCAGCGCCGGTGTGCGGCCGAGGCGCTGCCAGCCCAGGTAGCCCACGTCGGTGCCCTCGCGGTAGTCGACGACGCCGTCGACGGGCGCGCCGTCCGGGACCGGTACGTCGTCGGCGCTCGCGGGCAGCGTCCACGGCAGCCGGCCGGCGGGCTCGGTCCGGCCGAGCAGCACGTCGGCGAGGGCGTGCCCGAACTCCTGCCCCGGCAACCACGCCCACAGCACCGTGTCGACCTCGTCGAGCCACGGCAGCAGCACCGGTGCGCCCGCGTTCACCACCACCACGGTGCGCGGGTTCACGGCCGCGACCCGGCGGACGAGCTCGTCCTGGCGGCCCGGCAGCGCGAGCGAGGCGCGGTCCCAGCCCTCGCTCTCCACCTCGCCGTTCGTGCCGACCACCACGACCGCGACGTCCGCCTCGGCAGCCAGGGCCACGGCCTCGTCGATCTCGATGCCGGTGTCCGGGCCGGGGAGCGCGTGCCGCAGCGTCGCGCTGATGAGCCGCCCGTACTGGCCGGTGTCCACGACGTGCAGGCGCAGCTCGACCTCGACGTCCCGCGACCCGTCGACCAGGACCGGCACCCGTACCCCGAGGGGTGCGTTCACAGACGAGTTCAGCACCGCCTGCGCGCCGTCGTCGTCGCGCGCGCTGGCCACGAGCTCACCGTCGACGAGCACGTCGTGGTAGCCGATCGCGCCGAGCTCCAGCTCGTGGGTGCCGTCGCCGGTCAGATGCACGGTGGTACGCAGGACCAGCTCGGCACTGTCCGCCGGGAAGCCGTAGTGCCAGGTCCAGTCGGTGCGGGCCGCGGACTCCTGCGCGAGCAGCGCACCGCCGGCGTCGTGGGCGCTCAGGTGCACACCGGCCCCGCCGGTGACGGGGTCCGTGATGAGGTCGGTGCCGAGCATCGGCGCATGCTCGAGCACAGCGCCACCGCGAGCGAAGCGGACGACGGCGGAGGTGCCGTCGAGCGCGTCGGTGAGCCCTTCGAGGGGACTCACCTCGTGCTCGACGCGCACCTTCGCGCTGCCGCCGCCCTGGACGTAGGGCTCGACGGCGTTGGCGCCGATCAGCGCGATCGTCCGGCCGGCCGACGCCGCCGCCAACGGCCACGCCGCACCACGCCGCAGCACGACGGTCGCACGCGCCGCGAGGTCGCGCGAGACCGACCAGCCCTCCTCGACGAGGTGCGCCGGGATCGGCGCCGGACCTGCGCCGTCGAGCTTGCCGACGCGCTGTGCCAGGCGCAGCAACCGGACCACCTTGTCGTCGATGACGGACTCGGGCACCTCCCCGGTCTGGACGGCAGCGACGAGCGCATCCTGCCAGGGCCCGTGCGGTCCCGGCATCACCAGATCCATGCCGGCGTTCGCCGTCGGGACGGTCGTGCGGGCCGCCGCCCAGTCGCTGACCACGAGCCCGTCGTAACCCCACTCCTGCTTCAACAGGGTGGTGAGCAGCCGGCGGTGCTCGCCGGCGGGGGCGGACTCCTCGCCGTCGTCGAGGCCGTTGTAGGCGGACATGACCGTCCAGGCGCCGGCCTCGACCGCACCCCGGTGGAACGGCGGCAGGTACGCCTCGCGGAGGGTGACCTCGTCCACCCGGGCCACGTAGGTGGTCCGGTCGGTCTCGGAGTCGTTGGCGACGAAGTGCTTCGCGCAGGCGGCCACGCCGAGGTCCTGCATCGCGGCGATGACGGTGGCGCCGACCGCTCCGGTCAGGTACGGGTCCTCGCTGTAGTTCTCGAAGTGCCGTCCGCCGACCGGGACGCGTTGCAGGTTCAGCACCGGGGCCAGGACCACGTCCACGCCCCGGCGCCGGGCTGCCGCCGCGAAGAACCGGCCGATCCGCGCGGCCTGCTCGAGGTCCCAGGTGGCGGCGAGCGCGCTCGGGGCCGGGAGCGAGGTCGACGTGCCGGGCCCGATGCCGCGCACGCCGGCCGGCCCGTCCGACATCACGACCTCCGCCAGGCCGATCGACTCCTGGGCGTGGGTGGTCCAGGCGGTGGCTCCGGTGAGCAGGGTGACCTTCTCGGCGACGGTCAGGGTGGCGACCCGGGCGAGAAGGTCATCGGTGGGCAGGGAGGTCATCGAGATCCGATCGTTGCTGCGGGGTGGTTTCGAGTGGGCCGGAGGTGCCGGCGAAGTCGTCTACAGTCGCCGACATGGGTATCGATCCGGACGTGGCGGCGTCCGTTCGCGCGGACGGGGTGCAGAAGCAGCGCACCAGGCGCCGGCGGCAGGAGATCCTCGAGGTGGCCTCGCAGACGTTCGCCACCCGCGGCTTCTACAACGCGTCGCTGGCCGAGATCGCCGACGAGGTCGGCATCTCCGCGGCCGGGATCCTGCACCATTTCAAGAGCAAGGACCAGCTGCTCACCGAACTCCTGCACCACCGGGACATGGCGGACATCGAGGAGGCCGGGCACGGGCACGGCCTGCGCGGCCTGGAGTTCCTGCACCACCTCGTCGACACCGCCGCCCGGAACGCCACCCGGCCCGGCATCACGCAGCTGTACACGGTGCTGTCCGCGGAGTCGGTGACCACCGACCACCCGGCCCAGGCGTGGTTCCGGGCGCGCTACGACGGGCTGCGCGCCATGGTCACCGAGGCGCTCGCCGACGCCCGGGACATCGGCGAGCTCCGCGACGACGCGGACATCGCCGAGACGGCCACCGCGATCATCGCGGTGATGGACGGGTTGCAGATCCAATGGTTGCTCGCTCCCGGGACGGTGGACATGGAGGCAGTGACCAGGCGGACGATCGATGCGTTGATCGCCGCGCTGGCCCCGGAGGAGGACTGAGGCTCAGCCCTTGATGGCGCCCGTGAGCACGCCCTTCGTGAAGTACCGCTGCGCGAACGGGTAGAGCAGCAGGATCGGGATCGTGGCCACCACGATCACCGCCATCTGCAACGTCTGCCCCGGTGGCGGTGGCTGGTCCGGTGCCTGGATCGACGTCAGCGCCGAGCCCTGCACCACGTACTGGTTCAGGACCACCTGGATCGGCCACTTCGTGGTGTCGTTGAGGTAGATCATCGCGTTGAAGAACGCGTTCCAGTACCCGACGGCGTAGAACAGTGCGATCACCGCGAGCACCGCCTTGGACAGCGGCAGCACGATCTGCGTGAAGATGCGCAGGTCGCTGGCGCCGTCGAGGCGGGCCGACTCGAGCAGCTCGGCGGGCAGGCCCATGAAGAAGTTCCGGACCACCACCATGTTGAACGCCGAGATCAGGCCCGGGATGATCAGCGACCAGTACGAGTCCAGCATCCCGAGGGAGCGCACCAGCAGGTAGTTCGGGATGATCCCGGCCCCGAACAGCATGGTGCACAGCACCAGCACGAGCACGAACTTCGCACCGGGCACGTCCCGGGTGCGCATCAGCCCATAGGCGAGCGTGGTGGTGAAGATCATCGACAGCGTGGTGCCGACCGCGGTGATCCCGATCGAGACGAGCATCGCCCGGGTGACCACGTCCCCGCCGAGGATGGACCGGTAGGCGTCGAGGGAGAACGACGTCGGGAACAGGCCGCCGGACGCGGCAGCCTCGCGGGAGGCGAAGCTCATCGCGATCACGTACACGAACGGGTACAGCATCACGAGCACGATGAACGCGATCGTGACCGCTTTGGCCGCCTGGACGGGCTTGGACGGGACGCCCATCCAGACGGGGCGGTTCGGATACCGGCGCCGGTCGTCCGGTCCTCTCGTGGGCGTAGCGGTGGGGAGCAGGGCCGCCATCAGAACAGTCCTTCCGTGCCGAGTCGCTTCGCGAACTTGTTGGCGGCGATGACCAGGATGGTGCCGATCACGCCCTTGAACAGACCAGCGGCCGTGGACAGGCCCCAGTCGCCGCCGGCGATGCCGCGGTAGTAGACGAACGTGTCAAGGACCTCCGCCGCCGCGGACCCGACGGCCGGCTGCTGCAGCAGCAACTGCTCGAAGCCGACCGTGAGCACGTTCCCGATGGTCAGGATGAGCAGCAGTGTGATCACCGGCACCAGCCCGGGCAGGGTCACGTGCCAGGTTCGCCGCATCGACCCGGCGCCGTCGACCGCGGCCGCCTCGTACAGCTCGTTCGGGATCGAGGTGATGGCCGCGAAGAAGATGATCGTGCCCCAGCCGATGTCCTTCCAGATCACCTGGGAGACCACAAGTGCCTTGAACGTGTCCGGGTCGGACATGATGTTCACGCCGTCGATGCCGATGGCGGAGAACAGCTCGGCCACCGGGCCGGCGCCGCCGAGGACCTGCTGCCAGATCGCGATCACGATCACCCAGGAGATGAAGTGCGGCAGGTACACGATCGACTGCACCACGCGCTTGATCCGCTCCGAGATGAGCGAGTTCAGCAACAGCGCGAGCAGGATCGGGGCCGGGAACGCGAACACGATCTGCAGGAACGAGATCACCAGGGTGTTCGTCAGCGCCCGCATGAACTGGGGGTCGTTGAACATCGCGGCGAAGTTCTCCAGGCCCACCCACTCCGAGCCGCCGATGCCCCAGTACGGGGAGTAGTCCTGGAACGCCACCACGTTCCCGGCGAGCGGCAGGTAGGCGAAGATCAGGAAGAACAGCAGACCGGGCACGATGAACAGGTACGTGGCCCGCTCGCGCTTCATCCGCGTCCAGGTGGTGGCCCGCCCGCGAGCATCCCGGCCACGACCCCGGTTCCCCCCGCGCGCGCCACCAGGCGCGCCGTCGCCGGCCGACGTCGCGCCGCGCGCGCCCTTCTCGCCGAGCGCACCCGCCCGTGCGGTGTCCACGACGCCACCGGGCGGGTCCGAGGCCGACGTGCGTGCGTTGACTGCCACCGGCTCAGGCCTCGTCGAGCGCGGCCTGGTAGGCGTCCCGGACGGCGTCGCCACCGGCGGACCGCCAGGCCTCGCGGTACTCCTCGATGGCGCTCAGGTCCATCCGGCCCGAGACGATCCCACCGCGGTAGTCGGTGTCCACCTCGGACATCCGGGACCCGTTCTCCACGGACGGCTCGTTGTAGATACCGACCACGGGACTCGGCACGGTCGCCGCGGTCAGCACCTCGACACACTCGCGGAAGTTGTCCACGAACTCGAGCGCGTTCGCCGGGATGTTGAACGACGGCGACTTGAATGCGCCCAACCACTGCAGGGCCGCGCGGTCCGCGTTCGCGGTCTCGTCGTCGAGGCTGAGGATCTCGTTGTCCGGGCCGAACTCGAAGTTGTAGCCCTCCACGCCGGTGTGGATGAACAGGGCCTCGGTGCTGCCGTCCGGGGCACGCCAGTAGTTGATGACGTTCAGCAGCTCGGCCAGGCGCTCCGGGTCCTCGGCCGCCTTCGCGGAGATCGCGACCATGCCCCAGTAGCCGTCATTGCGCTGGATCAGCAGGTCGCCGCCGTCGAACGCGGGCGGGACGAACAGGCCGGGTGCGGCGCCGGGGGTGATGTCCACGGTGTCCCGGAAGATCCCCGCGCCGAAGAAGCCGTTGAAGGAGTCCACCGTGAGCGCTACCTGGCCGTTCGTGAACAGTTCGGCGGCCTGGTTGCCCTGGGTGGCCAGCGCCAGGGCATCGGGGTGGTAGACGCCGGCGTTCCACATGCTGTTGTGGAACGCGAGGACGTCGGCGTAGGCGTCGGTCTCGATGATGTTCACGACCTTGCCGGCGTCGTCGAGCTGCCAGGTGGTGCCGGCCCGGAACATCCACTCCACGTAGGACTGGGCCTTGCCGTCGAACGCGGCGATGCCCCAGTGCTGCTTGCCGTTGACGGACCCGAGCGCGGCGATGTCGCTCATCATCTGCAGGTAGCCGTCCGCGTCGTCCGGGATCGCGTCGTAGCCGGCCGCGGTCATGAGGTCGTAGCGGATCGCGGGGAAGTTCGTCAGGTACGGGTCCTCGTTCGGGACCCCGAAGATGTGGCCGTTCTTGGCTGAAGCGGACCACGCGTTGGTGGCGACGTTCGCAAGGTTGGGCCACTGCAGGATGCCGTCCCCGGCGAGTACCTCGGACAGGTCCGCGAACACACCGTCGCCGATCGCCTGGGCGGCCACGGCGTTCGTGTCCTGCACGAAGGAGAGGTCCGGGATCTCCCCGGACGCGATGGTGGTGGCCATCTTCTCGTTGTAGGTGTCGAACGCGACCAGGGTCGGCTTGAACTCCCCGCCGAGGCGCTCGTTCAGGCTCACCCAGTACTCGTTGGCGGGAATGTCCTGCGGCGGAGCGCCCCAGAGCACCTGGAACGTGGTCACTTCACCCCCGGAGAGGGGCACCTCGGTCACGGAGTCTGCGTACTCGGCGATGGGCTGGGTGTAGATGGTGGGCATGCCCTCCACCTCACTGACCAGGCCGCCGGGGATCTCGGGCGGCGCCACGTAGGTGGGCAGTTCCAGTTCGACGGCGTCGCCCGGGTCCGGGCGGTTACCGCCGCCACCGCCGGACGAGCACGAGGCGAGTGCGACACCGGCGGACGTGACGCCGGCCACGGTCAGGAAACCGCGGCGGGTGAGGGGGACATGGATCGGGGCCTGCGACATTGGGGTTCTCCTTGGACGTGGCGACTCTGCCGACGTCGAGGAACGCTAGCCGCGATCTTCGATTTTGTCTAACGTCCGTTAAGTAACAGGGTCTGACCTGCGGTGATGCGCCGTTCAGCGGTCGATCGGCTGGATCGTGTAACCGCCGGGCAGGCTGTCCGCCTCGTAGCCGGTGACCTCCACCTCCACCCGGAGCATCCCGTCCTGAAGGACCGCGTGCGCGCCGTCCGCCTCCGGCGGGCCGACCCGTGACTCCAGTGTGAACCCGACGTCGACGAGCCGTTCGATAGCCTGATCCAGTGCGGCGATCGAGCTGCCGTGGATGCCGTAGTCGCCACTGATGGTCCAGCCCGTGTCCGCGTTGCCACCGGAGCCGAGCAGGACGCCGTCCATCAGGGGCAGCTCGCCCTCCGGGAAGTCCGGGGGCAGCGCACCAGGGAACTCCTGGCCGGCGTCCGGCACGGCCTCCGCCGCGTCGCGCCCGCCGGTCACGGCGGCGCCGCCGCCGGTCACGGTCAGCTCGAGCGGTGCGCTGAGCACCTCCCAGGTGGCCGGGTGCTCGGGTGCGTCGATGCCGAATCCGACCGCCACGAACACGCGGTAGTCCCCGTCCGGGAGCAGCCGGCCTTCGGTCGAGGTGTCTGTGCAGGTGTCTGTCAGCGGATGCCAGGCCGCGGCGGGCAGCAGCTGTGAGCCGTCCGCCGGAAGATCTAGCGGAGCCCCGGACGGCGACCCACCCGTCGCGCGCCACCAGCTGCGTACCCGGCCGTCGAGGTCGGTGATCATGGTGACCGTCTCCGCGCCGGCGGTGCCGGTCAGGTGGCCGGCGTTCACGGAGCCGACGGTGAGGTCAAGGCTCAGCCCGTCGGTGCCGGGGTGGTCCGGGTCGCCGGGCTGGTGTGGCCCGGCGTCGGTGCCCAACGTCACGTACAGCGGGTTCTCGCCCACCGCGGGCGTCACCTCGCCACAGACCGGGGTGTACCCGCCGGCCGACGCATCGGGGTCCGCGGTCGGATCGGGGTCGTCGGTGACGGCTGCGATCTGCCCGCCGGTCACGTCGATGATCACGGCATCGGAGTGCCAGTCCCCGCCGTCGGGGGTGAGGTCGCCCGTGAGCATCACGCCATACCGGCCATCGGGCAGCGGGTCGCCCTGGGAGACGGAACCGGACGCGCAGGCGCCCACCGTGCCGAGCGCCGCCACCACGTCGGAGGCCCCCGGACCCAGCGTGGTCGGCTCGGTGCCACCGGCCGACGCAAGGCCCACGATGTCCCCACCGCCGAAGAGATACACGACCAGCTGGGCGGGGGCGGCCTGGGCCTGGGTACTGCCCGGGTTCGTCACCGTGGTGGCCACGGCCAGCTGCATCCCATCCACCATCGTCAGCGACGCGGGGCCGGAGGGGGCGGAGGTCGAGCCCACCACGTCGGCCACGCTCAGGTCGCAGTACTCCCAGGGCGTGCCGGCCGGTGACGCGGGTGGTTCCGGTTGGGCGGCCTGCCAGGTCAGCGTGCCGATGGCTGCCACACCGGCCACGCCCACCATGCCCACGGCGCTCGAGCCCACCCGGTTCACCGTGCGGCGGTGCCGCACCCGGCTGCGGATCGCGCCGAGGCGCTCGCCAAGCGGGTCCGCCTCGGGCACGGTCGTCTCGGCCACCTCCCGCAGCAGCTCGTTGAGGTTCATGGGTGCGCCTCTCCTGCGGTGGGTACCGGGTCTGCGGCGGGTACCGGGTCTGCCGTGGGTACCGGGTCTGCCGTGGCCACCGGATCCTGGGACGGGTCGGGCGCGAGCCGCGCGGCGAGCGCGGCGTTCGCGTCGCTCAGGTAGCGCTTCACGGTGCCCTGGGCGATCCCGAGCTCCTCGGCGATCTGCGGGACGCTCAGATCCATGTAGTAGCGCAGCACCACGCACGCGCGCTCGCGCGGGCTCAGGGTGCGCAGCGCGGCGGTGACGTCGACGCGGGCCGACACGACGCCGTCGGGCTCGGACACGACGCGCTCGGGCACGACGAACAGGTGCCGCACCTTGGCCCAGCGGCGGTGCCGCCGGTAGGAATCCAGGTAGAGGGTGAGGATCGCGCGGCGCACGTACGCCTCGACGTCCTCGATGTCACGCGGGCGGCGGGTGCCCGCGAACACCTTGACGAGGGCGTCCTGGACGAGATCCTCGGCGCCGCGCCGCTCACCGACCAGGAGCGAGGCGTACCGCAGCAGAGCCGTGCCGCGCTCGCGGACCAACTCGGTCAGGGCATCCTCGCCGTTCATCACCCACCTCGTCACCTTGGGCGCCTCTATCCATGATGACGCACGGCACTGCGGAAACGTTGGGTAAGCGCGTGCTCGGGGTCAGTTGGTGACGTCGATCGTGCCGGCCGGGGCGATGGCCAGGACGTTGCGGGTGCCCTCGCTCCAGTACAGGTCGAGGTCCATGAGCATCACGTATGCCTCGTACTGGCCCGGCTCGAGCGGCTCCAGCGGGAGGGACGGCGACCAGCCCGGTGCGCAGAAGTCCCCGAGTGAGTGCCCCGCGTTGACGACCTGCGTCTCGTCCGGGCCGAGGGCGAGGTCACGGGTGTCGTCACTGCCGAGGTACTCGGGGGAGACGACCACGCCGTCGGCGACCAGGACGGTCCAGGTGTAGACCCCGTGCGCGACGGACTCCGAGCTGACGTTGCGTGCCGTCGGCTCCAGGGACATGGAGTTCTCGCCGGTGGACGGATCGGAGACGAACGGGCCGTCCGGCCACTCCACGGTCAGCTCGAGGCCGGTATTCATGGTCGGCGGCGCCCAGGCGTCGCCGCACATCGGCTCGAACACCGGGGCGGGCTCGAGGGCGTCGACCGGGTCGGCCGGGTCATCGGTCTCCGGATCGGTGGGCTCGTCCGTCGGCCCCTCGGTCGCCGGGTCCATGGGGCCGACCACGCCGTCGGTGACCGAGAACGCCTCCGCGCCCGTGGCCCACCGACCGGAATCCACGACGGAGCCGACCTGGTACAGCTCATAGTCACCGTCGGCAAGGGACTCGCCCTCGCATGCCGAGAACTCGAATGTGGCCGACCAGTCCACCGCGTTCCCGGCGGGCACGGTGATCATCTCGGCCGAGCGGCCGTCCAGGTGGTACCCGCGCACCGATCCGGTCACCGGGTCCACCGCGTAGGAGGAGATCGAGCTGACCGGCACGTCGAAGTCACCGTCGTCGGGGTTCTCCACGGTGGTCGTGACCACCACCGCCGGCCCCTGCCCGTCGGTCGCGATCGCCGAGGACACCACCGCGGACGAGACGCCGTCCGGCAGGAGGTCGTCGATCGTCAGCGTGCACACCTCGACCGGCTGAGCCGGCGGCAGTGGGTCTCGGTCGAGGTCGCTCACCTGCCACACGATCACGCCGATCGCGGCAACGGTGGCGACGCTCGCCATGGTGGCGCCTGCGGCGCGGGCCCGACGGCGGCGCCTGACCCCGGCGATGAGCTCACCGGTGCGGGAGGTCAGCGGGTTGGGCGCGCTCGCGCGCGCCTCGTTGCGGAGCATGTCTTCGAGGTTCATCGCCGTTCTCCTTCCAGGGACCCATCGAGTTCGGCCACCAGGTGCAGGCCCGCGTCGTGCAGGTGCCGTTTCACGGTGCCGGGGCTCACGCCGAGCTCGTCGGCGATCTGCGGCACGGTGAGGTCCGCGTAGTAGCGCAGGACCATGCAGGCACGCTGCCTGGGTCCGAGCAGGGCCAGGGCGCGGTCCACGTCGAGGCGGTCCGGGCTGTGCCGCTCGGGACCGGCGGTGGAGTCCGAGCCGGGCAGCAGGTGCCGCACGGCGGCCCAGCGCCGACGGCGGCGGTAGCCATCCAGGTAGAGCGTCAGGACGGTGCGGCGCACGTAGGCCTCCGCGTGCTCGACGGCCACGCCGTCGTCGCCGCGGGGTGGCTTGCGCATCACCGCGAACACCTTCGTGAGGGCCTCCTGGACGAGGTCCTCACCCTCCGCGAGATCCCCGCAGAGCAGGGTCGCGTACCGCACCAACGCACCCCCTCGTTGGCGCACCAGGTCCGTCAGGACCGGTTCCCAGTGGCTCATGTTGTCCCCTCATCGCAACCTGTCACCGGCAAACGGGGTCGGCGCGGCTCCCGGTGCGGCCGGCGTCGGGCCGGCCTTCATAGAGGTAGACGACCCAGCGTCCCGAACCGTTGAGTCGGCCACTCCCGATTGTGGTGCCGCCAGGGACCAACGTCCCGATGTTTTCGCACCTCACGTCAGCAAACCACAACATGTAGTAAATGGCAGCGTGTTGCACCACAACATCTAGCCTCCAGCGGTTCTACGGTCGAGAGGTCGAATCCACTTCGGACCAAGGAGCCCACCGTGAGCACCCAGAACCTCCCACCCACCCGACCAACCCACGCGACGCCGTCGGCAACATCCGACCACGCGACCCACGTGACGCCGTCGGGCACTGCCCTCGCGCCCACCCTCGTCGACCCGATCGCGGCGGTGGACGACTACCTGGACCGCAGCGACTGGCGCGTCAACGCGAACGCGAACCAGGGCTTCTCGCTCGGCGGTCTGATGCTGAACACCTCAGGCAAGGTCATCGCGAACTACTGGCTGGACACGGTCTACCCGGCCGCGGTCGGCCGCGCCCACCGCGAGGCGGACCTGCACATCCACGACCTCGACATGCTCTCCGGCTACTGCGCCGGCTGGTCGTTGCGCGCACTGCTGCACGAAGGGTTCAACGGGGTCCCCGGTGCGATCGCGGCTCGGCCGCCCCGGCACCTCTCCGCCGCCGTCGGGCAGATCGTGAACTTCCTCGGCACGTTGCAGAACGAGTGGGCCGGGGCGCAGGCGTTCAGCTCCTTCGACACCTATCTGGCCCCGTTCGTGCGGGTGGACGCGATGACCTACGAGCAGGTGCACCAGTGCCTGCAGGAGATGATCCACAACCTGAACGCGTCCTCGCGGTGGGGCACCCAGACCCCGTTCACGAACCTCACGTTCGACTGGACCTGCCCCGACGACCTGCGCGAGCAGATCCCGATGGTCGCTGGGCAGGAGTGCGACTTCAGCTATGGCGACCTGCAGGCCGAGATGGACCTGATCAACCGGGCGTACATCGACGTGATGACCACCGGTGACGCCGGCGGGCGGGTCTTCACCTTCCCGATCCCCACCTACAACATCACCAAGGACTTCGACTGGGACTCCGAGAACGCGCAGGCGCTGTTCGCGATGACCGCGAAGTACGGGCTGCCGTACTTCCAGAACTTCATCAACTCCGACCTGGACCCGGGCATGATCCGCTCGATGTGCTGCCGGCTGCAGCTCGACCTGCGTGAGCTGCTGGCGAGGGGCAACGGGCTGTTCGGGTCCGCGGAGCTGACCGGGTCGATCGGCGTGGTGACCGTCAACTGCGCCCGGTTGGGGTACCTGCACGCGGGCGACGAGATTGCGCTCGTGGCGGCGCTGGACCGGCTGCTGGACCTCGGCAAGGAGTCGCTGGAGCTCAAGCGGACCGCCGTCGCCGGCTGGCTCGAGGCGGGCCTGTACCCGTACACGCGGCGCTACCTGCCCTCGCTCGACAACCACTTCTCGACGCTCGGCGTGAACGGGATGAACGAGATGGTTCGCAACTTCACCGCCGATGCCTACGACCTCACCGACCCGCGCGGGCACGCGCTGGTCGTCCGGGTGCTGGATCACGTGCGCGAGCGCCTGATCGGCTACCAGGAGGAGACCGGCCACCTGTACAACCTCGAGGCGACCCCGGCCGAAGGCACCACGTACCGGTTCGCCAAGGAGGACCGGCGCCGCTTCCGCGGCATCGTCCAGGCAGGCACCGACGCCAACCCCTACTACACGAACTCCTCCCAGCTGCCCGTCGGCTTCACCGACGACCCGTTCGAGGCCCTCACCCGCCAGGACGACCTGCAGCGCAAATACACCGGCGGCACCGTGCTGCACCTGTACCTGAGCGAGCGGCTCTCCGACGCCGACGCCTGCAAGCGGCTGGTGCGTCGCTCGCTCGAACGGTTCTCGCTGCCGTACCTGACCGTCACCCCGACGTTCTCGATCTGCCCGGCGCACGGCTATCTGGCGGGGGAGCGGCCGACCTGCCCGCGCTGCGCCGCCGCCGACCCGGACGCCCGGCCCGTCGTCTGTGAGGTCTGGACCCGCGTGATGGGCTACCACCGACCGGTCAGCTCGTTCAACATCGGCAAGAAGGGCGAGCACTCCGAGCGGCGCCACTTCACGGAGGCGGCGGCGGGCGTCGGCGCTCCCGTGCTGGAGCCGGTGTGAGTACGAGGGCGCCCGCTCGCCCGGGCTCGCGGGCGGCGGGTCTGCAGGTGGCCGGGTTGACCCGGATGTCCGGCTGCGACTGGCCCGGGCGCCTCGTCGCGACCGTGTTCCTGCAGGGCTGCCCGTGGAACTGCGTGTACTGCCACAACTCTGACCTGATCCCCACTCGCGCCCCGGGCCTGCACGCTTGGCAGGACGTGTTCGAGTTCCTGACCGGTCGCCTCGGCCTGCTCGACGGCGTCGTGTTCTCCGGAGGGGAGCCGACCCGCCAGCTCGCGCTCGGCGCTGCGATCGAAGCCGTGCGCGGCCTCGGGTTCGGCGTCGGACTGCATACCGCAGGCGCGTACCCGAGCCGGCTGGCCGCCGTCGCCGGGTCCGTCGACTGGATCGGCCTCGACATCAAGGCCGAGCCCGACGGCTACGCGGATGTGATCCGCACCGGCGGTGGGGCCGCGGCCTGGCGCAGCCTGGACGTGGCTCTGGCCTCCCCAGCCGGTCTGGAGGTGCGCACCACGATCCACCCGGGCTCCGCCGTCGACGTCCTCGGCCTGGCCCGGCGGCTGCAGGCCGCAGGCGTGCGCCACTACGCCCTGCAGTGCGCCCGCCCGGCGGGGGCGCGGGAGGAGTTCACGGCCGACGGCGTGGGCTGGGACGAGCGGTTCGCCCGCCTGGCCGAGGCGGTCGCCGGGGTCGGCTTCGAACGGTTCGAGGTGAGGTCGGGCTGAGGCCGGGTGCCCTGACCTCGCTCCTGGCGCCGTGGGCGGGCCGGCCGAGCACCCGAGTGGCTCATGGCATCGTCCCCGTTGGCTAGACTCTCGCTCAGCCCGAGGCGACACGGATGCCTGGGGACCTGTGCGTAGTTCGTCGAGGAGGACGGATGCTCGAGCTCGGAAACACGAGCGTTGTCATTGTGTCGGTGATCGCTGTCATCGGTGTTCTCTCGCTGGTCCTGGCGGTGATCCTGCGGAAGCAGGTTCTCGCCGCCGGTGAGGGAACGCCGAAGATGCAGGAGATCGCTGCCGCTATTCAAGAGGGGGCCTCGGCGTATCTGAGCCGGCAGTTCCGAACACTGGCGATCTTCGCCGTCGTCGTGTTCGGGTTGTTGTTCCTGCTACCAGGCGACGGCGCCATCAAGATAGGCCGGTCCGTCGCGTTCCTGTTCGGGGCCGGTTTCTCCGCCGCGATCGGGTACCTCGGCATGTGGCTCGCCACCCGCGCGAACCTGCGCGTCGCGGCCGCCGCGACAGGGGCGAACGGGCGCGCGGAGGGGGCGCGCATCGCGTTCCGCACCGGCGGCGTGGTCGGCATGAGCGTGGTGGGCCTCGGCCTGCTTGGCGCCGCGGCCGTGGTGCTCAGCTTCCGCGGGGATGCGCCAGCGGTGCTGGAGGGCTTCGGCTTCGGCGCGGCGCTGCTGGCGATGTTCATGCGCGTCGGCGGCGGCATCTTCACGAAGGCGGCCGATGTCGGCGCGGACCTGGTCGGCAAGGTCGAGAAGGGCATCCCCGAGGATGACCCGCGCAACGCCGCCACCATCGCGGACAACGTCGGTGACAACGTCGGCGACTGCGCCGGAATGGCCGCTGACCTGTTCGAGTCCTACGCCGTGATGCTGGTGGCCGCGCTCATCCTGGGGAAGGCGACCATGGGTGAGCAAGGGCTCGTGTTCCCGCTCATCGTGACCGCGATCGGGGCGATCGTGGCCGTACTTGGCGTGGCGATCACCCGCGTCCGCGGCACCGAGAGCGGGCTGCGCGCAATCTATCGCGGCTTCTATGTGTCTGCTCTCGTCGGAGCCGGCCTCGCGGCCGTGGCGGCCTTCATCTACCTGCCGTCGACCTTCGCGGCGATCCCCGGCGTCAGCGCCGATCTCGCCGAGCACGCCGGTGACCCGCGGCTGGTGACGGCGGCGGCCGTGCTGGTCGGTGTGGTCCTGGCCGGGATCATCCTGGCCGTGACCGGGTACTTCACCGGCACCACGTCAAAGCCGACCAAGCACGTGGCAGCCACCTCGCGGACCGGCGCCGCCACCGTGGTGCTGTCCGGCATCGGCGTCGGGTTCGAGTCGGCCGTGTACACGGCCGGGATCATCGCGGCTGCCATGTGTGGACTGTTCCTGCTTGCCGGCGGCTCCATCTGGCTGTCGCTGTTCCTGATCGCGCTCGCGGGCTGTGGGCTTCTCACGACCGTCGGTGTGATCGTCGCGATGGACACGTTCGGGCCCGTCAGCGACAACGCGCAGGGCATCGCCGAGATGTCCGGTGACGTCGACGAGGAGGGCGCCAAGATCCTGACCGACCTGGACGCCGTCGGGAACACCACGAAGGCCATCACCAAGGGGATCGCGATCGCGACCGCCGTGCTCGCGGCGACCGCACTCTTCGGCTCCTACGGCGACGCGGTGAACACTGCCCTGGCGGACATCGACTTCGATCCGGCAGCGCGCGGGAACGACCTCGTCGCGGCGATGCTGAACTACGAGATCGTCTCCCCGATCACCCTGGTCGGCCTGATCCTCGGGGCTGCGACGGTGTTCCTGTTCTCCGGGCTGGCGATCGACGCCGTGACCCGGGCGGCCGGCGCGATCGTGTTCGAGGTGCGCCGTCAGTTCCGGGACTTCCCGGGCATCATGACCGGCGAGACCCGTCCGGAGTACGGCAAGGTCGTGGACATCTGCACCCGTGACTCGCTTCGCGAGCTTGCGACGCCGGGTCTGCTGGCCGCGTTCGCTCCCATCGCGGTCGGGTTCGGCCTCGGTGTCGGTGCGCTCGCCGGGTTCCTCGGGGGTGCGATCGGTGCCGGGGTGCTGATGGCGGTGTTCCTCGCGAACTCCGGTGGTGCCTGGGACAACGCCAAGAAGATCGTCGAGGACGGCCACTACGGCGGCAAGAACTCCGAGGCGCACGCCGCGGTGGTCATCGGTGACACGGTCGGCGACCCGTTCAAGGACACCGCCGGGCCGGCCATCAACCCGCTGATCAAGGTCATGAACCTGGTCTCGGTGCTGATCGCACCGGCCGTGGTCGTCATGAGCGTCCCGGCCGACGCCAACCACGTGGTCCGGATCGCGATCGCCACGGCGGCCGCACTGATCGCGTTCGGCGCGATCGTTGCCTCTCGGCTGCGCGCTTCGAAGGTGGACGCCGCCAACGAGGCCCAGGCCGAACGCGAAGCGGAGCAGATCGCGGCGAACTGAGTTCACTCGCGCGCTCGACCGGTGGGCGTCCTACGACCGTGAGGGTCGCGGGGCGCCCACCGGCTTTCAGATCCGCTCGACCACGGCCGTCAGGTCGCCTCCGGCATCGCCGGTGTTGACCACCCCGGCGGGCTCCAGTAGCAGCGCCTTGACCTCCGCGTCGGCGCGCGGGCAGTGCTCGACCCCACGCGGCACGACGAACAGTTGGCCCGGGCCGAGGATGACGTCCCGATCCCGCAGCTGGATGGTGAGCTGGCCGTCCAGCACGAGGAACAACTCGTCGGTCTCCTCGTGGGTGTGCCAGACGAAGTCACCCTTGATCCGGACCAGCTTGACCTCGTAGTCATTCAGGTGCGCGACCAGCTTCGGTGACCAGTGCTCGGCGAAGAGATCGAACTTCGCGTTGAGATCCACCGCGTCCTCTGTCATGACCCTAGTCTGCCAAGCGTGCGGGCGAGGCTTGGGCAATGGCACGATGAGGCCATGGATCCAGCCGCCGCACGCACCGCCCTGATCACCGGCGCGAGCCGCGGCATCGGACGGCACCTCGCCCTCGGGTTGGCCGACGCCGGGCTGGACGTGGCGCTGCTCGCTCGGGACGTCGACCGGTTGACGGGCGTGGCCGAGGAGGTCGAGTCCCGCGGCAGTCGTGCGGTGGTGCTGGCGGCGGACGTGACCGATCGGGTCGCCGTCGATGCCGCTGTCGCCGAGGCCGAGTACGCCCTCGGCAGGGTGGACCTGCTGGTCAACAACGCTGGCCTGGTGGATGCCGAGGTGCCGCTCTGGGAGGCGGATCCCGAGCAGTGGCGCGAGGTTCTCGTCACGGACGTGTACGGGCCGTTCCTGCTGGCTCGGGCCGTCGTGCCCGGGATGCTGAGTCGCGGCGGCGGCAGGGTCGTGGACCTCAACTCCGGGGCGGGCACCCGCGACTTCGCGGACATGAGCTCCTACAACGCGGCCAAGACCGCACTCTTCCGCATCGGCGGCGGGCTGCACACAGCCGGCTTCTCGCGCGGGCTGCGGGCGTTCGAGGTGGCGCCCGGTGTGGTCCCGACCGACATGTCCACCGGGATGCGAATGCACGTCGGTCGGACCGACTGGACCCCGCCCGAGGCTGTGGTGGAGATCGTGGCGGCCATCGCCGCGGGCGAGCTGGACAACCTCTCCGGCTGCTACCTGCGAGCCGGCCTGGACACGGTCGACGATCTGCACGCCCGCGCGGCAGCGGGACCGCAGGCCGGCCGCCGTCTCGAGATCACCGACTGGCTCTGACCGGCCACGACGTCGCGTCGGCCGACTGGCCGTCGACGAGCAGGTCGCCTCCGGATCTCGGAGGGCCCGCCGCGTCGACAATTCGGGTGACGCAGGACGGACCCAGGTCTGCTCGTCCTGTCAGCTCGTGACCGGCGGCTGTTCGAGGGCCGTGTCGTGATGCTCCTGCGGGCGCACCCGGATGAGCAGCAGCAGGCCGGCGAGCAATACCAGAATGATGCCGAGAATGCCCCAGTACTGAGCCTCATCCCTCGTCAGCCCGGTCACGGCGACGCCCACAACGATCGCGGTTGAGAACGCGGCGGGCGCCATGAAGCTGACCGCTCGCCCCGTTGTGGCGTAGAGGCCGAACACCTCACCTTCGCGACCTGCGGGGATGAGTCGGGCCAGGAACGTGCGCGATGCGGACTGGGCCGGCCCGACGAAGATGCACAGGATCAACCCGAGGATCCAGAACACCTTGGTGCCGCCGGAGTGGAAGATGAAGATCAGGGTGCCGGCGATGATCATCGACGTCAGCGACAGCAGGATCACGCGCTTCGGGCCGAGCAGGTCGTCCAGGGCGCCGAACGCGATCGTGGCGACCCCGGCGACGACGTTCGCCACGACACCGAAGATGATCACCTGGCCGGCGCTGAAGCCGAACACACCGGCCGCGATCACCCCGCCGAACGTGAACACGCCGGCCAGGCCGTCGCGGAACACGGCCGAGGCGATCAGGAAGAAGACGGTGTTCTTGTCCGCACGCCACAGGTCGGCGACCGTGCGGAAGAGCAGGCGGTAGGACTCGATGAGACCGGGTCGTGGATCTCGCGCCGTGCCAGTCCGGGGCTTGTCCCGGATCGTCAGGATCACCGGGATCGAGAACAGCAGCGTCCAGGCGGCGCACAGGAGCATGGTGACGCGGACGTCCATGCCGTTCTCGCCAGTGATGCCGAAGACGCCCACGTCGGGGTTGATCAGGCCGAAGTAGACCATCAGCAGCAGCACGATCCCACCGATGTAGCCCAGTCCCCAGCCGAGCCCGGACACCCGCCCGACGGTGCTCGCCGTCGAGATCTCGTTGAGCATGGCGTTGTAGTTGACGGAGGCGAACTCGAACGCGATGTTGCCGCCGGCGAGCAGGAGCAGGCCGAGCCAGAGGTACTCGGGCGCGGGCTGGACGAAGAACAGCCCGGCCGAGGCGATCACTACCAGAAGGGTGTTGACCGTCAGCCACAGGGTGCGTCGACCCGCCCGGTCCGCGCTCTGACCCGTGATGGGAGCGAACAGTGCGATCAGCACACCCGCTCCGGCGAGGACCCATCCGAGCGTGGACTCCGCGCCCGGCCCGAACGCGTCCGAAGTGATGTAGACCGTGAAGACGAACGTGGTGATCACCGCGTTGAACGCCGCGGAGCCCCAGTCCCAGAGCGCCCAGGCGGTCACCGGCCAGGTCAGGATCCGGCTCGGCGGCGCCTTCGGATCGCTGTCGGTGCTCGAGGCGCCAGGCGCGGGCGACACCGCCTTGTTCGTCTCGTCCATAGGGACAAGGTAGAGACAACCTGCATCCAGATGGTGTCCATCGGGCGAACGGTGTACCTCGGGCGTGGCGGTGACGGGTGGATCCAGGCTCTGCGGCCCGAGCCGGTCAGCCGATCAGGCTGACGCGGTCCTCAGGCGCCGTGCTCAGCTCCAGGGGTTTCGGGTGGGGAGGATTTCGGTGCCGTCTGGCTTGTAGAAGTGCCATGTGCCGTTGCGTCGGAGCATGGTGATGTTGTGGGTGTGGATCCAGTGGTGGTGGTAGCGGCAGACCAGGGCTGCGTCGTGCAGGTCGGTGTTGCCGCCGTCGGCCCAGTCTCGGGTGCCGTGGTGGGTTTCGCAGTGTTCGGGTGGGGCGGTGCAGTCGTGGTAGACGCAGTGGCGGTCTCGGGCGATGAGGGCGCGGCGTTGGGCGGCGGTGAACAGGCGGTGGGCGCGGCCGTGGTTGAGGATCTCGTTGTCGGGTCCGAAGATGATCCGGTAGGTCTCGCCGGCGCAGCCGATGATCCGGTCGAGCAGGTCCCGGGGTACGGGGCCGGTGTTGTCGATGAACGTGGCTGGTCCGGCGCCGAGGAGGGCGGCCCAGTCCCGCCCGGTGCCAGGCACGGCAGTTTCGGGCAGGGCGGTGCTGTTGGCACCGGGCGCAGCGGTGCCGTTGGCGCCGGTGGTGGGTTGGCCCAGTGGTCCGACGGCCTGTGACTGGCAGTCGGGCGGACCCGTGGCCTCCGATGTGCGCGACGGATTGGGCATGGGCGTGCAAGGGCCAGGCTCGTTCGCTCTGGTTGCTGGCGCAGTCGAGCTCGACAGGGTGGGCGCTTCCGCCTGGGCACCGGCGAGCTTGTTCGCCGGGGTGGCTGCCTTGTCCGCTGTGGTCGGGCCGGTCGTGGTGTCGCCGGTGCTGCGAGGGCTGCGGTCGGCCGGGTCGGTGGTGGTGTCCGGGCCGGGTAGGGGCTCGGTGATCGGCTGCGGGGGCGTCCTCGGGCCGGCCGCCTCGGCTGCTCCGGGCGCCTCGTCAGGTGCCGATTCTTCGGCTCCGGCTTCCTCGGTTCCGGCGGCGTCGGTTGCTCCGGTTGCTCCGGTGGTCTCGGCGTCCTCGGTGGTCTCGGCGTCCTCGGTGGTCTGGCTGGTCTCGGTGGTCTGGCTGGTCTCGGTGGTCTGGCTGGTCTCGGTGGTCTTGATGAGGTCGAGGAACTCGGGGTAGCTGATGAGCACGCCAAGGTGCGGGCGCACGGATCCGGACGTGCCGACCTTGCCTTGGTCCAACACCATGTGCGCGAGGTCCCCGAGGGCCTGGGCGCGGCGTTGGGAGGAGGTGCGGGTCTCGTCGGCGGCGGGCTTGCCCATGATCGCTTCCAGGGCGGTGCGCACGTACTGGCCGAGTTCGAGGGTCAGGAACCCGGCCACGTGGTAGCCCTCCATGGTCCGATCGATGTTCAAGAACTCACGGCCGGCCGCGGCCCGGTGGGCCTTGTCCATCGCGTCGGGATCGACGATCGCGACGAAGTGATCAACCAGCCTGCGCAGCTCTTCCGGCGAGCGTGTGGCGGCGTTGTCCAGGAGGAACTCCTCGACCGTCTGCACCCGACCAGCAACGCCAGTGCCAGCAGTGCCAGCAGTGCCGGTCCGGTCGGTGGCGTCGGCGGTGGTGCCGGCGGAGCCGTCGGTGGTGCCATTGGCCTCGTCGGCCTCGGACGTCCCGCCGGCGGCGTCAGCACCCTCGGCGTCGCCGCTGTCCCCAGTGACGCCTGTGCCGTCCGTGCCGTCCGGGCCGCCGTTGTCAGTCCCGACGGTGGCGTCGGTGGCGGCCGTGCTGTCAGTGCCGTCGGCGGTGGTGGGGGTGGCGGGGTATTGGAGGCCGTCGACGGCGGCTTGGGTCGAGGTGGCCTTGAGCAGGATCTGGGCCTGCTCGACGCCGATCAGCCCGGACCGCAACCATTTGCGGGTCGCGGGCAGGCCGTTGCGTAGACCCTTCGCCAGGTTCACCAGGCGGCGTGCGCTGCTGGCGCAGATGCCGTAGGTCTTGGCCACGTAATGCGGATACGTGCGAAACCCCTTGCTGGTGTCCCAGACACCGGCCTCTTCCTCGATGCCCATCCAGTCCAACTTGGCGCCGGTGAGGCGTTCAGTGAACACATGGGCCCGTAGCGCGGCCTGGCCCAGGAACGTGGTCCCGTACCGGTCGGACTCCTCGATCGGGTCACCGGCAGCGATCGAGGACGTCAGCGCGTCCATCGCGATGAGCTGGTCCTCCAACGACCCGGCCATCAGATCCGCCAACGACAGGTGCATCCGGGACGCGAGCGCCACACCCGCCGGCGACGGGCCACCGGTCGTGGTGGTGGTGGTGGTGTCGTCCATGTGTGCTCACCTCCCCATCGAAGCCCTGGGTCCGAACCATGCCGGTTCGTACGTGCGTTTGACTGCTTGAGCTCCACTCTAGGACGCCCCACCGACAGCGCAAGAACCCCGATTTCCGTTGTGGATACAGGGACATCAGCCCATCCAACCAACCCAAAAACAGGCTCCGCGAGGCCCCGATGACACCCCATCCACAGGCGCCGGACCGAACGCCTGCGAGTGTCGTCGCCGTGCCCTACGGCTACGCCGTGATGGCCGCCTTGCCGAGGGGCGTCGACGAGCAGTCAGCGCGGCTGGGCGAGTTTCAACGGCTCGGATGTCGGACCGACTGGCGGGCCGAGTGCGCGGGGAGTCCCGGGTCAATGTGAAAATCGACGTATGAGCGACAAGCCCAATGAGCCTGACGACGAACGGAACCCGGGCGACGTCGACGAGCCCAGCGCGGCTGCCGAGCCTGACGGTATCGGCGCGCCCGAGGGTGAGTCGACCGGACCGGATGACGCCGGCACGTTGGACGGTGCTGCTGGGGTCACGGTTGACCTACCGGAAGATCATGGCAGCGTGGCGGAGGACTCGGACCGGTCCCCGGCAGGTCACGCGAATCGCGACGCCGACCGGGAGGTAGAGAGGCTCGTCGCCGCAGGACAGTCCGACGACGAGGCCAGCGCGGCTGATGGTGAGGTTCCCGGGACTGACGGGATGGACGACCAGGCCAGCGCGGCTGATGGTGAGGTTCCCGGGACTGACGGGATGGACGACCGGGCCAGCGCGGCGGCTGATGGCGACATCGCCGGGACCGACGCGACTGACGACGCGGCCATCCCGGCGGCGAGCGCGGCCGGCGCGGACGCATCGATGAGGGCCGACGGGGAGAGCAACTCGGACCGTTCGGCGCCGCCTGCCCGGCACCGCTTCGAGTGGTGGCACCGGCAGCGCCCACGCACCCGCCGCACCGTCCGGGCAGTTGTCGCGTTCGTGCTGACAGGACTGTTGTCCCTCCTCGCGGGGGTCATGACAGCCGACTTTGAAGGCTCCCTCGGCCCACACCGGGCCGACTACAGCGTGCGCCTCAACGGGGAGGTCACGGTGGACATGGGCCCGCTGGGGGCCCTCATCGTCGACTCGCCGCTGCCGCTGAACCTGGGCGTGGACGTGCTCGTCAAAGAGATCCCGATCGAGCTGAGCACGCCTCAGACCGACCCCGTGGTGGGCCTCACGTCCGACCTCACCAGTTACAGCCAGTTCCTGGCCAACCCGGAGGCCGCGATCTCCGATGCCGCATACGGTCTCGTTCTGGACGTCGTCTCCCGGTGGATCCTGTACTGGGCCGTGCTGCTGGTCGGCGTCGCCCTCGGCCGGCTGGCGGCGCACGGTGTGCTCCGCGAAGCGGTCAAGAGTGCGTGGGCGCGGCAAGGCGTGCCGGCCCTGAGCGTCGCGTTGGCGGTGGTCCTCGTGGGGCTGCCGCTCGTGGAGGCCACTCAGACCTCGGGAGGGGTGGGGCGGACCTCGCGCATCCTGGCCGACACACCGTTGGCCGAGGCGCGGATCACCGGCCGGCTGGCGACCCTCGTGGACCACTACGGCGGCTACGTCGTGGACGCGATCGATGACAACACCGAGTTCTACGCCGAGGCGCAGACGAACCTCGAGGCCGCGTACGCGGCCGAGGCGGACCCGGTCGCCCCCGCCGAGGGTGAGACACCGCAGGAGAGTCCGTCGGGGGAGTCCGGGACCGCGCCGACCGATCCGGCGAGCGACGCGAGCGCGGCCGCGGACGCAGCCGATGCTTCGGCCACCGATGACTCAGCAACCGATGGTTCGGCCACCGATGGTTCGGCCACCGATGACTCAGCAACCGATGGTTCGGCCACCGATGGTTCGGCCACCGATGACTCGGCCACCGACCAAGCCGACACCACCGAGAGTGACCCCGAGCTCGTCACGATGCTGCTCGTCAGCGACCTGCACTGCAACGTCGGGATGGCCCCGGTGGTCGGGGCCGCGGTGACCGCCTCGGAGTCCTCACTGGTACTGAACGCGGGCGACACGGTGATGGGTGGCACGTCGGTCGAGTCCTACTGCGTGAACGCGTTCGCCCGGGGGATCCCCGACGGCGTCCCTGTCGTCGTCTCGGACGGTAACCACGACTCGGTCACCACCGCCGACCAGGAGGCGAGCGCCGGCTGGACCGTGCTGCACGGCGAGCCGGTGGACGTGCAGGGCATCCGGATCCTCGGCGACACCGACCCCACCCTCACCTCCCTCGGGGCACCCACGCGTCCGGAGCGGGAGGAGACGATCAATCAGATGGGCAACCGGATCAGCCAGCTCGCGTGCCAGCTCCAGGAGGACGACGAGCCTGTGGACATCGTGCTCATCCACAGCCCGTTCGCCGGCCGGCAGTCCGTGGAGGCCGGTTGTGCGACGCTGAGCATCTCCGGACACCTGCACCGCCAGGTAGGTCCGCGCCAGCTCGGCCTCGGGCTGCAGTACACGTCAGCGAGCACAGCCGGCGCGGGCAGCGGCACGCCGACGATCGGGCCGTTGCAGAACCCGTCGGTGATGACCGTGATCCGCTGGGACCCGGAGGCCGGCCTACCGGTGGACTACCGGCTCATCACGATCGACCCGGACGCGAGCGTTGACATCTCGGACTGGTTCGCGTTCCCGGAGGTGCCCGAGACGTTCGTCACCGGGGACGCGGAGGGCGAACCGGCCGATGGGTGAGTGGCCGGCATGTCCCATACTGGAGTCAGGATTCCCGACGTGACGGAGCCGAATACCTTGAGCCTCGATCAACCGACCAGCGCGAGCCCTGACCTGCCGGCCGGCGCGGACGACCTCGACGCACGCGCCGCCGAGGACCGCACCGATGCCGACGACCTCGCCGACGACGATCTCGACCACGAGTTGGAGCCGATCCCGCCAGCGGGTTCGCGCAGTGTGCCGAGCGAGCACGAGCGCCTCGGTGGCTCCCGTCGCGAGTTCGCGATCCTCACGATCATCGCGGGCCTGGCCGGGCTGTGGGCATCCGTGCGACTCACCCTCGACTACTTCGAGGTCATCAAGGACCCCAACTTCACGCCCGCCTGCGACATCAACCCGCTGATCGGGTGCGGCGTGTTCCTGGCCAGCGAGCAGTCCAGTGCGTTCGGGTTCCCGAACGTGCTGATCGGGCTGGTCGCGTTCCCGGTCGTCATCACCACCGGGGTCCTGCTGCTTGCCGGGTTGCGCCTGCCGCGCTGGTACTGGCGAGGGTTCTTCGCCGGCACGGTGTTCGCGATCGCGTTCGTGACCTGGCTGCAGGTGCAGGCCCTCACCCAGATCGGGGCGCTGTGCCCGTACTGCCTGGTCATCTGGGCGGTGATCATCCCGCTCTTCGTGCACACCACGGCGCGCTCGGTGCAGAACGGCGCGCTGCCCGGCGGGCCGGGCCTGCGCTCGTTCCTGGTCGGGAACCGATGGATCATCACTGCGCTCTGGTACCTGCTCGTCGTCGCGGCCGCGGTGCTCGCGTTCGGCGAGAAGTGGCTGCTGGTGTTCTGAGGTGGTCACCACGAACGAGCCGGCGACGGCGCAGCAACAGTTCTGCGCAGGCCTCACCCTGGCACCTGGGGTGCGTTGCGAGCACCCGGACGCGGGGGTAGCCGGAGCGCTCGCCCCGGCTGCGGGCGACGTCGCCGCCGACGCGGGCAGCGCAGACGGGTCGCTGCGCGTCGACGACGTCGAGCTGCCCACCTCCAACGTCACGCAGGACTACCTCAAGGCGATCTACAACATCGGCGAGTGGGGCCCCGACGGCGCCAGCACCTCCGAGCTGGCCGCACGCCTCGGCGTGGGCGCGCCGACGGTCTCGGAGAACGTGCAACGGCTGGCCGGCGCCGGGCTCGTCCACTACAAGCCCTACCGCCGCGTCACGCTGACCGTGCAGGGACGCCGGGTGGCTCTGGCGATGGTGCGCCGGCACCGCCTGATGGAGACCTACCTCGCCCTGCAGCTCGGGTACGGGTGGGACGAGGTCCACGACGACGCCGAGCAGCTCGAGCACTCCGTCTCGGACCGGCTCCTCGGCCGGATGGACGACGTGCTCGGCCACCCGGTGCGGGATCCGCACGGAGACCCGATCCCGCAACCGGACGGCACGGTGGCGCTGCCGCGGGCGCACCGCCTGGATGACGTCACACCCGGGCAGCCGGTGCGGATCGCCAGGATCAGCGACGCCGAACCAGAGTTGCTCCGGGAGATCTCCGACCACGACCTCGACCTCGACACCGAGATCGAGGCCGGCGCGGTGGACCTGAGCACCGAGGCGACTGCCGCCATCTGGGTGACCCGGGCCTGACGCCCGAGCCGACGCCACCCGACAGCCGCCCGCGCGACGAAGGCGACCGGCCGCCGTCGGGCCGTTCGGACCCAGGGCGACCAGCCGCTGTCGGGGGTCGTCAGCGCGCCGGCAACCGCCGGGAGTCGTCCCGGATCACGCCGACCAGCTCCTCGAGCACGTCCTCCAGCGTGACCACGCCGAGCGGAGTGCCGTCCGTGTCCAGGACCTGGGCCAGGTGCGCCCCGCTTGCTTGCATCGCGGCGAGCACCGACCGCAGCGAGTCGGTGGCCCGCACGTCCGGCAGGGTCCGCACCACGTCGGCCGGCACGGGACGCTCCCGGCGCAGCGGGTCGGTCTCGAGCAGGTCCTTGATGTGCACGTAGCCGCTCAGGGTGCCGTCCGGGCGGCGCAGCGGGAACCGGGAGAAGCCCTCCACGGAGACCGACTCCGCCCCTGCCGGGCTGACCCCCTGGGGCAGCGTCCGTAGCGTCGCCAGCGGCAGCAGCACGGAGCGCACGTCCCGGTCCGAGAACTGCAGTGCGCCCATGAGCAGGCGTTCGTCGTTCAGCTCGATCAGCCCGCCCGAGCGGGACTCCGACACCAGCGACGCCACCTCGTCCCGCGTGAACGTGCTCGCCACCTCGTCGCGGGGCTGCACCCGCATCATCCGCAGGACCAGGTTCGCGAGGGCGTTCAGGACCCACAACAGCGGGTACAGCACGCGCACGATCACGGTCAGCGGCGGCGCGAGCGCCATCGCCATCCGCTCCGGGCCGGCCAGGGCGATGTTCTTGGGCACCATCTCTCCGAGTACCACGTGCAGGTAGGTGACGAGCGAGAGTGCGATCGCGAACGAGATGGGGTGGACCAGAGCGTCCGGAACCCCGATCGCGTCGAACGGCACCTCGAGCAGGTGTGCGATGACCGGCTCGCTGATCGACCCGAGCGCGAGCGAGGCGATGGTGATGCCCAGCTGCGCGCCTGCCATCATCATGGACACCCGTTCCATCGCCCCGAGCGTGATCCGGGCGCGGCGGGAGCCCTCGAGGGCGAGCGGTTCGATCTTGGTACGCCGAGCCGAGATGAGTGCGAACTCGGCGCCCACGAAGAACGCGTTCAGGGCCAGCAGGGCGAGGGTCAGGGGGATCCCGACGGCGGCGCTCACCGGTGGTCCTCCCGCTCGCTCGCGTGGTCGGTCCGGGTGGGCGGCGCGTGCTCGCCCTCCTCGGGCTCGACCGGCCCGAGCACGGCGATCCGCACGGACTCCACGCGGTGCCCGTCGAGGTCGAGCACATCCAGCCGGAGCCGTTGCCGGTCCTCGCCGGGCACCTGCGCGCTGACCAGCTCGATGCTGTCCCCCACGGCGGCCAGGCGGCCGAGCTCGTCGGCGACCAGCCCACCGAGGGTGTCGTAGGCCTCGTCCTCCGGCAGTTCGACGCCGAGCAGCTCGCTCGCCTCGTCGACCCGCATCAGGCCGGGCAGGTGCCAACTCCCGTCCGCACCCGCGGCCGGGACGAACTCGTCGGTGTCGTGCTCGTCGCGGACCTCGCCGACGATCTCCTCGACCAGGTCCTCGAGGGTGACCAGCCCGGCCAGGGAGCCGAACTCGTCGATGAGCAGTGCCATCTGCAGGCCGCCGGCGCGCAGATCGTCGAGCAGCTCGTCCAGCTCCAGGGAGTCCGGCACCAGCGTCGCATCGGTGACCACCGTGGCGACCGCGGTGTGCGCGCGCTGCTCGAACGGCACCGCCAGCGCGCCGCGCACATGCGCGAGGCCGAGCACGTCGATCTCGGTGTGCCCGTTCTCCTGGACCACCTCGATCACGGGGAACCGGGAGTGTCCCGACTCCTTCGCGGTGCTGATGAGGTCGTCGAGGGTGTCCTGCGGACGCAGGCTGACCATCTGGGAGCGGGGGGTCATCGCGTCCCGGGCCCGCCGGTCGCCGAACGCGAGGGAGCGCTCGACGAGCTCCGCGGTGTCTTCGGCGAGGGTGCCGGAGTTCGCGGAGTGGCGCACCAGCGCGGAGAGTTCCTCGGCGGACCGGGCCGAGGCCAGTTCCTCCTGCGGTTCGATGCCGAGACGGCGCAGGATCGCGTTGGCGGTGCCGTTGAAGAACCGGATCGGCCAGGCGGTCGCCTTCGTGAAGCCACGCTGGAACCCGGCCACGGCGCGGGCGGTGGCCAACGGGGCCGCGATCGCGAGGTTCTTCGGCACCAGTTCCCCGAAGATCATCGTGATCGCGGTGGCCAGTACGAGCGCGATCATGAGCGCCACGGACGACGCCGCGGACGCGCTCAGCCCGGCGTTCTCGAGCCCGGGGCCGACCAGGCGGGCGATGGCGGGCTCGGCGAGGAAGCCGATGCCCAGGTTCGTCACGGTGATCCCGAGCTGAGCGCCGGACAGCTGTGTGGACAGGCTCCGCAGGGAGGTCAGGACGCCCTGGGACTTGCGGTCACCGGCAGCGGCCTCGCGCTCGACGGTGGACCGGGGCACGGTGACCAGGGCGAACTCCGCGGCGACGAACGCGCCACAGGCCGCCACCAGCACCATGGCGAGCAGGAGCAGTGCGACCTCCGTCATCGGATGGCCGCCTCGCGGTTGTGCGGGCCGCGAGGCCCGGGTTGATGGCCCTCCGGATCGTCATCGTCCGGTTGGGGCCAGGGTCTGTGACTCTCCGTATCGGAGGCTGGCGTCTCGGCGCCGGACCCTGTGTCGTCGGTACTGTCATAGTCGCCGGTGGCGCCCATGTTCTCCATCCTGGGTGTGCGTCAGCCCCCGCGGATCGCGAGGGCTACGGATCATGCTACCGATCGTTCGGGCCGGAACTCACGTCCGGTGCCGCGGTAGCCGCGATCTGGGCGGCCAGGTGACCTCCGCCGTACCCGTTGTCGATGTTGACGACGCCCACGCCCGGGGCGCACGCGTTCAGCATCGACAGCAGCGGGGCCAGGCCCGAGAACGCCGCGCCGTAGCCGACGGACGTGGGCACGGCCACCACCGGTGCGCTCACCAGGCCGGCGACGACGGCGGGCAGCGCGCCGTCCATGCCGGCCACCACCACGATCGCCGCGGCGGAGCGGAGCAGGTCGAGTCGGGCCAGGACGCGGTGCAGCCCGGCCACGCCGACGTCCATTACCAGTTCGGTGCGCCGGCCCAAGTAGCGCGCCGTGAGCTCGGCCTCGCGCGCCACGGGCAGGTCGGACGTGCCGGCCGCGGCAACGACGACGAGGCCGCCGGTGGGCTCGGGCGGCGTCGGCGGCCACGCGACCAGACGCGCTTCGCGGTCGTCGACGGCGTCCGGCAGCTCGGCGAGGATCGCTGCGGCATGCTCGGCGCTCGCCCGGGTGAACAGCACGGCCGACGGCGGTGAGAGAGTGGAAGTGGCTGCCACCTCGGCACTCTCGACCGGTCCGGTGGACGCGCCGTCGCCGGCCACGGTGGGTTGCGCCGTCGCCCGCCGGTGCCGGGACGCGTACGCGGCCGCGATCAGCGCGACCTGAGCGGTGCTCTTGCCCTCGCAGTAGACCGCCTCGGGGTAGCCGCGGCGGGCGCCCCGGTCGTGGTCGAGGTCGACGAGCCGGCTCAGCTCGGGCGGGGGAGTCCAGCCGTCAGGCACCGCGGCCCTCGACCAGTGCCATCGTGAACGCGCCGGACTGGATCCCCTTGAGATCCACGGCGGCGAAGGTGAACCCGACGCCGGTGACGAGGGCCTGGATCTGCTCGCGCAGCCCGGGCTCGGCCGCCCGTGGGATGTCCTCGACGAGCAGCTCGAGCCGGGCGATCTCGCCGTGGTGGCGTACCCGGGAGTCGGCGAACCCGAGCCGGCGCAGGCCGGCCTCGACGGTCTCGATCTGCCCCAGCTTGCCCGGGGTGACCTCCTGGTGGTGCGGGATCCGCGAGGCCAGGCACGGTGCCGCGGGCTTGTCCGCGTTCGGCAGCCCGAGGGACCGGGCGATCGCCCGCACCATCGCCTTGTCGACGCCCGCCTCGGCGAGCGGGCGCAGCACCCGGTGGTTCGTCGCCGCCTGGGCGCCGGGCCGGTCCGGCCGCTTCGCGTCGTCGGCGTTCTCGCCATAGGCGACACTCACCAGGCCGTACTCGGCGACCACCTCGTCCGAGATCCGGTTGAACAGCTCGTCCTTGCAGAAGAAGCAGCGGTCGACGTCGTTGCGCTGATAGTCGGGGTTCTCACCCTCGTGCGTGTGCACCTCGACGACCCGCGCACCGATGACGTCCGCCACCTCGTGGGCCGCCGTCCGCTCGTCGGCCGCGAGGCTCGGCGAGATGCCGAGGATCGCCACCACGTCGTCGGCGCCGAGGGCCCGCACCGCCAGGGCGAGCAGCACCGTGGAGTCGATTCCGCCGGAGTAGGCGACCCCGAGCGGTCCGGTGCCCGCCATCAGGGCACGGACCCGCTGTGCGCCGGCCTCGATCTGGCCAGGCGTGAGGATGTTCAGCGTGGGCCCGTGCCCCATCGGTCAGGCTTCCTTGGTCTCCGAGCGGTCCGCGGACCACTCGGTGTGGAACGTGCCCTCGACGTCGACGCGCTGGTAGGTGTGCGCACCGAAGAAGTCCCGCAGCCCCTGGATCAGGGAGGCGGGCAGGCGCTCCGCCCGGACCGAGTCGTAGTAGGAGACGGCGCTCGCGAAGCCCGGCACCGGCACCCCGGCCAGCGTCGCGTCGGCAACCACCCGGCGCCAGCCGCTCTGGGCGTTCGCCAGGCCCTCGCTGATGCTCGGCGCGGCGAGCAGCGTCGGCAGGTTCCCGGCGGCGTACTCGGAGCGGATGCGCTCGAGCAGGCGGGCCCGGATGATGCAGCCGGCGCGCCAGATCTTCGCGACCTCGGCCACGTCGATGTCCCACCCGTACTGCAGGCTGCCGGTACGGATGAGGTCAAGGCCCTGCGCGTACGCGATCACCTTGGACGCCCACAGCGCCTGGCGCACGTCCTCGATCAGGGTGGCGACGTCGTCGGGCGTGAACGTCTGGTCCGGACCGGACAGGTTGGCCTGGGCGGCGGCCCGCAGGTCCGTGTGCCCGGAGACGGACCGGGCGAACACGGACTCGGCGATCGTGTTCACCGGCACCCCGAGCTCGAGGGCGTTCTGCACCGTCCAGCGCCCGGTGCCCTTCTGCCCGGCGGCGTCCTTGATGACGTCGACGAGCGCCTTGCCGGTACTCGCGTCCACCTGGTCGAGCACCTCGGAGGTGATCTCGATCAGGAACGAGTCGAGGTCACCGGTGTTCCACTCGCGGAACGCGTCCGAGATCGCCTTCGTGTCCAGGCCGGCCGCCTTGAGCACGTCGTAGGCCTCGGCGATGAACTGCATGTCGGCGTACTCGATGCCGTTGTGCACCATCTTGACGAAGTGGCCGGCACCGTCCGGTCCGATGTAGGCGCAGCAGGGCTCGCCCTCGTACTTGGCTGAGATGTCCTCCAGGAGCGGCCCGATCTGGGCGTAGCCCTCCTTGGAGCCACCCGGCATGATCGAGGGGCCGTTCAGTGCGCCCTCCTCACCGCCGGAGATGCCGACGCCGAAGAAGTGCAGGCCGCGCGCGCGCAGCTTCTCCTCGCGGACCCGGGTGTCCTCGTAGTTGGCGTTGCCGCCGTCGACGACGATGTCGCCCTCCTCGAGGTGGGGCAGCAGCGAGTCGATGGAGGCGTCGGTGCCGGCGCCGGCCTGGACCATCAGGATGATCCGGCGCGGGCGCTCCAGGCTGGCCACGAACTCCTCGACCGAGGTGGCAGGGACGAAGTTGCCGTCGCTGCCGTGGGCGGCGATCAGGTCGTCGGTGCGCGCCTGGGTTCGGTTGTACAGGGCCACGGTGTGTCCGTGGTTGGCGAAGTTGCGCGCCAGGTTGCGGCCCATGACCGCCAGTCCGACGACGCCGACCTGTGCGGTGGCGGTGGGGGACGAGCTCATCTTGGTGTCCTTCCGGATGGATGTGGTTGAGGTTCGGACCGGCCCGGCGCGGCGGGCTCGGCAGTTGGTCTAGATCGTGCCACGACGCCGGTGCCCGGGCGCGGCCGTCTCAGGTTCGCAGGGCTACTCTCCGTCGGACCGGACCGGGCCGACGGCGGGGCCGGCGGCTGGCGGTCGGCGTCAGGTCCGGCGTGGGGTGGCGGCCGGGGTCAGTGCGCGCCCACGGGCAGCGCGACGGCCTCGGCCGGCGCGCCGAGGTCCGGGGACTGCGCGTAGATGCTCTTCAGGATCGCCAGGGACTTCGCGGCCTCGGCCGGCGAGATCCAGAACGGCTCCGGGTCCTCGAGCTTGTCGTAGAAGTCGCCGATGAGCAGCTCGTGGGAGATGCCCCAGTAGGCGCGACCACTCGAGGTGGCGATGCGCTCGGCGACATGCTCCGTGCGGCCGTCGGTGTACTGCACCCGCAGGTCGCCGCGCATCGTCAGGGTCGCACGCTCGGTCAGCACTTCGACGAACACCGGGGCGTTCACCGAGTGCGCGTTCGTGGCGAACATGACGGACCGGGCGCCGCCGGAGTGGTCCAGGATCAGCTCGGCGGTGTCCTCGACCTCGATCGCGTCACCGAGCACGTGGGTGGCGGCGTGGCCGCGCACCTGCTCGACGTCACCGAGCAGCCACTGGAGCAGGTCCACGGTGTGGATGGCCTGGTTGATCAGGAGGCCGCCGCCGCTGCGCGCCCAGGTGGCCCGCCACGGCTTGGCTTCGTAGTAGGCGGCATTGCGGTGCCAGTAGACACCCGCGGAGGCACCCTGCACGGCGCCGAGCTCGCCGGAGTCGAGCAGCTCCTTCATGCGGGCGTTCGGGGCGTTGTACCGGTTCTGAAGGCAGACGGCCACCTTGACCGGTGCGCCCTCGGCGGCGGCGACGAGCCGCTCGCCCTCGGCGATCGTGTGCGCCAGCGGCTTCTCGGTGATCACGTGCACGCCCGCCTCGATCGCGTCGAGGGCGACGCTCACATGCTGATCGTGCGGGGTGCACACGTGCAGCACGTCCGGGCGGATCTCGGCCAGTAGTTGCCGGTGGTCGGTGTAGGCCGGCACGCCGAGGCGGGCGCCGGTGGCCCGGGCCAGCTCGGGATCGGTGTCCGCGACGGCGACGAGGTCGGCACCGAGGGAGGAGATGGCTTCGAGATGGACGATCGAGATGTCACCACAGCCGATGACTGCCGCCGTTGGCACAGGGGTTCTCCTGACGAGAGTAGGTGGTACGCCGGGCTCAGGCGAAGGGGATCTCTTCGGCCTTGAGCATGTCCGTGAAAGCCTGCCATGCCTCGGTGAAGAGTTCGGGACCCGAGAAGCCGCCGAGGCTGTGCGTCACGCTCAGGTGCGGCTCGAGGGAGAAGAACCCGTCGAAGCCGTCAGCACGCAGCGCGCGGACGGTGTCGAGGAGTTCACCGTCGCCGCGACCGGCCGGCACCACCTGCCCGTCGGCGAGGTGGGCGTCCTTGATCTGGATGTAGGCCAGGTGCGGGCGCAGCATCGCGTAGCCCTCGCTGAACGGGCGCACGCCCACCTGCACGAAGTTCGCCGAGTCCCAGGCCAGGCGAAGGTTCGGCGAGTCCACGGACTCCACGATGTCGAGGCAGCGCTCCGGGATGTCCCCGTAGATCTCCTTCTCGTTCTCGTGCAGCAACACCACGTCGGCCTCGGTGGCCACCTCGGCCAAGGCGCGCATCCGGGTGATGACCTCGTCGCGAACCTCAGCGGGATCGGTGCCCGGGCGCAGGAAGAACGAGAAGACCCGGATGTACGGTGCGCCGAAGTGCTTGGCGACGTCCGCCGCGTGGCGCATCCGGTCCAGGTGCGGGCCGAAGTCCTCGTCGATGAAGATCTTCCCGATCGGGGAGCCGATGCTGGAGACCTTGAGGCCGTGTGCGTCGAGGATCCGCTTCGCCTCGGCGAGCTGCTCGGCGTCCAGATCGAGCACGTTCGTGTTCCACGCGCTGCGGAACTCGATGTGCGTCAGGCCAAGGCCGGTCGCGGTCGTGGCCTGCAGTTCGAGGTCGGGTGAGATCTCATCGGAGAATCCGGACAAGGTCCACATGGTTCATCGCTCCAGGGTCGAGGTGGCGCTACGGGCGGGGACGTCGACGTCGGGGCGCGTCTGCATCCGATTGCTCAATTCAGTCAGCGGCGCCCCGGGACGGCAAGCGGTTGCCACTTGTTGCAGTTCCTCTTAGACTCGCCGCGTGGCAGCGCCGCCGGGAGGCAGATCCACCACGATCTATGACGTCGCGAAAGCCGCAGGGGTCGCGCCGTCCACCGTCTCACGCGCGTTCTCGCGACCCGGTCGCGTGAACGCCGAGACCGCCGAGCGGATCCGCGCGGTCGCGGTCGAACTCGGGTACCGGGCCAACCCGCAGGCCCGCGCGCTGTCCACCACCCGCACCTCGATGATCGCCGTGATCCTCGCGGACGTGACCAACCCGGTGTTCTTCGAGGTGGTCCGCGGCGCTGAGCTCGCCGCCTACGAGGCCGGCTACACGATGCTGCTCGCCGAGACGCAGGAGTCCGCGGAACGGGAACGGGCCGTGCTGGAGCGGGCCCTGTCCACGGTGGACGGGATCGTGCTGACGAGCTCGCGGATGTCGGACTCGGCGATCCGCCAGATCGCGAAGGTCAAGCCGGTGATCGTCCTGAACCGGGTGGTCACCGGGGTGCCCAGCGTGGTCACCGACAACCTGCGCGGGATGCGCCGCGCGGCCGAGCACCTCGGCGAGCTCGGCCACGAACAGATCTGCTACCTGGCCGGCCCGGAGGCATCCTGGGCCGACGGGATGCGGTGGCGCAGCCTGCGCGAGGCCGCGATGGAGCTCGAGCTGCGGGTCCGGCGGGTCGGCCCGTTCGCGCCGACCGTCAACGGCGGCGTGGCGGCCGCGGCGGAGTGGGGCCGCCAGCGCACCACCGCGGTCGTCGCCTACAACGACCAGATGGCCATCGGATTCATGCGCGGGGTGCGGGCCATGGGCGGGCAGGTGCCGCGGGACGTGAGTGTGATCGGCTTCGACAACTCCAACATGGCCGAGCTCGTCACCCCCGCGCTGACCACGGTCGCCGCGCCGCTGCACTCGCTCGGCGTGACGGCGGCCCGCAACGTGCTGGCGATCTCGCGCGGGGCCCAGGCCCGGGCCACCGAGGCCGTGGTGCTGCCCACCAAGCTCGTCGTGCGGGAGTCCACGATCGCGCCGGAGTGAGGCCTTGCGGCAACACGTGGCAACGGGTTGCCAGCGCGGGCGGTCGGTCCGCGAGGATGGGGCCCATGTCAGCCACCGCCGCCCTTGACGTCCACCCCGACCGACTGCTGCCCGCGGACCCCTCGTTGCGGTCCGTCGCACGTAGGCTCTACGACTCGGTCAAGGACCTGTCGATCATCTCCCCGCACGGTCACGTGCCGCCGCAGTGGATTGCCGAGGACATCCCGTTCCGGGACCCGACCTCCCTGCTGATCACGCCCGACCACTACGTGAACCGGATGCTGCACGCGAACGGGGCGTCGCTGGCCGACCTCGGGGTCGGCCGTGGGCCGCTCTCGGACGAGGACGCCCGCGCCGCGTTCCGGATCCTCTGCACGAACTGGTCCGCCTTCCGCGGCACTCCGGTGCGGTACTGGTTCGAGGATGAGCTCGGTCCGATCTTCGGCGTCACGGAGCGTCCGAGCGCGGCGAACGCCGACGCGATCTACGACCAGATCGCCGCGAAGATCGCGACCCCCGAGTTCCGCCCGCGCGCCCTGATGGATGCCTTCGACATCGCGGTCATGGCCACCACGGACGACCCGTGCGACGACCTGTCCGCTCACGAGCAGCTGGCCCAGGACTCCTCGTTCACCCGACGCGTGGTGCCGACGTTCCGCCCGGACAAGTACCTGGACGCCGCGCTGGCCACCTGGAACACGGATGTGGACCGCCTCGGGGAGGTCTCCGGGATCGAGACCGGCGACTACGCCGGCTACATCGCCGCACTCGAGGACCGACGTCGGTACTTCGTCGCGCACGGTGCGGTTTCGGCCGACCACGGCGTCATCGATGCCGGCACGGACATCCTCAGCACCGAGGAGGCGACGCGGATCTTCGCCGCCGCACGCTCCGGCTCGGTCACCGACGACGAGGCCACTGCGCTGCGCAGGCACATGATCTCGGAGATGGCCCGGATGTCGTGCGAGGACGGCCTGGTCATGACGATCCACCCGGGCGTGCGCCGCAACCACCACATCCCCACGTTCGAGACGTACGGCGCCGACGTCGGCTGCGACATCCCGATCGCGGTCGAGTACACCGACGCGCTGCGGCCGCTGCTGAACGCCTACGGCACCCACCCGAACCTGCACCTGGTGTTGTTCACCATCGACGAGACCGTCTACTCGCGCGAGATCGCGCCGCTGGCCGGCTTCTACCCGTCCGTGTACGTGGGCGTGCCGTGGTGGTTCATCGACGCCCCGGAGGCGATCCAGCGGTTCCGCGCCGCCGTGACCGAGACCGCCGGGTTCGCCCGCACCTCCGGCTTCATCGACGACACCCGTGCGTTCTGCTCCATCCCGGCTCGCCACGACATGAGCCGCCGACTGGACGCCGGGTACATCGCGAAGTTGGTCGTCGAGCACCGGCTGCCCGAGGATGAGGCGTTCGAGGCCATCACCGACCTGGTGGCGAACAACCCGCGAAAGGTGTTCAAGCTGTGACTGCGACCCCCCGGCTGTCCCGATCCCTGCCCGATACGCCGGCGTCCGCGCCGGTGCGCATCGTGCACCTGGGGGTGGGCAACTTCCACCGCGCGCACCAGGCCTGGTACACCCACCACGCGTCGGACGCCGCCGAGTGGGGGATCGCGGCCTTCACCGGTCGCCGTCCCGATCAGGCGGAGGCGCTCAGCCCACAGGACGGCCTGTACACGCTCGTCGTGCGTGGCCGCGAGGGCGACTCCTACGAACTGATCGGGTCCCTGTCCGCCGTGCACGCCGCGTCCGAGCAGGACGCCTACCTCGGCTACCTGGCCGACCCGGACCTGGCCATCGTCACGATGACCGTCACCGAGCACGGCTACGTTCGCGGCGAGGGCGACCACCTCGACGCCCGGCGACCCGAGGTGCTCGCCGACATCTCGGCGCTGCGCGAGGACCCGCGCTCGCCCGTGGCCACGATGCCGGCCAAGCTCGTCGCCGGGCTGCTCGCCCGCCGGGCCGCCGGGGCTGGTCCGCTGACGATCCTGTCCTGCGACAACTTGCCCGAGAACGGTTCGGTCACCCGCACCCTGGTCACCGAGCTCGCGGCGCTCGTCGACGAGTCCCTGGTGGACTGGACCGAGGCGAACGTCGACTTCGCGACGTCCATGGTGGACCGGATCACGCCGGCCACCACCGCGGACGACCGTACCCACGTGGCCGCCGAGCGTGGCTACGACGACGCGTCCCCGGTCCCGACCGAACCCTTCAGCGAATGGGTCATGTCGGGTGCGTTCCCGGCCGGCCGGCCCCGCTGGGAGGACGCCGGCGCGAAGGTGGTCGACGACGTCGCCCCGCACGAGCGGCGCAAGCTCTGGCTGCTCAACGGTTCGCACTCCCAGTTGGCCTATGTGGGCAGCGTGCGTGGACACACCACCATCGACCAGGCCATCGCGGACCCCAGGTGCCTGGCCTGGGTCGAGCAGTTCTGGGACGAGGCGCAGGCCAACCTCGGCCTGCCGGACGAGGACGTGAGCGCCTACCGCGCCGCCCTGAAGGACCGGTACCGCAATGTGCGGGTGCGGCATCTGCTCGCCCAGATCGCGAACGACGGCTCGCAGAAACTGCCCGTGCGCACCCTGCCCACCCTGAACGCCGAGCGTGCCGCCGGGCGGGTCCCGGTCGGCGCGGCCACCACCCTCGCCGGGTGGGTGCTGCACCTGCGCGGCGTCGGTGCCCCGGTCAAGGACCCCGGCGCCGGCCCGGCGCAGGAGGCCGCGAACGCCGGCGACCTGGTCGACGTCGTGCCCGCGGTGCTGAACACCCTGCAGGCGGACCTGGGAGCGGACGCGGACCTGGTCGCGGCCGTCGTCGCCCAGGCTGCGGCGATCCAGGAGTAGACGCGATGGTGGGCGCTCTCCCGGTGCTGATCGGCCTCGACGTCGGCACCACGGCCGCGAAGGTGGCCGCCTTCGAGGTGACCGACGCGGCCGGGGAGGGCCGCTCCACCACCGCCGTCGGGGCCTCGGTCGCGTCGGCACAGCGTGAGTACGCGCTCGAGCAGCCCCGCCCGGGCTGGCAGGTGCAGGATCCGGCCGCGATCCTCACCGGGATCGACGCGGCGCTCGCCGACGTCGTCGCCCAACTGGGCGACCGCCGGGTCCTAGGCCTGTCGGTGTCCACGGCGATGCACGGTCTCATCGGGCTCGGCGCCGACCGGGTGCCGCTCACCCCGCTGATCACGTGGGCCGACGCGCGTTCGGCAGCCCAGGCCCGCGAACTGCGTGCGGCCGGCCGCGGCGCGGAACTGCTCCGGCTGACCGGCACGCCGGTCCACCCGATGAGCCCGCTGGTCAAGCTCATCTGGTTCGGCCGGCACGAGCCGGATCTGGCCGCGCGGGTACGCCGGTGGGTCGGCCTGAAGGACCTCGTCCTCGCCCACCTGACCGGACGGCTGGTCACCGAGCTCTCCAGCGCCTCCGCCACCGGGCTGCTCGACGTGCACACCCGCACCTGGTCCCCACAGGCCCTCGACCTGGCCGGCATCAGTGCCGACCAGCTCCCCGAGGTGCTGCCCACCACCGCCACCCTGCCCCTGGCCGGCGACGTGGCGGACGCGACGGGCCTGACCGCAGGGCTGCCCGTGGCCGTCGGCGCGGCGGACGGCCCGCTCGGCAACCTGGGCACCGGCGCGATCACGCCGGGGATCGCCGGCCTGTCGCTGGGCACCAGCGGCGCCGTCCGGATGGCCGTGACCGGCCCGGTGACCGACGACGCCGGCCGGCTGTTCTGCTACGCCCTCACCGAGGACCTGTGGGTTCTCGGTGGCGCCGTCAGCAATGGCGGGATCACGCTGCGCTGGGCGGGGGAGACGTTCACGCCGGACCTGCTCACGCACGGCCACGCCGATACCGACCTGCTCGCGCTCGCGACCGGTGTCCCGCCCGGTGCCGACGGACTCGTGATGCTCCCGTACGTGCTCTCCGAACGGGCGCCGCTGTGGGACCCGGACCTGACCGGCGCGTTCCTCGGGGTGCGCCACCACCACGGCCGGGCGCACTTCCTGCGGGCCGCGGTCGAGGGGGTGTGCCTGCAGATCGCCACCATCGTGGACCTGTTGGACGCGGTGGCCCCCGTTCGGGCCGTGCGCGCCACCGGTGGACCGTTCCGCGCCCAGTTGTGGCGCGAGGTCATGGCCGCCACGATCGGCCGGCCGTTCGCGATCGCCTCGGACGCCGGCGGCACCGCTCTCGGCGCCGCGGCCCTCGGCTGGTTCGCCCTCGACGGCGCCGCCGACCTGGCCACGGCGCTACGAGCGGTCGGTGGTCCGGGACCGGACGACGGCGGCACGGACGTCCCCGTGTCCGATGAGGTGGTCGCGGGGTACGAGGCGCGCCGCGAGCGGCTGCCCGCGCTGATCCGATCCCTCACCGAGGTGGCCGACGTCCTCGAGGGCGCCCGCCCCTGACCGATCGATCGACCGACCGGGTTCGCGCTCGAACGCGAGATTGTTGTCCCCTCTCGGCGGACCGGAGCCAACAGCCTCGCGTTCGGGCGGCGAGCCGACAGACCGAGCCGACCCTCCGCCGTCGACGGGACGTTGTGGCGTACCCCACGACCAGGGCGAGCGACCCGCCGGGAATACCTGACGCCGTCGTACGTTGACACCCTTAGAATCATGCAAATGCATGGAAATCGAGGAGGGGTTCAGATGCAGTTCGGGATCTTCACCGTCGGGGACGTCACCACGGATCCGACCACCGGCAAGACGCCCACCGAGGGTGAGCGGATCAAGGCGATCCTGACGATCGCCAAGCACGCCGAGGACGTCGGCCTGGACGTGTTCGCGACGGGCGAGCACCACAACCCGCCGTTCATCCCCTCCTCGCCGACCACGATGCTCGGTTACATCGCCGCGCAGACGTCGAAGATCATCCTGTCCACCTCGACGACGCTGATCACGACGAGCGACCCGGTGAAGATCGCCGAGGACTTCGCGATGCTCCAGCACGTCTCCGACGGTCGCGCGGACGTGATGCTCGGCCGCGGCAACACCGGCCCGGTGTACCCCTGGTTCGGCAAGGACATCCGCCAGGCGATCCCGCTGACCGTGGAGAACTACCAGCTCCTGCGCCAGCTGTGGGATGAGGAGGTCGTGGACTGGGAGGGCCGGTTCCGCACGCCGCTGCAGGGCTTCACGTCCACCCCGCGCCCCCTCGACGGCGTCGCCCCGTTCGTGTGGCACGGCTCGATCCGGTCCCCGCAGGTGGCCGAGCTCGCCGCGTTCTACGGCGACGGCTTCTTCGCGAACAACATCTTCTGGCCGAAGGAGCACTTCAAGCAGCTGATCGGCCTGTACCGCGAGCGCTTCGAGCACTACGGCCACGGCACCGCCGACCAGGCGATCGTCGGCCTCGGCGGGCAGGTGTTCATGCGCAAGAACTCCCAGGACGCCGTCCGCGAGTTCCGGCCGTACTTCGACAACGCGCCGGTCTACGGCGGTGGCCCCTCGCTCGAGGAGTTCACCGACGCGACCCCGCTGACCGTCGGCAGCCCGCAGGAGGTCATCGACTCCACGCTGGCCTTCCGCGACACCTTCGGCGACTACCAGCGCCAGCTGTTCCTGATGGACCACGCCGGTCTTCCCCTGAAGACCGTGCTCGAGCAGCTCGACCTGCTCGGCGGCGAGGTGGTGCCCGTGCTGCGCGCCGAGTTCGCGAAGAACCGGCCGGCGCACGTGCCGGACGGCCCCACGCACGCGGCGCTGGTCGCGGCCAAGGGCGCCGAGGTCGACCTCAGCCCGCGCGAGGTCGTCAAGGACACCGTCACCGGACGCACCGCATCATGACCACCAGGACGGCCGCGCTGGCCTGGGAGGCGCTGTTCCGCACGCAGGTCACGCTGATGCGGCGGTTCGAGGCCGCGCGCGACTTCGAACCGCTCAGCTCGCGTGAGTACGACGTGCTGTTCAACCTCTCCCGGATGCCCGACGGCGCGGCGCGGCTTCGCGACCTGAACGCCCAGCTGCTCATCTCGCAGCCGAGCCTGTCCCGGATGGTCGATCGCCTGGCCGCCGCCGGGCTCGTCGCCCGGCGCGACGCCGACGACGACGGCCGAGGCGTGGTCGTCGCGCTCACCGACGCGGGGGCCGAACAGCAGAAGCAGATCGGACGGCGGCACGTGCGGCACATCGCGGCCCTCGTCGACGCCGGCCTGGACGAGTCCGACCAGCTCGCCCTGGCCCGGATCTGCGAGCGACTGCAGGCCGCCGTCGCCGACACCCCCACCACCAGCCGGATCCGCACCAGAACGGAGACCCCGAGCTCATGACCGAGCCCCTGAAGATCGTCGCCCTCACCGGCGGCGTCGGCTTCCCCTCGACCACCCGCACGCTCACCGACGACCTGCTCTCTGCCGTCGCCGAGTCGGCGACCGCGGCCGGTGTCGAGGTCAGCCTGCGCACCGTCGAGGCGCGTGAGCACGCCGCGGACGTCGCGAACGCGACCGTGCTCGGGCTGGCGAGCCCCGCGCTCGATGAGGCTCTGCACGTGGTCGAGGGCGCGGACCTGCTGATCGCGGCGAGCCCTGTGTTCCGTGGTTCCTACGCGGGCATCTTCAAGGCCTTCATGGACCTCGTTGACCCGGTCGCGATGCGCGGCAAGACCGTGCTCCTGGGCGCCACCGGCGGGTCGTCACGGCACCAGCTCGCCATCGACCAGGCGATGCGGCCGCTGTTCGCCTACTTCGGCGCGCTGGTCGCGCCGACAGCCGTCTACGCCTCGGCGGACGACTTCGGCGTCGCGGGGCGGGCCACGCCGGTCCTTGCCGAGCGGATCGCCCGCGCCGGCGACGAGGCGCTGCGTCTGGCCGTCGCCACCGCACGGGCCCACGCCGGGGCCTGAGCCGGCAACCCGAGCGAGCCCGTGCGAGCGGGCCGGCTCGGGTCCGTGGCGTCTGAATCGGCCGACGGCCGGATCGCTCCGCCAGCGAGTACAGCGCTAGAAAATCACCTGGCCAATCTCTGGACTCGTCTGTCTACAGCGCTGTACATTGCTCACGCACCCGGCGAGGCCGCCGGACCCGCGAGAGGAGAGCCCAGGCTCCATGACATCCACCGACCAGCCGAACATCGTGCTGCTGATGACCGACCAGCAGCGCGCCGGCTTCACCGCGGCCGAGGGCGGCCCGGACACGATGCCGCGCCTGGACCGGCTGTTCGCCGACGGAGCGCGGTTCCCCCGCGCCTACACCTCCAGCCCGGTCTGCGTGCCGGCCCGCACCAGCCTGCTCACCGGCCGGTTCCCGAGTGCGCACGGCGTGCGCCAGAACAGCACGGCGGAGTTCGCCCGGTACGCCACCGACCTGCTGGACCTGCTTCGCGGCGCCGGGTACTCGCTGCACTTCAGCGGGAAGCCGCACATGCATCGCGGCCCGGCTGACTTCGACACCTTCAACGGCCCGTACCTGCACGACGGCGGACCGGGCACTGACGGTGAGCACGCCGAGTTCGACGCGTGGTTGCGCGAGCTCGACCACGGCGTGGCCGCCGAGCCCACGCCGTTCGGGGTCGAGGCCCAGCTGCCGTACAGGATCGTCGACGGTGGCATCGAGGCGCTCGCGACCACTGCCGCGGAGCGGCCGTTCTTCCTCTGGCTGTCCTTCCCCGAGCCCCACAACCCGTACCAGGTACCCGAGCCGTACTTCAGCATGTTCGCCGAGGAGGACGTGCCGGAGCGGGCCGTGGGACCCGAGGTCCTGGACCGGCTCGGGTGGCGCTATCGCTGGTTGCGCCGGCTCATCGAGGACAAGCGGCCCGGCTACGACGCGCACTGGCGACGCTACCGCGCGAACTACCTCGGGATGCTGCGCCTCATCGACGACCAGGTCGGGCGGCTCCTCGACGACCTCGGCGACCGGTGCGAGAACACACTCTTCGTGTTCGTCACCGATCACGGGGACTTCCTCGGTGACTACGGCCTGCAACGCAAGGGCGCCGGGATGTCGGACGCCCTGATGCGCATCCCACTGGCGCTGCGCGGGCCGGGGATCGTGCCACAGCGCCGCGACGAGCTCGTGTCCATGGTGGACCTGCTCCCGACGATCGCCGAGTGGCTCGGTGAACCGATCCCCGCCGGTGTGCAGGGCCGGTCGCTGGCTCCGCTGCTGCGCGGCGAGGACGCCCCGAGCGCCGAGTTCGACAGCATCCTCGGCGAGTCCGGCTTCGGCGGCGTCTCCTACACCGAGTCGGACCGGCCGCCGCTGCACTTCCCGTACGACGGGCCGACCTTCGACGAGCTGAACAGCGTCACCATGAGCGGTGAGACACGCATGCTGGTCTGCGGCCGCTACAAGCTCGTCGTCGACGACACCGGCCAGGACGTGCTCTACGACATCGAGCGCGATCCCGCCGAGATCGAAGACCTCAGCGACGACCCCGCCCATGGCGAGATTCGCGCGGAACTGCACCGTCGGCTCGTGCAGTGGCTCCTGCGCGCCGCCGACGACCTGCCACAGGGCCACTACCGGCCGAACCACCGTCCCCACAACTGGCGCTGGGCCTGACCCGGCCGGTGCCGCGACCAATGGAGGTCACCGTGTCACCCATCGATCGACGTACGTTCCTCGGCGCCGGCGGTGCCGCTCTCATCGCGGGCGCCCTCGCGAGCTGCCGCTCCGGTGGCGGCTCCGGTGCCTCCGGCTCGGCGGACTCGCTGCGCGTCTCCTGGTACGGCGGGCAGCCCGCCCACGAGGGGATCGAGGGCGCCTTGGCGGCTTTCGGCGACGACCACCCGGACTTGTCCATCGCCACGGAGAAGGCCCCGTTCGGCGACTACTGGGACCGGCTGGCCACCCAGGTGGCCGGCGGTGACGGGCCGGACGTCCTGCGGATGTCCATGACATTCCTCGCGGAATACGCCGACCGCGGGGCGCTCCTGGACCTCAGCGACCACGTCGGCGACGCCATCGACACGTCCGCGCTGGACGAGGACGTCGCCACCAGCGGCTCCCTGAACGACGGCCTCTACGGGATCGGTCAGTCCTCGATCACGCACGCCACGTTCCGGAACACCGATCTGGCGCAGGAGCATGGTCTCGCGCTGCCCGAGCAGTGGAGCTGGAGCGACTTCACCGAGTTCTGCAACTCCTTCGCCGACGCCGCCGGACCGGGCAAGTACGGGTCGACCGACGCCGGCGGGGACTTCCAGATGTTCGAGGTCTGGGCGCGACAGCACGGTACCGATCTGTTCGACGAGCAGGGCCTGGCCGTCGGCGCCGACGTCATCGAGGAGTGGCTGGTGATGTGGCAGGCACTGCGGGACACCGGGGCGGTGCCACCACCGGACGTCACGGCCGAGAGCGACACGTTCGAGACCTCGCAGCTCTCCCAGCTCAACGCCGCGGTCACCTTCGGCTGGGTGCAGCAGGTCACGTTCCTCCAGCCACTGGTCCCCGAGCATCCGCTCGCGGTCGGTCCGGTCCCGGGCCTGACGGCGGGGTCCCTGGACGGGCAGTTCGTCAAGGCCCTCGACTTCTGGTGCGTCATGAACACGTCGGCGAATGCCGACGCCGGCGCCGAGCTGATCGACTTCCTCCTCAACGACGAGCGAGCGATCACGTCCATCGGGCTGACCCTCGGTGTGCCGCCGTCGGCGAGCTCGCGGGAGTTGCTCGCCCTGGACCCGCAGACCCCGGAGGGACGTGCCGTCGCGTTCGTGGACCAGATCGCCGACCAGGTCGGACCGTCGCCGGACGCCTGGCCCACCGGCTATGGCGAGCTGCAGGGCAGTGCGTTCCCGCGCCTCAACGAGGACGTGGGTTTCGGGGCGGCCACACCAGCCGCGGCAGCTGCGCAGTTCGTCGAGGAGGCCGCACGCGTGCTCGGGTAGGGTGACCGCCGTGGTCCACGACCGGAGGTCGCCGCAGCCTCGCCTCACCGATGTCGCCGAGATCGCCGGGGTGTCGATGAAGACGGTCTCCAACGTGATCAACGGCTACGCGCACGTGAGCGAACGCACCCGCACGCGGGTGCTCGCCGCCATCGAGGAGGTCGGCTACCGGCCGAACCTGTCCGCCCGCAACCTGGCCCGCGGCCGCTCGGGCGTGATCGCGCTCGTGGTGCCCCGCTTGGAGATGCCGTACTTCGCCGCGCTCGCCGGCCGGGTCGTCGAGCGGGCCGAGGCCCGCGGGTGGTTCGTCCTGATCCACGAGAGCGGTGGTGACCTCGCCGCGGAGCGGGAGGCCCTCGAGGGCAGGTTCCCCCAGCGGATCGACGGCCTCATCGTGAGTGCGCAGCACCTGGCCCCCGCGGACCTGGCCGCGCGCACGGACCGTACCCCGCTCGTGCTGCTCGGCGAGCAGACGTTCGGCAGCGTGGCCCACCACGTGGCCATCGACAACACCGAGGCCGCACGCGCCGCCGTCGGGCATCTGGTCCACCTCGGCCGGCGCCGGATCGCGCTGGTCGGAGCGACGCCCGGGCCGCGCCAGCAGGGCTACATCGAGGCGTTGGAGTCGGCCGGCCTGCCGGTGCTGCCCGAGCTGATGGTGCCGATCACGGCCAACTCGGGGGAGGAGGGCGAGCGTGCGGCGCGGGCGCTGCTCGACCTCGGCGCCGCCACCCCCGACGGGATCTTCGCCGTGACCGACTGGGTGGCCCTGGGCGCGATGCGGGCGCTGCACCTGCGCGGCCTGCACGTGCCGGACGACGTCGCGGTGGTCGGTTTCGACGACATCCCGTACGCCCGGGCGGTGACGCCCTCGCTGACGACGATCTCCCCGGACCGGTCGGCCCTGGCCGAGGCGGCGCTGCGGATGCTGGAGGCCCAGATCGCGGCGGACGGCGGGCCGGTGCCGCCCGTCGACGAGCGGGTTCCGTTCACCCTCGTGGTCCGGGAGAGCACGGCGGGCATCCACCCCTGAACCGGGGCGAGCCGGTCCGCGGTCACGCGTACCGATCCCGCCGCCGTGCCGCCGCCACAGGCACCGCGCAGATCGGGCTGCGGTAGGCTGAGGAGATGTTCTCCACGGAGCTGTTGCTTACCCAGCCGCGCTGATCTGCAGCGGACGCCCACGCGGCGTCGCGTCAGCGCGGCCGACCTCCCACGTTCTGCGGGGGGTCGTTCTCATGTCAGCCTCCGTGACGCCGCCGCCTGCCGGTGGCCCTGCCCAAGGAAACGCACATGTCTGAGCCCAACGCCGTCACCGACACGGCCGCCCCCGACGTCGCCATCCCGGCCCACCGCTACACGGCGGACCTGGCGGCGCACATCGAACTGTCCTGGCAGGAGCGGTGGGCCGCCGAGGGCACGTTCCACGCGCCGAACCCGACCGGTGACCTGGCCGGCGACGGCGAGGTCCCGGCCGAGAAGTTCTACGTGCTGGACATGTTCCCCTATCCCTCGGGCAAGGGCCTGCACGTGGGTCATCCGCTGGGCTACATCGCCACGGACGTGGTCGGCCGGTTCAAGCGGATGACCGGCGCGAACGTGCTGCACGCGCTGTCCTACGACGCGTTCGGGCTGCCGGCCGAGCAGTTCGCCGTGCAGACCGGGCAGCACCCGCGCATCACCACCGACGAGAACATCGACACGATGCGCCGCCAGCTGCTGCGGATGGGCCTGGCGCACGACGAGCGCCGATCGTTCGCCACGACCGACGCCGGCTACGTGCGCTGGACGCAATGGATCTTCCTGCAGATCTTCAACTCCTGGTACGACCACGACGCACCACGTCCCGGCGGCGGCGTGGGTGCCGCCCGCCCGATCGCCGAGCTGCAGGCCGCCTTCGCATCGGGGGAGCGGGCCACCCCGGACGGGCGGGCCTGGGCGGACCTGAGCGCGGCCGAGCGTGAGGACGTGCTGGGCACGTACCGCCTGGCCTACGTGGCGGACGTGCCGGTGAACTGGTGCCCCGGCCTGGGTACCGTGCTGGCCAACGAGGAGGTCACCGCCGAGGGTCGCTCCGAGCGCGGCAACTTCCCGGTCTTCAAGCGCAACCTGCGCCAGTGGATGATGCGGATCACCGCCTACGGCGACCGGCTGGTGGACGACCTGGACCGGCTGGACTGGCCGGAGAAGGTCAAGACCATGCAGCGGAACTGGATCGGGCGCTCCGAGGGCGCCCGGGTCACCTTCGCGGTCGCCGGGGGCGACGGCGTCGCTTCCGCGGGTGCCGACGGCGCCGCTGGCGAGATCGAGGTGTTCACGACCCGCCCGGACACCCTGTTCGGTGCGACGTTCATGGTGCTGGCCCCCGAGCACCCGCTGCTGGACGCGGGCGTGCCCGCCGAGTGGCCCGAGGGGACCCACTCCGCGTGGACCGGCGGGCACACGGCCCCCGCGGACGCCGTCGCCGCCTATCGCGCCGCGGCCGCGGCGAAGACGGACATCGAGCGTCAGGCCGAGGGCCGCGAGAAGTCCGGCGTCTTCACCGGCCTGTTCGCGACCAACCCCGTCAACGCCGCCCGGCTGCCGGTGTTCATCGCGGACTACGTGCTGATCGGCTACGGCACCGGCGCGATCATGGCCGTGCCGGGCGGGGACGCACGCGACCACGACTTCGCCACCACCTACCAGCTGCCGATCGTGCACACGGTAGCGCCGCCGTCGGGCTTCGACGGCGGTGCCTACGGAGGCGACGGCGCCATCATCAACTCGGCGAACGACGAGGTCAGCCTGGACGGGCTGGACGTCGCCGAGGCCAAGCGAACGATCACTGCCTGGCTGGAGCGCAAGGGGCTGGGCGCCGCGACGGTCACCTACCGGCTGCGGGACTGGCTGTTCTCCCGGCAGCGGTACTGGGGCGAGCCGTTCCCGGTCGTGTACGACTCCGACGGGCGCGTAATCGCACTGCCGGACGAGCTGCTGCCGGTCGAGCTGCCCGAGGTCCCGGACTTCTCACCGCGCACCTACGCCGACGACGACGCGGAGTCCTCCCCGGAGCCCCCGCTGGCCCGCGGCGAGGAGTGGGTGAACGTCGAGCTGGACCTGGGCGACGGGCCGAAGGTCTACCGCCGGGACACGAACACGATGCCCAACTGGGCCGGCTCGTGCTGGTACGAACTGCGCTACCTGGACCCGACGAACACGTCCGCGGCCGTGGACCCCGACATCGAGAAGTACTGGATGGGCCCGCGCACCGGCCCGGACGGTAGGCCCACCACGGGGGGCGCCGACCTGTACGTCGGCGGTGTGGAGCACGCCGTGCTGCACCTGCTGTACGCGCGGTTCTGGCACAAGGTGCTGTTCGACCTGGGCCACATCTCGAGCGTCGAGCCGTTCCACAAGCTGTTCAACCAGGGCTACATCCAGGCCTACGCCTACTCCGACGCCCGCGGCGTGCACGTGCCCGCCGAGGAGGTCACCGAGGAGGTCGGCTCCGACGGCGACCCGATCTGGACCTGGAACGGCCAGGTGGTCAACCGTGAGTACGGCAAGATGGGCAAGTCCCTGAAGAACATGGTCACCCCGGACGAGATGTACGCCGCCTACGGCGCGGACACGTTCCGGGTGTACGAGATGAGCATGGGGCCGCTGGACCTGTCCCGGCCGTGGGACACCCGCGCGGTCGTCGGGGCGCAACGGTTCCTGCAGCGGCTGTGGCGCAACGCGGTCGACGAGGAGACCGGAGAGCTGACCGTCACCGACGCCCCGGCCGACGACGAGACCCGCCGAGTGGTGGCCCGGACGATCGCCGACGTGCGCACCGAGATGTCCGCGATGCGCCCGAACACGGCCATCGCGAAGCTGATCGTCCTGAACAATCACCTGACCTCGCAGGCGCACGTCGCCCGCGAGGCCATCGAGCCGCTGGTGCTGATGACCGCACCCGTGGCCCCGCACATCGCCGAGGAGCTGTGGGAGCGGCTGGGCCACACCGAGTCGCTGACCTACCACCCGTTCCCGGAGGCGGACGAGGCGCTGCTGGTCGCCGACACCGTCACCTGCGTGGTGCAGGTACAGGGCAAGGTGCGGGACCGGCTGGAGGTACCGCCGTCGATCGGCGAGGACGAGCTGCAGGAGCTGGCGCTGGCCGCCCCCGCCGTGCAGCGCGCGCTGGACGGCCGCGGTATCCGCAAGGTGATCGTGCGGGCACCGAAGCTGGTCAACATCGTTCCTGCCTGACGGCGCGGTTGGCCGCGGGGACGCGGCGTATACACCGGCGGCCGACCCGGGCAGGATGGCCCCATGGCGACGCCGGCGGGTTCGGACGGTCGCGTCTGGGTCGCGGCCCTGGCCGGCTCGGACGTGCTGACCAGCCCGGCGCCGGACGGTTCCCCGAGCCTGCCGAGTGTCCAGGGCCGGTGGCTCTCCGCGTCGGAGTTGCGGGCAGCGACCGGCATCCCGGCGGCGCTGCCGATCGCCCCGGCCCGGCTCGTCGGCGAGCACGCCGTGGTGCACGTGCTCGACGTCACCGAGCCGATCTCGTGGCCCGCCGAGCACCGCGTCGCCTTCTCCGGGATCGACCGGCTCGCCGTCCCCGCCGAGGTGCGCGCCGCCGTCGAGCTCGGGGTCGCCGAAAGGCGCGCAGCCGTACCGACCCCGGCCCTGCGCCCGGACTGGTACCGGGCCGGCTGGCTCGACGAGGCGACGGCGTGGGTCGACCGGCAGGTCAGCGCCCTCGGGCTGCGCCGCGAGGGACCGGGCGAACCGATCAAGGTCTGGTGCCTGTCCGCCGTCGTCCGGTTCGACTGCCGGGGCGACGGCGGTGCGAACCGTCCGCTGTACCTCAAGGCCGCGTGTGACTGGTTCCGCGCCGAGCCGGCGATCACCGTCGCGATCGGCGCGCTGGCGCCCGCGCACGTGCCGACTGTGCGCGCCGCGGACGCCGCCCGCGGCTGGCTCCTGCTCGACCCGCTGCCCGGTGCCGGCACCGACGCTCCGGTCGAACCCGACACCGCCGGCCTCGCGCTGCCGACGGCGAGGGCGATGGCCGACCTGCAGCTCCGCTCGCTCGAGCACGTCGAGGCGCTCAAGCGCGCGGGCTGTCCCGATCGCGGCACCGAACCGACCCTGGCGGCCTTCGCCGACGTCCTCGCGGGGAGCGTCGAACTGCCGCTGCTGAGCGCTGCCGAACGCGCGGGCCTGTCCCAGCTCGGGCGGCGCGTCGAGCGGCACCTGCGGGACCTGGCCAGCTGCGGCATCCCGGACACGCTCACCCACGGAGACCTGCATCTCGGCAACGTCGCGGCGGACGCCGACCGTCTGGTCATCTACGACTGGACCGACGCGGCGATCGCGCACCCGTTCCTCGATGCCGCACTGCTCGCACGAAGCCATCGGGAGGAGGACCCGGCGGCAGGCGACGCCGTCCTCGCCGAGTTCGCCGCGCCCTGGCGCGCCCACTCGCCGGGAGCGGATGTCGACCGTGCCCTGGCGCTCGCGCCGGTCGCGAACCTCGTCCACCAGTGCAACTCCTACGAGGGGATCGCCCGGTCCCTCGAACCGGACGCACGCTGGGAGCTGGCCGGGGTGGTCGCTGCGAACCTGCGGCAGTTGCTCGAGCAACTGACGTAGCCCGGTCGGGTCGCGGAGCACACGATCGAGGTCTCGAGGCCGGAGGTTTCACCCGGGACTGCCATGGCTTCGATCATTCGATCGGTGTCTGCTCGGAACTGCTCGCGACGATCGGAGTCCGTACGGCTCGAGCGCGGCGATCTCCTCGCAAGACACGACGTCGGTGTGGCACCGGGCGGAGTTCGGCGACCACTGCTCCGTGCCGCGCAGCGTGCTGATTCGTCGTGACCGTGCAGGGCAACGGATGGCAACCACCGAACAACTCCCGGCAACGGCCCGGCAACGCCTGGCAACTGCTGCAGAGGGGTTGCCGTGCCCTGTCTCAATGGGAGCCATACCACCGACACCCATGGCCGCCGGAACGACCCGGCGGCGGCAGAGAGGCAGATCATGAGTGTGCTCGACGAAACGAAGGTTGCCGGCCCCGCGGCGACGGCCACGCCCGGCGAGGTCGCCGCGGCAGCCGTGACCGGTCCGGCCACCAGCGAGGTCCCGGACACCGAGGGCCGTGGCAAGGCCGTCGGCGCACTCGCCGTGGCGAGCGCGATCGACAACTCCGAGAACTCGTTGATCAACACCTTCTTCCCGCTGATCCGGGACGCCTTCGGGCTGTCCCTCGGCGCGCTCGGCGTCCTGGCCAGCCTGTCCAGGTTCGCCCGGATGGTCTTCGGCCCGGCCTGGGCCCTCGCGGCCGACCGGTTCGGCCGCAAGAAGGTCCTGTTCATCGTCACCGGCGGCTGGGGCCTGTGGACCGCGGCCGCCGGGCTCGCGCCGAATTTCACCTGGCTCGTCATCCTGTACGGGATCGGTGTGATCGGCACCGTGGCCTCCGAACCGATCGTGAACGGTCTCCTCGGCGACATGTTCGATGACAGGACCCGAGGCCGCGCGTTCGGCACGGTTCGATCGGTCGGCTCCCTGCTCGGGATGGTGCTCGGCCCGGCGATCGCCCTGTTCGCGAACGATCCGAACGGGTGGCGCTATGGCATGTTCACCATGGGCGGCCTGAGCGTGCTGTCCGGCGTGCTGATCCTGCTGTTCGTGAAGGAGCCGAAGCGCCGTACCTCGATCTCCGACGACCCGGACGTGGGCCGCTTCAAGATCTCCGACGCGGCGAAGCTGTTCAAGATCCCCACGATCGGCCTGCTGGCCGGCATGCTCCCGCTGGTCACCTCGCTCGTCCTGTTCTCCTTCTTCGTGACCTACATGGTGGACGTGCGCGGCTGGGACATCCCCGGCGCGGCGATCCTGTGGTCGGTGTTCGCGGCCGGCATGGCAGTATCCGCCTTCGTCGGTGGACTCCTCGGTGACCTGTTCGTCCGTAGGTTCGGGGCCAAGGGCCGGATCATCCTCATGCAGCTGTACCTGGTCGCGATGGCCGGCATGTCCTACGTGGCGCTCCAGATGGACTGGGGCAAGGGGGTCGCCGTGTACGCGGTGATCTTCAGCTTCGGTCTCATCGCCTCGGTCGGCTTCTCCGCCTGCGTGCTCCCGATGGTCTCCACCGTCGCTCCGAAGCAGCTCTCCGCCACCGCGTTCGCCGTGCTGTTCTCGCTGATCCAGGGCGCCATCAGCGCCCTGATGACCCTCGCCATGGGCTTCCTGTCCGACGTCCTCGGGCTGCAGCAGGTGATGCTCTACCTGGTCACGATCCCGTACCTGATCAACGCCGGCTACTGGTTCCTGTTCTACCGCGTGTACCCCAAGGACGCGGCCAAGCAGGCCGAGCGCACCGCCGCGATCGAGGCGGGCACGTTCTGAGGAGGACGCCGACGCCGCACCGGATCCCTCGCCGAACGGCAGAGCGTGGAACGGCGGGGGATCCTCAGCGTCTGCGGGTGCCGAAGATCGACCGGGTGATCTCACGGCCCAGCACCGAGCCCGCGCTGCGCAGGAACGAGTCGAGTCCGGCGCGGCTGCTGCGGGCGGACGCGGCCTGCTGCTTCTGCGCCTCCCGCTGCGACCGCTCGGCCTCCTTCGCTGCGTCCCGGCGCAGCTTCTCCTGCATCTTCTCCAGGTCCGCCTGCTCCTTGGTCCGAGCCTTCTCCGCCTGCTTCTCGCTCTCCGCCCGGGCCTTCGCCTCGGCCTCCGCCCGTGCCGCGGCCTCGGCGGCGGCCCGGTCGGAGTCGATCCGCCGGGTCAGCATCTCGTAGGCGGACTCATTGTCGACGGCGGTGCCGTACTTCGCGTTCGACGGCGACGCGGTCACCATCGCGGTGAGCGTCGCCTCGGGTGCGGGGTCCATCGAGGCCTGCGGTGCCCGCAGCCGGGTCCACGCCACCGGCGTCGGTGCTCCCTTCTCGGTGAGGACCGTGACGACGGCCTCGCCGGTGCCGAGGGAGGTCAGCAGTTCCTCGAGGTCGTAGCCGGACTTCGGGAACGTGCGCACGGTGGCCCGCAGCGCTGTCTGGTCGTCCGGGGTGAACGCCCGCAGGGCATGCTGCACGCGGTTGCCGAGCTGCGCCAGCACGTCGGCCGGCACGTCCTTCGGCGTCTGGGTGACGAAGAAGATCCCGACGCCCTTCGACCGGATCAGCCGCACCGTCTGGACCACCTGCGTGAGGAAGTCCTTGGACGCGCCGTTGAACAGCAGGTGCGCCTCGTCGAAGAAGAACACGAGCTTGGGCTTGTCCGCGTCACCGACCTCCGGCAGGTCCGTGAACAGGTCCGCGAGCAGCCACATCAGGAACGTGGAGAACAGGGCCGGCCGGTCCTGCACGGACGGCAGTTCCAGGGCGGAGATCACGCCGCGACCGTCCGGCGCGAGCCGGATCAGGTCGGAGGTGATGAACGCCGGCTCACCGAAGAACACGTCCGCGCCCTGCGCCTGCAGCGCGACGATCTCCCGCAGGATCACCCCGGCCGTCGCCGTCGAGATCCCGCCGATGCCCTTCAGCTCGCTCTTGCCGTCGTCCGACGCGAGGTAGGCGATGGTGGACTGCAGGTCCTTGAGGTCGAGCAGCGCCAAGCCCTGGGAGTCGGCCCAGTGGAAGATCAGGCCGAGCGAGGATTCCTGGGTGTCGTTCAGCCCGAGGACCTTGGCCAGCAGCAGCGGCCCGAAGTCGGTCACGGTGGTCCGGATCGGCACGCCGTGGCCCATCCCGCCGAGTGAGTAGAACTCCACCGGGTAGGAGGCACTGTGCCAGTCCTGGCCGAGGCTGGTGGTGCGCGCGAGGAGTTTCTCGTTGCCCTCGCCGGGCACGGCGAGGCCGGACAGGTCGCCCTTGATGTCGGCGAGGAACACCGCCACCCCGGCCTCCGAAAGGCCCTCCGCCATACCCTGCAGGGTCCGCGTCTTGCCGGTGCCGGTGGCGCCGGCGACGAGCCCATGCCGGTTCATCATCGACAGCGGGAGGCCGATCTGGGCTCCGACGATCGCCGCGTCGTCCTCGACCAGCGCGCCCAGGGGCAGCATGCCACCCTCGAACCGGTAGCCGGCCACGATGGCGGCTGCGGCCTCGGACAGGTCACTGCCCGACGGCGGGGCCGTGGGTTCGGCGGGCTCGGTCGCCACTGCGGGCGCTGCCTCGGGTGCCGGTGCGGGCGCTGCGTCGGGCACCGGTTCCGCCGCGCCACCTCGCGACCGGGACGATGCAGCCTCGGCAGCCTCGGCAGCCTCGGCAGCCTCGAGGGCGGCCCGTGCGGCTGCCGCGCGGGCCTCGGCGGCCTCTGCCTCTGCCTGGGCGGCCGCGGCCCGGAGGGCAGCCAGGTCCGGTGTCGCGTTGTCGCTCATGGGAACACAGACTAGGGCGCACCCCGCGGCGCCGACACCGCTCCCGCTGTCCGCTCGGCGTCCACGGTCCACAGCCCCGCACGCGATGCCGGATCCTCCCCAGGGCGCCGGGCCGGCCACGTGTCCCGGTCGGGCCGCAGCTAGCGTCGCAGGTGTGGAGCGTCGAGGAACCGAGCCGCGAGACCGGCTACGGCGCGTGCTTCGGGTGGCCTACGCCGTGCCGGACCCAGTGCCCGCCGATCGACCGGCTCGCACCGCCGCGCCGGGGGCGGGCTGGCCCGAGGGTCTGGCGGATCCCTGGGCCGCGGATCCTGCCGGGACCGGCGGTGGTGCGGCCGAGCCACGGCGTTCCGACGGCGCCCGTGAGCCACGGCGGTCCGAGGAGGCCGGTGAGCCACGGCGGCCCGACCAGGCCCGCGCGCCGCGGCGCCATGCCAACGGGTCCCGACGCCGGTGGGGGATGCGCGTGTCAATGGCTGCCCGGGTCGGGATCGCGGTGGTCGTTCTGGCCGTGATCGCCCTCGCCGTCGTCTGGCCCCGGGGTGAACCGGAGCAGGTGCCGCAGCCACCGCTGGCCACCCCCGGTACGCCGATGGTGACCGACGCGACGGGCCAGCCGGGTCGCCCCGAGCCCGGCCCGTCCGCATCGCCGATTGCATCCGAGCAGCCGACCGAGCAGGACTCGGCGGTGGTCGTCCACGTGGCCGGTTCCGTCCTGATCCCCGGCGTCTACGAACTCCCCGCGGGCTCCAGGGTCGACGACGCGCTCCTGGCCGCGGGCGGTCCCACCGCGGACGCCGATCTCGACGCCGTGAACCTGGCCGGGTGGCTGCAGGATGGGCAGCAGGTCTACGTCCCGGCCGTCGGCGAGACCGCGCCGCCCGCCACGGTCCCCGGTGCGCAGTCCGGCACCGGCACGGACGCGGGTGGGGACGCCGGCGGGCCGATCGACCTGAACACGGCGACCGCCGCGGACCTCGAGGAACTGCCCGGAATCGGACCTGCGCTCGCCCAGCGGATCCTCGACTGGCGCACCGAGAACGGCGGCTTCTCCAGCGTCGAACAGCTCGATGACGTCTCCGGGATCGGACCGGCGACGATGGATCGGCTGCGCGAGCTGGTGACGGTGTGAGGCCCCCGCTCGACCTGCGCCTGATGCCGGCCGCCGCGCTGGCCTGGGCCGGGAGCTGGCTCGTGCCGGTGGTGCCACCCGTGGGCGCGACCGCCCTGGTGCTCGGCCTGCTCCTGCTCACCGCCGTGTGCCTGCACCTGCTCGGGCGCCGGCACCGGGCACGGCACCGGTTCGCGCCCCGGGAACGGGTCCTGGCCGCCTTGGCCCTCGGCGCCCTGGTCGGTGCGGCGGTCATCGCGCTCGCGGCGCCCCGCGTCGCGGAACGTGCCGCGGCGGTGGCGCCGCTGGCCGGCGAGCGCGCCGTCGTCACGCTCGTGATCGGCGGGGAGGCCCAGGCGATCCCTGGCTGGTCGGGCGCGACGCTGCGGATTCCCGCCACGCTCGTCGCGGCCGACGTCTCCGGAACCACGCACCGGCTCTCGGTTCCGGTGCTGGTCATCGCTGGGGAGGGCTGGGACGACTTGCCCGTCGGCGGCCGGATCCGCACCGATGCCCGGCTCGGTGCCACCGACCCAGGGGACAGCGCGGCCCTGCTGGTGATCGCCGACGGTGCCGTGGAGACCGAGCGCGGTCCGCCCTGGTGGCAGGCCCGGGTGAGCGACCTGCGCGCAGGGCTCGTCGCAGCCAGCTCCGGCCTCGCCCCACAGGCGCGCGGTCTCGTGCCGGGCATCACCGTGGGTGACGTCCGGGCCCTCCCGGCGACCCTCGAGGAGGACCTGCGCACCGTCGCTCTCACCCACGTCACTGCGGTTTCCGGCGCGCACGTGGCGATCATCCTCGGCGCGGTGATGCTCGCCGTCTGGTGGGCACCGCGGTGGCTCCGGGTGGGCGTCGGAGCGGCGACGCTGATCGCGTTCGTTGCCCTCGTGTACCCGAGCGGCAGCGTCCTGCGGGCGGCCACCATGGGCTCGGTGATGCTCCTCGGCCTCGCGTTGCGGCGACCCCGGGCCGCGCTCCCGGCGCTCTGGGTGGCGATCCTCGCGCTCCTGGTCGCCGACCCGTGGATCTCGCGCTCCTACGGGTTCGTCCTGTCCGCCGTGGCCACCGCCGGGCTGTTGCTCGGAGCCGGCCCGATCGCGGGCGTGCTCGGCCGGTATCTGCCAAGGCCGCTCGCCCTGGGCGTCGCCGTCCCCCTGGCCGCCCAGGCGGCCTGCGCTCCGATCATCGTCCTGCTGCAGCCCGGGGTGGCCACGTATGCGGTCCCGGCGAACCTGCTGGCGGCGCCGGCGGTCCCGCCGGCCACCGTGCTCGGCGTGCTGGCCACCCTGATCGCGCCGGTGAGCCCGGACCTCGCCGCCGTGCTCGCGTCCTGGGCGGGCTGGTGCACCGCCTGGATCGCTGCCGTCGCAACCTCGACGGCGGCCCTTCCGTTGGCCACTGTGCCCTGGCCGGGCGGGGTTGGCGGTGCGCTCCTGCTCGCGGTGCTCACGGGCTCGGTGGTCATGGTGCTCGGCATGCTCGTCCAGCAGCTGCGCGGGCGGGCCACCCGGCGCCGATGAGCCCGGAGCCCGTGGACTCGGACGGGACGGTGCCGGTCCGTCGTCGGCGTTCGGTGGGTGTCCGGCCCTCGTGGCAGGCTGGGCCCGTGCCTCCCGCTCGTCGTCGCCCCAGTTCTGCATCCGGCCCCACCTGGCAGGACGTGCCCCTGGCCCCCGTGGTGCTCGTGCGCGGCCAGGAGACGGTCCTGGCCGACCGTGCCGTCGCTCGCGTCGCGGCGCTCGTGCGCGAGTACGGAGGCGATTACGAGCAGACCGTCCTGGAGGCCGCCACCTACGAGCGCGGCCAGCTCGAGACCATCGCCAGCCCGTCACTGTTCGGGGAGCACCGGCACATCGTCGTGAACGGCGTCGAGGCGATGTCCGATGCGTTCCTCGACGACGCCCTCACGTTCGTCGGCACGGCCGGCGTCGAGGTCACCGATGTCACGCTGGTGCTGCGTCACGAGAAGGGCGTGCGCGGCAAGAAGCTGTTGGATGCGATCGCCAAGGCCGGCTACCCGGTGGTCACCTGCGAGGTGATCAAGCGGGACGCGGACAAGGTCGCGTTCGCGGCCGCGGAGTTCCGGACCGCGGGGCGCAAAGCCACGAACACGGCCGTCCAGGCCCTCGTCGAGGCGCTCGGCTCCGACCTGCGCGAGCTGGCATCCGCCTGCCAGCAGCTCATCGCGGACACGACCACGACGATCACCCCGGATGTGGTGCAGCAGTACTACGGCGGTCGCGTGGAGGCCACCGGGTTCCGCGTGGCCGACACGGCGATCGCCGGGCACAGCGCCGAGGCCGTCACCCTCCTAAGACACGCTCTGGAGACCGGGGTCGATCCGGTACCCCTGGTCGCGGCCCTGGCGGTCAAGCTCCGCACACTCGCCAAGGTCGCCGCGATGCGCGGCCGTGGCGGAGCCAGTGCCGCGGACCTCGGCCTCGCCCCGTGGCAGGTGGACCGGGCCCGCCGGGAACTGAGCGGCTGGACCCCCGAGGGTCTCGCCACGGCGATCACGGCCGTGGCCGACGCCGACGCCGAGGTCAAGGGTGAGGGCCGGGACGCGGAGTTCTCCGTCGAGCGAGCCGTCCTGCGCGTGGCGGCGGCCCGCGGGCACTGACTTTCGTAACCGAACCACCCGAGAGTGCTGAAGTGGCTGCCGGGACAGCACCGTCGGCTGCGGCGAGCGGCGCGGTGGGTCGGCGCTCGGACGCTGACCTGCCTACGATGCGGCAATGTTTCCGTCCGGACTGTCCATGTTGTGGGAACGCGACCATGCACCCGATGCCCTGCAGGCCCGCTTCGGCTTCACCGACGTCGACGAGGCGACCGGCTGGCTGACGGGCGTCCTTCGCCGGGGGTGGGGCCTGCCCGTCGTGGACTGCGAACGCGTCCTGATCAGCGACCACAACGCGATCGCGTGGGTTCGCACCGACGCGAGCCGGCTGGTGGTCAAGGTCGGCTCGAAAGCGTCCGCCTTCGAGCGTCTCGCCGCGATCGCCGACGTCCTCGCCGAGCTCGACGCGGCCGGGTTACCCGTGGCCGCGCCGCTGCGGTCGATCGGTGGCGCGCGACGCGTCGTGGACCACACCGACCGGCCGCTGTCGGTGGTGGTGCAGCCGCTGGTCGAGGGCGACCTACTCGACACCGCCGACGCCGTGGCCGTGCGAGCTGCCGGGGCTGCGCTCGCGCACCTGCACGAAGCCGCCGCCGACCTGCCCACGGCAGGGGTCATGACCAACCGGGGCGTTCCGGAGCCCGACCTGCGCCGCCGGCTGCTGACCGGGATCGACGCAGCCGGGTCCGAACGGGCGCCGCGTGCCTGCGCACGGCTGGCTGAGCTGCTCGTGGAGCTTCCCGACATCGACACCCCGCCACGCCTCATCCACAGCGACTACCGCGGCACGAACATCCTGATGTCCGGCCGACGTGTCGTCGCGATCCTGGACTTCGACGAGATGACCGTGGACCACCGCGTCTACGACGTGGCGCGCGCCGTCGTCAACCTGGCCACCCGGTTCCGGAGCTGGCGCCCCACGACTCCCGAAGCGCGGACACAGTTCCTGGCCGGCTACCGCTCCCGCGGCATGCTCACCGAGCGCGAGGAGGGGTGGCTCGAGGCCTTCATCCTCTGGATGGGCGTGGGTTCAGTGCCACCCGGAGACGACCCGGACGGGTGGGCGGCCGCCGTGGAGCACGGCCTCTGAGCACGGTCGCCACGACGTGGCCAGCGCCCGGACCGCGATCCGCGGCGACGCATGGTCAACCACGGCTGACGCGGCAGCCCCGGCCGGTCGACCGAGACTCCGATCCGCCACCTGCTCGTCACCTTCCGGCCGTGGCGTCTTGGGACGATCGTCACCCGTGCCGTGGACCGTGGAAGTCGTGAGAGTCGCAGTGGTCACGGAGTCCTTCCTGCCGAGCGTCAACGGCGTCACGACCAGCGTCCTACGGGTGCTGGATCATCTGGCCACTCGCGGCCATCAGGCCGTGGTCGTCTGTCCCGGCCCCGCACCCTCCAGCTATGCCGGGTTCCAGGTTCGCGAGTGCGCGGGCGTGGACTTCCAGGGATTCCGGGCGGCAGTGCCGAACCGACGTCTGGTCAAGGCCGTCATCGACCTGGCCCCGGACGTACTGCACGCCGCGGCCCCGTTCGGGATCGGCGCCCAGGCGCTCACCCTGGCCAAGCGCCAGGGGATCCCGAGCGTCGCCGTGTTCCAGACCGACGTGGCCGGCTACACCCGCCGATACGGGCTGTCGCTGACCGCGCCGGCCGCATGGCGGTGGCTTCGCCGGGTGCACAACACGGCCGACCTGACGCTCGCGCCGTCGAGTGACACGCTTGCCGACCTGGCTGCGGCCGGGGTCGAGCGCACCCGGTGGTGGGGGCGTGGCGTGGATGCGCGCACCTACCACCCGAACCGACGCAACCTCGCCGAGGTCAGGGCGCTGCGCGCCCGGCTCGCGCCGCAGGGCCAGGTGCTCGTCGGCTATGTGGGCCGGCTGGCCCCGGAGAAGCAGGTGGAACGACTGGCCGCCGCCGCCCGGACGCCCGGTGTCCGGCTCGTGCTCGTCGGCGACGGGCCGAGTCGTCCGCTGGTCGAGCGCGCGCTCGCCGGCACCGATGCGCTGCTGCTCGGCCGCCTCGACGGCGCCGAGCTCGCGAACGCGTACGCCGCGATGGACGTGTTCGTGCACGCCGGCACCCAGGAGACCTTCGGGCAGACCCTGCAGGAGGCGGCGGCCGCGGGCCTGCCCGTCGTGGCGCCCGCGAGCGGGGGCCCGAAGGACATCGTCAAGCACGGCCACACCGGCTTCCTGGTACGGCCGGACGACGATCGCGCGATCGCCGACGCCGTCGCCCGCCTCGCCGCCGATCCCGGCCTGCGAGCCCGGATGGGCGAGGCCGGCCGACGCGACGTGCTACCGCGGTCCTGGACGGCGCTGGGCGACGCGCTGCTCGGACACTACGAGGACGTCATCCACGCCCGCGCGCTGCAGCCCGCCTGACCGGGACGCCCACGTCGAGCGCCGCGCACGATCGGCGTGCCGTTCGCGGCACCGGCCCAACGACTAACGGCGCCACACCCGGAAGGGGAGCGGCGCCGTCGGCGTCTTCGCCCGCATTGCGGGCGGTGCGACTCAGAGAGCCGCGACCTGCTTCGCCAGGGACGACTTGCGGTTCGCGGCCTGGTTCTGGTGGATGACACCCTTGCTGACGGCCTTGTCGAGCTTGCGGGAGGCGTTCTTCAGCGCGTCGCCGGCCGCCTCCTTGTCGCCTGCGTCGACGGCCTCACGAACTCGACGCACGTGCGTCTTGAGCTCGGACTTCACGGCCTTGTTGCGAAGGCGCGCCTTCTCGTTGGTGCCGATCCGCTTGATCTGGGACTTGATGTTTGCCACGTGGACTCTCTTGTGTATTCGCTCGCGCGATCTGACGTCGGTGAGGGCTCTGGCCTGACCGGGACTGAGGCGTGGGGATACCTGCGACGGTCAGAGGTGAATCGCATGCCGTGGGTGGCCGCAGACTCAACGAGCAAGTTTACACGGAAATGGCTGATCAGCGGCCATGGAGAACGTGGAGCGCGTCACTCACCTGGTCGTACGTGCGCCGATCGACCGCAGCTCCCTCGCGCCGCACGGCATCCGCGGGCAGGTACAGCACCCGGTCCAGGCGCACCTCGGACGGGCGATCCTGGGAGTCCCAGCCGCCCGAACCGATGTCCAGCCAGCGCCGGCCCCACCGGGCCTCGTCCTCGGCATCCCGGTCGTGGTCCTTCGACGTCAGCTGGAGGCCGAGGAAGCCCTTGTTGTGCCGGGCCATGATCAGGACCGGCCGGTCCTTGCCCCGGCCGTCGTTCTCGTCGTAGGGCACCCAGGCCCAGACGACCTCGCCGGGATCGGCATCGCCGTCCTCGCTGGGGGAGTAGGTCAGCGGTGGTAGGCCCCGGCCGGTCTCGAACTCACGGGTCGTCCGCGGGTGCTCGGACCGCTGGTCGCCACCGCCGGACGAGGGCCGTCCGGTGCCGGAGCCCGACGATCCCGGGCCACCCGAGACCGGCTCGGACTGCCCACCTGAGGGGCGGGAGCCGGAGTTCCGGCCGGTGGAGCGGAGCAGGTCACGGGCGACGGTCCCGGCCACCCGGAGGACGCGATCGAGCAGGCTCATGGTCGGTGAGCCTAACGTCCGGCCGGGAATGAGGGCTCGGGTGGAGAGGGTCAGGCACGCAGCAGCAGGGCCTCGCCCTGGCCACCTCCGCCACAGAGCCCGACGGCGGCCCGTCCGCCGCCTCGACGAGCCAACTCGTGGGCGGCGTGCACCACCAGTCGCGCGCCGGAGGAGCCGATCGGGTGCCCGAGGGCGATCGCCCCGCCGTGGATGTTCACCCGCCCGGGATCGACGCCGAGCTCGGCCTGCGAACGGCACACGACGGCCGCGAACGCCTCGTTGATCTCCACCAGGTCGAGGTCGCCGACAGTCCACCCGGCCCGGGTCAGTGCCGCGTCGATCGCGCGGGCCGGCTGGGAGTGCAGCGAGTTGTCCGGGCCGGCCACCTGACCGGCCGCGTCGACGGCAGCGAGCACGGGTGCGCCGCGGCGCTGCGCCTCGGCGCGGGAGGTCAGCACCACGGCGGCGGCGCCGTCGGAGAGCTGCGAGGAGTTGCCGGCGGTGATGGTGCCGTCCGGGGCGAACGCCGGCCGGAGTCCGGCCAGGGTCTCCTCGGTGGTGTCCGGGCGTACGCCCTCGTCCTCGGCCACGAGCACGTCCCCCTTGCGAGAGCGCACGGTGACCGGGGCGATCTCGGCGGCGAGCACGCCGTCGGCCCGGGCCGCCGCGGCGAGCCGGTGCGAGCGCGCCGCAACGGCGTCCTGCTCGGCCCTGGTGAGCGCGAGCGCGGCGTTGCCGCGCTCGGTGAGCGCGCCCATGGCGTCCCCGTCGACGGCGTCCCTGAGGCCGTCGTAGGCGAGGTGGTCCAGGGCGGTCCGGTCCCCGTACACCCAGCCGGCGCGCGTTCCGGTGAGCAGGTGCGGCGCCTGCGACATCGACTCCATCCCGCCGGCGACGGCCACCGCTGCCTCGCCGGTGCGGATCAGCCGAGCCGCGTCGATCACGGCGGTGAGCCCGGACAGGCAGACCTTGTTCAGGGCGATGGCGTGCGCACCCGGTGCGATGCCGGCCGCGAGGGCAGCCTGGCGGGCCGGGTTCTGACCGGCGCCGGCCTGCAGCACCTGGCCGAGCACCACCACCTCGACGTCCGCGCCCGGGATGCCGGCCGCGGCCAGGGCCGCGGCGATGGCGTGCGCGCCGAGCGCGGTGCCGGGCAGGCTCGCGAGGCCGCCGTTGATCCGGCCGTACGGGGTGCGCGCCGCACCCACGATGACGACGTCGTCGGTGGAGATGGACATCTTCGGCTCCTTCGCTGGTACCTGGCTTCCATTGTCACCCCATGGCCCGGGAGGCCTATCGTGAGTTCTGGCAGGTGCACCCGGCAGCCGCGGTGCGAAGCGACGTCATCGGGGACCACGTGGGCTACGACCTCTCGGCAGCGAACCCGAGCTGCACCCCGGCACGACCGGCCCTGACCGCTACGGAGGCGACGGCATGAACGGACTGGACAAGGTGGTGCCCGACCCGGCCGAAGCGGTGGCGGACATCGGCGACCATGCCTCGCTCGCCGTCGGCGGCTTCGGCCTGAGCGGCAACCCGATGGTGCTGATCGAGGCACTGCTGGCCCAGGGCGCGAGCGGGCTGTCGGTCGTCTCGAACAACTGCGGCGTCGACGACTGGGGCCTTGGCCTCCTGCTCGGCGCCGGGCGGCTGGCCAAGATGACCTCCTCCTACGTGGGGGAGAACAAGGAGTTCGAACGGCAGTTCCTCTCCGGTGAGCTCGAGGTGGAGCTCACGCCGCAGGGCACGCTCGCCGAGAAGCTGCGCGCCGGGGGCTCCGGGATCGCCGCGTTCTTCACCCAGACCGGGGTCGGCACCCAGGTGGCCGAGGGCGGTCTGCCGCGCAGGTACCACCCCGACGGCACCGTGGCGGTCGCGTCGCCGGTCAAGGAGACCCGCACGTTCGACGGCGCCGAATATGTCCTCGAGGACGCGATCCGCACCGACTTCGCGCTCGTGCACGCCCTGCGCGGGGACCGCACCGGGAACCTCGTGTTCAACAAGAGCGCACGCAACTTCAACCCTCTCGCGGCCATGGCCGGCCGGGTCTGCATCGCGCAGGTCGAGGAGCTGGTCGAGCCCGGCGAGCTGGACCCCGACCAGGTCCACCTGCCCGGGGTGTTCGTGCACCGCGTGGTGGAAGTGGGCACGGACATCGAGAAGCGCATCGAGCGTCGGACGACCCGGATGGAGGTCTGAGGCATGGCACTGACCCGGCAGGAGATGGCCGCGCGCGCCGCGCAGGAACTGCCCGACGGCGCGTACGTGAACCTGGGCATCGGGTTGCCGACCCTGGTTCCGAACTACGTCCCGGCGGGCCGCACCGTGGTGCTGCAGTCCGAGAACGGGATCCTCGGCGTCGGTCCCTACCCGCTCGAGCAGGACGTGGACCCGGACCTGATCAACGCCGGCAAGGAGACCGTGACGCTGCTTCCGGGCGCGTCGTTCTTCGACTCCGCGACGAGCTTCGCGATGATCCGCGGCGGCAAGATCGACGCCGCGATCCTCGGCGCCATGCAGGTCTCCGCGGCCGGGGACCTCGCGAACTGGATGATCCCGGGCAAGATGGTCAAGGGCCCCGGCGGCGCGATGGACCTCGTGCACGGGGCGAAGCGCCTGATCATCCTGATGGAGCACACCGCCAAGGACGGCAGCCCGAAGATCGTGAACGAGTGCAGCCTGCCGCTGACCGGCCGGAGCGTCGTGGACCGGATCATCACCGACCTGGGGGTCATCGACGTCACGCCCGAGGGTCTGGTGCTGGTGGAGGTCTCGCCAGGGGTCAGGGTGGACGAGGTGGTCGCCGCGACCGAGCCGCCGGTGCGGGTGGCGCTCGCGGACTGAGCCGTCCGGGCACGCGCCCGAAGAGCATGCTCACGCCCGGTTGAGCTCGACCGCCTCGCGGACCAGGTCGACGAACGCGCTCGGATCGATCCGGTCGCCTTCGCGGAGGTCGATCGCCCGACGCGTGCCGGCGTCGAGGCTCGCGTTGAAGAGGGAGCCGGGATCGGCAAGCGCTGCGCCCCTGGCGAAGGTGAGCTTCACCTTGTCCTTGTACGTCTCGACGGTGCAGATGAGCCCCGAGCAGGAGAACGTCGGCACGCCGGCCGGGTTCGACGGCTTCACCCATTTCGCCTCCTCCTCGACGTCCGGCTCGGCCTCGAGGATGAGGGCACGGACCTCCTCGACGGTGTCCGATCGCCAGTCAGTAGCCATACGACGGACTGTACTCGGGCGCCTTCGCACCCGGTCCGCCCAGGCGGCGCCGCGACCGGGCCTTCGTCGCGGGCCGCCCGGGCGCGCGTCGACACGCGCCAGACACATCCACCGGGTAGTTTCCGCACATGGCCGACCTGTTCGAGGGATACCCCGCCGGCGTCGCGTGGGACGAGATGATCGAGAGCGGCGCCGTCCGCGCGCCGTACCGGCACGTGCACCGAACGGTAGGCACGCTCAATGCCGACGAGCTGCGGCTTCGCGCGGACGCCCTGGCGCGCTCCTACCTGGCGCAGGGCGTCACGTTCGACGTCGGCGGGGAGGAGCGGCCGTTCCCGCTGGACTCGGTGCCGCGGGTCATCGACGCCGCCGAGTGGGACCTGCTCGCACCGGGCGTCGCGCAGCGGGTGCGGGCCCTCGAGGCGCTGCTGGAGGACGTCTACGGCGGTCAGCGCGCGATCACCGACGGGGTGCTGCCCCGCTCCCTGATCGTCTCCTCGGCGAACTTCGTGCGCGCCGCCCGGGGGATCAACCCGCCGAACGGGGTGCGGGTGCACGTGGCCGGCATCGACGTGATCCGGGACAGCGCCGGCGGCTGGCGTGTCCTCGAGGACAACGTGCGGGTGCCCAGCGGCGTGAGCTACGTGCTCTCGAACCGGCGGGCGATGGCCCAGTCGTTCCCGGAACTGTTCTCCACGATGCGGATCCGGCCGGTCGCGGACTACCCGCGCCGGCTGCTCGCCGCCCTCAGCGCGGCGGCGCCGCCCGGCGTCGACGAACCCGTCGTGGTCGTGCTGACCCCGGGCGTCTACAACAGCGCCTACTTCGAGCACTCGCTGCTGGCCCGCCTGATGGGTGTGGAACTCGTCGAGGGCCGGGACCTGATCTGCTCGGGCGGCAAGGTCTACATGCGCACCACCGAGGGCCGGCGCCGGGTGGACGTGATCTACCGGCGCGTCGACGACGACTTCGTCGACCCGGTGGTGTTCCGCCCCGACTCGCTGCTCGGCTGCCCGGGCCTGATCGGCGCGGCCCGCGCCGGCGCGGTGACGATCGCGAACGCCGTCGGCAACGGCGTCGCCGACGACAAGCTCGTCTACACCTACGTCCCGGACCTGATCCGCTACTACCTCGGCGAGGAGCCGATCCTGAAGAACGTGGACACCTGGCGGCTGGAGGAGCCGGACGCACTCACGGAGGTGCTGGACCGGCTCGACGAGCTCGTCGTCAAGCCCGTGGACGGCTCCGGTGGCAAGGGCATCATCATCGGCCCCGCGGCGAGCCGGAACGAGCTCGACGAGGCCCGGGTCCGCCTGGCCGCGGACCCGCGTGGCTGGATCGCGCAGCCGGTGGTGCAGCTGTCCACGGTGCCGACCCTCGCGGGCGACTCGCTGCGGCCCCGGCACGTGGACCTGCGGCCGTTCGCGGTCAACGACGGCGAACAGGTCTGGGTGCTGCCCGGCGGGCTGACCAGGGTCGCGCTCGCCGAGGGCCAGCTGGTCGTGAACTCCTCCCAGGGTGGTGGGTCCAAGGACACCTGGGTGCTCGGCGCGGAGCGCAGGTCTCCTGAGCTGCATCCGCACCACGGGGCGACGGCGGCGCCCGGCTCGGGCGCTCATCCGCACCCGGTCCAGGGGGTCCGTCTGGACTTCAACCCCAACGACGACGGCACACTGAGCGAACAGACACAACAGCAGCAACAGGCCGATTCGGATGAGCCCACCGCGCCCGAGCCGGACGGAGCGCTCGCATGCTGAGCCGGATCGCCGAGTCCCTGTTCTGGATCGGCCGGTACGTGGAGCGGGCCGATGACACCGCCCGGATCCTGGACGCGCACCTGCAACACCAGTTGGAGGACCCGTGGATGGAGGAGGACCAGGCCTGTCGCTCGCTGCTCGGTGTGATGGGGGCCGCGGCGCCGCCGCCCGGGGTGGAGGTCACCCGGCAGACGGTCCTGCAGACCCTCGCCTACGACCGGACCTCGCCCGGGGCGATCGCCGGAGCGCTCGCGGCGGCCCGGGAGAACGCCCGCCGTGCCCGGGAGACGCTCTCCTCGGAGATGTGGGAGTGCCTGAACACGACTCGGAACTCGCTGCCGGGCCAGATCAGTGCCTCGACCCCGCACGACTTCTTCGCCTGGGTGCGCGAGCGCGCCGCGATCGTGGCCGGCCTGGTGCAGTCCTCGACCCGGAGGGACGGCACGCAGCACTTCCTGCTCCTCGGGCGGGCGCTGGAGCGGGCGGACATGACCGCCCGGCTGATCGCGTCCCGGGCCGTGTCCGGGGCGAACGGCCCCGGCTGGACCACGATGCTGCGCTCGTGCGGCGCCCACGAGGCGTTCCTGCGCACCTACCGGGGCCGCGACTCTGACACCCTCGCCGCGGAGTTCCTGCTCATGGACCGGCTGTTCCCGCGGTCGGTGCTGTTCTCCCTCGAGGAGGCGGAGACGTGCCTGACCCGCCTGGAGCCGGCGGACCCGCGCGGACACTACCCGGGTGACGCGCGCATGATCATCGGCCGGATCCGGTCCGGGATCGAGTACCAGCCGCTGCTGACACTGCTGGGCAACCTGGCCCCGGAGATGACCCGGCTCCAGCAGGGCTGCTCCGAGGCCAGCGACGCGATCCGGTTGCGGTACTTTCCCTCGGGCGCCACCGACGACTGGATCGGAGGCCGGATGTGAGCCGGCTGCACATCGTCCACACGACGCACTACACCTACGCCCGGACCGTCTCGGCGTCCTACAACGAGGCCAGGATGCGCCCGGCCAACCTGCCCGGTCAGACCGTCCTCGAGTCCCGCCTGACCGCCACCCCGAGCACCTTCAGCACCGAGTACCGGGACTACTGGGGCGCGACCGTGACGGCGTTCGAGACGCTGACCGCGCACGACGAGCTGGTCGTCGTCTCCGAGTCCCGGGTGGACGTGTCGCCGGTGCTGCTAGGCGGGGCCACGGCCGGCTGGGACACGCTGCGCGCCCCCGACCTGGTCGACCGGATGTCGGAGTTCCTCGCCGTCACCACGGCCACGGAACCGGACGAGGAGTTGCGTGAGCTCGCTCGGGCGCACGCCGACGGCGCGACACCGCAGGACGCGGCCCTCGCCGTCTGCGGGGCGTTGCGGGAGGCCGTGGAGTACGTCCCCGGCGTGACCGGGGTGCACACCCGCGCCGTCGAGGCCTGGCAGGCGCGCAAGGGGGTGTGCCAGGACCTCGCCCACCTGGCCGCCGGCACCCTGCGCAGCGTCGGCATCCCGACCCGGTACGTGTCCGGCTACCTGCACCCGCGGACCACCTCCGCGGAGATCGGGGTGGCCGTGACGGGGGAGTCGCATGCCTGGATCGAGTATTGGTGCGGGGACTGGTTCGGCTACGACCCGACGAACCTGATCACGCCCGCGGGTCACCACGTGGTGGTGGGCCGCGGCCGGGAGTACGCCGACGTCACCCCGATCCGGGGCGTCTACGCCGGCGGTGGTACCTCGACCCAGCAGGTCGAGGTGCGCATCACGCAGGAGACCTGATCCCCCGCCGAGCGAGCGCACTTGCGCCGACCGAGACGGATGCGGGCTGTTCGGTCGCCCGGCACCGGCTCGCTCGACCCGGCGTCAGCGGGCGAGCAGCACCAACGCGAGGATGATCGCCATGAGCGAGGCGATCGGGATCGCCACGAACACCCCGAGCGCGGCGGCGAGCGTGACCCGCAGGTCGTCCTTGAGGTAGGGCGCAGCGACCGGCCCGCCGGCCGCGGCGAGCAGGGCGCGCTGCGCCTGGTCCACCCGCGCGAGGGCGCGCCCGATGATGCCGAGCCTGCCGACGCCGAGGATCTGGGTCAGGCGGGCGCCGGCGCCCTTGCCCGAGCCGGTCACGGCGGCCTCGGAGAACGCGTCGAACACGGCGTTGACGTCGTCCTCGCCGGCGCGCCCGTGCATGTCCTGCTCGACCCGCTCCACCAGGGCGTCACCGGTGCTCAGCCGTGCCCCGGGCTCGATCGAGACGACCCGGTGCTCACCGAGCGACGCCACGGCACGCAACCACCGCCGTCGCCGGACCGCCAGGACCACCACCGGCACGGCGAGCAGTGCGGGCAGGGCGAGCAGCGCCACCGATCCGGCGACGCCGGGGCCACCCGGCGAGGTGAGCAGCACCACGTCCAGGATCAGCGCGAGGGTGAGCGCCGCCGTCGCCACGATGATCAGGAACCTGCTCGGGCCGCCGAGCAGCCGGCCCGTGAAGGCGGCCAGGTTCCCCATCGAGTCGCCGAGTGAACTCATATCCACGATTGTGCCGCAAGTCCCGCGATTCTCGGCCCGGACCTCCGGCGTGGGACGATGGGACCAGTCCCGTCCAGCAGTTCCCCAACCATCAGACGTCGAGGTTCCCTGCCGTGCCACCCATCGCCACCCCGGCCGCAAACGCCCGCATCCAGCCGGCGTCCACGCCACCGGAGTTGCTGCGCAACTTCTGCATCATCGCGCACATCGACCACGGCAAGTCGACGCTGGCGGACCGGATGCTCCAGCTGACCGGCGTCGTCGACGCACGGTCCATGCGCGCCCAGTACCTGGACCGGATGGACATCGAGCGCGAGCGTGGCATCACGATCAAGTCCCAGGCCGTGCGGATGCCGTGGCAGGTGGGTGAGACCGCCTTCGCGCTGAACATGATCGACACCCCCGGGCACGTCGACTTCACCTACGAGGTGTCCCGGTCCCTGGCCGCGTGCGAGGGCGCCGTGCTGCTCGTGGACGCCGCGCAGGGCATCGAGGCGCAGACCCTCGCGAACCTCTACCTCGCCATGGAGAACGACCTCGCGATCATCCCGGTCCTGAACAAGATCGACCTGCCCGCCGCGCAGCCGGAGAAGTTCGCCGAGGAGCTCGCGACGCTGATCGGCGGGGAGCCCGAGGACTGCCTGCAGGTCTCCGGAAAGACCGGCGTCGGCGTCGAGACGCTCCTGGACGCGATCGTGGCACAGGTGCCGCCGCCCGTCGGAGACCCGGACGCACCGGCCCGGGCGATGATCTTCGACTCCGTCTACGACACCTACCGCGGCGTGGTCACCTACGTGCGGGTGGTCGACGGTCAGCTGTCCCCGCGCGAGCGGATCCGGATGCTGTCCACGAACGCGACCCACGAGCTCCTCGAGATCGGCGTGAGCTCGCCCGAGCCGCACCCCACCCAGGGGCTCGGCGTCGGCGAGGTGGGCTACCTGATCACCGGGGTGAAGGACGTGCGCCAGTCCCGGGTCGGTGACACGGTCACGAACGCGGCCAAGCCGGCGACCGAGTCCCTCGGTGGCTACCGGGACCCGCAGCCGATGGTGTACTCGGGCCTGTACCCGATCGATGGCTCCGACTACCCGGTGCTGCGCGACGCCCTCGACAAGCTCAAGCTCAACGATGCCGCCCTGGCGTACGAGCCGGAGACCTCCGTGGCGCTCGGGTTCGGGTTCCGGATCGGGTTCCTCGGGCTGCTGCACCTGGAGATCGTGCGTGAGCGGCTTGAGCGCGAGTTCAACCTCGACCTGATCTCCACCGCCCCGAACGTGATCTACCAGGTCACCATGGAGGACGGCACCGAGGTGACCGTCCGCAACCCGAGCGAGTTCCCGACCGGCAAGGTCAAGACCGTCACCGAGCCGATCGTCAAGGCCACGCTGCTCGCCCCGAGCGAGTTCGTGGGCACGATCATGGAACTCGCCCAGGGGCGTCGCGGCACCCTCCAGGGTATGGACTACCTCTCCGAGGAGCGCGTCGAGCTGCGCTACATCCTCCCCCTCGGGGAGATCATCTTCGACTTCTTCGACCAGCTGAAGTCCCGCACCCGCGGGTACGCCTCCCTGAACTACGAGATCAGCGGCGAACAGGACGCGGACCTGGTCAAGGTCGACATCCTGCTCCAGGGCGAGCAGGTGGACGCGTTCTCCGCGATCGTGCACCGGGAGAAGGCCTACGCCTACGGCGTGATGATGACCGGCAAGCTCAAGGAGCTGATCCCTCGGCAGCAGTTCGAGGTGCCGATCCAGGCGGCCATCGGCGCCCGGATCATCGCCCGCGAGACCATCCGCGCGATGCGCAAGGACGTCCTCGCCAAGTGCTACGGCGGTGACATCTCCCGTAAGCGCAAGCTCCTGGAGAAGCAGAAGGAGGGCAAGAAGCGGATGAAGAACATCGGCCGGGTGGAGGTCCCGCAGGAGGCGTTCGTGGCCGCGCTGTCCTCGGAGCCACCGTCGGGCAAGTGAGCGCGGGGCCGCTGCCCGGCTCGGTCGTCGACGGCTCGGCAGAGCGTGACTTCGGGGTGTATCTGCACGTGCCCTTCTGCTCGGTGCGGTGCGGGTACTGCGACTTCAACACCTACACCGCCACCGAGCTCGGCGGCGGCGCGTCGCAGGCGAACTACGCCACGACGGCGATCGGCGAGATCGAGCTGGCCGCGTCGGCCATGCGGGAGGTCGGCCTGCCGCAGCGGAACGTCTCGACCGTGTTTCTGGGTGGCGGGACGCCCACCCTGCTGCCCGCAGCCGACCTGACCAGGCTGCTGGACGCCGTCGGGCAGGCCTGGGGACTGACCGACGATGCCGAGGTGACCACCGAGGCCAACCCGGACTCGGTCACAGCCGCGGACCTGGCGGAACTGGCCGGGGCCGGGTTCACCCGGGTGTCCTTCGGGATGCAGTCCGCGGTGCCGTCCGTGCTGCACACCCTCGAGCGCACCCACGACCCGCGGCGGATCCCGGACGTGGTCACCTGGGCGCGGGACGCCGGGCTGCGAGTCTCGCTCGACCTGATCTACGGCACGCCGGGGGAGACCCTCGACCACTGGCGCACCAGCCTGGACACGGTGCTGGCGCTCGAACCGGACCACGTCTCCGCGTACGCCCTGACCGTGGAGCCGGGCACGAAGATGGGCGCCCAGGTGCGTCGCGGGCTGTTGCCGATGCCGGATCCGGACGACGAGGCGACCAAGTACGAGATCGCCGCCGCAGCCCTCGCCGACGCCGGCTACGACTGGTACGAGATCTCGAACTTCGCCCGCACCCCCGCCGACCGGTGCCGCCACAACATCGCGTACTGGCGCTCGCACGACTGGTGGGGCGTCGGGCCCGGGGCGCACTCGCACCTGGGCGGGCACCGGTGGTGGAACGTCAAGCACCCCCGCCCCTACGCGGAGCAGGTCGACGCCGGGCGGTTGCCCGTCGCCGAGAGCGAGACGCTCACGCAGGGCCAGCGTGAGGACGAGCGGATCCTCCTCGGCGTGCGCCTGGCCGACGGGCTCGACGTCGGCGCCGACCTCCGGGGCAGGCTGCCGACCCTGGTCGGGGACGGCCTGATCGAGGCCGAGCCCGCCGCCGCAGGGCGGGCCGTGCTGACGCTGCGTGGGCGCCTGCTCGCGGACACCGTGGTGCGTGCGCTGACCGTCTGAGGCCCGCTCTCGTGTGAGGAAATTCGGGAGAAACCGGGCATGCCTTGTGCACGAGCGGGCCAGAAGTCGCTACGGTTACGCCGTCATCCGTTTTTCTCATCCCAGGCAGGGAGAACCATGAGTCAGCTTCCCCCCGACCCGAACAACCCGAACGGGCATGGCGGCGTGCCCCCCGTTCCGCCTCCTCCCGGTCAGGGTCAGCCGGGTCAGGGTCAGCCCGGCCCGGGCTACGGCCAGGGTCAGCCTGGACCGAACCAGGGTCAGCCCGGCCAGCAGCCGCCGAACTACGGCCAGGGCCAGCCCGGTCAGAACCCGGCTCAGCCCCCCGGCCAGCAGCCGCCGAACTACGGCCAGGCACCGCAGCCCCCGGGCGCGTACCCGAGCCCGCAGCAGGGTGGCTTTCCGCAGGCACCGCCGCCCGGCCCGGACCAGTACGGCCAGTACGGCGCTCCCGGCGCCGGCTACGGTGGCCCGCCGCAGGGCCAGGCGTTCGGCGGCGACCCGTACGCCCAGCAGATGCAGCAGCGTCCGTTTGCAGTGGGTGACGCGGTCGGCTACGGCTGGAAGTCGGTGACCGGCAACCTCGGTGGCTGGCTGCTGCTCATGCTGATCTTTCTCGTCGTCTCGATACTGGTCAGTTTGCTCAACCCGACCACCCGCGTCCTGACCGACGGTGGCTTCAACTACTCCACCTACACTGCCGGATTCACGGTGCTGGGCCTCATTTCCTCGGTCCTTAGCCTGCTCGTGAGCGCCTTCATCAGCGGAATGCTCTACACCGGAGGGCTGCTGGAGACCGCGGGACGTAAGCCGTCGGTGAGTGACTTCTTCTCGGTGAACAACTTCCAGAACGTCGCGATCTTCGCGCTCGCCTTTGGGGTGGTGGGCGGTCTCATCTATGGCCTGCTGCCTGCGCTGGGGATCCTGGTGACCATCGGGATGTTCCTGCTCGGGTTCACGTACCCGTTCCTCATCGAGCGGAACCTGGCCTGGCTCGACGGCGTGAAGGCTTCCGTGCAGCTGGTTACGCAGAACCTCGGCAACAACCTGCTGCTCGCGCTCGCGATCATCGGTATCAACATCCTCGGCGCGATCCCCTGCGGGCTCGGTCTGTTCATCACGGTCCCGATGTCCTATGTCGCGATCACGTACGCCTACAAGACGCAGACGAACCAGCCGGTCGCCCCGAAGTGACCGGGTTCGACCCTCGTAGTCGCAGGATTCGCTGACACCGAGGGCCCGCGCACCGCACCAGCGGTACGCGGGCCCTCGCGTCGCACCCGCAAGTTCGTCCGGCCCCAATCGGTCGGCCCAGAGGACCAGCCGAACGTAACGTTGCAACGTTTCAAATTACGTTTGGAACGATTGAAGATTGCGTTCGGCGGAGCGAGGGCCTGGGGCGGGGCGAGGGCCGAGGCG
>NZ_CACRYJ010000043.1 GCF_902703175.1 Occultella aeris | reverse complement strand
GTGCCCCGCCCCAGGGCGGGCCAGGGCACGGCGCGTACCCGAACGGGCCCGGCCGGCCGACGAACCAGTACCTAGCGCCGGGCGTGCCGGACGCACCGCCCGACCCGGGCAACTACGCCGTCTCCGCCCCGTGGCAGGGCGCGAGCGGGCAGTCGTTCGGGCAGTCGTCGGGCGGCTACGTCGGCGGGTTCGTCGGCACCCCGAGCCGCGGGCGGGGCCGGGCCGTGCTGATCGTCATCGGCATCGTCCTGGTCATCGCTGCCATCGGCTTCGCGGCGTGGCGGCTGTCCCGCCCACCGGCGAACAATGACGGCCGGGCAATCGACAACGTCGAGGTCACGCCCAACAACGGCGGCGCGTACGTCGTCACGGTGCCTGGGGGCCTCGCCGATCCCGAGGATGTCGAGTTCCGCGTCATCGATCCCGGCGCCGGCGACCCTGTGGGGGCCGACGACGACGTGACGATCTCGACGGACTACTCGGGCTGGTACGACCAGATCGAGATCACTCTCAACCCGACCGAGACGCTCTCCTACGGCGCCGAGGTCACCATGCCGCGCGACGACCTCATCGACGCCGTCGGCGACGACGTGCCGGACCTGCGGGAGGGCATGATCCTGCTGGTCGCAGCGCCCGAGGCGTACTTCGTCAACGTGGCCCCACAGCTCGAGGTGAACTCGAGCTCGGCCCAGCTGGTGCTCATCCTGATCGTGGAGTCCTGAGGGTGCCCCCACAGGGACTCGAACCCTGACTGTGCCGATTTTAAGTCGGCTGCCTCTGCCGATTGGGCTATGGGGGCCGGCGGCACCGCGAGTCTAACGGCGCACTCGCGTGGTTCCCCGGGGTCCCGCCCGCTGCCCTACTGGCCGGCCGGGGGCCGCTTGCCCGAGCTGGCCGCCGCGGCCTGGAACGCCTCGCGCGGGGTCTGCAGGCTGCCGAGGGCGACCGTCTCCCGGCTGAACACCAGGGCCATCGTCCAGTCCAGGACGATGCGGGCCTTGCGGTTCAGGGTCGGCATCGCCCACATGTGGTAGGTCCGGTGCATGAACCAGGCGACCGGTCCACGGAACTTGATGCCGAAGATCTGCGCGACGCCCTTGTAGAGGCCGAGCGAGGCGACCGTGCCGATGTTCTTGTGCGAGTACTCCTCGAGCGGCTCGCCGGTGAGGTACCGGACGATGTTGTCGCCGAGGTGGCGGGACTGGCGGACGGCGTGCTGGGCGGTCGGCGCGCAGAACTTGCCGGGCTCACCGGTCGAGAGGTCGGGCACCGCGGCGTTGTCGCCCGCGGTCCAGGCGCCCTCGACGACGGTGCCGTCGACGTCCGCGACCTGCAGGGTGGGCAGCGCACGCACCCGGCCGCCCTCGTCGAGCGGGAGGTCGGAGCTGGTCAGGACCGGGTTCGCCTTCACACCAGCGGTCCAGACGAGCGTGTCCGAGTCGAACTCGTCCCCGTCCGAACACACGATGTGGTTGTCGACGGCGGAGCTCAGGAACGTGTTGATCTTGATCTCGATGCCGCGCCCGCGCAGCTGCTCCAGGGCGTAGCCGCCGAGTTCCTCGCCGAGCTCGGGCAGGATCCGGTGCGCACCCTCGATCAGCACGAACCGCACATCCTGCATCCGGATCGAGTCGAAGTCCTTGACGGCCTGGCGGACCATGTCCTCGACCTCGGCGATCGCCTCGATCCCAGCGAAGCCACCACCCACGAACGTGAACGTGAGCATCCGCTTACGGGCCTCGGGGTCCCAGGTCGAGGCGGCGACGTCGAGCTTGTTCAGGACCCGGTTGCGCAGCGCGATCGCTTCCTCGATCTGCTTGAACCCGATCCCGTTCTCGGCCAGGCCGGGGATCGGAAGTACCCGGGCGACGGCCCCGAGAGCCACGACCACCTGGTCGTAGGAGATGTCGTACGGCTCACCCTCGGTGGGGTTGATGGTGGCGCGCCGGTTCGCGTGGTCGAGCGCGGCCACGGACCCGGACAGCAGGGTGCTGCCACGCAGCAGACGGCGGTGCGGCGCGACGACGTGGCGCGGCTCCAGCGAGCCCGCGGCGGCCTCCGGCAGGAATGGCTGGTAGGTCATGTACGGTCGCGGGTCCACCATGACGATGGCGGCCTCGCGGCGTCCGAGGCGCTTGCGGATCTGCATCGCCGTGTACAGGCCCACGTAGCCGCCGCCCAGGATGAGGATCCTGGGGACCTTACGGGTGCGGCCGGCCGCGGACGTGAACGTGGGCATGGTGGCGCTCATAAGGTCAACCTTAGAGCGGATGGACCCCGCCGGCAGTGTGTGATTGCGCACCACCGAGCCCGTCCCGGCAGCGGGCCAGAACGTCGTCGAGCATCGCCTCGGTGAGCCGTCCGGTGAACGTGTTCTGTTGGGAGACGTGATAACTGCCGACGACGGCGAGCTCGCGTCCGCCGCTGCCGTCGCGTCTGGGGTGGGTAGCCTGGCCGCCCGGGGCCGTCGTCGTGGCCGGGGTGGTGACCCGAGCGGTGACCCCGTGCCCGAAGCCGGGCCGCGGCCGTGGGATGCCCCAGCCGAGGTCGGACAGCGCCGCGAACGTGGCCTGCCAGGCGATGCCGCCGAGGGCGAGGATCGCGGTGAGTCCGTCGGACAGCAGGTCGAGTTCGCGGTGCAGCCAGGGCGCGCACGCGCGCTTCTCGTCGGGTGTCGGCTTGTTGTCCGGCGGGGCGCAGCGCACCGTCGCGACCATCCGTGCCCCGTGCAGCTCGAGCCCGTCGCCAGCCGCGACCGAGGTCCCCTGGGTCGCGTAGCCGGCCCGGTGCAGTGCCGCGAAGATCCAGTCGCCGGACCGGTCCCCGGTGAACATGCGCCCGGTGCGGTTCGCCCCGTGTGCCGCCGGCGCAAGGCCCACGATCAGGAGGGTGGCCTCGGGATCCCCGAAACTCGCGGCGGGACGCCCCCAGTACGGCTGGTCCGCGAACGCCCGGCGCTTCGTGCGGGCCACGTCCTCGCGCCAGGAGACCAGCCGCGGGCAGGCCGAGCAGACGCTGCAACGGGCGTCGACCTGGGCCAGTGTGGCGCGCTCGGCGAGGCGCACGACGTCCGCGGGAGTCCGCGCCCGCGGGGTGCGCGAGGATGCCGGATCACCGGGCCATCCGGAGCCCGGCGGGACCGGAGAGGTGAACGACTCACCCGTGATCGGGTGGGGCAGCGCCTGCCCCGCCGGGCCCCCGGCGCTCACCTGCCGGCCGAACTCATCGCGCCCAGCAGTCCGGGTCCACTCGCGGTGCCCGCGGCCCTCGCACGTCCCACTGTGCTCAAGCCTCCGGATCAGTGACGTCCGCGACCTGGGCGCCGAGAACACGGATGGCGTCATCGCCGTCGATCGTCGCGGCCACTCCGAAGGCGCCACCGCCGATCGAGATCTGCCGTCCGGCGACCCGGTCGTCGGCGATCACCGGCCATGCGGTGCTGGCACCGAACGGCGTGATCGTGCCGCGCTCATATCCCGTGACCTCAAGGGCCTTGGTGGCGTCAGGCATGGAGAGCCGGTTCACGCCGAGCAGGGTGCGCAACTTCGGCCACGAGATGGTCCGGTCCCCGGGTACCAGGACGAACAGGTAGTCACCGGAGGCCCGGCGGACCACCATCGTCTTGACGATGTCCCCCGGCTCCACGCCGCGGGCCGCGGCCGCTTCGGCGAGCGAACCGACCCGCCCGTGGGTGGTCACCGTGAACGGGATGCCGGACGCCTCGAGCGCGTCGATCGCCGGCGTGCGAGGGGTGTCGGTCATCCACTCACTGTAGCCACGGCGGGTGAGGGCCTGAATCGTCACGGGTACGTGCTCGCCGACTCGACTGACGTCGCCTGCCACATCAGAAGGGTGGTGGTTCGTCGGGTGGCCGGGGTGGGTGGAGG
>NZ_CACRYJ010000042.1:36553-123963 GCF_902703175.1 Occultella aeris | reverse complement strand
CCCCCGAGGCGAAGGCGACGAACCCGCCCGCCGCGGCGACGCCGTCGACCCCCGCGCACAGCGCCGCGCAGGCGAGCGCCGCGACTCCGCCGGCCGAGGAGGTCCGCGCCGACATCCCACCGGCCGCGCCCGAGGTCACCGCGGAGGCACCGACCGCCCCGTACACGAAGTCCCTCACCGGCGGCGGTCCCCGCAGCGCCGGCGGCGACGACGAGGTCGAGAAGTTGCGTGGCGCGTCCGCCCGGACCGTCACGAACATGGTCTCCAGCCTCGAGGTGCCGACCGCGACCAGCGTGCGGTCGATCCCGGCGAAGCTGCTCGTGGACAACCGGATCGTCCTGAACAACCACCTCCAGCGCAGCCGCGGTGGCAAGGTCTCCTTCACCCACCTGATCGGCTTCGCCGTGGTGGAGGCCCTCGGGGACATGCCCGAGATGAACGCCGGCTATCGCGACCTGGACGGCAAGCCCGGGATCGTGCGCCCGGCACACGTCAACTTCGGGCTGGCCATCGACCTGGCCAAGCCGGACGGCACCCGCCAGCTGCTGGTGCCGTCCATCAAGGAAGCCGAGACGATGGACTTCGCCCACTTCTGGGCGGCCTACGAGGACATGGTCAAGAAGGCCCGCGGCGGCAAGCTCGAGGTCTCGGACTTCGCGGGCACCACGATCTCGCTCACGAACCCCGGCACCATCGGCACCGTCCACTCGGTGCCGCGCCTGATGGCCGGGCAGGGCACGATCATCGGCGTCGGCGCCATGAACTACCCGGCCGAGTTCCAGGGGGCCTCCACCGAGACCCTCGCGAAGCTCGGTGTGTCGAAGATCCTGACGCTGACCTCCACCTACGACCACCGGATCATCCAGGGCGCCCAGTCCGGTGACTTCCTGCGGATCGTGCACTCCAAGCTGATCGGCGAGGACGGCTTCTACGATCGGGTGTTCGCGTCCCTGCGGGTGCCGTACGAGCCGGTCCGCTGGACCCAGGACACCAACGCCGACGCCGAGGACGACTTCGGCAAGCCGGCCCGGATCGCGGAGCTGATCCACTCCTACCGCTCCCGCGGGCACTTCATGGCCGACACCGACCCACTGGCCTACCGCCAGCGCCGGCATGCCGACCTGGACGTGCAGAACCACGGCCTGACCCTCTGGGACCTGGACCGCACCTTCCCGACCGGCGGGTTCGGCGGCAAGCCCAAGATGCTCCTGCGGGACATCCTCGGACTGCTGCGCAACTCCTACTGCCGCACCATCGGCTCGGAGTACATGCACCTGCACGACTCCGCCCAGCGCAAGTGGCTGCAGCAGCGCCTGGAGTCCGGCTGGGCCAAGCCCGAGCCGATCGCCCAGCAGCAGATCCTGCGCAAGCTGAACGCCGCCGAGGCGTTCGAGACGTTCCTGCAGACCAAGTACGTCGGTCAGAAGCGGTTCAGCCTCGAGGGTGGCGAGTCGCTCATCCCGATGCTGGACAAGATCCTGGAGCGCTCGGCCGAGGAAGGCCTCGACGAGGTCGGCATCGGCATGCCGCACCGCGGCCGGCTGAACGTGCTGGCGAACATCGCGGGCAAGTCCTACGCGCAGATCTTCGCCGAGTTCGAGGGCAACCAGGACCCGCGCACCGTGCAGGGCAGCGGTGACGTGAAGTACCACCTGGGCACGGAGGGCAAGTACATCTCCGTGAGCGGCGAGTCCACGAAGGTCTACCTCGCCGCGAACCCGTCCCACCTCGAGGCCGTCGACGGCGTGCTCGAAGGGATCGTCCGCGCCAAGCAGGACCGGATCGACCTCGGTGGGGCCGGGTTCTCCGTGCTGCCCATCCTGATCCACGGGGACGCCGCGTTCGCCGGGCAGGGCGTGGTCACCGAGACCCTGAACATGTCCCAGCTGCGCGGCTACCGCACCGGCGGCACCGTGCACATCCTGATCAACAACCAGGTGGGCTTCACGACCGGCGCGTCCTCGTCCCGGTCCACGCTGTACGCCACGGACGTGGCGAAGGGCCTGCAGATCCCGGTGTTCCACGTGAACGGCGACGACCCGGAGGCTGTCGCCCACGTGGCCGAGCTGGCGTTCGACTACCGCCAGGAGTTCCACAAGGACGTCATCATCGACATGGTGTGCTACCGCCGCCGCGGTCACAACGAGGGCGACGACCCCTCGATGACGCAGCCGGTGATGTACTCCCTGATCGAGAAGAAGCGCAGCGTCCGCAAGCTGTACACCGAGGCGCTCGTCGGCCGTGGCGACATGACCGAGGACGAGGCCGAGGAAGCACTCTCGCACTACAAGGGCGAACTCGAGCGAGTCTTCACCGAGGCCCGCTCCGGCGCCAGCACCACCACCGACGACGTCCAGGTGGCCGGCCTGGAGCGTCCGGAGTCCCAGCTCGAGGACGCCGGGGTCATGGTCGGTTGGGAGACCGCCGCACCCACGCAGATGCTGACGCGGATCGGTGAGGCGCACGTTCGCCCGCCGGAGGGCTTCACTGTCCACCCCAAGCTCCTCCAGCTGCTCCAGAAGCGGCACCAGATGTCCACCGATGGCGACATCGACTGGGCCTTCGGGGAGATCCTCGCGTTCGGCTCCCTCCTGCTCGAGGGCACGCCGGTACGACTGACCGGGCAGGACTCGCGCCGCGGCACGTTCGTGCAGCGGCACGCGGTGCTGCACGACCGGGTCAACGGCGCCGAATGGACCCCGCTGATGTACCTCGCCGCGGACCAGGGCAAGTTCTGGGTGTACGACTCCTCGCTGAGCGAGTATGCGGCCCTCGGTTTCGAGTACGGCTACTCGGTCGAGCGTCCGGACGCCCTGGTGCTCTGGGAGGCGCAGTTCGGCGACTTCGTCAACGGCGCGCAGACCATCATCGACGAGTTCATCTCCTCCGCCCAGCAGAAGTGGGACCAGAGCTCCTCCGTGGTGCTGCTGCTGCCGCACGGCTACGAGGGCCAGGGACCGGACCACTCCTCCGCCCGCAAGGAACGGTTCCTGCAGCTCGCGGCCGAGGACAACATGATCGTCGCGGAGCCGTCCACCCCGGCGAACCACTTCCACCTGCTGCGGCGTCAGGCGTATCAGCGCCCGCGTCGCCCGCTGATCGTGTTCACCCCGAAGCAGCTGCTGCGTCTGCGGGCGGCCACGTCCTCGGTGGAGGACTTCACCACCGGGACGTTCCAGACGGTCATCGGCGACTCCGCCGTGGACCCGGCAACGGTCGACCGGGTGCTCATGTGCAGCGGGCGGGTCTACTACGACCTGCTCGCCGAGCGCACCAAGCGTGAGGACACCAGGACCGCGATCGTCCGCCTCGAGCAGCTCTACCCGCTCGACGACGAAGCAATCCGCGCCGAGCTCAGCCGGTACCCGAACGCCGAGTTCGTCTGGGTCCAGGACGAGCCGAAGAACCAGGGCGCGTGGAGCTACCTGGTGCTGAACCTGGTGTACGCCCTGCCCGAGATGTCGGAGGCGGCGCGGCTGAAGGGCCGGCTGCGCGTGGTGTCCCGCCCGAACATGGCGGCCCCGTCCGCCGGTACCGGCAAGAAGCACCAGGCGGAGCAGGCCACCTTGCTGAGCGAGGCATTCCAACGGTGAGCGCCGCGTCCCCAGACGCGGCGGGCACGCGCATCTGTGTGGTCGGCGACGACCTCGTCGCCGGGTTGGGTGACGCCCGCGGGATGGGTTGGGTCGGCCGGGTCGCGGCCCGGACGCAGTCGGAGACGCCGTTGGCGTTCTTCGCCCTGGCAGTTCCCGGCGAGACCAGCACCTCCCTGTCCGGGCGCTGGGAGACCGAGTGCAACCGTCGCTTCGGGGCCGGGGAGAACCGCCTCGTGGTGGCCCCCGGGTCCGCGGACCTGCAGCACGGGGTGTCCCTGGCCCGGAGCCGGCTGAACCTGGCCAACGTGCTCGACGACGCCGCCAACCGGCAGATCCCCACGTTCGTGGTGGGCCCGCCGCCGCGCGCCGACGTGTCCGAGTCCGCGCTCGGGGATCTCTCCGGGGCGTTCGCGGACGTCTGCCAGCGCCGCCGGGTGACCTACGTGGAGACCTTCGAACCGCTGCGTACCCATGAACAATGGCTCTCGGACACCTCGGCCGGCGACGGCACCCACCCGCAGCAGGCCGGCTACGGTCTGCTCGCCTGGTTGGTGCTCCACAACGGCTGGCACGAGTGGCTGGGCCTGCCCCAGGAGTGAGGACGCGTGTGACCGACACCTTCGTGGTCGCCGGGCAGGATTTCCTGCGCGACGGCGTCCCGCACCAGATCATCTCAGGCGCGGTGCACTACTTCCGGGTCCCGCGCGCGCTCTGGGAGGACCGGCTACGGCGGCTGCTTGCGATGGGCGCCAACGCCGTCGAGACGTACGTGGCGTGGAACTTCCACGCTCCGCACGCGGGCACCGATCCCGATTTCACCGGCGACGCGGACCTCGGCGCGTACATCGACCTAGCGGGTGACCTCGGCCTCGACGTCATCGTGCGACCCGGCCCCTACATCTGCGCCGAGTGGGACCTGGGCGGGTTCCCCTCGTGGCTGCTCACCGACGACGCGGCCGCAGGTGCGTTGCGCACCTCGGACCCGGCCTACCTCGCGCACGTGGACGAATGGTTCGACGCCCTGATCCCGATCATCGCCGAGCGCCAACTCACCCGCGGCGGACCGGTCATCGCCGTGCAGGCGGAGAACGAGTACGGCAGCTACGGCAACGACGCCGCCTACCTGCGCGCGATGGCCGACGGGCTCCGGGCGCGCGGGATCGACGTGCTGCTGTTCACCTCGGACGGACCGGAGCCGCTGATGCTTGCCGGCGGCACCGTGCCGGGCCTGCTGGCGACGGCGAACTTCGGGTCGCGGCAGGCCGAGGCCTTCGCAGAACTCGCCCGGGCCCGCCCGGACCAGCCCGGGATGTGCATGGAGTTCTGGAACGGCTGGTTCGACCACTGGGGCGTCGAGCACCACACCCGCGACGCCGCGAGCGCCGCCGAGGAACTGGCCGGGATGCTCGCGGACGGGCGCTCGGTGAACTTCTACATGGCGCACGGGGGCACGAACTTCGGGGTCTGGGCCGGCGCGAACTGCCACGACGGCCAGGCCGGCCCAGAGTTCCAGCCGACGATCACCTCCTACGACTACGACGCACCGATCGCGGAGGATGGCACCCTCACCGCGAAGTTCGAGGCGTTCCGGGACGTGATCGCCGCGCACACCGGGCGCACGCCGCCCGCTCCCCCGCCGGCGCCGGCCAGGCTGACCCCGCGCACGGTCGACGTGCAGTTCTCCCTGGACCTCGGCGCCGTGCTCGACGGCGTCCCCGCGGTTCTTGCACCGGCGCCCCGTTCGTTCGAGCGGCTCGGCATCCACCACGGCGTGGCCCGGTACGTCACCACCGTGCCCGGCCCGATGCCGGCCGCGGACCTGCACCTGGACGGCCTGGCCGACCTCGCCACCGTGGTGGTCAACGGAACCCTCGTCGGTCGCCTCGGCCGTACCCAGGCGGACCCCGGGTACGGCCACGCGGGCGACGGCCTGCGGGTCGAGCTCGACCAGCCGGTGAACACCATCGAGATCACCGTCACCTCGCTCGGCCGGGTGAACTTCGGCCGCCACCTGCGCGACTCCAAGGGCCTGCAGGCGGTGCGGCTGGCCCACCAGCACCTGTTCTCGTGGGCGCATGCGGGCCTCGACCTGACGACCCTGCCGGAGCTGGATTGGACCGCACGGGCGAGCTCCGCCGTCAGGGTCCACGGCGGCCTGCACCGCGCGGTGGTGGACCTGACCGAACAGGACGCCGGCGACGCCTACCTGGCCCTGCCCGGCTGGCACCACGGCCACGTGTTCCTGAACGGCTTCAACCTGGGTCGGTACTGGAACCCGGCAGGGCCGCAACGCACGCTCTACGCCCCGGCGCCGCTGTGGCGGGCCGGCGCGAACGAACTGGTGATCGCCGAGCTGACGCTGCCGGCGGACGCGCCGGGCGGCCCCATCGAGATCCGGGACAGCCCGGACCTCGGCTGACGCCGCCCGCGCAGCCACTCAGGTGGACGGCGGGTACTCCTGCTGCCCGCTCTCGACCACGTCGAACTCCTCCGGGTGCTTGCGCAGGTGTAGGAGCGCCGCCACCAAGCCGCCCCAGACCAGGACCAGGGCCACCACCAACATCACGATCGCCGCAGCACTCATCGCGGCTCACCTCCCTCGACGAGCACCGGCTCGTCCTCGACCACCCCGCGTCGCCACGGGATGAGGCTGACTCCCACCGCGATCACGATCAGGCCGATCGCCACGCCCCAGCCGAACACGCCGACGTAGCCGGCCGGCATCTCGCCGTAGCCGTCCCGGATCCGCGTGACCACCTCACTGATGAACATGTAGCCGAGCACGAGCGGGGTGACGACCCCGAGCAGCACGAACCAGGTGCGCCCGAGCTTGAACGAGGACACCGAGTTCACGTGCGCGGCCAGCTCGGGCAGCTTGCGCAGACCCCAGCCGATCACGATCACGCTCACCAGCGCGGCGCCGACGATGCCGAAGTTGTTCGCGAAGTTGTCCACCACGTCCAGCAGGTTCAGCCCGGTGGTGGTCGGGAACAGAGCGACCGAGACGACCGCCATCAGCCCGCCGGCGATCAGCACGGACTTCGTGCGGCTCCAGCCGAGCTTGTCCTCCACGCCCGCGAGGACCACCTGCACGATCGAGACGAGCGAGGTGATCCCGGCGAGGACCAGCGAGAGGAAGAACAGCACCCCGAACAGGCTGCCGCCGGGCATCGTGGAGATGATGGCCGGGAACGCGATGAACGCGAGCCCGATACCGGACTCGGCCACGTCCGCGACCCCGACCCCACTGGCCTGCGCCATGAACCCCAGCGCAGCGAACACCCCGATCCCGGCGAGGATCTCGAAGCCGGAGTTGGAGAACGCCACCACGAGTCCGGAGCCGGTCAGGTTCGACCTGCGCTTGAGGTAGGAGGAGTACGTGATCATGATCCCGAAGCCCACGGACAGTGAGAAGAAGATCTGCCCGTAGGCCGCGATCCACACCCCCGGGTTGGTCAGGGCGCCCCATTCGGGCGTGAACAGGGCGTCCAGACCGAGCATCGCGCCCGGCTGTCGCAGCCCCTGGATCACCATGACCACGAAGATGACGACCAGAACCGGGATGAAGATCTGGGAGAGCCGGGCGATGCCGTCCTGGACGCCGAGCCGGTGCACCACGAGCGCGAACAGCCAGATGATGATCAGCGGGATGCCGACCGCCGGCACCCAGGACCCGCCGAGGGTGAACTCCCCGCTCTGCTGCAGGAAGTCGCCTCCGAAGAACCCGCCGGGATCGTCGCCCCAGGCCTGGTTGATGGAGAAGCCGGTGTAGCGCACCGCCCACGCGATCACGACCGCGTAGTAGACGGCGATCACGAAGCAGATCCCGACGTGCCACCAGCCGATGGCCTCCGTGGCGCCACCGAGCCGGCGATAGGCCAGCGGGGACGATGCCCGGAACTTGTGACCGATCGCGTAGTCCAGGAACAGCAGCGGGATCCCCGCGGTGAGCAACGCCACCAGGTACGGGATGATGAACGCGCCACCGCCGTTCTCGTAGGCCACGTACGGGAACCGCCAGATGTTCCCCAGCCCGATCGCGGACCCGACGGCCGCGAAGATGAACGCCCGCCGTCCCTTGAACTGTTCTCGTTCCTGCGCCACGTCGTGCTCCCTTGCATTCGATGGTTGGTGGCCGGGCCACCGGCCACGGGGTCGGTCCTGTCAGCCGGCCCCGTCGATCTGCCCGGCGTCGCCCTCGGGCGCGTCCGACCGGTCATGCACCACGGAAACGCTGCCGGTGACGGTGCTGACCTTCACGAAGCTCGTTCCGGCTCCGCGCGGCTCGGAGACCGACGTGGATGACGGACCGGAGCCGCCTCGACGGTCGACGCCGTCGACGACGACCGGTGCGCTCACGCCGTGCACGCTCAGATCCAGGCCGACGTCAGGCGGGAGCGTCACCGTGATGGCCGCCGATACGCCGGTCACCGAAACCACGGACGACGGCGTCGTCGGGGACACGGCGACGTCACCTGAGACCGTGGTCACCGACAGGCGGGGCGTGGCCCCGCCGACGAACGTGGTGCCGGTCACGGTGGTCACGTTCGCCGGCCCGGTGTGCTCACCGACCACGATCGGACCGGACGCGGTGCGGACCGTGACCGAACCGGTGGTCCGTTCGGTACGGACCGGCCCGGACGCGCTGTTGACGGTCAGGTCCTCGGCCACGTCCGAGACGGACACGGCAGCAGCGACGGTCGCGGCGGTGACCCGGATTCCGGGGCCGACGCCGATCCGGACCCGAGCGCGGTCGTCGGCGGCGAAGGACGTGAGCCGCTTCAGCCAGCCCTCCCAGCCGATCGAGGGGTAGCCGATGGTCAGGCGGGCGCCGTCGGTGGCCACCTCCAGGGGTGCCCCGTCCACCTCGTCGATCTCGATGTGCAGGCCGGGCTCGGCGCGGCTCGAGACCTCCGCGCCGCCCTTGATGAGTTGGACGCGGACCTCCGTGACGCCGTCGGCCCCTGCGATCTCGATCGACTCCGGTCCGGTGACGATCCGACTCGTTGCTGCCATGTGTTGAACTCCTCGTGATCGGTTGGTGCGTTGGGGCGCGTGAGCTCGCGTGCTATCGGGTCAGGACCACCTTGCCGAACGCGGCGCCCGAGGCGAGCCGGGAGAAGGCGGTGCGGACCGCCGTCGTACCCGCGTCGTCGTCGGTGAAGTCGTGGACGGAGTCGAGGACCGGGCGGATCCCGGCTGCGACCATGGCGTCCCGCACGGCAGCGAGCTCGGCGAGCGTGCCCATCGTGGTGCCGATCACGCGCAGACTGCGGAAGAACACCCGGTTCAGATCCGCGGACGGCGCCGGCCCGCTCGTCGCGCCCGCGACGGCGATCACGCCACCGGGGCGAAGCGATCGCAGCGAGTGGGCCCAGGTGGCCTCGCCGACGGTCTCCAGCACCGCGTCGACGGGGGCGATGCGAGTGCCTGAGGCGACCGCGTCGTGGGCGCCGAGTGCGCGCGCCCGCGCGAGTTTGGCATCGTCCCGCGAGGTGACGGTGACGTGTATGCCGCCGAGCCGGGCCAGCACGATCGCCGCGGTGGCCACGCCCCCGCCGGCACCCTGGATGAGCACCCGCTGGCCCGGGGTGAGACCGGCGGCGCCGTAGAGCATCCGGTAGGCCGTGAGGTACGCCGTCGGCAGGCAGGCCGCCTCGGCGAAGCTCCAGCCGGCGGGCTTGTCCACGAGGTTGCGGACCGGGACGTGCACGTACTCGGCGAGGGTGCCGGGATGCAGCTCGGACAGCAGCGTCCGCTTCGGGTCGAGTGTCTCCTCACCGGTCCAGCCCGGTGAGGTGATCACCGCGTGCACGATGACCTCGCGGCCGTCGTCGGTGACCCCGGCGGCGTCGGTGCCGAGGATCATCGGCAGCCGGTCCGCGGACAGGCCGACCCCGCGAAGGCTCCACAGGTCGTGGTGGTTCAGCGCGGCCGCGCGCACCCGGACCCGCACCCAGCCGGCCGGCGCCTCGAGTTGGGGCAGGTCGGCGACCTCGAGCCCGGCCAGCGGGTCCTCGGGGTCCTGGCGGACGACGTGGGCGCTGCGCATCAACTCACCCTAGGACACCCGAGGTCGCCCGGCCATGCCGGGCGCCGGCCTCAGCCCTCGAACCAGCCTCGCGGGCGGTTGGCCACCGTGGGAGCGTCGATCGCCGGGCCGGGCGCTGCCCAGCCGACGGCGTTGGCCAGCACCCGCCGCACATGCGGGTGGTGGTAGACCGGGTACTCCTGGTCTCCGGGGCTGAAGTAGAAGATCCGGCCGTTGCCCCGGCGGAAGGTGCACCCGCTGCGGAACACCTCGCCGCCGGTGAAGGAGCTGATGAAGACCAGTTCCTCCGGAGCCGGGATGTCGAAGTACTCCGAGTACATCTCCTGCTCGGGGATGTCGATCGGGCTCGGCACCCCGGCCGTGATCGGGTGCCCCGGGGCGACGGTCCAGACCAGCTCCCGATCGGCATCGTTGCGCCAGCCGAGCGAGCACGTCGAGCCCATCAGGTCGATGAAGATCTTCGAGAAGTGGGCCGAGTGCAGCACCAGCAGCCCCATGCCGGCCAGGACCCTGGCCCGCACCCGTGCGACGACCTCGTCGCTGACCGCCTCGTGCGCCGCGTGCCCCCACCACGTGAGCACGTCGGTCTCGGCGAGGACCTGCTCGGTGAGGCCGTGCTCGGGCTGGTCGAGGGTGGCGGTGCGGACCACGGCGCCGTCGCCGAGGTGCTCGGCGATTCCCTCGGCGATGGTGGTGTGCATGCCGTCGGGGTAGATCGCCCGCACGGACTCGTCACGGTGCTCGTGGACGTTCTCGCCCCACACGGTGACCCGGATGGGGCGGATGGGCTGGCTGGGCTGTGGCATGGGTCTCTCCAGGGTGTCTTGGGGGTCGTGCGGTGGCTGCGGATCGGGGTCAGTCGGCCTCGACCGCGACCTCGCGGCCCTCGAGGGCAGAGCGGTAGCAGGCGTCGATGATCCGCGCCCGGGTGAGGGCGTCGCGGCCCACGTGCGCGGACCAGTCGCCGCCACGCACCGCGTCGACGAACTCCCGGACGACGGCCAGGTGCCCCTCCCCCTTCGTGACGGCGGGTCGGACCTCGGCGGGCACACCCGCGACGTCGGTGTAGATCCGCAGCGTGTCGGAATGGGTGTAGTTCTCGACGTCGACCGACGCGCCACCGTCGCTGCCGAACAGCTCCACACCGAAGTTGTCCCCGGGTCGCCGGTAGCTGGCCCAGCTGGTCTCCAGCAACAGGGTGGCGCCACCCTCGAGCCGCAGGAACGCCGTCGCCAGGTCCTCGACACCGTAGACGGACGCGACCTGCGTCTTGCCGACGTCCACCCGGCCGCCGAGGCCGCGCGGGCCGAGCTCGGCGAACGTGGACGCGGAGACGCTCAGCACTCGCGGCTCACCGAGCAGGAACAGGGCCATGTCCAGCATGTGCACGCCGAGGTCGATCAGCGGCCCGCCGCCGGCCATCTCGGCGTCGGTGAACCAGCTGCCCATGCCCGGGATCCCGTTACGGCGGCGCCAGTGCGCCTTCGCGTAGTAGATCCGACCGAGCGCGCCCGCGTCGATCTGGTGCTTGAGCACGTCCACGTCGCCGCGGCGGCGGTGGTTGAACGCGACGTGCAGCACCCGGCCGGCGGCAACGGCGGCGTCCACCATCCGCTTGCCCTCCTCGGCGGTCCGGGCGAGGGGCTTCTCGCAGAGCACGTGCGCACCGGACTCCAGTGCGGCCACGGTGACCGGCTCGTGCAGGTACGTCGGCGTACCCACGCTCACGATGTCCAGGTCGTCGCGCGCGACGAGGTCCTCCCACCGTTCGTAGCGGTGCTCGACGCCGTGACTGTCAGCGAGCTGGTGCAGCCGCTCGGTCTCGAGCCCGGCGAGCGCGACCACCTCCACGCCGGGGATCTGCTGGTAAGCGGCCAGGTGCGTCGAACCGGCGAAACCGAGCCCGACCACCCCCACCCGCAACGGTGTCGGTTCCTGAGACAGTGACATGTCACCTTCGTACGATCGGGATGTGGATCACGGGCCGGGCGCCACACTAGCCGCCACGGCCGCGGGAGGCGACCACCGCCGTCGAGCATCGCGAACGTGACCGGCGGGGCGGCTGGAGCCGCCCCGCCCGGCGACCACCCGCCGTCGGGCATCGGGGCGTCGGAGCCACCCGCCCAGGTGTGGGACCATGGACGGCGGACACTGGCATTCCGCCACAGTCGGTATCGAGGAGACAGTCATGAGCAAGCGCGGTCGCAAGCGCAAGGCCCGTCGGGGCAGCGCCGCCAACCACGGCAAGCGTCCCAACGCCTGAGCGTCGGGAAGCCCCGAGCGCCGAGCGACACCCACGTGGTGTCCTCGGCGCTTTCTCGTTCCCGGCCCGGCCGGCGCTGACATCGCCCCTGCGACCTTGACCTCGTACGCGCGCAGGGACGAGGTCAACGCGGCAGGTGCGATCGCACCGGTAGCGCGGGGTCAGTCGGTGCTGGTCGTGGTCCGCAGCAGCGAGAGTTGCGTCATCACGCGCATCCGCAGCGCGTCCGGCGCCACCTCGACGCAGGAGCGCTTGAGCACCACCCGCAGCTCGGTCTCGGCGCTGACGGCCTGCAGGCACGTCACGCACTCCTCGATGTGGGCGCGCAACCGGACCAGGTCCAGGTCCGGCAGCTCGGAGTCCACGTACTCGTACAGATGCTCCAGTGCCTCTTCGCACCGGCACTCACCCGTGTTCGGGCGGTCCTGGTTCATACCTTCTCCACCTTCATCCCCAGCGAACGCGCATGGTCGGCGAGCAACTTGCGCAGTTGGGCGCGCCCCCGGTGCAACCGTGACATCACGGTTCCGATCGGCGTGTCCATGATCTCGGCGATCTCCTTGTACGCGAAGCCCTCCACGTCGGCCAGGTACACGGCCAGGCGGAAGTCCTCCGGAAGTTCTGCCAGCGCGTCCTTGATCTCACCGTCGCCGAGCGAGTCCAGCGCCTCGGTCTCGGCCGAGCGCAACCCGGTCGAGGTGTGCGACGCGGCCCGGTGGATCTGCCAGTCCTCGACGGTGTCGGCGTCCGACTGCAGGGGTTCGCGCTGCTTCTTGCGGTAGGTGTTGATGAACGTGTTCGTCAGGATCCGGTACAGCCAGGCCTTGAGGTTCGTGCCGGGCTTGTACTGGTGGAACGCGGCGTAGGCCTTCGCGAACGTCTCCTGGACAAGGTCCTCGGCGTCAGCGGGGTTCCGGGTCATCCGCAGGGCGGCGCCGTACAGCTGGTCGAGGTAGGGCATCGCCTCGTCCTCGAACCGTCGGTCCCGGGCGGCCTCGTTCTCATCGTCGGGTGCCCGGTCGGTGTTCTCTGTCATCGGGGTCGAGCCTAGTCGCCCTGTGCCCCGTCGCAGTCCGGGCCGGCGGGCCCCCGCGGGTCCACTCGGGGACGGCCGCGTCGACGCGGCCGTTCGGGGACACGCAGCCGCGGCTCGGTGCTCGGTCAGTTCGGCGCTCACACGCTCCTCAACCACGCCGGGCCGCCGGTCATTCCGGCAGGGCTCTCCACTAGCACTCGCGGGGCATCTGCGGTAGTCATGGACCATGAATCCTCTTCGCCTGCTCGCCCGCCCGCTCCTCGCCTCGGTGTTCATCGTGGACGGCCTGGATGCCATCCGGAACGCGGACAAGCACGCCGAGAAGCTCGAGCCCTATGACAAGCCGATCCAGGCGATCGGCGACAGGGTTCCGCAGTTGCCCACCGACGCCAAGACGCTGACCCGGATCACCGGTGCGGTGACGGTTGGCGCAGGGGTCCTGCTCGCCACGGGGAAGGCCCCACGGCTGGCTTCGGCGGTACTTGCCGCTGTCACGGTCCCGCTCACGGTGGTCAAGTACCCGTTCTGGACCTCCAAGGGCGACCAGCGCCGCGCCGATACCAGCGGCTTCCTGCGCAACCTCGCCCTGGTCGGCGGCCTGCTGATCGCGGCCGAGGACCGGGTCGGTAAGCCTTCGCTGGGCTGGCAGTGGAACAACTGGCGGGCGCACCGGAGCGAGCTCGCGGACGTGAAGGCGGACCTGACCAGGGCGAACGTGAAGGCAATGAAGTCCGGCGTCAAGGCGACCACCGCGGATCTGCGGGCCAAGATCTCGTCCTGACCCCCCGGTAGGCTGGGCCGGTGCCCACTCTCACCGCCCCTTGGCCCGCTCCCGTCGCGACCCGGCCGCTCGATGCCACGGTGCTGGTCCCGGGCTCGAAGTCGCTGACCAACCGGACCCTGCCGCTGGCCGCGCTCGCGGTCGAGCCGACCCGGATCACCGGTGCCCTGGTATCCCGGGACGCCGACCTGATGATCGGCGCCCTGCGCGCCCTCGGCACCGGCATCGAGGCCTACGACGGCGGGACCACGCTGGTCGTGACGCCGGCGGTCCTGCGTGGGCCGGCCGAGGTGGACTGCGGCCTCGCCGGCACGGTGATGCGGTTCATCCCGCCGATCGCCGCGCTCGCCGACGGTCCCGTGCGGCTAGACGGGGACGCCGGTGCCCGGGTCCGGCCGATGGGCCCGGTGCTACGCGGCCTGGCGGCGCTCGGCGTCCCGGTCACCGGTGCGGACCCGGCCACGGGCGAGCCCGTCGACGACCCGTCGTTCCTGCCGCTGACGGTGCACGGGACCGGCCGGGTGCTCGGCGGTGAGGTCGAGATCGACGCCTCCGGCTCGTCCCAGTTCGTCTCCGCGCTGCTGCTCGCCGCGCCCCGGTTCGAGGCGGGCCTCACCCTGCACCACGTGGGCGAGGTGCTGCCCAGCCAGCCGCACATCGACATGACGATCGCGGCGTTGCGCGAGCGGGGCGTGAACGTGGACGACGCCGCGCCCGGCAAGTGGCGGGTGGAGCCGGGACCGATCTCCGGCGGTGACGTGGTCATCGAGCCGGACCTGTCCAACGCGGGCCCGTTCCTCGCGGCCGCGCTCGCCGTCGGCGGCACCGTACGGGTGCCGAACTGGCCGACGGCGACGACGCAGCCCGGCGCGCTGCTGCCTGGCCTGCTGGAGCGCCTCGGGGCCACGACGGCACTCGCCGACGGCGTGCTCTCGGTGACCGGCACTCACGCGGTGCGCCCGGTCGATGTGGACCTGAGTGCCGCCGGCGAGTTGGCGCCGACGATCGCTGCTCTGGCCGCGCTGGCCGACGGCGAGTCCCGGCTTCGCGGGATCGCGCACATTCGCGGGCACGAGACCGACCGGCTCGCTGCCCTGGTCACGGAGATCCGCCGGCTCGGCGGGTCCGCCGAGGAGACCGAGGACGGGCTGATCATCCGCGGCGGCGGACTGCACGGCGCCGACGTGGAGACCTACCACGACCACAGGATGGCCACGTTCGCGGCCGTGGTGGGTCTCGCCGTCGAAGGCGTCCGGGTCGTGAACGTGGCGACGACGGCGAAGACGCTGCCGGACTTCACCGCGATGTGGGCCGACCTGCTCGGGCCATCCGGCAGGGCGTAGGCCGGTCATGGCGGGACGCAGGGACTGGAGCGAGTCCGACGTCCGGGTGCGCCCGAACCCGAAGGGGAACCGGCCGCGCACCAAGCAGCGTCCCGAGCACGCGTTCGCCCGGGCGGCCCTGGTTCTGGCCGTGGACCGCGGCCGCTACCACCTGCTCACCGACGACGGCGTGCGCCTGACCGCGATGAAGGCACGGGAGCTCGGCAAGTCCTCGATCGTGGTGGGCGACCGGGTGGACGTGGTCGGCGACACCTCCGGTGCGAAGGACACCCTCGCCCGGGTGGTCCGGGTGCATGACCGGCGCACGGTGCTGCGCCGGTCCGCGGACGACTCCGACGTCATCGAGCGGGTGATCGTTGCGAACGCGGACCAGCTGGTCATCGTCACCGCGCTGGCGGACCCCGAACCGCGGCCCCGCATGGTCGACCGGTGCCTGGTGGCCGCGTTCGACGCCCGCATGGACGCCCTGCTCTGCCTGACGAAGGCGGACCTGGCCGACCCCGAGCCGTTCACGCAGCTGTACCGGACGCTGGACGTCGCGTCGGTCGCGACCTACCGCGAGGGCGTGACGATCCACGGGCTGGAGGCGCTGCGCGAGCAGCTGGCCGGCAAGGTCTCGGTGCTCGTGGGCCACTCCGGCGTCGGGAAGTCGACCCTGGTGAACGCCCTGGTGCCGGACGCGGACCGGGCCACCGGCGTGGTGAACACGACCACCGGCCGGGGCAGGCACACCTCCTCCTCCGCCGTGGCACTGGAGCTGCCCGGCGGCGGGTGGATCATCGACACCCCCGGGGTGCGCTCGTTCGGGCTGGGCCACGTGGATCCCGCCACGTTCGTGGATGCGTTCGCCGACCTCGCGGCGGTCGCGCAGGACTGCCCCCGCGGGTGCACCCACACCGCCGACGCCCCGGACTGTGCACTCGACGAGTGGGTCGCCTCGGGCGCCGCGGGCCCCGCGGGCGAGGCGCGACTGGAGTCCTTCCGCAGACTGCTGACGAGCCGGTCCGGCGACTCGGACTGACCGCGTGATGCCGGGCCGGATCTCGGCCCGTCCGTCGACCTGCGGGTTCGGCGTGGGGATTGGCATGGTCGAGGCAGAGGCGATCCCGCGATCGCTCCCGTGCCGTGGGCGCCCCGACCGATGTGGAGGGTCTCCGTGCCCGCGCCGAGTTCGCACCACCCCGGCCGACATCGCACCGTCAGGCGGTGCGATCTCAGCGTCGCGCGTGCGAGCTCAGTACCTTCCGAGTGCCGTCCACAGGGCCGACGCATGCTCTCACGTTGTCCGCCAGGGTGCAGGCATGCCCGAACTGCCGACGCCGCCCGAACTGCCGCGCACCTACCTCACCGGTGAACTGACCGCGCCTGTACTGGCACGAATGATCGGAGCCGAACGACTGGTGCCTGTCCGCAAGGGAGCCTTCGTGGTGGTCGACCCGAAGGATCCGAGATGGCACCGCAAGCGCGTCTTGGCCCTGGGTAGGTGCGTGGCGGCAACGCGGCTCCTGAGCCGCGACCACGTGTTCAGCCACACCAGCGCGGCGCTCCTGCACGGCTGTGCACTCTGGGATGTCGATCCCCGGGTTCACCTGTTCCAGAGTGGCAACCCCAGCCCTGGTCACACCCGGAACCTGGTCCGGCACGTGGGTGCGATCGGCGAGTCCGAACGGACCATCGTGAACGGGCTGACCGTCACCACGCTCGAGCGCACCATCCTCGACTGCGCGCGGACGCTGCATCCGCGCGATGCGCTCGTGGTCGTGGACAGCGCGATGGGGATCCTTGTGAAACCGGACCGCACCGATCGCACGGGCACCGACAAGCGCACCGCAGAGTTGCGAGCGAGGCTGCTCCGCCTCCTCGACGAGCCCGGTATGCGCCGGGGGCGGCGTCAGGGACGCGTCGTGATCGCCCTCGCGGATCCGTATGCGGAGTCCCCGGGAGAGTCCGCGCTCCGGTGGATCGCACTTGCCCGCGGTCTGCCACCACCGGTCTGCCAGTCCGCCGTGCGAACCGATGCGGCGACGTACTACACCGACATGAGGTGGCGGTTCACGCTGACACGTCCGAACGGGACACAGCGGATCGTCACGATCCACGCCGAGTTCGACGGGCGGATCGAGTACCGCGGGACCGGGCCCGAGGCATCTCGGATCGTGACGGACGAGAAGGTCCGGGAGGACCGGATTCGGGCGACCAGGGCCGAGGTGGTCCGCGCGGTCTGGGAGGACCTCGCTCACACCGATCGGATGTTCGCTCGCCTCATCGATGCGCTGCCGATCTCGTTCGTGCACTCACTGCGCGCCCGGCCCGAGTTGCTCCGCCCGTGAGATCGCACCTCCGGCGCTGAGATCGCACCGTTCAATGGTGCGATCTCAGCCCGGCTGGTGCGATCTCAGCGCTGGGGGTGTGATCTCAGCCGCGGTGGGCGAGGGCGCCGAGCACGTCCCGGTTCAGGCGCGAGATGAGGTCGAGCTGGATGCCCTTCGGGCACGCGGCCGTGCACTCACCGATCTGGGTGCAGCCGCCGAAGCCCTCGAGGTCGGCCTGGGCGACCATGTCCAGCGCGCGGGAGTGCCGCTCCGGCTGGCCCTGCGGGAGCAGCCCGAGGTGGGTCACCTTCGCCGCGACGAACAGGGACGCGGATCCGTTCGGGCAGGCGGCCACGCAGGCGCCACAGCCGATGCAGGTGGCGGCGTCGAACGCGGCGTCCGCGTCCGCCTTCGGCACCGGTGCGGCGTGCGCGTCCGGCGCGGTCCCGGTGGGGGCGGTGATGAAGCCGCCGGCCTGGATGATCCGGTCGAACGCACCACGGTCGACGATCAGGTCCTTGATCACCGTGAACGGTTCGGCCCGCCACGGCTCCACGTCGATCACGTCGCCGTCGGAGAAGGAGCGCATGTGCAGCTGGCAGGTGGTGACCCGTTCCTTCGGACCGTGCGCCAGGCCGTTGATGACCAGGCCGCACATCCCACAGATGCCCTCCCGGCAGTCGCTGTCGAACGCGATCGGATCCTCGCCCGAGATGGTGAGGTTCTCGTTGAGAACGTCCAGCATCTCCAGGAAGGACATGTCCGGGGAGACGTCGGTGACCTGGTAGGTCTGCATCTGACCGGTGTCGTCGCTGTTGCGCTGACGCCACACCCGCAACGTGATGTTCACTTGTAGCTCCGCTGCTTCATCTCGATCGCTTCATAGATCAGGTCTTCCTTGTGCAATACCGGCGAGCCACCATCGCCGCCGAACTCCCACGCCGCCACGTAGGCGAAGTTCTCGTCGTCACGCAACGCCTCGCCGTCGGGCGTCTGGTGCTCCGCCCGGAAGTGGCCGCCGCAGGACTCCTCGCGGTGCAGGGCGTCGATGCACATCAGCTCGCCGAGCTCGAAGAAGTCGGCCACCCGGCCGGCCCGCTCCAGCGTCTGGTTGAGCTCCTCATTGGTACCGGTGACCCGGACGTTCGTCCAGAACTCCTCGCGCAGCGCGCGGATCAGCCCGATCGCCTTGGTCAGGCCCTCGGCCGTGCGCTCCATCCCGCAGTACTCCCACATGATGTGGCCGAGCTCCTTGTGGAAGGAGTCGACCGTGCGGGTGCCGTTGATGGCCAGCAGCCGCTGGACTCGCTCGCGGACCGCGTCGGTGACCTCGACCGCCGCCGGGTGGGTGGCGTCCGCGGCCTCGAACGGGGCGTCCGCGAGGTAGTTCGCGATGGTGCTCGGGAGCACGAAGTAGCCGTCGGACAGGCCCTGCATCAGGGCACTGGCCCCGAGACGGTTCGCACCGTGGTCGGAGAAGTTCGCCTCGCCGATCACGAACAGCCCGGGGATCGTGGACTCCAGGTCGTAGTCGACCCAGAGCCCGCCCATCGTGTAGTGCACGGCCGGGTAGATCCGCATCGGCGTGACGTAGGGGTCCTCGCCGGTGATCTGCGCGTACATCTCGAACAGGTTGCCGTACTTGGCCTCGACGGCCTTGCGGCCGAGCCGGGTGATCGCCTCGGCGAAGTCGAGGTAGACCCCGCGTCCGCCGGGGCCGACGCCGCGGCCCTCGTCGCAGACCTGCTTGGCGGCCCGCGACGCCACGTCCCGGGGCACCAGGTTGCCGAACGCCGGGTAGCGGCGCTCGAGGTAGTAGTCGCGCTCGGCCTCGGGGATCTCCCGGGCGTCGCGGTTGTCGCCGGCCTCCATCGGCACCCAGATCCGGCCGTCGTTGCGCAGCGACTCGCTCATCAGGGTGAGCTTGGACTGGTACTCCCCCGACACCGGGATGCAGGTGGGGTGGATCTGCGTGTAGCAGGGGTTCCCGAAGTAGGCGCCCTTGCGGTGTGCCCGCCACGTCGCGGTGACGTTGCAGCCCATCGCGTTCGTGGACAGGAAGAACACGTTGCCGTAGCCGCCGGTGCCGAGCACCACGACGTCGGCCATGTGGGTCTCGATCTCGCCCGAGACCATGTCCCGGACCACGATCCCGCGAGCGCGGCCCTCGACGATGATCAGGTCGAGCATCTCGTGGCGGGTGTACATCTCGACGCTACCGGCGCCGATCTGGCGCTCGAGGGCCTGGTAGGCGCCGAGCAGGAGCTGCTGGCCGGTCTGCCCCCGGGCGTAGAACGTGCGGGACACCTGCACGCCACCGAAGGACCGGTTGTCAAGGAGCCCGCCGTACTCGCGGGCGAACGGGACGCCCTGCGCGACGCACTGGTCGATGATCTCGACGCTGACCTGGGAGAGCCGGTACACGTTGGACTCGCGGGAGCGGTAGTCGCCGCCCTTGACCGTGTCGTAGAAGAGCCGGTGGACGCTGTCGCCGTCGTTGCGATAGTTCTTCGCGGCGTTGATGCCACCCTGCGCAGCGATACTGTGCGCGCGGCGCGGGGAGTCCTGGTAGCAGAAGTTCTTGACGTGGTAGCCGGCCTCACCGAGCGTGGCAGCGGCAGCGCCGCCGGCGAGCCCGGTCCCGACGATGATGACCGAGCGCTTGCGGCGGTTGGTCGGGTTGACCAGCTTCGCCTGGAACCGGCGCTCGTCCCACATCAGGTTGACCGGGACGGCCGGCGCCTTGGTGTCCGCGAGCGGTTCACCGACGGTGAAGAACTGGGTGTCGCTGACGCTGCTCAAATCAACCAACCAATCCGAAGAGAACGGCGAAGGGCGGGATCAGGAAGCCCACCACGATCACGGCCGCGACGACGACCGCGATGATGTTCAGGTTCTTGCGGCGCTTCGCGCTCGTGTTCGCCCCGAGCGTCGCCATCGCAGCCCAGATCCCGTGCCGCAGGTGGAACGCGAGCGCGATCAGCGCGATCGTGTAACTGAGCACCACCCACCAGATGCTGAACCCGTTGACGACCCGCTCGAACGGGCTGTCCGAGGCACCGCCGAGCGCGATCGTGTTCGTGGTCAGGTGCAGCAGGTGGTAGATGACGAACAGCAGGATCGTCACGCCACCCCAGCGGAGCGTGAACGAGGCGTAGCTGCGTTGCGCACCGCGCGGTGCTTTCGAGCTGGCGTACCGGGCCCCGCCCTTGCCGCCGGTGGCCTTGCGCGCCCGTCGCCACAGCGTGATCGCGGAGACCGCGTGCACCACGATGGCGGCGAGCAGGACGATCCTGATGATCCAGAGCGCGCCCCCGTACGGGAGGATCGGCTCGCCGAGCTCGCGCAGGTGGTGGGAGTAGCTGTCGAAGACGTCCTGGCCTTCGAACACCTTCAGGTTCCCGTACATGTGAGCGAGCAGGAACAGCACGAGGATGATGCCGCTGATCGCCATGGCGACCTTCAACAGCGGTGTGGATCTCCACACCGATCCGGGCTTGGGGGATGAAGTCACCGTACGCGTTGCCACGGCGTCTAACTTAGCCCTTCCGGAGTGGCCGCGTGACACGCGGCGACGCGGAGGTGACGCGCCGTCAGGAATGTCACACCGCGGTCCTATGTTGGGAGCCATGGACAACAACGGCACACACATCGTTCTCGTTCCGGGCTTCTGGCTCGGCTCCTGGGCCTGGGACGACGTCGCCGGCCGGCTCCGCGCGCTGGGTCATCCGGTCACCGCCCTCACCTTGCCCGGCCTCGAGCCGGATGCCGCCGCCCGCGAGGACGTCCGCCTGGTCGACCAGACGCGCGCGATCGAGCGAGCGATCGACGCGGCCGGCCCGGCACGCGTGGTTCTCGTCGCGCACAGTGGTGCCGCCGTCCCCGCGACGGCCGCGCTCGACGCCCGGGTCGAGGCGGTCGCGCATGCCGTCTGGGTCGACACGGTGCCCGCTGTGGACGGCTATCGCATGAACGCCGGCCTCGAGGCTCCGGATTATCCGCTCTCCGCGGCCTGGGACGAGGAGTTCGAGCAGGGCTCGATGCGTGACCTGACCGACGCCCAGCTCGAGACGTTCCGGGAACGGGCCGTGCCCGAGCCGGCGGGTGTCCTGCGCGACCCGGTCCAGCTGACGGACCCGCGACGCCTGGACGTGCCCGGCACCGTGGTGTGCACCGCGTTCACCGCCGCCGAGTACCGCTCGTACGCCGAGCAGGGCATGTCCTTCCTCGCCGGCCTGCTCGAGTTCCGCGCCCTGGACCTCGTGGACCTGCCGACCGGCCACTGGCCCATGTGGAGCAGACCGGCCGAACTCGCCCAGCTCATCGCGGATCGCGCCTGACCGCCGTGCCCCGGCCCGCAAGTGCCCCGTCGATGAGCGTGATGTGCCAGCGGCCGAGATTGCTGGTGAACAGCGTGCTCCCCCGGAACACGAGATTCGTCGGGTGGCACAGCAGGTGGGCGGTCGGGTCGGCGGCCACCGTCGTGACCGTGCCGTCGGCGGTGTCCACGCGGAGCACCTGGGACGGTTCGTAGCAGCCGACGTACAAGCCGCCGTCCGGACCAACCGTGACGCCGTCGGGCAGTGCTCCCGGCAGGTACGCCAGGAGTTCGGGGCTCCCGGGTGCACCGTCCGTCCCGATCGGGATCCGGGTGATCGCGGACGCGAACGTCTCCGCGACGTACAGGTCCCGGCCCGACGGCGTCAGCGCCAGTCCGTTCGCGAAGTCCAGTTCGCCGTCGTACCACAGACCCCCGGTGCCGTCCGGAGCGAACCGGTACACGCCCGGGCCTGGCGCGCCCTGTGTGCCGGAGTCGGAAACATAGATGGTGCCGTCGACGGCGACGGCGATCGCGTTCGGGGTCACGAACGGCCGGTCGCCGCCGCGGGAGAACACCTCGACAGCGCGGCTGGCCACGTCGAGGCGATGCACCGCGCGCGCCTTCAGGTCGCACGCGTAGAGCACGTCGCCGCCCGGGGCGAAGCTCACGCCGAGGATGAACCCGCCGGTGTTCGCGACCACCTCGAGTGAATCGCCGTCGGGATCGATCCGGTAGAGCTGGCCGGCCTCGCCGCCGCACCAGATGCTCCCGTCGGGATGCACCGCGATCCCCTCCGGGTGATCGAGTTGCGGGTCCGTCAGGGTCCCGTCGTGGAACACGCGCACCGTTGCCATGGCCTCACACCTCCTCGTCGCCGCGCAGTCGCAGTCAGCCGGGTTCGAACATGGTGGCCTCGATCGTGGCGGTCCGGCTCTCGCCACCGGCGAGGTGCAGCAGTTCCTCCTCGCGCGCCCCGGCGATGCCGTGACCCGGGATGGTGCTGGCCGGCTCGATGGCGCACACGTATGCCTCGCGCCACCACGGGTGCCCGGGGCTCGCGTGCAGCTCCTGCCAGAACCACGCGTGCGGCCAGACGGTCTCGTCCCAGGACAGCCGCACGCCCAGACCGAGGCTGGCGTTCGTGATTTCGGCCCAGGCGCCGTCGGTCCCGAGGTCGGTCAGGTACCCGAAGGTGGCGACCCGCTCGTCGTGCCCGGGCACGATGGACAGGTCCCGGGCCGACCCGTCGGCCGCGACGGCCAACGGCCACGCCCCGGACGCTCCCGCCGACAGGTGGGTGCCCGGGGACTTCGCGTCGGCGAGGAACGTCCGGGCGCCCGTGGTGATCCGCGCACCGTCGGCCAGGAGCGGCGCCCCGAACGCCGGATGGTGCGACCACATCACCCCGATCGGGTCCGGCCCGGTGTTCTCACAGGTCTCGGTGATCGAGACACCTGCGCCGTCCAGCCGGATGGTCCGCTGCAGCCGCAGTGGAGCGGCAGTGAGCCTGGTCCGCGCCGTCAGCCACGCGGCCTGCCCATCGGTCCCGGTCCCGGTGACCTGCCACGGGATCCGGGACGCCTCCCCGTGGAACCCCCAGGTGCCCCCGCCCGGCGCGGGCGAGGCGGCGCCTCCGTTCGGGCAGAGCACCTGCCACCCGCCGGGGTAGCGTTCGAGCCACTCTGGCTCGTCGGCGGCGTTCCAGGCCCCGCTCGCCCGAGGCGGAATGCCCCACGGCGCCCGGAACAGCACGTCCACCCCGGTCCGGGCGTCCACGAACGAGACGAGGTCGCAGCCCTTCTCGGGCAGCACGGTCAGGCTCGCCGCGTGGGTGCGCAGTTCCAGTGCCGGCCACCCGCCGTCGAGGGCCGCCGCCGCAACCCCTGCTGCCCCGGTCATCGTCGTCAGCTCCTGCGCACCTGGCCGTCGACCACGTCGTAGCTGATGCCGCCGACGCGCAGCCCCCGCAACGCGGCACCTGGGTCGAGCCCGTCCACGCAGCCGTTCGCCGTCACCGTGCCGTCCCAGTCCACGTGGACGCCGAAGATCCCGGAGATCACCAGTTCCACCCAGGACCCGGCCGAGGAGCAGGACCAGTCGATCAGGTACGGGAACTGGGGCGGGGTCTTGCGTGCTCCCCCGTTGACCGGTTCGGCCGCCTCCTCGACGAAGTGCGCCTGCCCGGGCGGGCCCTGGTTCGCCGACCGGGCCAGACCTGGCAGCCACTCCAGCACCACCTCGGGGTGGCCGAGGGCGATCGCGGACCGCGCGGCGTCCGGCGGCCAGGCCGGGTAGGCGCCGTTCCACTGATGGTCGGCGCGAAGCGAGTAGCCGGCGTCCGCGTCGTACGGTGAGAGGGCGCGCATCCAGGACGGCGTCCGCAGCTCCTGCGTGAAGAACCGCACCATCTCGTCCCGGGTGCTGGCCGGCAGGTCCGCGGCGATGGTGGTGCCCACGGTGGCGAAGTCGTAGCAGTGCCGGGTCGGGGTGAGCGACCCATCGGGTTGGCGGGCGTGGTAGAACCCTGCGCCGGGGATGTAGAGGTCCTTGACCAGGGCGACGAGCTCGTCGGCCTCGGCCCGCAGCGTCGCCGCCTCGCCCGGGGCGCCCTCGAGGTCGGCGAGCCCGGCCGCGGTGCGCAGGCACCACACGTTCGCGGCGTTCAGGCTCGCGACCTCGTGGACGTAGGAGCTCACGCACTCGAGCAGGTTGTCGATCTCCCCGTAGTCGGCGAGGCCACTGGTGGAGCGGATCCGGTGCCAGGCCCGCGACCACGCCCGGACGTCGTCGGCGAGCCGCTGCGTGACTCCGTCGGCAGTGGTCAGCGACTCCTCGAGGAAGTCACGGTCCCCGGTGAATGCGACGTAGTCGCGCACGAGCCGGGTCATCGCGTAGTGGTTGACCGAGTACCAGTACCCGACCGGCCCGCCGGTGAGCCACTCGGTGCCGAAGTGCTTGTCGATGTCCAGTCCCACCCAGTGCGCGATCTGCCGGCGCATCACCCCCGGGTCGAGCAGGGCGTGCACCTGGGAGGACAGCGAGTAGTCCCAGATGAACGTCGTGGTCTGCCAGTACCGGGGCATGAGCGTGTCGTAGGTGCGGCCGAGCACCGACGCCGGGTTGTCCCGTTTGAACCACAGCACGCCGACGGCGCCCCACCAGTACAGCCGTCGTAGCGCCTCGTCGTCGGTCTCCAGGACCGGTAGAGCGCCGCCGAACTCGTCGTCGTCGGGATCGAACATGGCGGCGATCTGCCGGTCCCACTCGACCTCACTCGCCCGCGCCGCATCGGGCAGGCCGGCCACGAGGCGGTCCGCGACCAGCGCCGCCTCCGCCGGCTCGGCCGCGACGGCGTGGACGAAACCGAAGGCCACCGTCGCGCCCGCGGCCACCTCGAGCACCGCCTCGACGACGTGCGCCGGGCCCTCCAGCAGGCGTGCGCCGTCGGGCCGGACGAGCTCCTGGACCGCCGTGGCGCTGCCGTCGGTGCCGATCACCCGGGCGCCGGCCCGGGTGATGGTGTTCGGGGCCTGCGGCGGCTCGGCCGAGCGCCACGGTCCGGCCTGCTTCGTCACGGTCGAGGCCAGCCACAGGCCGAGCCGCAGGTCCCGGTCGGCGCCGGTGGTCTCGGTGACCTCGATGCTCACGCTCACGCCGGGCTCACCGGGCGGGCACACGGTGACCGTGGTGATCTCCCAGCCGTCGATCGTGGTGGCGCGCTCGACCCGGTCCGGGCGCCAGCGCACGCTCACGGCAGCGCCGAAGGACCGGGCGAGGCGGCCACCGAGGTAGAGCTGGCCGGAGATCGAGTCCCCCTGGGAGACCGGCGGGACGTTCAGGCTCCGGACGGCGACGACGTCGTGGTCCACCTGGGCGACGGCCCAGTGGTTGGTCAGGCCGGGCGGGTTGACCATGTCGTCGAAGGCATCGACGACGACGTCGCTGGCGAGGTCGGCGCAGGTCGGGACGAGGTGGTGGGTCACGGCTGTCCTTGGTTCGGGTGCTGGTCGGGTGGCAGGTGCTGGTCGGCCGCGGCCGGCCCGAGGTGTTCGGCGAGCCAGGCGGCCAGGTGCGCGTCGTCGTGCGCGCCGCCCGCCTCGTGGCCGCCGTAGGGCCAGGTGCGGATCTCGGGGGCGACCGCCTCGATGGCGTTGATCGCGCCGAAGATGCCCGACGGCGGGCAGATCGGGTCCGCGAGCCCCACGGAGATCCAGGTGGGGCAGCGCAGCCGAGGGGCGAGGAAGGAGAGGTCGACATGATCGAGCAACGCGAGGACCTCCTCGGCGCGGGTGCGATGCACGGACAGGTAGCGCGCCAGGTCCCCGTAGGGCTCGGCATCGGTGACCTCCAGGGCGCGGGCGATCCCGCACAGGAACGGCGCCCGGGCACCGACGGCGGCCACGGCCGGGTTCAGCGCAGCCGCGGCCAGCGCGAGCGCGCCGCCCTGGCTGTGCCCGAGCGTGGCGATCCGGCTCGGGTCCGCGCCGGGCAGGCGGGCGGCGGCGTCGACGGCGAGCACGGCATCGGTGAGGAGGCGGCGGTAGTAGAGGTGGTCGGGGTGGTCGACGCCCTTGGTGAGCAGGCCGACGCCGCCCCCGGCGGAGCCGTGCGGGTCCGGGGTATCGCCGGTGTTCCAGATGCTGCCCTGGCCGCGGCTGTCCACGACGAGCTGGGCGAACCCGTGGCTGGCCCAGGTCAGGCGCTCATGGGGCAGACCCCGGCCGCCGCCGTACCCGAGGAACTCGACCACGACCGGAAGGCTGCCGGTGCCGCCTCGGCCGTTTGTATCCGCGTCAGCGACGCCGTCCATGCCCGCGCCAGCGACGCCTTCGGGCAGTGCGCCAGCGACGCCGTCGGGCAGCGCGTCACCGACGCCGTCGGGCAGTACCGGCACCAGCCACCAGGCCCGGACGTCCTCGCCGGCGAACCCGGGAAACGTGACGTCGTAGCAGGTGACCGTGCGCAGGCCGACGTCGACGCGGTCGGCTCGCACCGGCCCGGCTGCGGCACGGGACTGCGCCAGGGTCCGGTCCCAGTACTCGCCCAGGCCAGGCGGCGCCGGCCGCGGGTTCCGATAGGTCCGCAACTGCTCGATCGGCAGGTCGACCTGCACCATCAGAGCGTCCCGTCGCCGGCGAACGCGAGGTTGTTGGCCCCGCAGCCTCCGGCGGAGCCAACGATGTCGCGTTCGGCGTCGATGATCAGGCGGGCCATCGGGCGTACTCCGCGGCGAGGGCCTCCGGGATGCCTTCGACGGTGTGGTCGGCGAAGGAGGTGTTCGGCAGCAGCGGGTACCAGTCCGGGCGGCCCGGGTCACGGTCGTAGGTGTACCCGCCCAGCTCGCGGTAGAGCTCGGCGTACTCGGCGACCTTGTCCCGGTCGAGGGTGACGCCGAGACCGGGCGCCGTGGGCACGGCCATCTTCCCGTCGACGTAGGGTCGCAACCCGCCGGTGACGATGTCATCGGTGAGGTGGTGGTAGTGCGCGTCGGCGGCGAACACCAGGTTCGGTACGACCGCACCCAGGTGCAGCATGGTCGCGAGCTGGATGCCCAGTTCCCCGGAGGAGTGCACGGCGACCCCGAGGGAGAACGCCTCGCAGATCCCGGCGGCCCGGATGCACGGCCGGATCCCACCCCAGAACGTGGTGTCCAGCAGGATCACATCCACGGCGGGGTTGAGGATGTTCGCCGCGAGCTGCTCGAAGTTCACGACCACCGTGTTCGTGGCGAGCGGGACGTGGGTGTTCTCCCGGACCCGGCGCATCCCGGTGAGGGAGTAGACGGGGTCCTCGAGGTAGTCGTTGGGCAGGTCCTCGATCGCCTTCGCGAACCGGATCGACTCCTCCACGCTGAGCGCACCGTTCGGGTCGTACCGGAACCGGTCCGCCGGGAGTGCCTCGGCGAGCGCCCGGTAGCCGGCCAGCTCGAAGTCGGTGTCGAACACCCCGGCCTTGAGCTTGTGCACCCGGAACCCGTGCTTGGCCTTGAGTGCCTTCGCCTCGTCGACGAGCTGGTCGATCGTGCGGACCTCGCCGCTCCCGTCGCGCCCCGGATACCGGTAGAACAGGTAGGACGCGAACTCGACCTCGTCGCGGACCTTCCCGCCGAGCAGGTCGTGCACCGGCAGGCCGACGTGCTGGCCGAGGAGGTCCAGGCACGCGAACTCGACGGCCGCGAGGAGCTGGGTGCGATTGTTGTACAGGCTCGCCGTCGGGTTCGCGATCATGAACCTGAGCGCCTCGACGTTCGCGGGGTCGTGGCCCACCAGGTAGGGCTTGAGGGCGTCGATGGCGGCCTCCGAACTCTGCCCGCCGCCGCCCATCTCGCCGAGGCCGATCAGTCCGTTGCTCGCCTCGATCTCCACGATGGTGCGCACGAACCGGCCCCAGTGGGCGCCGTTCGAGTGTCGCAACGGCGCCTCCAGCGGCACCGTCACGGTGGTCGCCCGGATGTCGACGATCCTGAGGTCGCTCACTGGTCCTCCTCCGGCAGGGCGACGGCGTTGCCCGCGGTGAGGCCGCCGTCGACCTTGATATCGGCACCGGTCACGAACGATGACCGGTCACTGAGCAGGTAGGCCACCACGTCCGCGACCTCCCCGGCACGGGCGACCCGTCCGAGGGGGTGCGAGCGGCCCCACTCGGCGACGATCGCGTCCACCTGTTCCGGGCCGTCCGCGTGCAGGCCCGCGGCCCAGCGCAGCATCGGGGTGTCCACCGATCCCGGACACACGGCGTTGACCCGGATCCCCTCGCGTGCATGGTCGACGGCCATGGCGCGGGTCAGGGACAACAGCGCCCCCTTGGTGGCCGCGTAGGCCGCGACGCCGTGCTGGGCGACGTATGCCTGGACCGAGGAGATCAGCACGATACCCCCGCCGCCGCGGGAGCGGATCTGCGGCACGGCCAGGTGCGCGGCCAGGAACGCGCCCCGCACGTTCACGGCCATCACCCGGTCGTAGGTCGCCATCGCGGTGGCGTCCACCGTGCCGTAGGTCTGGATGCCGGCCGCGCAGACGAGGCCGCCCACGCCGCCGTCGGCCGCGATGGCCTCGAACGCGGCTGTCATGGCGTCCTCGTCGGTGACGTCCACGCGGACCCCGACGATCTCCCCCGAGCCGTGCGGCTGCTCCAGTCGCGCGAGGGCGTCGGCGTCGGTGTCGAGCGCGTACACCCGCGCGCCGTCACCGGCCAGGCGCGCTACGACGGCGCCCCCGATCCCCGCTGCTCCCCCGGTGACCGCGACCACGGAGGGTGACCCTCCGCCGTCGGCGGCCTCGATCGGTGTTGTCATCTCAGGGTTCCGCCTTTCTCAGAACTGGCCGAGGGACAGGCCCCGGGTGAAGGCGCGCTGCGTGGCCAGGAACAGGATCACGGTTGGCAGCGAGACGAGCAGCCCGCCGGCGAGCACCGTGGACATCGCCGATCCCCCGTAGGTGCTCTGCAACGCGGACAAGGCCGTGATCACCGGGCGGATCTCCGAGGACTGGGTCAGGGTCAGGCCCAGCAGCAGGTCGTTCCAGATGAAGGTGGCCTGCAGGATGAAGATCGCAATCAGGGCACTGGTGGACATCGGCAGGTAGATCCGCCAGAAGATCCGCCAGGTGGACGCACCGTCCATGACCGCGGCCTCGAACACCTGGTGCGCGATGCCGGTGAAGAAGTTGCGCATCACGAACGCCGAGAACGGGGTGGCGATCACGGTGTACACGAGGATCATGCCGACCCTGGTGTTGAACAGACCGGTCTGGGCGTACCCGACGAAGAGCGGCATCAGGATCATCTGCAGCGGGAAGATCGTGCTGGCGAAGATGACCACGAACCAGAAGAAGCCGTTCCGCAGCCGCAGTGCCACGATGGCGAACCCGGCGGCGGCGCCGATGATCACGGCGATGATCGGGGACACGATGGCGTAGACGGCCGTCGAGACGATGCCCTGGGACAATCGGCCGCGATCCCAGGCGTCGGCCATGTTCGTGAAGAGGGCGCCGAGGTTGCCCGGTTCCCACAGCCCGTACGTGCCGAACTCCGCGGGCAGCTTCGAGGCGTTCGCGAGGAGCAGGTAGACCGGCACCAGCCAGAGGAGGCCGAGGACCGCGAGGACGATCTTGCGTGCGAGCATCGCGGCCTCCTCAGATCGACCTGGAGTCGGCGAGCTGCCGGCGCAGGTAGAGGATGGAGGCGAGCACCGTGACCACGGTCAGGAACAGCGCCACCGCCGCGCCCAGACCGTAGGCGTTGTTGATGAACGTCTCCTTGTACATGGTCAGGGCCAGCGTCTCCGAGACGCGGCCGGGGCCGCCCTTGGTCATGCCCCAGATGATGTCGAACGTCTTCAGGCTGCCCACGATGGACAGGCCGACCACCACGGTGGTGAGCGGGGCGAGCATCGGCCAGGTCATCGTGCGGAACAGCGTGAAGCCGCTGGCGCCGTCGACCCGGGCCGCCTCGAGAGGCTCCTTCGGGATGGACTGCAGGCCGATGCCGAACAGCAGCGCATTCACGCCGGCGCCCTGCCAGGTGGAGGCCCCGATCATCACGAACGTGTTCAGGGGTGCGTCGAGCAGCCAGCGCAGTTCCGAACCGGGCAGGTGCAGGAACACCAGCGCCTGGCTCAGCGCCCCGTTGGTCTGCAGCACGAAGGACCAGATGACGCCGACGGCCACCCCGGAGAGGGCGTACGGGATCAGGAACGGCAGCCGGAACAGCGTCGCGTTCGGCAGCCCGTGGCTGAGCACGGCGATCAGCAGCCCGAGTCCGACCGGCAGTGCGATCGTGCCGAGCACCCAGTAGAGGGTGTTGAGGACCGAGTTGAGGAACGCCGGGTCGGCGAACATGTCCCGGAAGTTCTCGATGCCGATGAACTCCGGGTCACCGAGGCCGTTGTACTCGGTGAAGCTGATGTAGGTGGTCCACAGGAACGGCAGGTAGAGCACAACGGCGACGAGCAGCACGCCGGGTGCCACGAAGCCGATGCTGGAGAGCCAGAACTGGTTCTTCGGTTTGCGCTGCGGGGCGAGTTCCGCTTGCCGCGCGGTGGGCAGGGACATGCGCACGCACCTCCTCTTTCAGGCGGGCCGGATCGTCGGTGGGGTCCGCGGCCGGGCTGGGGCGGCGGGCCCCACCGACAGGTCAGTTCTCGGCCCAGTACGCGTCCGCCTCGGCCTGGATCGCCTCCAGGACCGCCATCGGGTCACCGTTGTTCGTAACGAACGCCCCGAACTGCTCGGAGGCCACGGTGTAGATCGGGGTGGGGGTCGCCTCCAGGTAGCGGCGCAGCTGGAGGAAGCCGTCACCGTTGACCTCCTCGGTGATCGCCGCCAGGGCGGCGTCGGTCACCGTGGCGCCGGGGTTGAAGGAGACGTCACCACGGGACTCGCTCCATGCGGACTGGGCGTCGACGCCCATCCACCAGGCGCTGTAGTCCAGGGCTGCCGCCTCGTTCGCGCTGCCGGCACCCACGCACAGCGGGCCGGTCTCGACGACCACCGACGTGTCGCCCAGGTCGGCGCTGACGTTCGGCAGGGTGAAGATCCCGTAGTCGGTGTCGGAGACCATGCCGAGGTCGGTGAGCTGGCCGGTGAAGAACGTCCCGAAGTAGGCCATCGCGACCTCGCCGGTCTGGAGCAACGTCTGCGGGTCCGTGGTCACGCCCGGGTCGATGAAGAATCCGTCGGTCTGCATGTCGTGCCAGATGTTCATGGCCTCCACGACCACCGGGTCGGTGTAGCTGACGCTGCCGTCGGAGAGCCCGTTGTAGGCGTCGGGGTCCAGGCCCGCGAGGATCGCCTGGAACCAGACGAACTCGAAGATGATGTTCATCTGGTGCAGCGGCACCACGCCGTTGTCCACGAGGGTCTGCCCGACGTCCATGAACTCGTCCCATGTGGTCGGGACCTCGACGCCGTTCTCCTCGAAGACGGCCTTGTTGTAGTACATGACCCAGTAGACGACGTTCAGCGGCACGCAGTACTGCTCGCCGTCGTAGGTGTAGTTCTCCGCCAGCTCCTCGGTGACGTCGCCGTTCGCGATCGCGGCGTCCCAGATCTCGGTGGTCGGCGCGATGAGGCCCTCATCGACGAGCTGGGCCAGCGAGTCGCCCGTGTGCCAGGTGAACAGGTCAGGCTTGTCGTCCGTGCGGAACGACTGCTTGATGAAGGCGTCGTAGGCCGTCGGGTCGGAGTAGCCGGTGAACTCCAGCGTCGCGGTGACGCCCTCTGACGCGGCGTTCATGTCGTCGAAGGACGGCTCCCATGCGGCCTTGTCGGTGTAGAAGCTCAGGACGGCCTCGGTGGGGTCGCCACCATCACCACCGTCGCCGCCGTCCGTGCCGTCGCCGCCTCCGGAACACGCGGCCAGGGTCAGCGCGGCCGCAGTGAGCACGGCGGCCGCCAGGGTCGTCTTCTTCCTCATGGATACACCTCTTTGTGGGGTTGGGGTGCTGCTGGGTACTTCGGCTGGGTCCGTGGGGTGCGGACCTTCGCGGCCCGGATCAGCCGATCCGGGCCCGGATCACCTCGACGACGTGGTCGAGGTGGGTGTAGGCCGCTTCGCGCGCGAGTTCGGGATCGCCGTCCCGGACGGCGGCGCCGATCCGGGCGTGCTCGGCGTAGTCGTCGACGGCGTCGCCGTGCAGTCGCAGGATCTCCTTCTGTTCCTCGCCATGGACGAGCACGATCGAGTCGAGGACCTCGGCGAGCACGCCGTTGCCCCCGGCCGCGGCGACCGCGCGGTGGAAGTCGAGGTTCGAGAGCCAGAGCGCCTCGTCCCGTTCGGCGACGAGTCGGCGCGAGCGCTCCAGTGCCTCCTCCATCCAAGTCATGGCGACCGGCTCGCGCACCTGGGCGGCCAGCATCGCCAACTGCGGCTCGATCTGGCGACGTGCCTCGAGCAGCTCCACGAGCTGATCGGAGTCGGGCCGGGGTGAGAGTGGGTTCGCGAGCACCCGCCGGCCGGAGTTGGCGCCGACGTAGACGCCGGAACCGTGCCGGAACTCCAGGACTCCGAGCCCCTCGAGCCGCCGCATCGCCTCCCGCATCGTGGGCACGGCGACCTCGAAGCGGGCCGCGAGCACCTTCATGGAGTCCAGCGGGTCGCCGGGTTGGAGCCCGCGGTCGTTGACCAGCCGGACGATCGCACGCGCCAGATCATTGGAGAGGTTCGCCCTCTTCGCGACGTCCGGCTGCTGTGCCATGCAAGTCATCTAATCACTAGACGACGTCGTGGGACCAGCACATGGTCCGCACCGATATGAATCTGTGACCTGTCGGCCGCTCGGCAGCCGGAACCGCAGCGGTGCGCCCGGTCAGCCGCAGCGCCCGAGTTCCCGCCCGCAGTCCGGACGAAGCCCCAGGTCGATCTCGACGAACCGTGGCCGGTAGATCGTGACGTCCTCGTACAGGTCACCGGAGTCGAAGCTGTTCACGTTGTACGTGACGAGGATCCGATCGCCCCGAGTACGCAGCTCCGGGTGCTCATGAGCGTTGTAGGCGAAGATGTTCGGATTCCCGTAGGAGCCGGCAGCGCCCACCTCGGGCATCTCGTAGACGGTGCCCAGGGGCGTGAACGGGCCGGTCGGCGAACAGGAGACGTACGCCTCGATGTTCCGGCTGAAGATCTCGTGCGTGTCCTGGGTGATCAGCAGGTACCCGTCCCGCAGCGGGGCGACGCTGTACTCGTTCGCGACGCCGTCCATGATTCGGGCCGTGTCCGTCTCCTCGCCGGACCAACCGGTGCCGTCCCAGTACTCCCACGGCGCGCCGTCGAGGTCGCGGCCGCTCACGCGGGCGACGTGCATGTACTTGGAGGCGCCCAGGTCCTCCACGCCGTAGATGTAGGTGTAGCGCCCGTCCCGCTGGAGCCAGCTGGCCCATTGCACCCCGGCGGCCGAGGGCAGATCGACGAAGTCGAGCCGTTCGAACGTCTCGGAGTCGAACGTCGCCAGGTGGTTGGACTCCCAGCCGAAGTCGAAGGCGCCACCGCCGCCGTACCAGAACTTGAGGGCGACGAGCTGCAGGTTGCCATCGCGGTCGGTCGCGCCGTCACCGACCCAGTACCAGCCGCCGCCCTCCTCGGGCGGCGGGATCAGCGACTCCGGCGCCTCGGGGGTGCCGCCGGTCGCCGTGCTCAGGCTCCCGCGCTCGTCGATCACGAAGGAGTTGTTCAGGAACGGCGTGGTCTCGGGGCGCGATCCATCGGGGTTCACGGGACCGAGGAACGTGTCCGAGAAGATCCAGGCGGTCCGCCCGCCGCCCAGCGGCACCGAGTAGGTGGAGTCACCGCCGGTCCAACCCTCGCCCGAGTCGCCATAGCCGGTGAAGGCGTCCGTCAGCGCAGCGTGCACCTGTGCGGACGGCTCGATCGCGACCGGGTCGAGCGAGCAGGAGCCGGCGCCGGATCCCCCGGCTCCCCCACCGGCCTGCGCGGGCAGCGCGCCCAGCAGCAGGGCACCGATCCCGAGCCCGACGGCGGTGGCGGCAGCGAGGCCACGTCGACGCGGCCTCTCGTTCGGCTGAGCCGTGGTGGAGGGACGCATGATCGTGGCTCCTTCGCCTGGACCGGACCAGTCGGCGTTCCGCATAGGCGAACGCTAGTTCCGGAACTGATGCAAGGAGCATTCCAGTGCCGCCGGGCACAGGTCAAGGCTCTACAGCGTCGGCGGCAACGAGAGCGAGCCGGGCAGCTCGGCCTCGACGACCCTGCGGAGCCGGCCGCCGAGCTCGGGGATCTGATGCTCGAGCCGCTCGAGCGGCATCGTCACGCTCACCGCGGCCACAGGTCGGCGAGCCCGCAGGATCGCGACCGCCACACAACCGATACCGGGCTCGGACTCGCCGCGCTCCACCGCGTAGCCGTCGAGCCGAGCGTTCACCACCGCCTCCCAGGACCGCTGCACCTCCTCCGGCGTGAACCGGGCCGGCGGCGCGAGCCGCCCGAGGATGCGACGGTCCACCTCGCCCGCGGCGAGCAGGGAACGCCCCAGGGCGGTCGTCAGAGCCGCGATCCGTCGCCCGACGGCACTCCACACCCGGATCGCGTGTGCCGGCTCCGCCTTGTCCACGTACACCACATCGGTCCCGTCGAGCACCCCGAGCTGGCACAGCTCGTCGAAGGAGTCACGGATGCTCTCGAGCATCGGGTGCAGCAGCGCCGGAAGGTTGTCGCCCTCGATGAACGTCGCGCCCAGGTCGATCGCGGCGGCCCCGAGGCGGTACGAGCCGCTCACCGGGTCCTGTGCCACGAAGTGCCGGTACCGCAGCGCGGCGAGGGTGCGGTGCAGGGTGGACTTCGATACCGACACCGCCTCGGCCAGGTCGGCGAGGCTGCGACCGCGCGGGCCAGCGGCGGACAGTTCGGTCAGGACCAGCAGCGCCTTGTCGACGCTGCCCATCGGGGACTGCTCCGTCATCGTTCGCCCGCCTCACTCGTTCCAGGCCGTGCCCGGCTGCCCGGGGCGCCTGCCCGGACCGTCGACGGCTAACCGATATGTTGCCTGACATGAGCAGCGATAGTGCAGCCCAGGCCCCTCGACGGCCTCGCTACGACGACGACCTCCGCCTCGCGCACGTGATCGCGGATCAGGTCGACGCCCAGACGACCGCCCGGTTCAAGGCGCAGGACCTGCACGTGGAGACGAAGCCGGACACCACCCCGGTCACCGACGCGGACCGCACCGCCGAGGAGATCGTGCGCGCCCAGCTCTCCCGGACCCGCCCCCGTGACTCGGTGCTCGGCGAGGAGTTCGGGGTCACCGGCCACGGCGCCCGCCAGTGGGTGATCGACCCGATCGACGGCACCAAGAACTTCGTCCGCGGGGTGCCCGTCTGGGCCACTCTCATCGCGCTGGTGGACGAGGGCCAGCCGGTCCTCGGCGTGGTCAGCGCCCCAGCGCTGAACCGGCGCTGGTGGGCGGCCAACGGGTCCGGCGCGTGGACCGGCCGGTCGCTGTCCGCGGCAACTCGGATCTCGGTGTCCTCGGTGACCCGCCTGGAGGACGCCTCACTGTCCTACTCGAGCCTCGCGGGCTGGGAGGAGGCGGACCTGCTGGACGAGTTCCTGTCCCTGGAGGCCAGCCTCTGGCGCAGCCGCGCGTACGGCGACTTCTGGTCGTACATGCTGGTGGCCGAGGGGGCCGTGGACATCGCGTGCGAGCCGGACCTCGAGGTCTACGACATGGCGGCCCTGGTCCCGATCGTGACCGAGGCCGGTGGCCGGTTCACCTCCCTGGAGGGAGTGGACGGCCCGTTCGGCGGCAACGCCGTCGCCACCAACGGGCACCTGCACGACGGCGTGCTGGCGGGATTGCAGCGCCACTAACCCGCAATATGCGGGGAGCCTGCGACCTCAATCGTCTCCAGTAGCGAGCCACGGATTCACGAGAGGTAGGGAAACGCCCTCGAAATCGCGCACGTTGCGGGTCGCCAACGTCGCCCCTGCTTCCAGGCTGATCGCCGCGATCATGGCGTCCGCCATGCCGATCGGCCGGCCGATCGAGCGGCGAGCGGCAAGGACGGCCGCAAACCGGTCGGAGGCGGCCACGTCGAACGGCAGTATGCGGCCAGCGAAGTCCAGGCCGATCAGGTCCGCTACGGCGCCGGCGATTGCGGTTCGACGCCGCCCGGCCGGCATACGTTCCACTCCATCCAGGAGTTCGGCCGTGGTCACCGCGGTCAGGTACGTCTCGGAAGAGTCCAGGCCATCCAACCATCCGACCACCGCCCGGTCCGGTGCGGACCGGGTCAACTCCGAGATGACGTTCGTGTCGAGGACAATCACGCGTCGAGCTCGACCTCGCGCGGAAGATCACCGGAGCGCTCCGCCGTCACTTCGCCCAATCCGGCGAATCGCGTGCGGATCCGCGATCCCAGCCCGGCCGTGTGAGCATCGGCAACGACCGCATCGGCCAAGATCCGACGCGCCTCGGCCTCCATGGAACGCCCATGCTCACGGGCGCGCTTCTTGAGTGCCTCGACCAGTTCGTCGTCCAGGTTCCTGATGGTCACCGTGGCCATCTGCCAACCGCCTCTCGCTACTTGCAGAATGCTAGCACTTCGACAGCGATGGGAGCGCCGGGGCGCGTCTGTCAGCCCTCACCGACGGTCACGACCACCTCCTGGCTGATCCCGTTCACGGTCAGCACCACGGTGGCCGTGCCGGGCGCCACGGCGGTGACCTCCCCCGTCGCCGGGTTGAGCCGGAGCACCTGCGCCGCGGGCTCCAGGTCCGTCCCGGTCCCGTCGGAGATGCTCACGCCGTCGCCGGACCAGTCCGCGCTCATCGGCCACGCCACGGGCACGTCGCGGACCTCGTCCTGGGTGACGGTCCCGGCGACCAGGCCGACCTCCCCCACCGTCATCTCGGTCGGAACCTCGAGGGCGAGCGAGTCGACGCGGGGCCGCACCTCCGCGCGCAACCAGGCCAGCCGGCTGGTGACCGGCGCCGGGTTCGCCCCGACCACGCCCGCGGCCGGGTCGATCCCGAGCAGCGTCCACCCGGTGAACCCGCCGTCCGCCGGCGTCGAGGCCGGAGACTTGCCGGAGTTGCCGTTGATCACGTTGGACACGCCATCGAAACTGCGGGCGTGGAACGCGCCGACGTGGGAGTTGATCACGGCGATCGAGCGTCCGCTGGTGGCTCGGAACTCCGCGAGGAGTGCATCCACGGCGGCGGCCTCGTACCGGTCGGAGATCTGTGAGGCGTCCCCGGGCAGCGGATCCTCGGTCGGGTGGTGGAAGAACACCACCACGCCGGTGACCGCCGGCTCGGCCGCCGCCGCGTCCAGGGCATCCTCGAGCATCCGGATCTGGTCGAGCCCGCCGGCCCGCAGGGACCCGGCGGAGGTGTCCAGGGTGATGATCCGGGTGCCGTCGAGGTCGGTGACCTGCTGGGCCGGACCGAACGCGGCCTCGAACTCGCCGATGGAGCCGCCCATGATCTCGTGGTTACCTGGCACGTAGAGCCAGGGGACGGCGTCGCCCACCTCCTCGGTGAGCACCCGCCGGGCCAGGTCGAAGTCGATCGGTGCGCCCTCGTCGACCAGGTCGCCGTTGATGATGAGCAGGTCCGGGTCCGCGGCCACGATCTCGGCGAGGGTGCGCCGCGCGGCGGCCACGATGTCCGATTCCGGGTTCCGGCCCACGAACTGCGCGTCGGACATCACGGCGATCTGCTGGGAGTACCCGGTCACGGTGCCGTCGGTCACGATCACCGGGTCGTGCACCGGCGCGGCCTCGGGCTGCGCCACGTCCGGGGCGACGACGGCATCGATGTCCGCGAACGAGATGTCCCCGTGGTAGCTGGCCGCGGACCGGGTCTCCATCAGCCGCACACGCTCCAGAGTGAGCGGGAACGGAGCGCCGGGTGGCACCGTGAAGGTGACCTCCCGCCAGCCCTCCCATGTGACCAGCGGCCCGTCGAGCTGGCGGACCACGCCGTCGCCGTCGCGCACCTGCAGCCGTGGCCACACGCCGGTGCCGTCACCGTCGACGGCCATCGTGATGGCCTGGGGCTGGCCGGCGATCACGATCGGAGCCGGTGCGACCGCGTAGGAGCCGCGGGTCGCCGTCGAGGTGGTGAAGTCGTGCTGCAGGCGCAGCGCGTGCTGGCCGTCTGGCCCGGTGGTGGTCGTGAGCGTCCCGGACGCCCGGTCCTGGGCGAACCGCCAGGACGCCCCGTCGGCGAGGTCGGTGACCGGCGCCGTCGTGAGGCCGACCGTGACGGGAACCTGCACGAGCTCCCCGGCCACCTCGAACGTCACCAGCGCCGAGCCGGACTGTGTGGTGGCGGTGACCGTGAACGTGTCCCGGCCGTTGGGCGTCACCGTGAACCCCTCGGTGACGCTCGCCTCGACGTCCGCGGTCTCGACCGGCGCGGTGAACCCGTCGCCGTCGTGGGCGGCCAGCGAGATGGTCGCGGTGTCCCCGGCGGCGTCCAGTGCGATCTGCTGCCGTGAGGCGGTGACGTGGTCGAGTGGCCCGAGCACGGTGAACTCGGCGGTGCCCGTGATCCGGGTGGCCCGATAGGTGACCGTGACCGGCCCGGGGGTGACGCCGGTCAGCACGGCCCCGGTCCGCTGCCGCTGCGTGATGACGGCGTTCGCGTCGCGTCCGCTAGGCGCTCCTCCCGGCGAGCTGACGGTAGTCACGCCGGTTGCCGGCACACCCGCGAGCTGGTCGGACAGCCCGACGCCCTCGACCGTACGGGTCAGTCCCGGGATGATGTTGTGGGCGTCGGGGTCGGTCAGCGCCGGGCGCACGGCCACGTCGGTGAGCCGCTCGGCGTCGGCCGACGAGAAGAACGCGAGAGAGTTCGCGACCACACGCGCCGAGCCGTCCGAGGGCGTGTTCACGAGCTCGACCTCGGTGCCGCCGGCGGGCCGGGCCACCATGGTGGTGGAGCCGCCGCCGTCGATATTCACGGCGTTGTACGCCCCGAGGTCGATCATCAGCTCCGCCATCTCGATGCGGGTGAGCCCACGCGCGGTGGCGCCGCGGCCGTCGACGGTCGCGACGATGAGCTCGCTGCCGTCCTCGGTGAGGCCGAGCACGGTGCGCGCCGCGACGGCCTCGTCCGGGAACTCGGCGACCTCGCCGTCGAGAACGAGCGGCACGTTGCCGCCGATGCCGAGGTCGACGTCAGAGCTCGGGCTGATGCTGATCTCGACGGCCTGACCGACCTCGAGGGCGCGCAGCGTGGCCGCCCCGGTGCCCCGCCCGAGCAGTACCTGGGCGCCGGCGGGTACGCCCGCGGTGCCGGTCCCGTCCGTGACCGCGGTCACCACACCGCCTTGCACGACGGCGGTCGCGACGTCGGTCTCGCCGGGCACCCCGGCCGGCCGGTCCAGCGAGGCGTCGCCCCACCGCTCGTTGTAGGCGCCGATGCCGTTCACGGGGACCGTCGCCCGGTTCAGGCCGGCGAGGTCGTGTGTCGCTTCGCCCACCGTGAGCGCGCCGGCGGCGGACAGGTACTCGATGGCGGCGACGCCGTCGGTCATCGTGAACGCCGGGTACGGCTGGGCGTAGCCGTTGATCACCTCGCCGCCGGTGATCGTGGTGAAGATCGGGACGTTCGTGTAGTTCATGTCGAAGTGGTTGCCGTTCACGGCGGCGACGGCGCCGGTGCCGGCCACCTGGTCCAGCACGGTTGCGGGAGTGGTCGTGGTGCCCGAGTCGAGGACCTGCATGCTCAAGGTCGGCTCGGTGAGGTCCGCGACGAGGATGTTGCCGGTCGTCCAGCCCTGGTCCTCCAATCGCTGGAAGCTGGTCAGGTCCAGTCCGGGTGCGATCGGCCGGGTCGAGACCTCGTGCAGCACGGACCCGTCGGCATCGAGGCCGAGGCCGTTGTCGTCGCCCGGGCGCACCAGAGCGGTCGGAGTGGGTCCGGCGGTGGCGGGCGCGACGAGCCCGGTGAGGAGCAGGCCGGCGCCCGCGAGCGCGGCGATGAGTCGTCGAGTGGGCAGGGGCACGGTTGTCCTCCGGTGGCGTGATCCGTGGCGGTGGGCCGACGTCCGACCCACGTGGCACTGCACAGCACCCTACGGCCGCGAGGCGGCGCGCCGTTGAACGGCGGGTGTGCGGCGCGCTGCCCGACGGTGACGGGTCGGGCGGTGCCCGGCTCTCGGGGTGACCACGATCGGGTCTTCCGCCGCACCGGGGCCGGTCGTATCGTGGCCGCATGATCACGGGCATCCACACCCTTGTCTACAGCGATGATCCCGAGGCCACCCGCGCGTTCTTCCGGGACGTCGTCGGGTGGCACTTCATCGAGACGTCCCCCGGGTGGCTCATCTTCGCCAGCGGCCCGAGCGAGGGCGGCGTCCATCCGCGCACCTGGCCAGGGCAGACCGAACCCGGCGTCCAGCGCCATGAACTCTCGCTCATGTGCGATGACCTGGACGCGACCATGGCCGAACTCTCCGCCCGCGGCGCGACCTTCGCGGGCGACGTCGACGAGCGCCCCTACGGTCGCTGCGCGATGCTCGACGTCCCGGGCCTGGACCCGGTGCTGCTCTACGCGCCGACGTACGCGCCCGCCTGGACGTCCCGGTCCTGACCGGGCCGGTCCGTCACCCCCGCAGTTGGTCTCGCAACTGGCCACGCTCGGTGACGTCGTACCAGAGCAGGTCGACGTCCCCGGTTCCGGCCAGCGCGGCCTCGTCGCCCGCGGCCGCCCGGGCCACCAGGTCCCGGACCTCGCCGTCGTCGGGATCGTCCACATGGATGCTCACCACTGCGGACCACGGCACGTCGTCGACAAGCACGGCCGACGGCGGCGCCTCCTGGTCCGGTGCGCGCACCTGGGCGTCGGGTATGTCGGCGGCGATCACCACCCGCAGCGGCGTGGCGCCGGCGGCGCCGATCCGCTGCACGCTCTCGTCGGCGGCGATCAGCAGGGTCGCGAACTCGCCGGTCTCAGGGTCCTCGTCGCCGATCGCGGCCCGCCACGCCGCGGTGAGGGCGTGTGCCCGACGCGCGCCCACGCCGTCGGGGTTGTCGAGGTCGGCCGACGTGGCGGGCAGGAAGATGCGCATGGCGCCAGTGTGTCAAAGCGGCGGCCGGGACGGGTGGACCCTGGGGACGCGCCGTGCGTCATGGTGGGTCCGAACGGGCCTTCCGTCGGGCGCACCCGGGGGGAACCGACTCCGCGCCTGAGTGCACCATGGATTCCCCGCAGCGCCCGGCGGGAAGCGCTCCGGCTACTGTCCGCGCAGCGTCCGGGCCACGCCGACCCGGTCGGCGCGCAACCCTCGGCCGCGCCCGCTCCACCAGCGACGCCCGGGCGCGTGTGCCCCCTCGCCGGCCCGGTCCCGAAGTGCGCGCACCACGTCCCGGACGGCCTCCCGGGCCGCGGACCTGGGCGCCGCCTCGGCCCAGGCCGTACCGGCAAGCAGGGCCCGGTCGCACATGGGCCGGTCGTCGGGTACCAGCACCGGGTCGCTCACGCCGGCGAACCGGGCCAGCGCCTCCCCGACGGAAGCGGCCGCCCGCGGACCGGCGGCAGTGGCCCGGACGCGATTCACGAGCACGGTGCGGCTCAGGCCGGTGGGGGCGACGTCGTCGAGATCGAGCAGGGCCTGCACGAGGCGCTCCACTCCGATCGGCTCGGCGGCGCCAACCACGACCAGTTCGTCGGCGGCCGCGAACGCCGATGCCGCCACGGCGTTGCGGGCGGGGCCGAGGTCGAACCCTGACTCGTCGTCGGGCACCAGCACCGGGGCGTCGACCACCACCCATCGGCTCAGCCGGCGGGCCTGATCCCACAGCACGTCCAGGCTGGCACCGCTGACCTCCCGCCACCGACCGGGCCGGGTCAGGCCGGGCAGCACCCGCAGATCCTGGGACACCCAGGGGGTCAGCCTGGCCAGTGACGCGGCGTCGAGGGTGCCGTGATCGGCGGCCCGGACGGCGGCGGCGAGACCCGCGAACTCGTCCAGCACGCCGAGCACCTGGGCCACGGAGGCGCCCCAGATGTCGGCGTCGACGAGCAGCGTCGGCTCCCCCGCCGCGGCCAGCTCGGCCGCGAGGTTGACCGCGATCGTGGTGCGCCCCGGCGAACCCGGCGGCCCCCAGACGACGACCACGCGCCCTGACGCGCCCTCGCCGGAGTCCGCTCCCGCTCCGGTGACGGCCCCAGGCTCGGTGGACTCCGCCGTCGGGCCCCGGTCCGGCACGTCCGCGGTCGGCCCGTCGGGATCGTCCCAGCCGGCGCCGATGACCGCGTCGAAGCGCTCCGCCGTGCGGTCGGTGTCGTCGTCGGCGCCGTCGGCGAGGGCGGTGACTGCGCCGAGGAGGTCCCCGCCAGGGGCCACGGCGAGAGCCCCGAGCCGGACGTGCCGGTCCACCGCGTCGGGCTCGCAGAGCACCAGGGTGCGGGTGCCCGCGGCACGCAGCCGGCTGACGAGGGGCCGGTCCACCTCGAAGTCGGCGTCCACCACGGCCACCGAGCCGAGGCCGGCCAGTGCCGCGGCCAGCAGCTCGGCGGTGTCGGCACATCGGCGCACCACCGACAGTCCCGGGGCGGCCGCGATCGAGGCGACCAGTGCCTGCTCGACCTCGCCGCGCAGGCAGAGCAGGACCCCGGTGCTCACGAGTCGGCCTGGCCGGGCAGCGGCACCACGGTGATCTCCGCCCCGCTGCTGAGTGCGTCCAGCACGTCCGGCAGGTCGGCCACGTCGACGAGGACCTGGACCTGGACCTGGTCGGTGCCCGCGAACAGGGACGTGTCCTCGTGGATGTCCCAGACCTCCACACCCTCGACCAGCAGCTGCGCGGGGCCCACGGGATCGACGCCGACGCCGTCCGGGTCCGGCAGCGCCACCCACAGGTCCACCCGCGACCCCTTCTCCAGGTATGCCTCCAGGGCCGCGCTCGTCGGCAGCGAGATCGGCCGGACCTCCACCTGCGACTCGGTGCCGAGCGCGGAACCCGGCACGAGTTCGCCGGGCCCGACGGCGCGGATCGCCACCGCGTCGTCGGGGACCGACTCGCCCGGGGTCAGGTACAGATCGATGTCGGGGACGTGGACCCGCACCACCTCCAGGTCCGCCGGGTCGATCCGGTCGCCCGGGCTGAGCGCATCGGTGGTGCGGTACACCTCGACCGTGTCGGCGGCATTGGTGACGGCCCACGATCCGAGTGCCACGGACAGCGCCACCAGGAGGATCCCGATCCCCAACCGGGGGTCGCGCCAACTCGGACGACGCAGCCGCTGTGCCGCAGGTGTGCTCGGATCGGGCATCGTTGCTCCCCCCAACCCCCTCGCCCTTCGAGGAGTGCACCCATGGTGCCAAGAGAACACCCGTTGCGGAAGTTATGCACAGATCGCTCATGTTCACTCCTGGCGAGCCGTTCGCTGTCAAACTATGAGGATGGAAGCGCGATTCCTCTCTCTCGCGGACGTGACCGAGGTTCTTCAGATCACGATGTCGCAAGCGCGCGCCCTCGTGCGCAGCGGGGAGTTGAAGGCGATCCAGATCGGCGGCAAGGGCACCTGGCGGGTCGAGAACACCGAGCTCGAGGCGTACATCACCCGGATGTACAAGCGCACCCAGGAGCGGATCGCCCACGGTGGGGACCCGATGGCGGACCTCGACGAGACGGCACCGCTGGCCGAGGGCTGACGGTGCTGCGGCCCCGGGTACCGACCGGGCGGCCGGCCGAGGGGCGATCGGCAGGGCCGGGCCGGAGGTAGGTTCGGGCGATGAGGCTCCGCGACCTCCTCGACGCCGAGGACCTTGACCTGCGCCTGCTGGTCGGGGACGAGCGCGCACTCGAGTCGCCGGTGACCGTCGTCTACACGACGGACCTGATCGACCCCGGCCGATACCTGAGCGGCGGGGAACTGGTGATCTCCGGCCTGATGTGGCGTCAGGCGCCGGCCGACTCGGAGACCTTCGTCGCGACCATCCGGGCTGCCGGGGCGGTCGCGCTGGCCGCCGGCACGGCCTACTTCGGCCCCGTGCCCCAGGACGTCGTGACCGCCTGCGCCCGCCACGGGCTGGTCCTGTTCGAGGTGCCGCCGCCGGTCTCCTTCGCCACCCTCACCGAGTACATCGTTGGCCGTGTCGGTACCGAGCGGGGCGACCAGCTCGCCGCCCGCCTGGACCGCCAGCGCCGGCTGCTGCTCGCACTGGCGCAGGGCTACAACGTGGCCGAACTGCTCGGACAGGTTCGGGCCGAGACCGGTCTGACCTGCCGGGTCCTGACGCCGAGCGGGCGCCAGCTCGCCGGGGACGGCGACCCGCTCCCCGACGCGACGCTCGACCGGATCACCGACGCGTACCTGCGCGCACCGCGGCTCCCGATCGTGGTCACGCTGTCCGCGGAGCCGGGCGACGCCGTCGGGCAGTGGTCGGTGTTCGCCGGCGCCGGTGCCCTCGCGGACCGGGTGACCACCACGATGGTGCTCGTCGAGGGCAGTTGGGCGAACTGGCCGGATGACCACCTGGACACGATCACCCAGCTGTGCGCCGTCGTCGCCCTGGACGAGGCCCGCCGGGCGCCGGTGCGCCAGGTCGCGCACACGCTGGCCGACGGCGTCCTGGCGCTCGTGGCGCAGGGCCACGGCTCCGGCGCCGAGGCGCACGCGTTGCTGGACCAGTGCGGCGTGGACCCCCGCGAACCGTTCGTCGCGGTGGTTGCCGGGCCCGGCCCGGGCGCGCCGGCCGGCGCCACCGGCGCGATCCTGGAGGACGTCGCCGCGCACCTCGGGCGCGGCGCGGTCGGTTCGGTCGGGCCCGACGGCGTGACGCTGGCGCTGGTCCCTGCCGCGAGGATCGACGCCGCCGAGCGGGTCCGGGCCGCGGCGCTGCGGTTGACGCCGGCCATGGGGACCCGCCGCTTCTGTGTCGGGATCAGCGCGCGAACCACCGATGCGGCGATCGCCGGTGCCCTGGACGAGGCCCGGCACGCGTTCGCCCTCGCGCGGCTTCGCCCGGCACCGGTGGAGGTGGTCACCGCGGCCGAGGTGACCAGCCATGTCGGCCTGCTCGCGGCGGTCCCGGACGAGGTGCGGCGGGCGTTCTCGGCCCGGGTGCTCGGCGCACTGGCCACCCGCCGGGCCGAGCACCAGGACACGGCGCTGGAGGAGACCCTCGTGGCGTTCCTCGAGAACGACGGGTCCTGGACCCGGACGGCCCAGGCGCTGCACCTGCACGTGAACACCGTCCGGTACCGGATCGGTCGCGTCGAGGAACTCACCGGCCGGGACCTGTCCCGGTTCGCCGACCGGGTCGACCTCTTCCTCGCACTGGGGCTGCGGTGAGGCTTCAGTACTCCACGCGGTCGGGGCGGGCGAGCCAGTCGTCGAACGGGGCGGCCGCCCCCGGAACCTCGAGCGAGACGACAGGGGTGTCCCACTCGGAGCGATCCTTGGCGAACAGTTCGTAGAACGCGAGATCGTCGAAGCCACCACGCGCCGCGTCGTAGCGGTCCGCGGCATACACGACCCGGTCCACCCGCGCCCAGAGCGCGGCCGACAGGCACAGCGGGCAGGGTTCGCAGGAGGTGTACAGCACCGTCCCGGTCAGGCGGTAGTCCCCGAGCGCGGACGCCGCCGCACGGATCGCGCAGACCTCGGCGTGCGCCGTCGGGTCGTTGTCACGGGTGACCCGGTTGACGCCACTCCCGAGGATCTGCCCGCCGCGGACGACGAGCGCCCCGAACGGGCCGCCCCCGTCGGCGACGTTGCTGCGGGCGAGGGCGACGGCCTCGGCGAGCCAGTGCTCCTGCCTGGGGTCCGCGGTCATGATCCGCCCCTTCGCGAGTTCGATGTGGCTCATGGTCAACTCCCTGCTCGGTCCAGGCTACGCGTGCGCGCGGCGCTGATCGGGTTGGCGTCTGCGACGAGTGACTCGAAGCGGTGGTTGGCGATCTTGGCGATCTCGATGATCGCGGTCGCGTGTTCCTGGGCGTCGGAGTTCGACAGCCGCTCCCACCCCGAGGCGAGCACGCGTTCGCGGGCGCCGATGTCACGCACGCAGGCGATCAGCGGAACTCCGAACCGGTCGCGATACGTGGCCGTGAGCCGGGTGAACTCGTCCTGGGACTCCTCGTCGAGCCGGGTCAGGCCCACCTCGGACTGCTCCGCGGCCGAGTCCTCGCCGGCCTCCTCCCCGAGCCCGCCGAGGTCCGGGTAGGCCTGCATCAACTCCCGCTGCTCGTCGGCGCCACCGGCGAACAGGGCCTCCTGCAGGGCCATCCGCAGCGTCTGGGTGTCGCCGAACGGGCGCCGGTCGTAGGCCCGCTCGGCCACCCAGCCCTCACCCTGGACCAGCACGGCGAACGTGGCTACGAACTCCTCGCGGCTCATCGCGTTGACCTGGCCGAGGCTGATCGAGTCCGCGCCGGGCCGGCCCGCGACGGCCGGTCCCCGGCCGCGCCCGAGGTGGTGGAAGACCAGGTTCAGGCCGATCGCGGTGATGCTGCCGAGCGTGATGCCGCTGCCGAAGATGATCTCCGCCCAGGAGGGCACCGCCTGGGCCACCGCCGGCTGCGCGGTGACGAGCAGGGCCAGCCCGATGCTCGTGCCGACGATGACGATGTTGCGGTGGTCGTTGAAGTCCACCCGGGAGAGGGTCTGGATGCCCACGACCGCGACGGTCGCGAACATGGCCAGCGCCGCACCGCCCAGGACCGGGTGCGGGATGCCCGCCACCACGGCGCCGGCCTTCGGCAACAGGCCGAGCCCGATCATGATCAGACCTGCGGCCGCGACCACGTACCGGCTCTTCACCCGGGTCAGCCGCACCAGACCGACGTTCTCCGCGAAGCACGTGTACGGGAAGGAGTTGAGGACGCCGCCGAGCGTGGTGGCGAGTCCGTCCGCGCGCAGCGCCCGGGCGATGTCGGACCTGCTGATGCGCTTGTCCACGATCTCCCCCGTGGCGAACACGTCACCGGTGGTCTCCACCGCGGTGATCAGCATGACGACGATCATCGAGATGATCGCGGCCGCGCTGAACTGTGGCCAGCCGAAGTAGAAGGGGGTGGTCACGCCGACCCACGCGGACTCGGCGACCCCGCCGAAGTGGGCGTCCCCGAACGCCCACGCGGCCAGCGTGCCGACGACCAGTCCGATGAGCACGGCCACGGTGGCCATGAAGCCCTTGAAGATCCGCTGGATGGCCACGATCAGGGCGAGGGTGCCCAGTGCGTAGGCGAGGTTGCGCGGATTCGTGGGGTCGCCGCCGGCGCCGCCGACCGCGTCCTGGGCCGCCACCGGCAGCAGTGCGATACCGATGATCAGGATCACGGTGCCGGTCACGACCGGTGGGAAGAATCGGATCAGGCGGGCGAAGAAGGGGGCGATCAGGAACGTGAACAGCCCGGCCACGATGACCGCGCCGTAGATCACCAGCAGCCCGTCGGTGCCGCCACCGGCGGCAAGGCCGATCGCGATCATCGGGCTCACGGCGGTGAACGTGACCCCCTGCAGCAGCGGGAGCCGGACCCCGACCTTCCAGAACCCGATCGACTGGATGATCGATGCGATCCCACAAGTGAACAGGTCCGCGTTGATCAGGTGGATCAGCTCGCGCTCGCTGAGTCCGATGGCCCCGGCGAGCAGGATCGGGACGATGACGGCGCCGGCGTAGAACGCGAGCACGTGCTGCAGGCCGTAGACGGCGAGCTTGCCCGTGGGCAGTCGCTCGTCGACCGGATGGACGGACCGGGTGCGGTTCGGGCTGGGTGTCGCAACAGACATGGGAACCTCGGGGAGTCGGGTCGATTCGTCGTCGAATCTGCGAACCAACAATTCTTTCGAATCCTGGAATGCAACTTCCGCGTTGTGCGCAGGCAACCACGGTCCTGCATCACGGGTAGGCCACGCCAGTCACCGATCCGCCAACGTTCGAGCTCCGCCCCGCGCTCGTCTTGGAGGATCCTCCAGAAGCAGATTCGCTGGCGCCGTCGCCTACTGGGAGTCGACGCTCAACAACGCCGACCACGGCACGACGAGCACCGCCGCCGCCGTGGCCAGGTCGAGGTGATCGGCGCCGACGCGCACGATCCGGCCCCGGTGCATCCCGCCGAGAGTATGTGCGAGCACCTCGGCGCCGTCCGCCGCCAGGGCCCGCAACACGTGCCCCAGCCGCAATCCCTGCTCGACCCGCCCGGGCGCGGGTGCGACGCCGGCCAACGGCCACGCCGCGACGACGGCATCCATCCTGATCAGTGAGCGTCGCTCGCCCTCGCCGAGCACGAACCAGGTCGGCGCGGCATCGGTCACGAGGCCGCGACGGTCGGTGCCGTCCAGGAGCCGCGCGGTCACCGATCGACCCTTCGCGGCGCGCACCCGGTCGCCGAACGTGGTGGTGGCCGCCTCCGCCTCCACGAGATTCGCGACCAACTCGCCCTGCTCGGCCCGCTGCTGCGCCACGAACTGGGCCTGGAGGTCGGCGAAGAGGTCGTCCCAGTTCATGGACCCAACAGTAGGGAGACCGCCCGCGTTGTCCACAGGCCCGCCGTTCCTCTGGACAGCGACCGCCGAAGGGACTACACCTAACTTCATCGAAAGTCACGTATCGACACGAACTGACATGAAATGCGGTGGTCTCATGCGAAGGGCACTCCTCACCCTGGGTGTCGCCGGGATCACCGGCGGGGTCGCGGCCTGGCTCGCGACCATGGCCCTCCCCGCGGCCGCGACCCCACGCTCGGTGGACGAGGCGATCGCGCTGGGACTGCTCTGGTGCGCGCTGGGCGTGCTGGCCTGGTACTGCCTGAGCGCAGCACTGGCGCTGGGGTGTCTGACCGCGCGGGCCGCCGGACGCGGCTGGTCCGCGGGCGAGCAGGCGCTGCGGGCCGGCGGCGCGCCGTTCATGGCGCGGATGGCCTCCGTGGGCGTCGGGGTCGCCCTGGCCGCCGGGGCGCTGGTGACGCCCGCGCAGGCGCTGCCCATGCCCGACGGCGGCGCGGCCGTCGGCGCCGACGTCACCTTGGGAGACGGTTCCGATCTGGCACCCGGTTCCGTCCCGGCGCCCGCTTCGGCTTCCGCGCTCGGTCCCGAGGTCGATCCAGAAGCCGGAACCGATTCCGAGGCGGGAACCGACGCCGAGGCCGGGTCCGACGCCGAGACCCGAACCGATGCGGTCGAGGTGGGTCCCGACCTCACCTGGGGTGCGTTCGACCCCGACGATGCGGCGACAAGCCCGGCCGAGCCGACGCCTGAGCGCACGGACTCCGAGCCGAGCGCGAGCCCGAGCGAGGCCGCCACGAGCGAGTTGACCACTCGACCCGAGGCCGGTCCGACGGGCGACCCGAGCGACCAGAGCGACACCAGCACGCAGCCACAGTCCGCAGCCCCGAGTGACGCGAGCGCCACGAACGACGCGAACGACGCGACCAGCCGAGCCGACGTCACACCCATGAGCGCGGCGACCAGCCAACCCCAGACCGGCTCCCCGAGCGCGATGCCCACGCCGCGTGGCCCAGCGGGTACCGCAACCGGGGCACACGAGGTCGCGCCCGGCGAAACGCTCTGGTCGATCGCTGCCGCCGACCTCGCCCGTGACGGGTCGACGGTCACCGAGGCCGACATCGCGGCCGCGTGGCCGCGCTGGTACGCGGCGAACGCCGCGACCATCGGTGCGGACCCCGACCTCATCCAGCCCGGGCAGGAACTCGTCCCGCCCACCAACCCCTGAGGAGTCCACGATGAGCGTTCAGCCGATAGCCCGGCCGCGCACGGCACCGGAGCCGCCGGACACGGTGCCGAGGCTCCTCGTCGATCCGAACGCCCCGGACCGGCGCACCTGGGACCGGGTGCGGTTCTCCGGCCCGCCGGCGCCCGCCGAGGTCCCGGTCGAGGACGTCATCGACGACACCACCGGTCCACGCCTGGTCTGGTCCCGCGGTGCTGTCCCCGAACTCCCGGACGCGGGCACCTGGAGCGCCACCCTCGTCCGGGCGTGCGTCGAGGCCCTGCTCGGGGCACGCCCGGCCGCCCAGCTCTCCCGCTGGTTGGACGCAGATCTGTGGACCGCACTGAACCGGCGCGCCTGCCTCGGCATGGAGATCGCCGGCCGACCCAGTCACCCGCCGATGGTCACGATCCGCCGGGTGCACCCGTGCGAGATCTCGGAGGGCACCTGGGAGTCGTCCGTGGTGGTGCACGACGGCAACAGGGTCAGGGCCGCCGCGATCCGGCTCGAGACCCGCCGCGGCCGGTGGCGCGCGACGGCTCTCGAGATCGGCTGAAACTGGCTGCGGATCAGCGGGCTCAGGCGGTCGGGCGGGTCTTCAGGTTCGCCTGTGTCAGCGACGCTTCTTGGCCTGCTTCGCGGCCCGGCGACGCTGCTCCCGGTTCGCTGCGCCCGCCGCGCCTGCGGCCGCGTTCGCGCCGGTCCCGGCGGCCTGCTCGGCCGGGGTCACGCCGGCCTGGGCCGCGCGCACCGTCGAGCCCATCGAGCCGTCCTCGCTCGGTGCGGAGTAACGCAGGTTCGTGGCCCGTTGAGGTGACCCGAGCCCAAGCGGGTCGTCGGCGTCGGCACCGGTCGCTACGACAGGTTTCGCGGGGATCGACTTGCGTCCGGCACGCTTGCCCGCCGTTCGGGGTGTGTTCGCGCCCGACTGCCGGGCAGGCTTGGCGCCACCGTCCGTCGTTCCGGTGCTCGGCGCGCCCGTATCGTCCGCGGCCGCACCGTCGATGGCCGGCTCCGGTGCCGCCCCGAGCACGGGCGTCTCGGAGCCCTCCACCACGTCCACGCCATCGGTCTCGGCCGGCTGCTCGGGCCTGCGCACCTCGACGTTGAAGAGGAAGCCGACGGCCTCCTCCTTGATGGACTCGTTCATCGCCTGGAACAGCTGGAAGCCCTCACGCTGATACTCGACCAACGGGTCGCGCTGGGCCATCGCACGCAGCCCGATGCCCTCCTTGAGGTAGTCCATCTCGTAGAGGTGCTCGCGCCACTTGCGGTCGAGCACGGACAGCACCACGCGTCGCTCCAGCTGACGCATGAGGTCCGGCGTGATCTCCTGCTCCCGGTTCTCGTAGGCGAGCTTGGCGTCCGACTTCAGCTCCGAGACGAGTTGCTCGGTGGTCACCCGGGTCTCGTGACCGGCGTCGGAGATCACGTCCTCGATGGTGATCGAGACCGGGTAGACGGTCTTCAGGTCGGTCCAGAGCTGCTCGAGGTCCCACTCCTCCGGCGGGCCGGAGCTGGTCGCCTCGGTGACCACACCGGTGATCACGTCCTCGAGGAACGTCTGCACCTGGGCCTCGAGGTCCTCACCATCGAGCACTCGGCGGCGCTCGTCGTAGACGACCGTGCGCTGGCGGGAGAGCACGTCGTCGTACTTGAGGACGTTCTTGCGGATCTCGAAGTTGCGTGCCTCGACCTGGCCCTGTGCGCTGGCGATCCCGCGGGTGACCATCTTGGACTCGATCGGCATGTCGTCGGGGAAGCCCGAGGAGTTCATGAACCGCTCGGCGAGCGCGGCGTTGAAGAGACGCATCAGGTCGTCACCGAGGGACAGGTAGAACCGGGACTCGCCGGGGTCGCCCTGACGGCCGGCGCGCCCACGCAACTGGTTGTCGATCCGGCGGGACTCGTGCCGCTCCGTGCCCAGCACGTACAGGCCGCCCAGCTCGGTGACCTCGTCGTGCTCGGCGGCCACGGACTCCTTGGCCTCGCCGAGGGCGTCGGCCCAGGCCGCCTCGTACTCCTCCGGGGTCTCCTGGGGGTCCAGGCCGCGCTCCTTCAGGTTCGCGATCGCGAGGTGCTCGGCGTTGCCGCCGAGCATGATGTCGGTACCACGGCCGGCCATGTTCGTGGCGACGGTGACGGCGCCCTTGCGGCCCGCCATCGCGACGATCTCCGCCTCGCGGGCGTGCTGCTTCGCATTCAGGACGTCGTGCGGCACGCCCTGCTTCTTCAGCATCTTCGAGAGCAGCTCCGACTTCTCGACGCTGGTGGTACCGACGAGGACGGGCTGCCCGGACGCGTGCCGTTCGACGAGGTCGGCGACGACCGCCTCGAACTTCGCCTGCTCGTTCTTGTACACGTAGTCGGACTGGTCGATCCGCGCCATCGGCCGGTTCGGCGGGATCGGCACCACGCCGATCGTGTAGGTGTTCTGGAACTCCGCCGCCTCGGTCATCGCGGTACCGGTCATCCCGGCGAGCTTGTCGTAGAGGCGGAAGTAGTTCTGCAGCGTGATGGTGGCCAAGGTCTGGTTCTCGGCCTTGATGGCCACCCCCTCCTTGGCCTCGATCGCCTGGTGCATGCCCTCGTTGTAGCGACGGCCGGGCAGCATCCGCCCGGTGTGCTGGTCGACGATGAGGACCTCGCCCTTCATGACCACGTAGTCCTTGTCCCGCGTGAAGAGTTCCTTCGCCTTGATCGCGTTGTTCAGGAACCCGATCAGCGGGGTGTTCAGGGACTCGTAGAGGTTGTCGATGCCGAGGTAGTCCTCGACCTTCTCGATGCCCGGCTCGAGCACGCCGACGTTCTTCTTCTTCTCGTCGACCTCGTAGTCGCTCTCCCGGCGCAGCCGCTTGGCGACCCGAGCGAACTCGGCGTACCACTTGTTCACGTCCCCGGAGGCCGGCCCGGAGATGATCAGCGGGGTCCGGGCCTCGTCGATGAGGATCGAGTCGACCTCGTCCACGATGGCCATGTTGTGGCCGCGCTGCACGAGTTCGGCGGAGGACCAGGCCATGTTGTCGCGCAGGTAGTCGAACCCGAACTCGTTGTTCGTGCCGTAGGTGATGTCCGCGGCATACATCCGGCGGCGCTCGTCGGGCTTCTGCCCGGACAGGATCACCCCGGTGGTCAGGCCGAGGAACCGGAACACCCGGCCCATCAGATCGCTCTGGTAGCTGGCCAGGTAGTCGTTCACCGTGACCACGTGCACGCCCTTGCCGGACAGTGCGTTCAGGTAGGCCGGCAGGGTGGCCACCAGGGTCTTGCCCTCACCGGTCTTCATCTCGGCGATGTTGCCGTGATGCAGCGCCGCGCCACCCATGATCTGCACGTCGAAGTGCCGTTGGCCGAGGGTGCGCTTGGCAGCCTCCCGGACCGCGGCGAACGCCTCGGGCAGCAGGTCGTCGAGGGACTCCCCGTCGGCTACCCGCTTCTTGAAGACGTCCGTCTCCTCACGCAGCTCCGCGTCCGTCAGGTCGCTCATGGAGTCCTCGAGAGCGTTGACCTGATCCTTCTCCGCGTTGAGCTGCTTGAGGATCTTGCCCTCGCCCATGCGCAGGATCTTGTCGAGGATCGAAGGCACTGACACTCCCGGTGGATCGGATCAATCCGGCGTCGTTCGACACCGGTGCACCGTCCATCGTATGCGAGAGCTCCGACGGCAGTACCGGTCCGGACCGCCGATCACGGCACAGGTTCGCTCTCAGCGCACCCCCGTCAGGGCCTGCACCACGTCGCCGATGAGGTCGCCGGCCGCGTCGGCATCGACGGCGACGTCCGGCAGGTCGAGCCAGTCCGCCATGACGCGCAGTTCCTGCGCCAGCTCATGCCCGACGGCGGTGGGAGCCTCAGGCTGGGCGAACGCGCTGCGTAGCCGCAGCACTCCGGCGGCCCGGTCGGCCTTGAGGTCCACGCGCGCCACGAGTTCGTCGCCGAGCAGGAACGGCAGCACGTAGTAGCCGAACTGGCGCTTGGCCGCCGGGGTGTAGATCTCGATCCGGTAGTGCATCCCGAACAGTTCCAGGGTGCGCTCCCGTTCGAACACGAGCGGGTCGAACGGTGCGAGCAGGGCACGGGCGTTCGTGGCCCGCGGCCGGCGGGCCTCCGGGTGCAGGTAGGCCGGGCGGTGCCACCCGGCCACCGCCACCTCCTCCAGGTCCCCCGCCGCAACGAGCCGGGCGACGGCGTCCGACGTCTGCGCGATGGACAGCCGGAAGTAGTCAGCGAGCCCCCGGATGGTCGCCACCCCGTGCGCGCGGGCGGAGATGTCCACGAGCGCCCGGATGGCCTCGTCCTGCGGGAGCACGTCCTCGGCGAGGACCTCCGCCGGCAGCACCCGCTCGGGCAGGTCGTAGGCCCGCTCGAAGGACGCGTTCCGGTATGCGGAGGCGACCCGCCCGACGGCGAGCATCGCCTCCAGGGAGTGCTTGGCGGCGGTCCAGTTCCAGCCCCAGTTCACCTTCTCCGGGCGGTCGTGCCCGAGCAGGTCGTGCACCTGCGCCGCGGTGACGGGTCCGTGCTCGGCGACGATGTCCAGCACGGCTGCCATGGTGTCCGGGTCCTTCGCGGCGATCCCGTCGTACCAGCGGAGCGCGCGCGGTCCCTGCATCCGCCACCGCAGCAGCTGGAACGTGCGCGGCGGCACGAAGGCGGCCTCGTGGGCGCGGTACTCGACGAGCCGCCGCGGCCTGGCCGGGGTCCCGGTGGTGGCCCGCTCCAGCAGCCCGACGTCGTAGGGGCCGAGCCGGGCGGCCACGGGCAGCAGGTGCGCCCGGGCGAGCACGTTCACCGAGTCGATCTGCAGCAGTCCGACCCGGTCGATCATCCGCTGCAGGTGCGCCATCGTGACCACGGGCGGTCGTGCCTGTGCAGGCGCACCGGCGAGCCCTTGCGCGGTGACGGCGATCCGGCGGGCCTGGGCGAGCGTGAGCGTGCGCGGCATGCTCAGACCCTAGGGCCCACCACGGACACTGCGCCGACGTCGCCACGCGCCCCTGGCGCGCAACGCACGAGACCGGACCCTCGCACCGAGACCGGACCTCACAGGGTCCGGGTCTCCGGGCGATCGGTCCGGTCTCGGCGATAGGGGATGTCGTCAGGCGGTCGCGGGAGCCAGGGCGTCTGCCTCGTAGTTCAGGCGGATCACGCCGTAGGTCCAGCCGCGCCGGTTGTACACGACGCAGGGCTGCTTGGTCTCGGCATCCACGAACAGGTAGAACGGGTGGCCGACCAGCTCCATCTCGGCGAGGGCCTGGTCCACCGTCATCGGATCGGTGTCGTGCACCTTCTGCCGGATCACCACCGGGGAGTCTCCGAGCTGTGCCTCAACGGCCACACCGGTCTCGGTGGGCGGCGTGGGGGTCATCGAGATCTCGTCGTCCTCGACCGGTTCGGGAGCGAGCTCGACGGGCTCCGGCACCGGCGGCGCCTCGCGACCGTGGTGTGACTTGCGCCGGTCCCGGGCGCGGCGTAGTCGCTCGAAGAGCTTGCCGGCGGCGAGGTCGAGGGCGGCGTACCGGTCCGGAGCGCTCGCCTCGGCGCGGACCACGGGGCCCTTCGCGCGGACGGTCAGTTCGACCCGTTCGGCCCGGTCGGCCAGACGTGGGTTGTTCTCGTGCGTCACCTCGACGTCGACTCGCTGCGCGTAGGGCGAGAACTGCCCCACCTTCGAGAGTTTGTCCTCCACGTGCTGCCTGAATCGCTCAGGCACCTCGGTGTGGCGGCTGACTACAACGATCTCCATGACGTCCTCCGGTTCGAGAGAATGCGGCCGAGGCCTCTTTCATGGGGGCCCCCGGCCAGGGCTTGAGCGCTCACCCGGCCTTTCTCAGCGGTCGGGGCGCGGTCTGCAGGTGGGCCTCACCTCCCCCTCACGCCGTCCGGTGAACACAGAAGGCGAGGGTTGCGCTGTGCGCCCCTCGCCTGCCTCGTGCTCCATGACCTGACGCTAGTCCACTCCTCACGGATGCGATAGGCGAAAGGTCATGGGTCGGCGCGCCAGGTCGTGCTACCCGGCCGCGGCGTCGCCAGCAGGGCGAACGCGCCCAGCACCTGCCCACCGGCCATGGTGAGCGCATCCCGGGCCGCGGCGAGGGTGGCGCCGGTGGTGACAACGTCGTCGACGAGCATGCAGGGTGCCCCGGGCGGCAGGTCCGCGACCAGATGCACCGCCGCGCGGCTCGACCGTCCGCGGGCCGCCGCGCCGAGCCGGTGGGAGCTGCCGCCACGCCGGCGCAGCACGTCCACCACCCATACCGGGCGACCCCGCCCGTGCCGGGCCAGCCCCGTGCTCAGCCCGACGGCGACGGCGTCCGCCAGCTCCCCCACCACGAACCGTCGGGCCAGGCGCCGCCGCCAGCCCGACGGGGCGGGGACCAGCAGGATCGGTCCGGACCCGGGCGCCTCGATCAGGTGCTCGGCGAGCCGGCGACCGGCCGCCGTGCCCACGCGGTTCAGCTCGGGAGCCAGATCGGGGCGCACGCCGGTCTTCCAGGCGAGCACGACGCGTCGCGACCCGGAGGCGTACGGCGCGACGGCCCAGGTCGGCAGCCCCAGGTCTGCGGGCCCGATCCCGCCCACGTCCCGGGCCGCGAGGAACACGGTGTCCTCCTCGCAGCGGCGCGGCGGCGCGGTCAGCAGCTCGCGGCAGTCCGCGCACAGGTGCGTATCGTGTGCGCCGCAGCCCGGGCACTCGACCGGCAGCACGAGGCCGAGCACATCGGTCAGCACTGTGCGCAGCACCTGGACCGACACCTGCGAGAACACCCGCCCAGCGCACCGCATGCAGCCGAGGCGACCTCCGCCGTCGGGCGTTACCTGTGGACGCACGCGCATCGGCGCGTGCGTCCACAGGCAGGCGACCGCGTCAGCCTGGGAAAGTGGGGTCGCGCACCGGATCCAGGCCGGAAACCGGCCGCCACCCGTTCCCCGAGCGCGCGTACAGGTGCCCGTCGGAGGTGACCAGGTAGAGCTCACGCTCGCCGCGGGCCGCCGCGATCGATGCGGAGTCGACCACGGTGGGCAAGGACCTCGTGGGCTGACCGCCGACGGTCACCAGGTGCACGCTGATGGGCCCACCGCTGGCGCCGAGCACCGCGAGGGTGGACTCGTCGACCCAGACCACCTGGGTGGCCGACGTCATCGACGGTGCGAGGCTCAGCGGCGGACCGAGCCGGATCGGGATCCCGTCGGCGTCCCGGGTGATCGCGACGACCTCCACGCGCATCGCGCCACCGCCGGTGTACACGACGGCCATCCGGGTGCCGTCGCGGCTGACCCGGATCGAGGCGACCTGGGCACCGGCGAGCGTCGGCGCCTCGAGCGTGGCCGTCGACCCGTCCGTCCGGGCCAGGAGCAACCGCCCGGCGTTCGTGCGCTCCCCGGTCCAGACCCACCCGAACCGGTCGAAGGAGGGATCGAGCAGCGCGGTGCCCTCGAGCAGGGTCACCGAGGCGGTGTCCGGGGTCGGCACCGTGATGAGGAACCGGTCGTCCGCGAGCGCGACGGCGAGGTCGTCGTCGTAGGGCAGCGCAGGGGCGGACGCGTCGATGCCGGTCAGCGGCGCCGTGTTGGGTGCGGCGGACAGCGTGGTCCCGTTGAACCGCACCAGGGCGTCACCGGAGAGCATCGTCGGCGACGTGCCGACCCCCGGGTTCAGGGTGAGGTCGAGGTCGACGTCGGAGGTGTTGAACGGCCTCGTGTCGACGAGGATCTCGACGTCCTGGACCTGGGGCAGCGCGGTGAGGGTGGCCTGGATCTGCGCCTGGAGACGAGCGCGGTCGGTCGACCCGGCAGCTGAGATCTCCTCGGTCACGTCCACCGTCGCGGTCCCGGCGGAGACGGGCACGGTGTCCAGGGTGAGCGAGGTGCCGCTCGGGATCGCGCTGATCACGCCGGTGCTGAGCCACTCCACGGGCCCGCCGAGCAGGCCGTTCATGGCGTATGTCGCGGTGTTGCGGGCCGGGTAGAAGCGCATGTCCGGCACCAGCATGGTGGCGTCCGGGGAGAGGAAGTACAGCGGCGTGCCGCGGTACTGCGAACCGAAGTTGACGTCGGAGATGAGGACGCCGTCGGGCAGGCTCTCGATGCGCCACTGCGCGTCGGCGTCCTGGGTCAGCCGGAACTCCTGGGTGGTCTCGGTGCCCGGCCGGGCCTCGGTGCGCACCCCGTTGGGGTCGACCGTGCCGGCGACCGTGACCCGCACCTCCACAACCCCTGCCTCGCCCTCGACGACGTCCAGGGCGGCGCTGCCGGAGTAGATGACGACGCCGCCGGCCGGGTCCCACTGGTCGCTGCCCTCGGTCGTGAGGAACTTGCGGGCGACCGCGAAGTTGTCGACCAACCCGCCGGCGCTCCCGGCCAGGAACCCGCGCACGATCTCGCTCGGGGACGCGTCCGGTCTCGGGTCCTCGGCGGAGAGCACGATGCCGCTGGTGTCCGGGGCCGCCTCCACCCCGCGCTGCACCGCACCGTCCGTCGGCAGGCTCGCGCAGCCTGCGAGCGCAGCGATCGCTGCCACAGTCACGAGGACGACGGCGGCCCGCGCCTTCCGGGTCATCGTTGCGTTCGCGGTCATCCGTTGACCTCCTCGTGGCTGGTGGGCGGGTGCAGTTCCGGCAGCGCGGCCGGGTTCGCGGCGGACGGATCCTCGGGCGGCTCCAGGTCCGGGTCGGACCGCACCGGGCGCAGCGCGAGCGGATGCGTCGTGATCGTCTGGCCGGCCCGGCGCGGCAGCGAGAGCCGGAACGCAGCGCCCTCACCCGGACTCCCCCAGGCCTCCAGGTCGCCGCCGTGCAGCCGGGCGTCCTCGAGGGAGATCGCCAGGCCGAGGCCGGTGCCGCCGAGGGTGCGTGCCCGGGCCGGGTCGGCGCGCCAGAATCGGTCGAACACGTGCCCGGCCTCCATCGCCGTCATCCCGATGCCGTGGTCGCGGACCACCACGTCCACGACGCGGGCGTCCACGCCCACGAGGACGTCGATCGGCCCACCCTCACCGTGCTCGATGGCGTTGACGATCAGGTTGCGCAGAACCCGCTCGACGCGTCGCTGGTCGATGTCCGCGGTGCAGGAGGTCGGGGCAAGGTTCATGACGAGCTCGGAGCCGCGATTCGCCGCGAGTGGCGCCGTCAGGTCCACGACCCGGCGGACCACCTCCCGCACATCCACCTCCTCGGCCTCCAGGGTCGCGGCGCCGGCGTCGAACCGCGAGATCTCCAGGAGGTCGGCGAGGAGGGCCTCGAACCGGTCCAGCTGGGTCTGCAACAGCTCGGCCGACCGGGCCTGCACCGGGCTGAACTCGTCCCGGGCCTGATACAGGACCTCCGAGGCCATCCGCACGGTGGTCAGCGGCGTGCGCAGTTCGTGGGAGACGTCGGAGACGAACCGCTGCTGCATCAGGGACAGGTTCGCGAGCCGCTCGATCTGATGCTGCAGACTCTCGGCCATCTCGTTGAACGATCGCCCGAGCAGCGCGAGCTCGTCGTCGCCGCGCACCTGCATCCGCTCGGTGAGGTGACCGTCGGCGAGCCGCTCGGCCGTCCGGGCCGCCTGCTGGACCGGGTCGAGGACCTGCCGGGTCAGGTACCAGGCCATCGCGAGCAGCAGCACCAGCAGGCTCACGGCACCGACGGTGAGGACCCCCTGGAGCAGGTCCAGGTTCTGTTGCTCCGCGCCGAGGCTGTAGATGAGGTAGAGCTCGTACTCGCCGGCGATCGGGAGCGTCACCGTCGAGCCCACCGCGATCCCAGGGGTGAGTCCGCCGTCGGAGCGCGGGATCCCGACGGACTGCCAGGCCTGGAAGTGGTCGGCCTGGACCCGCTCGCGCAGTTCCGGGGAGATCAGTGGCCGCAGCGACTCGTTCGTGGACGGGTCCAGGATCAGCGCGGGGGTATTCGGGGAGCGCATCAGGAACACACCGGAGCTGCCCGCGGAGGTCTCCTGCAGTCCCGACACCATGTCGGTCGCGAGCTGCTGGACCTCCTGGGTGGAGGAGACCGTCGAGGCGTCGAACTGATCCTGGGCCAGGTCCGTGCGGGTCGCGGCGTCGGCGAGTACCTGGTCGCGGCGGTCGTCGAAGAGCCCGTCGCGGATCTGCGCGGACAGCAGCAGACCGAGCAGCGCCAGTGCGATCACTCCGACGGCAACCGTGGTGCTGGCCACGCGCAGGCGTAGCGAGCGGCGCCAGGCCAGGAGCGCGAGCCGGGCCCGGACCCGGAGCAGCCGGCGCCACCGCTCGGCGCGCCGCCGCACTTCTGCGAAGGGGTCGGTGCGCGGGGGCGGGTCCGCCCCACCCGGCGCGTCGGTCATCGCACGGGGGCGCCGGCCCGGTATCCGACGCCGCGAACGGTCACCACGACCTCCGGGTTCTCCGGATCCTTCTCGACCTTGGCGCGCAGCCGCTGGACGTGCACGTTGACGAGTCGGGTGTCCGCCTGGTGCCGGTAGCCCCAGACCTGCTCGAGCAGCACCTCGCGGGAGAACACCTGCCACGGCTTACGAGCCAGCGCCACGATCAGGTCGAACTCGAGCGGGGTGAGGTTGATGGCGTCACCCTCACGCGTGACCCGGTGCCCGGGCACGTCGATGGCCAGGTCGGCGATCAGCAGCTGCTCGGTGCCCTGCGTCTCGCCCTGGCGCAGCCGCGCGCGGATCCGGGCGACGAGCTCGGTGGGCTTGAACGGCTTCGCGATGTAGTCGTCGGCGCCGGCCTCCAGGCCCTTGACCACGTCGGTGGTGTCGCTCTTGGCGGTCAGCATGACGATCGGCACGCCGGACTCGGCGCGGATCCGCCGGCAGATCTCGATGCCGTCCATTCCGGGCAGCATCAGGTCCAGCAGCACCAGATCCGGCTCCACGGTGCGGAACGCGTCCACCGCCTTCGCACCATCGGCGCAGAAGGAGGCCTCGAAGTTCTCCGACTGCAGGACGATCCCGATCATCTCCGAGAGGGCGGCGTCATCATCGACCACGAGCACACGTGCATTCATGCGCCCTATCGTGACACCTTCGCGCGAGGAGGGTGCCTGACCACGCTCATGCAAAGATGAACACGGCGCACCGCCGACGAAGGAGAAAGACCATCCCATGACCGAGCGTGGAGAGCCCACACCGCCCCGGCAGGACCCGAACGGGACCGGGCCGACGGGCTGGGGCGATGTCGCCCCCGGCGGCTACGGCACCACACCGGGGCAGCCCGGCGGGTATGACCAGGGACAGCCCGGTGGCTACCCGCAGGGCCAGCCGGGCGGCTACCCACAAGGGCAGCCCCCGAACCAACCCGGCCAGTACGGCGCGCCACCGCCCGGACCGGCCGGACCTGCGCCGTCGGGCTCCTACGGCCAGTACGGGCCGGTCGATCCGAGCGCGAACATGACCCCGCTGGGCCCGGCGCCGCAGCCGGGCATCATCCCGCTGCGGCCGCTCACCCTCGGCGAGATCTATGACGGCGCGTTCCGCTCGATCCGGGCCAACCCCACCGTGATGTTCGTGCTCGCGGCCATCGTGGTCGCGGTGCTCGGGGTGATCCAGGCGATCGCCACCTGGGGCACGTTCGAGCAGCTGAACGAGACGCTCGGCAACTTCGACCCGACGGTGTCCGACACCGAGGCCCTCGACGACATCACCGCAACGCTGCAGTCGCAACTGCTCGCCACCGGGGTGTCCGGGCTGCTCTCGTTCGTGGTCTCGACCGTCCTGACCGGGGTGCTGATCCACTCGGTGAGCCAGTCGGTGATCGGCCGGAAGATGAGCCTCGCCGACGTGTGGCAGGCGGTCAAGCCGCAGATCGGACGCCTGCTGCTGCTCACGCTCATGATCCTGGTGCTGGTGGCGCTGGTGAGCTTCGTGTTCGTCGGCATCATCGTGCTGGCGGCCGCGTCCGGATCGCTCAGCGTGATCGCCGTCGCGGGGATCCTCGGGGTGCTTGGGCTCATCGCGGCACTGGCGTTCGTCGTCACCGTCACGGTGCTGGCGACGCCGGTACTGGTCCTCGAGCGGTCCGGCGTCTTCGCCGCGCTGAAGCGGTCCTGGCGACTCACCCTCCCGACGTTCTGGCGGGTGTTCGGCATCTACCTGCTCACGACGATCCTGATCGGGATCCTCGCCCAGGTCATCACCTACCCACTGCAACTGATCGGGCAGGCGATCGGCGGATTCGGCACCCTCACGACCATCCTCACGCTCGTCGGCGGCGTGATCGCGTCCGCCCTGACCACGCCGTTCCTCGCCGCGGTCGTGGCACTGCTGTACATCGACATCCGGATCCGCACCGAGGCCCTGGACGTGGACCTCGCCGCGGCGGCGCAGGCACCATGACGGCAGCGCCGGCGGCGGGGGACCGACTGGCGATTCTCCCGCGCGAGGTCCCGCTCGACCCATCGGCGGACGAGGCCCGGGACTGGGCCGAGGCCGAGCTCGCCAAGGCGATCTACAACGATCAGCCGAGCCTGTGGGACCGATTCCTGGGCTGGCTGGGCGACCTGTGGGAGGCGATCACCTCCGCCAACTCGGCGCTCGGGCCGATCTTCCTGCCGTTGCTGATCCTGCTCGTCATCGGCGTGATCGTTGCCGTCGTGCTGCTCGTCGGCGGGCCGGTCCGACGGCGGAGGTTGCGTTCGGCGGAACGCGGCAGCTTCGATGTGCTCGACGGGGACAGCCGCGACGCCAAGGCGCTGCGCGCCGCGGCGGACGCCGCGGCCGCCGCCGGTGACCACGCGCTGGCCGTGCTGGAACGGTTCCGGGCGATCGTGCGGTCCCTGGACGAACGGACCATCCTCGAGGACCGGCTCGGCCGGACCGCACGTGAGGCCGCAGCCGCCGCCTCCGAGCGCCTGCCGAGCTGCGCCGAGGACCTGCACCGAGCCGCGGACCTGTTCGACCAGGTCTGCTACGGCCACGTCGCGCCGACCGAGCGAGAGGACGCCTGGCTGCGTGAGGTGGATCGGACGGTCGCGGCCACCAAGCCGACCAGGGCCTCCGCCACCGGTGCCACCGACGCCTGGGCGGCGGCCCGATGAGCGGCACGACCACGGACCCGGGCGCCCCCGCCGCGGGCGCGCCGGGACCTTCGATCGTCGCGCGGGGCCGGCGCGTGGACGCGCCGGAGCCCGCCGACTCCGCTCCCGAACGGACGAACCGGCGCACCGTGATCGTCATCGTGGTCGCCGTGGTGGTCCTGATCCTCGCGGCCGTGGCACTCGGCCGCGGCGGGCAGTCCCGCTCCGACATCCCGCTGGCTCCGAACAACCCCGCCCCCGAGGGGGCCCGGGCCGCCGCGCAGATCCTCGGCGAACACGGCGTCGACGTCACGCTCGCGACCCGGACGTCGGCGGTGCTCGCGCAGGACGCGGCGGACACCACGCTCGTGATCGTCGGAGCCGACGAGCTGAACTCGGACCAGATGACCGCGCTCGCCGACACCCAGGCCGACGTGGTCCTGCTCGGGCTCGGGTACGCCTCCTTCGAGGATCTGACCTGGGCCGTCCAGGTCGAGTCCGGCGGGACCCAGGCAGCACGCTCGGCCGAGTGCACCGACCCGGACGCCGAGGCCGCGGGCACCATCGACACGGCCGGGCCCGGGATCAGCGGCCTCAGCCGTGTCGAGATCTGCTTCCCGTTCGAGGACGGGGCCGGCGCCTACGCCGTCTGGCAGGAGGAGGGCCGAACCTGGCGCGCGCTGCCGAACGGGTTCCCTGCCTCGAACGAAGGGCTCGCCCTGGAGGGCAACGCCGCCCTCGTACTGCGAGCCCTCGGCCAGCACGAGCAGTTGCTCTGGTACGTCCCGGACCCGAACGACCCCTTCACGCTGGACGACGGTGGGGCGACCGCCCCGCAGACGTTCTTCCTGCCCGACGCCGTCGTCTACCAGCTCCTCGTCGTGGCGCTGGCCGTCGTGATCTGGCGCGGCCGCCGCCTCGGGCGGGTCGTCGTCGAGCCGCTGCCGGTCGTGGTCCGCGCCGCCGAGACCACCCGCGGGCGCGGCCGGCTGTACCGGCGCGCCGGCGCGCACGCCCACGCCGGCGCGGCACTGCGGGCCGGGACCCTCGCGCGGGTCGGCGCCCGGATCGGGCTCCCCACGTCCGCCAACCCCGACCAGGTCATCGATTCGCTGGTCCGGGCCACCGGCCGAAGTCCGGACGAGCTCGAACACCTCCTGTACGGACCACCACCGACCGACGACGCATCTCTCGTCGCCCTCACCCAAGCCCTGGACACCATGGAAAGCGAGGTTCATCGCGCATGAGCAACCCCACCGGGCCGAACGAACCAACTCCGCCCAGCGAGGCACCCGACCCCATCGACGCGGCGGTCGACGGTTCCGCGGAAGCGCCCGCCGGGTCGAGGCAGAGGATTGCGCCCGAGGTAGCGGGTTCTGAGGCACTGACTCAGCCGGAATCCTCTGTCTCAGCGCGTTCCGGCGGCCAGGTGGCCGACGCGACGCAGGTCGTCTCGCGGGAGGACCTGCAAGCCGCCCGCGAACGGGCGGAGGCAGCGACGGCCGTGGCCGGGACCGGTTCCGACGCTTCCGCGGAAGCGGCCGCGAGCGGTGATCCGGCCGTCGAGGCGCCGCAGGAGCCCGCTCCGGAGGAGCCCGCGCAGCACGAGCTCGCGCAGCCGACGCAGCCGCCCGGCTACGGCCAGGCGAGCCAGGCACCCGGCCAGTACGGCCAGGCGAGCCAGGCACCCGGCCAGTACGGCCAGGCGCTCGGCTACGGCCAGGCCAGCCAGGCGCAGGCGATCCCGGGCTACGGCCAAGCCAACCAGGCACAGGCGAACCCGGGCTACGGGCACGCGAGCCAGGCGCCCGGACAGTACGGCCAGACGCCCGGCTACGGCCAGGCCGGCCAAGCACAGACGAACCCGGGCTACGACGAGTCCGGCCAGGTGCTGGCCGGTGCCGGCTACGCGCAGTCGGTGCAAGCCGGCCAGGCCTATCAGCAGGGTCAAGGGCAGTACGCCGCCGTGCCGGGTCAGGGCCAGCCCCCCGCCCAGTACGGGCCGAACGCCGGCTACCAGGGCGCGCCCGAGCATGCCGTCCCGGTCCAGGCCCCTGGCTACGGTGAGCCGGCGCAGCAGCCAGGTGCACCCGCACCGGTAGCCGAACCGATGGTCGAGTCCCCCGCCCGTACGAAGCTCGCGGGCGTGCGTGCGGAGGTCGCGAAGTCGGTGGTCGGCCAGGAGGCTGCCGTCACCGGTCTCGTCATCGCGCTGCTGTGCCGCGGCCACGTGCTGCTCGAAGGCGTGCCCGGGGTCGCCAAGACGCTCCTCACCCGAACCCTCGGTGCGGCCCTGGACCTCGAGATGAAGCGGGTCCAGTTCACGCCTGACCTGATGCCCGGTGACATCACCGGTTCGCTGATCTACGATGCGCGCACCGCCGAGTTCTCCTTCCGGGAGGGCCCGGTGTTCACGAACCTGATGCTGGCTGACGAGATCAACCGGACCCCGCCGAAGACCCAGGCCTCCCTACTCGAGGCGATGGAGGAACGACAGGTCACGGTGGACGGCGACCCGAGGCCACTGCCGGACCCGTTCGTGGTGATCGCCACCCAGAACCCCGTCGAGTACGAGGGCACCTACCCGCTGCCCGAGGCACAGCTGGACCGCTTCCTGCTCAAGTTGATCCTGCCGCTGCCGGGGCGCGGCGAGGAGATCGAGATCATCAACCGGCACGCGCACGCCTTCGACCCCCGCGACCTCAAGGCCGCGGGTGTCACCGAGGTGGCCGACGCCGACGACCTGGAGGCCGCCCGCGAGGAGGTCGCGAAGGTGCAGGTGGGGCCGGAGGTACTTGCCTACATCGTCGACATCTGCCGGGCTACGCGGACCTCCCCGTCCCTCTCGCTGGGAGTCTCCCCCCGTGGTGCGACGGCGCTGCTGGCCACCTCCCGCGCGTGGGCGTGGCTGTCCGGCCGCACGTTCGTCACCCCGGACGACGTGAAGTCGCTCGCGCACCCGACCCTGCGGCACCGCGTGCAGCTGCGGGCCGAGGCCGAGCTCGAGGGCGTCAGCGCGGAGACCGTCCTCGACGGGATCCTGGGGTCGGTCCCGGTACCACGCTGATGGCGATCTCCGTCCGCACGGTCGCGCTGCTGGCGCTGGGCCTGATCCCGGTCCTGCTGCTGCCCGAACTGGGCACGGTGCTGACCTGGTTCGGCCTGGTCGTGCTGCTCGCGGTCGTCGACCTGGTCCTCGCGGCACCGCCCCGGGCGCTGGAGATCGAGCGGCGCGCACTCGGCTCGGTTCGGTTGACCGAGCCGGCGGAGTCGGTGCTGACGGTCACGAACCCGTCCGGGCGAACGATGCGGGCGCTGATCCGTGACGCCTGGCAGCCGACGGCGGGCAACGGCCCGAACCGGCACCGGGTGACCATCCCGGCCGGGGAAGCCCGCCGGACCCGGACGCCCCTGCTACCCACCCGCCGTGGCGACCTGCAGGCGGACCTTGTCACCGTGCGCTCCACCGGCCCGCTCGGGCTGGCCGCGCGGCAGGCCTCGATCACTGTGCCCGGGCACCTGCGGGTGCTTCCGGAGTTCCGGTCCCGGCGGCACCTGCCCTCGCGCCTGGCGCGGCTGCGGGAGATGGACGGGCGCTCGGCCGTCAACGTCCGCGGACCCGGCACCGAGTTCGACTCGCTGCGCGAGTACGTCATCGGCGACGACGTCCGGGCCATCGACTGGCGGGCGACCGCCCGCCGGGCCGACGTCGTGGTGCGGACCTGGCGCCCCGAACGGGACCGTCGCGTGTTCATGGTGCTGGACCTGTCCCGCCTCTCGGCAGTGCGACTCGGCGAGGCGCCCCGGTTGGACGCCAGCATCGAGGCCGCCCTGCTCCTCGCGGCCCTCGCCTCCAAGGCCGGCGACCGGGTGGAGCTGGTAGCCATCGACCGCGCCGTACGAGCCCGGGTGAGCGGCACCCATGGCCCGGCGATCATGGCGAAGATGGCCGATGCCCTCGCCCCGGTGCACCCCGCCCTGGTGGAGCCGGACTGGACCGCCGTCACCCAGGTCATCCGGGACCGGCTCTCCCAGCGTTCGCTCGTGGTGCTCCTCACCGCGCTCGAGCCGGGCGCCATCGACTCCGGCCTGGCGCCCGTGGTCGCGGCGCTGTCCAAGGACCACCAGGTGGTCCTTGCCTCCGCCACGGACCCCGACACCGACCTGCTCCGCCAGGCCCGGGAGTCCTCCGCGGACCTGTTCGACGCCGCTGCCGCCGAACGCGGCGAGCTCGAGCGTCGCGCCGTCGCCACCCGGATGCGCCGCGTCGGCGCCGAGGTGGTCGAACGCCTGCCCGAGGACCTGGCTCCCGCCCTCGCGGACACCTACCTCGCGCTCAAGGCCGCCGGCCGGCTCTGACAGTCGCGCCGATGCCGCGCACCCGCATGCTGATCGGCGAGGACCGTGTCCGAGGTGACCCTGGCTACCGCCCCTGTGATGCGTGGTGTGGAGGGTCCGCCCACAGCGACGGGCTCAGTGATGGGTCACGGCGCCGATCAATCCGGTCACCCTGCTCCGCACGGGCACGGTCGGCGATCCCTTGTACGATGACTTCCATATTTATATGATGACATTGCCGCTCGCGTGACCCACCAGCAACCGAGAGGACCCACCGCCATGGATCGAGGGGAGCGACCGATCGCCGTGACAGCCACACCCGCCACCGCGCCCGAGGCGCCGCAGGTAGCGAGCGGGTCGGGCGAACGGATCGAGTGGGTCCGGCTCTCCTCCGTGCGGCTCCCGCTGGCACAGCCGATCAGCGACGCGAAGGTCTTCACCGGGCGCCAACGGCCGATGACCGAGATCATGATGCTGTTCGCCGAGATCCGCAGCAGTTCGGGCCATGGGGGCATCGGCTTCAGCTACTCCAAGCGGGCCGGCGGGCCGGCACAGTACGCGCATGCCCGCGAGGTCGCCGACTGCCTGCTCGGTGAGGACCCCAATGACATCGGACGCCTGTACGAGAAGGCGCTCTGGGCAGGCGCCTCGGTCGGGCGCAGCGGCCTCGCAACCCAGGCGATCGCCGCGCTCGACATCGCATTGTGGGACCTCAAGGCGAAGCGCGCTTCGCTGCCTCTGGCCAAGTTGCTGGGCGCGTACCGCGACTCGGTTCGCACGTACAACACCTCGGGCGGCTTCCTGCACAGTTCCATCGCCGAGGTCCAGGAGAACGCCTCGCGCGCACTCGCGTCCGGGATCGGCGGCATCAAGCTGAAGGTCGGCCTGCCGGACACCCGCGAGGACCTTGGCCGGGTACAGGCGATACGTGAATACCTCGGCCCCGACGTTCCGCTCATGGTCGACGCCAACCAACAGTGGGATCGCGCCACGGCGCTGCGCATGGGTCGGCGACTGGAGGAGTTCTCCCTCACTTGGATCGAGGAACCCCTGGACGCCTACGACGCGCAGGGCCACGCCGCCCTCGCGGCTGCCCTCGATACGCCTATCGCCACCGGCGAGATGCTCTCGAGCGTCAGCGAGCACCGTGCCCTGATCGATGCCCGCGCCTGCGACATCCTCCAACCGGATGCCCCACGTGTCGGCGGCATCACCCCGTTCCTGCGTCTGGCCACGCTCGCCGACCTGAGCGGACTCGACCTCGCTCCCCATTTCGCCATGGAGATCCATCTCCATCTCGCGGCCGCCTATCCGCGCGAACCATGGGTCGAGCACTTCGAGTGGCTGGACCCGCTCTTCAACGAACGCCTCGAGATCCGCGACGGGCGGATGGTTGTTCCCGATCGCCCCGGGCTCGGCATCACCCTCAGCGACCAGGCTCTGGCCTGGACCGTCGAGGCCGCCGAACTCATGGCCCGCTAGGCTCCGTGCCCATAGACCCGGCGCCGGAACCCATCAACCGGCAGAGCGCTCGAGGCCTCAGCCATGAGCTGACCTTGCGGCTGACCGCGTTGATCCAGGACGGCACCATCCGCCGCGGTGAGAAGCTCCCCACCGAGAGCGCCATGATGGAGTCCTACAAGGTCAGCCGAACGGTCGTCCGCGAGTCGATCTCCCAGCTACAGGCGGCCGGTCTGGTCGAGACGCAGCAGGGCCGGGGCTCCTTCGTCCTGAACGTGCCGAGCCAGGACAGCTTCGCGTTCGACAACAGCGGGATCAGCACGATCGACGATGTCTGGGACCTGCTGGACTTCCGGCTCGGCGTCGAGTCCGAGGCGGCCGCGCTGGCCGCGACCCGCCGCACCGACCAGCAGCTCGCGGAACTCGAGCGCCTGGCGCAGACCTTCCTGGAGTGTGAGGCCCGGCCGAGTGAGGCCGTCGAGGCGGACTTCGCCCTCCACGTGGCCATCGCCCGCGCCGCCCAGAACCGGCACTACCTCGCGCTGCTCAAGTCGATGGGCCCGATGATGATCGTGATGCCCAAGTTCCGGCTGCTCACGGGTGATGACGCCGACCGTCCCGACAACGTGCGCCTGGCCGCCGTCGAGCACGCCTCGATCGTCCAGGCGATCGCCCGCCACGAGCCGGAGACGGCGCGTGCGGCCATTCGGTTGCACCTGGCCAACTCCAGGGCCCGGCTCAAGGGCTGATCCCACACCGGGTCGGCGCACCCTCGGCCCGCTGGCCGAGGGCTCAGGCCGCCATCGCGACGGTGTCCTCGGCGTGCTCGGCGCGCACGTCGCCGGTCTCGCCGTCCCGCACGGCGATCCGGCCGAGGACGATCGTGTAGGCCCAGTACCCGGCGAGGACCAGGGCACCGATCGTGATCTTCACGCCGGTCGGCAGCGACGACGGCGTCACGAAACCCTCGACGAGGCCGCTGACCGCAAGCACGAACACCAGGCCGATGGCTACCGTGAACAGTGCCCGGCCCTCTTCCGCCAGCGCCCGGGTCCGGGTGCGACCGCCGGGTGCGACCACGGTCCAGAAGATCTTCAGCCCGGCCCCGCAGGCGATGAAGATCGCCGTCAGTTCCATGAGCCCGTGCGGCAGGATCAGCGCGAAGAACAGGTCGAGCAGGCCGAACTCCGCCATCACCGCCGCGGCCGAGCCGATCGCGGCCGCGTTCGAGACGAGGATCTGGACCGGGAAGTAGCCGGTGATGCCCAGCCCGATGGCCCGGGCCGCGATCCACGCGTTGTTCGTCCACACCTGGGCGGCAAAATCCGGCGCGGGGTTGTTGGAGTAGTACGCCTCGAACAGTTGCTCCGCGTAGATCTCCCGCTGGCTCGGAGTGCCGAACGCGGCCAGCGCCTCCGGGCTGTTGTAGGTGAAGATCCCGTTGCCCACGGCGACCACGATGAACAGCAGCATCATCGCGACGGTCCACCATCGGACCCGGTAGAACGCGGCCGGGACCGAGATCAGGACGAACCGTTGCAGGTCCGCCAGGGCCGGTTCATGGGCGCCGGCGATGTGCCCGCGAGCGCGCGCCAGCGTGCCGGAGAGCCGGGAGACCAGGCTGGGGTCCGGGGCCGACGTACGCACCTGGGACAGGTGGGTGGCCGTGCTCTGGTACAGGTTGACCAACTCGTCGCTCTCGGCGCCGGTGAGACGGCGCTGCTTGACGAGTGCGTCGAGCCGCTGCCAACGGGGCGAGTTCACGGCGACGAACGCATCCACATCCACGAGCGCTACCCTGCCATACATGTCCTCCGTCGCGCCCAGCCCGTACGCGCCGCCGCAGCACGGTGCGCCCGGACAGCCGGGCGCCGGAGTTCCGGGTGCGCCGGTCGACCCGTACGCGGCACCGCAGCAGCGCGGCAACCACCCGCCCCGGCAGCCGCTGCCGCCGCGGCGCGGGCCCGCCCCCAACCCGAGCGCCCCGGTACCGCAGCCGTCCACGTCGAACCCTGCTACGCCGTCGGGCAATCCTGCCGACCTGATCGTCACCGGCGAGGCGGTCGCGCTCGAACTTCGCCCGGCCGGGCTGATGTCCCGGATCGGCTCGGGAGTCGTCGACCTGGCCGTCTACGGCATCATCGGCGTCGCCATCATCCTGCTCTGCCTGCGGTTCATCGTGAACGACTCCCAGGCCGGCGTCCTGATCGTGTCCACGATGGCCGTCATGATGGTCATCGTGCCCACCGCGGTGGAGACGATCACTCGCGGTCTGTCCGCCGGCAAGGTCGCCATGGGCCTGCGCGTGGTGCGTGACGACGGCGGCCCGGTGCGGTTCCGGCAGGCGTTCGTCCGGGCCCTGACCGCCGTCGGCGAGATCTGGTTCTGCCTCGGCAGCATCGCCGTGCTGACGGCGATCTTCAACAACCGCAGCAAGCGGCTCGGCGACTTCCTCGCCGGGACCTACGCCGTCCGGGAGCGGGGCACGGAACTGGCCGTCGCGCCGCTGCTGATGCCTCCGGACCTGGGCGCCTGGGCCGAGCGGGCGGACCTCCGTCGCCTCCCGGACAACCTCGCCCTGCACGCCCGGGTGTTCCTGTCCCGCACCGGCACCCTCGCGCCGTACACCCGACTCCAACTGGGCCGGGCGCTGGCCGCCGCGATCGAGCCATACGTCTCACCTCCCCCGCCCTGGGGCACCAACCCGGAGCGGTTCGTCGCCGCCGTGCTCGTGGAGCGCCGCGACCGCGAGTACGCCGCAGGCCTCGAGGGCCAGGCGCGCCGGCTGGACGAGAGCGAGCACATCCGCCGACTGCCGTACGGGGTCACCGATTACGCCTGAGTGACCCGGCCGCAGCGCGAACACTTCCGAAGCCTTGACACGGCGGCGAGCCCGCCTCGCCGAGGTGCGATCTCAGCGCCTCATGCAGGAGGTCACGTCGCCGAGAGGTCGCCGCGAGCCGCGTGCACCCGGCCCCGCCAGAGCAGCAGGACCGCACCGAGGACGGCGGCCACCAGGGACGCGCCCAGCACCGCGATCTTCGCGTGCTCATCCTCGGGAGCGCCCACGCCGAAGGCCAGCTCGGCCACGAGCAGGGAGACGGTGAACCCGATGCCGGCGAGCACACCCACGCCGATCACGTCCGGCCAGCCGAGCCCGGGCGCGAGATTCACGTGCCGGAGCCTGGAGATCAGCCACGTGGCCACGGTGATCCCGATCGGTTTGCCGATCACGAGACCGAGCGCGACACCCTGCGCCACCGGGTCCCGCAGGGCCGCGCCGAGTGACGTCGGATCCACGGCCACACCGGCGGTGAAGAGCGCGAAGACCGGCACGGCGAACCCGGCCGAGACCGGTCGCCAACGGTACTCGAAGACCTCCGCCATCGACGCGCCCTCGCGCAGGTTCGCCGGTCGGCGTGCCGCAGCCTTGCCCCTCAGCGGCAGCGCCGGCACCACCATGCCGAGCGCCACGCCCGCGATCGTGGCGTGGATCCCGGAGGAGTGCATGAAGACCCAGGTCGCCACACCCAACGGGATGAGCAGGTACCACGACGTGATCCCGCGGCGCAGCAGCAGGGCGAAGACCAGCACGCAGGCGGCCGCGGCAGCGAGCCAGGCCAGGGTGAGCCCGTCGGTGTACGCGACGGCGATGATCACGATCGCGAGGAGGTCATCGACCACGGCGAGCGTGAGCAGGAAGGCACGCAACGCCGTCGGGAGTCTGCGACCGACGATCGAGAGGACGGCGACGGCGAAGGCGATGTCGGTCGCGGTGGGGATCGCCCACCCGTGGGGTGCGCCGCCGTCCGCGCTCAGGTTGACGGCCAGGTAGATGAGAGCGGGTGCGGCCATGCCTCCGACGGCGGCCGCGACCGGCACGATCGCGGTGGACAGCCGCCGCAGCTCGCCGGTGACGATCTCGCGTTTGAGCTCGACGCCAACGACGAAGAAGAAGATCGCGAGCAGCCCGTCCGCAGCCCACTGGCCCACCGTCAGGTCCAGGTGCCAGGCCTCGATGCCGAACCGGAAGTCACGGATCGCGACATAGCTCTCGCTCCACGGCGAGTTCGCCCAGATCAGCGCGACCACGGCACCGGCGATCAGCAGGACCCCGCCGATCGCTTCCCCGCGGAGGGTGTCGAGGTAGTTGCGCAGCCCACCCTCGGTCAAACCGCTGAACAACGGCTCGGCTGGATCTTTGTGGCTCACGGGCATGCTCCTGAGGGGTCGGTGATGTGGGTCGCCGACCAGACTTCCCGGCACACCGTGGCAGCCCGGATGCCCGGGCTGCCACACACCTTACCCAGGACGGGTGGTGCCCCCGCGCAGACCGGGACGGTCCAGAGCCCGGAACGACGACGGCCGGACGTCCTCCCGAAGAGGAGGTACGCCCGGCCGCGATCGGACCGCGTGAGGCTCAGTAGCGGTAGTGCTCGGGCTTGTACGGCCCGGCGACGTCCACATCGATGTACTCGGCCTGCTCCTTGGTGAGCTCGGTCAGATCCACCCCGAGCGCCTCCAGGTGCAGGCGGGCCACCTTCTCGTCGAGGATCTTGGGCAGGCGGTGCACGCCGAGCTCGTACTCGGAGTCGGCCTCCCACAGCTCGACCTGGGCCATGACCTGGTTCGTGAACGAGTTGCTCATCACGAACGACGGGTGGCCGGTCGCGTTGCCGAGGTTCAGCAGCCGTCCCTCGGAGAGCACGATGATCGAGTGCTCGGGCCGATCGTCGGTGGCCGGGAACGTCCACTCATGGACCTGTGGCTTGATCTCGGTCCGCACGACGCCCGGGATGCTGGCCATCCCGGCGATGTCGATCTCGTTGTCGAAGTGGCCGATGTTGCCGACGACGGCCTTGTCCTTCATGCCGGAGAGGTGGTCGGCGGTGATGACACTCACGTTGCCGGTGGTGGTGATGAAGAAGTCCGCAACGGAGAGGGTGTCCTCGAGGCGGGCGACCTGGTAGCCGTCCATGGCTGCCTGGAGCGCACAGATCGGGTCGATCTCGGTGACGATGACACGTGCGCCCTGTCCACGCAGGGACTCGGCAGCACCCTTGCCGACGTCGCCGTAACCGACCACCACAGCGACCTTGCCACCGATCAGGATGTCGGTCGCGCGGTTGATGCCGTCCGGGAGGGAGTGGCGGATGCCGTACCGGTTGTCGAACTTGGACTTCGTGACCGAGTCGTTCACGTTGATCGCGGGGAACAACAGCTCCCCGGCGGCGGCCAGCTGGTAGAGGCGGTGCACGCCGGTGGTGGTCTCTTCGCTGACGCCCTTGATGCCCTCGGCGATCCGGGTCCAGCGCTGCGGGTCCTCGGCAAGCGAACGACGCAGCAGGTTGCGGAAGACCACACCTTCCTCGGAGTACCCGTGGTCCCCGGGCTCGAGGTTGTCCGGGACCACCCCGGCGGCCTCGAACCGCTTGCCGTCATGCACGAGCATGGTGGCGTCGCCGCCGTCGTCGAGGATCAGGTTCGGGCCCTCGCCCGGCCACACCAGGATCTGCTCGGTGCACTCCCAGTACTCCTCGAGCGACTCGCCCTTCCACGCGAACACGGGTACCCCGGCCGGCTCCTCGACCGTCCCGTTCGGGCCGACGACCACAGCGGCGGCGGCCTCGTCCTGGGTGGAGAAGATGTTGCAGCTGGCCCAGCGGACCTCGGCGCCGAGCGCCGTCAGGGTCTCGATCAGGACCGCCGTCTGGACGGTCATGTGCAGCGAGCCGGCGACCCGGGCGCCGCGCAGCGGCTGGGACTCGGCGTACTCGGCGCGAAGCGCCATCAGGCCGGGCATCTCGTGCTCGGCGAGTCGGATCTGGTGCCGCCCTGCCTCCGCGAGGCTGAGGTCGCGGACTTTGTACTGAGCGGGCTTCTCGGAGAAGGTCATGGGCGCCATGCTAACGGCCCGGGCGGGTCCCGTTCAGCGACGTGGGACCGCGAATGTGCTTCCACGAGTCCCATGGGCCAGACTGGGACGCATGCGTGGAATCATTCTGGCCGGTGGCTCCGGCACCCGACTGCACCCGATCACCCTCGGCACCAGCAAGCAGCTGGTCCCGGTGTATGACAAGCCGATGGTCTACTACCCGCTGTCGACGCTGATGTTGGCGGGGATCCGGGACGTCCTGGTGATCACCACACCGCACGACGCACCGCAGTTCCACCGGCTCCTCGGCGACGGCTCGCAGTTCGGCATCTCCATCAGCTACACCGTCCAGGAGGTTCCGAACGGGCTCGCTCAGGCGTTCGTCCTCGGTGCCGATTTCGTCGGCACCGACTCGGTGGCTCTGGTTCTGGGTGACAACATCTTCTACGGCCCGGGTCTCGGGTCCACGCTGGCCAGATTCGAGGACATCGACGGGGGCGCCGTCTTCGCCTACCGCGTCTCCGATGCGACGGCGTACGGCGTCGTCGAGTTCGACGCCGAGGGCAGGGCCCTGTCCCTGGAGGAGAAGCCGGCCAAGCCGCGCTCGAACTATGCGGTCCCGGGACTGTACTTCTACGACAACGACGTCCTCTCGATCGCCGCCGACCTGCGGCCGTCCGCACGCGGCGAGTACGAGATCACCGACGTGAACCGCACCTACCTCGAGCAGGGCCGCCTCCAGGTGGAGGTACTCCCCCGTGGCACGGCGTGGCTGGACACCGGGACGTTCGACTCGCTCCTCGAGGCGTCGGACTACGTGCGCACGATCGAACACCGGCAGGGCCTGAAGATCGGGGCACCGGAGGAGATCGCCTGGCGTCGGGGTTTCCTCACCGACGACGAGCTGCGGGAACGGGCTGAGCCGCTGACGAAGTCGGGGTACGGTGATTATCTACTCCACCTGCTCGACGTCGCGATGGAGGAACGTCGTTTGGAGGGATGAGGTGTCGCGTGTCCAACGCCCGTCCGGTCCGCGGAGGCCGGCCCGGAACGGCATCGGTGCCGTCCTCGCCGTCACGCTCGCCGCGCTGACACTGCTCGGCCAGACAACCCCGGCCGCCGCGGCCGAGGAGGTCTACGGGGTCCCCTCCAGCGGCTACTGGGATGTCACCGGCCACGGCTGGGGACACGGCATCGGCATGTCCCAGTGGGGATCCCAGGGCGCCGCACAGCAGGGGCTCACGGCGGACCAGATCCTTGCCTTCTACTACCCGGGCACAACGTCGAACAACGTCGGCAACCCTCAGATCCGCGTCCAGTTGCGGGCGCTCTCCGCGGTCGCGTCCGGCTCCACCTACTCGACGCCACCCGGTCAGAACGAGATGCGGATCGGCAACCCTGCCACGCCCGAACGCCACCCGGCGGGCCGGTACACCGTGACCGCGACCGCCTCCGGCTTCGTGGTGGAGCGGCGGGCGACCATCGGCGGTCCGGTCCTCTTCTCCCGCACCTACGCCGGCTCCGAACTGATCTTCTCGACCGCCGACGGCGTCGTCGCGTCCGGGTCCCAGGGTTCGACCAGCGGCACCTGGTACCGGGGCTACGTCCGGATCGTGCGCACCGGTAGCACCCTCGACGTGATCAACAACGTGCCGCTGCAGGAGTACCTGTACGGGGTGGCCCCCCGGGAGTCGCCCGCGTCATGGCTCCCGGCGGCGCTGCAGGCGCAGTCCGTCGCTGCGCGCAGCTACGCGCTGTCCGTGCGGCAGGCCACCGGGCCGTACGACCTCTGCGACACGACCGCCTGCCAGGTCTACGGGGGGCGTGCGGTCGTCTCCAGCAGCGGCGCCGTGACCGAGGGGCGCGAACACACCAACACGAACCAGGCCGTGAACGCCACGTCCGGGCGGGTGCGGTGGTACGCGGGTGCGGTGGCGTTCACGCAGTTCTCGTCCTCCAACGGCGGCTTCTCGCGGGCCGGGTCGCGCCCGTACCTGACGGCGCGAGCCGATCCGTACTCCGGTACGGCGAGCGGTGACACCGTGAGCAACTGGACGAACCGACTCCAGGTCTCGACGGTCGCCGCGTACTGCCCGTCCGGCGGCTCACTCCAGCGGCTCGTCATCGTGTCCCGGGACGGCAACGGTGACCTGGGTGGGCGCATCACCTCCGCGCGGGTGGAGTGCTCCACCGGCAACCGGACCCTGACCACCACCGGCCAACTCTCGTTCGGCATGCGTTCACACTGGTGGCGACCGAACGCTCCCGCCTTCGGCTTCTTCCTGTCGAACACGTTCGGCGCCGAGGCGGACACGGTGTTCGCGTTGGGGGCCGGCACCGAGACCGCACTGGTCGGCGACTGGGACGGCGACGGGATCGACACGATCGCACTGCGGCGCGGCAATCTGTACTACATCCGGAACTCGAACTCCGCAGGACCGTTCGATCGCGTGATCGTCTACGGCAGAGCCGATGACGTGGTGCTCGTCGGGGACTGGGACGGCAACGGCACCGACACCCTCGGTGTGCGCCGCGGCAATATCTACCACCTCCGCAACACCCTCAGCAGTGGGGTGGCCGACCGCACGATCGCCTACGGGCGCAACAGCGACGCCATTCTCATCGGCGACTGGGATGGCAACGGCACCGACACCCTCGCCGTGCGACGAGGCAACCTGTACTACCTCCGCAACAGCCTCACCAGTGGCGAAGCCGACCGCACCATCGCCTACGGACGCAACGCCGACATCGTTCTGACCGGCGACTGGGACGGCAACGGCACCGACACCCTCGCCGTGCGACGAGGCAACATCTACTACCTCCGCAACAGCCTCACCAGCGGCGAAGCCGACCGCACCATTGCCTACGGACGCGCCAGCGACGTCATCCTCATCGGCGACTGGGACGGCAACCGCACCGACACCCTCGGCGTCCACCGCAAGCGGTAGCGTGCCGTGGGCGCCGGCGTCAGCCGGTGTACTCGTAGTGCCAGTACTCGGGCTTGCTGCCGTTCTGACGCGCCCAGGTGGGCTGGTTCCAGCCGAAGCGCGGCGCGTTGGCGAGGAGCCAGTTGTACCGGGCGCTGCCGTACTGGTAGGTGCTCCACTCGAAGACGTCGATCGCGATGCCGAGGCCGTGCGGGGAGGTACCCGCAGGTACCGCGACACCGCCCATGTGCGCGTGCATCTGCGCCTGGAGCTCTCGGGTCCGGTAGGACATGTCGACGGCGATGTTCTCGCCGAAGCGCGCCCGGAACGCCGAGTTGAACCGTCCGAGCGCGGCGGCCGCGTCGCACCGCAGGTACTGGCCGTTGCCGCGTGAGTCGGTCCCCCACCCGATGCGGCAGAGCGAGGATGCCGGAATGTTGCCGTTGCTCCCGTCGCCCCAGGAGTTCGGGGTCGACGTGTAGAACCGACCCTCGGCCACGGCAGGCTCGTCGTCGCCGTCGCCGTCGAGGTCACCCGACAGCGGCGCGTCGATGATCTCGTTGCCGAACGCGTAGCTCCAATTCGCTCCCCCGCCGCCCGGCGCGTTGCGCAGGTACACGGACATCGTCGAGGGCCGGTAGATCCCTGGCGTGTCGTCGCCGTCGCCGTCCCAGTCGCCGACGAACGCCCGCTCGCCGGCGCCGGCGGAACCGAATCGGAACACGCTCGTCGCGGGCCCCGTGCTGAGCGAGTTCCGCAGGTACCACAGACCGTCCGAGGCTCGCCGCACCCCGAACGTGTCGCGGCCGTCGCCGTTCCAGTCGCCGACGACCGGCGTGTCGCCCGGACCTGGCGAGCCGTACCGGAACGTCATCGCGGCGCCACCGCCGTCGAGCCGGTTCGTGAGGTGCCAGGTCGCGTCGACACCACGGTAGATCCCCGGCGTGTCCCGGCCGTCGCCGTTCCAGTCGCCGCAGAGCGGCCGCTCCCCACCGTTCGTGGATCCGAACCGGAACGAGATGGTGGCATTGCCGCCGCCCGGCGCGTTCCGGATGTGCCACGTGCCGGTCTGCGGCCGGAAGACGGCGAGCGTGTCGACACCGTCGCCGTTCCAGTCGCACCAGAGCACATCGTCGTACTGTCGCCCGTAGAACCAGGTTCGGGTGGCGCCGGCGGCCGGCTCGGCGCCGCTGCGTACCTCGACGTCGGGGGCCGCCGCGCCGGCCGGGACCGCCATCACGGCGATCAGGGCCAGTGCGAGCGCACCGGTCAGGATCGGACCTCTCCGTCTGCCCATGGGTAAGACCGTAGCGGAGTGCCCGTTAGCATGGAATGCCGCACCCGCAGCCACCCTCGAACGAGTTGGAGACCACCGGTGATGTTTCGTGAGTTGTCCGTGCCAGGCGCGTGGGAGATCACGCCGAAGCTGTTGGGCGACCCGCGCGGGGTCTTCCTGGAGTGGTACAAGGACGAACGGTTCGTCGAGGCGGTCGGGCACTCCCTCGACCTCAACCAGGCGAACTGCTCCGTCTCCGCGGCGGGCGTGCTGCGCGGGATCCACTTCGCGGACGTGCCGCCGTCGCAGGCGAAGTACGTCACGTGCGCACGCGGCGCGGTCCTCGACGTCGTCGTCGACATCCGCGTCGGCTCGCCGACCTTCGGACAGTGGGACTCGGTCCTCCTCGACGACGTGGACCGACGCGCGATCTATCTGAGCGAGGGCCTCGGTCACGCGTTCATGTCCCTCGAGGACGACTCCACGGTGCTCTACCTCTGCTCCTCCGGTTATGCGCCCGGGCGCGAACACGGTGTCAATCCGCTCGACCCTGAGATCGGCATCGAGTGGCCCACGACCACCCGAAACGGCGCGCCGCTGGCGCCGCTGCTGTCCGAGAAGGACACCGGCGCTCCCACGCTGGCACAGGCGCGGGAGGAAGGACTGCTGCCGCAGCTCGCCGCCGTCGAGGAGTTCCTCGCCTCGTTGAACGCCTGACGTGACCGCCCCCCGGGTGGTGGCCGTCGTCGTCACGTTCGAGCCCGAGGACGAGGCGCTGGCGGCCCTGCTCGAACGGCTCGGCAATCAGTGCGATGCCGTCGTGGTGGTGGACAACGGATCCACCACCGCCCCGGCACAGGCCTGCGCGGGCACCGGTGCCGAGCTGATCGCACTGCCGACGAACGAGGGGATCGCCGCCGCCCAGAACCGCGGGATCGCCCGCACGGTCGAACTCGCAGCGGACTTCGTCCTGCTCTCGGATCAGGACTCGCTCCCGGCCCAGGACATGGTTGCTCGCCTGCTCGAAGCGATCGCGACGGCGGCCGCCGCCGGCAGCCCGGTCGCGGGTGTCGGTCCGGTCTCCTCCGACAACCGCGCCGAGTCCGGCGAGATGGTCTACGTCTCGAGGCGCTGGGGTCCCCGGCGGGCTGCGCCAAACGACACCCGGCCGGACGGGCTCGTGGAGGTCGCGTTCCTGATCGCATCAGGCTGTCTCATCCCGGCGACCGTCCTCGAGGAGGTCGGTGCCATGAACGGCGGGTGGTTCATCGACCACATCGATCTCGAGTGGTGCCTGCGGGCCCGGCGGGCCGGCTACCGGCTGTTCGCGGTGACAGGGGCGCACCTGGGTCACGAGCTCGGCGAACGGGTGACCCGGGTGCCGGGCCGCAAGCAACTCGTGCACGTCCAGTCCGTCCCGCGTACGTACTACATGACGAGGAACACGATCCTGCTCGTGCGTTCGGGCCTGCTCAGCACCGCCTGGCGACTGGGCTACCTCGTCTGGCTCGCGAAGTACCTCGCATTCAACGCCGTGTTCGTCGCGCCGCGATGGCAGCGGATCCGGCTGATGGCACGCGGGCTGGGAGACGGACTGCGGGGCGTCACCGGTCCACTGCGCGGCTGACGCTGCGCCTGCGCAGGACAAGCACCACGACCCCGAACAGCACGTCGACGACCGTCAGCAGTACCCGGCTCACCAGGACTGTCGCGAGCACGCCGCCGGGTGCCAGCTGGCCATAGAGGACCGCACCGAGGACCACCTCGCGGGCGCCGACCCCGGCGGGCACGAAGACGACGAGGAAGCCGACGACCCACGCCAGGGCGTACCCGCCGGCCGCCAGGGCGAACGTCTGAGCGGACGCAGTCATCCCGACCGCGGTGGCGATGAGCCACACCTGCAGGCCCGCCAGGAGCCAGCCGACGAGCGCCCAGGCCGACGAGCGGACCACGCCGCCGCCGGAGATCGGGTGCTCCAGGGGCGGTCGCTTGAGCATGCGTAGCGCGAAGGTGAGGATCCGGTTCAGGACCGGCGGGATCAGCATCACCAGGAACACGGGGACGGCAAGGGCCACCCACCAGAACTGCTGAGCGACCTCCGCCGGTGAGAGCACGATGCCCACTACCGCGAGCGCCAGGCCGGTCACGATCGAGACGAGGATCGAGACGACCATGACACTCAGGGAGCGGCGTCTCGGGATCTCGGCATCGGCGCCCAGTTCCGCGGCCGCCACGATGTTCCAGACCCCGCCCGGAACGTATTTGCCGAGCTGGGAGAGGAAGAAGATCGACGACGCGGTCCGGATGCGGACGGGCGAACCGAGGTCTGTGAGCACCGCGCGCCAGGACAGCATCGTTGCGACGACGTAGACGACGCTGATGAGCAGGCACAGGAGCAGGGTGCCCGGCCGGATCTGCGCCACCGCCGCGCTCACCGCGTCCCATTGCGTCGCGACGGCCAGGACAGCGGCGCCGAGGGCCACGGCCAGGAACACCCAGCGAGTGATCGGCGAACGCAGGACGCCGAGGAGCTTATTGATCATTCGGCGCCGAGCGCCCCGGCGAGCGGCGCCGTCACGGCGGCGGCAGTGAATCGCTCATCGGCCAGTTCCCGCGCCGCGCCGCGGTATCGGGCGAGCTGATCGTCGTCGCTCGCAAGCAGCCGGATCGCTGCTGCCAACGCTGCGGCGTCGCCCGGCGGTACCAGGAGCGCGGACTCCCCGAGCATCCGGCGCTGGGGGGCGCTATCACTGGTAACGATCGCCACACCCGCGGCCGCGCCCTGGTAGACCTTGTTCGGGACCACGCTCAGGGCCTTGGCACTGGTCCCGAAGACCCCCAGACAGACGTCATGGGAGGCGACGAGGCCAGGCAGATCTTCCGCGTCCACCCAGTCCTGCCAGGTCACTCTCGGATCGTCCCCGACCAGCGTGCGGGCGCGCTCGAAGTCCTGTCCGGTGCCGATCATGGTGAACCGGAGCCCGGGCCCGGGCAGGTCGCGGATCGCCTCGGCGATCACCGGGGCGCCTTGCAGGGGCGTGTACAGACCGAAGAAGACCACGCCGAGCCCGCCCCGCTCCCCCGTGCCGGAGGCGACTGGCTCGGCGATGACCCGGTCGGCGTCGGCGTCGGCGCGGGCGTCGAACCAGGTCCGGCTCGCGCCGACCGGCACCACGACGGCGCGATCGCGCCAGGGCGCCGGCACCATCTCCAAATGCTCCTGCGTGTCGACGATCACGACGTCCGCGGCCGAGATCGCGAGTCGGTCGAGCAGCCGCAGGAGCCGCACCCGAAGGCCGTCCTGCACTCCGCGGTCCGTAGCGGTGCTGCCGGCGAAGATGAGGTGGTCGAGCAGGATCGTGGTCCGCGGGAACAGGATCCTGGCGAGCAGCACGTCGAAGTGCCCGAGGTAGCCGACGAGGACCGCATCGGGTGCGCTTCCGGCACGCCGGATCCTGACCGACCCCCGTACCAGTTCGCTCCAGCGGGCGGCCAGGCGCCATGCCAGCGTCGGGAGTCGCCACGGTTGTTTGAGCAGGCGGACCCGGTCCGCCGTGTCCAGTCCGAGCGGGGCGTTGAGCTCCACGAGGTGTGCACCGTGCGCTTGCAGTCCGTCGATGAGCACCTGCACTCGCGGGTGTGAACGGGCGTCATAGGTTCCGAACGCGACGACCCGGCACCCATCGCCGGCGACGCGTCCTCGGCCGGTCCGTCTGGTCACCGGGCGCGGGTGGCTCGGACGGACTCCGTCAGCGAGACAGGTGCCGGCTCGGGCACCGAGCGCTCAGGCACCACCGGGAACTCCGCCGGGGGCCGGAGGTCGACCACCTCCGAAGCGAGGGCCGCGTGCCCCGAATCGGACGATGCGGGACGGCCGTACTGCACGACCTTGATCCGCTCCAGCGTCTCCTCGAGGAGCACCCGGTTCGTGCGCTGCAGGTCTGCGATGACGAGCAGCGCGAGGCAGAGCAGTCCACCGACCAGCATCGAGGAACCGAAGATCAGCGATTGGATATGCCCGCCCGCTTCGCCCTGGATCATGAACACGAGGAATCGGACGAACGGGATGATGCCCGCGAGCAGGAGGATCACCCCGAGCGTGCCGAGGATCACGTGCGGCTTGAACATCAGGTACGAGCGAGTGATGGCCGAACCCGACTTGAACATGTGCTGCCCGATGTTCTTGAACAGCCGGGACTCGCGCGTCTTCGCGTTGGTCGTGATCGGAAGGCTCTCGATCCGAAGCCGCTTGTTGCCGGCCTGGATGATCGTCTCCATGCAGTAGCTGAACTGGGTGACCACGTTCAGCCGGAAGAGCGCAGCCTTGGAGTACGCCCGGAACCCGCTCGCCGCATCGGGCAACTCGGTGCCGGCGGCCCGGTTCACCACCTGCGACCCGACGCGCTGCATGACCTTCTTGAACGGCGAGAAGTGGGCGATCTTCGACGTCTGCCGGTCCGCGATGACGATGTCGGCCTCGCCGCGGACGATCGGCTGGACCAGGTCGGTGATCCGCTCCTGCGGGTACTGGTTGTCGCCATCGGTGTTCACGACGATGTCCGCGCCGTGAGCGAGCGCGTAGTCGACGCCGTCGCGGAACGAGCGGGCGAGCCCCATGTTGCGCGAGTGCCGCACGAAGTGCACGACGCCGTGCTCCTGTGCCACCTCGATCGTCCGGTCGGTCGAGCCGTCGTCGATGATGAGGATCTCGACGCTGTCGACGCCCGGGATCTCCCGCGGGATCGACGACAGGACGAGCGGCAGCGTCATCTCCTCGTTGAGGCACGGAACTTGGACGAACAGCTTCATGATCTCCTCTGCGGCGGTCTGCAGGCCGAGGTGGCCCGCCCGAGACGGCATTCCGGGCACCCGCACGGTTGACCTGGATCCGGGCTCAAGTGTACAAGGATCGGCCGATCATCCCACGGAGGCGGCGCCGTAGCGGCGCCCGGCCCGAGGCGATTGGCCCGGTAGCCTCGACGCGTGACCTCACGGAACTACCGACGGACCCTCGCGGTCATCACCGCGCTCCTCGGGGTCGTGATGGTCCTCTGGGCCGTGCTGACACCCGGATTCCGCGCTCCGGACGAGCCCCAGCACTTCAACAGCGTGATGCGGGTCGCGACGGGCGGGGGCTGGCCCGCCCCCGGTGAGGCCCGGGTGAGCGACGCCACACTGATCGCGACCAGAGAAGCCGGGCTCAGCCTCGAGACCCACGGCATCTCGGTACTCACCTCCTCGATCCTGCCGCGCAGTTCCCTGCAGGGCTGGGGGTACCAGTTCGTCGACCTGACGCCGTTGCCGGCACAGGAGCGGTCGGTCCTGGACCACACCGCGGACCTCGTCACAGACGTCGAGCCCACCTACGACCAGATGACCCAGCATCCGCCACTCTTCTACGCCGCCGGCGCCGTCCTGATCCGGGCTTTCGGCGCGCTCGACTGGCGTTGGGACCAGCAACTGCTGCTGCTGCGACTCTTCTGCGTATTCCTGTGCATCTGGGTGGTACCGCTGACCGCGGCCACTACTCGGATGCTCACCGGGAAGCGGACCGTGGCGCTGGCGGCAGCCGTATCGATCCTCGCCATTCCCCAGTTCGCCCACATCGGCGCCGCCGTCTCGAACGACTCGCTCACGAACCTGCTCGGTGCCGTCCTCCTCACGATGGCCGCCGCCATCGTGTCCGGCAGGGTGACGTGGGCACGCCTCGTGGCGATCGGCGTGGCCCTCGGTCTTGCGCTGTTGACCAAGGGCTTCCTGTTGGCCGCCGTCCCGATGGTGGCGCTCGCGGTCGTCATCGGCGCGCGGGCTCTGCGCCCCCGCGAACGGCTTTGGCGCGCGTTCGTCACGCTGGTGGTCGCCTTCGTCGTCGGGGGCTGGTGGTGGCTGCGTAACCTACTGGTGCACGGTGCCCTGCAGCCGAGCGGGATGCCGCCGTTCGGACCGGACTGGGGCGACGACACCCCGACGGTCCGTGAGTTCGCCCCCCAAGCCCTCGATCGCTTCGCCACCTCATTCTGGGGCAACTTCGGCTTCCTCGAGATCGCGCTACTCCGGCAACTCACGCTCGGCCTGACGGTGCTCGGACTGGCCGCGCTCGTCGCCGGAGTCATCGCGTGCCGGAGGCGCCTACGCCTCATCGTTCTGCTCACACTCCCGGTCGGCACCCTGCTCGTCGTACTCGGCGGCACCTTTGCGTCATACCAGACCAACGGCCTGTTCGCGGGGCTTCAGGGCCGATACCTGTTCTCCTCGATCGCCGTCCTGGCCGCCGCCGCCTGGATCGGCCTCGATGCGATCGCCCGTAGGCTCGGCCGACGCTGGACGCACTGGCTCCCGGTCCTGGCCACCCTGTTCTCGGTCACCCTCGCGGCAGTCGGCCTCATCACGTTCTTCCAGGCCTGCTACCAACTTCCGTCTGAGTCCGTGATCGTCGGGCTGAACCGGTGGGCACTCTGGTCGATCGCCGGGCGTACCGGCGTCGGCCTCGCTGTCCTCGCGCCCCTGGTTGTCGCGATCACGCTGCTCGTCGTCCTCGTCGTCGGCAGCCTCAGGCGCTCGCGACGGCCGGACCTCGCCAGGAGTCTGCCCGCGTGAGGGGTGCGCACGCGCGAGGCCGGTCGAGGCTCGACTGGGAGCGCCTCGCCGTACTGGCGGTCCTGGTGGCGACGGCGGGATTCTCGGTGTCCGTCGCCCTGTCCGTGCCGATGTTCGCCTCCGCGGACGAGTCCGCCCACGTCGACTACGCCTACCAGGTCTGGCACGGCCGATTGCCGACCTTCGAGGAGGGCGTGCAGATCCAGCCGCCGTTCGGGTTCCTGCCGCCCGTCCAGTGGGCCTCGCAGCATCCCCCGCTGTTCTATCTGATCCTCGCTCCGGTGGTCGGGCCGCTGATCGAGGCCGACCACTACCTCCGAGCCGGGTATGCCGCCCGTGGCATCAACATCGCCATCACCGTGGCGTTCGTGTACGCCGTGATCTGGGCCACCCGCAAACTGGCGCCGGGCCACCGCCGCCTGGCGGTCACGACCGGCATCGTGGCCGCGTCCGCCGCCTGGGTCACCCGGGTCGGCGGCGCCGTCTACAACGACATCCTCGCCGCGCTGCTGTCTGCACTCCTGCTCGGCGTGACAGCGCGGGCACTGCGCACCGGGCTGACCCGGCGGGACACTGCTCTTATCGCTGTCCTCGGGTCCCTCGGGATGCTCAGTCGGGCATCGGTCGCCGTCGTGCTCGCGCTCTGCCTTGCCGCACTGGTCGTCGGCGGGGCACTCGGCCCCAGCACAGGTCGTGTCCGACGCGTTGTTCGCGCGGCGATCCAGTGCCTGATCGCCGGGAGCGTGGTGCTCGCCGCCGCGCTGTGGTTCTACCTCCTGAACCTGGAGCGCACCGGCCGGCTGACCGGCGGGAGCCCGGAGTGGTCGCAAGCCAACATGGGCCGCGTCGTGCGTCCGGTCCTCGAGCTGGTCGGCGATCCAGGGGCCTGGTTCCGACTGGTCCGGTTCTTCGGGCACGGCGCGTTCCCCCTCGAGCTGATGACGACCGTATGCGTGCTCGTGCCGGCGGCTGTCGGTCTCGCGCTGATCCGTCGACTCCGCACCGCGACCCCGGCCGACGCCGTCGTGCTCGGTGTGGGCCTGCTGTTGGTTGCGGCGACCCTGGCGCAGCAATTCATGTACGCCTCGTCCGGCGGCCAACTCAGTCCCCGCTATCTGCTGCCCGTCGCCACCATCCCGTTTGTGCTGATCGCCCATGGACTCACCGGGTTCCAGCGAGCTCGATGGTTGCCGACGGCGGCGTGGCTCGTTGTCGTGAACGTCCAGTACCTCGACTGGTTCCGTGGTGCGATCACGACCGTGCAGCAGCCCGGTTCCGGGCCGATCTATCCCGCCGCCGCGGCCGCGGCTGCCGGGCTCGCCCTCGCTGCCGTGGTCATCGCGGTGATCGCGACCGACCGACTCACTCCCCTCGGCGGGTCCGAGAAGAGCCTGGCACCTCACGGCCCGGGCCACGGCGGTCGACCCCGATAGCAATGGGCCGCACCACCCGTCCGGCGGACGTCGCCCGGGGCCCAGGACTCGTCATCCATTCCTGACCCGTACCGGCACCTTCGTCGCTACCTTGTGCTCATTGCCCAACGACGGGCACCTGCACACCGGAGATCCGATAATGAGACGTTGGCCCGCCGTCCTCGCCGTCCTTGCTCTGATCACGTTCGGAGCCGTGCTCCAGTCACCGCCCGCACAGGCGAAGGGCGGCGAGGTCGGCGGCTCGGGCAATGAGTACTACCTCAGCGATTCCTTCTCCGCACAGGCGAACATCGCGTTCGCCTACGGCTCGGCTGGAGACCGCACCTACGTCGGCGACTGGAACGGCGACGGCGTCGACACCCTCGCGCTCCGGCGCGGGAACATCTACCACATCCGCAACTCGCTCTCGGGTGGAGCCGCGGACCGGCAGGTCGCGTACGGGCGGACCTCCGACGTCGTGCTCGTCGGCGACTGGAACGGCGACGGCATCGACACCCTCGTCGTCCGCCGCGGCAACATCTACTACTTCAGGAACTCGCTCAGCAGCGGCAACGCGGACCGTGTGGTCGCGTACGGGCGGACCTCCGACGTCGTGCTCGTCGGCGACTGGAACGGCGACGGCATCGACACCCTCGCCGTCCGCCGCGGCAACATCTACTACTT
>NZ_CACRYJ010000042.1:0-36453 GCF_902703175.1 Occultella aeris | reverse complement strand
CCGGAACGTATCGGGCAAGCACCGGCGCCGACAGTTGCTACTGGGAGCGCCTGGCCGGGTTCAGCGGCGAGTTCGACGACATCATCGCCAATGACTTCGGGCAGCGTTACCCGATCGTGACGATCTCAGCCGGCGACGCAGGTTTCCACTCCACCGGCTGCGGCACCTGGAACGAGGTTCGTTCGACCTACCCGGGCAGTCCCTCGTCGACGTTCTCCGATGGTGCGTTCGTGGTCTCCCGCCATATCGTTGCGGGCACCTACCACGCCAGCGGCCTGGCCGGAGAGGCGTGTTACTGGCAGCGGTTGTCCGGGTTCAACGGCGAGTTCAGCGACATCATCGCCAATGACTTCGACGGCTCTCTCGTCGTCACGATCGCTGCCTCCGACGCCGGGTTCAGTAGCGTCGGGTGCGGACGGTGGACCAGGCTGTAGCGCGCCAAGGCCTCGCCTCCGGAGCGGCCCCACGCACCAGCCAAGGTCGGAAAGGTACGATCCGTGGTCGGCGGGCGGTGCTGTTCGCTGCCCCAGACCGTCCCGACCCGAGGAGTCTTCATCAACGAGCACGCGCCCGTGACTGCCGACGTTGATGAACGTGTCGAACGACCCAAGGATCACTCGGCGCCGTTGTTCGACCACGGCGGCAGGAACCGCCTCGCCGCTTGGCTGCTGGCGGCTGCAGCGTTCGCCGTCATCGGCATCCGCCTGGGGCCCTCATTGCTCGGCCTCGAGGTGTTCGTCGGCCTGGACCTGTTCGAGTTCTTCCGACCGTGGTCGGAGTTGCCCGGGGCGGGCGGCTACCCGACGTCGTCCATCTACGTCTCGGACCAGCTCGACTCGACGCTGCCCGGGATGTACGAGATCCGTGAACGGTTCCTGAACGGCGACCTCGCGCTCTGGAGCTCCTCCGCCGTCGGCGGATTCCCGTTGTTCGCAACGATGCACTACGGCATGCTCACGCCCGGCCGGTGGCTGTTCTTCATCCTGCCGACATGGCTGGCCCCGGCCTGGGCCAAGCTCGCCGAGCTGGCGTTCGCCGCGGCCTTCACCGCGCTCCTCGCGCGCCGGCTGAAGTTCAGTCGGCTGGCTGCCGCCGTGGCAGCGTTCATCTATCCGATGACCGGCTTCATGATCGGCTGGACGAACTGGCCGCAGGCCGCCGTCGCCGCCACGATCCCCATGGTCTTCTGGTCCGTGGAACGCTTCGTGCAGCTCCGGCGGGTGCGCGACATCCTGCCCGTGGCCCTCGCCACGGCGATCCTGCTGTTCGGCGGGTTCCCCGCCGTCGCGGGGCAGACCCTGTACCTGGCCGGGGCATATGCCCTCGTCCGGACCATCGCAACCCAACGTCGAGCGATCGGCGCAATCGTGCGGGACCTCGCACTGCTCGCCGGCGGTGTGCTGATCGGCGTTGCCCTGACCGGATTCCAGCTCGTGCCGTTCGCAAGTCAACTGCTCGGCGAGACGGACCTCACCTATCGCGCATCAGAGTTCTTCAGCGTGAGCCAACCCGTCTTCCTGCTGACGACCATGTTCCCGGAGTCGTTCGCCGGGAACCAACTGTGGGCCGGAGCCAGCCCCATGGACGTCAACGCCTACCTCGGCGGCGTGACGATCGCCCTGGCGACACTCGGCGTCGTTTCAGTGCTCCGCGGCCGGGTGCCACGGCACGTCGGCCTCTTCTTCGTGGGCGTCGTCCTGCTCGCCGTCACGTTGATCTGGTTCCAAGGCCCGTGGACCGACTGGATGAACAACCTCCCGATCTTCAACGGGAACCCAATCGGCCGGTTCCGCTCACAGTTGGCACTCCCCGCCGCCATCCTGGCCGCGGCCGGCGTGGACCTGCTCCGGACGGACTCGGACGGCGAGTCCCGAGCATTCACATGGCCGACGGCACTCGCTGTCGGAGCCGTGACGGCGCTCGCGGCAGCGGCCGCCGACCTGCTCAACTCGGGGCGGATCCTCATCCTGAGCGAACAGGTCCTGCGGGACACGCTCATCGCAGTTGTGCCCCTGGTGCTGCTGTTCGGCCTTGTGCTTTGGGGACTGCGCAGCCGGCGCCCGAGAACCCTCGTGCTCTGCCTCGTGGTCCTGGCGGTGCCACTACAGGCGTTGTCCGCAACGGCCTTCTACTGGCCGACCGGCGATCGTGAGGACTTCTATCGCACCACCTCGGGCATCGAGTACCTCCAGGAGAACCAGGGGCACGACCGGATCGCGACCCTCGGGCTTCCGCTCCGTCCGAACATCACGCAGTACTACGGCCTGCGCACCCTCAACGGGCACTCCTTCGTGACGGAGCAGATGTCCGAGGTCTTCCTCGCCATCAACCCGTCGATGTTCATCGGCCCCACATACACGGCGCTGTCGAACGACATCGCCTCCTACGGGGATCGCGCCCCCGGGCTGGACCGGTTCGGGGTTCGGTACCTGGTGGCGGACGCCGAGGCGATCCTCCCGGGCAACGTCCCGGTCACGCTGCCGGGGATCGGGGACCCGCTGGCGGAGCGCGCCGGCGACCTGGCCCTGGAGCCTGGCCGCGAGTACACATCCACGATCGCGGCCGGCGACCTGCGCGGCGTCCACATCCCAGTGATCCTGAACGCGCCCGGGAGCGTCACCGTCGAGATCCACGACGCTGACGGAGTACTGCTGGCGAGCAACGAACTCGACGTTCGCAACACCGGCGAGGAGGTCACCGTCCCAATAGCACTCTCCCCCATCGACGGCGTGGCGTTCCCCGATTCCGGTGACCCCTTCACCGTGACCGTCACCTTCACGGGGGACGGCCTGATCGGGTCCGCGGACGGCGTGGGGAACCTGCGCGTCCAGGCGGTCCGAGCCCCGGCCGAGGGCGACGGTCTGGACCTCGCGTACGCAGGCGAGGGCCTGATCATCTGGGAGCGGACCACCAGCCTGAGCCGGATCCGCTGGGCGAGCGAGGCCGTCGTGATCAACGACGACGAGGACCGCGTGGCAGCCGTTGCGAACGATGCCGTCGATCCGGAGGCCGCGATCCTGGCCGAGGAACTGCCTGAGGAACTGGCCGGCGGCACGGCCGAGCTGACGATCACCGAGGACAGCGGCGACGTGATTCGTGTCGACGTGGAGGCCGAGACCGCTGGGCTCGTCGTGGTGACCGACACGATGGACGATTTCGTCGCGACAGTCGACGGGCAGCCTGCCGACATCGTCACAGCCGAGCACGCCGGTGGCGCGGTCCTGGTTCCCGCCGGGTCACACACCGTCGAACTGACCTACGCGCCACAGTCCGGCAAGCTGGGCATCGGACTCACGATCGGTGCTGCCGCAATCCTGCTTGCGATCGGGGTCGGTTCCCTGCTGCTCCAGCGACGGAGCCGCCGACAGGCGTCCGACGCGGAATCCGACGTGCGGGCGGACGTCGAAGTTGAACCGGATAGCATTCGCTGATGTCCTCGACCAATCAGAGCGAGCCAGCACCGGTCGCTCCCGGCGTCCAGGATCATCGAGCACCACTGTTCCAGCGATCGACGCGGCCGGCGCGGATCCTGGGTCTGATGCTGGGCGCCTTGGGACTGGCGTTCGTGGCACTGCGGTTGGGCCCTTCCCTGTTGGGACTCAACGTCTTCACCGGTCTGGATCTGTTCGAACTCTTCAGGCCCTGGTCGGAACTGCCCGGTTCGGACGAAGCATCCTCGACGTCCGTCTACGTCTCCGATCAGCTCGACTACTTCCTGCCGGCGATGCACGAGGTGCACGTGCGGCTCCTCCAGGGCGACCTCGCCATGTGGACGTCGGCGAACGTCGGCGGCTTCCCGCTGTTGGGCACCATCAACTACGGGATGATCTCCCCCGGCCGTTGGGTCTTCTTCATCCTCCCGACCTGGCTCGCGCCGGCCTGGTCGAAACTGCTCGAGATGGCGTTCGCGGCTACGTTCACGTTCCTGCTGGTGCGCCGACTCGGGATGAGCAAGCTCGGGGCCGGGCTCGCCGCGTTCATCTATCCCATGACCGGTTTCATCATCGCGTGGACGAACTGGCCGCAGACCGCAGTCGCCACGATCATCCCGATGCTCTTCTGGTCCATCGAGCGGTTCTCCCAGGAGCGGCGGGTCCGAGACGCGGTGCCGGTCGCGATCGCCACCGCACTCCTGCTCTTCGGCGGGTTCCCCGCAGTGGCAGCACAGACCTTGTACCTGGCCGGTATCTACGCCCTGGTCCGTACTCTCGTCCGCCATCGGAGGTCCGTGCGCCCGATTCTGCGCGACCTCGCAATCCTCGCGGGTGCGGTGGTGGTCGGTGTGGGCGTCACGGCATTCCAACTGCTGCCGTTCGCGGACCAACTCCTCGGCGAGACGGATCTCTCCTACCGCGAGGACGGTTTCTTCGGCGTCAACTCACGGCACTTCATGCTGACGACCATCTTTCCCGAGTCGTTCTCCGGAAACTACCTGTGGTCCGGCCTGAGCCCGATGGACGTCAACAGCTACCTGGGTGGCATGGTCGTCATCCTCGCCGCGCTCGGCGTGGTGCGCACGATCCGAGGCGGCATCCCACGGTCGGTTGGCCTCTTCTGTCTCGGCGCGATCGTGCTGGTCGTCGGACTCATCTGGTTCCAGGGCCCCTGGTCCGACTGGATGAACAACCTTCCCTTCCTGAGCGGGAACCCGATCGGCCGGATGCGCTCACAACTCGGCCTGCCCGTGGCCCTGCTGGCCGCCGCCGGCATCGACCACCTCCGCTCGGACTCGCAGGACCAGACCCGTGCCTTCACGCTGCCGACGGTGGTCACGGTCGCGGCCGTCACCCTGCTGGCCGGCGCTGGAGCCGCCCTGCTCGTCTCCGGTCGCATCCTGGACATCAGCCAGTACGCGTGGCGTGATGCCCTGGTCGCGGTGGTGCCGATGCTGGCCCTTGGTGTCCTGGTTCTGATCGGGCTGCGTCGGTCCTGGCCCCGGTGGATCGCGCTCGCTCTCGTCGTGGTGACGGTGCCGCTGCAGGCAGTGCCCGCCACGGCGTTCTACTGGCCAACCGGTGAACGGGACGCCTTCTTCCGCACCAGCGCCGGCATCGAGTACCTCCAGGAGCATCTCGGACACGACCGGATCGCCACGCTCGGGCACCCGATCCGTCCGAACACGAACCAGTACTTCGGTCTGCGTACCCTCAACGGCCATGCGTTCGTCCCGGAGGACATGGCAGCCGTGCTGACTGCGATCGACGAGCGCGCCTTCATCGGACCGACCTACAGCGTGCTCTCGAGCGCGGTCACGCAGTTCGGGATCCAGCCCGGCCTGGACCGGTTCGGGGTCCGGTATCTGGTGGCCGACGCCGAGTCGAGCTACCCCGGTCCGATCCCGGCCCCTCTGGCCGGCGTCGAGGATGCCGTCAGTGAATCCTCGGAACCGGTGCTGCTGGAGCCCGGACAGAGCTATGAGGCCCAGATCGCGCCGGGCGAACTGCGTGGCCTGCACATCCCGATGACGGTGAACGAGGCTGCGACCGTCTCCGTCGAGCTGGTTGATGCCGATGGCACGATAGCCCGCAACGAGGTCGACGTGCGGGCCACGACGGACCAGGTCAAGGTGCCGGTCGCCCTCACCCCGATCGACGGCGGTGCCTTCCCCGACACCGGCGACCCGCTGACGGTGCGGGTGACCGTCGATGCCCCCGTCACCGCGGCGCTCGAACCGGACGGAGATCTGCAGGTGCTGGCGGTCCGCCCGCCGGTTCCTTCCGATGGGCTCGAGCTCGTCTTCGCCGGCGAGGGCCTGATCATCTGGGAGCGACCGACGGCGCTGCCGAGGATCCGTTGGACCAGCGACGCGATCGTGATCCCGGACCCGGCCGAGCGGCTCGACGCCATGGCCAACGATCCTGCTCCCGGGGGCACGGTGATCCTCTCGGACGCGCCCGAGACTCCCCTCACGGGCACGGGTTCGACCACGGAGCTCACCGTCGTCGAGGACAGCGGAGACACGATCCGGGTCGACGTGACGGCGACCGAACCCGGTCTGGTGGTGATCTCCGACAACGTCGAGAACTTCGTCGCGACGGTCGACGGAGACCCCGTGGAGATCCTGTCGGCGGACTACGCCGGCGGTGCGGTCGAGGTCCCGGCGGGTGCCCACCAGGTGGAGCTGACATACGCGCCCGAATCGGGCGCCCGCGGGGCAGCGATCTCGTTGGTGTGCCTCGTGCTGCTCGCGGGGATCGGGATCGCACCACTGCTCCGGCGGCGGATCCGGGCCAGAGGCGAAGGACGTCGCTAGATGTCGCTCCACCGTGCCAACACCTGCCCGCGTGCACCCCACGCTTCGACCACGCACCCCGATCACAACGCGCCACTCGTCGCCGGCCGGGCCAGGCCGGGTGCGGCGACTAGAATCCGTCGCAAATGACGCCCTCATCCCCTGACGCGGCACCGGAGGTCCCGCAGGTGCCGGGCCGGACCGGCCACTCTCGGCGCAAGGTTCTGCTGCGGGTCGTGGGACTCGTGGCAGCGGTGGCGGCACTGGCACTCTGTGCCAAGGCCCTGATCGACTCGTGGTCCACCGTCTCGACGGCGGTCGCAACGGCCGATCCGGGCTGGATCGCGGTGGCGCTGCTCGCCAGCGCCGCGTCGATGTTCGGACTTGCGGTGCTGTGGAAGCGCACGCTCGCCACGTTCGACGAGGTTCGCCCGCTCCGTGTCGTCACGAGTTGGTACTTCGTCGGCGAACTCGGCAAGTACATCCCTGGCGGAATCTGGCCGGTGGTCGGTCGCGGCGAACTCGCCTCACGGGGCGGCGTGCCGCGCGGTCTCGCCTACACCAGCACCATGCTCTCCCTGGCGCTGATGTGCGTCGGCGCCGCTTTCGCATCCGGACTGCTGGCTCCGTTCCTCACGGCCGATGGTGGCCGGGTCGGGCCAGAGATGCTTCTCCTGGCTCTGGTGCCGATCGGTGTGGTCTGCGCCCATCCGAGCGTATCCGGGCGGCTGCTCGGGCTGCTGGATCGAGTCTCGAAGGGGCGCATCCGCATTGCCGCACCACCGTTCCGGACGATGCTCTCCCTGATCCTGAGCGCGATCCCAACCTGGCTGCTCGTCGGCGCAGCCTCGGTGGCTGTTACGCAGGCACTCGGATACGAGCAGTTGCCTGCTCGAATCGCCTTTGCCGCGATCGCCGCGTGGATCATCGGGTTCCTCGCCGTTCCGGTGCCGGCGGGAGCTGGAGTCCGTGAGATCCTGTTCGTGGCGATCTCCGGTCTTGAACCTGGACCGGCGGTAGCCGTGGCCGCGATCGCGCGCCTGCTGTTGATGGTCGTCGACGCGGCAGGCGGTACTCTGGGCCTGCTCTGGCTGCGGACGGGGCGCCGATTGCCGACTCCTGCTCCCAATGAAGGTGAAACGCTTGGGTAACCTGCCCTACCTGGTCAAGAGCACATACGCGAGCGCCATGCGCGCCACCGGGCGGTTGCTGACCAGGGCGAAGGTCCTCAGCGCGAGTCCACCGGTCCGCAGCCACCGACTGCAGCACTGGGCGTACAGCCTCACGCGCGTCCACGACTCGATGGCAATCGTGGAACTCGGCGTGCCGTGGTGGACCTATGACGCGATCGACCACATCGAACGGGTGCTGGACGCCCGCCCCGACGATCTCCGGGTGTTCGAGTACGGCTCGGGCGCCAGCACGTTCTGGCTGGCCCGGCGAGCTCGCGAGATCCACACCGTGGAGCACCACGCCGGGTTTGCCAAGACGATCGGTCCCGAGTTGGCGAAGCTCGAGGACGTCACCTTCCACCTCGTGGAGCCGGTGCGATCCGAGCATCCGGTGATCGGATCGCTGAAGTCCGGCAATGCGGGTCTGGACTTCAAGGCCTACGTGACCACCATCGACGCGGTCGGGGGGCTGTTCGACGTGGTGGTGATCGATGGTCGAGCGCGTGCCGCGTGCCTCAGGGCCGCCATCCCGCACCTGGCCGAGGACGGCATCATCGTCTTCGACAACACCCGGCGGCGGCGGTACCGCAAGGCCATCGAGAAGTCCGGGCTGGAAGAGACGCGATTCACCGGGCTCACCCCGACCCTGCCCTACCCGGAGCAGACGTCCGTGCTGACCAGGGCAGCCGGGCACTGAACCAGCCGCCATTGGGTGGCCGAGCGATACCAAGGCAGCACCGAGAACCTGCGACCGGTCAGGATCGGGTTGACGTCTGCCGCGGGCGTCGCCTACGACCGGCCGACATCCCGGACTGCCTGGAGATAGGTGCGGCCGAACCGGTCGGTGGGCTCGAGAATCGCACCCTCGGCCCACTCGTTCCACGCGTTGATGAAGACGATCCGTTCGTCCGCCGGCCGGTGGGCCACGGCGTGCACGGACTCCGCTAGCCAGCGACGGAACGTGTACGGGTTGGACCCGTACCAGAGGTCTGGTCGCCACTGCCGACGCGCCGTGTTGTCGAAGTTCACCATGACGCCCGGGTAGTAGTCGTCCGGCATCGTCCGCAGCTTCTTGATGGCCTCGGTGACAAGGGCGCCGTAGCTCATCAGGTTGCCACGGAAGGACGGATCCAGGGACAGGTGTTCAGCCGGGCCCGCCACCCACGAAAGGTTGTGCGGTGGGAAGCCGAGTGAGCCGTCCAGCCCGTAGTCCGCGGCACTGGAGGTCAAGCCGTCGAACTCCTCGGCGACGCTCACCGAGAGCAGGAACAACTCACCGATGCCGACCTCCCGGGCGCGCGCTCGCCAGGTCGCGGCGACCGCGGGGAAGTCGGGAATCTGACCGGGTCGGTAGATGGCCAGCACCGCCTTGCCGTTGACCCGTAGATACCGTCGATCCTCCAGCAGGTGTGCGACGTCGTCGATGAACTGCTCCGCGGGCACCTTGTCGTAGTCCTGCCCGATGAGGACGTCGCTGGACCGGCCGTCCCAGCGCCGAGTCCAGTTCTCGTTCGCCCACATGAGACAGAAGGGCTGTTCGACGTCACCCTCGACGAGCCGGTTCACGGGTAGTTCCAACAGCGGTCGCCCCGCGAACCAGTAGTGGTAGTACATGAAACCGGCGATGTCATGATCCTCGGCCAGCTCGCGCTGCTGTTCCCGGATCTCGTCGAGCCGGAGGTCGTAGAAGCCCAGCTCGGTCGGGAACCGGGGTTGGTGCTGACCTCGGTAGACGGGCCGCGCAGCGGTGACATTCGTCCACTCCGTGAATCCCTTGCCCCACCAGACGTCGTTCTCCTCCGTCGGGTGGAACTGCGGGAGGTAGAACGGCACGAAGCGAGCTGCTGGCACCCGTGGTGCGTCAAGGGTGAACCGGGTCCACGCCTCCTCCGCCGCCGGGTGCTCCCGGACATGGCGGGTGTCCTCGACGGTCAGGCCGGCCTCCCGGCTGAGGATCCCGATCGAGCGCTCCAGCGCGTGCGCCGTGGTGCCGTCGATGTGTGCGGACCGCTCGTCCTCGAAGTCCGCCGCCGTGAGGTTCAGCGATCTCAACCCCTGGAGGACGAACGCCCGGACCCAGTACATCGAACCGGCCGCGAAGCGGAGGTCGTCATGGACGACGTCGAGCTCGATCCGGCGCAGGAGTTCGCGGGTGATCGGCTCGTCGGCCCCCCAGTGCTCGGATCCAACGACGTTGCCCTCCGCGGTGACCAGCCCGAGGTTCGGGTCCTCGGCGAACGCGCCGAGGATCGCTCGGATCCGGTCACCGTCGCCGACGAGTTCCTCGATGAAACCAGCCCGCCACGCGTCGCCGGAACCCTCGAGATCGACTCGCTCAGTACGCCATGCACTCTTCTTGGTGTGCATCTTGAGCACGAGTTCGTAGGGGTCGAGGATTCCGGCGTTGACGACCTGAACAAGGGGGAAGATGTCCCGGCCACGGTTCTCGGTGTCGAACGAGACGCAGTTGCGCAGCATCGGCGCCGCCACACCGGCCAGGTCCACCGGCTTCCCCGAGGAGTTGGTGACGACGAGGTCGAACTCGACCGGCATCGCGGCGAGTCGCTCGAGGAGCTCAGGCAGGAGCTCGGGGTAGAAGACGTGGACGAGCACCGCGACCCGGGCGGGTTCGTCCAGCGGGAGTTGTGGATCGATCCGCCAGCTGTCCGGGTGGCCCGATGCCTTGCGACCCGCGCCGCGGCGCAGCCAGGCCCCGAAGTCGACGGCGGCACGCGAGGAGTCACGACCCGGCAACGTGCCGTCCTGGAGGTAGGTGACAACCGCGCCCTTGGCGATTCCGCGGTAGCGCGCCAGCCTGCGGCGCACTCCGGCAACCGTGATCCGTCTCATCGATCCTCCGTTACAGCCATTCGTCAATCTCCTGCCGGTACATCGCCCGCACGACCTCACCGATCCGGTCGCCACCGGGGCCGGTGGAGGGATCGGTCACCAGGGTCCGCTTGACGAACGGGAATCCGCGCTGCAGCAGCGTCAGCCACGCGCCGAGGGTCGGATTGACCGCATCCTGCGTCACGTCGTGCGAGCGGAACCGGGCTGTGGGTGCGTAGCCACCCGCCACGCAGGCCCGGCTCAGCCCCAGCTCGTAGCGCATCACCACGTCCATCTTCGTGGGCTCCACCCTCACGTTCGCGAAGAAGTCCCTGAGCGCGGGCTCCGCGAGGATGCCGCGCCGGAATCCGACGAAGTAGCTCTGGAAGTGGTGCGCGATCTGCCACGAGTCGGTCAACGTCCAGACATCGGCGCCGGTGCTCTCGTAGTCCGCGAGCAGGTCATCGATGGGCGCGAACGGGCCGACCATCGAGTCGTTGGTCAGGACCACGTGCTCCAGCCGTGTCACCTCCGGGAACCGGTGCAGCCCGACCGCCCAGGATCCGAAGTCGTACCCGAGGTTCTCCCTGCGGGTGACCACCACACCCTCCGGCGGTGGCTCGGTCCAGACCAGCTCGGCCGGCGCCGTCGAGATCACCAGTGGCGTGTAACCGTTCGCCACGAACTGGCGGAGATACTCCGTCAGGGAGCGACCCACACGTCCGTCGGCGCTGTACTGCGCCACCACCGCGACCTTCGTCGCAGCGGCCAGCAGGCCCACGTCCCCGGACTCCACTCGCAGGTTCGCCCCGGGCCCGTCAAGGACCCGCGGCCGGCTCCGACCCCGCAGCGGCATACTCAGCGGCTCATCAATCGCCGGACGCCGCGGATCGGCGCGGTCAGACGCCAGGACACCGAGCCACGCATCAGCCGGATCTGCTCCCAGCTCTCCAGGAGCCGACCGTTCGCCGAGGCCAGGTCGGTCGTCAGTCGTTCGAGTTCGGCGTTCGTCTCGACAGATTCACGACGCATCCGCTGCAGCGCGAGCCTGGCACTCCGGTCGTTCTCGATGACCTCCGTCGCGGACCTGTCCACTGTCCTGTCCATCTCGTCCCGGAGCGCGGTGACCTCACCTCGGATGGCGTCGAGTTCCGCCTGGAGCTGGTCCCGCGAAGCGAGCGCATCCGCCAGGTAGGACTCGGCGAGCCGGTCCGAGCGAAGGTACGACGAACTGCCGACGACCTCGCTGAAAGGGCGGAACCGCTCGGCCTTGTCGAGCACGACGACGGAGTCGTAGACGTGGACACCGTCGAGGTGGGTGGCCCAGACAGTGGTCCGATCGATCGCCAGGTCGTAGCGCGAGTGCTCGTCGTCGACACGGTCCTTGACCCATTCGATGAACGTCCCCTCGCGCTTGAGCCCGCCCTCGTAGTAGTCCCAGTACGACGTGTGGCAGTCCTCGGTGATGAACGTCCCACCGTCGAGCAGCAGCGGGAACAGCGTCTCGGCCGTGACGATCTGCTGCCCCATGGTGTGGCCACCGTCATCGATGATGACGTCGAACGGCCCGTACTCGTCGTTGATGCGCCGGAGGACGTCGGGGTCCTCCTGGTCGCCGAGTTCCACGACGTAGCGGCCGTCCACCGCGCGCACCGCGGCCTCGTCGACGTCGAGCCCGACGATCGTCGCCTCGGCACCGAAGTACCGTTGCCACATGTCGAGGCCACCGCCGCGGTACACACCGATCTCGAGCACCCGGACCGGCCTACCCCGGTAGCGATCGAGGTGGCGGTGATACACGGGGAAGTAGTGGATCCACTTGTCGAGGATGGCGCCCGACCGGTGCGCGAGATAGTGCGCGTACAGCGGGTTCGACGACAACTCCTCAGCGGACCCGGAGAAGTAGAACGCTGCTCGGTAGCACTCGTTCGCGTGGTCGTGGGGCAACGCGTGATCGCGGAAGGCGTCACCCAGGCCGCGAGCCCGCTCGGCCGCCGTCGGGGTGGCGAGGGCGCTTGTCAGGTCCGCCAACACCTCGTCGGACGGTTCCCAGTTCGCGGTCAGCGCGGCGAGTGCCTGGTCACCGTCGTCCATCGAGAGCAGGAACAGTGCCCGCGAGACGTCGGCCAGTTGAATGCTTTCGGTCATGCTTTTCCTTCCACCGGTAGCGACGGCTCGGCACTCCATCGGCCGAGCATCCGTGTGAGGCCTGGCTCCCGCACGGCGTGGTCGGCGCGGACCCGGAGCTCTGTCTCGCGGTCCGAGTAGTCATAGGTGTGACCCTTGTCCACGATCGCCGTACTGATGTTGAACGCCCCCGGCTGCAGCGGCAGCGCCTCGCTGTAGAAGTCGACGAAACCCTCGCCCGGCTCGATGTCGTAGCGGCGGTCGTCCTGCATCGAGTTCGGCCCGGCGACCGTGATGCCCGACTCATGGATGAAGGCGAGTCCGAACGTCACGTCCTCCAGCGACCGCGTACTGCGATAGTGCACCCGGACGGTGCACTCCTCGCCCGGCGTGACGAACCCGACCTCTGCCCCGGAGGCATCGTGCAGCGTCACCTTGGTCATCCGGATCTCGCCGGACCCCTGGCGCGGTATCGGCACCGCGACCTCGTCGCCCACGTCGCCCGGTTCGCCGCCTGCCGCCGCATCGGCTTCGGCCCTGGCTGCGGATTCCTTGGCGTTGACGTCCAGGAGGTAGCCGTCGATCACGTCACTCACGTCGCCGAGTGCCCGGGGGCGTCCGTGGTCGAGCCAGATGCCCTGGTCGCAGAGCTCGGCCGCCAGCGTGAGCGAGTGGGTGACCAGAACGATCGTGGTGCCGCGGCGCCGGAGCTCGAAGAGGTGGTCGAAGCACTTGCGCTGGAACTCCTCGTCGCCCACCGCGATGATCTCGTCGACGATGAGGATCTCCGGATCGAGCGTCACCGCGACGCTGAATCCGAGCCGGACGTACATGCCGGAGGAGTAGACCTTCACGGGCGAGTCGATGAACTCACCGATCCCGGCGAAGTCGATGATCTGGTCCATCGACCGGTCGATCTGCTTCTTGGAGAGCCCGAGGATCGCGCCGTTCAGATAGATGTTCTCGCGCCCCGTGAGTTCACCATGGAAGCCCGCACCGAGCTCGAGCAGCGCCGAGACCCGACCGTCGACGAGGACCTGCCCGGCGGACGGCCGGTAGACGCCGGCCAGGATCTTCAGCAGCGTCGACTTGCCTGACCCGTTGTGTCCGACCAACCCGAACGTCGAACCGCGGGGGACCTCGAACGAGACATCCCGGAGCGCGTGGAAGTCGTGGACGCCCCTGGACTTGCCGCGGACGAACATCTCCTTGATCGAGTTGCGCCGCTCGGTCTGGAGTCGGAAGGTCTTGCTGAGGTGGCCGACCTTGATGGCGATGTCGGTCATAGCGCCTCGCTCAGGTCGCCGCCACGACGCTTCATGACGAACATCGCCCCCGCGAGTGCGACAACCGTCCAGATCGTCACAGAGATCCAGGTGCTGAGATCACCCGTGGTCAGGTCGTAGATGGCCGCCCGGAACAATTCCACGAATTGGGACAACGGACTGAATTCGACGATCGCGCGCAGGGGAATTCCGTTCCACGATAGCGGGACGATGTCCGGGTTGTAGATAATCGGCGTCAGGTAGAAGAGGAGCTGCAGTGCTACCGATACGAGATGGGCCAGGTCACGGTAATACACGTTCATCACCGAAACAATCGTCGCGACCGACGCAGTGAATATCACGAAGAGGGCCAGAACGAGTGGTATCAACAACCAGGTCCACGACACATTCAAGAGGACGACGAGCACGATGGCGAGGATGCCCAGTTCGATGAGGCTCTGGATGCCGACCGCAAGCCCAGCACCCAGCACTGGCGCGTACGCGGGGAAGTAGATCTTCTGCAGGAGCGGGCCGCTACCGAGGAGGGCGCCCATCCCGCCGTTCACGCACGATGAGAAGTAGGACCAGAGCACGAGGCCGCAGAACAGCCAGACGACGAATATGCCGTCCTTGCCGTTGCCCATCGGAGGCGGGACCATCCGAAAGACGATCGAGAAGACGAGCGTATAGATCGCAAGGGTCGCCAGCGGAACGACGAGGGACCACGCCCAACCGAGCAGAGTTCCGTTGAACTTCGCCTTCAGGTCGCGGCGCCCGAAGTTGCTGATCAGATTCCACTGTCGCCAGATCGGTACCGATGGTCGGATCTCACGAACGGACTCAGATGTCACCGGGTCACACTAGCAGTCGAGCCAGTGGATCCCCCGCCCCAGCGGGCTGCCGTGACGTACGTTACTGCGGGACTCATGCCCCTCCCGCGGGGACCGACCTGCTGACCGCGCCAGGCAGGATCTGGCAGATCAGGAACGCAGTGAGCAAGCTCAGGATCACCTGCTCGCCACCGTCCTCGAGGAACGTGAGCGCGATGTCGATCGGGACGATCTCGACGAACGGGTCGTGCACGAAGTCCAACACGACGCCGCAGACGATGAGGGCGAGGAAGTAGCCACCGATCTTCAGGCTGAGACGCCTGGTGGCCTCGTCGGCCCAGCGGTGCCCAAGCGCGACCAGAACGGTGAGGACCGCTCCCACGGCCGCATACCAGACGAACTCCCCGACGGATGTCGAGATACCGAGATCGAGTTGATCGACGAGGTAGACACTCATCCGCTCGTGGATCCGCCGCGAGTCGTCGACCAGGTAGTAGGCCATGACGACGGCCCAGGCGAAGACCACGAAACTCCTGCGCCGAACCCAGATCAAGCCGAGGACCAGGAGACACCAGAACTGCTTCAGCGACTGGTAGCGCTCGCCGAGCCCGTGCTCGTTGCGGATGTCCCATGGCCACGACTCCGGCGAGTCGAGCCGGAAGTACAGGTAGGCGACCATCAGGAACAGGTCCGCGGCGATGAACAGAAGGGCAAGGACCCGCAGGTCTGGCCTGCGCAACTCAAGGAAGTCGATCAGTCGACTCATCCGGCTCGAATCAACCCGATCCGGCTCGGTCAGTTCCCTCGTCATGCCCACTCCACTCCCGAACGTGAACCGCGAGTTTGCCACAGCCACGCCCGGGGACAGGTCACAGGCGGCGAACGCCCAGCGTGTCTCGCCCGTCGTCGTTCCAGTCGCCCACGAGCACGACGTCCGTGGCTCGACCGTAGAAGACGACGGTGCTCGCCGGACCCGACGAGAGCGAGTTGGCGATGAAGTACTGGTTCGCGCGTCGCACGGCCAAGGTGTCCGTGCCGTTGCCGTCCCAGTCCCCGGTGAGCACGACATCGGTGTTGCGTCCGTAGGCGACCTCGCGGTCAGCGACGCCTCCGGTCAGGGAGTTTCGGAAATAGTAGATGTTCCCTCGCCGAACGCCGAGCGTGTCCGTGCCGTTCCCGTCCCAGTCGCCGACGACGACCTGATCGGTTGCGCGTCCGTAGGGGATGACCCGGTCCGCGGTCCCACTGCCCATGGTGTTCATGATGTAGTACAAGTTGCCGCGCCGAACGGCGAAGGTGTCCCGACCGTCCCCGTCCCAGTCCCCGACGAGGACGACGTCCCCCGGGCGACCGAACGCGACGACGCTGGCGGCCTCCGAGTACCCGTTCGTGTTCGTCAGGTAGAAGAGTTGGTTGACCCTGGTCGCGACGGTGTCGACACCGTCTCCGTCCCAGTCGCCGACGTAGACGTTGGCACCTCGCTGCCCGTATCGGAACCGGACGTCGGCCGTGGTGGTGAACTCGTTCGCGAGGTAGAACAGGTTGGGCAGCTGGCTGCTGACCATCATGCTGAGCTGGTCGATCTGCGTCCTGATCAAGCCGGGGCACGCCGTCTGGGCGACGTCGCGGTGGCCGAAGATCCGCGGCAGTTCCACCCCGCTCGGGACGACCCCGGTACCGGTCGAGACCAGCCCGCTTCGCGCCGTCATGTCGAGGCCCGCGCGGCCGAACTGCCAGGCGATGACGTTGGCGACCGAACGGAGCACAGTGCTCGAGGCCGGCGCCTCCGTGTAGGTGCCCATCACGGACACACCCATCGTATGGGTGTTCATCGGCCGGGCATGCCCGCCGATGGTCATCTGCCCGGGTGCCGCGGTACGTGAGCCCGTGCGTCCCTCGAAGATCCGGCCGAACTTGTCGACGAGGAAGTTGTACCCGATGTCACCCCAGTCCCGAGTGATCGCGTGGTAGCGGTAGATGCTCCGGATGATCGATGCGGACTGATCGGCCGTGTAGTTGTTCGTCCCGGCCGTGTGGTGGATGACCGCCGCCTGCAGCCCGGCATAGGACGGCCGCCACGTCATGATCGTCTCGTCGGCGCCCCACTGCGCACGGGTGTAGACGCCAGGATTGGGCAGGTTCACCCCGGACGTGGCAGCGGCCGTCGTGGCCGTCGTCTGCGCCGCGTCGGTCCCGGATGTGGTGGCCACGGACGCGGCAGCCGCCGTCGCACTCGCCGGGGTCGAGATCTCGCTCGTCGGGTCCGCGGCCAGCGCGGTCTCGGTCCGCTCGCCCATCGGCACCGCCGTCAGGTCGGCGTCCGGCAACGTGGCCGGGGTCTCGCCCGGATCAGAACTGACCCGTGCGTCCTCCGTCGGGTCCGCTGGGATCAGCGTCAGGCCGAGGTCTGCCGGAAGTTCCGCGGCCGGACCGGTGACCTGCACCTGCACGGCCTCGGCGCCACCGGTGACGAAGGGGTCCGTCCCGGCAACCGCCTGACCGCCCTCGGAGCCTTCGTCACTCTCGGTCTCCAGCCAGTCCGACCAGACCCCGCCCTCGAGCACCCGAAGGAATACGTGCGCGTCCTCCGCCAGCGTCTCCCCATCACGCCAGGTCACCGCGGCGACGAGGAACGTGTCGGTCGCCGTCGGCACGGTCAGTACGGCAGGCGTCTGGGACGCAGCGTTGGGCGCGAGGCGCGAACTCGAGGCGGGCGCGAGTCCCGCCGCACCGGCCGCCGTCGTCGTCCCCGAAGCATCCGTGAGCGAGATGACCTCCACCGCAGCCGAGGTGTCTGGCGCGTCCGTGCCGTCACGGCCCGGCGGGTCCGGCTGAGCAGATGCCGCTGCCGAACCCGAGGCAGCGAGCGCGACGGCCAGGACGGCCGCGGATAGGGCTGTCGGAACCGCTCTGGTGTTACGCATGGATCTCCCCCGGACTGTGTGGTCTATCCACCATCGTGCATGGTCAGTCAACTCGACGGTCATTTGCTCGGCGCGGCGCGTCGATCTCGGCGTTGACGGTAGTGAATCGGTCTCGTTCGTGAGGGTAGCGTGCCCGCATCAACATCACCGTCATGGGGGTGCGGCCACCTCGGAACCCGTCCACGCCGCCTGCATGTCCGACCCGGCCACGACGTCGTCGGATCGACATCGACGCGGACCAGCTCGCACCCCTGTCCGGGGAGGCACCGTTCCACGAGCCCGGGTTCGATGAGGTCCTGCTCCGCAACGTGACCTCAGGGCTACTGCACCACTGACTTCGCGCTCGCACAGTTCGAGTGGACCAGGCTCTTACCTTCCTCCGGGAGATCGATGCGACGACATGCGCGACTCGCCCGCGCTCGACGTGCTCGACCCGGCCGCGTGGCGGGCAGCCGGTTGGACCTACCATGGTTCGGGCCGTCCCTCACGGCTCCCTGTCCAGGTCAAGAGCGGGAACGACTACCTCTAGGAGTGCACCTTGCGCATGCTCATCACCGGCGGAGCCGGCTTCATCGGGGCCAACTTCGTGCACCAGACGGTGCACGAGCGTCCGGAGGTCGACGTCACCGTCCTGGACGCACTGACCTACGCGGGCAACGCGGACTCCCTGGCCGACGTGCGTGAGAAGATCACGTTCGTCGAGGGCGACGTCGCGGATGCGGCGGCTGTGGACCCCCTCGTCGAGGCGAGTGACGTCGTCGTCCACTTCGCCGCCGAGTCGCACAACGACAACTCGCTGGCGAACCCGTGGCCGTTCGTGCAGACGAACCTGATCGGGACCTACACACTCCTGGAGAGTGTCCGACGCCATGCTGTCCGGTACCACCACATCTCCACCGACGAGGTCTACGGAGACCTTGAGCTGGACGACCCGGCGCGGTTCACGGAGAGCACGCCCTACAACCCGTCGAGCCCGTACTCCTCCACGAAGGCGGGGTCGGACCTGCTCGTGCGCGCCTGGGCGCGCTCCTTCGGCGTCGAGGCGACCATCTCGAACTGCTCCAACAACTACGGCCCGTTCCAGCACGTGGAGAAGTTCATTCCGCGCCAGATCACGAACGTCCTGAGCGGCGTGCGGCCCAAGCTGTACGGCCAGGGCCTCAACGTGCGCGACTGGATCCATGTCGATGATCACAACCGCGCAGTCTGGACGATCCTCGAGAAGGGCACGCCGGGTGAGACCTACCTGATCGGTGCCGACGGCGAGGAGAACAACAAGCACGTCGTCGAACTGATCCTCCAGCTCCTCGGCCAGGACGCGGACGCCTACGACCTGGTCACGGACCGACCGGGACACGACATGCGGTACGCGATCGACTCGACCCGGCTGCGCACCGAACTGGGCTGGGAACCCAGGTTCCCCGACTTCCGCTCCGGGCTCGCCGAGACGATCGCCTGGTACCGCGACAACGAGGCCTGGTGGCGCCCGCAGAAGGATGCCACCGAGGCCAAGTACGCCGCCGCCGGGCAGTGATCACGGCGCGCAGTCACCCCGCTGGGGCCGGTCGGCCTCAGCGGGCTGCGCGCGTCTGAAGCCAGGACCGCACGCGCAGCCCCGTCGCGAGCGCCCAGCGGAGTGGAAAGAGGTACCAGGTCGAGTACCTGCGGCGCAGGTACAGTTCGGCGCTCACGTGGTGCGCCCGGATCATGGCTGCCGGCTTGTCCCGCCAGGACGAACCCTGGTCGTGGATCACCCGGGCCGTGGGCACGTAGACGTTCGTCCAACCGGCGCGGGCGAGCCGGTCGCCAAGGTCCACATCCTCGAAGAACATGAAATAGGCCTCGTCGAAGCCGCCCACGGCCTCGAACGCTTCTCGCCGCAGGAGCAGGCACGCCCCCGACAGCCAGCCGGCCTCGTGCTCGACGGCCCCGGCGCTCTCCTGGGTCCTGCGGTAGGCCTTCGTCCATGGGTTGCCCGGCCAGACCCGAGCGAGCAACGCGTGACCCGCACCGGTCCGCACCGAGGGCAGCGCCCGCGCCGACGGGTAGACGCTCCCGTCGACATTCAGGATCGCCGGTCCGAGCGAGCCGGCCCTCGGGTGTCGGTCGGCGGCCCGGATGAGTTCGTCGAGGGAGCCCTGCGTCCACTCGACGTCCGGGTTGACCACCACCAGCCACTCGCCGCGCGCTCCCTCGGCGCCACGATTCGCCGCAGCCCCATAGCCGAGGTTCGTCCCGGTCTCCACGACGGTGCCGCCATGCCTGCCGGCCACCCGCAGGGCAACCTCCGGGTCCGCCCCGTTCTCGACGAAGACGAGCTCGACAGGTGCGCTGCTCGCACCGGCGAGGGTCGTCGCGAAGTCCTCGAGTTCCGCGCCGGGATGGAACGTGACGCAGACGACGCGGACTTCAGGGACATCGGCGCTCATGCGGTGGTCGGGCCACCCGGCTGGTCGGATCCCGCGGGGCCGGTCGTCGCCGGGCGGCGCAGGTCCGGCTCGATGTAGATCGTCAGCCTGAGTGGCACCGACTCGCGGATGCGCACCTCGGCGGCATCGATCGCAGCGGCGACCTCCTCGGCGTCGTCGTCGCGGGCCACCTCGACCTTCGCGGCCACGAGCAACTCGTCCGGCCCCAGGTGCAGGGTGCGCATATGGATCACCGAGGTGATGCCGCCACCCACCACCGCCGCCTCGATCGCGTCCTGGTGCTCCGGCAGCGCCGACTCGCCCACGAGCATCGACTTCATCTCCAGCGCCAGGAAGACCGCGATCACCACGAGCAGGAGGCCGATGGCGCCGGAACCGATGGCGTCCCAGCGGCCGTCGCCGGTGATCAGCGTCATCGACACCCCGAACAGGCCGAACACGAGGCCGAGCAGGGCGCCGGTGTCCTCGAGCAGGATCACCGGGATCTCGGGCGATCGGGACGTCTTGACGAACTTGAAGATCGGGGTGCGGCCGCGCACGTGGTTCGCCTCGATGACCGCGGTGCGCAGCGCGAACGACTCCAGCACCACGGCGATCAGGAGTACCACGATCGGCACCCACTGCCACTCGGTGATCGGGTGCGGGTCGGAGAACTTGTGCCACGCCTCGTACAGGGCGAACAGCCCGCCGAGGGAGAACAGGATGATCGCGACGATGAACGCGTACACGTACCGGATCCGGCCGTAGCCGAACTGGTGCACCTCGGAGGCCTTGCGCTGGGCGCGCTTGCCGCCGAGCAGGAGGAGCGCCTGGTTGCTGGTGTCCGCGACGGAGTGCACGGACTCGGCCAGCATCGAACTCGAGCCGGTCAGCAGCCAGCCCACGAACTTCGCGATCGCTATGCCGAGGTTCGCGAACAGTGCCGTGATGACTGCCTTGGTGCCCCCGCTTGCGGCCATGTGCGTCCGTATCCGTCCGTCGGTGAGATGTGTCGGAGGGAATCGTACCGAAGGCTCGCCAGCACCTCGCCACGGGGCCAGCGGCGGCGGGCGGAGTCAGTCCTGCGCGAGGTGGCGACGCAGGTCCGCCTCGAGGTAGATCTGGGTCTCCAGCGGCACGGCTGCCCGGATCCGCACCTCGGCCGCGTCGATCGCGGTGGCCACGGCGCGGGCATCCGCGTCGGGCTCCACCTCGATCTTCGCGGCGACCAGGAGCTCCTCCGGGCCGAGGTGGAGGGTGCGCATGTGGATCACGGAGAGCACACCGGCCCCGGGAATGGCCGCCTCGATGGCCGCCTGGTGCTCGGGCAGCGCGGACTCTCCGATGAGCAGCGAGCTCATCTCGATCGCGAGGAACACCGCAATGGCCACCAGGAGCAAGCCGATGGCACCGGACCCGATCGCGTCCCAGCGCCCGTCGCCGGTGCCGAGCGTCATGCCGACCCCGAACAGCGCGAACACGAGGCCGATCAGCGCGCCGAAGTCCTCCAGCAGGATCACCGGCAGTTCGGGGGCACGCGACTGGCGCACGAATGTCGTCAGGCTCGTGGCGCCCCTGGCGTGGTTGGCCTCCCTGACCGCCGTCCGGAACGAGAGCCCTTCCATCACCAGGCCCAGCAGCAGGACCGCCACCGGCACCCACCGCCAGTCCTCGATCGGGTGCGGGTCGGAGAACTTGTGCCACGCCTCGTACAGCGCGAAGCAGCCACCCAGGCTGAACAGGACGATGGAGACGAGGAACGCGTACACGTAACGGGCCCGGCCATAGCCGAACTGGTGCACCGCCGAGGCCGCGTGGCGAGACCGCTTGCCACCGATCAGCAGCAGTGCCTGGTTGCCCGAGTCCGCGACCGAGTGCACTCCCTCGGCGAGCATCGAGCTCGACCCGGTCAGCGCGTAGGCCACGAACTTCGTGACGGCGATCCCCAGGTTCGCCGACAGCGCGGCGACCACGGCCTTCGTGCCTCCACCCGTGGACATCCGCGCGCCTCCTTGTGACCGGTCCCGCCGCCGGCGGACCGGAACGTCCTCAGACCGGCCGCGCCTCGTGGGCGAGCAGAACCGGTACGCCGCCGCGGACCGGGTAGGCCAGGCGCGGGGACCCACTCGTGTTGACGAGTTCCGGCTCGCCGTCCGGGCCGAGACCGTCGACCAGTTCGGATCCGGTGACCGGGCACCGCACGATCGCCCGCAGCCAGTCCTCGATCGGCAGCGTGTTCTGCTCGGGTCGGGACTCAGTCATGGGTGGCCTCTTCTCCTTCGCGCACGAGCGCGAGTACGCCGTCACGGATCTTGATCATGATGTCGGAGTCCTGGGCCTCGACGTTGAGCCGCAGCAGTGGCTCGGTGTTGGAACTGCGCAGGTTGAACCACCACCGCGGGGTCTGGTCCCAGTGGGTGAAGGTCAGCCCGTCGAACTCCTCCACCGTGACCACGCCGGCGTCGATGTCGTCGGAGAACGCCTGGAGCACTCGCTCGCGGGCGGCGTCGACGTCGGCCACCCGGGAGTTGATCTCCCCCGACGCGGAGTACGGGGTGTAGATCTGGGCGAGGGCGGACAGCGGCACGTCGGCCTCACCGAGCGCCTGCAGCACGTGCATCGCGGCGAGCATGCCGGTGTCGGCGAACCAGAAATCCCTGAAGTAGTAGTGGGCGCTGTGCTCACCGCCGAACACGGCCTCCTCGGCGGCCTTCTCGGCCTTGATGAACGAGTGCCCCACCCTGGTGCGCACAGCTCGCCCGCCCGAGCCCTCAACCAGTTCCGGTACCGCACGTGAAGTGATCAGGTTGTGGATGATGGTGGCGGTTCGGCCTGCCGCCTTCTCCTTCTCCAGTTCCCGGAGGCCGACCAGTGCCGTGATCGCGGACGGGCTGACGCTGACGCCGCGCTCGTCCACGACGAAGCACCGGTCCGCGTCGCCGTCGAACGCCAAGCCGATGTCCGCCTGCTCGGCCACCACGGTGGCCTGCAGGTCGATCAGGTTCTTCGGCTCAAGTGGGTTCGCCTCGTGGTTCGGGAACGTGCCGTCCAGCTCGAAGTACATCGGCACCAGGTCCAGGCCGAGGTCGTCCAGGCCCGCGTCCGTGCCCAGCACGGCGCCGGCGGTGAGACCGGCCATGCCGTTGCCGGCATCGATGACGACCTTCATCGGCCGCACGCCGTCCAGCGGCACCAGGGTGCGCAGGTGCCGGGCGTAGTCGGCGAGGAGGTCCCGTTCGGTCACCGTGCCGGCCGGCTCGGCCGCGGGGATCCCCTCAGCCAGGTAGGCGGCTGCCAGCGTCTTGACGTCGGCCAACCCGGTGTCCCGGCCGACGGGTCGGGCTCCGGCATGGCACATCTTGATGCCGTTGTACTGCGCCGGGTTGTGGCTCGCGGTGAACATGGCCCCGGGCAGGTCCAGGCTGCCGGAGGCGAAGTAGAGCCCGTCGGTGGAGGCGAGGCCGACGCGGATGACGTCGACTCCGCGCCAGGTGACTCCGTCGGCGAACGCGGTCACCAACCCCGGCGAGGTCGCGCGCATGTCGTGGGCGATCACGACCGCGGGCTTGTGCGCCGTGGCGGCGACGACGTCTGCGAAGGCCGCGCCGAGCGCGCGGGCGGTGTCCTCGTCGAGTTCGTCGGGGACGAGCCCACGCACGTCGTACGCCTTGACGATGGCATCGAGGCGTGGCGAGTCCGGCGAATCGGGCAGTTCAGGCGAGTCAGGCACGATACCGGAGCCTACCGGCCGGCTCACTCGCCGTCGTCGCGAACCACCCGGAGGTGGCCCCGCCGGCCCGCCTGCGGGGTCGGGCGGGCCTGGGTGACGGGCGCGGGGGCGGCGAACTGGCCGCGGGCCGCCGGCACGGACGGCGGCGGGACGGCTCGGGACGCCTCCCTGACTGCGTCGGCGAGCGCGAGGAGGTCGTCCGAACTCGGCGGTGCGGGCTCGAACTCGGTGGCCAGACGCACCACGTCCCAGCCCCGGGGCACGGTCAGCCGTTCGGCGTGCGGCGCGCACAGGTCGTACGTGTGCGGCTCGGCATTGGTGGCGAGCGGGCCGAGCACGGCTGTGGAGTCGGAGTACACGTAGGTGAGCGTCGCCACGGCAGGCGCCGTGCACGCAGAACGGGTGCAGCCTCGGGTCGCTCTCACGAGATGAGAGGCTACCCCCTCCCCCTGCCCTCCTCGGCGACCCCACGCCGCCGACTCTGGCACCCTTGGTGACATGACCGAGGAACCGCCGGCTGCCGGCCGTGACGTGAGCCGCGTTGTGTTCCCGTCCCGACGTGGCTCGGCCCGCCGGGACCGGCGCGGGCGCGGGCTGCGGGGTCCGCTCCTGCCACCGACGCTGCCGGGCTGGCGCACCCGCGGGGAACGGTTCGACGAGACGCTGCTCAGCACCGTCGAACGTTTGGAGAAGCACCTGGGTTCCGATCTCGACGGCGTCGAGTTCGCGGTCGAGGAGGTCCCACCGTCCGCACCGGCTCCCTGGGAGACCGGTGCGGTCCCGTTGGGTCGTTACTTCCCCGCGGACCCCGCAGCGGGCCTGAGTCACCGGATCGTCGTGTACCGACGTCCCGTGGTCGGCCGATCCGCGGACTCCGATGACATCGCCGCTCTCGTGCGCGACGTCCTGGTGGAACAGCTCGCCCAGATGCTCGGCCGGGACCCGGAGGACATCGACCCCACCTACCGGGATTGAGGCCCGGCCGCACGGACCCGGGCCACGCGCTCAGGGACCGAGCCGCACCGTCACGCTCTGGTCCTCGTCGGCGTCGGGGGTGAGCGGGAGCATGCTGAGTAGTTGACCGTCGGCGGCCTCCGCACTCAGAGCCACGCTGGCGAGGACGGCGCTGCCGCTCACCTCGACGGCGACCGTGTTCGACAGGTCGACGCGGTCGGTGACGGCCAGGGTGGTCCCGGCGCCGAGCTCGATCTCCACGGATTCGCCGACCTGCCCGGCGGGGTCCACCGTGCGCAGCGTGACGGTCTGGTCCTCCTCGAGCGGGTTCGTGATCGCCAGTCCGGCGTCGTCGACGACCGATCCGAGGCCGGGGATGGCGAGCAGCCCGTGGTCGACCGCTGTCCGCGCGGGCATCCAGGCCCGGTCGAGCACCGGCTCGTCCGGGTCCAGCTCACCGGCCTCACCGAGTCGGGTGAGCATGACCGCGCCGGTGACCGGCTGGTCGGCACCCACGCGCACGGTCCAGGAGCCGGCGGGGACACCCGCCAAGGAGACGTCGGTGACCGCCCCGGGCTCGAGGATCATCCCCTCGGTACCTGCGAGGACCTCCTCGCCGTCCTCGCCGAGCAGTGACACGGTCACCGTGGTGGGCTCGGTGTTCGGGTTCGCCAAGCGAACCACGGACGGTGCCGCGGCCGAGGCGTCGGTCTCCGGCAGCGGCACCGGGCCGATGGTCAGGTCCAGGCCAGGGTCGGCCGTGGCCGTGACCAGGTCGGTACCGGCGGGCACCACGCCGTTGAGCGCACTGTCCTGGATCTCGGCGGTCAGCCGACCGCCGTCCGCGCTGACCCGGACGGCGATCCGTGGTTCGAGGGAGAGGGACTCCAGCAGGATCGACTCGCTGGCGCCGGGTCCCACCAGGACGGGGTTGTCGGCGCTGACCTGGCCGGCCGCGCCCCAGATGTCCACGCTCGCCGCGACCGCGGTGTCCCCGGGGTTCGTCAGTGTCAACCGGGCACTCGACCCGAGTTCGGTCGCCCCGCCCACCAACCAGATACTCGAGGACGGCGCCTGGCACTCCGCCGCGGCGAGGCCACGCAGGTCACCGGTGTCCTGCCGCGCCGCCGAGGCGCCGGCAGCGAGCGCGGTCGCGTCACCGTCCGGTTCGGCGCGCAGCAACGCGGGCCCGTTCGGGTCGCTCTGACTCAGGTACCGGATGTCGCCGGTGCCGGGCACCTCGACCGGATCGCCGCCGACGGAGCTCCACGTTGCGGCCGGGGGCTCGCCGTCGCGACCGAGGACCACGGCCTCGGCGACCGCGACGACGTCGGCACCACCGGATCCGAACTCGTCGTCGACGTCGATGTCCGATCCGTCGTCGCTCGCCAGGAGCGGTGGTCCGGCACACACCATGGAAAGTGGGGCGGCGCCGACGCTGATCTCGGGAGGTGGGACGGTCGTGGCTTCCGGCGGTGGGGCCAGCGTGGCGGCCCCCACGACCGCCCCGGTCAGCCCGAGGACGAGCAGGCCGGAGGCGGCGGCGCCGATGCCGCGGGCGACGGACCGCAGGCGGGAATTCAGTCGGGGTGTCGAGGTCATCTCAGGTGTCCTCCAACCGGCGGCGCCGGGTCGGCAGGGCGAGCAGGACGGTGAGCGCGAGCACCACGATGGTGACCACTCGCCAGGGCATGTGCAGGGCATGCTCGTAGCGGACCTCGATGGTGCCCACGGCGCCGTCCGGGATGCTGAACGCCTGCCGCCAGCCCGCGTCGACGGACCGCAGCGGCTGGCCACCGACCCAGGCCCGCCAGGACGGATCGGCCCGTTCGGCGAGGACCAGGGTGCGCCCGGAGCCGTCCGCCGTGATCCGGCCCGCCGCGGTCACACCGGTGGACGGCACGATGGCCAGCACCGCGCCGGTCGTGTCGGTCACCTGGGCGCGCGCGATCGAGGCGTCCGTGGATCCGTCGCCGAGATTGACGCGCCAGATCACGCCGCTGTCGTTCTCGGTGACCCGGTCCAGCCCGCGCACCGAGTCCAGCAGGGCGATCAGCCGGCTCCGTTCGGTCGGATCGGCGAGCACACCGCTCGCGTTGGCATCGACCGCGGGCACGACCACGACGGCAACGGCGTGGGTCGCCAGCGCCGTGGCCGCGTCGGTCGCCGTGCCGGTCGCGAGGGCGGCCACGAGCCCACCCAGGTCGGCATCCGCGGCATCGAGGACCTCTGGGGCGGCGAGATCGTCGGCGGACTCGACCCGCACCAGGCCCCCGAGTGCGACGGCGGTGGCGGTCTCGGTCAGTTGTGGCCCGTCGCCACGCCAGAGTTGGGCGTCCAGTCCGCTCTCGGTGGGGGTCAGGGCGAGCACCCGGGCGCCCTGCGGCGGTCGCTGCACCTCCAGTCCGAGGGCGGGCACCGGTTCGGCAGTGCGTGCGGCGACCTGCACGAGTCCGGCGGGTTCGGCGCCGCTGCGCTCGGCCAGCACCCGGGTGGTCCAGAGGGTCGCCGAGCACACCAGTCCGGCCACCACGATGACCGTCGCGGCCACCGCGGCGGGTTGGCGCCAGCCGAAACTCACCTGACCAAGGCTGCCCTTGAGGCCGTCGGCGGCGGCGAGGGTGGCGGCGAGCAACCCGAGCAGCACCAGGGAGGTGCCCGGTCCCGCCCAGCCCTGCACCACGACGTCCGTGTCGGTGCCCAGAGCCCGACCGATCGCCACCGGCACCCGGACCGATACGGCCGCGCTGAGCACGCCAACGGCGACCAGGAGCCAGGCGATCCGGATGGCGCGGGCCCGGCCGGCGCCCCGGAACAGGGCGAGGACCGCGGCGGCGAGCACGGTTCCGGACGCGATCAGCGGGAGCACCGTCGCGGCGGTGCCGTCCAGGAACGGCACACTGGTCGGCGACGCGGGCCACGCGAGCAGGGTCAGCCACGCGGGACCGGGGTCGGACGCGAACGGGACCCCGGGGTCGGCGAAGATCAGACGCCATCCGCCGTCGCCGGCCGTGGCAAGCGCGTGGGAGAGCAGCGGCCCGAGCACCACCAGGGCCGGCAGGGCCACGAACACCAGGCGCTTGCGGCCGACGGCGAGCCGCTTGCGGCGGCCAAGGGCGAGCGCGAGCAGGGCGAGCGCGAGGATGCCTGCGGGCAGCAGCACCGGTGCGCCCGCGCACGCGATGGTGAACGCGAGCCCCGCCGCGGCGGCGGCGCCGAGCGACCCGACGTTGGAGGTCCGGGTGATCACGGTGGCAGCCTCGGGCTCGTCGTCCGGCACGTAGTCACCGCTGGTGTTCGACACGATCACCGGGAGGTCGTCGGAGTCCCAGTCGTCGAGCCGGGAAGTCGAGGGCCGGGCGGGCCCGTCCGCGACCGGGCTCGCCTCGCTCGTCACCTCGACGTCGTCCTCCGCCGTCGCCGATCGATCTGTCGATCCGTCGGGGGCCGATGCCCTTTCCGTGGCGGTGATGTCCTCGGCACCGTCGGCCTCGGTCACGGGCCCGCCGTCGTCGGCGGGTTCGGCCCCCGGATCGGCGACCTCGGGATCCGCGAGGGCTGCCAGCCGGGCGCGCTTCGCCTCGCCGGACAGGACGCCATCGCGTTCGCTCGAGCGAGGCGAGACCCGCTGCGCGCCGACCATGCCCGAGATGACCACGTCCCGGCGGTCCAGGCCGAGCGCCCTCATCACGCCGAGGGCAACGAACGGCAGGGCCAGGTGGGCGATCACCGCACCGAGGCGACCGTGGCCGAGCGCGAGCAGCAACGGAGGTCCGAGCGCCCACGCGAGCGCGGCCCAGGCCCGCAGCAGCACCGAGCGGGAGGCGGTACCGGCGGCGAACCAGCCGCCGAGCGCGGCCAGCGGCATCGCCGCCACAAGCAGCGCGGCGATGCTGATCCGCATCGGCGTGCCGAGTGGTCCGCCGGTCACGAGCGAGAGCAGGCCGAGGAGCCCGAGGAACGGGTCCGGCGGACCCGGGTGGCCGTCCCCGGTGCCGATCCACGAGGCCAGTGCGGCGTCCCAGACCTGCGCGAAGGTCCCGTCGACGGGCAACAGCGCACCCCCGGTGAGCGCGCCGGAGAAGGCGACCGGCGCCATGGTGAGCAGGCTGAGCGCAACCACCACCACGAGCACCGTGCCGAGGGTGAGCCGGCGTCGCAGCGCCACGGCGGCTCGTTCGGCCATCTCCAGCTCGCTCGGCGCCCGGGCCGCCCTTCGCTCGGCCACGGCCTGCCGTCGACGGTCCCGGCGCAGTCGCCAGACCTCCCACCAGGAGGCCTGCAACGGTCGCAGGCGGCGGTACGGGAGTTTCCGGGTCGCGCCGCCCCGACGGCGTGCCGCGGAGATCGCACGCGGGTGGCCGAGCACGCCGAGGGCGATGAACTCCTCCCCGGCCAGCTCGAGTTCCTTCGTCGCGACCCTCCAGATCGCCCGGACCGGTGCGGCGACGATTGCGGCGATCGCCACGAGCGGCATCAGCACGGCCGGGACCTGCGTGAGTCGGACGTGCAGGATCGCCCGCCGTCGGGCCCGGAACGAGCGCCGCGGCTCCTGGGCGCGCGGCTCTTCGGTGCGCGATCCGTCGACCTCCCGGAGTCCGAAGTATCCGGACCGGGCATGCCGCACGACCGCTCGCGGCACCACGACCACCCGGTGGCCGGCAAGGCGGGCCCGGCGGCACAGGTCCCGCCCGTCCAGGAACGGTCCGAGAGCCGGGTCCGGGCCTCGCAGTGCTCGCCAAAGCGTCGCGTCGATCAGCATTCCCGCAGTGCCGACGGCGTAGACGTCCTCGCGTGCGTCGTGCTGACCCTGGTCGATCTCACCGTCCTCGATACCGGTGAACCGCTGGCCGTCGAAGGTAGCGCTGATGCCCACCGAGATCAGCCGGTCCGGTGCGTCCCAGTCGACCTGCTTGACGCCGGCGATCGCGATCGCCCGGCTCCCCTCGACGGCTCCGAGGAGCTCGGCCAAGGCAACGGGCTCGGGTGCCGAGTCGTCGTGGAGCAGCCAGAGCCAGCGTCTGGTCCGCCCGTCGGCTGTACCGTCGGTGACCGGGTCGAACCCGCTCTCCGTCAGGGCGCGGCGCACCGCCGCACCGAAGGTCCGTGCCCCGGGCGCCGGGACGACGGTGATGTCCTCGGGGGAGAGGCCGGCCTCCGTCGCGATCTGCCGCAGCTCGCTCTCTCGCGGCTGCTGCCCGAGGGCGGCGATCAGGACGTGCTCGGGCGCAGCGGTCTGGGCGGCGAGCGCTGCGAGCGTGGTGGGTAGGTAGGGCGAGTCTGCCGCGCCCACCACGATGGCGAGCGTGTTCCAAGTGGGAGCGGAGTGGGTCTGCGCGGCGGTTGCCTTCATTCGGCTTTCACTCGGCGAGCGCCGAGGCCCGCTCAAATCGCTCGGCGCTTGAGCTTGCGACGCTCACGCTCGGACAGGCCACCCCAGATGCCGAACCGCTCGTCATGCTCGAGTGCGTACTCCAAGCATTCCACCCGGACCTCACATGACACGCAGACCCGCTTGGCCTCACGGGTGGACCCGCCCTTCTCGGGGAAGAATGCTTCCGGGTCGGTCTGCGCGCAGAGCGCACGCTCCTGCCAGGACAGCGCGCCGTCATCATCGACGTAGCCATCCACCGGGAACGCGAGTTCCATGCGTGGGGCCGGGACCGGCTGCGGAATTCCGTTGGTGAGAGGTCCCTCTCCCAGAATGTTCCACACGGCTTACCCCAATCGTCGTACATGCCCCTTGCTCGGACACCCCGGGAACGAGGCGCTTGCAATGAATTACACGCGTGTAACCCGCTTGAGTCAAGCCGAGAGCGGATTTTGATGGCGGTCACCGGCGTGTCGTGCACGGCCTACCCTCGCAGGTATGGCGCACGATACCCCCCTCGACTCCGTCCGCGAGCTGGTCGAGTTCTGGCAGGCCACCGACCCGACCTCGCCGCGGCTGACCTGGTACGGCCCTGACTCCGAACGGGTGGAACTCTCGGGGCGGGTCCTCGCCAACTGGGTCATCAAAGCGACGAATCTGCTCACCGAGGAGGCGGACGCTGGGCCGCGTGTCGTCGTCGGGGTTGATCTGCCCGTGCACTGGCGCGCGATGGTCTGGTCCCTGGCCGCGCTGCGTGCCGGTGCGTCCGTGGATCTCGCGGTTGCGGACACCGCCGGTGGACTCCCCCGCTCCATGGGTGCCCCGCCGGTGGTCGACGCGGTGGTCACCGCCCACCCGGAACGCGCCCGTGAACGAGTTCGCGCAGGTGGGAGCGTCATCGCGGTCGCTCTCCCGGCGCTGGCGAGATCCTTCGACGGACCGCTCGGTCCTGGTGTGATCGACGGTGCCGCGGACCTGATGACGTACCCGGACGTGCTCACGCAGCCCACGGAGTCCGACCCCGACGGTCCCGCCATCGACGGCGCGAGCCACGCGGACCTGCTCGCCTGGGCGAGGCGAACGACAGCCGGCGCCGCCGGTCCCGGAGCCGTCCGTCCGCCGTCGGAGGCTCCCACCGGTTCGACGGCGACCGGGCCTCGTGCGCTGGTGGCATCGTCCGACCCGCGCGTGGCCCTGGCCACGTCGTTGGCCGCGTGGGCGGAACGCGGCTCGGTCGTGGTTGTCGGGGACGCTCGTTCCGCGGCCGACCTCGCCCACCTCGCGCAGGTCGAGGGCACCGCCTCCTGACGCGTGCAGGCCGGGCGTGTCGCTCAGGGCACCCCTGCCTGGGCGACGCGCCCGGTGCCCGAGAGCCGCACCGTGCCCTCGTCCGCGGCCACGAACACGCACTGCCCACGGGCGACGGTCACGCCGTCGGGATCGGCATCGGACGTCACGGAGAGCTCGCCGTCCAGGCCGAGCAACAGGCGTGGCCCACGGCCGGGGAACCGGCGGTCGTGCTGACCGTCGAGGGTGGCCACGGAGAGCTCGAAGTCGTCGACCGGGGCGTAGTACACCCCGGTGCACTCGTCGAACATCTCGGGCGCGATCCGGATCGGTGGAGCGGCCACCCAGTCGATGGTCTCGAGGACCTCGGGGATGTCGACGCGCTTGGGGGTCAGACCGGCCCGCAGCACGTTGTCCGAGTTCGCCATGAGCTCGACGGCGAAGCCACTGAGATAGGCGTGCACGCCGCCGGCCGGCACGAACATCGCCTCGCCCGGGTGCAGCGTCACCGGGTTGAGCAGCAGAGCCGCCACGGTGCCCGGGTCACCGGGATAGGCGGAGGCGAGGTGGGTCACGATGGTGTCGGTACGCGCGGACGGCGACCGCCCGCTACGCAGCCGGGCCGCGCACGCGGCCGCGGTCGCCTCGACAGCCGAGGCACCGCCGTCGGCGCCGCTGACGAGCAGCTGCGTGAACGCGGCCCGCACCCCGGACGCCGTCGGGCTGGCCTGGAGGTGGCCGAGCATCTCGCGGGCGAGCGGGGCGTCCAGACCGTCGAGGAGTTCGGCGGCCCGGCGTGGGGCACGGAACCCGCTGACCGCCTCGAAGTTCGTGAGCGCGTAGACGAGTTCCGGTTTGTGGTTCGCGTCGGTGTAGTTGCGCAGCAGCGGGTCGACGCCGGCGGACTCCTCCCGTTCGTGGCCGGCCCGTGCCTGGCTCAGATCGGGGTGCACCTGGAGCGAGAGGGGGCGCACGGGCGCGATCAGCTTGAGCAGGTACGGCAGGGTCGGGCCGAACCGGGCCACGACGTCGGCCCCGAGGAGTCGCTCGGGGTCACCGGCCAGATAGGTGGGCAGTTCGCCGTCGCCGTCGAGCATCGACGGCGCGGACGGGTGGGCGCCGAACCAGTGCTCGGCGACCGGCCGCTCGGTGGGCGTGGACCCCAGGAACCTCGGGATCACCATGGCCGAGCCCCAGGCATAGTCGCGAGGAGACCCGACGAGAAGCCTCACGCGGGGCGCTCGGCGACGACCACCAGCCCGGTGCCCGAGGTCGGACGGAGCCGCTGCAGCCAGCGGAACGGGGCGGTGGCGGTCTGGATCCCGAGCCCGATCAGTCGCTTGCGCGGCTGGTTCGTGCGCCCGCTGGCGGCGGTCAGGTCCTCGACAGAGGCATCCTTGTAGTCGCCGGCCAGCTTCTTGGAGTCCATGCGGTTGCGTACCGCCTCGAGCGCGTACCCCAGCGGCCAGGCGTACACCGTGACCTGCGGCCGGACCATCCCCACCTTCGTGAGCAGCGTACTCATCTCCTCGGGTGAGTAGCGCCGGAAGTGTCCGGACATGGTGTCCATCGGCCCGAACCGATCCTGGAACGCCGGCACCGAGAGCATGATCCGCCCACCGGGCTTGACGTGCTCCACCCAGGTGCGCAACGCGGCCTCGTCCTCCTCGATGTGCTCGAGCACCTCGAACGCGCAGACCAGGTCATAGGTCTGCCCGGCCGGGGCGGACTGGTCCGTCCCGTTGATGACCGTGCCACCCCGCGGGCTGATGACACCGTTGGCGCTCGCGTAGGAGGTCGCATCGGGCTCCACCGCGACGTACGTCGTCAGCGGTGCGATCCGGGCGCCGAAGGCACCGAGACCGCAGCCGATCTCGAGGACGGTCCGGGGCTTGAGGTCGCGCAGCAGCCGCGAGACGACGTCCCAGCGCAGCAGCGCGCGTGGCGCCAGGGGCGGATCCCCCTGCACATCGGAACGGGTCGAAGGGTTCTGCGTCACGGAGCCTCCAGGTTGGTCGTGGTCGCTCCCACGGATGCGGTCCGCGGGGCTGGGAACACGGTAGCGCCCGGGGATCGATGCGACCGCACGTCGGCGTCACCGACGCGCCGGACCCGCGATCACCTGGATCAGCCGAAGTGGCTCTCGCAGGCGATGCCGTCGTTGTCACCGTCCAGTCGGTGCACGTCCCCGAGGCCGAGGCGAACGTAGTGGTTGAACGTGGTCTGGGCGTCGGCGCGGCTGGCGAAGTCGGGGCAGTCCAGGTCTGGGGTGCGGGGCCGGACCGGGTAGCCGGTCGACGGCGGCGGGGTCGGGGTCGGCTGCGGCACCGGTGCCGGGGCGGGCGCCCGACGCACGCCGAGGGTGTCCCGGCCGTCGGCGTTCCAGTCCCCGACCAGGACGGCGTCGCCGGCCCTGCCGTAGGTGAAGACGCGGTTGGCGGTGGCGCTGGTGAGGCTGTCCGAGAGGTAGTAGGCGTTCGCCCGGCGCACCGCGAGGGTGTCCCGCCCGTCGCCGTTCCAGTCCCCGACCAGAACGGCATCGGCGGTCCGGCCATAGGCGAGCACCCGATCGGCAGCGCCGCCGCTCAGCGTGTCCTTGAAGTGGTAGATGTTCCCGCGTCGGACCGCGAGCGTGTCGACACCGTCACCGTTCCAGTCCCCGACGAGCACGACGTCGTTCGGACGGCCATAGGCGACGACCCGATCGGCCGGACCGCTGCTCAGGGAGTCCTTGAAGAAGTAGAGGTTCCCCCGGCGCACCGCGAGCGTGTCGACACCGTCACCGTTCCAGTCCCCGACCAGCACGACGTCGTTCGTCCGGCCGTAACCGACCACCCGGTCGGCGTTCCCCGAGGAGAGCGAGTTCCGGAAGTAGTACAGGTTCCCGCGTCGCAGCACGAGCGAGTCGCGGGAGTCGCCGTTCCAGTCCCCGACGTAGGTGCGGTCTCCGACCGCGCCGTAGCCGAAGGCGATGTTGGCGGTGCCGGAGAACGAGTCGTTGAGGTAGTAGAGGTTCCCGCGTCCGCCCACCTCGAGGCCCTTGGCCCAGGCGGACGGAGTGAGCGCGGCGTGGCCGAGCAGCAGGATCGAGAGGGCGGTCAGGACAGCAAGGAACCTGCGCATCGTGGGACTCCGGGCGGTGGGCGGCGACGGTGCCGCCGTAGTGGGGGACGATTGCCGACGCTAGTTCCCGGTCACCCTGTGCGTCGGCGTTCGATCAGTGATCCACGTCACTTCAGTCGCTGCGCCGGCCAGCGCCGACGACGATGCGGTCCACGCCCACCCAGGCCTCGGGTTCAGTGATCCTTCGGCCATCGACGAGGACACCGATCCCGGGCAGGTCCGCCGGCGTCAGGTCGGCGTACTCGCGGTGGTCCGCCTGGATGATCGCCGCGTCGACGGGCGTCCCCAACTCGTAGGCGGTGAACCCGTAGCCGGCGAGTTCGTCGGCGGTGTAGAGCGGATCGTGGACGAGCACCGTCGCGCCGGCCTGCGTGAGTGCAGCGACGGTCGGGAACACCCCGGAGAAGGCCGTCTCCTTGACGCCGCCCCGGTAGGCGGCGCCGAGCACCACGACGGTGCGGCCCTCGAGCCCGCCGAGCGCCCCGCCGGCCAGTCCGACCGTGTACGCGGGCATGGCCGTGTTCGCCTCTCGGGCCGCCCGGACCACAGTGGCGTCGGGGTCCGTCCACAGGTAGAGGCGCGGGTAGACCGGGATGCAGTGGCCACCGACCGCGATCCCCGGCCGGTGGATGTGGGAGTAGGGCTGCGAGTTCGACGCTTCGATCACCGAGTAGATGTCGATGCCGTGAGCGGCGGCGAACCGGCCGAACTGGTTCGCGAGCCCGATATTGACGTCCCGATAGGTGGTCTCGGCGAGCTTCGCGAGTTCGGCGGCCTCCACGCTGCCCAGGTCCCACACCCCGTTCGGCCGGTCGAGGTCGGGACGCTCGTCGAACTCGAGAACGGACTCGTAGAACACGCGCGCGGCCGCGGCACCGGCATCCGACAGCCCGCCGATCAGCTTCGGGTACTTGCGCAGGTCGGCGAAGACCCGCCCGGTGAGGACGCGTTCGGGCGAGAAGACGAGGTGGAAGTCGGTTCCCTCGGTCATGCCCGAGATGCGTTCGAGCATCGGCTTCCACCGGCTCCTCGTGGTTCCGACCGGCAGGGTGGTCTCGTAGGAGACCAGCGTGCCCCTGGTGAGGTGCTCACCGATCGAGGTTGTCGCGGAGTCCATCCAGCCGAAGTCCGGCTCCGCACTCGCCTCGTCGACGAACAGCGGCACGACGACGACGACGGCGTCCGCCCCCGGCACGGCGTCCGCGTAGTCCGTGGTCGCCCGGAGCCGCCCGGCCGGGACGAGCTCAGCGAGCTTCTCGGCCAGGTGCGCCTCCCCGGGGAACGGCTCCTCGCCGCGGTTCACGGTCGCCACGACGTCCGCGTTCACGTCGACACCGACCACCTCGTGGCCGGTCTCGGCGAACTGCACGGCGAGCGGGAGGCCGATCTTGCCGAGTGCCACAACTGCGATCTTCACGGCGGTCCTTCGGGTGTCTTGACGGGGTGGGTCTTGCGGATCCGACGCTACACGCGCGCCGAGGCGCTCAGCGCAGCAGGACCGAGGCGGCCATGAGGCGCAGCGGCGCCTCCGTCGCCAGGAGCTGGGCGAGGTCGCGTGTGATCAAAGTGTTCGGCCGTCCGTGCCGGCGGCGCGCCCGAGCCAGCCCGATCAGCGTGGCCGGCTCCGTGTCCGGCGCCAGGATCGCGTCCAGGAGTCGCCGGTCGGCGAGCGAGAGGACGCTCTCCGCACCGGGTGCGGCGATCAGGAGCTTGCGCGCCACCTTGGCAAGCGAGCGGCGTTCCTTCTCGGTCCAGAAACTCGGATCCGGCCGGTTGTGCACGGCGCCGAAGAGGTGGATACGCACAAATTTCACGCACGCCGAGCGGCGCCGTTCGAGCGAGAGGTTCTCGAACCAGGGCAACGCGAGGAGGTGGCGCAGGAATCGCAGCTCGGTCGCGATCGGCCGGGGCGCATAGGTGACCCGGTCCTGCGCATCCTCACCGATCCGGTACGCCGGTCCGGTCCGGTCGAAGACGATCCGGCCCTCGAACCACAACCGGGTCACGAAGGCGACGTCGCCGCCGACCTGCGCGCCCTCCTCGAGCCGGAGGCCGAGCCGGCCAAGCGCCTCGGTACGGACGACGCCGAGCGGCGCGCTGCGGTAGCACAGCCGGTCCTTGATCGGGTCGAGGGGGCCGGCCCGGGGGGGGGGGGGGGGGGGGGGGGGGGGCGGGGGGGGGGGGGGGGCGGGCGGGGGCGC
>NZ_CACRYJ010000041.1 GCF_902703175.1 Occultella aeris | reverse complement strand
ACGCGACCCCACCGACCCACCCACCCATCGACGCGGGCAGACTCTGGGCCGGAGGAGCCGCCACCGCGCTCGTCGCGGCACTCATCGCGGCAGCCGGGATCGTGATCTGCCGTGCGATCTTCGCCATCCCGATCCTTGCACCGGAGGGCGACGGCGCCTGGGGAAACGCGAGCACCTTCTGGTACGCCGCCGGTGCCGCACTCGCGGCGCTGCTCGCCACGGCGCTCTTGCACGTGCTGATCCTGACCACCCCGCAACCGCAACGGTTCTTCGGCTGGGTGATCGGCCTCGCCACCGTGATCGCCGTCGTGCTGCCCTTCGTGCCGGACACCGGCCTCGACACGAAGATCGCCACCGCGATCATCAACCTCGTCATCGGTGTCGCGATCGGAACCCTCATACCCTCCGTCGCCCGCAGCGCCATCGCCGCGGCCCTCCACCGGCCTGGCGCTCAACCACCGACGGGCTCGGTCCGGTAGCCGCCGCATCTCCACCACAGGGAGGCCGAGGTCGTCAAAGCGCTCCAGCAGCTCACGTACTCGGGGCGTGCCGTCGCCACGTTCCGCCCCGATCCGGGCGCGGTCCGCGCCCACGCGTCCGAGGCGATCGAACTGGCGGAGCGTCGAGGCTGGTACCGCCTCCCCCGACTGGCGCAGTTCCACAGGTGAGCTGGCGCTCGCGGACTGGCAGCGCGGCGACGACGCGACCGCGGCGCATCACGCCCGGGTCGCGGTCGATGGCCGACCCGGGACGCGGACCCGCTCAGCGCCGCGGCAGCCGTGTGCATCTTCGACCTGACCGTCGGCGCGGCGGAAGCCGGCCTGGACCTTTGCACCGTGGCTGACGTCCAGGCGTTCGACGACCTCTGGACCTCGCGGACGAGGCCGGCCGGCCCGCAGCCACGACGCACTGCGCGAAGCGCTCCGGGTCGCCGAACAGGATCACCTGATGCGGTGGCTGCTGCATGCGGCCCCGTCGGTCCGGAACCTCCTCCTGAGCGGTCGCGGACGGTTCGGGCGCCACGAAGGCTTCGTCGCCGAGATTCTGGCCTTCGCGAGCAATCGGCCCTACCCGGACCGTGGCACCGGGCTGGTCCTCACGGGCAAGGAGCTCGCCGTGCTGCGTGACCTGCCCTCGATGCTGGCGCTGCGGGAGATCGCCGACGCGCACGTGGTGAGCTTCAACACGGTGAGGACCCACGTCCGGTCCGTGTATCGCAAGTTGGGCGTCGCGACCCGTCGCGAGGCCGTCGACCTGGCCCACAAGACGGGCCTGCTCTGACCGCAACTGCCGGCCGGTCGGGCCGGAACTGCGGCGGCTCCGCGCCCCGTCAGATCGTGCTCCGTCGACGCCGCAAGATCACGAGGAGCGCGCCCGCACCGACCAGCAGGAGCGCCGCACCGGCCAGCCGGACGGCGTCCGAACCGGTTGCCGGAATCTGTCGGTCGGGCGGGCCGGGCGCAGGCGGCGGGACCGGGTCGAACGAGTTCGTCACGGTGACCAGCGCCTGGCCCGGCGCCGTGGTGTCCGTCAACGGGACCACGACGCTGGTGCCGGTGGTGGTCACCGGCTCGATGCCGTCGATCTCGACTGTGATGGACGTCTCGTCCGCATCCCCCGTCACCGTCTCCGTCAGTTCACAGTCCGCTCCGACAGGCAGGTCCGGGTAGGAGGCGACCAGGTCGTCCGGGGCTTGCAGGACCCGATCCGGACCGCCGGGGATCTCGATGTCGGTCTCCACGCCGTCGACGAGCCAGGTGCAGGCGAGCGTCACCTCGAAAGAGCCGTCCGAGCCGCTCTCGGCCCAGTCGCCGTCGATCTCCTTGACCACCTCGAGCGACGTGAGGTCGAAGACGTTCGTCAGGGTCACGACCGCGATGACGGGCTCGGCGTCATCGCCCGCCGGGGGAACGGTGACCGTCCCCCCGTCCGGCTCGATGGCGGCGCTCGTCGCCCCGGCACTCGCCGTCTCGGTGACGACGCACTCGGCTCCGACGGGAAGATCCTCGTAGAGCACCTGCGTCCCCGGCACGATCTCGCGTTCCGCGCCACCCGGGATCTCGATCTCCTCGCCGTCGAACGTGCATGCCAGTGCGACCTCGAACGGCCCGGTTCCGTAGAGTTCCGCGCCGTCGCCGTCGAGCACCTTGTCGACACCGATCGCCCCGAGATCGAACGTGTTCGTGGCGACGATGCCCACGGCCGTCGGCGCACCGCCCGCGTCCACGGCGGGCACGATGACCTCCACGGTCGAGCCGTCCGTCTCGACCGGCTCCTCGCCGTCCTCGGTGACCGTCATCGAGGTGTCGGTGGCGTCGCCGTCGTCGGTCTCGGTGACCGTGCACTCGGCACCCACCGGCAGGCCGGCGACCCTGGTCGGCGTGCCCGGGGAGATCTCCCGCTCCGCACCACCCGGGATCGCGACCGGTTCACCCTCATAGGTGCACTCGATCGTGACCGAGAACGGACCGTCACCGTACGGGTCGGCGCCGTCGCCGTCGACCACCTTGTCCAGGACGATCGAGCCGACGTCGAAGGTGTTCGTCGCCGTCACCGTCACCGCGTCACCCGACCCGATCGTCACCTCGGCGGGCTCGACCACGCTCGAGGTCGCGCCGCCGTCGTCGGTCTCAGTCACTGCGCACACCGCACCGGTGGGCAGGTTCGCGATCTGCGCCTCGAGCGGTCCGGCGGCGCCGAGCACCACCGTGGAGTCGTAGACCACCCGAGGCTCGCCCGGGCCGTCGCCGTCGTCGTCGAAGGTGCACTGCACCGCAAGGGTGAACGGTCCCGCGCCGTAGGCTTCGGCGCCGTCGCCGTCGACGACCTTGAGGAGGTCGAGCCGGCCGACGTCGTAGACGTTGGTGAGCACCACGTCGTTGCCGGTCGTGCCGTCGTCGGCGTCGGTGACGAGCGTCAGGTCAGTCGACGGCCCATCGGTTGGCACCGGTTCGGCGTCCCCCTGGGTCACCACGATGGTGACCGCCGACGCGTTGCCGGTGCCGGTCTCCGTCACGGTGCACTCACTGCCGACCGGGAAACCGTCCAGCTGGACGGTCTCGCCGTCCTCGATCGGGAGGACCATCGGGTCGTCCGGCCCGTAGCCCTCGGCGTAGACGGGATCGCCGAGGAAGGTGCACTCGACGGTCACCTCGAACGGCCCGAACGGCACCGGCTCGCCGTTCTCGTCCACGGCGTCGGTGACGACGTCCTTCGAGATGTCGATGCCCGCGATCTCGTACCGGTTCACGGCCACGATGGTGGTCGGGTCATCCGGGTCCTCGCTGTCGATCGTCACGGTTCCGACGATCAGTTCGGTCTCGCCGTTGCTGCCGTCCTCGGTGATGGTGCACTCGGCCCCGTAGGGGAGGTTCGGCACTGTCACCGGCACGCCCGCGGTCACCGTGATGGGGATCGGGTCGAGCACGGTCTCGACCGGGGTGCCGATCGCGGAGGTGCACTGGACGAACAACAGCAGTGTCTCAGGGGCGTCGCCTGCGGCCGGTCCGATCACGAACTTGAGCACCGAGAGCGGTCCGGCCGCGGTTGCGACGCCGACCTTCGTGCCCTCGGTGGGCAGGAGCGGGAACTCGCTGCCACCGGCGGTCACCACGGCGGAAGCGGCCGTGGAGTTCCAGGCGATCGAGCGGTTGCCGGCCTCTGGAACCTCGGGCGGCGTCGTCGTCGTGAAGTCCAGCGCGATCAGGTCACCCGGGCTGAACGTCTCTTCCGGGAAGTCGATGACGAGCTGCACGGCGGTGATCGAATCCAGGAGAGCCTGATCGGGGTCCGCGGGCATTGGCGCCCAGCCCGTCGTCGGGTCCGCCGGGCAGGGCCGGTTGATCGGGTCGTTGATGTCATCCATGCAGTAGTCGTCGACCGTTGTGTAGTAGAGCGTCAGCTCCGCATCAGCCGGGCCGATGGCGAGCGTCGGCACCGAGCCCTCGGACAGCAGCGGCTCCCACTGCGAGCCACGCGGCGAGTCCGCGAACGAGCCCGTGTCGCCCGGGGTGGGTAGCCGGTCGTAGAGGACCACCCTGTTCATCGGCAGGTTGCCGACGTTGTCGACTTCGATCCGCCACGTCTCGTCGTGCCCGGGGATGATGACCGGGGTGCACGGATAGGCATAGAAGCCGTCCGTATCCGGCACGCACTCGACGTCCTGGTCCGGTGCGGCCGGGTCCACCATGACGTCGAGTTCGTCACCAGCGGTGGCCCGGACGTACTTCGACTGGGCGAGGACCGCCGCCGGCAGGGTCAGGACGTCGGAGTCGGCCTCACAGGCACCGGTGTCCGGGTTCAGCCGGCCCGCGCACGCATCCCACGGCCGGTCCCCGGTGACGCCGGCCGTGTTCTGGACCAGGGTGTTGGGCGGCACGTCGATGCGGAACTCCACCTGGACCGTGATGGTGTAGGTCTGGCCGACCTCGAGCACCGTGCCCTCAGGGAAGCTGAAGGTGAAGGCCTCGATGTTCCCGGTCTGCTCGACCGTCACCTCGTCCGGGTCGGTCGGCAGCGGATCCCCGTTCGCCGGATCCGGTGCGGCACCGGCGAGCGCGTAGGAGAAGGGTTCCTCGACTTCGGCGAGCACCAGCTGGCCACCGCCGGCATCCGTCGGCATCGGGTCGGTGACCACCAGCTCCGAGATCGGCCGGTTGCCCGAGTTCGTGATGGTGATATTGAACGGGAACGCGGTGGCGGGCGGCTGAGTGCTGCCGGACACGACGCCGTTGAAGTCCTTGACGATCGTGACCCCGTTGGTCGCGTGCACGTAAACGATCTGCGCTGCGGCCTCAGCGGAGTTCGAGACCGGGACCAGGTCGCCCGTGTCGGGGTCGACGACCAGGTCGGCGCCGGTGATCTCGCCCTGGACGGTGTTGCTCGTCACGCCCGGCGCGGTCTCGCCCGGCGCGGGCGGGTTGTCAGCAAGGTCCGGCAGCACCGGCCCCCCGGTGCGTAGCTCCTCGCGCCGCTCCACCGAGATCGGAACCTCCTGGAGCGGGTTCGCGGGATTCTCCCAGATCGAACCGTCGGTGCGGGTGAACGTGAGTCGGAGACCTTGGACCTCTTGCGGGTCGACGCCGTCCGGGAGCGCGAAGGTCGCGGACGGCTCGCCGTCGGTGCCCACCCAGCCACCGCCGTCGACCTCGACCCCGTCGGGACCCTCGGTGAATGTGCCGCCGACGTATGCCTCCACCAGGACCTGCTGGATCGGCGGCGTCAGCGTCGCGCCGTCGAACCCGACGAAGTCGTAGGCGTTCCAGAACTGCGGATCGTCGTCGGTGAGCACCATCTCCACGGCGCGTGAGGGTCCGACCGGTTGGCCCGTCAGCGTCATGGTGACCGGCCCAGTGCTCGGCTCCACGATCTGGGTCGGGTCGAACGACTTTCCGACGACGATATCGATCCCGGCCACCTGCAGCGGCATCTCCGCGTCGTCGTAGGCGAGGCGGACGTCGGTGTCGGTGCCCCCCGGGTCGTCGATCGTCGCGACCGCCCCGTTCGGTACCGGGTTGGCGTCGACGACGATGGTGCCCTCGTCCCCGTAGATCGGGACGCCGGTGTATCGGTCCGCCACCCGGAGCTGCAGGGTCAGGTCCATGCTCCCGGTCGCGCCCGGCATCACGAGCCCGTCGTACGCGACCTCGACGCCGACCACATCCACGAGGTCCGCCGCGGTGAGCGCCTCGGCCTCGGCCTCGTCGAACTGCTCCGTCGAACCGTCGGCGGCGGTGAGCGTGACTGTCGTGGACGTGGCCCCCTCGGGCGGCGTCAGCTCGATCCCGGTGAGGGTGAACACGTCGAACGGGGACGTGCCCTCGCCGGTCTGGACGTCGCCGGAGTCCGGTACCCCCGGCTCGACCAGCCGTAACTGGTCGACCTTGGCCGCGGACGCGTTCGTCCCGGCGATGCTCACGGTGGTCGACGGGTAGGCGCCCGCCGGCGTGTCCGGTGGCGGCACGGAGATGGGACCGCCGGTCCAGTCCTTGACGACCGTCACGTTGAGCGGCTGGTCGAGGATCAGCACGTCGTCATCGTCGACATCGGTGTAGTCGGTGCCGTCGAAGGTCCCGGTGCCGCGGGCGGTGTCGTTCACGAGCCCGGGGTCGGGCGTGTTGTAGATCGTGCCGTTCGTCGACCCGAGCACCGGGGCCGTCGGATCGCCGCGCCGGTAGTCACGAACCTCGAACGTGAGGTTCAGATGCCGTCCGTCGGCTTGCGTGGACCGGGCGACGCCGTCGCCGGGCTGTGGGGCGAGCGGGTCGGCCGTACCGCGGTTCTCCGACTCCGTGTAGGTGAGCCGCACCGAGGTGGCGTTCGCCTGCTCGTCGGCGGTGAGGGTGTAGCCGGGGAAGGACCCGTCGCACGGGCACGGGTCGCCGGACGCCGTGACCCAGGCACCGTCGATGAACAACTCGACGCTCTCGACGCGGTCGTACTGCATGAGCGGATCCACCGAGCCGTCGATCGGCTCGACCCGGACCAGGTCGAACGCGTCGTAGAACGAGTCGGCGATCGCGGTGGTCTCCGGGTCCGCAATGTCGGAGATGACCATCGGGTCGACCCCGGAGAAGCCGTTGGTGGACCAAGTGAGCTGCGCCGTGACCTGGTCGTCGGAGCGAGCCAGCACGGTGGCCGGGTCGGCGCCGAGGAACGTCTTGTCGATGAAGTCGAGGTCGCCCGTTCCATCGACTGGGAACGGGTCGATGGTCGCGCAGCCCTCGGCAGGCGGGGTCGGGTCGACCGTGCTGGAGGAGGCGCTCGAGGCCCCGCAGTTCGTCAGCACGTCGTCCTGGGTGGCCGGCCCGGTGAACTCGGCCACGAAGTTCGGCTGGAACTGGGTGCCGGGTGGGAAGCCGTCGCCTGTCGAGTCGTAGACGAACTGCACCCCCTGCGCATCGGCAGGCAGGTCACAACTGACGGTGGCCGGTCCCGTGAAGGGGCCGCACTCGGGGGCCGGGACCCACTCCGTACCGTTCCAGTAGTTGACGGTGAGCGTCGAGCCGGCAGGCACGTCGGTGCTGCGAACGGCGGTCGGGACGAAGTGGTCCCAGAAGTCGGTCGGGTTGCTCGGGTCGGTCGGATCGGAGATGACGACCTGGTCGGCGTTGGTGGTCGATCCGTCCGGTCCGAACGGCAGCAGTTGCGTCGGCAGTTGCACGATGACGCTCTGGCCGGGGATGGCGGGGATGGTCGACGGCGAGATCGCCTTGGTCGTGTCCGTGGCCAGCCGGTCGACGAGGGTGACGAGGTCGGCGGACGCCGTGGCGTCGGCGTTCGGGACCTCGGCCGCGATGGTGTTCGGGTGGGTGACGTCGTCGGGGACCTGGTCGGGGTCGGTGTCGGCGGTGAACGGGATCGTCGCGGACGCACCGCTGACGAGGTCGCCGGTGAACTCCACCGCGAAGCCCACGACGACGCAGTCGGGTGGTGGGTTCGGGAGCGTGTTGACTGTGGTGGTCTGCTCGCTGGGCGTCGTCCCGTCCGCGCAGGTGAAGGTCACGGTCGCGGCCGTCGCGCCGGTCGGCCAGGTGACCCCGGTGCCGTCACCGTCCGGGCCGAACCCCGTGAACGTCAGCGGGTCGTCGCCCTCGAACGGGCCCGCGGTGTCCGGGTCCGGTTCGGTGACGGTCATCGACGTCACCGCGGTGCCGGTGTTGGTCGCGCCGAGTGTGACCGTGGTCGGCTCGCCGGCGCTCACCGTGGCCGGGTCGAAACTCTTGCTCGCCTCGACCGAGTTGTTCGGGGGGGTGATGACGTAGGTGTCGGACGCCGTCGTCGGTGTCGACTCGTCGGCTCCGTGGGTCACGTAGGAGGACGTGTCATTCGTGACGGTGGTCGCCTCGGTTAGTTCGGTGACGGCGTCGCTCTGCTGCACGCCGACCGGGATCGTCGCGGTCGCGCCGGGCTGGATGTCACCGCTGAACGTGTACCGGACGCCCTGGACGTCACCCGGGTCGACGGTGTCGTCGAGCGGCAGCCACTGCGTTCCGTCCCAGTACTCCTGCGTGACGGTGTCCGCGTTCGGCGGCATGACGATATCGCCGGTGCCGGTGTACTCGAGGTAGGTGAACGGGTTGGGCGTTGCCGTCGGGTCGACCGGGTCCTGGATGACGAGGGTGTCCACGGGGTCGTTCGAGGTGTTCGTCGCGCCGAGTGTCATGGTCGCCGGTGTGCCCGGGGCAGCGAGGGCACCCTCGGGGTCGATCGCCTTCGTCGTCTCGGAGTCGAGGACGAGCGGGACGACAGGAACGATGTCATCGGATGCCGAGGCCTCTGCCGCGTTGTCGGCGACCACCGTCGCGGTGTTCGTGATCGGCACGCCGTCCTGGCTGAACGGCAGGTTCGGGTCCACCTGTGCGGTGATGAGGATCTGGACCTGGCCGCCGTTGTTGACGCTGTCCGCTGTGTAGGTGACCGTGTCCGAGTCCGTATCGGCGACGAGCTCGCCGCCCGTGGCGCCCGTTTGGCTCTGGATCGACGCGCTGACGAGTTCCAGCCCGTCGGGCAGCGGGTCGGTGAGCGTCGTCGGGACACAGGGGTCGGCGTTCGGGTCGGAGCAGGAGACGGTCACGAACCACTCGACGTTCTCACCGGGTTGATATGGGCCGGTGCTGATCTCGGTCTTCTGGATGCCCCACGTGGCCGCGAACGCGGGCAGCGCCGGTACGAGCGTGAACGGCACCACCAGCAGAGCGGCGACCAGCCCTCCCCAAGTGAGCCGGCGCCGGTGCCGACGACGTTCCGTTCTGGGTCGCAAAGTGTGTGTCCGGTCGGTCATGGCTCGACCCTCTCCCCCACGGTGTGGACGACGATGACCCGTGGCTCCCAAGGAACGAGGCTATCCACCTGGTCAACAAGTGGCGCGACGTCGGGCAACTCGCCGGGACTGCGCACCTCGACGACGAGGTCCTGCCCGAGCCAGGAGACGTCCTCGACGACGGCGTCGTCGATACCCGCCACCCACTCCTGCGCGGCCGCACCGGCCTGGCGCAGCCAGAGGTCGGCGAGCAGCGCCTGCACCGAGTTCGCCACCATCGGGATCGCGACCACCAGGACCGCAACGAGAGCCACCAGTGTCGTCGAGCGACGCCGTCGGGCTCCGGCCGCGCCGCGCGCCGCGCGCGCCTGCGCACCGTAGCCGACGGCGGAGAAGACCACGGTGGCCGCGACCACGAGCGCGACGGCGTTCGAACCGAAGAGGAGCAGCGCACCAGCGGCCAGGGCGGGTTGGCCGACGCCGAGGCAGACGCCCACCACGCCGGGCGGCGGGACCAGCGAGATCGCGATCGCGATGCCCGGGAGGATGTCGCCGAGGTCACGTCGGGTGAGCGCGATGGCACCCGCGAAGCCCGTCGCGAACGCGGCGGCGAGGTCCCCGATCCCGGGCGCCGTGCGACCGGTGACCTGCGAGTTCCCGGCAACGCCGGTCGTCGCGGGCAGCACCAGGGTCACGAGCAGGCCGAGAGCGACCACGACGAGCATCCCACCGAGGACGTAGCCCACCGACCGGAGGATCGCAGCGCGGTCCGCCACCACGATCCCGAGCCCGATCCCCAGGATCGGCGTGGACAGCGGCGCGATGATCATCGCGCCGATCACGGTGGCCGTCGAGTCGGTCACGACCCCGCAGACGGCGATCACTCCGGCCAGCACGAGCATCACCCAGAACGCCGAACGTTTGGCGCGGGTGTCGCCGGCATCCAGGTCGAGCCTGTCCGCGACGGCGGCCCACTCGCGTCGTTGCGACTGCGGCACCAACACGTCGGCGAGCCGGCGCGGGCGGCGTTCACCCGTGCCAACGGCCCGTGCACTCATCGTCTGCCCCTCGGACTCGGTCCGCGCGTGGGCGCACGGATTCAGCCGGTCGGATTTCAACGTATGAGCCACGTCCTGGGCCGACATCACCCGCGGTGGGTGAGCGCCGAATGAGGTCAATCTCGAGCGAGCGCTGCCATGGCCTCGGTCTCGAGGTCGAGATAGCTCTCTTCACCGACGTCGATCGCAACGCCGAGGATCTTGCCGCCCGTGAAGGCGAACGGAGCCTTGTACGAACGGCTGACGGAGTCGGCGCTGTCGAAGCCCACGCAGAGCCCGTCGCCGCAGAGCGTGAATTTTCCGACCTGCGCCCGCATCGGACCCTCGGCGACGACCTGATCGTCGACGTAGAGCCTGGTCGTGCCGACCGACTCCTTGTTCGGCCCGGCCTCCTCGCGGACGAACTCCATCCCGAGCGCGTGTGGGCCGGGCGTGAGCACGTCCGAGACGAAGGTCTGCTCCGGGGGGATCCCGAGGAAGTTGTAGACGTAGTGGAGCTTGTGATCGGAGATGAACAGGGCGTGCCCACCGAACCGGGAACCGTGCGCGAACATGATGCCCTCGGCGTCGGCGCTGATGTCGACGTCCGCGACGATCTTGTAGGACCGGCCTCGCACGTTCACTGCCACGCCCTCCGGTACCGCGCTGGTGCCGGGGTAGTACACGAACCTGGTCCGCGGCGGTTCGGACGTGGGGCGATCGAGAGTCAGTTGATCCATCGCGGTGCGGTCGTCCAGAGGGAGCGCGTTGTTCGCGTCTGCCTCCGCGAACCAGGACGCGACGAGTTCCTTGACCTTCGCCGGATACTCGTCGGCCAGGTTCTTCGACTCCGACCGGTCCTCGTCGACGTGGTAGAGCTCCCACTCGTCGTCCTCGAAGTGCCCCTTGCCGGTGATCGGAGCATGGGTGGCGGCGACCTTCCAGCCGTCCTCCCACAGCCCCCGGGTTCCGATCATGGAGTAGAACTGGCGCTTCTTCTGGGTCGGAGCGTCCGCGTCGTCGAAGGTGTAGCGCATGGACACACCAGCCAGCGGGGCCTGTGCCACACCCCGATACACGTGCGGCATCTCCAGCCCGGCCAGGTCGAGGATCGTCGGCACGATGTCGGTGACGTGGTGGTACTGATGCCGGATCTCGCCACGCGCCTTGATGCCCTTCGGCCAGTGGATCACGAGCGGGTCGCAGGTGCCGCCGGAGTACTGGCTGTACCGCTTGAACATCTGGAACGGGGTACTGAATGCGGCCGCCCAACCCGTCGGGTAGTGGTTGTAGGTCTCCGGGCCGCCGAGGTTGTCCAGCTGGGTCAGGTTCTCGGCGAGATCGTCCGGATAGTTGTTGAAGAACTTGTTCTCGTTCACCGATCCGTCCGGTGAACCCTCGCCGGATGCGCCGTTGTCGGCACAGTAGAAGACGATCGTGTTGTCGAGCTGACCCGTCTCCTCCAGGTAGTCGATGACGCGCCCCACCTGGGCGTCGGTGTACTCGCTGAAGCCGGCGAACACCTCCGCCATCCGGGCGAACAGCCGTTTCTCGTCATCGCTGAGCGAGTCCCACGGCTTGACGTAGTCGGCCGGGTTGGCCTGGTCCGCGCCGATCGGGTTGAACGGGGTCAGCTCGGTGCCCTCCGGCAGGACGCCCTTCTCCACCATCCGCGCCAGCACCCAGTCCCGGTAGGCGTCGTAGCCGTCGTCGAAAGCGCCCTTGTACTTGTCGATGTACTCCTGGGGAGCATGGTGCGGCGCGTGGTTGGCCCCGGGGCAGAACCACATGTACCAGGGCTTGGACGGGTTCGACGCCTGCTGGTCCCGGACCATCTTGATCGCTCGGTCGGCGAGGTCCTTGGAGAGGTGGTACCCCTCCTCCGGGGTGTACGGCTGCTCGATGTAGTGGTTGTCCTCGCACAGGTCCGGGTACCACTGGTTGGTCTCGCCGCCGAGGAAACCATAGAAGCGGTCGAAGCCGAGCTGGAGCGGCCACTGCCGGCGGCTGCCGCCGGCGGCGTTGTCCTGCTCTGGGACGTTGTGATCCTTGCCCAGCCAGAACGTGCTGTAGCCATTGTCCTGCAGGATGTGCCCGATCGTCGCGCAGTCCTCCGGGATGCGGCCCGAGTTCCCGGGGAATCCGTTGGTGGATTCCATCAGCGAGGCGATCCCGTTCCTGGTGTGGTTGCGCCCTGTCAGGAAGCAGGAACGCGTCGGCGAGCACAACGCCGTCGTGTGCCACTGGGTGTAGGTCAGACCGTTCTCGGCGAGCCGCTCCAGTGTCGGCATCGCGATCCGACCACCGTAGGGAGACCAGGACGCCATCCCGGTGTCGTCATAGAGCACCACGAGGACGTTCGGCGCCCCGTCGGTCGCCTTCGGCAACTCGTACGGGGACCAGTCCGGGACCGACTCCCTGACGTCGAGATTGATGACCCCATTGAACTCCTTGGCTGCCATGTCCGATGGCCTTCCTCTCCGCGACGAGTTGCTTCGCCGAACCATGGGCCGCCCGGATGTCGGCGCACGCATCGACCGGACGGCATCTGTCCCGCTCCATCGTGCGCGTCGACCCGAGCGGGATCGTCACCCCATCTGGATGAGCCGGTGACCACGGCCTCGGTGGCACGCTCGGCTCGCGCCCCGAGGAATTCGTCGACCTGTGGGAGGACCTCGAGCCGTTGCTGCGCAAGAATCAGGGCCGATTCGCGCACAATGACCCCTTCGTCTCAGCACTGCTCGACCGCGCACTTCGACCCTATGGCACCGAGGGAGGTATCACGTCGGTCAACATCCTCAGCCCTCGGGAGCTCCAACTGCTGGGCGATCTCCCTTCGCCGCTGTCGCTCAAGGACATCGCCGTCGCCCGCGGCATCAGCATCAACACCACAAGATCGACCGCTTCGTCAGCCGATGTAGGTCCAGTGCCACGGCTCCGCTGCCACCGTCTCGGTGAAACCGAAGTCGCCGGCATTCGCGCGCATCCAGCTCAGCTCCTCGAAGTCGAGGGTCAGGTCCACGCTGATACCCCAGCCGTGCTCGCTCTCGCCCGGCTTGGCCGCCGTCCCGCCTTCGTCGAGCGTGCCGAGCCGTTCGGCGAGCGCGACCTGTTCGTTATAGGTGCGGTAGGCGGAGTTGATCTCGAATTCGACGCCCGCGGCACGTGCCGAGGCACGGAGGTCCTCGAAGGCAGCCGCCGCGTCTGCCACCAGCAGGTAGGTGCCCTGGCCGCCGTCGATCGGGACGAGTGTGGCCGGGTCGAGCCGGCCGTTCTCCGCGTCCGTGGCCGACGGCGGAGCCTCGCCATCGGTCTGTGGCTGTCCGTCCTGCTGCTGCGCCGGTTCGCCGTCCACGAGCCCCTGCTCGTGCGCGGCGCCGTCCGCCTGGCCACTCGGTGCCGGGGTCGAGCGCCCGGCCAGGAGCGAATTCGCACCGGCAACCACCACGGCGAGCACCACGAGCCCGCCCAGTACGGCAAGGATCCGGTGTGGCACGCGCCGGCCCGAAGGCGACGACGCACGCCCCGAGGACGTTCGATGGCCGGATCGTGGTGCCACGACCGGTCGTCGGCCCCGAGCGGCCCGCTTGCGACCCTGCCGCTCACCCCGCCCGGAAGTTGGTGCGCGTGAGGATGCAGCGGGACGCGCCGCGGACTGCGCCCTGGCCGCGCTCGTGCGGCGGGCCGTGACCTGTTCGGCCGTCCGGCTCACCGCGCGCGTGGACCCGCCCGTGCCGGCCCGCGGCAACGGCACCACGTGCCCCGAGCCGGAGCGAGATCGAGCCCTCGGGCGAACCGGACGTGGCCCGGTCTGCGGGCCTGCGCCGTTCACCATGGCCACAGGCTACGCACGGTGAGGTCGGGCCGGCATCCGACCAGAGGTTGATCGAGTGGTGACCCAGGGGCTGACTCCCGCTTGACCTCCCGGGAGCCGACCGCCGTCGACGTGACGCTGCTGAGCCTCTCGCCGCGCCGTGGCGACGGACCGGGCAGGCCGGTGGTCCTGGGAATGATCCGGCCGCCCACCTCCTTGTCAGATACATGCGCCTACCTCCGCCAGCCGCCGCGATCTCCACCGACGAGGCGGCTGCGATCGACGAGCTGCTCGGCCGGATGCGGTGGTCCGCGGGTGGGATCGAACGGCTGCAGCTGATGCCCGGGCACTCGCGTCGGGTGCGCGGCGCGGGTGTCCGGTTCGTGTACGTGGTCACCGGCACCGCCGTGCTCCCCGGGCTGCCCGTCGAGGTCGCTGCCGGGTCCACGAGCACGACCACCGGGGATGTGCGGGTGCAACCAGGCGACTTCGTGCTCCTGCCCCGGGGCGGCGCCTACGAGGTGCGCACCGAACCGGCAGCCTCCGGCGCGAGCCTGGTCACCGGAACGCTGACACTGGCTGCCGCACCGTTCGAACGCATCACCGACCTGATGCCGGCGGTGCTGTTCAGTTGCGGGTTCCGACTCGCCGAACCGGCCTACGGCGGCCTGCTGGGCATGATCGACGCCGAGCTCGCACGGGCCCGCCCCGGTGGCCCGGCCGTGCTCGACCGGCTGATCGACCTGGTGGTCTCCGCGGCGCTACGGGCCTGGCTCGAGCGTGGTTGCGCGAGCGCGCAGACCTGGCTCACCCAGCTGCGCGACCCGCAGCTGCGCCGTGCCCTCGAGGCCATCCACGCCGAGCCAGGCTCGCCCTGGACGGTGACCGCACTGGCCCGGGTCGCGAACGCGTCTCGCTCCCAGTTCGCCGAACGCTTCCGGATCAGTGTGGGTGAGTCCCCGGCGCGCTACGTCACCGGCGTTCGGATGCGCAGGGCCGAGGAACTGCTGCTGGCCGACCGGCCCGTCAGCGAGATCGCGTTCGGACTCGGCTACGACTCCGACGAGGGCTTCAGTCGCGCGTTCCGCCGGCACAGCGGCAGCGCCCCGAGCGACTGGCGCCGCTCCCGACGTCGCGCTGCTAGCGACGCGGTGCTCACCTCGGCTTGACCGCTCGAAGCACCCGCCGCCGTCGGGCGTTCGTGCTCAGCTGGTGCGCACCCGGGAGAAGATGATGGTGCCGAGGGCCGCCGCGATGGACGCGGCCAGGAACACGGCGCGCACGTCGAGAGTGTCGAACAGCAGGCCACCGAACGCGGCACCGAGGGCGATCGAGGTCTGGAACGTGGTGACGGTGAGCGCTCCCCCGCTCTCCAGTCGGTCCGGTGCCACGTGGCCGAGCCAGGTCTGCACCATGGTGGGGACGGCACCGAAGCCGACCCCCCAGGCCGCGATCGCGACGATCGTGACCGGCAGGCTGGTGCCCGCGAGGGCGAGCGCCGCGGTGCCGGCGGCCACCATGATGGGCACGACCACGAGCAGTGGTCGCAGGTGCCGGTCGGCCAGCAGCCCGGCGAGCAGATTGCCGACGAAGCTTGCGACCCCGTAGCTCGCGAGGAGCACCGCGAGCAGACCGGTGGTGATGCCGCCCACCTCGTCGAGCATCGGACGCACGTAGGTGAATGCCGCGAAGTGCCCGGTCACCAGCAGCGCGAGCGCGGCGAACCCGACGGCGATGATCGGTGTGGAGAGCGTGGCCAGCAGCGGCCGGAGCCCGGAACGCTCACCGGCCTCGATCGGCGGGAGCGCGGTGAGCTGCAGGATCAGCGTCAGTGCGCCGGCGAGCGCGGCACCGAGGAACACCGCCTGCCAGCCGAGCTGCGCGCCGAGGTAGGCACCGATCGGCACGGCCGCGACCGTTGCCAGCGAGACACCGGTGTTCACGATCATCATCGCCCGGCCCAACCGCTGCGGCGGCACCAGCTGCGAGACGACGGCCAGCGACAGCGCCCAGAAGCCGGAGAGCGAGACTCCCAGGAGTGCTCGACCGAGGAGCATCAGGGGCAGGTTCGGCACCAACGCGACAAGCACGTTCGAGGCGATCGACAGACCCGTCAGGGCGATCATCACCCAGCGCCGGTCGATCGGGGGCAGGAGCGCCACGATCGCCGGTCCGGCGAGGATCCCGGCCACCGCTGTGGCGGTCACCAGCTGCCCGGCGACACCCTCGCTGACGCCGAGATCGGCCGCGATCGGGGTGAGCAGGCTGGCCGGGAGGAACTCGCTCGCGACGAGCGTGAAGATGCCGAGGCCGAGGGTGACCACGGCCCACCACGAGGCGGGGCGGGTGCTGCTCGGTGTGCTGGCCGCGGCGCTGCCGAGGGTGGTACCGGTGGACATGGTTCTCCTTTGCGACTGGGAGGCCCAGCCTCGCCGGTGGCCGCGGCGCGCACCCGACCGTTCCTCGCGGGCAGCCGACCGTTCGTCCGGGCTTGTGCACGGCGGTCGCGCTGCAGGCCTCGAACCTCGCCGAGCCCACGGAACGTGGCGTCCGGGCGTCAGCTACCGGCAGTCCGCGCCGGCGCCGACTCCGCAACCGGACCGAACGCGGCCCGCCTGGCCGCCCGGCGCAGCGTCGCCAGCACCGGGTACCCGGCCACCGTGATCCCCACGGCCGTGGTGATCGCCCGCCCCAGGTCCCAGGGCAGCGAGGTGGCCACGCTGTACAGCAGGAACCGGTGCAGGTTCTCCCCCACCGGCGCGCCCGCCACGAAGGAGATCTCGGTGCCGCTGCCGATCAGGAACGGCCAGAACGAGAGGTTCAACGCCGTCCCGAACAGCACGGCGGCCAGGGCTCCGTAGCCAGCCAGGAGCGCGATCTCCCACCGGCCCCGCAC
>NZ_CACRYJ010000040.1 GCF_902703175.1 Occultella aeris | reverse complement strand
GCGCGGGACGGGCGGGCCGCGCGGGCGCGCCGGCGGGGTGCGCACGTGTCGGGCCGTCGTCGGGCGGCGCCGCGGGCCGCGAGCGTGGAGGTGATCGGCACGCGGGTCGCACTGGTGGATGAGGGCGGCGAGTGGGTCGCCGACGCCGAGGAGACCGGTGCGCGGGTGCCGAGGGCAGGAGCCACCGGTGAGCTCCTCATCCGTGACCGGGCCGAGCGTGAGCGTGCTGCAGGCGAGTTGCTCGCCCGTGAGCGTGCGGCACGTGAGTTGCTCGCGAGCCGACGTGCCTCGAGGCCGAGCGTGCGGGCCGGCGGCCGGCGATGAGGACGATCGTCAGCGACCTGGACGGCACCATCGCGTTCGGCGGGCGCCGCCCGGCCCGGTCGATCCGGTCCGCACTGTTCGCTCTCGCGGCCGCGCCGGACACCCGGGTGGTGCTGGCCACCTCCCGCACCCCGCGGTGCGTCGGCGACTGGTTCGGTCCCCGGGCGCACCGGTTCGACCTCGTCTGCTGCAACGGTGCGCTCGTCGTGCGCCGGTCCGGCACGGCTCCGGCCCGCGGAAGCGGCGCTCACGCGGCGCCTACCGCGGCGGTGACCCGGACCGCGATCCCGGCCACCGCCGTCGGGCACATCGTGGCGACGCTCGGCGCCGCCGGCGCCGCCTACTGCCTGGAGTACGGGCACGAGTTCGTCGCCACCGACCACGACTCGCTGCCCTGGTGGGGCGCCCGGCACCGCCGGGTGCTGGCGCCCGGGCGGGTGCCGGACCTGGTCGGCGTGGTCAAGGTGACCGTGGCCCACTCGCAGGGTTGGGCGCGGACCTTCGAGGCGCTCGAGGGCGTGGACGTCTTTCCCCACGAGACCGGGGATATGGATGTCGTGGCCAGCGGTGTGGACAAGGCAGCCGCGCTCGCGGGCCTGCTCGACGGTGCCCGCACGGCAGTGCTCGCGTTCGGCAACGATCGCAACGACCTGGCCCTGCTGCGGGCCGCGGACCGAGCGGTCGTGGTAGGCACCGGGCTCGCCGAACTCGACGAGCTGCCCACCGTGCGCCGCGTGGCCGCGAGCCCGGACGCGGTACTCACCGCACTGCGGGCCGGGGTCCGTCAGCTGATGGACGTCGTCCCGGCCGGTCGGGCGGTCGCCTCCACCGCGATGGCGCCGCCGGCGGCCGCCATGCCCCCGGTCAGCGCTGCGAGCCGCTGAGCGGCCAGGTCCGGGTAGCGCCCGACCCGCTCGTAGGCCGCGTACTGCTGCACCGCACGGGCGTAGTGACGGGTCGCCGCACGCAGGTCGCCGAGCGCCTCGTAGGTGCGGCCGATGTGCCGGTGCCCATGGGCGTGCTCAGGCAGTGCGCGGGCGCGGGCGGCCAGGGCGAGGGCCTCCTGATGACGCGCGAGGGCGGTGCCGTGGTCACCGCGGCGGGCATCCACCATCCCGCGGACGTTGATCATCCGCGGCACCAGCCCGGACTCCCGGATCTGGTGGGCGAGCCGTAGCCCTTCGTCGACCAGTGCCCCGGCACGATCGAGGTCGTTGTCCTCGGTTGCGAGGATCCCCTGCCAGCACAACGCCGCTGGTTCGCTCCGTCGCAGCTGGCGCTGGCGGACCAGGGTGGACAGCTCGTCGGCGTACTGACGCGCCGTCGGCAGGTCCAGCCATTCGACGGCGTACGAGGCGAGCCGGTCGAGGATCATGGCCCGCTCGTCGTCGTCGCGCTCGGCCCGGGCGATCACGAGCGCTTCCTGCATGAGGCGCTGCCCCTCGGCGATCCGGCCGAGCCCGATGATCGTGGCGCCGAGCTCGCAGAGCGCGCGCGAACGGTGCAGGGTGTGCCCGGACTCGACGAAGAGCGCCAGCGCCTCGCGGAAGAGCCCCTCGGCCCGGGTGCGGTGCCCGAGCTCGTACTGGTAGCAGCCGAGGTTGAACACCGCGACGGACTCCCGCTCCCGGTTCCCGGCTGCGCGCAGCGACTCCCGCGCCTTCTCGGTGCGCCGGATGGCACTGTCGCGCTCGCCCAGATTGCTCAGGACGGCGGCGAGCGACACCTCCATGGCGGGCACGTCCGCGGTGTCCTCGGCCTCGGACTCCACGGACTGGGTGAGCAGGTCCGCGCACTCGTCGAGGTAGCCCTGGGCGTACAGCAGCGGGACCGTGGCCTGGGCGAGCGGGATCAGCCCACCGACCCCGGCGGCCCGGGCCGCGAACGCCACCTGAACCAGGTCCGAGCGCCGCTGCTCCGGCCAGTTCGCGGCCAGGCTCGCGGACTCGAACGGCGAGCGGACGCCGTCGGTGTACTCGGCCCGGTGTGGTGCCCGGGGCGGGTCCCAGGTGTCGTGGGCGAGGAAGGCCGTGGTGGTGAGGCGCCGCACGAGGCGGGCCAGGGCCTCCTGTCGCTGCACCGCGCCGAGGCTGTGCTCGGCCAGTTCGCGGGTGTAGGCCGCGAGCACGTCATGCTGGGTGAAGGCGCCGGTCCCGGTCGGCTCCACGAGGTGCATCCGGACCAGGGTGTCGATGCCGCGCCGAGCGGTGGCGAGGTCGATGTCCGCCAGTGCGGCCAGTTCGGCGGTCTCCAGACTCGTGCCCGGGAACACACCCAGGTACTGCAGCAGCAACCGGTCCGGCTCGGTCAGGTTCTCGTAGGACCAGCTCAGCACCGAGCGGATACCGGCGTCGGGATCCCCGGCGGCGTCGAGGAGGTCAAGGCGGGTGCGATGGTCGTCCAGCTCCGCGAGCAGGTCCGCCGTCGGTTGGGTTCCGGTGCCGATCCGCTCGACGAGCAGGCGCAGCGTCAGCGGCAGGTAGCCGCACCGCTTCGCCAACGCGGGCAGGAACTCCTGCTCCTGCGTGTGCGCGGCGAGCAGGGCGACGGCGTCGGCCTCGGTGAGCCCGCCCAGGTCAACCCTTGGCACGCCGTCGCGTCCGACCAGACCGGGCAGCGCATGGCGGCTGGTCACCAGCAGGACCGAGGTGCCACCGCCGGGCAGCAACGGCCGCACCTGATCGGGTTCGCCGGCGTTGTCCGCGACCAGCAGCAGCCGGCGGTCGGCGGTCAGCGAGCGCAGCACGGCGGACCTGCCGTCGAGATCGTTCGGGATCAGGTCGCTGTTCACCCCGAGAGCGAGCAACCAGGACGCGATCACCCCGCTCGCCGTGAGCGGCGGCCTGGCGCTGAACCCGCTCAGGTCGGCGTACAGCTGGCCGTCCGGGTACTCCTCGAGGTGATCGTGCGCCCACTGCAGGGCGAGGGAGGTCTTGCCGGCGCCCGCCGGCCCGGCGATCAGAGCGGCCCGGGCGCCGGAGCGCAGGGCGCGCTGGAGCGCTGCCAGGTCGGCCCGCCGGCCGATGAAGCCGGCGACGGCGGGGAGGAGCTGGTTCGGACGCTGGCGGACCGTTGTGGGTGCGGCGGCCTCGCCGGAGAGCACGAGGGCGTGCACCCCCCGCAGCTCCGGCCCGGGTTCCACGCCCAGTTCGTCGGCGAGTGCGCGATGGGTACGGCGGTAGTGCTCGAGCGCGTCGGCCTGTCGGCCGGCGCGGTACAGGCCGGTGATGAGCAGCCCCTGGAGCCGTTCCCGGAGCGGATGCCGGGCCGCCAGCGCGGCGAGGTCGCTGAGCACCGCCGCGTGGTTGTGGTGACCGAGTTCCACCGTGTACCGGACCTCGAGGAGCTCCAGGTCGAGTTCGGTCAGCCGCCACGCCTCGGCATGCACCGCATCGCCGTCGAGGCCCTCGTACGCATCGCCCCGCCAGAGCGCCTGTGCCGCGGCCGCGAGCGGGAGCATCTGGGTGTGATCGAGGCCGGGGGCGAGGGCGCGGCTGCGCAGCGACTCGAATCGGGTCGCGTCGAACTCGTCGGCGTCGGCGTGCAGGACGTACCCGTCGGGGCCGTGGCTGACCCGGTCGGGGTTGTCGAGCACCTTGCGCAGGCGGTGCAGGTGGACCTGGAGGCGGCCGGGACCGCCGTCGGGCTCGCCCGGCCAGGCCGCCTCGGCGAGTACGCCGGGGGTGACGGGCCGGTTGACGTGGGCGAGCAGGTGCGCGAGCAGGGTCCGCTGCAGCCGACCCGACGGTGTCACGTCCGTCTCGCCGTCGAGGACCAGCAGTGGTCCCAATACCCCAAAACGCATGCCGCGCGATTCACCCCCGGTTGGTGCGCCCCCAGCGCGTGTCCGCTCGATCATGCTCCTGCGCGGCCAGGAAAGGAAGGGCGATTACGCTGCAGCGAGCGTGCTCGAACCGCGCTGCTCGGTCACCGCCGACCCACCGCCCGACCCCCAGGAGCCATCCGCATGACCGCCGATCCGCGCCCGTCCGCCGCCCACCGTGCCGGTGCCCTCCCGCATCCGGCCGAGCCGGTCGCCGTGTTCGTCCAGGACCTGCCCGGCGGTGCACTGACGGCCGCCCGCCCGGCCGGGACCGGCCGCTGGGCGGCCGGCGGGATCGAGGTCGCGCTCACGCCCGACGGCGGCGGCGCCGCCCGGGTGCGCATCGACTCGGCCACCACCGTGTCCCGGGTGGCGGTGCGCTGGACGCACACCCTCGCCGAGGACGCGCTGATCCTCGGGGACGCCTGGGAGCGCGGCTACGGCGACCTGCAGTGGCGACACCTCCAGAGCGAACGACTGCTGCCCTGGTACTGGCTCGCGCACACACCGGGCGACGGCGTCACCACCGGCTTCGGCGTGGACGTCGCCGCCGGCGCGTTCTGCTCCTGGTCGGTGGACCAGACCGGGTTCACGCTCTGGCTGGACGCCCGCAGCGGCGGCGGGCCGACGACCCTCGCCGGCCGCACCCTCGAGGCCGCGACGGTGCGGAGGTTCGGTGGGCCGGACGCCGTCGGCACCGACAACGCCGGCACCGATGCCACCGGCTCGCCGTGGCGAGCCGCCCACCTCGCCGTGGCCACGATGGCGAGCCCACTGACCCGGGCGAACTCCGCCGTCGGGCCGGTTGTCGGTGCGAACAACTGGTACTACGCCTACGGCACCGACTTCGACGAGGCGGCCGTGCTGACCGACGCCCGCACCGTCGTCGAGCTCGCGGACGGGCACCCGGTCCGGCCGTTCAGCGTAATCGACGCCGGCTGGAGCCCGGGCGGGGTGGCGCCGGGCGGCCCGTGGGACGCCGGGTTGCCGGGCGTCTTCGACGACATGGCGGCGACGGCGGCCCGGATCACCGAGATCGGCGCGCGCCCGGGTCTGTGGACCCGGCCCTTGCTCGAGCGCGGCGCCGAGCCGAGGCATACCGCGCTCGGGCCAGGTGGCCCGGGGGAGTGGGCCCTCGACCCGTCGGCGCCGGACGTGCTGGCCGGCATCGAGGAGGACTTCGAGCGATACCGCGAGTGGGGCTACGAGCTCGTCAAGCACGACTTCTCGACCTATGACACGTTCGGCCGGTTCGGACCTGAGATGGGCGCGAGCCTGACCGACCCGGGCCGCCGCCTCGCCGACTCGACCCGCACCACCGCCGAGGTGCTGGTGGCCCTCTACCGCCGGATCCGGGAGGCGGCCGGTGACATGGTGGTGATCGGCTGCAACACCGTCGGGCACCTGGCCGCCGGGCTGGAGGACGTGCACCGCACCGGGGACGACACATCCGGTCACGACTGGGAGCGGACCCGGCGGATGGGCGTGAACACCCTGGCGTTCCGGATGCCGCAGCACGGGCGGTTCTTCATGGCCGACGCGGACTGCGTACCGTCCACGCCGCACACGCCGTGGGAGCGCAACCGGGTGTTCCTGGACCTGATCGCCCGCTCCGGCACCGCGCTGTTCTGCTCCATCGACCCGGCGACCCGGACCGACGCCGTGGACGCCGACCTGCGTGCGGCGCTACGCCTCGCCCTGGACGGCGGTGAGAGCGGCGGCATCGAGCCGCTGGACTGGCTGAGCACCACGACCCCGCGGCGCTGGCGCACCGCGGACGGGGACCTCGAGGTGGACTGGACCTCGCCCTGGGGGGTGCAGCCCGGCGCCTGCTGACCGCTCGGGCCGCTGCGTCAGATCCCGATCGTGAGCGTCGAGACGTAGTCACCCGAGACGTCCCCGCTGACCGTGGCGAGCTGCGTGATCCCACCGTCCTCGCCGAAGACGTTGTCGCTGGTGAGGCTGGTCCCGGAGAGGTTGCGGGTGCTGCCTGGGTAGTCGGCCTGGCTGTACACGGCCTCGCAGACCTCCTGCGGCAGGGCGATCTGGGAGGTCTTCAGGATCCGGCCGCTGCTGGTCGCGTTCGCGAGGGACTCGTAGACCTCGAAGTGGATGTGCGGCCACCGGCCGGAGTAGCAGCCGGGAAAGATCGAGGTGAACGTGACAGTGCCGTCCGCCGCCGTCTCCTGCACGCCGCGCAGGTAGTTCTCGTTCTCGACCCCGCTGGAGTACAGGGAGTAGTTCCCGTCAGCGTCGCAGTGCCAGGCGTAGACGGCCAGGCCCGGCATGACCAGCCCGGTCGCGGCGTCCCGGACGGTCAGTGAGAACGTCAGCGGCACCCCCTGCGCCGTTGTCGTGGAGGCGCCGAAGCTGGACCGGATGTCCGAACGCACGATGCCGGAGTCGTCCAGGACGTTCACCCCGTTCGAGCCGTCCGCCGGATAGGGGCCCTGCGTCTCGTCGGGGACCTCCGTGACGGACACCGCGTCCCCGGTGCTCGCATCGGTGGTCGGCTCCGACGAGCCCGACGGCGTGGCGGACGTGGGCGCCGACGTCTGGTCGGTCCCGGTCCGGGTCGCGCCGCTCGTGCAGGCCGCGAGCAGCCCGACCCCCGCCGCACCGAACAACCCGAGTGCCGTGCGCCGGTCGAACAGGGTCCCGAGGTCATAGACGAGGCCGCGGTCCTCCTCGTCGAGGACGTTGCCGTCCGCGTCGAGCCACTCCTCCTGCTCGGCCGTGCTCGTCTCGCCCGCCCCCGGTGGCGTCCTCGGGTCCGCCGGCTGACCCTCCACCCGGATCGCCGTCGGCCCCGAGCCCGGTCGTCTCGAGCGGGTGGTCCGCCGCAGGGGACCAAGGATCGTGCTTCGCCGCCGGTTGAACATGTTCTCTCGCCTTCTCGTGATCGGTGCGCATGACGCGCCCTGCGGTGAGTGTGGGGACGCCGGCTGGCCCGGTCCTGGGCGGATCCTGAGAGGTCACTGAGGGCGGCGCGAGCGAGCCGACGATCTCGGGCCTGGCGGTCGTGGCGGCCCTCGACAGGTTCCGCTGACCCGAGATGCGGGTGGCGCGGGGTTCTATCGACAGTTCGCGTCAGTGGAGTCCCGGGGGTGCTGGCGCCGACCTGGTTCCGCTGACCCGAGATGCGGGTGGCGCGGGGTTCTATCGACAGTTCGCGTCAGCGGAGTCCCGGGTGCCGGCTCGGACGATCGCGTATCAACGAGGCTCGGCGGCGCCTCTTCCTGCTACCCGGGCCCCCTACCGGATCCCCCGACTCCCCGAGAGGACCGACGTCGATGCGTGACGCCTCCTTCGCCTTCCTCGTCCACCCGCGCACCCGCCTGGCCCCGGACATGGGCTTGATCTGGGCGCCGCTGGCCCGCGTGCCGGAGCGCTACTACGACCTGGCACTGCGCCGGCTGCCACTGCGGCCGTTCACGATGGCCGGCGTGCAGATCGACGGCCGTCGGGTCGGGCGCATCGTGATGGTGCCCTACGGCGCGCGGCATCTGCTCGAGGCACCCGTGGAGGGACGCGCCAGGGTGCACCGGGCCGTCGACGTGGCCGCCCGCACCGGGGCCGAGGTGGTGGGACTCGGGGCGCTCACCGCGACCGTCACCCGCGGCGGCTCGAGCCTGTCCGGGCGCACCGACGTCGGCGTCACCAACGGCAACGCCTTCACGGCCGCCATCGTGGACACCCAGGCCCGCCAACTCCTGGACGACCGGCCCGGTGCACCGGGCCGGCGCGTGGCCGTCGTCGGTGCGAGCGGCAGCGTCGGCGGTGCGGTCAGCGAGCTCCTCGCTGCGGACGCCGCGGTCGACCACCTCAGCCTCATCGCCCGGTCCCGTCCCCGGCTGGAGGCGCTCGCGGACCGGATCGGCCCCCGGGCGCCGACCACGATCGGCACGGACCTGACCGGCCTGGCCGACGCGGACCTGGTCATCCTGCTCACGGCTTCCGCCGATGCCCTGGTGCGGCCCGAGCACCTGGCGCCGGGCGCCGTCGTCCTGGATGCGACGCAACCACGAAACACCGCACCCGACCTGCTCGTGGCCCGCCCGGACGTGACCATCGTCGACGGCGGGATCGTGAGCATCCCGAGCCTGCGGCTGACCGGCGGGGACATCGGGCTGCCGAACGGCCGTGCCTACGCCTGCTTCGCCGAGACCGCGCTGCTGTCCCTGACCGGCCACACCGGACACTTCTGCCTCGGCGTGCCGACGCTCGAGCAGGTCGCCCACACCCGGGCCCTCGCCGCGGACCTGGCCCATCTCGGCTTCACCCCCGCCGCGCCCACCTCCTTCGGCAAACCCCTGGCCGGGACCGCGGCATTGGTAGCGGCATGAACGCCCGGGTGGTGCTCCTCGGCGGCGGCTACGTGACTCTGTTCGCCTACCGTGCCCTGATGCGCCGGCTCGGTCGCCAGGTCCGCAGCGGCCGGGTCGAGATCGTCGTGATCAGCCCCGACGACGCGCACAGCTTCCACGGCTTCACCGGCGAGGTGATCGCGGGGATCCTGCCGTACGAGCGCACCCGGACGCCGCTGGCCGAGGTCATGCCGCACGCCCGGATCCTGCCCGCGCGAGCCGTGCACATCGACCGTCGGCAGCGCCTCGTCGAGATCGAACGCGTCGACGACGGCGTCCGTTCCGATCTCTCCTACACGGCGCTCGTGGTGGGTACCGGTGGGCGCGAGCCCGTTGGCCGGGTTCCGGGGATGGCCCACCACGGGCGCACGCTGCGCGGCCCGGGGGACATCCGGGCCCTCTCCGACCGGGTCGCGACGGCCGTCGACGCACCGGCCGGCAGCGTGGATCGTCGGATCCTCGTGGTCGGCGGCGGCTTGGCCGGCGTGGAGCTCGCCGCGGCCGCGGCCGACCGTGGCGCCGGCGATCTGCAGGTCACCCTGGTCCACGCCGGGCCACGCCTGCTGCCCGAGCTCGACAGCCAGCCCCGGCTGCGCGCCCGCGCCCGCGCCGAGCTGATCCGGCTCGGGGTCGCGGTGCGGACCGGGGTGCGGGTGGCCGCCGTGGACGACGGCGGGGCACGCCTGGCCGACGGGACCTACCTGCGCGCGGGGATCGTCATCGCCACGGTCGGGCAGGCGCCGGTCGCGATCGGGGGCCTCGAGGAGTTCGGCGACGACCGCGGGCGACTCGCCACCGGGCCGGACCTGTCCGTGACCACGGGGATCTGGGCGGCGGGGGACGCCGCACGGGTGGTCCGCCCGGGCACCCGCGAGCCGGTGCCGGCGAACGCGCTCTGGGCGATCAAGGCGGGTGCGCACGCCGGCGCGAACGTGGCCGCAAGCCTGCACAACGAGCTCGGGCTGCCCGGGTACGCGGGTCGGGTCCGGCGGCCTTTCAGCTATCGCGGGCTCGGCCGCGCAGCGTCCTTCGGGCTCGGCCGCTCGATCAGCGAGCTCTACGGGATCCCGTTCACCGGTGCCCTGGCCTGGGTGCTGCGGATGGTGTTCTTCCTGCGTTTCATGCCGTCCCGACGGCGGGCGCTCGCCGTCGTGGGCGACCTCGTCCGGCGTTCGCGCAGCGTGCGTGGCGCCGACCGGCGGGGGGTGCAGCAGGTCGTGCCGGCAGCCGGCGCGGATCGGTCCTCGGTCAGCCGGCACGGCTCGCGGCCGGAGCCGGTGCGCCCTCGCGTGCCGGCTCGGCAGACGTAGCGCGTCCACGCAGCACCCCGGCCTGGCCAACCACCACGAGCCCGGCGACCGGGACGATCAGCAGGCCGACGCGCAGGCTCGTCGCGTCCGCCATCAGGCCGACCAGGGGCGGCGAGAGGAGGAACCCGAGCCGCATCAGCCACGACACGACGGTCAGCCCCGTGCCGTGGCGCAGACCTGGCAGCTCATCGGCCTCGTGCATGGCCGCCGGGACGAGCGTCGCGACGCCGAATCCGGCGGCGGCGAACCCGGCGATCGTGCCGGGCACAGAGGGGAACGCCAGCGCAGTACCCATCCCGAGCGCGGCGATCAGGCCACCCGCTCGGGCAACGGCACGCTGCCCGAACCGGTCCACGAAGGAGTCCCCGAGGATCCGCCCCACGAACTGCGCACCGACGAGCGCGATGTAGCCGATCGCGGCCAGCGCGGCGGGCGCGCCGAGAGCACCGGACAGGTAGAGCGTGGCCCAGGAGTTGCCGGCATCCTCCACGACCGCACCGGCGGTCGCCACCAGCACCAGGGCGGCCAGCACCCACACGGTGTGCGGGCTCACCCGCGCCCGTCGCGGGGCCGCGTGCGACACCCCACCGGTGGCGCCTCCCGCACCGGCGCCTTCGGCCACCGAGGCCGCGTGCTCGTCGTCGCGCCCCGGCAGGCAGAACCGCAGCGCCACCAGCGACACCGTGCCGAACAGCACCGCCGAGATGCTCAGGTGCACGCCCAGCGGCAGCTCCAGGGCGATCGCGGCAGCGGCCATCGAACCCCCGAGGACGGCGCCGATCGACCACACCGCATGGAAGGAGTTGATGATGGAGCGCCCGTAGCGACGCTGCACCCGCAGTCCGTGGGCGTTCTGCGCGACGTCCGTGATCGCGTCCATCGCTCCACCGAGGAACAACGCGAGCGCGAACAGCCCCACCGACGGTGCGAGACCGGCGGTGAGCACGCCGATGGCGGTGAGGATCGTGCCGGCCACCGCGACCCGTCCTGAACCGAAGCGGCGGATCAGGGTCGCGGCCGCCAGGCCGGCGGCGATGGCCCCGGCCGGGAAGGCCGCGACCACCAGGCCGTAGGTGGCGTTCTCGAGTCCGAGCGCGGCCTTGATCTCGGGGTAGCGCGGCAGGAGGTTCGCGAACAGGGCACCGTTGGTCAGGAACAGGGCGGCAACCGCGCCGCGGGCACGGCGATCGACCGGCGCGGGGCGGGTTCGGACAATGGCACTCATATGTACGATCGTACATATCGCAGGATAGGATCGTGACATGAGCTCGGACGACCACTTCGCGGGCGACCCCCGCACGAACCGGGAGCGGATGCTCGACGGTGATCTCTATATCGCCGACGACCCGGAGAACGCGCGGCTGGCGCAGCGCGCGGCCCGGCTCCAGGAGGCCTACCGCCGGGCCGGCGCCGAGGATGAGGAGGGAGCGCGGGCGATCCTCGCCGAACTGGTCGGGACGCTCGGCGAGGGGGCGTTCGTCAAGGCGCCGCTGTTCGTGGACTACGGCGAGAACCTGCACATCGGCGCGCGCACGTTCATCAACTACAACCTGGTGGCGCTCGATGTCGCGAGCATCACCATCGGCGCAGACTGCCAGATCGGCCCGAACGTCCAGCTGCTCACGCCCACGCACCCGGTGGAGCCGGGTCCGCGCCGGGACAAGCTCGAGGCTGCGCGCCCGATCACGATCGGGGACAACGTCTGGCTCGGCGGCGGCGTCATCGTGTGCCCGGGCGTGAGCATCGGGGACGACTCGGTCATCGGGGCGGGCGCGGTCGTGACGAGGGACATCGGCCCGGGCGTGGTTGCGGTCGGCAACCCCGCCCGCGTGGTCCGGAGCGTCTGAGCGCGAATGTCCGGTGCGTTGGGGAACTCGAGCGGTCCGGCGGTTCGGCGGGGCCGCCGGTTCGACCCGGACCGGCGCGAGCGGATCATCGAGGCCTGCCTCGACGTGATCGCAGAGCACGGCGTGGCGGGCACGAGCCACCGACGGGTGGCGGCGGCGGCCGACGTGCCGCTCGGCTCGATGACCTACCACTTCACCGGTATGGACGAACTCCTGCAGGAGGCCTTCGGTGCCTTCACCGCTGCGGTGATCGCCACCTTCGAGCGGCGGATGGCGCAGGCCGGCGACGCCGGGGCCGCGCGAGCGGCCCTCGTCACCCTGATCAGCGACGACCTGCTCAGCACCCACCGGGACCTGGTCCTCACGCATGAGCTGTACACGCTCGCCGCTCGCGAGGAGTCCTACCGTGCGCTCACGAACGCCTGGATGAACGCCAGTCGAACGGCGCTCGAACGCCACTTCGACCCGACCACCGCGCGGATCGTGGACGCCCTCATCGAAGGGCTGAGCATCCACCGTGCCCTCGACACGCAGCCGCAGGACCGGGCCGTCGTCGCGTTGGCCATCGAGCGGGTCTGCGCCGGGTCCGCCTAGAAGATCAGCGCTGTGACCGATCGCGCCGGTGTGGCTGCCGGTCGCCGGATCAGGTTCGGGCGACGATCAGGTAGGTCAGGTAGGCCACGTACGCGCCGACGAAGATCGCGCCCTCGATCCGGTTGATCTTGCGCCCGGACATGAACACCGGGACGCACGCGATGGCCACCGCGAACATCAGGACCAGGTCGACCCGGAGCACCTCCGCGGGCACCGCGATCGCGGCGGGGGAAGCGATCATGGTCGCACCGAGGATGAACACGATGTTGTACACGCTCGAGCCGAGCAGGTTACCGAGCGCGATGTCCCGGTCGCCCTTGATCGTGGAGACGATCGTGGTGACCAGTTCCGGGGCCGAGGTGCCGATCGCGATGATGGTCAGGCCGATGACCGCCTCGGACACACCGAGGTCGGTGGCGATCTCGACGGCGCCGCCGACGAGCAGGTCCGAGCCGAACACGATGATCGCGATGCCGCCCACGAGCAGGAGCAGGTCGACGAGGCCACGCCGGCCGGTCCGCGTTCGCTCAGGGACCTCGTACTCCTCGTCGTACTCGTGCTTGACGGCCGCGGACTCCCGCTTCGCGGTGTGGACGATCAGCAGCGTGTAGGCCAGCCCCGCACCCACCAGAAGGACGCCCTCCCAGAGCGACAGGACGCCGTCGAGCGCCATCAGCACGAGCAGCACGGACGCGACCAGCATGGCCGGCAGGTCCGTGCGGACCGTCCGCGTCTCCAACGCGATCGGTCGGATCAGCGCGCTCAGCCCGAGGATCAGCAGCAGGTTGACGATGTTCGTGCCGACGATGTTGCCGATGGCGAGCCCGGCGCTGCCGGAGGTGGCGGCCTGGAGCCCGATCGCCAGTTCGGGCATCGAGGTGCCGAGCGAGACGACCGTGAGGCCGACGACGATCGGCGAGATGCCCAGCCGGGCGGCGAGGTTCGACCCGCCGCGGACGAGGAGTTCGGCGCCACCGATCAGCGCAAGCAGTCCGAGGAGGATGGCTATCGGGGCGGGCATCGCCAGTCACGATACCGAGCCCGAGGGGTTGGCGGGCCCGCCTTCACGCGGTGGTCAGGGGCGTGGGATGTTCCGCAGGTTCGACCGGGCCATGGACATCACCTCGGCGCCGCCACCGCCGAGGACGGCCTTGGTCATCGCCGTCGCGAAGCCCTTGATCTGCTTGCCGGTGATGCTCGGCGGGATGGACAGCGCGTTCGGGTCCGTGACGATGTCGATGAGCGCCGGGCCGGACCGATCGAAGCCGCCGGCCAGGGCCTTGCGCAGGTCCTTGGGGTGCTCCACCCGGACGGCCGGGATCCCGATCGCGGTCGCGATGGCCGCGTAGTCCACGGTGGGGGAGTCGGTGAACGCGGACGGGAGTCCCTCGACGAGCATCTCCAGCTTCACCATGCCAAGGCTCGCGTTGTTGAACACGACGACCTTCACGGGCAGGTCGTAGTGCCTGATGGTGATCAGGTCCCCGAGCAACATGGACAGGCCACCGTCACCGCACATCGCGACCACCTCGCGGCTGGGATCGGCGAACGCCGCTCCGATCGCGTGGGGCATCGCGTTGGCCATCGAGCCGTGCAGGAACGAACCGATCACCCGGCGGCGGCCGTTCGGGGTCAGGTAGCGCGCCGCCCACACGTTGCACATGCCGGTGTCGACGGTGAACACGGTGTCCTCGCCCGCGGTCTCGTCCAGCTGCACGGCCGCGTACTCGGGGTGGATCGGGGTGGTCCGCTCCACCTTCTTCGTGTACGCGCTCACCACCTTGTCCATGAGGGTCTCCTGCTTCTTGAGCATGGAGTTCAGGAACCGGCGGTTCGACTTGCGCCGAACCAGCGGGGCGAGCGCGAGCATCGTCTCGCGGACGTCGCCGACCACGCTCAGGTCGAGCCGGGTCCGACGGCCCAGGTGCGTCGGGTCGATGTCGATCTGGGCGGTGCGCACCTCGTCGGGCAGGAACTGGTCGTAGGGGAAGTCGGTGCCGATGAGGACCAGCAGCTCGGCGGAGTTCATCGCCTCGAAGCAGGCGCCGTAGCCGAGCAGGCCGGACATGCCGACGTCGAACGGGTTGTCGTACTGGATGACCTCCTTCCCGCGCAGGGAGTGCCCGATCGGGGCCGCGGCTGCATCCGCCAGCGCGATCACCTCGTCGTGGGCGTCGCGGGCGCCCGCTCCGACGAAGAACGTCACCTTCTTCGCGGTGTTGATGGCGTCGGCAAGCTCGGCCACGTTCTCATCGCGCGGCACCACCCGTGGGCGGTTGCTCGTGACGCACACCGTCGGAGCCGTGTCGGAGACCTCCTCATCCGCGACGTCTCCGGGCAGGGTCAGCACGGCGACGCCGGGCGCACCTAGCGCGTGCGCGATCGCCGTGTTCGCAACCCGGGGCATCTGTGATGGGCTGGAGATCATCTCGGAGTACACCGAGCATTCGGTGAAGAGCCGGTCCGGGTGGGTCTCCTGGAAGAACTGCGTACCGATCTGGTTGGTCGGGATGTGCGAGGCGATGGCGATGACCGGCACCCGTGACCTGTTCGCGTCGTAGAGGCCGTTGATCAGGTGCAGGTTGCCGGGGCCGCAGGAGCCCGCGCACGCCGTGAGTTCCCCGGTCACCGTGGCCTCCGCGGCCGCGGCGAACGCGGCCACCTCCTCGTGGCGCACGGAGACCCAATCGATCCCGGCGGTGCGCCGGACGGCGTCGACCACCGGGTTCAGGCTGTCCCCGACGATCCCGTAGATCCGTTTCACCCCAGCCGACACGAGTTGGTTCACAAGCTGTTCGGCGACGGTCACGGCCATGGTGGAGTTTCCCTCCGAGCGGTGGGGGTGGACCTCGTCCATTCTCCCGGGATCCGGCGCCGGCGCCACCCGCGGAAGGGGACGTCGCTCGGCCAGGGGGCTGGTCCCGGAACGCTACCGGGGGCCTCCGGCGTGCCTTTCGCCGCCGCCGGCCAGCTCCTCGAGCGCGTCGGCGAGCTCGGCCACCGGGCGCCGACCGTCCAGCTCCAGGCTCGCGCCGGCGCGCAGCAGCGGTTCTACGGTCTCGGTGTAGTGGGCGATCTCGGCCCGTTGCTCCGGGGTGGCGCCGTACGGGTTCCCGGTCCGGCGCCGGACCCGCTCGAGCATCACCTCGAGCGGCGCGCTGAGCAGGACCACGTGGTCGAACCGGTCGTAGAAGCGGCCCTGGTTCTCGACCGTGCCGGACAGGAACAGGTCCGGATGCTCGTCCAACAGCGCAGTGATGCGTGGCTCGTCCCAGGTGGCGTCCGGGAGCACCCAGCCGCCCTCGTCGGTCTCGAGCGTGAGGTGTCCGCGACGGCCCAACTCGGCCAGGACGGTCGTCTTGCCGGTTCCGGACATACCCGTGATGAGGATGCGAGCCATGGGTGCATTGTTGCGCGCGCTCCACTTCCTGGGCGGACCCCGGTCACGCGGGCCGCACGTCGCGCGCCGGCCGCGCCCGGACGGCGAGCCGGGTTGCCCGAGGTGTGGACCCGGGGTCCAAGATGTGACCCATGAGGATCGACGCCCATCACCACGTCTGGGATCTGGCCGTGCACCCGCAGGACTGGATCGGGCCGGAGTCGGCACCGGTCATCGGCCGCGACTTCGACGTGGACCAGTGGTTGGCCGCCGCCGAACCCACCGGGGTCACCCACGCCGTCGTCGTGCAGACCGTGCCGCAGGACTCCGAGACTCCATACCTGCTCGACCTCGCCGCGCGACACGAGCACGTGCTCGGCGTGGTCGGCTGGGTGCCGTTCGGCGCCCCGGACCTGATGGAGCGACTCGACGCGCTGGCCGACCATCCGGCATCGGATCTGCTCGTCGGGCTGCGGGACCTGAGCGAGCAGCGCGCCGACCCGGCCTGGCTGGCCGGACCGGAGGCGGCGCGGACCTTCGCGGCCGCCTGCGAGCGTGACCTGACCATCGATCTGCTTGTGCGTGGCGAACACCTGGCTGCTGCGGCCGAGGCGGTCCGGGCGCATCCGGACACCTCGTTCGTGGTCGACCACCTCGCAAAGCCGGACCTGGACCAGACCACGCCGGGGGAGTGGGCCGCCTTGATCGCGCCACTCGCCTCGGCGCCGAACGTCGCGCTGAAGTTCTCCGGCTACGCCACCCAGACGGGCGACCTGGGCGCCGCCGACCTGACCCTGGCCGGCTATCTCAACGCGGCCCTCGAGGCGTTCGGTCCGCGTCGGATCATGTTCGGCAGCGACTGGCCGGTCTGCCTGATCGGCGGCTCCTACGCCCAGGTGGTCGCGGCGGCCGAGGCTGCGCTGGAGGTGGTCGATGCCGACGATGCCCTGCGGGGGGAGTTCTTCACCGGCGCCGCGACCCGGTGGTACGGACTGGACCCGTTGGAGGCCGCCTGAGCGCCGGGTGGGGGAACCCGCGCGGGGCTCCATGCGTTGAGCAGGGGGAGACATCTCCCAGCCCGGAAGGATTCATCATGGGTCTGCTCGACCGGATCCTCGGCCGCGAGCCGAACGACTACGACCCCTATCGCGCCAACCAGCAGCCCGGACGCCAGGCGTACGGGCAGCACCCCCAGGGCGCCTACGTCCGGCCCACGCCGGCCGGTCAGAACCACACCCAACGGACCCCCGATCAGGTCGCGATCGACCGGTACCGGTATCTCGTGAGCACCGCGCCCCCCGAGGCCGTGGAACAGGCCCACGCCGAGGCGTTCTCACGGCTCACGCCGGAGCAGCGGCGGCAGGTGCTCGATGACCTCGGTGCCGTCGTCCCGCCTGCGGAACGGGCGCCTTCGGACTCCCCGCAGGACCTCGCGCGGATGGCGACCCGCGCCGAGGTGCGCGAGCCGGGCACCCTCGAACGCACCTTCGGCGGCCAGCGCGGCGGCCCGGGCTTCGGCGCCATGATGGGCTCCAGCCTGCTCGGCACGATCGCCGGTGTGGTGATCGGCTCGGCCGTCGCGAACGCCCTGTTCGGCCCGGCGTTCGCCGACCCGACCCAGGCCGTGCCGCAGGATGCGGCCGCCGATGGCGGCGCTGAGGCTGGGGCCGACGGCGGCGCTGACGCGGGTGCAGACGGTGGCGGCAGTGATGCTGCGGCCGACGCCGGCGGTGGTGACGCTGGTGGTCTGGGTGATTTCGGTGGTGGCTTCGAGGACTTCGGCGGCTTCGGCGACTTCTGACTTCGGCGGCTCCTGAGCCTGGCTCCGTCAGACCCAGTCCGGCTCCTCACCGATCGGGTAGCCGTGTCGTTCCCAGGTGCGCCACCAGGATGCGGCACCCGGCGGGAGCGTGGCCGGGTGCTCCTCGAGGAGCTCGCGCAGCCGGAACTTGAGTTCGACCAGTTCGGACATCGGCGGCCGGACCAGGGCCGGATCGCGGGCCGGGTTGAACATCTCGTCCTCGGTGGTCCAGATGAGGCGGCGCAGGTTGATCACGTTGCGGGTGTGCTCGTGCACGTCGGCGGACGCGTCCGAGTAGACGTCGCGGGCGCGCAGGTACCCGTAGTCCATCGCGATCGAGACCAGGCCGGGCTCCACGGTGAGCAGGTCGTGGATGTCCAGCTCTGGCTGGATGACCATGGCCCCGGCGGACTCGGCGCGTCGGATCTCGTCGAGCTGGATCTCGTCGGTCATGATGCCGAAGCCGCTGCGCATCACGATCTCCAGCATGTCCTTGTCCGCGTAACCACCGTCCCACGGCAGCCCGGCCGGGGAGGCGACCACCGCGAAACAGCGGGTCACGCCCAACGCGGACACCGCGATCTCGACGGGCAAGGACTCCCGGGCTCCGCCGTCGACGTAGTGCTGGTCGTTGAGCCGGACCGGCGCGAAGACGGCCGGGATCGCGCACGAGGCCCGGATCGCCTCGATGAGGTCGACCGGGTCCTCCTCGGGCAGTAGGGCGTCGGTGCGGTCGCGCAGGCGTCCGAGCTCGTCGACGTAGCGCAGCTCGCCGGACTCGAGCGCCACCACCGCGGCTCGGAACCGGACCCCGGAGGCGGCCAACAGGGTGGCGTCGAACAGTTGTGGGTCGGAGACCCGGTCGACCAGCGGACCCGGGCGGAAGGCGGCGCGCTCGGTCTGGGCCCCGGTCAGGATCGTCTGCACGTCGGTGCTGGTGCGGCCGGCCTCCCAGATCGTGGCGAGCGTGTCCAGGACGTTGCCCGAGGACCACAGAGGCATGTGCTCGGGTGGTGTCTGGTCATGGTCGACGGTCACCAGCGAGGCTTCGGCCGGTGCGTGCCTCGTCGCCTCCTCGTGGTGTTCGGACTGCCGTGCGGTCAGTCGCTCGACGGCTTTGATCCGGCCCTGCAGCACGGACGCGAGATTGGTGGTCAGGGCGGTGCGGTTGCTTGGCCGGTGCCGCAGCGCCATCACCTTGCGCCACGTCGGCATGTGCTCGCGGAGCTTGGTGAACCAGGGCAGCTCCTCGAACAGGTCCGAGCTGCTGCGCATCCCGAGCCAGAGCCGGCGCAGATCCGCGACCGCCTCCCGCTGCCCGGCCTGGTCGGGGTACTGCGCGATCACGGCCGTGAGGATGGACCCGGCCGACGTGCCGGTCATGACCTGCGGGGCGAACCCGTCCTGCTCGTAGAGGTAGGTCAGTGCGCCGATCTGGAAGCTCGAGCGCGCGCCGCCGCCGGAGACGACGAGACCGAGGACCTCCTCGGGCTGCGGCGCCGGTTCGGCGGGCTCGGCGGGACCGGCTTCGGGACGGGGGACGGCGGCCGGCCCGCCGGGCACGGGTTCGCCCCCGAGCAGGCGGATGAGCCGATGCCGCAGACTCGTGGTCAGGTCCGGTGCACCGGTCATGACTCAAGGGTAGGAGAGGATGCCGGGTCCGTGTCGAGCCAGTCGGGCGTGGCGGTGATCGGGGTGGCGTGCTTCTCCCACGTGCGCCACCAGTCGAGGGCACCGGGTGGCAGCCGCTCCGGTGGGAACTCCCCGACCAGGTCGTGGAGACGATGCTTCAGCTCCGCGAGCGCCGGTTCTAGCTGGGGCTCGCCGGAACCCGGGTCGACGGCGGCGCCGAGGCTCGCGGTCGGCGCACCCAGGGCCGTGGCCGGCCCGGTCCCGGCGACCATGTCGTCCTCCACGCTCCAGATCAGGCGGCGGAGGTTGATGAGGTCCCGGGTCCGGGCGTGCTCGCGCTCCGTGGCGTTCGCGCACACGTCCGCTGCCCGCAGGTAGCCGTAGTCCATCGCGATCGCGATCAGGCCCGGCTCGATGGTGATGATGTCGTGGATGTCCAGTTCGGGGTCGATCACCGTGGCGCCGAGGGCGTGTGCCCGCTCGACCTCGTTTGCCTGGATCTCGTCAGGCATGATCTCGGCGGCTGCGCGCATCACGATCTCGAGCAGTGCCTGTCCGTTGAAGTCGTCGGCCACGGGGAGCCCGACGGGGTTTGCGGTCACGACGTAGCACCGGTCCACACCGAGGCTGGCGTAGGCGATGTCGACCGGCACGTTCTCGCGAACACCGCCATCCACGTAGGTGCCGTCGTTCAGCCGGACCGGGGGCAGTCCGGCGGGGATGGCACAGGAGGCGAGGATCGCCTGATCGAGCGCGACCGGGTGCTCGTCGAGGAGCCGGTCGGTGGCATCGCGAAGGCGTCCGGCGCCGTCGACGTAGCGCAGCTCGCCGGACTCCAGGTGCACGGTGGCGAGGCGCAGCTCGACGCCGGAGGTCGCCGGCAGCGCCGTGTCGAACACCGCTGGGTCCAGCAACTGGTCGATGATCGGGCCCACCACGAACGCCGACCGCTCCCGCGCCGCGCCCCGAAGGACGACGTTCACGTCCGGCCCGGTGCGGCCGACATCCCAGAGCGCGGAGAGGAGTTCGAGCGGGCTGGACCCGGCGGAGGTCGGGTCGTGCTCCGGGGGAACGCGATCGGATGCTGCCTGGGTGGCGGAGGCCGCGGGATCCCTGTCGAGGGCTCGGTCCGCGTCGGCCGGCGGGCGAGCCCCGCTCGGGGTTGGGCTCCGCCCGGCGGTCGTCCCGCTCCCCGCGGCCGTTGCCCGGGCCGCGCCGGCCCGGTTCTCTGCTGCCACCGCTCGCGCGCGCTCAGCGAGCCGGTCCACCGCGCGCCGTGGGCCGGCGAGGACCGTGCCGAGGCTCTCGACGAGCGAGACCCGGTTGGTCGCCCGGACCTGGATCGCGGCGAGTCTGCGCCAGGTGGGCATGTCCTCGCGAAGCGCTGTGAACCATGGCAGCTCCGCGAACATGTCAGAGCTGGTGGTCATGCCGAGCCAGATCCGGCGTAGTTCGGCGACCGTGCGCCGCTGCCCGGCCAGGTCGCCGTGCTGGGACAGGATGCCCGCCAGGACCGATCCGGCGGACGTGCCCGTGATGACCGACGGCGTGATCCCTTCCACCTCGTAGAGGTAGGACAGCGCCCCGATCTCGAACGACGACCGGGCGCCACCGCCACCGAGGACGAGGCCGACCACGGGTTCGACCTCGGCCTCGGCGGTGCCCGGCCCGGGTTCCGGGGCGGGGGCGGCCTCGCTCTGCGGGCCGCTCGCGCTGTCGGGCCCGGCGGTCGGGGGCGCCGGGACGCCCCCGAGCAGTCTGATCAGTCCGTGGCGTGCTGATCTCAGCAGATCGGCTGGGGTCCCCATACCCGCACTGTAGGGGTACCGCCGGAGGCAGGCGCTGTGGTTGCCGTAGCCCCATACCCGGTGGATGCTGCTGCGGTTACGCGGCGGGCGGGTGCGCGATGGTTGCCCCGCGTCGTCTGGATGCCAGGCTGGGCGCATGACGGTCGCGCGCGCAGTGCTCTTCGACGTCGACGGCACCCTCGTCGACGCCCTTGCTGGCCAACGGCGGATCTGGGCGCAATGGGCATGCGAGGTCGGGCTCGATCCGGACACCGTGTATGCGGTGGCGCAGCGAACCCGGCCGGTGGAGACCGCCGCCGAGCTGCTGCCGGGGTCAGACGCACGGTCTGCTGCGGCGAGGTTCGATGAACTGGAGGACGAGGACGCCTCGCACGGCGACGTGCGTCAGATCGACGGTGCCGCCGCCTTGCTCGACGCACTCGCAGGTCGGACCTGGGCGCTCGTGACCTCGAACGCGGAACGACGGGTGGTGCGCCGCTTCGAACGGCTCGGGCTACCTGTGCCGGCCGTTATCGTCGACAACGCCGCGACGCGTCACGGCAAGCCGGCACCGGATCCGTACCTCTTTGCTGCGGAGCGCCTCGGCGTCGAACCCCGCGACTGCCTCGTGGTCGAGGACTCGCCGTCGGGCGCTACCGCGGGTGTCGCCGCTGGCATGACGGTCTGGTGCGTGAACTGCAGCGAGGTGGTTCCTGGTGCCGAGAGGCACTATCCCTCGCTCGCTGCGGCAGCACCGGACATCCTCGCGTTCGCCTCACACGCACCGAGCGCCTGACGCGGGCCTCCTCTCCCAGACCGCACGGATGTCGCCCGGTGTCGCGGGCGATGGCAGTCGTGATGCGCCGGAATGTTCCACCCCGGTCGGGCTGGCCGCGGGGTCCCCGGCGCGATGACGATGGAGGTCCGGTAGCGGTGACCGCTCCTCTTGGGCGTCGCGCTACCCGGGCGGCGTCGACCTGGGATTCGCGCGCCGACACTCTGACAGTTCTGGGAGGACCCGATGAGCAGCGTGACCCATGGCGGCGACGTCGATGCCCTGATCGCGACGGCGAAGGCCTACGCCGCCGGCGCGGAGCAGCTCCGCACGATCGGCGTGCGCATCACGGTCGGTCTGTGCCACACGATGATCTGGAACGGCCCGGACGCCCTGGCCGCGCGCACCGCCTGGGAACAGGAGGGGGCGCCCGCACTCATGCGGGTGTCCCGCGCGTTGATCGACGCCGGTCTCGAGCTCGTCGAGCAGGCGGAGGACCAGCTCCGGGCGAGCGGTGCGGACGCGGCCGGATCGAGGCACGCGGGTGTCGGTGCGCGTGCTGCGGGAGGGACCGCGGCCGGCGCGGCTGCCGGCGGCGCGGAAGGGCAGGCCCCGAGCCGATTCGGCGACCTACGAACGAACCTCGAACGGTTGCGCTCGTTCGCGATGAGCCTGCCGGAGCTGGCGTTGCAGGCACGCACGCTGCGCGTCTTCGGGGACATGGCGCACAACCTGGCCACGGCCGAGATCGCCCGGGATTTCATCGATGCCGGTGTCACCAACGCAGAGCGCGTGGGGCTGGCCGGACTGTCCGGCCTCGGCACCTTCCTCGACGCCCACGGACTGGTGACCGGCATCGAGGAGGGCGACGCGACCGCGATCGTCCAGAACGGCACCTCTCTCGGTATCACCGCGGCGGCGCCATGGATCGGCTCGGCGGTGTCCGGTGGGGTGGGGGCGGCCTGGGGCATCGGGAGCGTGGCCGGCGGCCTGATCTATGACGGCATCCAGGGCACCCGCTACAACGAGATCCTCACGGACATGACGGACGAGGCGTTCAAGGAGAACGGCGTCCTCGGAATCGCCCAGGTGCCCGGACTGCTCGCGTTCGCTGCCTGGGAGGCGCTGACCGAGGACGACGCTGGCGACTAGCCGCTGACCGAGGGCGGCCCTGGTGAGTGGCCGCTGACCCGAGGTCGACGCTGGCGAGTTGCGGCCGATCGGTGTCTCCTGCTGACGCGGTTAGAAGGGTGGGGGT
>NZ_CACRYJ010000039.1 GCF_902703175.1 Occultella aeris | reverse complement strand
CCACCACCTCGCGCCCACCGCGCCCCCGCCCGCCTAGTACCCCAGGTGCCGACATCGGACCCCGGCAGCGGCGATCTCGACGCGGCGAGTACCAGGTCGACGGCGCGGGACGGGCCGGATGGGGTGGGGCGCGGTTGCGTCCGGATCAGGAGAGCCGGTCGACCAGGAGGCCGGCGAACGCCTGGAGTGCGGACCGGGCCGTGGACTCGGGCAGCGGGTCGAGCTCGGCGACGGCGTCGGCCGACCAGGTCCGGGCGAGCGCCCGCGCCTCGGTGACCACGTCATGGGCCCGCAGGCGAGCCAGCACGTCGGCGAGGACGTCGTCGGACCCGAGGTCGCCGTCGAGGTCGGCGAGCAGCCGCGTTCCCTCCGGGTCGAGCGTGCCGGCCGCAGCCCGGGCCCGCAGCAGCAGCACCGGCATCGTGGGCACGCCCTCGCGCAGGTCCGTGCCCGGTGCCTTGCCGGTGGTCTCGGCGTCGGACGCCAGGTCGATGACGTCGTCCGCGAGCTGGAAGGCGACACCGACCTTCTCGGCGTAGGCGACCGTGGCCGCGCGGACGTCATCGCCTGCCCCGGCGAAGAGCGTCCCGTAGTGCGCGGCGGCCGCGATCAGCGATCCCGTCTTGTCCCCGAGCACCCCGATGTAGTGCGCCACCGGGTCCTCGTCCGGCGCCGGGCCGAGGGTCTCGTGCAGCTGACCGAGGACCAGCCGTTCGAAGGCGTCCGCCTGGATCCGAACGGCCACGGGACCGAGCTCGGAGACGAGCTGCGAGGCTCGCGCGAACAACAGGTCCCCGGTGAGGATCGCGACCGAGTTGCCCCACACCTCGTGGGCGCTGGGTGCGCCGCGGCGCAGCGGGGCGGAGTCCATCACGTCGTCGTGGTAGAGCGTGGCCAGGTGCGTCAGCTCGGTGGCGACGGCGGCCTGCCGGACCGCGTCGTCCACGCCGGACCCGAACTGCGAGGTGAGCAGCACCAGGACCGGTCGCAGCCGCTTGCCACCGGCGGCCAACAGATGGTTCGCGGGCGCGGAGACCAACGCGTCCGCGGTGCGTGCGGCCGCCACCAGCCGACGCTCGATCTCCTCGAGCTCGCCTGCGATCTGGGTCTCCAGCTCGGGGTCACCGAGCGGGAGCATCGAAGAGGTCACAGCATGAACTTAGTGGCATTCGCCGCAAGGTCGAGAATCGGGCCGGGCACCACACCCAGGATGACGGTGCCGACCGCGCACACCACGACGGCCACGGCGGTCAGGCCCTCGGTGCGGACCACGGTGGTGCCGGGGTCGGCGTCGGTGCCGGTGGGCTCGGTGAAGAACATCAGCACGATGACCCGCACGTAGAAGAACGCTGCGGCCGCGCTCGCGAGCACGGCGATCACCACGAGCGGCCATGCGCCACCCTCGATGGCCGCGCCGAAGACCGCGAACTTCCCGATGAAGCCGCCAGTGAGCGGGATCCCGGCGAACGAGATGAGGAACAGCGTGAAGCACACCGCGAGCACCGGGTGACGCCTGCCGAGGCCGGCCCACTGGGAAAGGTGCAGGGCCTCACCGGTGACGTTGCCGTCCGCGTCCCGCTCCCGGACCAGCGTGAGCAGGCCGAACGCGCCGACCGTGGCCAGGCCGTAGGCGAGCAGGTAGAACAGGACCGATGAGATCCCGCTGGGCACCAGTGCGATGACGCCGAGCAGCACGAACCCGGCGTGCGCCACCGAGGAGTACGCGAGCATCCGCTTCATGTCCGTCTGCACCACGGCGAGCACGGTGCCGACGATCATGGTGAGGATCGCGATGATCCAGAGCACCACGGTGAGGTCCCACTGCAGCCCCGGGGCCACGACGTAGAAGAACCGCAGCAGCGCCGCGAACGCGGCGATCTTCGTGCAGGCGGCCATGAAGCCCGTGACCGGGGTGGGAGCGCCCTGGTAGACGTCCGGCACCCAGGAGTGGAACGGCACGGCGCCGACCTTGAACAACAGCCCCACGATCACCAGCAGCACACCCGCGAGCAGCATGCCGTCCATGCCGGAGGTGGCCGGAACCGCGGTGGCGACCGCGTCGAACCGCACCGAACCGGAGTAGCCGTACAGCAGGGCCAGGCCCATCAGGAAGAACGCGGAGGAGAACGCGCCGAGCAGGAAGTACTTCAGCGACGCCTCCTGCGAGAGGAGCCGACGGCGGCGGGCCAGTCCGGCGAGCAGGTACAACGGGAGGGAGAGCACCTCGAGCGCGATGAACAGGGTGAGCAGGTCCGCGGCGGCCGGGAAGACGAGCATCCCGCCGATGGCGAACATGGTCAGCGGGAAGACCTCGGTCTGCACCAGGCCGGCCCTGCGGGCCTCCGCCTCGTAGGCGGAACCGGGGATCGCGGCTGCCGCGGGCGCGAACGCGTCCTCGCCCGAGGACCGGTCCGCGATCACGAGCAGTCCCACGAACGCGCACACGAGCAGGATCGCCTGGGCGAGCAGCGCCGGGGCGTCCTCCCGGAGCGCACCGGCGACCAACGCCGTCGGGCCATCCGCCTGGACGACCACCCAGCGCCATGCGACGGCCACCAGAGCGGCACCGACACCCACCACGGCGAGCACGACCTGCGTCGCCCGCCGGACCCGAACCGGGACGAACGCCTCGACGAGCACCCCGATCACGGCGATACCGAGCACGATCAGGACCGGGCTCAGGGCGGCCCAGTCGATCTCGGGCGGGACGAACTGGTTCATGAGGCGCTCCCAAGGATCGCGGCGAACTGGTCAGCGACTCCGGAGAGGAGTTCCAGCACGGGGGCCGGGTAGAGACCGAGGAAGAGGATGACGAGGGCAAGTGGGACCACGGCCCACCTCTCCCGCCCGGTCAGGTCCTTCAGACCTGCACGGTCCGGGACGTCGAGGGCCGCTCCGGCCAGCTCGACCGGTGCCCCCGCCTCGGGCACCGGGCCGGTGAACACCCGCTGATAGGCGAGCAGGATGTACAGGGCGGAGAGCACCACGCCGATCACGGCGAACACGCCGTACGCCCAGTGCGCCTCGAAGCTGCCGAGGAGTACCAGGTACTCCGGCACGAAGCCGCTCAGGCCCGGCAGGGCGAGCGAGGCGAGCCCGGCGAAGAGCCAGGTGCCCGCGAGCACCCGGGTGACACGCTGCATCCCCGAGTACGTCCGCATGTCCTGGCTGGCACCGCGCTGGGTGAGGAACCCCGAGATCAGGAACAGGGCGGCGATCGTGACCCCGTGGGCGACCATGTAGAGCATCGCGCCGACCAGCGCCGTCTGCGTTCCGACGAACACGCCCATCACGATGAACCCGAAGTGGGACACCGAGGAGAACGCGATCATCCGCATCAGGTCGTTCTGGCCGATCGCGACGAGCCCGCCGTAGACGATCGAGATGATCGCCAGCACGATGATCACCGGCGCGGCCGCGGCGGCCGCTCCGGGGAACAGCGGCAGGCAGATCACGATCATGCCGAACGTGCCGACCTTGTCCAGCACCCCGACGAGCAGGGTGGACGTTCCGGGTGTGGCCTGGGCGGCCGCATCCGGCAGCCAGGTGTGCACCGGGAACATCGGGGCCTTCACCGCGAACGCGATGAAGAAGGACAGGAACAGCCACATCTGCAGCGTGGGGTTGTCCGCGGCGATGTCGGTGAGGTTCGCGAGCAGGTAGGTGCCGGGTCCGCCGTCGGTCTGGAAGTAGACGGCGATGACGCCGGCCAGCATCACGAGCCCACCCGCGAGGGAGTACAGCAGGAACTTCAGCGCCGCGGCACGGCGGTTCGGCCCGCCGTAGACCCCGATGAGGAAGTACACCGGGATCAGCATCGCCTCGAAGATCACATAGAACAGGAACAGGTCCCGGGCGGCGAAGACCGCGATCATCAGCGACTCGAGCACGAGGATCAGCGCGACGAACCCTGCCTGCCGGTAGGCGAGCGCGTTGTCGGCGCGGTCCGCGGCGATGCCGCTGGGCAGCCTCACCTCGTTCCAGCCGGCGATCAGCACGACGGGCACCAGCAGCGCGGCGAGGGCGACCAGGGTCAGCCCCATCCCGTCGACCCCGACGGCGTAGCTCGCGCCGAGCGGCGCGATCCAGTCGTGGGTCTGCGTGAACTGGACCGTAGCGGCGTCGGAGACTTCGAACGCGCTCGCCATCAGGGCAACGCCGATCAGGACCGCGGCGCTCGTGACGAGCCCGATCGGGCGGGCGGCCCGGCGCAGCGGCTTGACCAGCCAGATCAGAGCAGCCACGACGGTCGGCGCCACGATCAGGATGGTCAGCCAGGGCAGGTCCGCGAATTGAGTAGGCATCAGTTTCTCTCCGACTCAGACTCGCGAGGCGAGGACGACGACAAGGGCACCGATGACACCGATCAGCATCACCGCGGCATAACTACGGACGAAGCCGTTCTGCAGCCGACGCAGTCTTTCTCCCCAGCCAAGGGTTCCGGACCCGAGTCCGTTGACCGCGCCGTCGACGACGGCGGTGTCGGCGTAGACCAGGGTGCGGGTCAGGTGCTGGCCGGGGCGCATGAACACGCCCTCGTTGACCGCGTCCTGGTAGAGGTCCACGCGGGCGGCGCGGGTGAGCACCGTCCCGGTCGGGGGCGTCACCGGGACCGCGGAAGCCGCGTACTGGCGCCAGGCGAGGAAGGCCCCGATGAGGACAAGGACGATCGTGCTCACCATGATCACGGGCACCGGCAGCACCGGCTCGTGGTGCTCGACGTGTCCGGTCACCGGCTCGAGCCAGGACACGAACGTGTCCCCGATGGAGAGCACCCCACCGAGGGCGATCGCTCCGACGGCGAGCACGATCATCGGCACGGTCATCAGCGCCGGGGACTCGTGCGGGTGCCGCTCGGGGCCGGGCAGGTCGTTCTTGCCGTCGTTCCAGCGGGCCTTGCCGTGGAACGTCATGAAGAACAGGCGGGACATGTAGAAGGCGGTGATCCCGGCGCCGACGAGGGCGACCGTGCCGAACACCCAGGGCTGCCAGCCCTCCCCCACGAACGCGGACTCGATGATCTTGTCCTTGCTCCAGAACCCGGAGAACGGCGGGATCCCGATGATCGCGAGCCAGCCCGCCATGAACGTGATCCAGGTGACCTTCATGTACTTGCTGAGGTTCCCGAAGCCGCGCATGTTCACCTCGTCGCCCATGCCGTGCATCACCGAGCCGGCGCCGAGGAACATGCCGGCCTTGAAGAAGCCGTGCGTGATGAGGTGGAAGATCGCGAACGCGTAGCCGATCGGGCCCAGACCCGCGGCGAGCATCATGTAGCCGATCTGGGACATCGTGGACGCCGCCAGGACCTTCTTGATGTCGTCCTTCGCGCAACCGACGATCGCACCGAACAACAGGGTGATCGCACCGATGATGGCCGCGACGAGCTGCGCCGTCGGGGTCTGCTCGAAGATCGGGCCGGAGCGGACGATCAGGTAGACACCCGCGGTGACCATGGTGGCGGCGTGGATGAGCGCGGAGACCGGGGTCGGGCCCGCCATCGCGTCGCCGAGCCAGGCCTGCAGCGGGAACTGCGCGGACTTACCGCAGGCGGCGAGGACCAGCATCAGGCCGATCAGCGTCATCGCACCCTGGCCGGCGCCGCTCGCGGCACCGAAGACGGTCGCGAAGTCGACCGCGCCGAAGGTGGCGAACATCGCCATCATCGCGACCAACATCCCCATGTCACCGACGCGGTTCATGACGAACGCCTTCTTCGCCGCGACCGCGTACTCGGTGTTCTGGTTCCAGAACCCGATGAGCAGGTAGGACGCGAGACCCACGCCCTCCCAGCCGAGGAAGAGCAGCGCGTAGGAGTCCGCGAGGACCAGCACCAGCATGGCCGCGATGAACAGGTTCAGGTAGGCGAAGAACCGGCGCCGGTCGGAGTCATGGGACATGTAGGCGACCGCATAGATGTGGATCAGGGTGCCCACGAACGTGATCAGGAGGGCGAACGTCACCGAGAGCGGGTCGACGAGCAGACCCGCGGAGACGGTCAGGTCCCCGGCCGTGATCCAGTCGAAGAGGTGCACTTCTGCGACCCGGTCGTCGGCGCCGAGTCCGAGCAGCTGTACCAGGATCACGATCGCGAGGACGGCGGAGGCGGCGGAGGCGAGCACCCCCAGCCAGTGCCCCCAGGAGTCGGAGGCGCGGCCGAGCAGGAGCAGGACTGCGGAGCTCACCAGCGGAATGGCAATGAGCAGCCATGCCAGGTTCAAGGTGTCCACGTGGGGGCCCCTCAGCTCTTCAGCAGGTTGGCGTCATCGATCGACGCAGACCCGCGGGTTCGGAAGATGGACACGATGATGGCGAGCCCGATGACCACCTCGGCGGCCGCGACCACCATCACGAAGAAGGCGATCACCTGGCCGTGCAGGTCGCCGTGCAGCCGCCCGAAGGTGACCAGCGTGAGGTTCGCGGCGTTCAGCATGAGCTCGACACCCATGAATGCGACGATCGCGTTGCGACGCGTCAGCACCGCGATCGACCCGATCGAGAACAGGATCCCCGAGAGCACCAGGTAGTTGACCAGGCTCATTCCTCGTTCTCCTTCGTGGTCTCGGACGCGGGCGCGATCTCGGGCACCATCGGCTCACCGGTGGCGATCCGGGCGACCCGGTCGGAGTCGAGATCGGCCGCCTCGGCCTCCTGCCCGCGGACCCGCAGCACGGTGACCACCGAGCTGTCGATCGGGACCCCGGCGGCGTCGAGGGCGGGCATGTCGGCGCTGTTGTGGCGGGCGTACACGCCGGGGCCGGCCGGCGGGGTGACACCCTCGGCCGAACCGCCCTTGCCGTAGGCGGCCAGCTTCGCCTCGGCGAGCTCCTTCTGACCGATCTTCGGCGTGAGCCTGCGGCGGTGGCTGAGTACCAGGGCGCCGAGCGCGGCGGTGATCAGCAGTGCCGCGGTGAGCTCGAACGCGAAGATGTAGTCACCGAAGATAAGGCGGGCGACGCCCACCGGGTTCGTGTCCGCGTTCGCCTCCGCCAGGCCGACGGCAGGCGGCAGCGTGGCCCGGGTGATGACGGCGATGATGAGTACCAACAAGCCCAGCAGTCCCACGACCGCGATCCAGCGCTGTCCCTTGATCGTCTCGACCAGCGACTCGGAGGTGTCGACGCCGGCGAGCATGATCACGAACAGGAACAGCATCATGACCGCGCCCGTGTAGACGACGATCTGGGCGACGCCGAGGAACGGCGCCTCCAGCATGATGTACATGATCGCGAGGGCGATCATCACCCCGGCCATGCTCACCGCGATATGCACCGGACGCTTGGCGAACAGCAGGCTCAGCGCCCCGGCCACCATCAGCGGTGCCAGCACCCAGAACAACACGGCCTCACCGGTGGAGATCTCCAGCGGGCTCATTTCTCGTCTCCCCCGGTGCCTCGCGTCGCCGCGGCTGCGGCCGAGGAGAGGCTCTCGTCGTCGGGACGACGCTCCTCGACCCAGGCCACCTGCGCCGTGGTGGGTCCGGTCACGTCACCTCGGTAGTAGTCGCCGTCGCTCAGTCCGGAGACCATCGGGTGCGGCGCGGCCAGCATCCCCGACCGGATCGGGGCCAGCAGGGTGTCCTTCTCGAAGATCATCTTCTCCCGCGTGGTACCGGCGAGCTCGAAGTCGTTCGTCATCGTCAGCGCCCGGGTGGGGCAGGCCTCGATGCAGAGCCCGCAGAAGATACAGCGGAGGTAGTTGATCTGGTACACCTTGCCGTACCGCTCCCCCGGCGAGTACTGCGCCTCCGGGGTGTTGTTGCCGGCCTCGACGTAGATGGCGTCCGCGGGGCACGCCCACGCGCACAGCTCACAGCCGATGCACTTCTCCAGCCCGTCCGGGTGCCGGTTGAGCTGGTGACGCCCGTGGTAGCGCGGCGCGGTCGGCTTCTTCTCGAACGGGTACTGCTCGGTCACCACCGGGCGGAACAGCGTGGACATCGTCACGCCGAAACCCGCCACCGGGGCGAAGAACTGTGCGAGGCCGCTCTTCTCGACATCGGAGTCCACGTCGAACTTCTCGGCGCGCGGCCGGGTGGCCTTCGTCGGCGTCCTGCCGGCACCGGTCCCGGTCGCCCGCGCGGGCGTGCGGCCCGCGGCGGGTCGCTTCGGCTGGGCCGGCCGATCCTGGCCACGGCCCTTGCCCGGCGCGGGCTTCTTGCCCTTGCCCTGCTCAGCCATCGGTCTTCTCCTCGTCGGTGGTCTCGTCCTCGGCGGGCGCGGCCGGGGTGGTCACCCGGGCGCGGCGCTTGGACGGTGGCAGCTTCTGACCCGGCAGCGGCGGCACCGGGAAGCCACCGGCGAACGCGTCGAACGGCTCGTCGGTCGTGGCATCGGAGCCCGTCGTGCCCTTGGCCGCCTTGCCGTCCGGGACGGGCTTGGACTCCCGGTCCGGGATCAGGTACATGACGATCGTGACGATGATGAGTATCCCGGCTATGCCGAACAGCACGGTGCGCAGGGACAGCCCGCCGACGTCGATAGCGGTGGGATCGAAGGAGGTGAAGTGACGCACGCCCTGGAAGGCTGCGACCAGGCCGAGCCAGACCAGCGCGACCGGGATCAGCACCTTCCAGCCGAACGCCATGAACTGGTCGTACCGGAAGCGCAGCAGCGTGGCGCGCACCCAGACGAACAGGAACATGAACAACCAGATCTTCAGGATGAACCAGAGGAAGCCCCACCAGCCCTGGTCGACGCCCTCCCCGAACAGCGTCACGAGCGGCCACGGTGCCCGCCAGCCGCCCATGAAGACGGTCGTCGCGACGGCGGCCACGTTCAGCATGTTGATGTACTCGGCCAGGTAGAACCAGGCGAACTTCATCGAGGAGTATTCGGTCTGGTACCCGGCGACGAGCTCGCCCTCGGCCTCCGGGAGGTCGAACGGCAGCCGGTTCACCTCGCCGAACGCGGAGATCAGGTAGACCACGAACGCCGGCAGCAGCGCGAACGCCCACCACAGGTTCTCCTGGGAGTTCACGATCTCGGACGTGGACATCGAGCCGGCCACCAGCAGCACGCTGACCAGGGCCAGGCTCATCCCGAGCTCGTAGGAGATGATCTGTGCCGTGGAGCGCACCGCGCCGAGCAGCGGGTAGGTCGAGCCCGAGGACCAGCCACCGAGCACGATGCCGTACACGCCGAGCCCGGTGATCCCGAGGATGTACAGGATCGAGACGGGCAGATCAGTCAGCTGCAGCGGGGTGACGAAGTCCGTGAACGGGATCGTCACCTCCGGGCCGAACGGGATGACCGCATAGATCATGAAGGCGCAGAACACCGAGATGACCGGGGCGATCAGGTAGATCACCTTGTCCGCGGCCTTGACGGTGATGTCCTCCTTGAGGATCAGCTTCAGGGCGTCCGGGATGGACTGCACCAGCCCGAACGGGCCGCGCACGTTCGGGCCGAGCCGCTGCTGGAACCGGGCGATGATGCGGCGCTCGAACCAGAGCGCGAACAGCACCGACAGCAGCAGGAACACCAGGATCGCGACGGCCTTGATGACCGACACCCAGATCGTGTCGTTGCTGAAGTCCGCGGCGCCGGTGCTCCGAGCCAGGATGGGAGCGAGATTGGTGTTCATCGGGCGACCTCCGCGTCGACGGCGGCCAGGCGCACCGCGGCGCCGGCCGTGACCCCGAGCGTCCGGTACACGGACGATCCCGGGGAGTGCTGCGGCAACCAGACCACGTCGTCGCCCATCGGCGTCGGCAGGACCGGCAGGACGATGTCACCCTCGGGTCCGCTGACGCGCACCTGGCCGCCCTCGGCGATGCCGAGCGCGGTGGCCGTGGCCGGCGAGAGCAGCGCCACCGGACGGTACGCGGTCCCGGCAAGGTGGGGCTCGCCGTCCTGGCCGCGGCCCGAGTCGAGCATGAGTCGCCAGGTCGCGAGCCGCGCCTGGCCGGCCTCGAGCGCCGGAGCCGGCGCCGCGGGGACCGACGGGGCGCCGGTGCGCGGACCCTCCCAGCCGTCGAACTCGGCGAGCTCGCGGTGGATCTCCTCGAGGGTGCGGGTGCCCAGGTCGATTCCCAGAGCGTCGGCGAGCATGCCGAGCACCCGTGAGTCGGTGAGCGCGCTGGTGGTGAACACCTGGCCGAACGGGCGCGGGCGGCCCTCCCAGTTCAGGAAGGTGCCGGACTTGTGCGTGGAGGACGCGATCGGCAGCACCACGTCTGCGTGCTGCGTGACCGCGGACCGGCGGACCTCCAGCTGGACCACGAAGCCGGCCGCGGCGAGCGCCACCTCGGCGTCGGCCGGGGAGGGCAGGTCCGCGAGGTCGATGCCGCCCACGACGAGGGCGTCGATCTCTCCGCTCGTGGTGGCGTCCAGGATCCCGGTCAGGTCACGGCCCGGTGCAGTGGGCAGTTCGCCCACGCCCCAGACTCCGGCGACGTCGACGCGGGCCTGCGCCTGCGCCGTCGGGCGTCCCCCGGGCAGCAGGCCCGGAAGCAGACCGACCTCGACGGCGCCGCGGTCGCCGGCGCGGCGCGGCACCCAGGCGAATCGGGCGCCGGTCGCGGTCAGCAGCCGGTCCAGCGCGGACAGCGCCCCGGGCACTCCCGCGAGCCGTTCGCCCGCGAGCACGACGGTGCCGGGCTCGGCGAGAGCGGCCTTGAGATCGGTGAGGTCACCGGGCGTACCGGTCGAGCCGGAGAGCGCGTCCAGGACGGCGGGCTCGTCACCCGGTGCGGTGCGGACGACGTCGGCGCGCAGCTTGGTCGAGCCGCGCGACGCGAGCGGGGCGATGGTGGTCACCCGCACGCGGCCGGCGAGCATGCCCTTGCGCAGCCGCAGGAAGATCGTGCCGGCCTCCTCCTCGGGCTCGAGCCCGACGAGGAGCACCCGGGGTGCACGCTCGAGGTCGCCGAAGATCACGTCCATGCCCCCGCCGGCGACGCGGCTGGCGAGGAAGTCCGCCTCCTCCGCCGAGTGCACCCGGGCCCGGAAGTCGACGTCGTTGGTGCCGAGCGTCAGGCGGGTGAACTTCGACCAGGCGTAGGCGTCCTCGAGGGTCAGGCGGCCACCGGGGAGCGCGGCCGCACCGGCTCCGTCGAGCGCCTTGCGGAGCCCTTCGGCGGCCAGGGCGATGGCCTCGGACCAGCTGGTCGGCACGAGCTCTCCGGTCTCCTCATCACGCACGAGGGGCGCGGTGAGCACGTCCGGGGACGTCTGCCAGGCGAACGCGAACCGGTCCTTGTCGGTGATCCACTCCTCGTTGACCGCAGGGTCGTCGCCGGCCAGCCGGCGCAGCACCACGCCGCGGCGATGGTCGACGCGGATCGCGGAGCCGCAGGCGTCGTGCTCGGCGATCGAGGGCGTCGAGACCAGGTCGAACGGACGGGACCGGAACCGGTACGCGGCCGAGGTGAGGGCGCCGACCGGGCAGATCTGCACGGTGTTGCCAGAGAAGTACGAGGCGAACGGGCGGCCCGAGGTGTCCTCCAGGGCTCCACCGATGCTGCCGGCCACGCTGGACAGCACGCCGGCTTGGCCGTACGGGCCGACGACATCGCCGGTGCGCTCGGACTCGCCAGGGGACTGCTCGCCGCTCGGGGTGTACTCGAGGATGGCCTCGTCGAACCGGCCGATCTGCTGGGCCGGCAGTCCGTGGCCGTGGCCACCGGGCGCGCCGCCGCCGCGACCCTGCAGGTCGATGAACGGGTCGCCGGCGATCTCCGCGGAGAACCGGGTGCACCGCTGGCACAGGATGCACCGGTCGCGGTCCAGCAGGATCTGCGTGGAGATCTTGATCGGCTTGGGGAACGTGCGCTTGATGTCGACGAACCGGGACGTCGCGGATCCGTTGCTCATGGCCTGGTTCTGCAGCGGGCACTCGCCGCCCTTGTCGCAGACCGGGCAGTCGAGCGGGTGGTTGACGAGCAGGAACTCGATCTGGCCCCGCTGGGCCTTCTCCGCCACCGGCGAGGTGTGCTGGGTGTTCACCACCATGCCGGGCGTCGCCTCGATGGTGCAGGAGGCCTGCGGCTTCGGCATCGCCCGCAGGTTGCCCTCGCGGTCGGGGGTGGCGATGTCCACCAGGCACTGGCGGCACGCACCGGCCGGCTTGAGCAACGGGTGGTCGCAGAATCGCGGGATCTGGATCCCGATCGTCTCGGCGGCGCGGATCACCAGGGTGCCCTTGGGCACGCTGACGTCGAGGCCGTCGATGGTCAGCGTGATCTCCTCGACCGGTGCCACGGCCGAGGACGATTCGTTGGTCGTGGCGGTCATGCAGTCGCTCCGGAGAAGGCCGCGTTGGCCTCGTAGGGGAAGAGTTCCCAGGCGGGCGTGTGGATGCCCTGCTCGAACTCCTCGCGGAAGTACTTGATGGCGCTCTTGATCGGGGTGGCGGCGGCGTCCCCGAGGGCGCAGAACGAGCGGCCCTCGATGTTGCCGGCCACGTCCAGCAGCAGGTCGACGTCGGACTCGGTGCCCTTGCCGGCCTCCAGGCGGTGCAGGATCTGCTTCAGCCAGAACGTGCCCTCGCGGCAGGGGGTGCACTTGCCGCAGGATTCGTGCTGGTAGAAGTCGGTCCAGCGGGACACGCACCGGACCACCGAGGTGGTCTCGTCGAAGACCTGGATGGCCCGGGTGGCGAGCATCGAGCCGGCGGCGCCAACGGACTCGTAGTCCATGACGACGTCCATGTGCTCCGCGGTCAGGATCGGGGTGGACGAGCCACCCGGCGTCCAGAACTTCAGGGAGTGGCCGTCCCGGATACCGCCGGCCATGTCGAGGAGTTCGCGGAACGTGATGCCGAGCGGGGCCTCGTACTGACCCGGCCGGGCGACGTGCCCGGAGAGCGAGAAGAGTCCGTGACCCTTCGACTTCTCGGTGCCCATCGACGTGAACCAGTCCACGCCGTTGCGCACGATCGTTGGCACGCTCGCGATCGACTCGACGTTGTTCACCACGGTCGGCCGGGCGTACAGACCGGCGACTGCGGGGAACGGCGGCTTCAGGCGGGGCTGGCCGCGGCGGCCCTCGAGGGAGTCCAGGAGGGCGGTCTCCTCACCGCAGATGTAGGCGCCGGCGCCGGCGTGCACGGTGACCTCGAGGTCGTAGCCGGTGCCGAGGATGTTCGTGCCGAGCAGGCCGGCCTCGCGCGCCTCGCGCACGGCGGCGAGCAGGCGGCGGTAGACGTGCACGACCTCGCCACGCAGGTAGATGAACGCGTGGTTGGAGCCGATCGCGAAGGAGGTGATCGCGACGCCCTCGATGAGGGAGTGCGGGTTCGCCAGCATCAGCGGGATGTCCTTGCAGGTGCCCGGCTCGGACTCGTCGGCGTTGACGACGAGGTAGCGAGGGCCGCCGTCCGGCGGGGGCAGGAAGCTCCACTTGAGCCCGGTGGGGAACCCAGCACCGCCACGGCCGCGCAGACCGGAGTCCTTCACGGCGTTGACGAGCTCGGTCGGGTCGGTGTGGATGGCCTTGCGCCAGGCGTCGTAGCCCTGGTGCTCGGCGTACGTCGCATAGGTCCAGGACCGGGGTGCGTCCCAGATGTCGCTCAGGATCGGCGCCAGGGTGGTCATTCGCTCGAGCCCTTCTCTTCGGACTTGGTCACCGGTTCCGCGGATTCGTCCGCGGGGGTGGTCTCCTCGCGCTCGGCGCTGGAGCCGGGTTCGCCGACCGCTTCGGTGCCGGCCTGTTCCACGGTCGGCCCGGCTGCGTCCTCGGCCTCGCCGGACTCGGCCGCGGGGGCGGTCCAGCCCTTGGCACGGGACATCTCCAGGCCGACCAGGGTGGCCGGGCCGGCCCCGACACCCTCATCCGCACGACCGTCCTCGAACCCGGCGAGCACCCGGGAGACCTCCCGGAACGTGGCGACGGTGTCCGCGCCACGGGTCGGCGTCACCGGTCGGCCCTCGAGGAGGGCATCCACGACGTCCACCGCGGAGGTGGGGGTCTGGTTGTCGAAGAACTCCCAGTTGATGACCATCACGGGTGCGTAGTCGCACGCGGCGTTGCACTCGACCCGCTCGAGGGTGATCCGGCCGTCCTCGGTGGTCTCGTCGTGGCCGATGCCCAACCGCTCGGAGAGCCGGTCGAAGATCGCGTCCCCGCCCATCACGGCGCACAGCGTGTTGGTGCAGACCCCCACGGTGTACTCACCGTTCGGACGCCGCTTGTACTGGCTGTAGAAGGTGGCGACGGCGGAGACCGAGGCGCGGCTGAGGTCCAGCACGTCCGCGCAGAACGCGATCCCGGCCGGGCTCACGTAGCCGTCCTCGGACTGCACCAGGTGCAGCAGCGGCAGCAGGGCCGAGCGCGCCTCGGGGTAGCGGGCCAGGATCTGGTCCGCGTCGGCGGTGAGTCGGGCCCGGACGTCGGGCGCGTAACCACGGTTGTCGGCGACCATCAGCGGTCCACCCCTCCCAGGACCGGGTCGATCGAGGCGACCGAGATCACCACGTCGGCGATGGTGCCGCCCTCACAGAGGATCGACAGCGACTGCAGGTTGTTGAACGACGGGTCCCGGAAGTGCACTCGGTAGGGCCGGGTGCCACCGTCGGAGACCAGGTGCACGCCGAGGATCCCCTTGGGGTGCTCGATCTGCTGGTAGACCTGCCCGGCCGGGACCCGGAAGCCCTCGGTGACCAGCTTGAAGTGGTGGATCAGAGCCTCCATCGAGGTGCCCATGATCTGGCGGATGTGCTCCAGCGAGTTGCCCTGACCGTCGCTGCCGACCGACAGCTGCGCGGGCCACGCGATCTTCTTGTCCGCGACCATGACCGGCTGCTTGCCCTTGCGGTCCTGGGCCTCGAGGCGGTCCAGCACCTGCTGGACGATCTTCAGCGACTCGCGCATCTCCTTGAACCGGACCACCACGCGGGCGTAGGCGTCCGCGCCGGTGTCAGTGATGATGTCGAAGTCGTAGTTCTCGTAGCCGCAGTACGGCTGCGCACGACGCAGGTCGAACGGCACGCCGGCCGAACGCAGCATCGGCCCCGCGGTTCCGAGCGCCATGGCGCCGGCGAGCGGCAGGATGCCGACGCCCTTCTGTCGGCCGATGAAGATCGGGTTCGCGAGGGTGAGCCTCTCGAGCTCGCCGATGCCGTCCCGGATCTTCGGGATCGCGTCCCGGATCATCTGGGTGGTGCCGGGCGCGAGGTCCTGGGCCACGCCGCCGGGGCGGATGTAGGCGTGGTTCATCCGCAGGCCGGTGATCGCCTCGAAGATCCGCAGGATCTCCTCACGCTCACGGAAGGCGATGGTCATCATCGTGGTGGCGCCGAGCTCGTTGCCACCGGTCCCGATCGCGACGATGTGCGAGCTGATCCGGTTCAGCTCCATCATCAGGACCCGGATCAGCGTGGCCCGCTCGGGCAGGTCGTCGGTGATGCCGAGGAGCTTCTCGACGGCGAGGCAGTAGCCCGCCTCCTGGAACAGAGGGGCGACGTAGTCCATGCGGGTGCAGAACGTCACGCCCTGGGTCCAGGTGCGGAACTCCATGTTCTTCTCGATGCCGGTGTGCAGGAACCCGATACCGGCCCGGGCCTCGGTGACGGTCTCGCCCTCGATCTCCAGGACGATGCGGAGCACGCCGTGCGTGGACGGGTGCTGCGGACCCATGTTGATGACGATCCGCTCGTCACCGAGGCGTTCGGCCTCGGCACTGATCTCGTCCCAGTCACCGCCGCCTGCGGTGAACTCGTGGACGCCCTCGGTCCCGGCCGGGCCGGCGCCGCGCGTTGCTGACGGGAAGGTGGCAGCCATCAGTTGTAGGCCCTCCGCTCATCGGGCGCGGGTACTGTCGCGCCCTTGTATTCCACCGGGATCCCACCCAGCGGGTAGTCCTTGCGCTGCGGGTGGCCGGGCCAGTCGTCCGGCATCTCGATCCGGGACAGGCTCGGGTGGCCGTCGAAGACGATGCCGAAGAAGTCCCAGGTCTCTCGCTCGTGCCAGTTGTTGGCGGGGTAGATGTCCACCACGCTCGGGATGTGCGGGTCCGCGTCCGGGACGGCGACCTCGAGCCGGATGGTCCGGTTGTGGGTCACCGAGAACAGCGGGTAGACGGCGTGCAGCTCCCGGCCGGCGTCCGCAGGGTAGTGCACCCCGTTGACGCCGAGGCACAGCTCGAACCGTAGGTCCTGGTCGTCGCGCAACGACCGCGAAACGATCTGCAGGTGCTCGCGCGCGATGTACAGGGTCATCTCGTCGCGGAAGATGACGACCTTCTCGACGGCGTCGTCGTAGTTCACGCCCGCCTCGCCGAGGACCTCGGCCAGGATGTCCGCGACCTCGTCGAAGTAGCCGCCGTAGGGCCGCTCGGTCGGTCCCGGCAGCGCGATGGTGCGCTCGAGCCCACCGAAGCCCGAGGTGTCGCCGGACCCCTCGACGCCGAACATGCCCTTGCGAACGTCGATGATGTCCAGCGGCGTGGCGCCCCGCGGCCGTTGGACGAGCTGCTGGGAGCCGGCCTCCTGTGCCTCGGTGGACGGGTCGATGACGGGCTCGGAGCCCGGTCCGGTGGTTCCGCTCATGCGAGCAGCCCCTTCATCTCCTGCGTCGGGACGGCGTCGAGGGCCGCGGCCTCGACGGCACGGTTGATCTCGGCCCGGTGCTCACCGAGCGGCCCACCCTTGATGACCTGCTTGTGCAGTTCGAGGATGGCGTTGATCAGCATCTCGGGCCGGGGCGGGCAACCGGGCAGGTACACGTCGACGGGCAGGACGTGGTCCACGCCCTGGACGATCGCGTAGTTGTTGAACATGCCGCCCGAGGACGCGCACACACCCATGGAGATGACCCACTTCGGGTCGGCCATCTGGTCGTAGACGGTCCGCAGCACCGGCGCCATCTTGTGGCTGACCCGGCCGGACACGATCATCAGGTCCGCCTGGCGCGGCGAGGCGCGGAACACCTCCATGCCGAACCGGGCGAGGTCGAACCGGGGGGTGCCGGCGGCCATCATCTCGATGGCGCAGCAGGCCAGGCCCATCGTGACCGGCCACATCGAGGAGGACCGGACCCAACCGACCAGATCCTCGACCTTGCCCAGCACGAACCCCGAGGGCAGCTTCTCTTCGAGTCCCATGATCTACGTTCCTCTCTCAGTCCCAGTCCAGGCCGCCACGGCGCCATTCGTAGACGAACGGCACGGTGATCAGGAACAGGAAGCCAAACATGGCGATCAGGCCGAACCCGGCGAGCTCGGTGAAGCTCACGGCCCACGGGTAGAGGAAGACCACCTCGATATCGAAGACGATGAACGTCATCGCCACGATGTAGTACTTGATCGGGAACCGGCCGGCGCCGACGGAGTGCGGTGAGGGCTGGATGCCGCATTCGTAGGCATCCACCTTGACCTTGTTGTAGCGCTTCGGCCCGATGACCGCGCTGGCCGCGAGCCCACCGACCCCGAGGAGCAGGGCGAGCCCACCCATGATGAGCAACGGGATGTACGGGTTGGTCATATCTCTTCCTCTCCCGCTCAGGCAGCCGGGACGATGCGGGTCAGGGCGGTGATGATGCGGTCCATGGCGTCGCCACCGCGGGTGTCGTAGCTGTCCGAGAGCAGTTTGAGCACGAACTTCATGAGCAGGGGTCGCGGCAGGCCGTACTTCGTGCACACGCGCATCACGGCCGGCCGCTCGATCAGCTTGACGAAGTGTCGTCCGAGCGTGAAGTAGCCGCCCAGCTCATCGCGCATGCGCACCGGGTAGGTGGCCAGCGTGCGCTCACGGGCGGCGTCGGAGGTGCGCGCGAGGGCCTGCCCGGCCACATCGGCCGCGACCCGCCCGGCCTGCAGCGCATACGCGATGCCCTCGCCGTTGAACGGGGAGACCATGCCGCCCGCATCGCCGACGAGCATCAGGCCGCGGCTGTAGTGGGGCTTGCGGTTGAACGCCATCGGCAGCGCGGCGCCCCGGACCGGGCCAACCTGGTTCTCCGGCGTGAACTCCCACTCCGGTGGCGCGTTGCGCATCCAGGCGGCCATCAGGGACTTGTAGTCCAGCTGGGTCGCCTTGGCGTTGGAGCTCACCGAGCCGAGGCCGACGTTGGCGAGGCCGTTGCCGAGCGCGAAGATCCAGCCATAGCCCGGCAGCAGGTTCGACCTGCCGGCCTCGCCGTCCCACAGCTCGAGCTGTGACTCCATCCACTCGTCGTCGTGGCGCGGGGTCTTGAAGTAGGTGCGTACCGCGACGCCCATCGGGCGGTTGTCGCTCTTGGTGATCCCCAGCGACGTCGCCAGCCGCGCGGACACGCCGTCCGCGGCGATCACCACCGGGGCGCGCAGGGTGCGCTCGGAACCGGCCTCGCCGTCGATCCGGCGGCCCCTGCCGTCCACCTGACGGACCGTGACACCGACGACCCGGCCGCTGCGGTCGTCGGTGACGGGACCGGTGACGTTCATCCCCTCCATCAGCTTCGCGCCGGTGGCGCGTGCGTGGTGGGCCAGTGTGGCGTCCAGGTCCATCCGGGACTTGACCAGCCCGTAGTTCGGGTAGCGCTCGATCTCCGGCCAGGGGAGATGGATCGTGTGCCCGCCGCCGATGACGCGCAGCCCCTTGTTGCGGATCCAGCCGTCCTCGGCCGGGGTGGGCACGCCCATCCGGACGAGTTCGGAGACGGCCCGCGGGGTCAGCCCGTCGCCGCAGATCTTGTCCCGCGGGAACGTCGCCTTCTCGAGCAGGAGCACCTCGCGGCCGGCGGCGGCCAGGTAGTGCGCCGCGGCGGCGCCGGCGGGTCCGGCACCGACGACGATGACATCCGCATCATCACCTGGTGCGTGTCCCACGCTGTCCACCTGTTCCCATCCTGAATCGTGTCCTCACCGCCACCCTATTGCCGGGCGCACCCTCCTTCTCGCCGAGCGCGCAGGGCGCTCCGGCTCGCAGGTTTCACGGGGGGCGGCACCGGCGTGCAAGGCCGGCCACGCGCCTAGGCTACCCCCGCGACGACGAACCGTCCGGTTAGGTGACCCTCACCTCGAAAGTGGCGGATTTCCGGCCGATTTACGCGACGTGATGCTGCGCTAATTCGAGGTTCGTCCAGTGGGTGAGAGGCGTCGGCGCGCCCTGTCAGTGCTTCGTGGCGCGGTGCAGTGCGACGATGCCGCCGGTCAGATTCCGATACCCGACCGAGCGCCAGCCCACCGACTGCATCAGCTCGGCGAGGCGCACCTGGTCCGGCCAGCTCGCGATCGACTCGGACAGGTAGGAGTACGCCTCCGTGTTCGAACTGACCAGGCTCGCGACGCGGGGCAGCACGTGGTCACGGTAGATGTCGTACATCCCCCGCCACGCGGGGTTCGGCGGCGTGGAGAACTCGCAGATCACGATCCGCCCGCCCCGACGGGTCACCCGGAGCATCTCCGCGAGCGCGGCAGCGGTGTCCGCGACGTTGCGCAGCCCGAACGAGATGGTGACCACGTCGAAGCTGTCGGAGGCGAACGGGAGTGCCGTCGCGTCACCGACCACGAACGCCAGGTCCGGGCGGCGGCGCTTGCCGACGGCCACCATGCCCTCGGAGAAGTCGCACGGCACCACCTCGATGCCCGCGTCCGCGTAGTCCTCGCTGGAGGTGCCGGTACCGGCAGCAAGATCGAGCACCCGCTGCCCCGGTCGCGCGGCCGTGGCGGCGAGCGTGGCCGTGCGCCAGAGCCGGTCCATCCCGAGGGAGAGCACATCGTTTGTGAGGTCGTACTTGCGGGCGACATCGTCGAACATTCCCGCGACCTCGCGGGGGTCCTTGTCCAGGCTGGCGCGTGACATGGCTCCATCATGGCGCACCGCCGAGCCCGGATCCGCAACCAGGCATCCGACCGGCTCCCGGCCGGTTCCTGGGACCAAGGTCCGCCCCGGGGGGTGGCCAGGTGTGCTCCAGGGTCGCCGTGACACGGATCACCGGCGCGGATCGGCACCGAGGACCTGCGACATCGCGAGGCGTCGCTAGGCTCATGGGTGATGACCGACGCAGCCCACCTGACCGCCAGTTCCACGCTTGTGGCGCGCACGATCGCAGTCCCGGCGCAAGGGCTGCCGGACCTGCTCGGCCTGCTGCCGGCTCCGGACGCGCACGGCGCGGCGGCCTGGGTACGGCGCGGCGAGGGTGTGGTGGGTTGGGGCGAGGCCGCCCGCATCACCACCGAGGGTGTGGACCGGTTCGCGGCTGCGGACGCGGCCTGGCGCTCGCTCACCGAGCACATGGTGGTCCGCGACGAGGTCGGCCTACCGGGTACCGGCGCGATCGCCTTCGGTTCGTTCTCCTTCGCTCCCGACTCCCCGGCCGGTGGCGTTCTGGTGGTGCCGCAGATCGTGGTCGGACGGCGCGGCGACGCGGCCTGGGTGACGACGATCACTGCTGCCGCGGACCTCGTGCCGCCGCCGACGATCGCCGAGATCCGCGCCCGGGTCGCGCAACCGCTGCCGGCGCCCGCCGTGGCCTACACCGAGGGCGCGTTGACTCGCAGGCAGTGGCGGGCCCAGGTGGCCGCAGTCATCGACCTGATCCGGGGCGCCAGCGTCGGCAAGGTGGTGATGGCGCGGGACGTGCGGGCCGACCTGGATGGCCCGCTGGACGTCCGCCGGCTGTTGTCCAACCTCGGGCGCGACTACCGCTCCTGCTGGACGTTCGCCGTCGACGGCCTGGTCGGCGCCACCCCGGAACTGCTGGTGCGCCGGGAGCGGGGCCTGATCTCCTCCCGGGTGCTCGCCGGGACCATCCAACGCAGCGGCGACGACGAGGCCGACCTGGCCCGGGCCGCGTCCCTGGCGCGCTCGTCCAAGGATCTCGAGGAGCACGAGTTCGCCGTCGACTCACTGACCCGCTCGCTGGCGCCGTTCGCCGCGTCGACGAACGCGCCGGACGCCCCGTTCGTGCTGCACCTGCCGAACGTGATGCACCTGGCGAGCGACGTGACCGCGGTACTCGCCGGGCCGCACGCGCAGATGAGTTCGCTCGCCGTCGCGGCGGCGCTGCATCCCACCGCCGCCGTGTGCGGCACGCCGACCGATGTGGCCGCGCAGGTGATCGCCGACCACGAGCAGATGGACCGGGGCCGCTATGCCGGTCCGGTGGGCTGGATCGGCGCGGACGGCGACGGCGAGTGGGGCATCGCGCTGCGGTCGGCCCAGGTGGACGCGGACTCGCGCGGCCTGCGGCTGTTCGCCGGGTGCGGGATCGTCGCCGCGTCGGACCCGGCCGATGAACTGGCCGAGTCCGACGCGAAGCTCGAGCCGATGCGCTCGGCCCTGTCCTCCTGAGGGGTCCGAACCGGGCTCAGGAAGCCGCCTCCCGGCTGGCCAGGGTGGTCTCGACCTCGATCGAGTCACCGCCCCGGATCACGGTCAGGGTGACGGTGTCGCCGCTGTTGTAGGTGCGCACCCAACCGGTCAGCGACTCGGCGCCGCTGACCGCATGGTCGTCGATCTGTACGATGACGTCGCCCTCCTGCAGGCCGGCCTCCGCGGCCGGGGTGCCGTCGCCGACCTGGGCGACGGCGGCACCGGTCCGGGTGACGCCGTCGGCGGTCGCGGTGTCGTCCGTGAGGGACACGCCGAGGTAGGCGTGCTCGGCGGTGCCGTCTGCGATGAGCTGGTCGGCGACGTTCGTGGCGAGGTCGATCGGGATGGCGAAGCCGAGCCCGATGCTGCCCGAGGACTCGCTCAGGGTGGCGATCGAGGATGTGATGCCGATGACGCGACCGTTCGCGTCGAACAGTGGCCCGCCGGAGTTGCCGGGGTTGACCGCCGCGTCGATCTGGATGGCGTTCGTGACCACCGCGTCCTGCGCCTGCCCACCGCCGGTCGCGCTCACCGGGCGGTCGAGCGCGGAGATGATCCCGGTCGTGACGGTGCTGTCCAGACCGAGCGGGTTGCCGACGGCCATGACCGACTCCCCCACCGCGAGGTCGTCGGAGGTGCCGAGGGATGCTGCCTCGAGGTCGTCGGGCGCGTCGGTCAGCTCGATCACGGCCAGGTCCGTGGTCGGGTCGGTGCCGACGATCCTGGCCTCGAAGATCCGGCCGTCGGAGAGCGTCACGGTCAGGGACTGGGCGTCCGCGACGACGTGGTTGTTGGTCAGGATCAGCCCGGAGGAGTCGATGATGACCCCGGAGCCGGCGCCGCTGCCCGCGCTGGAGGAGAAGGTGATCGCGACGACGCTCGGCCGCACCTGGGCCGCCACGGCCTCCCAGTCCGGTGAACCGTCGGCCGAGACGGGCACGGTCACCGGCGCGTCGGCCTGGGTGAGGGTTCCGGTGGGCGAGGCGTTCTGGAGCAGCGCGGCGGTGCCACCGCTCGCGAGGCCGGCGGCCAGGACTGCGGCGGCCGTGATGGCGAGCCACGTCCGTGGCCGCTTCACCGTGGTGGCCGGGGCCGGCGGCGGGCTCTGCCAGCCGCCGCCCGGGCCGAACGTCGACGGCGGCGGCGTGGCCCCGGCGGACCCGTTGCCCTGAGAGGTGGTGTGCGGGCTCGCGGCGCCCTGGTAGGGCGCCTGGGTACCGGCGGCGCCCTGGTATGCCGGGCGTTGGTGCGCAGTGGGTGCCGGGCGCTGGTGCGCCATGGGAGCCCGGTGCGTCGGCGCCGCCGGTGCGGCGGTGTTGGATCCGGCGGCGCCACCGGTCGCGTTCGGGGTGTACGAGGCGGCGTAGGCGTAGGGGTGGGTGACGGCCTGGCCGGGACCGGCCTGGCCCGAGGTGGCCTGACCCGGAGCTGCCTGGTCCCCCGGCGTGGCCGGGGCCTGCGGACGTTCGCTGTTCGGGGTGGCCCAGCCCGGCGTCGGGTTCGGTGTGCTCATCGGATCCTCCAAAGAATCGGTGTGAGCACTACTTCAGTCGATGGACCTTGCGATCACCTCGACCTCTCCTGGGAGGTTCCTGGGAGTTCCTGCGCCATCCACGTCGGCGAGCGAGTCGGACACGGCGGCCCGGATCCGCTCGGTGAGCGCCAGCGCGCGGTCCCGGGCGGTGGCGCCGTCGAGCCGCACCTCCACCACGCTGCGCCCGGAGCCGGGCTCGGCGAGCACCGCCCCGAGCTCGGCGGCCGTGGCAACGAGGACGTGTCTGGCACCGAAGCCGGCTGCGAGCGCGGCGACGTCCAACCCCTGGGGGGTGGCGAACAGCCGGTCGAAGTCAGCACTGTGGTCCGGGGCACCGTGCTCGAGCGTGGCGAAGATGGAGCCGCCGTCGTCGTTCAGCACGATCACCTGCAGGTCCACCTCGGCCTCGAGCCGGCCACGGGCGAGGCCGCCGATGTCGTGCTGGAAGGTCAGGTCCCCGATCAGCGCGCACACCGGTCCGCCCGTCGCGAGGGCCAGCCCGGTTGCCGTGGAGATGGTGCCGTCGATGCCGGCCAGGCCGCGGTTGGCGAACACCCGGACGACTGGATCGCGCTGGCCCACCGGGCCGGCGAGGTCCGCGTCCCGGATCGCCATCGAGGAGCCGAGCACCACCGTGCCACCGGCGGCCAGCACGGCCCGGGCCACCCCCGGCCCGGCCAGGTCCTCCCCGGCGAGCGCTCGTTCCGCGGCCGTCGACGCGACGGCCCATCGGCCCGCCCACGCGCGCTCGTCGACGGTAATCTCGCCGGCCACGTCCACCGCGCCGTGGACCCCGGCGGCGGCGCCCGCCACATCCACCCAGTCCGGGCCGGGGCCGACCACGAACACCTGCACATCGGGGCGCGCCAGCAGCAGCGAGACCGGCCGGCTCAGCGTCGGCCGTCCGAACTGGACCACTCGCTCGATCCGCGGTCCGAGATCGGGGTCGGCCAGCAGCGTCCGGTAGGCGGTGACCGCCCCGGGCGCGTGCCGGGCGCCCGAGCCGGGCTCGGCGAGCACCGGCCAGCCACTCGCGGCGGCGAGCCGGACGGCCGAAGCACCTGCGCCGTCGCCGGCAACGATCACGGTCCGGGGGCCGCGGTCCAGGACCAGAGGCGCCGCCGGCGCCACCGCGGGGCCGACGTCGGTGTGGGTCGCCGGCGCCTCGCCCGGTAGCCAGTCGTCGGCGGGCGCGAGCGGGTCCCGGAACGCGACGTTCAGGTGCACCGGGCCGGGATGCCCCGAGCGCAGCCCGCGCGCCGCCGCGACGGCTCGCACCACCGCGGACCGGACCCCGCGCGTCGGCGCCGCGTCGTCGGCCGGGAGTTCGCCGTGCCAACGCACCGCGGAACCGAAGAGGCCCACCTGCTCGGTGGTCTGGTTCGCGCCCACGCCCCGCAGCTCGTGCGGGCGGTCGGCGGTGAGCACCACCAGCGGGGCGCCCGAGTGCGCCGCCTCGAGGACCGCCGGGTGCAGGTTCGCGACGGCCGTACCGGAGGTGGTCACCACCGCGGCCGGGCGGACCCGCGCGATGCCGAGGGCCACGAACGCGGCGCTGCGCTCGTCGATCCGGACGTGCAGGCGCAGCCAGCCGGCCCGCTCGGCAGCGTGCAGTGCGTAGGCGAGCGGGGCGCTGCGTGAGCCCGGGGCGAGCACCACGTCCCGGACCCCGGCGGCGACGAGTTCGGTCACCAGCGCGCGGGCGGCGGCCGCCGACGGCACCGGTGGGTCAATCGCGTCCGGGCCGGTCGCGGTCGTCGCACTCATCGGGATCCCTCCCCCACGGCCTCGGCCGACTCCGGAACGGGCAGACCGGCGAGCGCGGCCACGGTCTGCAGCCGGTCCAGCCAGCGGGCGGTGACCGCATCGTCGGCCAGGGTGGCGGCAAGCGCGACCGGGTCCGGTTCGGGGCGGCGCACCTCGATCCGGCCGTCGACCGGGAGCAGCGGGTCCGCGACCACGTCGGCGGCGAGCAGGTGGACGGTGGCGAGGCCGCAGGCGTGCTCGAGCGTGGGCAGCGCCGCGGCCAGGGCCAGCCCGGCCGCGATGCCGACGGACGTCTCCAGGGCTGAGGAGACCACGACTGGCAGGCCGACCTCCTCGGCGATCCGGATGGCCGCGCGGACCCCGCCGAGCGGCTGCACCTTCAGCACCACGACGTCCGCGGCCTCCGCGCGGACCACGGCCATCGGGTCCTCGGCGCGGCGGATGCTCTCGTCCGCGGCGATCGGCACGGAGCCCCGACGGCGCAGCGTGGCCAGGTCTGCGACGTCCGCGCACGGTTGTTCGGCGTACTCGAGGCCACCTGCTGCGCGGTCGAGTACGGCGAGCCGGTCGAGCGCGGTTTCCAGGTCCCAGGCCCCGTTCGCGTCGATCCGGATCCGCCCGCCCGGGCCGAGCGCGCCCCGGACCGCCTCGAGGCGGGCCTGCTCGTCCGCCACGGACTGGCCGGGCTCGGCGACCTTCACCTTCGCCGTCGTGCAACCGCCGGAGGCGGCCACGATCGCGGCCGCGCGGCCCGGCCCGACGGCGGGCACGGTGACGTTGACGGGGATGTGGGTGCGGACCGGCTCGGGCCAGCCGAGCGTGGCGGCCTCGTGCGCGGCCCGCCACCAGGCCGTCGACTCGGCGGCGTCGTAGTCCCAGAACGGGGAGAACTCGCCCCAGCCGGCCGGGCCGTGGATGAGCACGCCGTCTCGGACCTCCAGCCCGCGGAAACGGGTGCGCAGTGCCGTGGCGTAGACGCGGGGGTTCACCCGTTCAGGATAGGGGCCGGTGACCGGCGGACCGCGGGTGCCCGGACCGGGCGGGGCATCGATACCGGCAGCACACGTCGGCGGGAACGGCCGGGCGGGCGCCGCCCTAGAGTGTCAGCGTGACTGACTCCGCTCCCCTCCCCGCCAAGGTCTCCGACCTGTTCGACCCGCAGCACTGGCGCGAGGTCCCCGGCTTCGACCTCACCGATCTCACGTACCACCGCGGCGTGGACCGGACCGGTGACCAGCCACAGGATCTGCCCGTGGTCCGGATCGCGTTCGACCGGCCTGAGGTCCGCAACGCGTTCCGCCCACACACCGTCGACGAGCTGTACCGGGCCCTCGACCACGCCCGGATGAGTCCCGACGTCGCCGCCGTGCTGCTGACCGGCAACGGCCCGAGCCGCAAGGACGGCGGCTGGGCGTTCTGCTCCGGTGGCGACCAGCGGATCCGGGGCCGGGACGGGTACCGGTACGCCGAGGGTGAGCAGGCCACGACGATCGACCCGGCCCACGCCGGGCGCCTGCACATCCTCGAGGTGCAGCGACTGATGCGCACCATGCCCAAGCCGGTGATCGCCGTCGTCCCGGGTTGGGCCGCCGGCGGCGGGCACAGCCTGCACGTGGTCGCGGACCTGACGATCGCCTCGATCGAGCACGGAAGGTTCAAGCAGACCGACGCCGACGTCGCGTCGTTCGACGCCGGCTACGGCTCGGCGCTGCTCGCGCGTCAGGTGGGTGACAAGCGCGCCCGGGAGATCTTCTTCCTGGCCCGCGAATACTCCGCCGAGCAGGCGCAGGCGTGGGGCGCGATCAACGAGGCGGTCCCGCACGCGGAGCTCGAGGAGCGGGCGCTGGAGTGGGCGGCGATCATCGCCACGAAGTCGCCGCAGGCGATCCGGATGCTGAAGTTCGCGTTCAACATGGCCGACGACGGCCTGGCCGGGCAGCAGGTGTTCGCCGGCGAGGCCACCCGGTTGGCGTACATGACGGACGAGGCCGTCGAGGGCCGGGACGCGTTCCTGGAACGGCGTCCGCCGGACTGGTCAGGCTTTCCGCACTACTTCTGAACCGCCGTCTCAGCCGAGGAAGTACTCGGCGACGGCCCGCACGACCCAGCCGGCGGCGGCCGCGAGGCCGGTGAGCACGCCGAGCACCGCGAGCAGGGACAGCGTGGCGGGCAGCAGGGAGTCGCGGACCGGGCGGGGCTGCGTTGCGTCCGCACCGAACGCGGTCGACGGCGGCGCGTGCGTGCCGAGGCCCGGCTCGGCCCGGTCGGTGGTGCCGGCCCGGACGGCGGGCTCGGTCCGGACGGCGCGCGCCGGCCCGGCGACGCGGGAGCGCGCGGGTGCGGCGACGCGGACTGCGGCGGGTGCGGGACTGATCGTGGCCATGCCTCGATCCTGCTCGCCGAGCGCCCCGTGCACATCCGTCCGTGCGGGTGATCCGAGGTTGGCTCCATCCTCCCGGCGCCCGATGGTCTCGTCATCCCGAGGTCTGATGCGTCTGGGCCGACACCTTAGGTTTCTCACATGGAGTACGCACTCGGCGCCGTCGCAGCCCTGGTCACGATCGTGCTCGTGGCGAGATTCGCGCCGAAGCTCGGGGTGGCCGCACCGCTGATCCTGATCGTGGTGGGCACCCTGTTCAGCTTCGTACCGTTCGCGCCGTCGATCGAGGTGGACCCGGAGTGGATCCTGGTCGGGGTACTGCCACCGCTGCTGTACTCCGCGGCGGTGAACGTGCCGTTGATGGACTTCCGGCGCAACCTCAAGGCGATCACCGGGCTCTCCGTGGTGCTGGTGATCCTGAGCACCGCGGTCTCGGGGTACCTGCTCTACCTGATCTTCCCGGATCTGAACCTGGCGGCCGCCTTCGCGCTCGGGGCCGTGATCAGCCCACCGGACGCCGTGGCGGCCACGTCGATCGGTAAGCGGGTCGGCCTGCCCGGGCGGCTGGTCACCATGCTCGAGGGCGAGAGCCTGGTCAACGACGCGTCCGCGCTGGTACTGCTGCGGTCCGCGATCGCCGCCACCGCCGGGGCGGTCTCGTTCTGGGGCGTCGTCGGTGACTTCCTGTTCGCGGTCGTCGTTGCGATCGGGGTCGGGATCGTGATCGGCTTCGCGACGGTCGCGGTGCGCTCACACCTGGACAACCCGGTGCTGACCACGTCCATCTCGTTCGCGGTGCCGTTCATCGCCTACCTGCCGGCCGAGGAATTGGGCGCCTCCGGTGTGCTCAGCGTGGTGGTCGCCGGGCTCGTCACCGGGCACCGCAGCGCCACCAGGTTCACCGCCCAGGACCGGATCAGCGAGCGCCTGAACTGGCGCACCGTCCAGTTCATCCTGGAGAACGGTGTGTTCCTGCTGATCGGCACCGAGGTGGCCACCCTGGTGGCCGAGGTGGAGAACGACGATCTCGGGGTGGGCTCGGCGGTGCTGATCGGACTGCTCATGACAGTCGTCCTGATCGTTGTGCGGTTCGCGTTCATGGTGCCGCTGATCGGCATCCTGCGCCGGGACGCGCGCCGGGCGCGGGTGCGGGGCGTCTACCTCGACCAGGCGCTCGACCGGTTGCGTGACGTCCCCGCGCAAGACGCCCGGACCCGGGAGCGGGCGTCCCGGATCGGCCGGATGCTCGCGCGCCGGCGCGCGGACGTGGACTCCCTCACCGCGGAGGGCCTCGGCTGGCGCGGCGGCGTGGTACTGGGGTGGGCCGGGATGCGCGGCGTGGTCACCCTCGCCGCGGCCCAGACCCTGCCCCGGGACCTGCCCTACCGGCCGCAGCTCATCCTGGTTGCGGTCACCGTCGCGATCGCGACGCTGCTGCTGCAGGGCGGCACCCTGCCCGCCCTGGTCAGCCGGCTGGGGATCACCGGTGCCAGCGCGGAGCGTGAGCGCGCGGACCTCGCCGCCCTCCTCGACGAGATCAGCAGCACCGGACTGGCGACGGTCAGCGACACCGCTCTCGAGGGTGAGGAGCCGGTGGACCCCGCGATCCTCGAGCGGGTCCGCTCCGAGAGCGTGCTGCGTGCAGCCGCGGTCCGCGACACCGGGGAGGACGGCGGACCGCACGACGTGTATGTGCGGTTGCGCCGCCGCGTCATCGAGGCCGAGCGGGCCGCCCTGATCGAGGCTCGCTCGCTCGGGGTGCACCGGTCACGGTCCCTCACGGACGCCGAGCACCTGTTGGACCAGGAGGAGGCCCGGCTGTTCCGCCGCGACAGCAGGCACTGACCCGGCGCTGAGCCGGTGCTGAGCCGGACGTTACTGCGCGTCCCGCCAGGCCACCGCGTTGCGGACCTCGGTCAGGTCGTACTCTGGTCCGGAGACCCCGACCGTGAACAGGCGCACGCCTTCGGCCGCGTAGGCCGCGGCCCCGTCGGCGCCGGGCCATGACGTGGACCGGTCGATGACGTCGGGCTCCCGGCCCACGTCGGCGCAGTGCTGGGCCAGGATCGCGTTCTTGCGCCGCAGCGTCCCCAGGTCTGAGAACGAGTGCCAGATGTTGGCGTGCTCCGCCACCAGGCGCAGCGTCTTGCGCTCTCCGCCGCCGCCGATCAGGATCGGGATCTCACGCAGCGGGGCCGGGTTCAACTGCTCGAACCGGGACCGGATCCGGGGCAGGTACTCCTTGAGGAGTGCCAGCCGGCTGCCCGGGGTTCCGAACTCGTAGCCGTAGTTGTCGTAGTCCTTCTCGTTCCAGCCGGCGCCGATGCCGAGGATCAGCCGCCCGCCGCTGATGTGGTCCACGGTGCGCGCGATGTCCGCGAGCAGGTCCGGGTTGCGGTACCCGCCGCCGGTCACGAGGGCGCCGAGCTCGACCCGTTCGGTCTGCTCCGCCCAGGCCGCCAGCAGCGACCAGCACTCGAAGTGGTGACCATCGAGGTCACCGTTGAGCGGGTAGAAGTGGTCCCAGGTGAAGATGATGTCGACGCCGGCGTCCTCGGCGCGCAGCACCGCATCACGGATCAGGCCGTAGTCGGGGGCGTGCTGGGGTTGGAGTTGGGCCGCGATACGAACGGGTGTGGACACGTGGGCTCCCTGTTCTCGGGTTCGGTGCTAACAGCGGACGGTCAGTCGATGGAGATCGAAGCGTTCGAGGTCGGCAGCAGCTCGACCCACGTGTTTCCCGGGGCCAGCTCGATGACCGTGCCGTCGGCGGTGGTCAGGGTGACGGGCGAGGCCTCGTCGGGCTTGGTCCAGGTGCCGGTGATCGTCTGACCACCGGTGGCCACGACCGCCTCGCCGGAACCGACAACCACGGTCTCAGGCACGGCGGCGCCGCTCGGGTCCCGGTAGGCGGTTGTGACAACGTCGACGCGCAGCACCACGACGTTCACGGCGGTGAGCTGACCGGTGTCGGTGGTGGTCGCGGGGGCGCCGTCCTCGGTGCGCAGCCAGAGGGCCTGGTCGGCGTCCCAGGTCCAGCCCGGGTGCGCCTGCGGGAAGTTGACCGCGAGCGAGCCCGCCGGGGTCCCGGCCGTGGCCGCGGTCGCCCCCGCGGCGGTGCGGGCGAACGTGAACTGCGACGGCGGGGCGCCGAGCGCGGAGTCGGCCTGGTCGAGGAACTCCTGCGGGGTCCCGTACAGGTTGTGCGGGGCGACTCGGTCCGAGGACCGGTGGAAGCCTGCCTGGCCGCCGTCGTCACTGAGTACCTGCAGGCCCACGTCGCGCGCAGCCTGCACGAACGGGGCCAGCCCGCCGGAGAAGACCAGCAGCCCGCCGTAGGCGCCCGAGATTCCGGCGTCCATCGGACGCACCGACCGGACCGGCCCGACCCCGTCCGGGATCGTCGAGTGGTACACCGCGTTGAACCGGGTGACGCCGCCCTCGACCATCTGCTCCCAGACCACGTCCGCCGCCTGCAGGCCGGTCTGCGGCCGCGCGGCGTTCGAGTTCTCGATCTTGATCGACATCGCGGGCCGCGCGGCCGGCTCGCCGGCAACGCCCGTCAGCGGCCACACGATCACCGCCGCAGGCTCCGGCGGAGCGGCCTTGTCGACGATCACCTCCGGTGGGACCTCGACGATCTCGGTGGCCCCGTCCTGGGGGTCCTGCCCGGAACATCCTGCGACCACGAGCAACGCGGCAACGATCGCGAAGACGGTCCGGTGCCGGCGTCCGGCTCTGGTCGCGTTCAACATCGCGGCCCACTCTAGCCCCAGCGGCAGGCACGTCCATCTGCCTCCTAGGCTGGGGCAGTGACCGAGTCGCCCGAGTCCCCCGCCCCCAGCAAACCGGGCCCCGTCGCGGAGTCCGACGATCTGCCGGTGCCCCCGCCACACGAGTTGCTGGCAGCGCTCGCCGACGCCCTCGACGGCACCGGCCCGGCGGTCGCGACCACCCCGGCAGGTGCCGCCGCACGCGACCGGGCCCGGACGGGCACCGCGGTCATCCTGACGACCTCGGGCTCGACGAGCGGCGTCGGACGCCCGGTCGCGCTCGGCGCGGCCGCGCTGCGGGCCAGCGCGACCGCCACCGAGGCGCGTCTGGCCGGTCCGGGCCAGTGGCTGCTGGCCCTGCCCACCGACCATGTGGCGGGCCTGCAGGTGCTGATCCGCTCTGTCCTGGCCGGGACCACGCCGGTCGCCATGCGACCCGGCCGGTTCACCCCGGCCGCGCTGACCGCCGCGCTGCGCGCGATGCGCAGCGACGTGCCCCGGTACCTCTCCCTGGTCCCGACCCAGCTGGTCCGGGTCCTGGCCGACGGCGGGACATCCGTCGACCTGCTGCGCACCTGCGCCGCGGTGCTCGTGGGCGGTGCGGCCACCGCCGGGCCGGTGCTGACCGCCGCCCGGGAGGCAGGCATCCCGGTGGTGACGACCTACGGCATGACTGAGACCTGCGGCGGCTGCGTCTACGACGGCGTCCCACTCGACGGCGTGGACGTACATCTGGACGAGGATGCCCGGATCCACCTCGCCGGGCCGGTGCTTGCGAACGGGTACCTCGACGACGGCCCCGATCCGTTCGTGATGATCGACGGCCGCCGGTGGCTGCGCACCGGGGACGCGGGCGCCATCGACGCCGCAACGCTGACCGTGCTCGGCCGCGTGGACGACGTCCTCGTCACCGGGGGCGTCAACGTGCACCCGGCCGCGGTGGAGCGCGCCCTCGCCGCGTTGGACGCGGTCGCCGAGGTCGCCGTGGTGGGCGTCCCGGACGTGGAGTGGGGCGAGTCGGTCACAGCCGTCGTGGTCCCCCGGCCCGGGGCCGCCCCGCCCGACCTGACCGCCGTCCGGGCTGCCGTCGGCGGCGGCCCGGGGGCGCCGCGTGCCCTGCTCGTGCAAGGGTCGCTGCCGTTGCGCGGGCCGGGGAAGGTGGACCGACTGGCCCTGGTGGCGAGCGCCGCGGCGGACCTCGCGGCAGGCCTCGGCGAACGGCACGGCGGCACGGACCCTGCGGACCACGAACAGCCCTGACGTCGCGGCCCGATATCCTCACTTGCGCGCCCCGCCCGGGGCCGGTCCCACGTGAACGGAGTCCGCATGCCCTCGGTGACTGACTGGCTCGAGGGGGCGCGGCTGCGCACCCTCCCGGCGGCGGTCGCACCGGTCCTCGCCGGCACCGGGGCGGCCGCGTTCGTAGGCTCGGCCTCCGCCGTGCGCGCCCTGCTCGCGGCCGGGGTGGCGCTGGCCCTGCAGGTGGGCGTGAACTTCGCCAATGACTATTCCGATGGCATCCGCGGCACCGACGACGTCCGGGTCGGGCCACAGCGGCTGACGGCGTCCGGCGCGGTCCCGCCGAAGCGGGTCAAGGCCGCCGCCTTCGCCGCGTTCGGGGTCTCGGGCCTGTTCGGGCTGGCCCTGTGCGTCGTGTCCGGCGTCTGGTGGCTGCTCCTCGTCGGGGTGGTCTGCGTGGTGGCTGCCTGGTTCTACACCGGCGGGCGCTCCCCGTACGGGTACCGGGGCCTCGGCGAGGTGGCCGTGTTCGTGTTCTTCGGGCTCGTCGCCACTCTCGGCACCACCTATTCGCAGGCGCTTCGGATCACCGGCCCAGCCGTGCTCGGCGCCGTCGGGATCGGCCTGCTCGCCTGCGCGCTCCTGATGGCCAACAACATCCGCGACATCCCCACCGACGCCGGCGTCGGCAAGCTCACCCTGGCCGTCCGGCTCGGCGAGCGGCGAGCCCGGGGCGCCTACGTGGCGATGCTCGTGACCGCGCTGCTCACGGGGCTCGCCGTGACCGCGTGGACCCCGTGGGCGCTACTTCTCCTGCTGCTGGCTCCGGTGGTGATGGTCCTCGCGCGCCGGGTCCTCGGTGGTGCCACCGGGCGCGACCTGATCATCGTGCTCAAGAACACCGGCCTCCTCGAGCTCGCGTTCGGGTTCGTCCTCGGCGGCGCCCTCCTGCTCGCCGCCTGACGGCGTCCGCTCGGCGCCAGCCGGGCGGGGCTCCGCGAGGTCCGCACCGGCGATCGAGTCTGCCTCGGCGTCCTCGTCCGCGGCCTCCTCGGCCAGGGCCTTGGAGAACCGGTCCCCGTCGGCCCGCCGGGCCGCCATGGACTCGGCCGCGCGCCGACGCGGCACCTCCAGGAGCACGTAGGACAGGCCCGCCCCCAGCAGCACCGCACCGAGCACGAGGAGCCAGCTGCGCAGCCCGAGCAGGTACAGCACGGCACCGGCGCCGACCACCAGCACGATCCGGAGCACGCTGTAGATGAGGAGAGCCATGGACTCAGCGTAGGCTCTGGGAATGAGGTTCCTGCTCGTCCTGGCCATCATCGGTCTCATGACCTACGCGATCCTCGATGTCGCACGTACCGAGGACCCCCGGCGACGCCTCGGGCTGCCTGCGTGGCTGTGGGTGGCCGTGATCATCGTCACCCTCGGGGTCGGCGCCCTCATCTGGCTGATCGCGTCCCGGCTCCCCATCGCGACCGGCGGTTCCACCGACGGTGGCGCCGGTGACCATCCGGGTCCCCGGACACCGCGACGCCCAGCCCGACCGGTCGCGCCCGATGACGACCCCGAGTTCCTGGCCGGGCTGAACCGCCCCACCCCGCCCGAGGTGACGAAGGCTCCCGAGCCACCG
>NZ_CACRYJ010000038.1 GCF_902703175.1 Occultella aeris | reverse complement strand
GCGCCGTACTGTCCGGGCTGCGCCGGGTACGGGCCGGGCTGCGCGGCGTACGGGCCGGGCTGCGCCGGGTACGGGCCGGGCTGCGCGGCGTACGGGCCGTGCTGCGCGGCGTACGGACCTGGCGCACCCTGGCTCGCCGCGTCCGCATTGACGATCCGCACACGCGCCAACTGCGAGGCCAGGTACGCGAAGGCGGCTGCGAACAGCACCACCAGCGGCACCGGCGTGAGCAGACCGAGCACGGAACCTCCGTCGAACAACCGCTGCGAGAACAGTTGTGACAGCACCAGGACCGCGTGCTGGGTGTCCTGGCTGAACGAGCTCAGGTACGGCCACAGTGCACCCTGCGGGCCCAGCCACGTCTGGATGGCGAACACCCCCAGCAGGGCCAGGCCGGCGATCCGCAGCGCGCTGCGCCGGTCCGGGCTGCGCCGGACCGCAGCGAACAGGAACGTGAACAGGAACAGGGCCGGGATGGCAAGGAACGGCGGCTCGAGGGTCGGCCGGTTCAGCCAGTTGAGATCCCGCAGCATCTGGAAGTGGGCGGGCGCGAGGACACTGAGACCGACGAAGAGCCACGGCGCGAAGAACCAGAGCACCCGTTCGCTTCGCCGGCCGAACGGGCGCAGGTAGCCGATGGCATACCCACCGGCGGCGGCGATCGCGGTGCCCACCAGCGCATTGACCAGGGCGCTGCCCCAGGTCGTCACGACCACCCCGGCCACGGAGATTCCGAGCTCTTCGTCCGGCAGACCGAGGCTGGTCAGCCAGGGCAGCGCGACCACGATCAGGCCAACCAACGCTACCGCCGCGATGACCACCCCCACGATGCCCGCCGAGCCATCGGTGCGCGGGGCCGGCGGTCGTTCGATGCGGTAGCGCGTTCCGACCACCAGAGCGGTGCCGAGCAGCCCGAAGAGCACGAGCGGGGTCAGCACCACGATCGCTATAGCGCTGGCGACCCCGGAGTCGGCATAGAGGAAGGCGGCCTCATAGATCAACGCGCCAGGAAGCTCACGGGCGCCACCGACGATGTACGGCGTGAAGGTCTGCCAGCCGACAGCGATCCCGGCGAGGCCGGTGCCGACGAGCGCCAGCGCGGCGGCGCGGCCGCTGCCGGGTCCGTCCGCCAGCCGGCCAACGACGGCCCCGACCAGCAGGGCCGCCCCGAGCCCGACGGCGAGGAAGCCGAGGACGACCCCGGCGCCGTCACCCCGGTCGAGCGGGCCGACGCCGAACGCGTACGAGAACGGGGCCATCGTCACGAGGCTTGCGCCGAGGATGCCGAGGCCGATCGCGGCCATGCGCGCCGATGCCTTCGCCAGTAGCCGACCGATGAGCAGCCCCACACCGACTCCGAGGAGCGCCGGCGCCAGCCCTGCGGCGGCACCGAGCAGCAGACCGGTCAGCAACTGCGGCGGGATCTGAGCGTAGTTGTCGAGGCCGACGAAGCCCCCGTCGCCGAGGAGGGCACCCTCCTGGAGGCTGGCGATGAACTGGCGCGCAGTGGGGATCACCTGCCCCAGGAGCAGCGCCAGGGCAGCCGGCGCGAGGAGCAACAGGCCCAGACCCGGCCGGGCCGGCGCCTCGGCCGATCCGCCGAGCGGCGACGGTGCGTAGGGACTTGGCGGTGGCACCGGCACGGCGGGCCCCTGCTGCGGCGCGTCAGGCCCTGGCGGCGGCGCAGAATGGCCCGGCTGCCCGGCTGGTTGCTGCTGCTGACCGGCTTGCTGGTGCGACGGCGCACCCGTCCACGGCCCCTGATCCGGCGTCCCCATGCAGGGCAGGGTAGCAAGTCCCGATTGCCGGCCTCGGCCGGGTCAGGTCAGGCGCGGGCGGTGTGCAGCGCCGTCTGGGCCTTCTCGAGCCCGATGGACAGCAGGTCCCGGACGGCGTCGGCCGCCTCCTCGAGGGTGACGCCGAGCTCGGCGCGTTCGGCGGCGGAGAAGTCCCGCAGGACGTAGTCAGCCGGGTCCATCCGGCCCGGCGGGCGGCCGATGCCGACGCGCAACCGCAGGTAGTCGCGGTCGCCGAGAGCCTGCGAGATGGATTTCAGCCCGTTGTGGCCGCCCTCGCCCCCGCCGCGCTTGAGGCGCAGCGTGCTGGCGGGCAGGTCGAGCTCGTCGTGGATGACCAGGAGGTGGTCGGGTTCCACGTCGTAGAACCGGCAGAGCCCGGCGACTGGCCTGCCGGAGACGTTCATGTAGCTGGACGGCTTGGCCAGGACCACACGCGGGCCGGGGGCACCGCCGGGCAGGGTGCCCAGGCGCCCGTCCAGCACGGTGGCGCCGGCCTTGTGCGTGGTGAAGGAGCCCGGCACGTCCCGGGCGAGCACATCGAGAACCATCTGGCCGACGTTGTGCCGGTTCCCGGCATAGGTGGGCCCGGGGTTGCCCAGGCCCACCACCAACCAGACGCTCATGATGGTGCCGAGCGGCTCAGGCCTGCTCGTCGGCTCCGGCCGGAGCCGCAGCCTCGCCCGCCGCACCGGCAGCCTCGCCGGCAGCCTCGGCCTCGGCGTCGGCCTCCAGGTCCTCGGCGGAGGCGCGCGGCACGGTCACGTTGATGACCACGGACTCGGGGTCGACCTCGAGCACCGAACCCTCCGGCAGGGTCAGCTCGCCCACGCGGACGATGCTGCCCTCCTCGAGACCCTCGATGTTGACCTCGACGTGCTCGGGCAGGTTGGTGGCCTCGGCCTGCAGGCTGATGGTCTGCATGTCGAGGGTGTGGATGGTGCCGGGTGCGGTCTCACCGACGATCACGACGGGGACGTCGACGACGACCTTCTCGCCGCGACGGACGAGGATCAGGTCGAGGTGGTCGATGGTGCGGCGGATGGCGTCGCGCTGCACGTCCTTGACCAGCGCCAACTCGTGGTTGTCCCCGAAGTCCAGCGTGAGCAAGGCGTTCGCGTTGCCCTTCAGCGCCAGGAACGTGTCGTGGTCCGGCAGCGACAGGTGCACCGGGTCGCTGCCGTGGCCGTACAGGACGGCGGGGATGCGGCCCGCACGGCGGGTGCGGCGAGCGGCGCCCTTGCCGAACTCGGTCCGGACGGCGGCCTTCAGAACGTTCTCGTTGCTCTCAGACATGGTTGTCTTCTCCAAAGATGGTGGGGGCGGCGGGTGGCCTCAGCGCGGGACGTCGGGCGGGCGGCTCACGGTCGCGCTCCACCACGTCGATCACGGACCCGGCGGCTGCGCGTGCGGCCGCCCGGCATCCCTCGCCGAGGCAACCTGGACATCCTACCCGCACAGGCGAGGTGGCGGAAACCGGGCGGATCCGGACTTCGTCACACTGCTGGATGCCACCATGGCATCCGGGTCAGCCGCCGGTGCCGTCCGCCCACTCCCAGTGCACCGTCACGCTTGCGCCCACGGTCTGTTCGCCACCCTCGACCGGCATCGACGCCGCAGCGAACGCCCGCGCCTTCGGCAGGCCCGGCACCACATCCGCGCCGCCCTCATGGACCGCCACCACGGCGCCCAGAGCGCGACCGGCAAGGTCCGCGTACTGCTCGGCCCGGCGGCGCGCGTCGGCGAACGCCGCCGCGCGGGCCTGGGCCTGCGCCTGCGCGGGATCAGAGATGCCGAAGGTGAGCGAATCGATCCGAGCGAGGCGTCCGCCGTCGGCCAGTGCGGCATGGACCTGCCCGCCCGAGGCGCCCACGTCTCTCAGCACGGCACGCAGCCCGAGGCGCACATGGACCCGGCTGGGTGCGGGCTCACCGGTGTCCGTGGTGCGGTCCTCGTGCCAGATCGAGGTCTGGGTGGTGCGCAGGTCGCTCCGGTCCACACCGCGCTCGAGCAATCCGTCGCGGATCCTGGTCAGGCCCTGTTCCGCCGCGGGCAGCACCTCGGACAGATCCGGCCCGCTCACGGTGACGCCGAGGTCGGCGTGCACCACGTCGGGCTGTACGTCAACGCCACCGGTGCCGGTGACGACGATGCCGCCGTCGGTCGTCATCCCGGCAGCCTAGTGGGACTCAGACCCCGTCGAACAGGCTGGTGACGGAGCCGTCGTCGAACACCTCGCGGATCGCACGGCCGAGCAGCGGGGCGATCGACAGGACGGTCAGCTTCGCGAACCGCTTCTCGACCGGGATCGGCAGCGTGTCGGTGATGATGACCTCGCGCGCACCGCTCTCCTGCAGCCGGCTCACAGCCGGGTCCGAGAGCACCCCGTGCGTCGCGGCGACGATCACGCTGCGGGCGCCCGCGGCGGTGAGCACCTTCACGGCCTCGGCGATGGTGCCGCCGGTGTCGATCAGGTCGTCGACCAGCACGCAGTCGCGGTCCGCGACCTCGCCGACCACCCGGTTGGCGACGGCCTGGTTCGGCCGATTGATGTCGCGGGTCTTGTGCACGAACGCCAGCGGGACGCCACCGAGCTTGGCGGCCCACTGCTCGGCCACCCGGATCCGGCCGGCGTCCGGCGAGACCACGGCGGCGTTCGCGACGTCGACGCGGGTCCGGACGTAGTCGGTGAGGATCGGCATCGCCCACAGGTGGTCGACCGGGCCGTCGAAGAAGCCCTGGGTCTGCGCGGCGTGCAGGTCGACGCTCATGATGCGGTCGGCCCCGGCGGTCTTGAACAGGTCCGCCATCAGCCGGGCGGAGATCGGCTCGCGGCCGCGGTGCTTCTTGTCCTGACGGGCGTATCCGTAGAACGGCACGACCGCGGTGATCGACTTCACGGAGGCCCGCTTGAGGGCGTCGACCATGAGCAGCTGCTCCATGATCCACTCGTTGATCGGGGCGGTGTGGGACTGCAGCACGAACGCGTCGGCGCCGCGCACGCTCTCGGCGAAGCGGACGTAGATCTCACCGTTGGCGAAGTCGTAGGCCGTGGTCGGGACCACCTCGATGCCCAGCTCGTCGGCCACCGCGGCCGCGAGCTCGGGATGCGCACGGCCGGAGACGAGGACGAGTCGATTCTCGCCGTGGCTGGTGATACCTGTCATCGATCGTGGCTCCTCGCGCCTCGTGGGGGTTGACGTGTTCAGGACGTGGAGCCGCGCTCGCGCTCGGCGCGGGCCTGCGCGGAGAGCGACCCGGCCGCCGGGTCGGCGGCAGCGGTGGCGGCCTCGGCCGCGGGCGTGCCCGGCCGGCGGCTGGTCACCCAGCCCTCGATGTTGCGCTGCGACCCCTGGCTCACGGCGAGTGCGCCCGGCGGGACGTCCCGCCGCACCACGGTGCCGGCGCCGGAGTAGGCGCCGTCGCCCACGGTGACGGGCGCCACGAACATGTTGTCCGCGCCGGTGCGGGCGTGCGAGCCGATCACCGTGCGGTGCTTGCGCACGCCGTCGTAGTTCACGGTGACGCTCGCGGCGCCGACGTTCGAGTCGTGGCCGATCGTGGCGTCCCCGATGTAGGACAGGTGCGGCACCTTCGAGCGCTCCCCGATCTCGGAGTTCTTCACCTCGACGAACGTGCCGATCTTGCCCTCCGCACCGAGGATCGCACCGGGGCGCAGGTAGGCGAACGGGCCCACGCTGGCACCGTCGCCGATCTGGGACTCGGACCCGTGCGTGCGGATCACGCTCGCGTTCTCGCCGACCTGCACATCCCGCAGCGTCGTGTCCGGGCCGATCGTGGAGCCGGCCCCGATCTGCGTGGACCCGTGCAATTGCGTACCTGGCAGCAGCGTGACGTCCGGGGCGAGCTCGACGTCGGCGTCCACCCAGGTGCTCGCCGGGTCCACCACGGTGACCCCGGCGCGCATCCACTCGGTGAGGATCCGGCGGTTCAGCTCGGCACCGAGGGTGGCGAGCTGGACCCGGTCGTTGACCCCCTCGACGAGCAGTGAGTCCTCGGCGATCACGGCCCGCACGTGCTGGCCGTCCTCGCGGGCGACGGCGATCACGTCGGTCAGATACACCTCACCCTGGGCGTTGTCCCGGCCGAGGCGGCCGAGCGCGTTCCGGAGCACGGCGGCGTCCATCACGTACACGGCGCTGTTGATCTCGTCGATCTCCGCCTGTTCCGGGGTCGTGTCCTTCTGTTCCACGATCCCGACGACGTCGCCCGTGCCGTCCTCGCGGACGATCCGTCCGTAGCCGGTCGGGTCGGGCACGACCGTGGTGAGCACGGTCACGGCGTTCCCGTCCTCGACGTGGGCCTCCAGGAGCGCGGCCAGGGTCCCGGTGTCCAGGAGCGGCACGTCACCGGCGACGATCACGACCGGCCCGACCAGGCCCTCACCCGCGCAACCCGGCGGCGGCGGGCCGTCGGAGTGCGCGACTGTGCGGCTCTGTGCGGCGGCGTCGGCAACCGCCATCGCGCACTGCGCCGCGCGGCCGGTACCCGGGATCTCGTCCTGGTCGGCGATCAGCGCCTCGGGGTCGAAGTCCTGCACATGGGCCGCGACCAGGTCGCGCTCGTGGCGCACGACCACGACGAGGTGTTCGGGATCCAGGCCCCGGGAACTGGCGATCGCGTGGCCCACGAGGGATCGTCCCCCGATGCTGTGCAGCACCTTCGGGATGCCGGATTTCATCCGGGTGCCCTGGCCCGCGGCGAGTACCAGGACGGCGGCGGGACGCTTCAGGCTCACCCGCCCACTGTAGCCGCGGCGAGGGGTCCGGCACGCCGCGGTCGCACGCCGGTGGCGGCTCCGCCCCCAGGATTCGAACCCGGACTGCACGGCACCAAAGGCCGGCGTGCTGCCATTACACCAGGGCGGAACGGGCCTGCGCCGGCGAGGATCCGCAGGCGAAGACCGGGGACCAGTCTGCCAAACTTCCGGAAGTGCTCCATCACGCCCGTGGGCCGCACGGCATGATGGACTCATGGCCGACACCCCGCGACGCCCCAGCCGCCCCCGGATGACGGGCAGCGAGCGCCGCGAGCAACTCCTCGTCGTGTCCCGGTCGCTGTTCGCCGAGCGCGGCTTCGAGGGCACCAGCGTCGAGGAGATCGCGGCCCGGGCTCAGGTCTCGAAGCCGGTGGTCTACGAGCACTTCGGCGGCAAGGAGGGCGTGTACGCCGTCATCGTCGACCGTGAGGTGCAGACCCTGCTCACGGCGCTGATCGGACCGCTGAGGCGGGGCGGCCACCCGCGTGTGACCGTGGAGGCCACCGCCCTGGCGCTCCTCGACTACATCGAGACGAACACCGACGGCTTCCGGATCCTGGTGCGGGACTCCCCCGTGGCGCAGGCCACCGGGACGTTCTCATCGCTGATCGGGGACGTGGCGACCCAGGTGGAGTCGGTCCTGGCGGACCAGTTCCGGCGGCAGGGCTTCGACCCGGCGAACGCCCCGATGTACGCGCAGATGCTGGTGGGCATGATCGCGCTGACCGGGCAGTGGTGGCTGGAGGCCCGGTCGCCGGAGAAGCATGTGGTGGCCGCGCACCTGGTGAACCTCGCCTGGAACGGCCTGCGGGCCCTCGAGGTGGAGCCGAAACTGACCCCGGCCGCGGTCAGGCGACGCCAGGGCGGCTGACCCGACCTGCGGTCCCCGGGCTCAGGCACGCCTTTCCCGGTTTGCGCTAGCGTCGGAACGACCCCACTCCACCCACCGGAGGACCCGGCCTCGTGGCAACCCTTGAGATCGACCACCTGAACAAGAGCTACGGAACACTTCGAGCTCTGAAGGACATGACGTTCTCCGTGGAGTCCGGTGAGATCTTCGGCTTCGTCGGCTCGAACGGCGCCGGGAAGACCACGACGATGCGGATCGCCCTCGGCGTGCTCCGCCCGGACTCCGGCGAGGTGCGCTGGGACGGGCGCCCGCTCGACCTCCAGATGCGCCGCCGGGTCGGGTACATGCCGGAGGAACGCGGCCTGTACCCGAAGATGAAGGTGGCCGAACAACTCACCTACCTGGCCCGCCTGCACGGCATGTCCGCCGCGGACGCACGCACCGCCGTCGACCATTGGACCGAGGTACTCGGGGTGGCCGCCCGCCGCGGCGACGAGGTGCAGAAGCTCTCGCTCGGGAACCAGCAGCGGGTGCAGCTGGCTGCCGCGCTCGTGCACGATCCACAGGTGCTGGTCCTCGACGAGCCGTTCTCGGGCCTGGACCCGGTCGCCGTGGATGTCATGAGCGGTGTGCTCCACGAGCGCGCCGCCGCCGGGGTCCCCACCGTGTTCTCCTCGCACCAGCTCGACCTCGTCGAGCGGCTCTGCGACCGGGTCGGCATCGTCCGCGGCGGCGAGATGGTCGCGCTGGGCACCATCGACGAGCTGCGCACCACCGACTTCTCGCGCTGGCGGGTGGTGGCCCCGGACGCCCCACCCGGATGGGCGGATGCGATACCCGACACCACGGTGCTCGAGGTCGACGGCGCAGCGACGGTCATCGAGCTGACCTCCGCCGAGGCGGGGGCCGAGCAGGCCATCCTGCGGGCGGCGCTGGCCGAGTCCCCGGTGCGGGAGTTCACGCAGGTGCGCCCCACCCTGACCGACCTGTTCCGGCACGTCGTCTCCGCGGACGACGCCGCTGCCGCCGCCGCCGAGGAGAAGGCCGCGTGAACGTCGTCTGGCAGGTCGCCGCCCGCGAGGTCCGTACCCGCCTGTTCGCCAAGGCGACCATCATCTCCACCCTCGTCGTGCTGGTGCTGATCGTCGCCGGGGTGGTCGCCGTCAAGATCATCGGAGACAACGACGCCGCCTCCGCGGGCGAGCAGGTGGGCATCGCGGCCGAGACCGCGGACCTCGGGCCCGGGCTCATCGCAGCCGCGGAGGCCGCCGGCTACCCGATCGAACTCACCGAGACCACCTCCCGCGACGCCACCACGGCCATCACCGACGGCGACCTGGCCGCGTTCGTGTCCGGGGACCCACAGGCCCCCGTGCTGCTCGTCGAGGACTCCCCCGCTCCGGAACTGCTGACGGCGTTGACGACCGCGTCGCAGCAGTACGTGATGTCGAGCGCGATCAGCGACCTGGGCGGGGATCCGGCGCAGATCGGCGCCGATGTGGCAGCCGCCGCGCCGACCGTCGAGGCGCTGTCGACCGACGAGTCGGAGTTCGACCCGTACGCGTTCATCGTGGCCATCGTCACCTGCTCGCTGCTGCTGTTCACGCTCCTGCAGAGCGGCTCACTGATCGCGATGGGCGTGGTGGAGGAGAAGGTGAGCCGGGTCGTGGAGATCCTGCTTGCCACGATCCGGCCGGCCCAGCTGATGGGCGGCAAGGTGCTCGGCATCGGGATCGTCGGCCTCGTGCAACTGGTGGTGTTCGGCGGCGCCGCGGCCATCGCGGCCGCGGCCACCGGTCTGCTCGACGGCGTTGACCTCAACCTCGGCAGCGCATTCGTCTGGATGCTGGTCTGGTTCTTCCTCGGCTTCGCCCTGTACGCGGTGCTGTTCGGCGGGTTCGCGGCCCTGGTGTCCCGGCAGGAGGACATCGGCGCGGTCACCACCCCGATGATCTTCGGGATGATGGCGCCGTTCTACCTCGCCATCTACCTGGTCCCGAGCCTCCCGGACTCACCGGTGGTGCGGATCCTGTCCCAGGTCCCCTTCTTCGCGCCGTTCATGATGCCGGTCCGGCAGGCGTTCGACTCGGTCGAGGTCTGGGAGCTCGCGCTCTCGATCGCGCTCTGCGTCGCGTTCGTGCCGCTGCTGGTGTGGCTCTCGGGCCGGGTCTACTCCCGGGCCGTCCTGAACACCGGTGGCCGGATGAAGCTCAAGGACGCGCTGGCCCGCTGAGCTCGCCGCCCGCTGGAGCCCGGCTGCGCTTGGGGCTCCTCGGTTCGGCGCGCCCGGGAAGTCTCTCGATGTCGAGTAATCTCTGGGCATGACCGGACATGACGAGGTCGATCGGATCGTCGAGGCGTGGGAGCGTGAGCGCCCCGACCTCGACGTGGACCCGTTGCGGGTGTTCTCCCGGGTCTCCCGGCTGTCCCGGCACCTCGACCTGGCCCGCCGGGCTGCGTTCGCCGAGCACGGGCTCGAGGTCTGGGAGTTCGACGTGCTGTCGGCGCTGCGTCGCGCCGGCGCCCCCTACGAACTCACCCCCGGCACCCTGCTCACCCAGACCCTCGTCTCCTCCGGAACCATGACGAACCGGATCGATCGGCTCGTCGACCACGGCCTGGTGCTGCGGCACTCCGGGCCCGGGGACCGCCGCGTGGTGCTGGTCCGGCTGACGCAACGCGGTCAGGAGATCGTGGACGCGGCCATGACCGACCTGCTCGCCCGCGAGGCCGCGCTGCTCGAGCGGCTGCGCCCGGACGAGAGCGCCGAGCTCGCAGCGACGCTGCGCACCCTGCTCACGCCGTTCGAGAGCTGACGCCCCACAACTCCCCCACCC
>NZ_CACRYJ010000037.1 GCF_902703175.1 Occultella aeris | reverse complement strand
GGTGCGCGACTGCGCCGCGGGGGTGCACGGCCGGGCCGGCGCGGCTGCGCGGCGGGGCCGGCGCCGCTCCGCGGCGGATGCGGGTGCGCCCCTCGCCACTCTTCACTCGGGCAGCAGCAGGAGTCCGTCGAGGATCAGCCCGCGAACGTCCGGCAGGACGTCCGCCAGGACGTCGGCGGGCCGGGTGTCGGTGAGCACCGCGACCCCGGACGCGATCTGCCCGACCGTGAGTTCGCCGTCGCTCGCGCCGACCACCGCGGCCAGCGCGGTGCCCGCGCGCACGGTCCGCCCAAGGCCGCCGCCCTGACGAAGCACGATCACCTGCGGGTCCATCTGACCGGGCGTGTAGTGGCGTTCCTCTGTGACGTCCCCGGCCACGCGCAGACGTTGATCGGCGAGCAGCTCGTCCCCGAGGTGCGCGAGGCGGTCCTTCGCGGCGAGGGTCGCGGCGATCGTGGGCCAGAGGGTGGGCGACAGGGTCCCGGTGATCTCCTCACATCGGTGCCACGGCAGGGCGGCCGGGCGCAGTGGCTTGTGCAGGGTGACGTACCCGAACCCGACGGCGTCCACTCCCCTGGCCTCGAAGTCGTCAAGCCAGGCGGTGTAGCCGCGCCGCCACGCGTCCGCGTCTCGGTCCGGGGTGATGCCGCCGTCCCGCAGCCAGGTCTCGGCATACTCGGCAGGGTCGGCGTGCTCGCGCTGGATGACCCAGCCGTCGAGGCCGCTCTCGGCCAGCCACTGCTGGACCCGGTCGAAGGCACCCTCTCCGCGGTGCACCTCCCAGTTCGCGAGGAACTGCGCTATGCCTCCGGGCGCCAGCACCGCGCCGACACCGGTGATCAGGTCACGGACGAGGTCGTCACCGCGGCGACCACCATCGCGGTAGGTGTAGGTCTCCAGGGCCTGTGCCGAATCCTCGGTCCCGCGCGGCGTGATCACGAAGGGCGGGTTGGAGACCACGAGGTCGAACTGCTCCCCCGCCACTGGTTCGAGCATCGAGCCGCGGCGCAGGTCGACGGCGCAGTCGTTCAGGGCGGCATTGAACGCCGCGTAGGAGAGGGCCGCGGCGGAGATGTCAGTACCGACCACCGACTGCGCGAAACCGGCCAGGTTGAGTGCCTGGATCCCGCTCCCGGTACCCAGGTCCAGGGCCCGCCCGACGGGGGTGCGCACCGTGAGTTCGGCCAGGGTGCGCGAGGCGCCGCCGAGGCCGAGGACGTGCTCGGCACCGACGGCGGTGCCCGTGGTGGCCTCGCCGAGGTCGGCGGCGAGCCAGAATCCGCCGCCGGAGGTGTCCACCGGGCGTAGGTCGACGCGTGCGGTGACCCGGTCCTCCGGTGCCGTGCCGGCGGCGGACAACAGGCCGAGTCCGGCGGCGCCCTCGACGCCGAGCTCCGGGAGCGCACCCGTCGCCTCGGCGACCGTGACGTCGTCGCCGAGGATGAAGAGCCGGACGAGTACGGCGGCCGGGTCGTCGCTGCTGCGGGCCGTGCGGATCGCCGGGAGCACCTGCTCGCGCGCCATCGCTGCCGTCGCGAGCTCGCCGAGCACGTCGGCGAGGGTGTCGACGTCGTAGTGGCTGTGCAAGAGGTCGGATCGCAACCGGTCGATCTGCTGGGGCGAGCCGCCGATGCCTGTCACAGCGGCAATCGTAGGGGCGCTACAGGTGGTGCCGCGACGGTCGCCATAGGCCACGCCTACGACATGCGCGCTAGCTCCCGTTCAGCCCTGTGGATGGGGTGTCATCGGGGCCTCGCGGAGCCTGGTTTTGGGTTGGTTGGATGGGCTGATGTCCCTGTATCCACAACGGAAATCGGGGTTCTTGCGCTGTCGGTAGGGCGTCCTAGAGTGGAGCTCAAGCAGTCAAACGCACGTATGAAACGGTCAGCGTTTCGGATCCAGGGCTTCGATGGGGAGGTGAGCACACATGGACGACACCACCACCACCACGTCCGGTGGTCCGTCGCCGGCGGGTGTGGCGCTCGCGTCCCGGATGCACCTGTCGTTGGGGGATCTGATGGCCGGGTCGTTGGAGGATCAGCTCATCGCGATGGACGCGCTGACGTCCTCGATCGCTGCCGGTGACCCGATCGAGGAGTCCGACCGGTACGGGACCACGTTCCTGGGCCAGGCCGCG
>NZ_CACRYJ010000036.1 GCF_902703175.1 Occultella aeris | reverse complement strand
GTGCAGCTGCGGGTAGGCCCGGATCTGCAGCCGCCGACCCGCGCCCGTGGCACTCCGAGGGGTCCTCATCGGCGAAGCCCCTGCCTGCCGCCGCGGGTGGGGATCCCCAACGGCAGGGCCGCTTGGGCGAACGCCGCCCACTGCTGCGCCGGCAGTGGGTTCATCCCGGTGTCCGGGGCTGCTTGGCGCAACCACCGCCCGATCGCCTCCAGGCCGTCGGCATCGCCGGCGATGCCGGTGACGTAGACGCTGTAGCGGACATCGCCGTACCCCTCGACCAGGTCAGCACGCCTGGTCTCCAACGCGCGCTGCTCGGCCACCTGGGCAGCCGACGCATCCCGCTTCAACGCCCGGTTGACCCGCTCCATGGTGTCCATCGCGGACTGGTCATTGTCCAGCCGCTTCTGCGAGGCGCGCACATCCGCCGGTTCCCACACCTGCGTCACCGTGTGCCAGAACCCGCCCGTGGCGATCAACCTCGCCAAGAACCCACCGCGCACCGGCTCGCTCGGCCACCGCTCCACCCACCACGTGCGCGCCAGGGCCGAGTCCACCTCGAGGTGATCGCGGTGCTCCACCGGCGAGGTGACCACCAGGTAGTCCGCCGAGATCCCCTCCCGGGGGTCCAACCAGCTCGCCGCAACCGGGTCGAACGCCAGCCGGCACGCGGCCCGGATCGCAGCCCCGGACATCCACGCCGAACCCGACAGGTCGACCCCGCAGCCCGGCAGGTCGGCCGCGAAGTCCTTCACCCGGTCCGCGAGGACCCTCGAGACCCCCGCCCGGCCCCCACCAGCGCGTTTGACCTCGGCGGCCACCGCAGCCTTGTCGAGGGTGATCGCGACCAGGATGTCCCGGTACGGGGCGGCCCCCAACGCGGCGCCGTCCAGCAGTTGCCCGTACTCGACGGTGGCGAAGTCCGACAGGGACCGGTCCTGCTCCGGCCGCAGGTGATCCAGGGTGCGGGGAATTGTCCGCGCATAGGTGACGACCCGGATCACCCCGGTCAATGTCGAGAGCGACCGGCACGCCCGGCCCAGCGCCGCGCACCGGGTCGCCTGTTCGGCCGGGGAGGTCAGATGCCATGCCCTTGTCGGCATGCGCAGCACCGCTGTCGCGGTCCCCAACGCCGCGTCCCAAACCATGCACGCGCCCGGAAACGAGGTCCCCACCAGCTCCAACAGGTGCATCCGGTGCCCGATCGCACCGGGGATCTCCACCCGGGACTCGGTACGGTACGTCGCCACGTCCACGGCCGCGGCCGTCTTGCCCAGGCCGGCCCGCGCGCCGAACAGGGCCTCCACTGCGATCCGCTCCAGGAACGAGCGCCCATGCCACGAGCCCACGCCCAGGGCCAGCAGCGGCAGCCACACCCACCACACCCGCGCGACCGTCGACCAGCCACCGGCGACGTTCGCCACCAGCGCCACCGTCACCGCTGTCGCAGTGATCGCCAATTGGCCGCCGCTGAGGCCCAGGGCCACACCGCTGCGGCGCACCGGTGCCAGCAGCGCCGACGGCACCCCGTCGGCGTTCACGCTCGCGCCACTCACCGCAACCCCTCCATCAGACCGGCACCACCCGACACAGTCGACTCGCGGCGACCGCTCTGCGGGGCCGGCGCCTCCACACCGGCCTGCCGGCCCGGCGTCCTGCCTTCATCCCGCCGGCCGGCTACTCGTGGTGTTTCTTCACCCGCATCCGGCTGACCGGCGAAGTCATCGGCGACGCCGCTAGCGCTCTGCCCGACCGTACGGTCGTGCTCGCGCCGGCCCACGCTGCCTGAGACCTGCGCCGTCGAACCTGTGAGGCCACCGGCGGTCTCGCTCGCTGCCTGACCCGGCTGGCGGCCGCCCTGCCCTGCACCTGGCTGCCCACTCGGCATCGTTCCTGCGCTTGCCTGTCCCGGTCCCCCGACACCCTCGCCGTGTGTGCTCCGGTCCATGGCCCCACCGGCCGCGCCGCCTGCGCTCTGCCCGACTGCTCGGCCGGCCTGGCGCCCGACCTGGGAACCGGCTACGTTGCCGACGCCCGGCACCACCGAACCGGCCACCCCACCAGCCGCGCCACCGACGCCCTCACCGGCAGCGCCCCCCGCTGCCTCACCGGCCTGGCGGCCGCTTCCTGCCGGCGCGCTCGAGGGCGGTGCGCCGCCCGGGCTCGCCTGGGGGCCAGGGGCCGGGCTTCCTGTCGAGGTGCCGAAGAAGGAGTTGATGGATGTCCCCAGTCGCGACGTCACTCCCGAGGTGGCCTGCGACAGGTGGGGTTTGCCCTTCTGCCAGCCCAACCGGCCCAATCCGGCTGCGCCGCGCCCGGCTGCGGCGGCGCCAGCCCGGCCGAGGCGTTGTTCGACACCGCGCGCTGCCACGCCGTCTCCGATGGCCATGGCGCCGGTGACCATTCCCATCGCCAGGAATGGGGCGAATGCGGCTGCGAACAAGCCCACGACGCCCGTCATGAACGGCCCGATTCCGCCCGTGGCCAGGCCGGCCCCCACCATCTCGCCCGCGATCAAGATCGCGATCGCCATCACCGGCTTGGTCAGCACCAGCGCCGTGATCATCTTCACCCAGCCGCGTCCCATGCCGCGCAGAGCATCGAGGCCCCAGACCATCAACGACACCGGCGCTACCGCTACCGCCACCACCAGGGCGTAGTTGCGAAACGCCATCACGAACGTCAGCAACACCGTGGGAATGAACACCATGAACAGGAAAAACAGGCCGACCATGGCAACACCGACCGGGTTGCCGGTGACGACGCTGCCCACCCACGCCAGATCCACCAACCTCGATAGGGAGGTCAGGGCCGTGGAACTCTCGATCACCACGTCCGCCAGACCGTCAGCGACCGTTACCAGTCGGATCGCCAACCACACGCTCGCCGTGCAGACCGGCCACGCCAGCAACGCCCCGAAGACGGCCCGGGTCACCCCCGAGCGCTGCCGCGCGAACAGGGTCATCGTGATCTGCACCGCGCACAAGGCCACCACCACGATGGCCATCACTGCGCCCAACCGGTTGACCGTCGTGATCCCCACATTCCACGACGCCGTCCCGAGCGTGGACAGGCTCGAGGTGAACACCCCCTGGATCATCGACTGCGTCACCGTCGCGAACGTGGCGTTCAGACCCTCCAGCCACCCCGACTGCCAGGCGTCGATCTTGCAGCTGAGATCGAACGGTCCACACGCACCCGTGCACAACACCACAGTCAGGCTGGCCCCCGCGAGCGCCGGCACTACCCGCCAACCCGATGCCAGCCTCCGCGCCGCCTCGGACGAGGCGGTCGCCGCCGCCGAAAGCAGTCTCGCCTGCAGCTCAAGGAGGTCGAGCAGGGACCTCGCGACGTCCAGCCGCAGCCGGGTCGGCCCGCTCGTCGCAGCCGGTGCGTGCATTGCCGGTGCCACGCGCCCTCTCACGCTCAGAACCCGAGATCGACGTTGGCGCCCCACCGGACCAGGGCGTTGGCGCCACCGATGATCGCCGCAACCCCCACGGCGATGAGCATCCCGATCGCACTCGCCTGCTGAATGCCCCTGGAGCCGGCGATCCGTCCCGCTGCCCACGCGATGGCGCACAGCACCAGCACCGCCACGTCGATCACCAGCACAACCGCCAGGACGCCACCGACCGCCTCGCGCAGCGTGTCCATGAACGGGAAGAAGTCCCAATCGAAAGTCACGTCGGGATCGGCGGCGGCTCCGACCACGCCACCAGCACGGCTGGCGAACCCGGCCCCCCCATACAGCCTGCTGTTCAGCATCATTGAGCCCATTCCTGGTCGACGACGAGCCGTTCCCCACCACACGTCCACCACCGGGCCCAGGGCACGGCGCCCGATAGGCGGCGCGCTTCGTCACGCCCGCCCGACCCTGACCGTGCCGCCTTATCAGGTGCGGCAAATGCCCCACCTGATAAGGCGCAACGTCAACCCTCCCCGGCCCGCAGGATGCGGTTCTGCTCAGCCCATCGCAAGGGCGAACACTCTGGCGCCGAAGCCCACGAGACCCGACAGGCCACCCAGGACGACCGCCCCGACCATCGCCCGGCCCATCCTCGCCAACCCCTGCTGCGTCATCGCCACTACGCCGGCGCGCTCCAGTGCCCAGACCAGGCTGCCCACGGCCAGAATCGCCACCGAGGCCAGCAGTGCGAGGGCCAAGACTCCCCCGGCGATCTCGCGGAGCACTGCCGCCTCCGGCATGTCCAACCAGGTGTCATCAGGTCCCAGCGGCGTCACGCGATCCTCCCGTGCGTGGCGATCGTGCGCTCATGGCTGGCCCGCAGGTCCGCAGCTTCCATCTCAGGCAGGAGTCGCGCGGCCACGCTCTGAAGTCGGCCCACCGTCCGGCGTCGCACCGGCGCCGCGCTCCACGCCGCCAGTGCCGCCTCGCCCTGCGTGATGGCCTGCGCCACCCGGACCTTCGTTGCCCTGGTGATCTCGGCCGACCTCGGCTGCTCGAGATGCCCGCCGAGGCGGCCACACCACGTCGCGACCTGCGCCATCTGCTCGGCCACCCCATCCACGCGAACCGACCACCGCGCGCGAGCACTAGACCTGGCGGTGCCCGCCGCCCAGACCAACAAGCCGGCTGCCCCCAACCCAGTCGGAACCGCGAACCACCGCAGAGTGCCGTCGTCGCCGCGAAGGAGGATTGCCGTCACGGCCAGCAGGGCAAGCACCATCACTGCCGCGATCGCCACGTCGCCCGTTGTCGCGTTTCGATCATTTCTCACGTCCGCCTCGCTGCCAATCCAGTCAGTGCGCTTGAAGCGCGATGTCGCCGGTGCGCTGGGCCCCTCACTGGGCATCACTCGCGTGCTCGGCTTCGACGCGATTGGCCCGATAGCGAAACGGTGTTGGGCTGCGTCGGGCTACCGCCTGCAGGCTCACGCATCACCAAACTGCGTGGATCAGGTATGGGCGTACAGATGAGCACCTACCTGACCATCCGTCAGACGGCAGAGGCATTGAGTTGCTCGACCGACACAATCCGACGCATGATCGCCAGAGGCGACCTGAAGGGCAGACGGTTCGGGCGACTCATCCGAATCGAGGCCAGCGACCTCGCCCGCGCCGGCAAGCCGGTCAGTCCGCTCACTCGAGAGGCCAATTACGGCGCACGAGCGTAGCTCCAGCAGTCGTTGGGCTAAGACCTTCGCAGAGCGAGGCCAACTCGCTCGCCAAGCGAAACGAGCAGGCGCACCCGTCGACGATCCTCCGCATTGGGACCTTCCGTCAACGACACCGTGGAGACAGCGAGTCGAGCCCGATCGAGCGTCTCGAATGGGCGCAGTGGCAACTGTAGGTTCTCGCCGAGGCTGTCCAACGAGGGAGCCTATGACCTGCAGCGACGTCGCTCGACGAAGCGACGTCTGTCTCCACCTGTATGTCCGAGTCCTTCGCGGCAAGCTGACGAAGTGTCCAAGTCTTCGATCGCGCGAGAGAGTTCTTCAGGGAATCTTCATACAGTCGGGTCTGTCCGCGGGTTCTACCCGTGGAGCGGCTGTGTGGACAGAGGTGATGCGCCGGCCGAGAACTGGTGATATCTCGCCAAATTGGCCCGAGATGGATCGACCCTTGAGTTGCTGAAGCAGTGCGCACACGCGAGTCGGTCACGCGGACCCCGGGGGCGGTGTTGCCCCGGCGCGGATCCTGATTCGAGGCGTGGTAGCGCAGGTTCGTGATCACTTTGTGATCTGTCGGGCTAGGCTCGGGCTTGCTCGCCGACCCCTCCGTTGACGAGCCCTCGATCAGTACGCCGAACCCTGTCACTGAGCGAGGTCCCATCACAAGAATCGACAGGGACGGGGGACCCACTCATCTGGTGTTCGCACCTTGGGGTGAAGTCCCGCTCGACCGTGAGGTCGAGCTGACCGGGTAGATCTCTCGACCCGAACCCGACAGCTAACCTCGAAGGCGTCCGGAGAGGTTTCCTATTGACTGAGAGCAACGCAGGCGCACGGCATCGTGCAGCGCGCCGACCAACCACCCCACTGTCCGCGTTCGGGCAGGCGATCACTGGCCCAGTGGCCCGGCGTACTGCTGTCGCAGCAGCGTCCTCGGGCGTCATCTTGACGCTGAGCGCTTCGGCGAGCATTGCCGCGCCGAGCCACGATCTCGCACCGATCACGATGGCGGCATTGACAGCGTCCTCCGCCGGAGAGGTCGACGTGACGACCTCCCCGACGGTCACCGTCGCCGCAGATGCCGAGTGGTCCTTCGGCGCGGCTGTCGCTACGTCCGAAGCGCCACCGCCACCGCCCCCGCCGCCCGCGCCGGTCGTCGAGCGCCCGACGGATCGGCCGGCCTCGCGCACGACCGAGCGCACCGCCACCGAGGACGCCCCCGAGCAGGAAGTCGCCGCTGCCCCTGTGGCCGCTCCGTCGGCCTCTGGCAATGCCATCGTCGATATTGCGTTCCGGTACGTGGGCACTCCCTACGTCTACGGCGGCACGACGCCGGCCGGGTTCGACTGCTCGGGGTTCACCCAGTACGTGTACGCGCAGGTCGGGATCACCCTGCCGCGCACCTCTAGCGCACAGAGCGGCGCTGGGACTCGGGTGAGCGCCGCCGAGGCGCGCCCCGGCGACCTGGTCTGGTGGCCAGGTCACATCGGCATCTACCTCGGCGGGAACCAGCACATCGCCGCACGCAGCCCGGGGACACCACTGCACGCCAGTCAGATCTGGAACTCCAACCCGATCTTCATCCGCGTCAGCTGATCTGACGGTGTCGCCCGTGGCTGCGGAGTGAGGTAGGGCGCTCGAGGCTCGCGCGGTCGCGGATCCTGACAGTTGGCGTCAGGCCGCGACCGTGCGATGTTTGGTCAGGCGGTCGCGGGGTCCGAGAGTGCGTAGCCGGCGGCTTCGATCGCGCCGCGGACGTCATCGGCGGCGATGTCGCTGCTGCTGGTGAGGGTCACCCGGGAGGCGCTGTCGGGGACAACGTCGACCTGGACGTCATGCACACCGTCGATCTTGTTCAACTCTGTAGTCACGGATTTGGCACAGCAGGAACACGTGAGGCCGGTGACGGCGTAGGTGGTGGTTGTGGACATTGGTTGAATCTCCTCGCAACTCGGATGTATACCCCTATGGGGTATCACCAGGGTAGCGATACGCAGCTTCTGTTGGCGCCACTCGAACGACCTTGAACGAATCTTCATCAGTGGTGGCCTGCGAATGGGACCTAAGGCCCGCATGGGGTTGCTCCGCTGCCGGCTACGGTCGATGTTCGCGGTCCCGGTTCGCCGGTCGCCGGTCGGACGGATTGGAAAGTGGGGTCTCTGTGAGGCGCGTACGTGTTCTGGTCGTGGCTGCGGTGGCCGTCATGGTCCTGGCAGGCTGTGGTACCGCGGCGGACTCGGAGGAGCCGGTCGCAGACGCTGCCCAGGACGAGTCGCTGCTGGCTGAGCACGGACTGCAAGGGTTGGACGCCCGGGAGATCGTTGACCACCTCGACAGTCTCGCGGCCGTGGACCGACCGGTAGACCTGATGGCCTCGGTGCGGGCGGAGGAGCTGGTGCTCACCGACGCCACGGCTGACGTCGCCCTGGATATGCCGGAGGATGTGTTCTACCTGGCCGTTGCGCCCTACGTTGCGCAGACGCACGAGTGCTATTTCCACAGCCTGACCACCTGTCAGGGTGAGCTGGTCGAGCAGGATGTCCAGGTCCGAGTCACCGATGAGAGCACCGGGCAGGTGCTCGTGGATGAGGTCCGGACCACCTTCGAGAACGGCTTCGTGGGGCTGTGGGTGCCGCGCGGGGCTGCCGGCACGGTGGAGGTGTCCTACGACGGGAAGTCCGGAGTCGTGGAGTACACCACAGGAGCTGACAGCGCGACCTGCGTGACCACCCTGCAGCTGACCTGATCACACCCGGTCGTGCCGGGGGCTGGTCACGGCCGCTGATGCGCGCTCGCCCCCGGGCAATGTAGGCGGGTCATGGCGCTTTGCGGCGTGCCGGGATGACGACTGCGGAGATGGCGGCCGCGGCCACGGCCGCGATCGCCGCGGCGATGAACGCCTGCCGGAACCCGGCGTCCCCGCCCCCGTCGAGGCTCAGGGCGGCGATGCTGGAGACGGTCGCTACGCCCAGCGAGGCACCGAACTCGTGGAACGTGCTCAGCAGCGCGGAGGCGACACCGGCTTCCTGCGGAGCGACCTGGCCGAGGGCGGTGGCCGATGCCACCACGAACAGGGTGCCGATGCCGAACGCGCCGAAGGTGACCCCGATCGTGGTTGCCGCGGTTGTCGACCAGAGGGCCGGTACCAGTAGGCCCGCTCCCGCGACGAGCATGCCGCAGGCACCGAGCCGGCGCGCCCCCACTTGGGCGATGAGGCGCCCACCGAGGTTGGCGCCGGTCATGGTGGCCAGGGCGACCGGCAGGAACAGTAGTCCGGTGACCAAGGGTCCGTGCCCGGCCGACCGCTGGAAGTAGAAGGTGCCGAGGAAGAACACCGCGACCATGAGTGCGGTGGCGATCAGGATGACGAACACCCCTGCGGCGACGGATCGCCTCCCGAGCAGGTCGAGGTCCATGAGTGGGGACGCGGCGGTCTTCTGCCGCCAGCCGAAGAGCAGGTAGAGCGCCACCGCCGCGCCGGCGGGGATGATGGTCCGCGCTGTGGCCCACCCGAGTTCGCCGGCTGAGGTCAGGGAGAAGATCGCCAGCCCGGTCGCCCCAGCCACAAGAACTGCGCCCAGCACGTCCAGGCCCGCTCGGGCCGGCGCCGCGGGCCGCAGTGGCGGCAGCACCCGCAAGAGCCCGACCAGCACGACCGCGCCGACGGGCGCGTTGATGAAGAACACCCATGGCCATCCCGGCCCGGCTGTGATCAACCCGCCGAGCAGCACACCGACCGCGGCGCCACCACCACCGAGCGCTGACCAGATGCCCAGAGCGCGGTTGCGTTCGTCGCCGGAGAAGAGTCGGACGACCACCGACAGCGCCGCGGGCGAGAGCATCGCCGCCCCCAGGCCCTGTGCGACCCGGCCGCTGAGCAGCATCGGGGCGCTCTGGGCCAGGCCCGCCGCCAACGACCCGGCCACGAAGGTGACGAGGCCGCCGTAGACGATCGGTTTTGCCCCGAACAGATCGGCGCCGCGGCCGCCGAGCAGCATCAGGCTGCCGAAGGTCACCGTGTAGGCCGCGACGACCCAGGTCAGGACTCCTCGCGAAAGGCCCAGATCGGTGCCCATCTGTGGGAGCGCGATCGCCACCACGGTGACGTCCAGGATCAGCATGAACTGGGCCGTGCCCAGCAGTGCTAGCGCGATCCAGCGCTTCGGGTGGGGGACTGTGGCGGTCTGCGCCGTGGCGCGAGTCGTGGACATATCGGTTCTCCTAAGTCGAACATTGGTGTTCGAGTTCTTGGGTTGGTACCCTAACTCATACGCACGTGTTCGAGAAGGGGGTAGTTGGTGGCGACCAAGGCAACTGGTGAGATGTCACGGCGCGCCGATGCGGTGCGCAACGTCGAGAGCATCATCGGGGCGGCGATCACCTGCCTCGCTCGGGACCCAAGAGCGACCATGGCTGACATTGCCAAGGAGGCCGGGCTCGGCCGGGTGACCTTGTACGGACACTTCGCCTCACGTCCGGCACTGGTCGATGCGGTCGTGGCACGGGTTCTTGAGCGGGGGGAGCGAGTCCTCGCCGAGATTGACGTCGACGGTGACCCGCGCGCGACCTTGGCCCGGCTGATCCGCAGCAGTTGGCGCTTGGTGGACCAGTCGCGGGCAGTGGTGGTCGCGGCCCAGGACGAGCTCTCCGCCGAGCGCATCCGCCAGCTCCACGAAGGCCCAGCCGCCCGCGTACAGCTGTTGATCGAACACGGCCGAGAGCGTGGTGACTTCCGCACCGACATGCCGGTCTCGTGGCTGGTGGCGATGCTGCACCAGATCCTGCACGGCGCCGGAGCCGAAGTCTCGGCCGGGCGACTCGACCCCGCGCAGGCCCCGGAGCTCGTGACCAAGACGGTGTTCGCTCTGCTCGACCCACGCTGAAGCCGGTCGGTTCCTTGGATTAGTCGATTGTGGCGATGACGCTCCAGGTCGCCCCACCGTCGGTGGACCGGTGCACGGCACCGTCAGCGCTGGCGGTCAGCGTCTGTTCGTCCAGTGCCCAGAATGCTTCAGGTGTACCGATGCCCGGGCCCATGGACCTCCAGCCGCGAGGCAGTTCGCGCCAGAGCACACCGGCGGCATCCAGCCCGAGCAGGACGCTGCCGGCGCCGGTTGTGACGTGGTCGATGAGCACCAGCGGTTCGGGAGTTTCATGGGTGCGGGCGAAGGTCGCGCCGCCGTCGGCGCTGAGCATGAGGCCGTCGGGGGTGGTTGCCAGCACGCGGTCGGGGGCGGCCGGGTCGGCGTCGAGGTCGGCCGCGGTGATCTGCGCGCCTTCCTGCCACCTCGTGCCTTGGTCGGTGCTCCACCGCAGGGTGGAGGTGGTGGCGTCCAGTCCGTAGATGCGCTCGTCGACGGCGGTGAGTGCGTGGAAGTCGCTCTCACCGCCGAGGGAGACCTCGGCCCAGGTGAGCCCGGCATCGGTGCTTCGGATCAGCCCGAGGCTGCTCGGCCCGCCCTCGCCCGGGGCGGGGTGGCCGCTAGCCAGGAAGGTGTCCGGTCCGATGACGGTGAAGCTCATCAAGTCCGAACGGGTCTCGCCCACCCGGACCAGGCCTTCCTCACCCACGAGGTACAACCCGGTGTGCGTGGCGACGTAGGTACCGGTGTCGGCGCCCATGTTCGTGGCGACCGCGTGTACATGTCCCACGCCCTCGCTGGTATCCACCGGTGGTGGGGACTGGCCACGCCCTGCCGAGCACCCGGTCAATGCGACGAGCAGCGTGAGTGCGGTGGTGGCGGTCCGGGCGCTGCGGCGGTTGAGGATCGACATGTCATCCCTGTGGTCGACAGTTGCTGGGGAGAGTGAGGTTCACAGGGTGCCGAGCAGCCGCTCCATCTCGGCGATCTCGACCTCCTGGTCGGCGATGATCGTCTCCGCGAGCTCGATCGCTTGCGGGTTCTGCCCGGCCGAGATCTGCTCCTGGGACATCTCGACCGCGCCCTGGTGGTGGGCTGTCATCAGCACGAGGAAGCGGCGGTCGAACTCGGTCCCGGACATCGAGCTCAGTTGCTCCATGGCCTCGTCCTGGCTCATCCCGTCCATGTCCATCCCGCCGTGGTCCATGCCCTCCATCGGCGTGACCTCCTCGCCCCAGGCCTCGAGCCAGGACGTCATCCGGTCGATCTCCGGGCCCTGGGCCGCGGAGATCTGCTCGGCCAGGTCCTGCACGTCCGGGGACTCGGCCTGCTCGATCGCCAGGTCGGCCATCTCGATCGCACCCTCGTGGTGGACGATCATCATCTGGGCGAACATCACGTCGGCGTCGTTGTGCTCCTCGTCGACCTCACCGGCGGAGTCCGCCTCCGTCTGAGTCTGTGCCGGGCTGGTACTCACCTCTTCCCCGGAGCCGGGGTCGGAGCAGGCGGTCAGGGCAAGGGTCAGGGCGAGGGCGCCACCGGCCACGGTCAACAGGCTCTTGTGCTTCACGGGTCCTTCTTCACAGGTAGAGACAGTTCGGACAGACAAGCGGCACCTTGGCACCGACCCGGGCGGGTCGTGCCAGGCCACACTCGGTCAGTTAAGGCCGTGTCGCGGTCGTGGTGCTACCTGCGGCAGCCGGCTTCATCAACCCTTCATCGAAACTTGCCCGCGACCCATGGGCTTTGCCGGTCGGGAGGCGCGGCTCACCGTGCTGGTCAGTGGTCTTCAGTGAATCTTGACCGTAGGTCCACGGTTTTGCCGTGTGCTCTGGCACAGACTTTGGCAAGCAGTGCAAACGAGGGAGGTGGGGGCGGTGGCGCTCGGCACGTGGTGGCTACTCGCGGTGATGTGTCTGGCGATCCTGGGCGCGGGTGTGTGGGTGGTGGCGGCACTCTTCCCACGCGCCCGAGACGCTCGGGCCGGCAAGACCTCGGACTTCAGCGCTGACGGTCGGAACGAGGACGCACCCTGAGCCGGCCGCGCGTCGCCCACCCGAGCGCGCCGTCACGCTGTCCCGGTCTGGTTACAGCACGGCGGGTAGTTCGACGGTGAAGGTGGCTCCCTGGCCGTGGCCGGGGCTGGTCGCGTGCACCGTGCCGCCGTGGGCGCGCACGATTGAGCGGACGATGGCCAGCCCGATCCCGGAGCCGCCGTGGGCACGGTCGCGGGCCCGGTCGCCACGGTAGAAGCGTTCGAACACATGCGGCAGGTGCTCACTGCTGATGCCGTCGCCGTCGTCGCGCACGATCACCCGGACCACCTCTCCCACGCGCACGGCCCGTAGCCAGACGTGACCGCCGCGCTGGGTGTGGCGCAGAGCGTTGTCGAGCAGGTTGGTCAGCACCTGTCCCATCCGGTCGGCATCGGCATGCACGCTGCTGTCGGCGGCGGGCGAGGCGTCGACGTGCAGGTGCACATCCTTGGCGGCGTAGCCTTGCGCCGCCTGAGTGGCGGCCGCGGTGAGGAGTTCGGCGACGTCGATGCTGCGCCGGTGCATGCTCAGGCGTCCCTCCTCGGAGGTGGTGACCAGGTTGACGTCCTCGGCGAGTCGCTCGAGGCGGGTCACCTGTTCGCGTAGCACCGACCAGGTCGCCTCGCTCGCCGGTGCGACGCCATCGGTGACGGCCTCGACGTAGGCGTTCAGGGTCGCGACCGGGGTGCGCATCTCGTGGGCGAGGTCGCCGAGCATCTGGCGCCGGGTTCCCTCGATCTGCTCCAGGTCGGCGGCCATGGTGTTGAACGCGGTCGCGAGGTCGTCGAACTCCACCCCCACGCCCACCTGAGGCACCCGGGCGCCGTAGTCACCGTCGGCGATCTCGCTGGCCGCATCCCGCACGCTCGCCAGTGAGCGCCCGATCCGCCCCGTCAGGAACAGCGTCACGATCACCGAGGTGACCAACGCGACCAGCAGTGCCAGGGCAAGGGACAGCTCCGACGCGGCCCGGAACGCGAGCTCGGCATGCTCGGCGACGTCGTGGTGGCTGGCCTGGAGCATGTGGTCGTGGAAGATGATCGGCCCGATCACCGCCGCCACCGCCCACGCGGTGCCCGCTGCGACCAGAACCACCGCCAGGATGGACGCGATCAACCGCGGTCCCAGGCCCCACCCGGACGGCACGAGGCCCCTCATTGGCCCGGGCCCATCCGGTAACCGACTCCGCGGACTGTCCTGATGTACCGCGGAGCGGCGGAGTCATCGCCCAACTTGCGGCGCACGTGACCGACGTGCACGTCGACCAGGTGTTCGTCCCCGACCCATCCCGGGCCCCACACGTCCTCGATCAACTGTGCCCGGGAGAAGGCGACGTGCGGGTGGCGGGCCAGCGCGGCGAGGACGTCAAACTCGGTGCGGGTCAACTCCACCAGCGACCCGTCGCGGCGTAACTCACGCCCGGTCACGTCGATGGTCAGATCGCCCACCCTCAGCACCTCGCTGACCGGGCCGGCCGTGGTGGCCTGGCGGGGGCGACGCAGCATCGTGCGCACCCGGGCCACCAGCTCGCGTGGGCTGAACGGTTTGGTCACGTAGTCATCGGCCCCCACCGACAGGCCCACCAGGGTGTCGACCTCCTCGGTGCGGGCCGTGAGCATCACGATGTAGCAGTCGGAGAACACCCGGATGCGCCGGCACACCTCGACCCCGTCCAGACCGGGCAGTCCTAGGTCCAGGACCACCACACCGGGGTCCCACCGCTCGGCCAGCGCCAGGGCCTGCTGCCCGTCGCCGCTGGTGCGCACCTCAAACCCGTCCCGTTCCAGGTAGCTGGCCACGACCCCAGCAAGGGGTTCCTCGTCGTCGACGACCAGGACCCGCACCGGTCCGGCCGGCTCCGTGGTTGCGTCAGTCATGGCCCCATCTTCGGCCAGCCGGCGCGCGATTCTCGACCCATCTGCCGTTTCGGTGCTCTTTCATCGGATCTTCATCGAGTTTCACGGGAGCACCACCGAGGCGTCGTTATCGTTTCGTGATAGAAGCCGGTGAGTCGAATACCTGACCCGGTAGCCGTATCCGCTCGGTCCATGGATGGGCTGCCTGCTGTTGGGAGTGTGTGTGACGTCATCTGGTGCTGCCTCGAGCCCGCCCGCCCCGCCGACTCGCCGCGAACTGCGCGAACTCGAGCGTTCTCCGCACCGACCCTCGCCCGGCCCAGGTGGCCTCGCGCGCCAGCACCTGGCGCGCGCGTCGATCCTGCTGGTCCTGGCACTGGTTACGATCGCCTCCCCGTTGGTCGGACTGCCCCGACCGCCCACGCCGGAGTCGGGCCCGCCGACACCACTGGCGCAGACCAGCGCCCTGGACGTGCTGGCCGATCCTGGGCAACCACCGATGACCACGGCACTGGCGGCTGACCCGCTGGCCTCGGCACGGACGACCGCCGAGCGGGTGTCCCGAGCCACGGAGCGGACCTCCTTGACCGGCACGTCCGGTAGGTACGCCAACGGTGCGCTTGCGGCGGCGATCCCCGAGCAGCCCGCCGTGATTATGCCCCTGGCCCAAGGCACCTACCGCGAGACCTCCCAGTACGGCAACCGCCGCGACCCGATCACCGGCGGCCCCTCGTTCCACACCGGCGTCGACCTCGCTGCACCAGCCGGCACTCCCATCATGGCGGTCGCCGACGGCGTCGTGGACTACGTCGGACCCGGCAAGGACGGTCGCTCCAGCATGCTCATCGTGCTCAGGCACGAGATCGACGGACAAACCATCTACACCTGGTACAACCACATGTACACGTCCGGGCTTAACGTCAGCGAGGGGCAGCGGGTCCAGGCCGGCGACACCATCGCCGGGGTCGGCTCCAACGGCAACTCCACCGGACCCCACCTGCACTTCGAAGTACACCTCGATAATCGCCTCACCACTACCGAACCCTTGAGCTGGCTCCTCCAGCAGGATGCCGTAGACATCAGCGAACTCCCCTGAAACCGCCGGACGACGACGCCCGCGTGCCTTGCCCGGCTCGGGCACCGTCGGGAACGCCGCCTGGATCAGGACGTTTGCCGCGCGGAATACCAGCGATAGGTCTATCGTTGTGCGCACATACCCCCCCTGGGTATGCCTCGTCTTCTGGATCGGAAGGGACTCCCGGCTCATGAACACCACCGGTCACGGCCACCACGACCACGGCGGCAGCCCAGAACCTGCCCACCCAGAGCCCACCGGTCACGGCCAAGAGCACGGGACGGACACGGCCCACGACCATCACGGCGGGCATGACACCGGGCAGATGGCCCACGACCACCAAGACCACTCCGGACACGCCGGGCACGGCGACCACGTGGCAATGTTCCGTCGGCTGTTCTGGATCAACCTGTTGCTCGCGATCCCCACGGTTCTGCTCAGCGGCATGTTCGCCGATCTGCTCGGCTACTCCTTGCCCGACGTCCCGGGACTGGGTTACGTGGCGCCGGTCCTGGGCACGGTCATCTACCTCTGGGGTGGCCGTCCGTTCCTGACCGGCGCCATCGCGGAGATCCGCGCGCGCAAGCCCGGGATGATGCTCCTCATCGGGATGGCGATCACGGTCGCCTTCCTCGCCTCCTGGGGTTCAACGCTCGGCGTGCTGTCCCACGAGCTGGACTTCTGGTGGGAGCTCGCGCTCTTGGTCGTCATCATGCTGCTCGGGCACTGGCTCGAGATGCGCTCCCTGGCGCAGACGTCCTCCGCGTTGGATTCCCTGGCCGCGCTCCTGCCCGATGAGGCGGAGAAGGTCGAAGGCGACCAGATCGTCAGCGTCGCCCCTGCGGAACTGCGGCTCGGTGACGTCGTCATCGTGCGCCCCGGCGGGCGCATCCCGGCCGACGGGACTGTCGTCGACGGGGCCGCCGACGTCGACGAGTCGATGATCACCGGGGAGTCCCGGCCCGTGCGCCGCGAGGTCGGCGCGCACGTCGTGGCCGGGACGGTCGCCACCGACAACGCACTACGGGTCAAGGTCGACGCGGTCGGTGACGACACCGCCCTGGCCGGCATCCAGCGCCTGGTCGCCGAGGCACAGTCGTCCACCACGCGCGCCCAACTCCTGGCCGACAAGGCCGCTGGCTGGCTGTTCTGGTTCGCCCTGGCCGCCGCGATCATCACGATCACCGTCTGGTCGCTCATAGGCTCACCCGACTTCGCCGTGATCCGTGCGATCACCGTCCTGGTCATCGCCTGCCCCCACGCTCTCGGCCTCGCGATCCCGCTCGTGGTGTCCATCTCCACCGAGCGCGCCGCCCGTGCGGGCGTCCTGATCAAGGACCGGGCCGCCCTGGAACGCATGCGCACCGTCGACGCGGTCCTGTTCGACAAGACCGGCACCCTCACCAAGGGCGAACCCGCGCTGCACGACATCCACACCACTGGACGCGACCAAGACGAACTCCTGGCCCTCGCCGCGGCCGCCGAGGCCGACAGCGAGCACCCGCTCGCCCGAGCCATCACCGCCACGGCGAAGGAGCGCGGCCTGCACGTCCCCCGCGCGACCGGCTTCTCCGCCTCGACCGCCGTCGGGGTGAGCGCCACCGTCGACGGACACACCGTCGCGGTCGGCGGCCCGAACCTGCTGACCGAGCATCACCTGGACCCACTCCCGGAAACCTCCGCCTGGTCCGACCGGGGCGCGATCGTGCTGCACGTCCTCATCGACGGGCAGGTCGCCGGAGCCCTCGGTCTCGAGGACGAGGTGCGCCAGGAATCCCGCGAGGCGGTCGAGGCCCTGCACTCCCTCGGTGTGCACGTCGTGATGATCACCGGCGACGCCGAACCCGTCGCCAAGTCCGTCGCCGCCGACCTGGGTATCGATCAGGTCTTCGCCGGAGTCCGCCCGGAAAACAAGAGCGAGAAGGTCCTCGAGCTCCAACACCAGGGCCGCACCGTGGCCATGGTCGGTGACGGCGTCAACGACGCACCAGCCCTCGCCCAGGCCGACGTCGGCATCGCGATCGGCGCCGGCACGGACGTCGCGATCGCCTCCGCCGGCGTCATCCTCGCCTCCGACGACCCCCGCTCGGTCCTCTCCGTCATCCAACTCTCCCGCGCCGGATACCGGAAGATGAAGCAGAACCTCTGGTGGGCCGCCGGCTACAACATCGCAGCCGTGCCCCTGGCCGCCGGAGTCCTGGCTCCGATCGGCTTCGTCCTACCCATGGAGATCGGTGCGATCCTGATGTCCCTGTCCACAATCGTCGTCGCAGCCAACGCCCAACTCCTCCGGCGCCTCGACCTCAGCCCCGCCGCCAGCGTCGCGGCCGCCAGCGACGCCAAACCGGTGCTGAACAAGCCCGGACGCCGCCAGGACACCGATCTCGTCGAGACCCGCTGACCACCGGGCCGCCGATCCACTGAACCCGTTGCGTCTCCGGGCGGAAATTCTTAGTCCTTGAGCGAATCCTCACCGTCGCACACGACGGGAGACGCCCGGCGAGATCAAGCCGAAAGGCGTCCGGGACGTGTCTCATCAGGCTCAGGAGGCATTCGTAGGCGAGGTGTCGGTCTGCACGGACCGATGCCATCAGGCGTCGGACGACCGTACCGACGGAGGGTCGCTCATGTCCTCGCTTGTTCTTTCGACGGCGCCAGGGCGGGCAGTCTCACCGACCCGAGCCTTCGGGTCGGTGAGACTGCCCACACGCCGATGCCCAAGAACACCAGGCACATCGCCGCCAGCAGCCCCCATGTGCTAGCCGAGATCACTCACCTCCCAACTACTGTTCCCGCAGTCTGAACCACTGTGCGCACCAAAATGGTCGGCCCGTGATCAAGATTCCGTGAAGACCCCCAGTGGCTGTGTGCCCTCCGCGGCGCCCGCAGGCGAGTTCCTGGGGGAGGTGCGCAAGATTCGATGAAGGGTTGATGAAGCCGAGCCGCTTAGGTGGCATCACTGCCGCGGCTCGGCGTTAACTGACTGAACGTCGCCGCGTACGACCCCATTCGGGTCAATGGCGCCGGCGACTGCCCGGATTCTGCCTCGCTATCTGAAGAAGGACCTGTGAAGCACAAGAGCCTGCTGACCGCCGCCGGTGGCGCCCTCGCCCTGGCCATCACCCTTGCCGCTTGTTCCGACGCCGGTTCTGGCGACGAGTCGAACAGCGGCCCGGCACAGACTCAGACGGAGACGGACTCCGCCGGTGAGGTCGAAGGGACGAACAACGACGCCGACGTGGCGTTCGCCCAGATGATGATCGTCCATCACCAGGGAGCAATCGAGATGGCCGACCTCGCGATCGCGCAGGCCGAGACCCAGGACGTGCGTGATCTGGCCGAGCGGATCTCCACTGCCCAGGGCCCAGAGATCGAACGCATGACCTCCTGGCTCGAGACGTGGGGCGAAGAGACCATGCCCATGGACGGAATGGACCACGGTGACATGGACGGGATGGACATGGACGGGATGAGCCAGGAAGAGGCGATGGAGGAACTGCAGTCGCTGTCCGGGACCGAGTTTGATCGCCGCTTCCTCGACCTGATGACCGCCCACCACGAGGGTGCGGTCGAGATGGCGCAGGAGGAGCTGTCTTCTGGGGAGAACCCGCAGGCGCTCGAGCTTGCGGAGACGATCATCAGCGACCAGGAGGCGGAGATCGCCGAGATGGAGCAGATGCGCGCGGATCTGTGACGGCCCGCCGGCATCGACCAAGCGCCTCGCTCGCTGCGGCTGCAGCATCCGTGGTGCTCACGCGGCTGGCCGAAGTCACCGCCGATCGGTGCCACCGAGTGCGTGAGCCACGTGCACGAGGTCGCCATCAACGAGAACACGGTACCTACGTGGTCGCACGCGGGGCCTCACTCTCCCCACGAACAGGAGTGGCCTCATGGCGCCACGCCTCTGGAGGAAACCCATGAGGCCTGCGACCGCCCAAGGTTGCCCGGTGCGGTGGACTGGCTGGGCCGATGAACCTACGCGCTAAGGCACGAGGCCACGGCTCGATCCCTCTCCGTGTGCGGCTCAGGACCCGAGGCGATAGGAGCCAGATCGGAGCACGAGTGAGCACAGGCACGGAACTCACCCGTCCATCATCACCACGTGAGCCGCAACGAGGCGGAAGCAGCCGGATCTCGGGAGTGGACGCAGCACGCGCGGTCGCGGTACTGGGCATGATCGTGGTCAACGTCGGTCCACGCACCGGGCAGGGATTCGCCGACGTAGTCCATCGGCTGCCCCTTGGTCGAGCGTCGTTGCTGTTCGTGCTTTTGGCCGGGCTTGGCATCACCCTGCTCACCCGCCGCACTCGAGCACCTGGAAGCCGGATCCCGTGGCCTGCGCTGCTGTGGCGCACGGGTGTTCTGCTGCTCGGTGGGCTCGCCCTGCAACTGCTGGACCACGAGGTGAGCGTGATCCTGCCCACCTACGCGGTGCTCTTCCTGCTTGCCGTGCCACTGCTTCGGGCGCCGGACCGCGTCCTGCTCACCGGTGCACTCACCGCTGGTGTCCTAGGGCCCGTAGCTTGGATCGGGCTGCAGATGGCGCAGGGCACCACCTACGACCCGCGACCGACTACCCTTCTGGACTCGCCTCCGGAGATCGTGCACAGCATCCTGTTCTCCAGTCCCTACCCGGTCATCACCTGGCTCGGTCCGTTCCTGTTCGGGATGTGGCTCGCGCGCCAAGATCTCCGTGACCGATCGGTGCAGCGGCGCATGATCGTCGCCGGGGCGCTTGCCACGCTCGCCGGCCGGGCGCTCTCCCTCGCCCTCATCTCCTGGGTGGGCGAGCCCGGCGATGCCATCGGGTTCGATCGACTGGTCACCTCCGTCGCACACTCACAGATGCCGCTGTGGCTGGTCAGCGGCACCGGAAGCGCCGTGCTCGTCCTCGGCGTGCTCCTTCGCGGCGACGCATTTGTCCGTCGTCGGCTGCGGGTCCTCGTAGCGACCGGCCAACTTGCTCTGACCATCTACGTCGGGCACCTGCTGGTCCTGGCCATGCTCGTGCGTCCCGAACCACATGTTCTCAGCGAGGGAGTCCTCATCAGCCTCGCGATCGCGACCGGGGCGGTCCTCTTCGCCACGGCGTGGACCGCCCGCTTTCCACGCGGCCCCCTGGAGCAACTGCTGCGCCGCCCGTGGGCACGCGGCTCGCCTCCGGCCAAACCCCGCACCCTGCCTCCTGGATCAGGCGCGGAGCCGCCTGTCCGAGTGAACCTACGTCGCCCGCCTGCCCGTCCAACCACGTAAAGGAGTTCCATGCCGTTCCACCGCGGGTCAACCATTCGCGCCGGTGTCAGCCTCGCCGTGATCGTGCTCCTCGTCGCCTGCACTGCAAGTCCGCCTGTCGACCCTGTCGCCCCGACGACCGGAACCGCCGGGCAGACCCCGGCCCCCGTGTCGCCGCCGGCGGTCACCACCAGTCCGACGGAGCAGGCTCCGGTGCTCGAGTCCTACGCGGTAAGCGCCGCCCACCCGGCTGCGGTCGAGGCCGGCATGAGCGTGCTCTCCAACGGCGGAAACGCAGTCGATGCCGCAATCGCTGCCGCCTTCGCGGTGTCTGTCGTCGAGCCCTTCGCCTCGGGTCTCGGCGGCGGAGGGTCGGCCATCATCGTGCCCCCTGGCGCCGAGCCGCAGAGCTACGACTACCGCGAGGTGGTGGCACAGGACGGGGTGATCCCGGCGTCCGGGACCGGGATCCCCGGCTTCGTGGCGGGCATGTCCGCTCTCCACCAAGATCGCGGCCAGGTCGAGTGGGCAGACCTGCTGCAACCGGCCATCGGCCTGGCCGCGGACGGGTTCCCCATCACCGAGTTCCTGGCCTTGAGGATGCGCAGCGACTACGGACCGGCTGCGATCGACGGGCAACCACAGTTCCACGGCTGGTTCAGACCGCTGGCGGCCGGTGACGAACTCGTACAAGAGGACCTCGCCGCCACCCTGAGCACACTTGCCAGCGAAGGACCGACCTCTTTCTACACCGGAGCGCTGGCCGAGCAGGTCACACGGGTGGACGGTATCGACGCGGCTTCGCTCGCCGCCTACGAGGTGGTCAGGGCACAGCCAGTGCGTGGTGCCTTCGGCGACCACACGATCCTCTCCGCCGCACCCGCGCTGCCCGGCGTCGCCCTCATCCAGATGCTGCAGACGGCCCAAGCGCTGGGCGTCGGGGACGCCGAACCGGGGTCGGCCGACTACGTCGAAGACCTCTCCCTCGCCTGGCAGATCGCCGACGAGAGTGTGCTGGCCCACCTCGGTGACCCGGCATTCGTCGACGTCCCCGTGCAGGAGTTGACCGACCCCGCCCGTAACGCCACCCTGGCCCAGCAGGTCAACACTGGCAGCGCAAGCACGAGTGCCATGGCTCCGTTGGTGCCCGGGAACACCACGCATCTGACCGTCGTCGACAGTGCCGGGTTGATGGTCTCCATGACCAATACGATCACGAACTTCTGGGGCGGGGCAGATGCCCAGGCAGTCGGCGGCTTCTTCATGAACAACCAGCTCTCCCGTTTCGAGACCATCGACACCCCGAGCAACCAGCCCGAGCCAGGACGGCGGTCCGTCAGCTGGGCCGCACCCACCGTCGTCCTGGACAACCAAGATCGGCCAGTTCTCGGCATCGGATCGCCGGGCGGACACCAGATCCCGAACATCCTGGCGAATGTAATCACGCGCGGGAGCTTGCACCAGCAATCCCTCGAAGAGGCTGTCGCGGCACCACGATTCCATCTTCAGGACGGCATCCTCACCGTCGAGGTGGAACCCACGGCCGACCTGGCGGCGCGACTGGACGAACTTGGCTGGTCCGCCGACGTCGTCAGCGTCGAGGAAGCCATTTTCGGCTCGGTGCAGGCATTGCAGGTCGACTATGACACCGGGCAGATCACCGGGACCGCGGACCACCGCCGCGAAGCGACCTTCGCCATTGGTGCGCCGTGACGCCGCGGTCGCCTGGTCACTCGATGAAGTGCCCCGGCAGCAGGTGCACCCAGAAGTTCCCATCAGGTCGGACGAAGGATCACCAGGCCAGTGCTCGACCCCTCGCCGACGGCAGGGCAGAGTCCGCGGACACCAAACTCGAGGCATGCAGACGCTGCAGGCGGACAACCCGGGCCAGCGCGTGGGCACTGCAACAACATCTGCCACGCTGAGATAGGTATGACGACCGCGCTCTCCTACCTCGCATGAGCCCGATTGCGATTCGGTGCGTTGCGCTCCGTCCCGTCCTACGGGGCCGGGACCCTGCGCGCCGGCGAGATCTCTCCCGGCTGTGGTCGGCGGTGCTGGCCGTCGCCGGTGGGCTGGCGACCGAGACTGCGTTCCCGGGCAGGTCCTGGTGGCCGATGGCGTTCGTCGGCGTCGCGCTGCTCTTGCTGGCCCTGCTGCGGGATTCGGCCCGGTGGGGCTTTGTCGTGGGTGGCCTCTACGGGGTCGCGTTCTTCCTGCCGCACGTGTGGTGGGCGAACGAGGCAGTGGGCCAACCGATCGGGTGGATCGCGCTGTCGGTCTTCGAGGCGCTGTACCTCGGCGCGTTCGGTGCCGCCTGGGTTTGGGTGCGCCGCGGCGCCAAGGTACGCGAGCACATCTGGTTGCAGGTGGTGGCGGCGGCTGTCCTGTGGGTGGGCGTCGAGCAGGTCCGAGGCCGATGGCCCTTCGGTGGCTTTCCCTGGGGGACGCTCGCGTTCTCTCAGACAGATGCCCCGCTTCTGCGTCTGGCACCGCTGGGCGGGGAGACGCTGGTCAGCGGCATGGTGGTGGCACTCGGGGCGCTGCTAGCCGTCGCCCTGTTGCACCTGCGCCGTCGGCGGCTCGCCGCAGCCGGCCGGGCACTTGCCGCCGCACTGGCGCTGACTTTCCTACCCGTGCTTGTCCCCGTGAACGCAAACGCGGAAGCGGGCACCCTGCGCCTCGGTGCCGTGCAGGGCAACGTGCCCGCGCAGGGCGCCGAGGCCATGTCCCAAGCGCGAGGTGTGGCAGCCAATCACGCGGAGGGCACCCGCGCTCTCCTCGAGCAGGTGGCTCCTGGCGAACTCGACCTCGTGCTGTGGCCTGAGTCCGCGTCGGACATCGATCCGCGCGTGGACAGGGAGATCGCGTCCATGCTTGACGAGGCGGCACGCACGATTGGTGCACCGATCCTGTTGGGCACTCAACGGTTCTCGCCCGGGCTGCGGTACAACGACTACATCCTGTGGGAGCCGGGGATCGGCGCGAGTGCCGACGTGAACTACACCAAGCAAAGGCCGGTGCCGTTCGGCGAGTACATCCCTTACCGGGAGTTCTTCCGGCGGCTGACCTCGACCGTGGACCTTGTCACGACGGACATGGTCGCCGGCACCGGCACCGCCCTGATGCCGGTGGAGATCGCCCGCCTGGGCCGGACCGTGCCGGTCGCCACCGCGATCTGCTTCGAGGTTGCCTACGACGACCTCATTCGGCAGGGAGTGCTGGCAGGCGGCGAGCTCATCGTGATCCCCACCAACAACGCATCCTTCGGACTAACGCAGGAGTCGACACAGCAGCTGGCGATGTCCCGGTTCAGAGCGGCCGAGCACGGTCGGGCGGTGGTGCAGATCTCCACCGTCGGGGTCAGTGGCTTCATCAGCCCTACCGGTGAGGTGCTGCAGCAGACGGGCCTGTTCACCGCCGAGCAGATGGTCGACGAACTTCCCCTGCGCACCTCGCTCACCCCGGCGGACCGGCTGGGGGAGTGGCCGGCGTTCGTGGTGGGCCTGCTGTCAGTGTGCGTCGTCGCCATCGGGGCGATCGGCCACCGAACGGGGCGCCGCCAGGACCGGGCTGTGGGCCGTTGCCATCCTGGTCGTACTGTCCGTCAGCGTGCTGCCGCAGCAGAAACTCCGCGCCCGCACCGCTCCCGGCTGACCCTCCCGCTTCAGGGGCTCGCTAACCCGCCAAACTTGGGGGTCGGCGGCACACGCACGGGAAGGCCTCGACGATCAGATCGGCGCGAACCTGCCGCCACGTCGTCGCCAACGACTGTGCAATACCGAGGCGCACCTCGCATCCGCCCTTGCCCTCCCTGATGAGCGCCTACCACCTTCGCCGGAATCTGACACGCATTGGCCACGAACCCCGGAACTGGCCCACACCGCATGGTGAGCAGCAGCGACGTCAGCACCGAACGTGGGCCCGACATGATTCCTGTTGTGCCTCAACAACCTGCTCAGCGGCAGGACTTCGTGTGGGTTGCTGTGGATGGGCGGTGCACAGCCAAACAGAAGGGGCCATGATCGGTGTCATGCCCGGGACGTGCGCGGTGGTCGAGTGCGACTCGGTCGAGTTCTCCCGTGGCGTGTGCCAGATGCACTGGCAGCGGATTAGGCGTGGCCAACCGCTCCTCGCTCCCCGAGATCATCACGTCGTGGTGCGGACTTGCGAGGAATGCAGGGCACAGTGGTGCGATCTTCCTGGCGAGAGGACCACACGCAGGACCTGCAGCGGCGAATGTCTTCGCAATCTTGTCCGACGTCACCATACGGATCCGATCCTCTCGGCGCGCGATGCCGAGGTGGTCGCCTGGGCTCAAGCGGGTCTACCGTACCGGGCCGTCGCCGAGCACTACGGGCTGAGTGAGCCACGCGTTGGTCAGATCGCCCGGCGGGCAGGAATCCGACGTCGACGCAAGACCCGTACATGAGGAACGCCCACAGTTGCAGCAAGCAGTAGTCGCCCCTCTGGCACGGCGGGCGATCAGCCGTTGGGCGGGTGCGGGTCACCGCCGCTAGCTCAGAGGTCAAGATCCTGCCTGTGCTCAGCCAGCGCCCTCAGAAGCCATCCGCGGTCATAAGCCTGCCCACTGCCATCCTCGAACGAGACACGCACGGTCCGAGCGTCGTGAACGTCGACCCGGACCGGCGCGGTGCCCGACGTCGAAAGCGCGAACCCGCCACCGCCCATCACCGATGCCAGCCCGGCACGGTTGTAGATCTGGCCCGAGCCGTCCTCTAACTCCAGCCACACCGCATAATCGTTCCGCTTCAGCGGCACGATCCGCAAGGGTGCGGTGCCGCTGGTGCTGTAGACGGTGGTACCGAAAGCACGAGTATTAGCGTTGTCCATGGTAGAGGTCTCCCGTGTGATCGGCCCCGGGAACCTCCCGGAGTCGCTACCTCACGCGAGCCAGCCGCTTGCGGACGCGGATCGGTAGGACTACGGCCACATGCGTGCTGCGCTTCGTCCGACCGGAACTGTCCGCACTCCAGGGTTGCCTGATGACCGGTGCCGGCGCACCGACATCAGCGTCCACCAGTTCTCGCGGTCCGCAGACATCGAGAGCTTGTGGAGACACCGTGGGCAACATGCCACCCTTGCCTCGATCCACCGATGAGTTGTAGGTCGACGCCTGAGGTCGATTCCGGCGTGATGACGGCATCTGTGGGCGTGTTGTGGCTGCCCGGCCTGACCGGTGTTTCCACTGTGATTGTGCGGCGGCAGGGGCGCTTCAGACTGATTTCAGGTCGCCCAGTCTCGGGCGTGTAGCACAGCGTCGTAGAACGTGGTCCGGGCTGCTTCTCAGGGCCAGTTGAGCGGCAGGTGCCGTCGTAGACGACGAGCGTAGGACGTGATCCGGGCCGGGAGGTTCATGAGTTTGGCGAGGCGAGCACTTTGCGATCAGACCACTGGTCCCTCGAGAACCCCGTCCGGCTCCCTTCTGTTGTCAACCGGTTTGGCGTAGCGTCTTGTCCGCGGGTCCGGGAAGTGGCTGATCCGAAGTGTCGATGTGCAGGGGTAGGTCGACCGCGCTGGATTCTTGAGACGCCCTGCAGTGCCCTCCCGGACCCGTGCCAACGTCTTCGACGGCTGCACGTTGTGCGTCTTCGAGCAGTTGGCGGTAGATCGCGTCGGAGATCCTGCGCTTGAGACAGCGGATCGCCTCGAGCGGCTTCTTGCCCTCGGCTCGCTTACGTCGGTAGTAGACCCGGCCGTCGGTGTTGAGACGGATCTCGCTGATCGCTGCGATGTGGATCATGTGGTTCATCCGCCGGTTCCCGGCCCGTGAGAGACGGTGCCGGTTCTGCTCACCGGATGAGGCATCCAAGGGTGCGGTGCCGGTCCAGGACGCGAACCGGTTGCGGTCAGCGAAGCGCGTCACGTCGCCGGCGTCGGCCAGTACGCGGGCAGCGACGACGGGGCCGACGCCGTGCAGATCCATCAAGCGTGAGCCGCGGGCCACGACGATGGTTTTGAGCTCGACGGTGGACTTCTTGATCTTGGCCTCGACCGCGACCAGCTCGGCGAGCTCTTCGGCGGCGATGCGGCGGCGGGTCTTGCCGGCGATGTCCCGGGGACGCACCGACGCGAGCATGGTCTTGGCCTGACCGGTGGTGATGTCGCGTTTCGCCTGTCCTGGCAGGAGTTCTGCGAGCAGAGCCTGGAGTCGGTCGACGGTCTGGACCCGCCGGCGAGTCAGTGCCTCGCGACGGTCGGTGAGCATCCGTAGTGCTTCGAGTTCGCCATCGAGCTGCAGCACCCTCAGGGTCGTTGTGCGGACCGCAACAGCGGCGACCGCGTGTGCATCGTGCGCGTCGGTCTTGCGGTTATGCCCGCCGTCCTCGAGCAATCGTTGGGCCAGCGGTCGCCCGGCGCCGTTGCTTCCCTCGACCGCCCAGACCGGGTTCGGCCAAGTGTTCGCCTAGGTGCGCATCGCGGTATGGCCAGCCCGGTCGGTGGTGAACCGAACCGACCCGAGTCGCTGTTCATGCTGGTCGACGACCTCGATCGTCGCCGACAACTTGTGGGGATCCACCCCAATGATGACGCGCTCCGACCGGTAGTTCATGCGCTGCTCCCGCCTGTGCTCGATCCGATGCGGACGGCGAGGTGGGCATTGCTACTACGAGCTGGGCAGTCCCTTCTTGAGCCACGCCTCGTCACGGTGACCCGCGGACTGCAGACCGAAAGTGAGCCACACCAGATCACCCGGTGGGCAGCCGCATGGAGAGCCTCCCGCCGATCACCTGGACCGAGTCTGGCCAGACACCGGCCCTACGGCAATCGTCTGGTAGCCGCGTGTGACATCACGGTGAGGAACCCCAAGGCCCGGTCCGCGCACATGATTCGGGTTAGCAAATCCTCCCGGTCACACCGCGTCCTCGACCTCGACCTCGACGCTCATACGCGCCGTAAGCGCTCTGTCCCGCTGCGCCGTCGCATGCTGGTAGCGCATTGCCGCGTCGGTGCTACGGTGCCCGCCGCGCCGCTTCAGCTCCTCGAGTGTGGCGCCCTGGGCGGCGTACGTGGTCAGGCCGGTATGCCTCAGGTTGTGGAACAGGAAGCGCGGTCGCACCTGATCCCGTGCGACCCGCCAGGCCTTGTCGAAGGAGGTCTGCGAGATCGGAGCCTGCGGGTTCCTTGTGCTCGGCAGGACCGGACCCTCCCGGCCCGGCCCGGCGTGCGCGGCCAAGTGCTCGCATAGGTCCGAGAGCACCACGGCAGGGATCGCGATGGAACGCCGCGACCCGGCCTTGGGATCGGTGTAGCCCGGGGGTGAGGTCTTCGTGTGCCACTGACGACGCACGTGCAGCACGGCACGCGCCGGGTCGTCTAGGTGCTCTAGGTCGCGGCGCTGCAGACCAAGCACCTCGCCGAGCCGCAGGGAGCACCACGCGGCCAGCGGGACGGCGATGCGCAGGTGCTGCGGCATCGCCGCTGCCATGGCTCGCACCTCGGCAGGCGAAGCGACCTCCTCGGTGTCGATGGAGGCGCTCGCGCGGGTGTCCTTCGGGATGGACACGTTCACGGGCGATACCGTTACGCCACCGATCTTCGCGGCGACGGCAGCGCGGAACATGGTGCGCACCGTCCGGGCCACGTTCGCCCACGGCCCGCGCTTGGCCCGCACCGCCTTGAGGAGCACGTCGATGTCCTCGGGAACCACATCGACCATGCGTACGTCACCGAGCGTCGGCAGCACGTGCACGTCCAGGGTCGAGCGGTAGGACCGGGTCGTGCCGGGCGACCTACCCTCGTCCGCGAGCCGGACGAGCCAGTCGTCCGCCCACTCCCGCACAGTCACGGACTCGACACGCTCACGGGTCGCGGCGTCCCGCACCGACTTGCGTCGCTCGGTGGGTGCTATGAACACGCAGCGGGCAATCTCCGAGCGGGCTATGGACAGCGCAGCCTTGGCATCGCCGATGGTGAAGTAGTTGCCGATCGCGTATTGGCGACCCTCGTAGGTCACCCGGGCACGGTACATACCGCCGGTCCGGCGGTCGATCCCGCGTGGCAACTTCGTGCGCTTCTTAGGCATCCTCAACCTCCTGATCCCAAGGGGCCAGCGTGTCCTGTCTTGGTCCTAATTTCAAGCATACCAGGGCGCACCTGTGCACTCTGGTGCCAACTGCACACGGGACCAGAAACGGCGCCATTGCAACGCGAAGCCCCGGAACCATGCGGGTCCGGGGCTGTCGTTGGCGGAGGGTAAGGGATTCGAACCCTTGGTGCTGTTGAGGCACAACGGTTTTCAAGACCGTCACATTCGGCCGCTCTGTCAACCCTCCCGGCGCCCGGTCCATTGTGGCCCATCGGGCCACCGTGAAGCCAAACGCGACTGCCCGACGGCGGAAAGTGGGCCGCGTAGGCGGGCCCACCTTCGCCGTCGGGCAGGTTGGCGAAGACCGGCTCAGCCGGCGCTGCCCGGTGCGGCCACCCGCGCGGTCGCCTCGATCGCGGCCGGCCGCTGCTGCACGGCGCGGACGCGGTCCACATCGAGCTTGACGCTGCGGTCGAAGCGGTAGATGCCGTTCTCCTCCTGGAACACGTCGGTGAGTTGCGTGTAGCAGTAGCCGAACATGTTGACGTCGTCGAGCAGGACGTCGGTCAGGCCGGCGAACCGGACCTGGAACTCCTCCTCGTCGGCGACCCGCTGGCCGTACCCCCAGGACTCCTCACGGTTGTCGCCCGCGGCCGCGAGCGCGTCCGGGTTCCACCAGATGCCGCCGTACTCGCTGACGAAGTAGGGCTGGCCGTTGTAGTCCTGGGAGATGGTGCGCCCGTCGTGGGTGTTGATCCAGGGCGTCCCGCCTGCCACGTCCCCCATCTCCTCGGCGAACGCGGCCGGGTCCTGGGTGTAGTTGTGCGAGTCGTAGACGTCGGTCTCCAGGACCCGGTGGGAATAGCCGGAGGTGTCCAGCACCGGGCGCGAGGGGTCGGCCGCCTTCGTAGCGAGCCACATGCCGCGGGTGACGTCGTCGAGGTCGGTGATGCGGTCGTGCAGCACCTGCCAGGTCTCGTTCAGCGGGCACCACCCGACGATCGAGGGGTGCGAGACATCCCGGTCGAGGACCTCGAGCCACTGGGTGATGAACGAGGCGGTGACCCGCTGGTGGTCCGTGATCGGTCCGCCGCCGCCGATGCCCCAGTCCCCGAACTCGCCCCAGACCAGGTAGCCGAGCCGGTCCGCGTGGTAGAGGAACCGCTCCTCGAAGACCTTCTGGTGCAGCCGGGCGCCGTTGAAGCCGGCGTTCAGCGAGAGCTCGATGTCCTCGACGAGGGCCGCGTCGGAGGGCGCCGTCATCAGCCCGTCCGGGTAGTAGCCCTGGTCCAGTACGAGCCGCTGGAACACGGGCTCGCCGTTGATGAGGATCCGGTTGCCGTCGATCGCGACCGAGCGCAGGCCCGCGTAGGAGTCGACCGAGTCCACCAAGGCGCCGTCGGCGTCGAGCAGCTCGACCCGCACACCGTATAGATTGCCCTGACCCACGGACCAGAGCCGGACCCGGTCCTGCGGCACCGCCAGGTGCAGGCTCGGGGCGAGGTCGAGGTCGGCGCGGGAGGTCGCGGTGGCGATCTCGCCGGCGTCGTCGGAGAGCACGGCGCGGACCTGGTAGCCGGGCACGTTGCCGGACAGCGCGGCCACCACGGTGAAACTGGTCGAGGCGAGGTCCGGGGTGATCCGCGGACGGCGCAGGTGGGTGTGCGGCACCGGCTCGAGCCACACGGTCTGCCAGATGCCGGTGGTCCGGGTGTAGTTGCACTCGGAGTTCTTGAACTTGGTGGCCTGCTTGCCGCGGGCCTGGTTCGCGTGGCGCGGGTCGCGGGCGCGGACCACGATGGTGGCCTCCTCACCGGGCGCTGCCACACCGTGCAGGTCAGCGGTGAACGGGGAGAAACCGCCGCGGTGGCGCACCACCTCGGTGCCGTTCACCCACACGGTCGTGTCATGGTCGACGGCGCCGAAGTGCAGCAGCGCCCGGCGTCCGGACCAGTTGGCCGGGACGGTCACCGTGCGGCGGTACCAGACGGCGTCCATGAAGTCGACGTGCTCGACGCCGGAGAGCTCGGACTCCGGGGCGAACGGGACGGTGATGCTCCCGCTGAGGTCGGAGGTGACGAGACCACGCTCGAGGCCGGAGTCACCGCCGTCGATCTCGAACTGCCAGGTGCCGTTCAGGTTCAGCCAGTCGGGCCGGACCATCTGCGGGCGGGGGTACTCCGGGCGGGGGATGTCGGACATCTATCTCTCCTCGAGATACAACGTTGTAGGCGGGCCACCGGCAAGCCTAGGCCATCGCCTGAGGCCCTGGTCAAGCCCCGGTCAGTTCCCGGGGTGCCCGTTCGTGCTCTCCCGGACGATCAGCCGGTGCCCGACCGTGTGCACCTGCGGCGTCACCGTCGAGCCGTCCACCCGGGCGAGCACCAGATCCACCGCCAACTCCGCGAGCGCGGACAGGTCTGGTGCCACGGTGGTCAGGGTCGGGTTCGAGTAGATGCCGTCCTCGGTACCGTCCCAGCCGAGCACGGCCACGTCCTCTGGCACCCGGAGCCCGGCCGCGCGCAGCACGTGCATGGCCCCGATGGCGAGGAGGTCGTTCGCGCAGACGAGCGCATCGAGGGCGTCGGGGCCGGTGAACCGGTCGAGGAGCCCGCCGACCACCTCGGCACCGCCGGGGCGGGAGTAGGTCGGAGCAGGGAAGGCCTCCGCGGTGAGTCCGTGCGCCTCGAGGGCGGCCGCGTAGCCCGCGTGCCGCAGCACCCCGGTGCCGTTGGTCTCGGTGGCCCGCACTCCCAGGAACCCGATCCGGCGCCGCCCCGACGCGATCAGGTGTTCGGTGGCCTCGCGGGCGGAGACCACGTTGTCGATCACGACGTGGTCGGCCGCGGCCGCGCCGCCGTCCACGGGCAGGGTGGCCTCGCCGAGCATGACCATCGGCAGCCGTCCGCCGGCGGCCACGAGGTCGGAGTCGGCAAGCGCCTGCGGAGAGAAGATGACGCCGTCGAGGAGGTCGACCCGGAACCCTTCGGCGACGACCTGCTCGTGGCCCGGCTCGGCGAACGTCTCGTCGATGAGAACCGTGTAGCCGCGGGCCTTCGCGGCGAGGATGACGGCGTGGGCCAGGTCCGCGAAGTACGAGAGGCGGATCTCGGGGATCGCCAGGGCGAGCAGCCGGCTTCGCCCCTGCCGCAGATTGCGGCCCGCCGCGTTGGGCCGGTAACCGAGTTCATCGATGGCTCGCTGCACCCGCTCGCGGGTGCTGTCCCGCACCGGGGCGGTGCCGTTGACCACGTTCGAGACCGTCTTCCAGGACACGCCGGCGAGCGCGGCCACGTCCTTCACGTTCGGCCGGCGCGCCGGCCGTGCGGGCGCGCCGTCTTCTGTACCGCTGCGGTCTTGCGACACGGTCCACCTCCACTTGACAGCCGATGTGCGGTACATCACTGTATTCAACGTTAGAAGTTGCATCGGACACAAAGACGATCCTGTGCGGCTGTTAACGTGCGCATCGCCTACCTGGAGGTCAAAGATGACCGTGAATTCAGCGTTACGTTCTCCCGGGTCGGGAGCCCGTGGGCCGCGTCGGAGATCGGTGCTGCAAGGCGCTCTCGGCGCTGGCACACTGCTCTCGGCAGGTGCACTGAGCAGTTGCGCAGGAAGCGTGGCGAGCGCCACCTCGTCCGGCACGCTCGTGCGCATCTGGGACCTTCTCGGCGGGTCGGACGGCGAGATCATGGGTGAGATCGTCGAAGGCGTCCGGGAGGAGTTGCCGCACATCACGATCGACCGGACCACGTTGGCGTGGGGTGCGCCGTACTACACGAAGCTCGCCATGGCATCGACCGGTGGCCGCGCCCCCGAGGCGGCCGTGATGCACCTGTCCCGACTGATCGGGTACGCGCCCGGCGGGCTCCTGGAACCGTTCGACCTGGACCTGCTCGAGCAGGTCGGCATCACCGAGTCCGACTTCCCCGCCGCGCTGTGGGAGCGGGCTCTCTACCAGGACGAGCTATACGCGCTGCCGCTGGACACGCACCCGTTCATCACGTTCTACAACCCGGCCATCGCCGAACCGGCCGGTCTGCTGAACCCGGACGGCACGCTGGTCGAGATCGACAACCCGGACGCCCTCCTGGACGCCGGCCGCGCGATGGCGGAGGTGACCGGCGCGCAGGGCCTCTCCTACGGGTACCTCAGTGACGCCGCACAGCCGTGGCGCATGTTCTGGGGGTTCTACGGCCAGACCGGCGCCGACTACGAGTTCACGCCGGGCCAGCCCGTCGGCTTCGACGACGGCGCCGCCGTCGAGGTGCTCGAGTTCATGCAGTCGATGCTCGACGGCACCGTCGCCGCGAGCAACAGCGACTACGGCTCCGCGATCGCGAACTTCAGTACCGAGCAGACCGGGCTGATCTTCTCCGGCGTGTGGGAGAAGACCTCGCTGCAGGGTGCGATCCCGGATCTGGGCGGCGCGACCGTGCCGATCATCTTCGGCACGCCGACGGCGTTCGGGGACTCCCACTCCTACGTGTTGCCGAGGCAGCTGGTCGCCAACCCGGAACGACGCGAGGCGACCTATGAGGTTCTGGGCGCGATCCTCAAGCGGGGGCTGCGCTGGGCAGACGCGGGGCACATCCCTTCTCTCATCCCGGTGGTGGAGTCCGACGAGTACCAGGACCTGGTTCCGCAGCGGAACTACGCCCAGGCTGCCGACTGGATCTTCCTCGACCCACCGGTGTGGTTCGCGGGCTCCGGCAGCGACTTCCAGAACCGCATGTCCCAGGCGATGCAGACCGCACTGCAGGGCCTCGGCACCGCGCAGGACGCCGTCGACATGATGGTCGGCGAGATGAACACGTTCCTCGAGACGCCGGCACCGGCGTAGGGCGGGAGAGCAACCCATGAGTGCCACCACCTCCGACGCGACGGCAGCGACGCCGTCGTCCGCCCCGAGCGCAGGCCGTAAGGACCTGCGCCGCTCAACGCGCGAAGCCGAGCGACGCGCCGAACAACTCCACAGCGGCCGCAGCGGCTACTGGTTCATGCTTCCGTTCGCAGTCGTCTTCCTCGTCTTCCTGGTCTGGCCGATCATCTACGGCATCTGGATGAGCCTGACCGACCGCACCCTGATCGGCACCGAACCCGGCTTCGTCGGGATCGCGAACTTCGTCGAGGCCTTCGGCGACGCGCAGGTCTGGCAGACCCTGTGGCAGACCGTCCTGTTCACGGTCGGCAGCACCATCCCGCTGGTCCTGGTGGCCCTGGTGATGGCGTTGCTGGTGTTCACCGGGCTTCCCGGCCAATGGCTCTGGCGGTTCGCCTTCTTCGCCTCGTTCCTGCTGCCCGTCGCCGTGGTGACGCAGGTCTGGGCCTGGATGTACCAGCCCGACCTGGGGTTGTTCAACACCTGGCTCACCGCCCTCGGGCTGGAGCCGGTGGGCTGGCTGACCGACCCGAACTGGGCGATGATCGCGATCATCGCGGCCACCGTGTGGTGGACCGTCGGGTTCAACTTCCTGCTCTACCTGGCCGCGCTCCAGGCCATCCCGGAACACCTCTACGAGGCCGCCGCGATCGACGGCGCAGGCGCTTGGCGGCGCCTGTTCTCGATCACGATCCCGCAGCTCGGGCGCACCACCTGGCTCGTCCTGGCCCTGCAGATCCTCGCCTCGCTCAAGGTGTTCGACCAGATCTACCTGCTCACCCAGGGTGGGCCGAACGGTGCCACCCGCTCGATCCTGCTCTACATCTACGACACGGGCTTCGTGAACTACCGGCTCGGGTACGCGTCGGCGATCTCCTACATCTTCTTCGCGCTGATCGTCATCCTGTCCCTGACCCGGTTCTTCGCCGGCCGGAAGGAGTCCTGAGATGGCCACCGACACTCTCGTGCTGCCGGAGGTTGCCACCCGGCGGGCGATCCGCCGGGCGGACAACCAGCGCTCCACCCGGCTCCTGCTCGGCTCGAGCACCACGGCCCGCACGCTCGCGATGATCGCCCTGATCATGATGACGGTGGTCTGGCTGCTCCCGTTCGTGTGGGCGATCATCACCTCGTTCAAGACCGAGACCGACGCGGCCAGCGCGGCAACCCTGTGGCCGGCGAGCGGCTGGTCGCTGCAGGCCTACATCAACGTCCTGACCAAGGGTGACCTGCCGATCTGGATGTTGAACTCGGTGATCACGGCGGTGCTCGTCACGGTGATCACGCTGGTGGTCTCAGCGATGGCCGGCTACGCATTCTCCCGGACCATGTTCCGCGGCCGGCGGATCGCGTTCGCGATCACGGTGGCCTCGATCATGGTGCCCGGGCAGATCCTGATCGTTCCGCTGTTCCAGCAGATGCTGTCCTTCCAGATGGTCGACACCTACGCCGGCATCATCCTTCCGCAGGTGGTCGCGCCGGTGATGGTGTTCATCCTGAAGAAGTTCTTCGACGCCATCCCGCAGGAGCTCCTGGACGCGGCCCGGGTTGACGGCGCCGGGCCCTGGCGGACGTTCTCCACGATCGTCGTGCCGCTGTCCAAGTCGATCCTGGTGGCGGTCGCGATCTTCACGTTCATCGGGGCGTGGAACAACTTCCTGTGGCCGTTCATCGTGGTCTCGGACTCCTCGCTGATGACGATCCCGGTGGGTATCGCCACGGTCACGGAGACCTACGGGCTGCAGTACGCCCGCACGATGGCGTCCGCATTGCTGGCGGCGCTGCCGCTGCTGGTCGTGTTCATGCTGTTCCAGCGTCAGATCGTGCGCGGCGTGGCCACCACCGGCCTCGGCGGGCAGTAGGGCGCACAACCCCGCCCGACGGCGGAGGTGAGGCCGTGTACGCGGCGTCGCCTCCGCCGTCGGCGTGTTCTGGCTCTACGTTGGGATCATGCGCGCAGTGCTCGCCACCGGCATCGGTGGCCCCGAAGTGCTCTTCCCCGCCGACGTGCCCGACCCCGTGCCGGGCGACGGCGAGGTCCTCATCGACGTCGCCGCGGCCGGCGTGAACCGGGCCGACCTGCTCCAGCTGAAGGGGCACCACCCGCCGCCACCGGGCGCGCCGGACTGGCCGGGGCTCGAGGTGTCCGGCACGATCGCGGCGCTCGGTCCGAGAGTGAGCGGCTGGTCGGTCGGTGACCGGGTCTGCGCGCTGCTCGACGGCGGGGGTTACGCCTCGAAGGCGGTCGCGCCTGCCGCGTTCCTCCTGCCGGTACCCGCGGAGCTGGACCTGGTGGACGCGGCCGGGCTACCGGAGGCGATCTGCACCGTCTGGTCGAACCTGGCCGGAGTGGCCGGGCTGACGCCGGAGTCCGCGGCCGGCTCGACGGTGCTGGTGCACGGTGGTTCCGGCGGGGTGGGCACCACCTCGATCCTGTTGTTGAAGGCGCTCGGGGCGCGGGTGCTGACCACCGCGGGCGGGCCCGAGCGGGTGGCCCGGTGCGTCGCACTCGGCGCGGACGTCGGCATCGACCACCGCACCGAGGACTTCGCCGAGGTGGTGGATCGGGTCACCGACGGCGCCGGGGTGGACCTCATCCTGGATGTGATCGGCGCCGGCTACCTCGAGCGCAACCTCGCCAGTCTCGCCACCCATGGTCAGCTGGTGATCATCTCCGCCCAGCAGGGCACGAAAGCCACCCTCGACATCGGGCGCCTGATGGGCCGGTGGGCCGGCGTGCACGGCAGCCTGCTGCGCAAGCGGCCGCGGTCGGAGAAGGTCGAGATCGTCGCGAGCGTGCGTGAGCAGGCGTGGCCGCTGGTGGCATCCGGCCGGGTGTTCCCGGTGGTGCACGAGCGGCTGCCGCTGGACCGGGCCGCGGACGCGCACCGCCTCATGGCCGACGGCGCCGTGTTCGGCAAGGTCCTGCTCGTTCCCTGACTGCGTCTCCGCCCGCCCGCCCAGCAGCGGCTCAGACCTTGTCGAGCAGGCCCTGCGCCAGGGCCGGTGCGATCGGCGGGGTCAGCGGCAGGCGCGGGATGAGGGTCGCCTGGATGGCGTGGTAGATGTCCGGCTTCCCGTTCCAGACGGTCGCGCTCGGCTCGTTGTCGGAGTCGAGCTCGTGGATCCAGGAGCCGCCCTCCTCGTCGATCAGGTGCACGGCGGCGTACTCCCACCAGAGCTGGTACCAGGCCGGGAGGTTCGGGTCCTCGGTCACCCGGTACAGCGCGGCGGCGGCGCCGAGGGCCTCGGTGACCACCCAGTGCATCCGCTCGGTGACCAGCGGCTTGCCGGTGAAGTCGACCGTGTAGACGAAGCCGTCCGCGCCGTCGACGTCCCAGCCCTCGGTGACGGCGAGGTCGAAGAGCGCCTGGGCGCCGTCGAGCATCCAGTCCTCCGGCGAGACGCCCCGCAACTGCCAGGCCGCGCGCGCGTGCAGCGTGAGCCGGCTCCACTCGAACCAGTGCCCGATGGTGGCGCCGGCCGGGCGGAACGGGTCCGCCGGGTGGTCCATGTTGTAGTCGGGCAACGGCTTCCAGTCGGCATCGAAGTGCTCGGGGATGCGCCAGTCGTTGTTGCGGGCGAAGTCGTCGACCACGCGCTTGGTGATCCGGGTTGCCCGCTCGAGCCAGGCGTCGTCACCGGTGACGTCCGCGGCCGCGAGGTAGGCCTCCACGGTGTGCATGTTCGCGTTTACACCGCGGTAGTCCTCGAGCCGGGTGAAGCCGGCGTCGTAGGACTCCACGACCATGCCGTCCTCGTCCCGCCAGAACCGCTCGAGCGAGACAGTGAGCGCCTCGGCGAGGAGCTCCTTGCCGCCCGGCCGACCGGCTGCCGCCGCGCTCGAGGCGGCGAGGATCACGAACGCGTGCGCGTACGCGGCCTTCGTGCTGTCGATCGGCCCGTCGGGTCCGACCTGGGCGTACCAGCCGCCATGCTCCTTGTCATGGAAGTGCTCGGCGAGGGCGCGCACTCCGTGGTCGACCATGGTCGCCGAGCCTGGCCTGCCGAGCAGAGCGCCGAGGGCGAAGGAGTGGATCATCCGGCAGGTGACCCACAGGTGCGAGCCTTCCGCGGGCACGGGCCGGCCCTCGCCGTCGAGGTAGCCGAAGCCCTCGTCGGTGAGTGCGCCGGAGGCGAACGCGAGCAGGGAATCGGCCTCGGCCTCGAGCCAGCGGGTGTGCGCGGCGTTGGTCAACCAGTTCATGCCTGCAGGCTATCGTCACGACCTGCGCCCGCGGGGGCCAGGCAGGCATGATGGACGCATGAGCAGCGACGAGCCCACCAATGACCGGACCGATGACGTGACCACGGCTGCCACCGAGGCCACCGCGAGCCCCGACGAAGCGATGCAGGAGACCCTCCTCGGCGAGCGCTCCGACGATGCCGACCAGGCAGCTGATGAGGCCCGCACCGTCGCCGACGAACGATCCGGGAGCAAGCCCGAGCGGCCGCGGGTCGTGGTGGCGTCCGCCTCCGGTCTCGGAGTCGCGACCGAGGAGGGCGCAGACCCGGCCGCGCTCGTCGAGGAGCCCGCGAAGGTGATGCGGATCGGCACGATGATCAAGCAGCTGCTCGAGGAGGTCCGCAGCGCACCCCTGGACGAGGCCGCCCGGGAGCGCCTCGCCGAGATCCACGAGCGCTCGCTGCACGAGCTCGAGGCTGGGCTGAGCGCGGACCTGGTCGCCGAGCTGCACCGGATCACGCTGCCGTTCACCGACGACCGGGCGCCCTCCGACGCCGAGCTCCGGATCGCGCAGGCACAGCTCGTGGGCTGGCTCGAGGGCCTGTTCCACGGCATCCAGACCGCCCTGGTGGCGCAGCAGATGGCCGCCCAGAACCAACTCGTCGGGATGCGGGCCCTCCCTCCGGGCGTCTCGCACCCGTCCATGGGGGCGCCCGGGCCGGCCGGCGACGACCGCAGCAACCACGGCACCGGCCAGTACCTGTAGCGGCGCCAGCTGACGCGCTGAGATCGCACCCACGGCCTCGACCTCGCACCGTCCTTCGGTGTGAGGTCAGAGGCACAGGTGCGATCTCAGCGAACGCACGGCGCGAGCCTCGGCTGGTCAGCCCTTGACCGAGCCGGCCAGCAGGCCCCGGACGAAGTAGCGCTGCAGGGACAGGAACACGATCAGCGGCAGGACCATGGACACGAACGCGCCCGCGGTGAGCAGCTGCCAGTCCTGGCCGCGCGAACCGGCCATCTCCGCCAGACGAGCGGTGAGCGGCTGGATCGCGTTGTTGGCGCCGGTGAACGTCAGGCCCACGAGCAGGTCGTTCCACACCCAGATGAACTGGAAGATCGCGACGGAGGCGATCGCCGGCGCCATGAGCGGCAGCATGATCCGCAGGAACACCGACACGTGACCGGCGCCGTCCACCCGGGCCGCCTCCACGAGTTCCTTGGGCACATCGGACATGAAGTTGTGCAGCAGGAAGACTGCGAGCGGCAACGCGAAGATGGAGTGCGCCACCCACACGGACAGGTACGGGAACGTGTCCAGCAGGCCGCTCGAGGAGAAGATCCGCAGCAACGGGATCAGCGCCATCTGCAACGGCACGATCTGCAGGGCGAACACGGCGACGAAGACCCAGTCCCGGCCCCGCCAATCCAGCACCGAGAACGCATACGCGGCCATCGTCGCGAGCACCAACGGGATCACCGTGGCCGGCACGGTGATCACCAACGAGTTGATGAAGTAGTCGGACAGCGACCCCGAGGAGGCACGCCCGAAGAGGACCTCCTGGTAGTTGTCCAGGGTGAACTCCGGGTTGGACAGGAACGTCCACCACCCGCTCGACTTGATGTCCTCCTCCGGGCGGAACGAGGAGATGAACAACCCGAACGTGGGGATGGTCCACAGCACCGCGATGACCACCGCGACCACGCTACCGATCCGGTTGCCCACCAGGGAGCGGAACTTCGTGGCCGTCGACCGCTGGCTCGGCCGCTGCGTGGCTACCTCTGCGACCTCCGGGACGCCTGCCTCGACGCTCATCCTCGCACCGCCCTGTTCTTGGCCATCTGTCTGATATTGAACGCGACGAGCGGGATGACCAGGATGAAGATGACCACCGCCATTGCCGAACCGACGCCGTTGTCACCGAACACGAACGAGTAGTCGTACATCTGGTTCGCGAGCACCTGGGTGTCGAACCGGGCCCCGGTCATGGTCCGGGTGATGTCGAAGATCTTCAACGTCGCGATCGAGATCGTGGTCAGCACCACCACGAGCGAGGGCCGGATGCTCGGCACGGTGATGTTCCGGAACATCTCCCAGGCGTTCACTCCGTCCAGCCGGGCCGCTTCGATGATGTCCGTCGGCACCGCCTTGATCGCCGCGGACAGGACCACCATCGCGAACCCGGCCTGGATCCAGATCATCACCGCGATCAGGAACAGCGTGTTCCACGGCGCGTCCTGGAGGAACCGGACCGGCTCGAAGCCGAGCCACGTGATGAACGCGTTCAGCAGGCCGATCTGCTCCTGGGCGGCGCCCCGGTACTCGTAGACGAACTTCCAGATGATGCCCGCCCCCACGAACGAGATCGCCACCGGCAGGAACAGCAGCGACTTCGCGAGCTTCTCCAGCCGTGACCTGTCGATCAGGATGGCGTAGACGAGCCCGATCACGGTGGACAGGATCGGCACCAGGATCACCCAGATGAACGTGTTCCGGAACGCGATCACGGCACCCGTGTTCGTGACCGTGAAGATGTAGTTCTGCAGCCCGACGGCGTTGTCGGTGCCCGCATCGTAGAAGGACATGTAGAACGTGCGGATCGCCGGGTAGATGAGGCCGACCACGAGCAGCAGCAGAGCCGGTCCACCGAACACCGCGAGCGCGGCCCACCGCCGTCCCTTGCCGACCCACTTGTCGGCGGCCCAGGCGATCGCGAGCAGCACTGCGATCAGCGCCGCGAACGCGATGATCACGAGCAGCATCTGGCCGAACTTGTCATTCAGGAAGAAGTCCACCGTTGGTTCTCCTCTCGTCAACTGAGCGGACCGACACGTCGCGCGTGGGGGCGGAACCCAGCAGGTTCCGCCCCCACGCGCGTCAACTCATCGGATCAGCTCGCCGGCCAGGACGCCTCGATCTGGTCGAGCACGGCCTGGGTGTCCGCGCCGTCGATCCACTCGGTCATCCCGGTCCAGAACGAACCGGCACCGACGGCCGAGGGCATCAGGTCGGAACCGTCGAAGCGGGTCACCGCGTCGGGGTCCTGCAGCAGCTCGATGGCCAGCCGCAGCACGTCCGAAGAGGCGTTCGCCGGGTCCACCGCGTTGTTCGCGCTGGTGACGCCGCCGATGGTGACGCGCAGGTTCGCCCACTCACCGGAGGACATGAACGCCTGCACGGCCTGGGTCGCCTCGTTGTCGTCGAACGCGCCGACGAACTCACCGGCGGTCAGCAGCGGCTTGGAGTCCGCGTCGTCACCCGGCAGGTAGAACGCGAACGCGTCACCCTCGGGGCTGACGTCCGTACCTTCGGGCCACTGTGCCTCGTAGAAGGAGGCCATCCGGTACATGAAGCAGTTGCCCTCGAGGATCGGCAGCCCACCGTCGTTGAACGAGGTCGTCGCGATCGACCGGGAGTCCCCGATGCCACCGTTGACATAGTCCTCGTTGCGCAGGATGGAACCGGCCCGCTCGGTGGCCGCGAGGATCTGCGGGTCGTTGAACGGGATCTCGTGGGTGACCCACTGGTCGTAGACCTCGGGGCCCGCCTCACGCAGGACCATGTCCTCGATGAAGTCGGTGGCCGGCCAGCCGGTCGCCCCACCGGACTCGATGCCGGCGCACCAGGGCTTCACGACGCCGTCGGCGCCGTGATCGGCAACGATCTGGTCGGAGAGCGCGATCAGCTCGTCCCAGGTGGTGGGTACCTCGTAGCCGTTCTCCTCGAACGCGGTCGGGGAGTACCAGACGAATGACTTCACCGACGCCATCAGCGGCGCGGCGTAGAAGGTGCCGTCAACGGTGCCGTAGTTGAGCCACTCCTCGGTCCAGCCCTCCTGGGCGTTGGTGACGGTCTGCTCGCTCGGCTCCACGATGTAGCCGTCGTTCACGAGGCGGGCGAGCAGGCCGGGCTGCGGGATGATCGCGAGGTTGGGCGCATTGCCACCCTCGGCCTGCACCACCACCTGGGTCTCGAACTCACCGATGCCGTTGTGGACGACGTCGATGCCGGTGCACTCCTCGAAGTCGACGAAGGTGTCCTCCATCTGGTCGGCCTCCTGCTCACGGATCGAGGAGAGGATGGTGACCTCGTCGCCCTCGAACGTGCCGTAGTCGGCGTAGTCCTCGCAGGCCGCGTCGCCGCCGCCGTCATCACCGTCGCCGCCCCCGCCGCCGAGGTCACTACCGGAACACGCGGTCAGGGCCAGCGCGAACGCCAGGCCTCCCGCCACTGCGGCGCCGGTACGCCGAGCCGTCGTCCTCATCATCGAGTTGTCCTCCTGCTACACGTCGGAAACACGACAGCGCGGGACCCGCACTATCGCCTACCCCATGCAAGCGCTTACGGCCGATGCCTGCAACCGTTTCCGGCCCGGAGCGCATAACAATCGCATCACAGGTCAGATCGGCGGTATTGCAGTGGAAGAGCGCTCTACCAGGGTCGTCGGGTAGGTGAGCCGATTGCCGACCGGCGTGCCTGTGAGCATCTCCAGGATGAGCGCGGCCGCAGCGGCCCCCTGCTCGACGGCGTCCTGCGCCACAGTGGTCAGACCCACCAGGTCACCGAGGTCATGGCCGTCGATCCCGATCACCGAGACGTCCTCGGGCACGCGCAGGCCGCGGTCGCGGATCGCGTGCATCGCACCGAACGCCATCTCGTCAGAGGCCGCGAACACGGCCGTGATGTCCGGGTGTGCGTCCAGCAGTCCACCGCACGCGGTGCGCCCGCCGGTCATCCCGAAGTGACCGTGGACCAGCCACTCCGGCCGGACCCCGATGCCCGCCCGCGCGAGCTCGGCCCGGTAGCCCTCCAGCCGGAGCACCGGCGGAGACCACGTCGCACGTTCGGCCGGGGCGCCACCCAGATACCCGATCCGGGTGTGCCCCAGGTCGAGCAGGTGGCGTGTGGCCACGCGGGCCGCGGCCTCGTCGTCGATGCCGACCGTGACCCGATCCGGCGGACCTGCTCCGACGAACACCAGGGGCACCTCCAACCCCGCGAGGGTGGCGATCTCGTCGGCGTCCAGCGTCATGCCGACGACGAGCACCCCGTCCACCCTCCGGCGCAGCACGAACGGGTCGACCCGCGAGCGCCGGAACTCCTCGTCCAGCTCGAAGGAGTACAGCAGGGCGTCGAAGCCGTCGGCCCGCAGCGCCCGCTCGGCACCCTCGGTGACCGCAGCATGGAACCAGCGCCGGAACCACGGGGTGAGCAGGCCCACCGTGCGCGTTCGTCCCGATGCCAGTGACGCCGCCGAGGCCGACGGCGCGTACCCCAGCTCGATCGCGACCTGACGCACTCGTGCACGGGTGGACTCACGCACATTGGGCAGCCCGCGCAGCGCCCGCGAGACGGTCGCCGTCGAGACTCCCGCCGCCCTCGCCACGTCATCGATGTCTGGGGCCACGGATCGGAGTGTGCCCTAAACGCCGTCCCCGTGCAGAACGGCCCGCAGGATCGGCACCAGCCCGTCCTCCTCGACCGGTCCGGTATGCACGTCCGCCGCGGCCAGCGTGTCCGCGTCGGCGCCGCCCATGGCGACCCCGACGCCGGCCCAGCCGAGCATCTCGATGTCGTTGCGCCCGTCCCCCGCGGCCAGGGTGGATCCCGCCGGCACCTCGAGGCGCTGACGCACCACGTCGAGCGCGCTCGCCTTGGAGATGCCCTCCGGCGCGATGTCCAGCCACGCCGTCCAGCCGACGGCGTAGCTCACCCCGTGCAGGCCGCTGCGCTCGACGAGGTCATGGAAGTCGTCCGCGTCCAGGTCGGGGGCGCGCAGCGTGAGCCGGGAGGCCGGCGCCGCGCACAACTCCTCGAAGTCGACGACGCGCACCTCCCCCGTCAGCTCGCCCATCGGGAACGGCGCGGTCACCTTGAACCCGCGGCCGAGGTCCTCGACGGCGAACAGCACGTCCGGTGCGTGCTCGCGCAACAGGCGCAGGGTCGGCTCGGGGTCGAAGGTGGCGACGTCGTTGATCTCGTAGCCACCCTCCAGCTCCGGGTCCAGCCGGATGGTGACGGCGCCGTTGGAGCAGACCGCCCACCCCGTCCCCAGGCCCAGGTGCGCGAGCACCGGGGTGACGGCCTGCAGCGACCGGCCGGTCGCGAGCACGACGTGCGTGCCGCTCGCGGCGAGGTCGGCGACCGCCTCGACGACGCCGTCGGACATCGTGCCGTCGTGACCGAGGATGGTGCCGTCGATGTCCAGGGCGACCAGCAGCTGTGGCCCAGGACTCAGGTCCGCGATCGCCTCCGGCGTGAACGCGACGCTCATGCGGTGGCCGATCCGCCGGCCGGCTCGAGCACCTCGAGCCCGCCGAGGTAGCCGCGCAAGCCCTCCGGCACCCGCACCGAGCCGTCCGGCAGCTGGTGGTTCTCCAGGATCGCGACGATCCAGCGGGTGGTCGCGAGGGTCCCGTTCAGCGTCGCGACCGGGCGCGTCTGGCCCGACGGCGTCCGCTCGCGGATGCCGAGGCGGCGGGCCTGGAACGTGGTGCAGTTCGAGGTGGAGGTCAGCTCCAGGTAGCGGCCCTGGGTGGGCAGCCAGGCCTCGCAGTCGAACTTGCGGGCGGCGCTGGTGCCGAGGTCCCCCGCGGCGGTGTCGATGACCCGATAGGGCAGGCCTGCGGCGGCCAGCATCTCCTCCTCCCAGGCGAGCAGGCGGGCGTGCTCGGCCTCGGCCTCCTCGACCGGCACGTAGGAGAACATCTCGACCTTGTGGAACTGGTGCACCCGGATGATGCCGCGGGTGTCCTTACCGTAGGAGCCGGCCTCCCGGCGGTAGCACGCGGACCAGCCGGCGTACCGCTTCGGACCAGCACTCAGATCGAGAATCTCGCCGGAGTGGTAACCGGCCAGGGCAACCTCAGAGGTGCCCACCAGGTACAGGTCGTCCGCCTCGAGTCGGTAGATCTCGTCCGCGTGCGCGCCGAGGAACCCGGTGCCGGCCATGATCTCCGGCTTGACCAGGGTGGGCGTGATCATCGGGGTGAAGCCCGCACCCACGGCCTTGTCGATCGCGGCGTTCAGCAGGGCCAGCTCGAGGCGGGCGCCGATGCCGGTGAGGTAGTAGAACCGGGCCCCGGATACCTTGGCGCCGCGCTCGGTGTCGATCGCGGCGAGCAGCTCGCCGATCTCCAGGTGGTCACGCGGGGTGAAACCCTCCGCGGCGAAGTCGCGCGGGGCGCCCTCGGTGCGCAGCACCACGTAGTCGTCCTCGCCGCCGGCCGGCACGCCGTCGAGCACGATGTTCGGGAAGCCGGCAAGCAGCCGGTCCAGGTCGTCACGAGCACGGTCGGCGTCCGCCTCGGCCGCTTTGACGTGGTCGGAGAGCTCCTTCGCCTTCGTCAGGATCGTCGGGCGTTCCTCGGGCGTGGCCTTGCCGACAGAGCGGGAGACCTCCTTCTGGTCCGCGCGCAGCCGCTCGAACTCGGTGAGCAGTGAGCGCCGCCTGGCATCGGCATCGAGGACCTTGTCGACCAGCGCGGGGGACTCTCCACGGGCCCGCTGGCTCGCTCGTGCAACGTCCGGATCCTCGCGCAGGCTCTTCAGATCAATCACACGCACGAGCGTATCGGTCCCGAGCACCGGCGTGTGCGGGGCGGATCGGCCCGGCCGGCGTGGTCGGGGCTACCGTGCAGCCATGACGTGGGAACAGGTGGTGAGCGTCGTCGCGCTCGTCCTGGCGGTCGCGGCGGTGGTGGTCGGCCTGGTGCTGCTGCGCCGCATCTCCGAACGCAGCCAGCGCGTGCCCTCCCTCGGCACGGGCAGCACCGAACCCGCTGGATCCACAGCGCCCACCGGGCCGCCCGCCTTCGTGGTGAACCCGATCAAGGTGACCGATCCTCGCAAGCTGCGCACCGCCGTCGAACAGGTCTGCGCCGAGGCCGGCCTGCCCGAACCCCTCTGGTACGAGACGACCGTGGCCGACCCAGGTCTCGGTCAGGCGCGGCGGGCGCTCGCCGCCGGGGCCTCGGTGGTGGTGGCTGCCGGTGGCGACGGCACCGTGCGCTCGGTGGCGATGGCCCTGGTCGGCACCAGCACGCCGATGGGGCTGCTGCCGCTGGGCACCGGGAACCTGCTCGCCCGCAACCTGGACCTGCCGGTCGACGGCGCCCGCAGCCTGATCCGCACCGCGCTGACCGGCACCGACCACCCGATCGACATCGGCTGGGTCCGGCCGGATCGGCTGCGCCCGGCCCGTGAGGACGACGAACCCGGAGCCGACTCTGATGCTGCGATCGACACGGCGCTGGACCCCGGGGAGGACGAGCACCTGTTCCTGGTGATGGCGGGCGTCGGCTTCGACGCGGCGATGGTGGCCGGGGCGGGCGACGAGCTGAAGGCCCGGGTGGGTTGGTTCGCATACTTCCTGGCCGGCGCCCGCCACCTGCACGGGCGCAAGGTCCGGCTCCGGATGTCCGTGGACGAGGAACCGGGTCAGCACCTGCGACTGCGGAGCCTGCTGTTCGCGAACTGTGGCCGCCTGCCCGGCGGGATCGTGCTGCTGCCCGACGCGCAGATCAACGACGGCTGGCTCGACATCGCGGCCCTGGACACGCGGGGCGGGCTGTTCGGCTGGGCCTCGCTGTTCGGGCAGGTCGTCGGGCAGGGCCTCGGGATCCGCCGGCAACTGCCGAACAGTCCGAGCACGATCGAGTTCTGGCGCGGCAAGCAGGTCCGGGTCCTCATCGAGGAGCCCGCGCATGTCCAGGTCGACGGCGATCTCATCGGTGAGGCGGTCGGGCTGCGGGTGCGCGTGGAGCCGGCCGGGCTGTACGTCCGCACGAACAATGTCGAGGAGTCCGGTTCGGGTGCCACGTCGGCCCCGAACGCCGCGCCCTCGAATTGAGCCATGCCGGGCGCGCGCGGGTTCCGGACCCGGAATGCGCGAAGCGCACCACCCCCGAGGGGATGGTGCGCTTCGCAGAGTTCGAACGGGGGGCTCAGACGGCCCCGCGAGTCAGACTCAGACGGGACGGATGTCCGAGGCCTGGGGACCCTTGGGGCCCTGCGTCACCTCGAACTCGACACGCTGGTTCTCCTCGAGCGTGCGGTAGCCGCTCGTGGCGATGGCGGAGTAGTGCGCGAACACGTCGGCGCTGCCATCCTCGGGGGCGATGAAGCCGAAGCCCTTCTCGGCGTTGAACCACTTCACGATTCCGGTAGTCATAATTGTTCTCCTTCGGGAGTGTTGTCGCGGGCCCGCTTGTCGAGCCCGCGGCCACGGTGTCGTTCGTCACTCTCCGGTAAGAAGAACGACGCCGACCTGCGAAGGTCGACGTCAAGACGTGCGATGCACTGCAACCTCAAGCCGCAACAGTACCGGACGGCTCCCACGCGCGCTAGAGCCGATGTCCACGGATCGCCGAGAGCGCAATCACACCCGTGCCGAACGGACGCTCCTGATGGTCCGGCGGCACGAATCCCCCGCACCAGGGCACGATTCCTCCGCATCGCGCCTCTACGCTGAGCCTCGATGACCTCGAGCACTCCGAACCCGGCCGCCGCGACGACGCGGGCACCGAGCGCCCGCACCGTGGCGCGCCTATGGCGCGCCCTGGTGGTGGCGCTGTCCGCCGTGGTGCTGCTCATGCTCACCCCACCGTCGGTCGCGGGCGCAACGCCCGACGGCGCAGCGTCGCCATCGCGGGTCGCGGCAGCCTCCGGAGGGGTCACCGGGGCGGTCGAGCCGTCGCTGGCGGGCGGGCAGCCGCGGGACGTCGACCCCGACCGGCCCGTCGTGGTGATCGGGGTGGCCGGTCTGGCCTGGGCGGACGTGACCCCGATGACCCCTGCCCTGTGGTCGCTGTCCCAGGACTCGGTCGGCTCGCTCGTGGTCCGAAGCGTGCGAACCAGCTCCTGCCCGGCGGACGGCTGGCTCGCGATCTCGGCCGGCACCCGAGCCGCGGACACCTCCGGACCGTGCCGGGACCTGCTCGAACCCGACCCGGACGGGTCGGTGCCGGGCTGGGCCGACTACCAGGCCGCGGCCGCCGAGGAGAACTTCGACGCCCGGCTCGGACTGCTCGGAGACGCGACGGTAGGCACCCAGACCCCGGCGACGAGCATAGGCCCGGGCGCCGCGATCGCCCTCGCCGACGCGGCCGGCCAGACCGCCGATCACATGCGCCGGCCCACCGGCGCGCAGGAGTGGACCGTCCAGACCACCATCGCCCTCGAGCGGTCCCGGCTGGTGGTCATCGACGCCGGCGAGGTCCAGGACGCACCCGGCCCGGTCACCACCCAGCAGTACCACGACAACCAGGTCCAGGTCGCGGACGAGCACGTGGCCGCGATCATCCAAGGGATCCGGGACTCCGGGACCGACCCGGTGATCGTCCTGTCCGGGATCTCCGACTCCGGGTCCGGCCCGGGGCTGCGGGTGCTGGCGATCAGCGGCGCGGACCAGGAGCCGGCGCTGCTCACGTCCTCCTCCACCCGTCAGGACGGCTACGTGCTCGCCACCGACCAGCAGGCCACGATCACCGGGCTGCTGGGCATCACCGCCGCGATCCCCAGCGGCGTCACCATCGGCGCACCGGCGCGGGCGCTGCCCGACTCGAGCACAGCCGCGCAGCGCATCGAGGTCCTGCTCGACGACGAGCTGCACGCGCAGGCCGTCCGCCCGCTGGTGGCCAGCTACTACCTCATCCTCGTGATCCTCAACCTGGCCCTGTTCGCCGCCGTGGCGCTCGGCCTCAAGCGGCCGGCCGCGACCCGGATCCGCGCGTTCCTGGCCCGGCGCTTCCCACGCCGGCGCGGCCGGCCGGACGAGAACCTCGTGGTCGCCCGGTCCGGGGTGCTCCGGCTGCTCCGGGTGGTGGCGCTGTCCATCGGCGCGCTCCCGGTCTCGTCGTTCCTGGCGAATCTGCTGCCGTGGTGGCGCAGCACGCCACCGGCACTCGGCCTGGCCGTGATCACGCTCGGCTGGGTGGCCCTGATCGTCGCGATCGCGCTCGTGGGTCCGTGGCGCCGGCGCGTCCTCGGCCCGGCGACCTGGGTCGCCGCGGTCACGGCGGGGGTGCTCACGGTGGACGTGGTCACCGGAGCCACCCTGCAGATCTCCGCCGTCATGGGGGTGCCGACCCTCGTGGCCGGCCGGTTCTACGGCATGAACAACACCTCGTTCTCGCTGTTCACCGTCTCCACCCTGCTGGTCACGGTCGCCATCGCGAACCCGTTGGTGCGGGCCGGACGGCGCAAGCTCGCCGGGGTGATCGTGCTCGCGATCGGGGTGTTCGCGGCGGCCATCGACGGCGCCCCGGGGATCGGCGCGGACTTCGGCGGGCCGCCGGCGCTGCTGCCTGCGTACGGGCTGCTGGCGCTCATGGCGGCGGGCATCAGGCTCACCTGGAAGCGGGTCCTCGGCGTCCTCGCGGTGGCGGCGGCCGCGACGATCGGCCTCGCGTTCATCGACTGGCTGCGGCCGGCCGATGACCGCACCCACCTGGGCCGGTTCTTCCAGACGGTGCTCGACGGCGGCCTGTGGCCGGTGATCGCCCGCAAGCTGGACCAGAACATCACGATCCTGTTCGGGAACCGGCCGCTGACGATCCTGGCGATCTGCGGCGTGCTGACCGTCGTGTTCGTGCTGGCAAGGCCGATCCGTGGCGCGATCACCTCACCCGGTGGTGGCGGGTACGACTGGCTCTCCGCCGGTACTCCGATCTCCAGGATGGGCCGGGACGCCCCGATGCTGCCGCCGGGCATCATCGCGATCGGTGTTGCTCTCGGCCTCGGCCTGGTGGTCAACGACTCCGGGATCGCCATCCCGGCGATCGGGGTGTCCGTCACGGTGCCGCTGCTGCTCGCCGCGTGTGCCACCTGGATGCTCGCCCTTGAGCCGGCCGACCTGATCCGGGCCAACCAGGAGCCGGGCGAGCCGGTCAGAACTGCGGCGGCTCCGCCTGCCCAGCCTGTCCGGAGGGTCCGGGTACCTCGCCGGGGTCGTCCCGGCTGACCTTCTGCTTGTAGTGACGGAAGCGGCGTGCGGCCACAGCCATCGCCACGTCCCGGTATTGCGCCGCCCGGTGCAGCTGGCCCTTCAGATCGCTGCCGGAGGCCCGGTGCCGCAGGTCGCAGGGCACCTCCACCACGGCGAAGCCCTGCAGCAGCACGTCGATCGTCATCCCGGTCTCCACACCCCAGCCGCGAGCGAGCGGGGTGGCCGCGTCGAAGGCGGCCCGGGTCAGGCAGCGCTGCCCGGACAGCGGCTGGGCCGGCGCCCACCCGGTCGCGGCGTGGATGGAGCGACGCGCCAGGCCGGTGACGATGCCCCGGCCGCCGGCCCCCGCCTGCTTCGGCAGGGTGGCGATCGACATGTCCGCCTTGCCGTGCAGCACCGGCGGTACCAGCGGGGCCGCGTTGACGGCGGTGGCACCGAGGTCGGCGTCGACGAACAGCAGCAGCCGCGCCGGGCCGGTCTCGGCGTCGCGCATGGCCACCACCGCGGCGCCGGTCTCCATCGCGGAGGCCTTGCCACGGTTGTGGGAGTGCCGGACCACCACGGCGCCTGCGCCCCGGGCCAGGTGCTGGGTGTCGTCCTCGGAGCCGTCGTCGACCACGAGCACCAGATCCACGTGCGGGATCGCCCGGACCGCACGCACGGTCGCGGCGATCCGCTCGGCCTCGTCCTTGGCGGGGATCACCACGGCCACCCGCTGATCGTCCGGGGCGGACGGAACGGGATGGCGCGCACCCTCGGGGGCGCGGCGGCGGATCACGCGTAGGGAACCACTGCCCCCGGCTGACTCGCTGCTCACTTCTTTACCCTAACGCGATTGGAGCGTTCAGACCCATTGACTCTTCCACTACCGGAGCGTCACCTGCCGGGACACGATCCCGGCTCGCGCCCGGCGCTCGTCCGCGGTCAGCGGTTCACCGACCGCGAGCGCCGCGACGAGCCGTTCCTGATAGGGACCGAGGAGGTCCTCGATCTCCTCCGCCTCGGTGCCCCGGGCCAGCTCCCAGACCGGCACCACGAGCCCACTGGAGCGGAACGCCCCGATGAACCGGGCGTCGGCGTCCAGGCCGGACTCGCGCTTCGCGTGCAACCGGGCGAGGGCGTCGAGCAGCTGCTCCTCGTCCTCGGTCCGCGACCAGCGCAGGAACTCCCGGGCGCCCATCCGGCACCAGTACGCGGCCTCGACGCCGGGCACCTTGACCGTGGGCACGGTCAACTGGGCGAACTCCTCCAGCGCTGCCTTGAGTTCCGGCTCCGGATCGACACCGTCCGGCACCACGAAGTCGAAGCCCTCGTGCACGGTGACCTCGAACGGGTGGTCGGTGTCCAGGACGTCCTGCAGGCGGGGCCCCGGGCCGGGCAGCTCGAAGTGGTCGAGGCTGGTGCCGGGCTCGGTGTCGAGGATCTCGATGAGCGCGGCGGCGACGTCCCGGCTCGGGTCGCCGCTGGTGGACGGAGTCTGCAGCGCCACCATGATCACGCCGTCGGTGCGGTGCAGCGCCGGGAGCATGCCCGGTATCAGTGAGGCGACCACGATGTCCTTCGAGCCGTACTCGGCGTTCGTGCGCGCGGTCGCCGTCGCGGCTGGCACCACCTCGCGCATCGCGACCCAGTCGGCCTCGCCGGGCAGATCGGCGAACGCGCGCCGGCCACCGTCGTCGGCGCCGGTCGCGCCGCCTGCGGCGTTCGCTGCCTGAGCCGCCTTGCGCGCGGCGCGACGAGCCGCGACCTTGGAGTTGACGCCGTCGGACTTCTTGCGTTTGGCCATGGCGGCCACCCTACCGAGCGACGGGGCAGGCGATCGAACGCCGACCGGACCGGAGCCCCGGTCCGGCAATGCACCCGGTCGGTCGCCAGCCTGCCCCTGCGGTGGCAGGATCAAGGGCATGCATGAGCGCGCTGGGCAGGTCGCCCTACCCGAGGACCTCATCGACGTCGACGCCGTCGTCTCCGCCTACTACGACCGGACCCCGGACCCGGACGAGGTGAGCCAGCAGGTCGTCTTCGGGACGTCCGGCCATCGAGGGTCCAGCCTGGACACCGCGTTCAACGAGGCGCACATCGTCGCGATCACCCAGGCGATCCTCGAGTACCGCAGGGCGCAGGGCACCGACGGCCCGCTCTACCTGGGCCGGGACACCCACGCCCTCTCGGAGCCCGCCACCCGGACCGCTCTCGAGGTCCTCGCCGCCGCCGGGGTGGACGTGCGCATCGACGCGCGCGACTCCTACACCCCGACGCCCGCCGTCTCCCACTCGATCCTGCGGCACAACGGCGCCGGCTCCGCCGAGGGCGTCCGCACCCACGGGCCGGGACTCGCTGACGGCATCGTGGTGACGCCGTCGCACAACCCCCCGCGTGACGGCGGCTTCAAGTACAACCCGCCGCACGGCGGCCCCGCCGACTCCGACGCGACCGGCGCGATCGCCCGCCGCGCGAACGAGCTGCTGCGCTCCGGCGTCGGTGCGATCGCCCGGGTGCCCTACGAGCGCGCCGTCTCCTCCGAGACCGTGCACAAGCACGACTTCCTGCTCACCTACGTCGACGACCTCGACTCGGTCCTGGACCTGGACGCCATCCGCTCGGCCGGCATCCGGATCGGAGCGGACCCGCTCGGCGGCGCCTCCGTGGACTACTGGGCCGCGATCGCGGACCGGCACAGCCTTGACCTGACCGTGGTGAACCCGGTGGTGGACCCGCGCTGGGCGTTCATGACGCTCGACTGGGACGGCAAGATCCGGATGGACTGCTCCTCGCCGTCGGCGATGGCGTCCCTGGTGCACACGATGCGCGCCGATGGTGCGGCCGCCCCGTACGACATCGCGACCGGCAACGACGCGGACGCCGACCGGCACGGCATCGTCACCCCGGACGCGGGCCTGATGAACCCGAACCACTACCTGGCCGTGGCGATCGCATACCTGTACGCACACCGGGACGGTTGGGGCCCGAGCACCGGGGTCGGGAAGACCCTGGTCTCGTCGGCGCTGATCGACCGGGTCGTCGGTGGGCTCGGCCGCGCGCTCATGGAGGTGCCGGTCGGGTTCAAGTGGTTCGTGCCGGGCCTGCTGGACGGGTCCGTCGGCTTCGGCGGCGAGGAGTCCGCGGGTGCCTCGTTCCTGCGCCGGGACGGCTCCGTGTGGACAACGGACAAGGACGGCATCCTGCTCGCTCTGCTCGCCTCCGAGATCCAGGCCGTGACCGGCCGCTCCCCCAGCCAGCTGCACGACGAGCAGGTCGCCGAGTTCGGGGAGAGCTGGTACGCCCGGGTCGACGCGGCGGCCACCCGGGAGGAGAAGGCCAAGCTCGGTGCGCTCGCCCCCGAGGCGGTGTCCGCGACCGAGCTCGCCGGGCAGCCGATCACGGACCGGCTCGTGGCCGCGCCCGGCAACGGCGCCGCGATCGGCGGGCTGAAGGTGACGACGGCGGACGCGTGGTTCGCGGCCCGTCCGTCCGGTACCGAGGACGTCTACAAGATCTACGCGGAGTCGTTCGTCTCCGCCGAGCACCTCACCCAGGTGCAGCAGGCGGCCAAGGACGTGGTGGGCCAGGCGCTCGCCGACTGAGCCCACCTGAGCCCGGCCGAACGTGGGATTGTTGGCCCCTGCGCACGCGAGCAGGCCAACAACCTCGCGGTCGGCGACGGTGAGCGGTCGGCCGACCCGACCACCGCCGTCGGGCGGTTGCTAGACCTCGAGGAACTCCCCGACCGCCAGCGCCTGGTACCGACCGCCGGCCGCCTCGGCGGCCCCGCCGACGAGCCGGCCCGCCAACTGCTGCCCGACGGCGGAGGCGTGGGACTCGTGGATCGGCACCACGTGCGCGGCTGCGACCGCGGCGACGAGGTCCATCACCTCACCGGTCTTGAGCCACGGCCCGCTGATCGGAGCGGCGAGCACCGGCACCCCGGTGACGGCGGGCTCCACCGAGTCGCCCGGGTGGTAGAGGACGTCGTTCACGCTCACGCCGACGTTGTCCGCTGCTGGGATGGAGGGGTGGATCCGGGCGTGCACGCCGCCGTGGAAGGTCAGGTCGAAGGGGCCGACGCGCAGCGACTGCCCGGCCTGCACCACTTGGACCGGGGTGTCCGCGATGGCGGCCGCGACCGCGGGCGGGCCGAGGAACACGGCGTCGGGGTTGGCGACGTGGAGTGCGGCCAGGTGCTCGGGGTGCGCGTGATCGGCGTGCGCGTGGGTGAGGACGACGGCCACGACCGGGCCGAGTTCACCCGGGTCCGGCAGGGTCGAGAACGAGCCGGGGTCGATGATCAGGGTGGCGCCGTCGGACTGCACGATCAGGCAGGAATGTTCACGCTTGGTGATCCTCATCACCGCACGCTACCCCGGCGCCAATTCCGGGTGGGAGTCGGTGCAAGAATCAGGCGTGCTCGCCCCCTACCGCCGCGTGCTCAGCAGGCCCGGCGCCCTCGCCTTCTCCACCGCCGGTGTCCTCGCCCGGCTCCCCATGTCGATGGTGACGATCTCGATCGTGCTGATGATCTCCACCGTCTACGACACCTACGGGCTGGCCGGGCGGGTGGCCGCCGCCTACGCGCTTGCCCAGGCGATCTGCGCGCCGCAGATCGCCAAGCTCGTGGACCGGTTCGGGCAGGCGAAGGTGATGCGCAAGTCGCTGGCGATCGCGATGGTCGGCCTGACCGCGATCACGATCGTCGGCAGCGTCCGCGCGGACGAACTCTGGCTGTACCTGGCGGCCGTGCTCAGCGGAGCCACGGTGGGCTCGATGGGCGCCATGGTGCGGGCCCGGTGGAACCGCGTGGTCGACAGCCCGCGGGACCTGCACACCGCGTACTCGCTGGAGTCGGCGCTGGATGAGCTGGTGTTCGTGATCGGGCCCGTGCTCGCCACGTTCCTGGCCACCTCGATCAGCCCGACGGCGGGACTGGTCACCGCGATCGTCGCCGCCGGCGCCGGCGGGTTCTGGTTCCTGTCCCAGCGGGCCACCGAACCGCCGCCGTCCGGCCGCCCGCCGCACGGCGAGCACCGCTCGGTGATGCGCTCGGCGCCGATGGTCGTGATCGCGCTGGTGTTCGTGGCGATGGGGATCATCTTCGGCGCCTCGGACGTGGCCACGGTCGCGTTCTCCGAGGCCCACGGCGCGAAGGCCTGGGCCGGTGTGATGCTGGCCGTGATGGCGGCCGGGTCGCTGCTCTCCGGCCTGCTGTACGGCGCCCGGGAGTGGGTCTCGCCGCTGTGGAAGCGGTTCGTCGGCGGCGTGATCCTGCTCGCGCTCGGGGTCTCGCTGTTCGTCTGGGTGGACTCGCTGTTCGTGCTGGCGCCGGTGATGTTCGTGACCGGATTCGCGATCGCGCCGACGATCATCACCGGTAACGCGCTCGTGCAGGCGCTGGTGCCACGGTCCCGCCTGACCGAGGGCCTGACCTGGGTGGGCACCGCGATCGGGCTCGGCTTCGCCTTCGGGACCTCGCTGTCCGGGCAGGCCATCGACTCCTTCGGCCCGCGCGGCGGCTACTTCGTGGTGATGGGGGCCGGCATCACGGCCGCCCTGGTAGCCCTCGCCGCCAGCGCGACGATGCGGGCCGCGGAGCAGTCCCGGCCGCTGCCTGCTCCGGAGGACGACCGGCTCTGACCGCAGGGGCCCGTGCGGTGTGGTTGCGACGTACCCGGTACGTCGGAGCCGCACCACTAGCGCTGAGCGGAGTCCGCGACGAGGCTCAGGTCTCGACCCCGAGGTACGCCTGCACCACCCGGTCGTCGTCCAACAGCTCGGCGGCCGGCCCGCTGTGCACGATCTCCCCGCTGGCCAGGATGTAGCCGTGATCGGCGGCGCGCAGCGCTCGGCGGGCGTTCTGCTCCACCAGGACCACGGTGGTGCCGGAGGCACGGATCTCGCCGATCACCCGGAACACCTCGTCCACCACCAGCGGCGCCAACCCCATCGACGGTTCATCCAGCAGGATCAACCGTGGCCGGGTCACCAGGGCGCGACCGATGGCGAGCATCTGCTGTTCGCCTCCGGAGAGCGATCCGGCCTGTAGTCGCCGCCGCTCGGCCAGGACCGGGAACCGCTGGTAGACCTCGGCGATGCCGCCACGGCCGGGTGAACCGAGCTGGAGATTCTCCTCGACGGTGAGCGTCCCGAGGATCTGCCGGCCCTCGGGCACCTGGACGAGCCCGGCGGCGACCAGCCGGTGCGCGGGCGTCCGGGTGATGTCCCTTCCCTCGAACGTGATCCGGCCGCCCCGCGGGCGCACCATCCCGGAGACGGCGTTGATGATCGAGCTCTTGCCGGCACCGTTGGCGCCCACCAGTGTCACCAGTGATCCTGGGGCCGCCTCGAACGTCACCCCACGCACCGCCTCCACCCGGCCGTACCGGACACGCAGGTCGTCGACCATCAGGATCGGTTCGGTCACCGTGACTCCTCCTCGGTCTCGGTACTGCCCAGATAGGCCGTGACCACCTCGGGGTTGCCCGCGATCTGCTCCGGGGTGCCGGTCGCGAGGACCTCCCCGAAGTTCAGCACCACGATCCGGCTGCAGGTGCGCATCACCATCCCGACGTTGTGCTCGATCAGCAGGATCGTCAGTCCGTCCCGCCCCAACGCGCCGATCAGGTCGGAGAGCTGCTCGGCCTCGACCCGGTTCATGCCCGCAGCGGGTTCGTCCAGGATCAGCAGGGACGGGTCGGCTGCGAGCGCCCGGGCGATCTCCAGCCGTCGCTGGTCACCGTAGGACAACGCCGAGGCCACCGCCGCGCCCTTGTCCGCCAGCCCCACCCGCGCCAGGCACCGGGCCGCATGCTGGAGCGCCTGCCGCTCGTCGTACCGGGCGGACGGCAGCCAGAGGAGCCGGCGCACGAAGGTGGGCCGGGCCACCACATGGCTGCCCACCAGGGCGTTCTCCAACGCCGTCAGCCGCGGGAACAGCCGGGAGTGCTGGAAGGTGCGGCTCACCCCGGCGGCTGCGATCCGGTGCACGGCGGTGCGTCCCGGCCGCACCCCCAGGACCTCGACCGTTCCCGAAGACCCGCGGGTCAGGCCGCTGATCATGTTGACCAGGGTGGTCTTGCCCGCCCCGTTGGGGCCGATCAGCCCGACGATCTCGCCACCGGTGACCTCGAGGTCCACGTCGCGTACCGCGTGCACGCCGCCGTAGTCCTTGCTCAGCCCTCGCAACCGGATCACCGGTTCGCCACCGGCGGGGTGCCGCCGCGGGTCCAGCCCGGCGACCTCGCTGCCGAGGTCGGTGCCCGTGATGGCCGGCATCCGTACCCGCCGTGGGATCAGGCCGGCGAGACCGCCGGGCAGGAACAGGATCACCAGGAGCAGCAACAGGCTGGCCAGGAACGGGCGGATCCATCCGGCGTCGATCCCGATGGCCCGTTGCAGGTCCGGCACCAGGGTGAGGAAGACGCTGCCGAGGATCGGGCCCACGAAGAGCGTCGACCCACCGACCACGGCCGTGACCAGGCCGTCGATCGCCGTCGTGAAGGAGAAGTCCTCCGGGGCTATCAGGCGCACGAAGTACGCCCAGAGCACGCCGTAGAGTCCCGCTACGGCGCCGGAGGTGACGAACGCCTGCAGGCGGTGCCGCCCCACGTCGATGCCCATCGCCCGAGCGGCCAGCTCGTCCTCACGGATCGCGGCGAGGGCCCGGCCGTACCGGGACGGGCCCTGCCGCCAGAACCAGTACGCGACCAGCGCCAGGAACACCCAGGCGATCGCCGGGGTGACCACCTTCGGCACCGACATCCCCTGGGCGCCGCCGAGCGACTCGGTGTTGATGATGAGAATGCGAACGGCCTCCGCGAACCCGAGCGTCGCGATGGCCAGGAACACCCCGCGCAGATGCATGGTGGGCAGGCCCAGCACGATCGAGGCGAGCGCCCCAACAGACATCCCGATGGCGACGGCGATCAGCAGGGCCGGGATGTCCCCGACCTCCTCCGGCGCGGGCGCGAGGCTGGCCGAGCCGAACGCGGCGATGGCGGCGAAGCCGGCCTGGCCCAGGCTGAGCTGCCCGGCGACCAGCACGGCGTAGAAGGAGAACGCGAAGATCCCGCCGATGGCGATGAACACGAAGGTGGCGTCGCCGGGCATCAGACCTCCCGGACCTTCCGGGTGCCGAACAGGCCCTGGGGCCGCGCCACGAGGATCAGGAACAGCAGCCCGAAGGCAACCAGGTCGCGCCAGCTCGAGCCGATGTACTGCACGGTGAAGACCTCCGCGAGACCGAGCAGCAGGCCGCCCACCAGCGCGCCGGGCAGTGACGCCATCCCACCCACCACGATCACGGCAAGACCCTTGAGCTCGATCGCGCTGCCCATGCCCAGTTGCGCGCTGTTCACGTTCATGGCGAACAGCGCGCCGGCGACGGCGCCGAGCGCGGAGGAGATGGCCAGCGTCGTCGCGCTGACCCGGTCCACGTCGATGCCGACCACCCGTGCCGCCGTCGGGTTCTCCGCGGTCGCCCGCATCCCGCGGCCGAGCCTGGTCCGGCCGACCAGCAGGTGCAGCCCGACGGCGAGCACGATGGTGATCACGAGGATCGCGACCTGCACCCCGGTGACCTGGGCGCCGAGGATCTTGTACGTGGTGTCCGGGAAGGACTCCGCGGGGAACCGCTTGGTGTCGGGTCCGTAGCGCCACTGCAGCAGCGCGATGAACATGCCAGCGAGCGCGATGGAGGAGATCAGGCCTGCGAAGTGAGCATCCGGCCGGCCCTTCAGCGGCCGGAAGGCGACCCGCTCGATCACCAGACCGAGCAGGCCGCCCACCACGAACACGACCGGCAGCGCGGCCCAGATCGAGAGCCCACCGACCTCCACCAGCTCGATCCCCACGAACGCGGCCACGGTGAAGACCGCCGGATGTGCCAGGTTCAGGCGGTCGAGGACGCCGAAGACCAGGGTGAAGCCGATCGCGAACAGGGCATAGATCGAGCCGATGAACAGCCCGTTGAGGAGCTGTTGGATGTCCATCGCCGGACGCGCGCCTCAGCCGAGGACGGCGAATGCGCCGTCCTGGACCACCTGGACGACCGCCTCGTGCTCGGCATCACGGTCGTCGTTGATGGTCAGCGAACCGAGCACCGTTGGCAGGTCGACGATGTTGTTCAGCCCGTCCTGGATGTCATCGCGCTCGCCCGAGCAGTTGTGCCGCACGGCCACGTCGATGATCGTCATGGCGGCGTACGCCTGAGCCGCGAACTGGTCCGGTGCACGGCCGAACTCCTCCTCGTACGCCGCGAGGAACTCGACGTTCTCGGGGATGTCGGAGGTGGAGTTCCAGGCGGCGCCGACCACCACACCCTCGGCTGCCGCGCCGGCGTCGGTCATCAGCTGCGGGTTGTTGAAGCCGTTCCCGCCGATGATCGGCGCGTCGATGCCGAGGTCGCGGGCCTGGGTGACCAACGGGATCGCCGCCTCGATGAGGCCGGACACCACGAGTGCGTCGGGCTCGGCCGCCAGCGCCTCGGTGAGCAGCGGCCGGAAGTCCGTGTCCGAGACCGAGAAGGTCAGGGTGTCGCTGATCTCGACCCCCTCGGACTCCAGTGAGGAGGCGAAGACCTCGTACCCGGACTCGGTGAAGGCGTCGTCGTTGCTGTACATGACCACGACCTGCTCCAGGTCGTAGGTCTCGGTGGCCAGCGCGATGGTCTGCGGGATGACCTGTGCCTCGGTCAGGGAGTCCCGGAAGATGTAGTCACCCTGCTCGGTGATCCCCGACGCGGTGTTGGAGATGGCCAGCACCGGCACGCCCGCCTCCTGGGCGATCGGCTGGGCTTGGAAGGCGCCGTTGGACAAGGTGGGGCCGATGATGATGCTGGTGTCGTCGCCGACGAAGTTCTCGAAGACGGTGATGCCCTGGCGCGGGTCGGTCTGGTCGTCCTCGACGGCCAGCTCGTAGGTGACGCCGCCCTGCTCGTTGAGTTGCGCCACGGCCAGCTCCAGGCCGTTGCGCTGCGACTCGCCGTAGCTGGCGGCTCCTCCGGTCAGTGACAGTGCCGCCCCCACCGGGACCGCCGTCTCGATCTGGCAGTCCGCCCCACTGCCCTCGCCGACCAGGGCCCCGTCGCCCGATCCCGCGCCGTCGTCACCCGAGCCGCAGGCGGCAACGGTGAGCGTGAGTGTGATCGCTGCGGTTGTCCCGATGATCCTTGGTGTGCGCATGGTTCCTCCCCGATTCTGCGCAACCGGGTCCCTACCCGGTCGTGGTTCTCGCGGAGGTTCTTGCCTGCATGGCCCAGGCCGCCCCTCAGTCCCCTACAGATCCGTCGACGTCGGTGCCCACGGACCGTGGTCTCCCCCGCTAGAAGGCCATGGGAGGCGACGATAGCCCGGGGCCCGCTGAGACCGAAAGGTATTCCTGGACATCGATTCATCTCGCCCACCTGACGCTCCTGCGCGGACGACCGAACACTGCCTCCCGCCTAGGCTGGAGGCGGTCAGGCCCTGCAACTGCCTCTGCGGAGCGTCGTCGGGTATAGCTCTCGTGCAGCATCGGCTCGAGACCGTGTCAGCCACCACCGGTGAGGAGTTATGAAAATGGCCAACCGACTGGCCCACTCGACCAGCCCCTACCTCCGCCAGCATGCGGACAACCCGGTGCACTGGCAGGAGTGGGGCCCAGGTGCCCTCGCCGAGGCCCGCGAGCGGGACGTGCCGATCCTGCTGTCCGTCGGCTACGCCGCCTGCCACTGGTGCCACGTGATGGCGCACGAGTCGTTCGAGGACGACGACGTGGCCGCCGCGATCAACGAGCAGTTCGTCGCGATCAAGGTGGACCGTGAGGAGCGCCCGGACATCGACGCCGTGTACATGCGCGCCACCCAGGCGATGACCGGCGCCGGCGGCTGGCCGATGACCTGCTTCCTCACCCCCGGCGGCGAGCCGTTCCACTGCGGCACCTACTACCCCCGGGCACAGTTCCTCCAGCTCCTGCATGCCGTGACCGAGGTGTGGCGGGACAACCGCTCCGCGGTCGTGGACGGCGGTGCGAAGATCGCCGACGACCTGCGCGCGTTGGCCGACGTAGGTGCGCCGATGCCGATCGACGAGGCCCAGCTCGCGGACGCCGTCGGGCAGCTGAGGCTCGACTTCGACCCCCGCCGGGCCGGCTTCGGCTCGGCGCCGAAGTTCCCGCCGTCGATGGTCCTCGAGTTCCTGCTCCGGCACGCGGCGCGGACCGGGTCCGAGCGGGCACTCGCGATGGCCGAGGCGACCTGCACCGCGATGGCTCGCGGCGGCATCTACGACCAGCTCGCCGGCGGCTTCGCGCGCTACTCGGTCGACGCGGCGTGGGTGGTGCCGCACTTCGAGAAGATGCTCTACGACAACGCCCAACTGCTGCGCGTCTACCTGCACCTGTTCCGGGCCACCGGCTCCGAGGAGGCCCGGCGGGTGGTCACCGAGACGGCCGAGTTCGTGCTGCGCGACCTCGGCACCGAACAGGGCGGCTTCGCCTCCGCGCTGGACGCGGACACCGACGGCGAGGAAGGCCAGACCTATGTGTGGTCGCCAGGCGAGGTGGAACAGGTCCTCGGGCCCGACGGCGTCGCTGCGGCCGAGCTGTTGGGCGTGACCGCCGAGGGCACGTTCGAGGCGGGCCGCTCGACGCTGCGATTGCTCGGCGAGCCGCCGGAGCAGTGGCCCGCCTGGCGGGCGGCACTGCTGGCGGCCCGGGCGGTGCGGCCGCAGCCGGCCCGCGACGACAAGGTGGTGACGAGCTGGAACGGCCTGGCGATCGCGGCACTGGCCGAGGCCGGGGCGCTGCTGGAGCGGCCGGAGTGGGTGGCTGCGGCGACCCGGTGCGCGGAGTTCCTGTTGCGTGTCCACGTGGTGCCGCAGACCTCCTCGGGCTCTCGGCTGCTCCGGACCTCCCGCGACGGCGTCGCGGGTCCGGCCGCGGGGGTCGCCGACGACCACGGCAACCTCGCCGAGGGTCTGCTCGCGCTGCACCAGGCCACTGGCGAGCGGCGCTGGATGGACGCGGCCGAGGCGGTCCTCGCCACGGCGCTGGCCCACTTCGCAGATGGCGTCGGCGGCTTCTTCGACACCGCCGATGACGCCGAGATGCTGGTGATCCGCCCTCGTGGCCTTGGCGACAACGCCGAGCCGTCCGGCACATCGGCTCTGGCCGGCGCGCTGCTGACGTTCTCCGCGCTCACCGGCCGGTGGCGGGCCGAGGCCGACGCGGCGATCGCCGCCGGCGGCGAGGTGGCCCGGCGTGACGCCCGGTTCGCCGGGTGGACGCTCGCCGTCGCCGAGGCGGCGACGGCCGGACCGGTGCAGGTCGCCGTGGTCGGTACCGACGCGCTCGCCGGGGAGATGGTCCGGCTCGCACGCTCGAGCACCGCACCCGGCCTGGTGCTCGCGTTCGGATCCCCGGCGGCCACCGGCGCACACCGGACGGCCATCGGCGCGGACCCGGCCGCCGCACCGGCGCCGGCCGCAGGTGGGTCCGGCCCAAGTCCGCATCCACTCCTCGCCGACCGCCCCCTCCTGCGCGGCGGCTCCGCGGCGTACGTGTGCCGCGGCTTCGTCTGCGACCTGCCCGTCGCAACCATCGTGGCCCTGCGCGGCGCGCTCGAGGCGACCACCGCCGTCGGGCGTTGACGTTCGCCGACGCCCGAGCCGCCAGCCGCCCACGCGCGGTGAGCCCGCCGTCGGGCATTGCCCATAGACTCCCGAACGATGCCGAGCGAAGGAGCCCCCACGACCATGACGACCACCACCCACGACATGGTCCACCTCGACGGCGGCACGTTCCTGATGGGCTCGGAGGAGTTCTATCCCGACGAGCGTCCCGTGCACTCCCGCGCGGTCGGGCCGTTCTGGATCGACCGGCACGAGGTCACGAACGCCGCGTTCGCGCGCTTCGTGGACGCGACCGGCTACGTCACGGTGGCCGAACGCGAGCTGGATCCGAAGGACTTCCCGGGCGCCGACCCAGCGGACCTGGTGCCGGGCGCCATGGTGTTCACCCCGACCGACGGCCCCGTGGACCTGCGGAACTGGCGCAACTGGTGGCGCTGGCAGCCGGGCGCGTACTGGCGCCGGCCGTTCGGCCCGGGATCCTCCGTCGACGACCGCCAGAACCACCCGGTCATCCACGTGGCCTTCGAGGACGCGACGGCGTACGCGACCTGGGCGGGCCTGCGGCTGCCGACCGAGGCCGAGCACGAGTACGCAGCGCGCGGTGGTGTGGACGGCGAGCGGTTCGCGTGGGGCGATGAACCGTATCCCGGCGGCGTCGCCCAGGCGAACACCTGGCTCGGGCGCTTCCCCTACGACAACCAGGGTGTCGGCGACGCCGCGCCGGTCGGGTCCTACCCGGCGAACGGCTACGGCCTCTTCGACATGATCGGCAACGTGTGGGAGTGGACGACGGACTACTACACGCCGCGCCACCTGCGTCTGTCCGACAATCCGGTGGACCCGGGCAAGCGCACGAACCTGCTCGCGAGCGCGAGCGCGCAGGAGGGGTTCGCGATCCCCCGCCGGGTCCTCAAGGGCGGGTCGCAGCTCTGCTCGCCCGAGTACTGCCTCCGGTTCCGCCCCGCCGCCCGCTCGCCCCAGGCGGAGGACACCGGGATGTCCCACATCGGTTTCCGCTGCGCGAAGGACGGCTGAGCCGGGCTGTTGTCATTGCCCGACGGCGGAACCCGGCTCGTGCGGTCGGCTCGCCTCAGCCCTGTTGGCTGTCGGCCGGGAACACCTGCGACCAGTCGTCGCGGACACTGATCACGGTGAACCCGTGTGCCGGCGCCGCCTCGATCGCCTTCTCGGCGCCCTTGGAGTAGGGCGCGTCGCCGCGGTCGGTGTCATCGTCGTGGTTGACCAGCAGGGCCAGGCTGCGCGGATTGCCCTGGGCGAACCGGAGCATCGGGACGTCCCCGTTGGAGTTGCCGGCAGCCAGGATCGGCCGCCGTCCGGTGCGCATCCAGATCCGCACCGGCTTCTCGGGGCCGTCGTCGAAGAAGGCCAGGGCGCTCTTGTAGCGCACCACGTTGTGCTCGGCGTCGTACTCAAGACCCAGCCCGGTGCCGACCACCCGTTGGGTCGGGATCCCGTAGTAGTCCTGCGCGATCAGGCGCATGAAGTCGCGTTCGCCGCCGGAGACGATGTAGGTGCGGAAGTCGTGGGCGTCCAGCAGCCGGATGAGTTCGACCATCGGCTGGTACACCGTGTGGGCGTAGGACCGGTCCATGGTCATGTGCCGCGCGTCCCGGAAGAACGCAGCCACGGACGCCTCGTACTCCTCGACGCTCGAGCCGGCGCTGGCGGCGGACACCGCGGCGATGATCAGACCAAGGTCCGAGTCGTCCCCGGCGTAGTGCTTGTCCACGGCCGCGCCGAGCCAGGCCAGGTCCCCGGAGACTGCGGCCTGGTACGGCTGCTTCTCGGCAAGACTCGGGTCCGCCTCCGCTGCGGCCTTCCACTGTTGCAGTACGTAGTGCAGCTGGACCACCATCGGCTTCTCGGTCCAGAGCGTGCCGTCGTTGTCGAAGACCGCGACCCTGCCCTCGGGTGGGACGAAGTCAGGGCTGCCCTCGGTGGTGACCGCGTCGATGAACTCGACGATCGCGGCGCGGGTGGGGCCCTCGCGCCAGGACGGCAGTGCTTCGGACATTGTCGCCTCCCCTCTCCGGACGGACCTCACGCCGCCCACGTGGGCTGACGCTACGGATGGCAGGGGCGCGCGGGCTCACCCGGGACGGATGATCTGTGCGGGCCTGCGCGGTGATTCGATCCTTGTGGGGATTACCCGCCGCCGAATCGAGGGAGCTCATCGTGGCAGACAAGCCGAACATCCTGATCATCTGGGGCGACGACATCGGTCTCACCAATCTCAGTACGTACTCCGACGGGGTGATGGGCTATCGGACGCCCAACATCGACCGGGTCGCCGACGAGGGCGTGAAGTTCACCGACTACTACGGCGAACAGAGCTGTACCGCCGGCCGGGCCGCCTTCATCACCGGGCAGAACCCGTACCGCACCGGGCTGACCAAGGTGGGCATGCCCGGGGCCGATGTGGGTCTACGTGCGGAGGACCCGACGATCGCCACCGCGCTCAAGGCCCAGGGCTACGCCACCGGCCAGTTCGGGAAGAACCACCTGGGTGACCGGGACGAGTTCCTGCCCACGATGCACGGGTTCGACGAGTTCTTCGGCAACCTCTACCACCTCAACGCCGAGGAGGAGCCCGAGCACCGTGACTACCCCTCACCGGAGGACTTCCCGAACTTCCACGACCGGTTCGGACCGCGCGGTGTGATCCACTCCTGGGCCAACGGGGACGGTACGCAGCGCATCGAGGACACCGGTCCGCTGACGAAGAAGCGCATGGAGACCTGCGACGAGGAGTTCCGGGACGCGGCGTCGGACTTCATCCGCGCCAAGGCCGCGGATGACACGCCGTTCTTCGTGTGGTTCAACGCGACGCACATGCACTTCCGGACCCATGTGCGCGAGCAGGACAAGGGACGCGCCGGGCGGTGGCAGTCCGAGTACCACGACGCGATGCTCTACCACGACGACGTCGTCGGAAGCCTGCTCGACCTGATCGACGAGCTCGGCCTGGCCGAGGACACGATCGTCATGTACTCCACGGACAACGGCCCGCACATGAACAGCTGGCCGGACGGCGCCATGACCCCGTTCCGGAACGAGAAGAACTCGAACTGGGAGGGTGCCTACCGGGTGCCCGCGATGGTGCGCTGGCCCGGGCACATCCCGGCAGGAAAGACCCTGAACGGCATCGTCAGCCACAACGACTGGTTCGTCACCCTGCTCGCGGCAGCCGGGGACACCGACATCGTCGACCGGTTGGCGGCGGGGACCGAACTGAACGGCATCGACTATCACGTGCAGCTCGACGGTCACAACCAGCTCGACTACATCACCGGAGCCACAGAGGAGAGCCCGCGGAATCACTTCTTCTACGTCTCCGACGAGGGCGACCTCACCGCGCTGCGGTTCGACAACTGGAAGATCGTGTTCCTCGAGCAGCGCACCGAAGGGACGCTGGCCGTGTGGCTGGACCCATGGGTGGAGTTGCGGGCACCGAAGCTGTTCAACCTGCGGACCGACCCGTACGAACGTGCCGACCGGACGTCCAACACGTACTACGACTGGATGATGTCGCGGATCTTCCTGTTCGTGCCGGCCCAGGCACACGTGGCCTCGATGCTGCAGACGTTCGTGGAGTTCCCGCCGCGTCAGGAGCCCGCCTCGTTCACCATCAACAAGGTGATGGAGAAGCTCCAGAGCACGGCCGGGACCTCCTGATCGGCCGGTTGGGCCACGCCTCAGTCCGCCGCGGCGGCCAGTCCGTCCTCGACACTCTCGTGGACGCGGCCGGCCGCCGCGAGCCCTTGGTACCAGGGCACGTGCTTGGCGACGTCGAGGGCGGATCCGGGTAGTCGCGCCAGGTGCAGTTCGACGCCCTGGCCGGCCAGGTCGCGGTCGAGGTCCTCAAGCGCGCTCAGCACCGTCATGGTGACGACCTCGAGCCGCTCGACGTCCAGGACGAGGGTGTCGATGGGCTCGTCCTGTGCCGTGGCCAGGGCCACGATGGCGCGCTCGTTCTCCAGGGCGTTCGCGGTGTAGAGGCCGCGCCCGAGGTGGACCGCGAGGGTGGCGCCCCGGCGTCCGGTCACGTCGAGCTTGGGGATGTTGAGTTCGCGCAGCACGAGGACCAGGGTCAGCACCACCCCCAACCCGACCGCTGCGAGCAGCCCGGCGGTCAGGCCGACGGCGGCCACCACGCTCGCGATCCAGAAGTCACGCGGGCTGATCCGAGCCCACCGCACCAAGGTGGGGATCTGGATCAGGCCGACGACGGCGACGAACACCACGGCCGCGAGCGTCGCCTGCGGGAGCAGGCTCAGCACCGGGCCGAGGAAGAGGGCGACCGCCACGGCGAGCGCGACGGTCACCAGTCCGGCGAGCTGCGAGCGTGCCCCGGCGCCCTCGTTGACGGCGCTCTGGGAGAACCCGCCCGCGGCGGGCATGGTGCCGAACATGCCGCCGGCGATGTTCGCGGCGCCGGCGGCGAGGAGTTCGGTGTCACTGTCGATCATCGGGTCGGCCGGCTTGCGGATGCCCTTCGCCACGGCCGCCGTCTCCATGAACACCATGACCGCGATCGCCAACGCGCCGGGCACGAGCGCGCCGAGCTTGTCGAGGTCCGGCAAGGTCGGCACCGGTAGGCCGGAGGGGACCGGGTCGATCAACTGGAGGCCGGCGTCCCGCGCCGAGGTGAGTGCGACGATCAGGATCCCGGCCACGACGACGATCAGCGCACCCGGTGCCCGTGGCGCGAAGGCCTTGAGCAGGATGATCGCGAGGATCGACGCTGCGGACAGCGCCACGGTGACACCGTTGACGCTGTCCCAGGCCCGGCCGACCGCGGCCAGCCCGCTGAAGAAGCCCTCGCCGCTGACGTTCCCGGTCTCGCCGAGGAGCTTCGGCAGCTGCCCGACGGCGACCGTTGCGCCGACCCCGATCTTCAGGCCGAGCACCGTGGCGTCACTGATGTTCTCGACCAGCGAACCGAGCCTGAGCAGCCGTGCAGCCAGCAGCACGACGCCCACCAGCAGGGTCAGGGTCACCAGGGACCCGAGGGCGTCCTCGGCGTTGTCCGCACCGGTCGCGACGCCCGCGGAGACCAGGGTCGTCGCGGTCAGTGTGGCGATCGTCGACGTCGTGGAGACGCTCATGGCCCGGCTGCCCCCGAGCAGCGCGTACACGATCATCGGGACGATGCACGTGTACAGCCCGACCTCGACGGGCAGGTTCGCGACGGTGGCGTACGCCATCGCCTGCGGCACCACGACCGCACCCGCGGACAGGCCCGCGGCGACGTCCTTGCCGAGCCATCGCCGTCGGTATCCGGCGAGGGTCGGCAGCAGCCAGGCCGGACGGCCGGTGGCAGGGGCGGTGGTCATAGCCGCGCACATTACGCGGGCCCCGCCGGGCCGGCCTCACCCCGTTCGGGGTACTGTTCCCGCCGGCCGGCCGTCGGCCGACCGGCGGGAGACGTCCCTATGCCTGCTGGCGCAGGGTGAAGCCGGTGCCTTGCTCGGTGGTCGCCGCGTCGAGTTCCTGCTCGGCGAGCAGCGCCGCGGTATCGGTGGGCACGAAGACCCGAGCCCCGGCGTTCTCGATCACGTCGTCGCCGGCCGCGGGCTCCGGCGCGAGGGCCATCTGGAGCTCGCTGCCGTTCTCGGCCATGGAGATGCGGACACCACCCTCTTCGGGCAGGCCCGACTCGGAGGCGATGGTCTTGATTGCGGACTGGGCGTTCTCGGTCAGGGTGAGCATAGGTGCTCCCTCTCATGACTTCGATGGGGACGCTTGACGGCAGCGGAGAACCACGCGCGTGCGCCTCGGTCCGTTCCACCGTGACCCAGGCGGGCCGGCGATGCAACTCGGGGAGCAGAACTGCCCCGGTCGCCGATCGCGGTCAGGCCGGGGCTTCCTCGCGCGAGGCGAGCACCTGGGCGAGGACCCGGTCGCGCGCCTGCTGCAGGTGATGGGCCATCTGCTCGCGGGCCGCGGCTCGGTCGCCGTCCTCGATCGCCTTGAGGATCAGTGCGTGCTCTGCCGCCACCGTCGACGGGGCGGTGCGCCGGTGCGCCTTGAACTGCCCCATCGTCAGGTGCACCTCGCCACTGACCATCTCGTACACCCGGGCCAACCGGGGGCTGTCGACGGCGTTGATGAGCGCCCAGTGGAACTCGATGTCCGCCACCACCTGATCGTCGAAGGCCTTCGCACGGACGGCTGACTCGATCGCCGTCTGGGCCTTGCGGGCCGCCTCCGGCACGGTCCGCGCCTGCGCCAGCCGGTCTGCGGCCGTGCACTCGAACATCTCGCGGGTGAAGAACAGGTCGGTGATGTCGATCTCGTCGAGCTCGGGCACCACCGCTGTCTTGTGGGCGGACCGGCGCAGCAGCCCGAGCGCGGTGAGCCGCTCCAGGCACGCCTTCGCGGTCGGCCGCGCCACTCGGTAGTCGTCGGCGATGCGCTGCTCGGTCAGCTTCTCACCGGGAGCGATGTCCCCGCTGATGATCCTGGTTCGGACGGACTCGTAGAGGGCATCGGTGAGCGAGGACGGACCCAGTTGGAACTGCCCTGCGCTCATGCGATCACCTCGGGAGATTGTCTGACGATGAGACGAGTCTAGGGATCGGCCACCCCGCCGCCCGGAGCCACTGTAGGGGATGCCACCCCCGCTCACGGGCGAACCCACGCCAGGGAGTCCGCGGTGGACCCGGTGGGCCGGTACTCGGCGGCGACCGGCCCCGCGAAGCCGGCCGCCCGAAGCGCCGCGAACACCTCGTCCCAGGCGAGGTCACCCGATCCGGGCTCGCCACGGCCGGGTGCATCGGCGATCTGCACATGGGCGATGTGCGCCGCGGACCGCCCGGCCGCGGCGACCACGTCCACCCCGTTCATGGCCAGATGGAAGGTGTCGAACAGCAGACCGACGCCCGCCACGCCCGCCAACGGGCCCTCGAGCAGCGCGATCACGTCCTCGTGCGTGTGCAACGGGTAGGCCCCGTTCAGCCCGGCGGCCAACGGCTCGATCAGCACCACCCCGCCCTGGTCCGCCAGGGCCGCGGCCGCGATGGTGACCGCCTCCTGCGCGGTGGCGTGCTGCGCCGTCGGGTCCTCGTCGTCCGCCACCTGCCCGTACAGCAGATTGAACCGGTCACACCCGGTGGCCTCGGCGATCCGCCGCACCGCGGTGATGTTCGCGGTGAGCTCCGCCCGCCGGGCCACGTTCGTGGCGATCCCCCGCTCGCCCGCGGGCATGTCCCCGGCGAAGAAGTTCAGCCCGCGCAGGCGCACCCCGGCGGCCTCGATCGACCGCAGCAGCTCCGCCTCCTGCGCGGCGGTCGGCTCGGCGTCCGGGAACGGCCACCAGGTCTCCACCGCGCCGAAGCCTGCGTCCGCCGCGGCGGCGAACCGATCGAGGTAGTCGTGCTCGGTCCACAACAGGGACACGTTGGCACTGAGTTCGTAGCCGAGGTGCTGCACGTCTCACACTCCAAGACTCTAGGCAGTACATGTTGTACTTGCTATCTTGTCAGACAATACTACGAGGACGTCGAACGAGAGGTCGCAACGATGCTGACTACGGATCACGAGCCCGGGCTCGTCCCCCTCCCGCGGGATCCCGCCGCCGAGCGCTCGCTGGACTGGTTCCGCACCGCCACCCGGTGGACGCAGCTGACCTTCGTCGAGGACGATCCGCTGCACTTCGACCCGGAGTTCTGGATCTCGGTGATGCGCGAGTCCCGCTCCGACGCGCTGTGCCTGAGTGCCGGCGGCTACATGGCGTTCTACCCCACCCAGATCCCGTTCCACTACCGAAGCAAGTTCCTCGCGGACACCGACCCGTTCGGCGAGCTGGTCAACGGTGCCCGCCAGTTGGGCATGCACGTGATGGCCCGGGTGGACCCACACGCCATCCACGCCGACGCCGCGCAGGCCCACCCGGAGTGGCTCGCCCGCGACGCCGACGGCAACGCGATCCCGCACTGGGCGTTCCCGGACATCTGGCTGACCGACCCGTTCAGCAGCTACCACCGCGAGTTCATCACCGACGTCGCCCGCGAGATCGTGCGCGACTACGACGTGGACGCGGTGTTCGCGAACCGCTGGGAGGGGCCCTCCGCGATCTCGTACTCCGAAGGGGCCGAACGCCAGTTCTTCGATGACACCGGCCTGCACCTGCCGCGCACGCAGGACCGCACCGACCCGGCCTGGCGCGCTTACACCACGTGGCGCAGCCGGCAGCTCTCCGAGCTCGTGGTGCTCTGGGACGACGCGGTGCGCGAGGTCCGCCCGCACGCCCGGTTCATCCCCAACCGCGGCGCGATGCTGACCCGGGACCTCGTCCGCGACCTCGTCGACGACCGGTGCCCGATGTTCTTCATCGACAAGCAGGGCCGGTCGGAGAACGAGGCACTGTGGTGGTCGGGGCGGATCGGCAAGCGCAGCCGGGGCATGTTCCCGGACCGCCCGGTCGCGCTGATCACGTCGGTCGGCCCCGAGCACGGCGAGTACCGGTGGAAGGATTCGGTGGCCGACCCGCACGAGATCGTGACCTGGATGGCCGACGGGTTCGTCCACGGTGCGCTGCCCTGGTACACGAAGTTCAACGCGAACGTGTTCGACACCCGTTGGGTGGCGCCGATCGTGGCGGCGTTCACGCTGCACGAGCGCGTCGCCGAGGTGTTCGCCGGCATGGAGATCACGAGCGAGGTCGCCGTCCTGGACAACGTCCGGCTCGACCCGACGAACCCGTGGGCGAGCTACACCGCCGGTAGCGCGGACGAGGACGGCTTCTACCAGGCCCTCGTCGAGGCTCGGGTGCCGTTCGACTACATCGCGGACCAAGAACTCACGCTCGAACGGCTCGCCCCGTACCGGGTCCTGATCCTGCCGAACTGCCGGGCCCTCTCCGAGACGCACTGCGCGGTGATCCGCGAGTGGGTAGCAGGCGGCGGCAGTCTGGTGGCCGCGCACGAGTCGTCCCTCGTGACCGACGGCGCGGCTTCCCGCCTCGCCCTCGGCGACGTGCTCGGCGTCCGTCTCACCGAGGCCCCGCGCGGGCCGGTCAAGAACAACTACATCGCGCTCGACCCGCAGCACCCGGTCGCGGTCGGGTTCGACGGGGCCACCCGGGTGGTCGGCGGCACCCACCTCGTCGGGGTCGAGCCGATCGAGACGCCGACGGCGGCCGGTACGCCGGGCGGCTGCCTCACCTCGGTCCCGTTCCGGTTCGTGCCGGACTACCCGGACCTGCCAATGGAGGAGGTCTACCCCCGCGGTGGGGAGGGCTCCGCCGCGGTCGTCTGCCGCGAGCAGCCCGGTGGCGGACGCAGCGTGTACCTGGCGTTCAACGTGGGCGAGATCCTCTGGGCCGCGATGCAGCACGACCACGCCCGGCTCATCCAGAACGCCGTCGCCTGGGCGCTCGGCGGCGAGCCGCGGGTGCTCATCGAGGGTCAGGGGCTCCTGGACGTCGCCGTCCGCACGGACGAGACGTCGATGGCCGTTGCCCTGGTGAACCTGAACAACCCGATGGCCATGCGCGGGCAGAACCGCGAGACCATCCCGCTGCCGCCGCAGGAGATCTCGGTGGCCCTCCCACCGGGCGCCACCGGCGCGACCGCGCGGCTGCTCCTCGCCGACACCTGGGCGCCGGCGCACGTCGCCGACGGTCGGGTCCACGTGAGCGTGCCCGCCGTCGACGTCCTCGAGGTCGCGCACCTGACCTGGACCTGACCGCACCCTGCCCTGCCCTGAGCGGGGCCACCCCCATCGAAGGAGACACACGTGCAGATCGGATTCATCGGGCTCGGCGTCATGGGCGCCCCGATGGCGGCCAACCTGATCGCCGCCGGCCACACCGTCCACCTCCACCGCGTGAAGGAGTCCACCGAGCACCTCGTCGAGGCGGGCGGGCACCGCGCGGGCTCCGCCGCGGACGCGGCCAAGGAGGCCGACGTCGTCATCCTCATGCTCCCGGACACCCCGGACGTCGAAGAGGTCCTGTTCGGGACCGACGGCGTCGCCGGGGCGCTGCGCCCGGGCGCCCTGGTCATCGACATGAGCTCAATCTCGCCGGTCGCCACCCGGTCCTTCGCGGAGCGGATCACCGGCGCCGGCGGCGGGTACCTCGACGCCCCGGTCTCCGGCGGGGACGTCGGCGCGCGAGCCGGGACCCTGACCATCCTGGCCGGCGGGACCACGGCCGCGTTCGAGCGGGCGACACCGTTGCTGGAGGTCCTCGGCGCCACCATCACCCACGTGGGCGACGTCGGCGCCGGGCAGACGGCGAAGGTCGCCAACCAGATCATCGTCGCGCTGACCATCCAGGCCGTCGCCGAGGGTCTGACGTTCGCGGGGGCCGCCGGGGTCGACCCGGCCGTCGTTAGGGAGGCACTGATGGGCGGCTTCGCCTCCTCGCGCATCCTCGAGGTGCACGGGCAGCGGATGGTCGATCACAACTACGACCCCGGCTTCCGGATCCGGCTGCACCGCAAGGACCTCGGCCTCGCCCTCGGCTCTGCGCGGGCCATGGACCTGCCGCTGCCGCACACCGCCTCCGCGCACGAGTTCATGAACGCCGCGATCGCCCAGGGGCTCGGCGAGGCAGACCACTCCGCGCTGCACCGGGTCCTCGGCAACGCGGCCGGACGGGCCGCGAAGTGACCGCCGTCGACGCCCCGTCCGCCCTGGCCGGTGCCCAGCCCGTGAAGGCGAGCCCCGAACCGGGGACCGAGTGGTGGCGCGCTCCTTTCCGCACCTTCCAGACGAACCTGCGCGAGATCGATGCCGATCTGGACACAGGCGAGGTCCTGGACTTCCTCGAGGGCTTCGGCGCGAACGTCTGGCTCCTGTCGGTGGGCGGGATCGTCTCGAACTACCCGACGGCGCTCGCGAGCCAGACCCCGAACCCGACCCTGGTTGGGCGCACCTCGGGCGACCTGGTCGGCGACGCGGTCTCGGCCGCGGCCGAGCGCGGCATCCGAGTGCTCGGCCGGATGGACTTCTCGAAGGTGGACCGGCGGCGCGCCGAGGAGCACCCGGAATGGCTGTTCGTGAACGCCGAGGGCGAGAACCAGGTCTACAACGGCCTGGTCAGCGTGTGCCCGAGCGGGCCGTACTACCAGGAGCAGGTGTTCGAGGTGATCACCGAGGTGCTCACCCGCTACGACATCGCCGGCTTCTTCCTGAACTGGATGTCCTTCAACGAGGTGGACTACTCCCGCACCTACTGGGGCGTGTGCCACTGCCTGGCCTGCCGGGCGGGCTTCGCCGCCTTCGCGCCGGGCACCCCGCTGCCGCTGGAGCCCTCCTCCCCCGGCTACCGGACCTGGCAGGACTACGCCCGCCTCACCCTGGACGACCTCACCGCCCGGCTCCGGGCCCACATCCGGTCCCTGGCCCCGGGTGCGGCGCTGACCCTCGGCGACCGTGCCGACATCGTCTTCCACGAGGCGAACAACGGGGTGGGGCGTCCGCTCTGGCACCACCTCACCGCCGAGCACGTCTCGGCGGCGAAGGCGTACCGGCCGCAGGTGCCGGTGCTGGTCAACTCCGTCGGATTCGTGGACATGCCGTACCGGCTCGCCGGCGAGGAACCGAACCACTTCGCGCAGTTCCTGATCCAGGCGATCGCACACGGCGCGGTGCCGTCCACCTATGTGATGGGCCGTCCGGGCGACAGTCCATACGAGAACATCGAGGTCGCCGGCGAGCTCACCCGGTTCCACCGCGACCATGCCGACGTCTACGCCGGGCTGCGGCCCGACGCCGACGTGCTGCTGGTCCGGGGCGACCGGGTCGCGCCGGACCGCGCCGAGGGCGTCCGCTCCGAGTTCGAGGGCCTGTACCTGAGTCTCAGCGAGTCCCACCTGCCGTTCGACGTGCTCAGCAGCACCCGGATCGCCGACCTCGGGTCCCCGGGCGACGGCGTCGGCTCGCTCACCGGATACCGCGTCGTGGTCCTGGCCGACGTGGGCGAACTCGCTCCGGAGGCGGTGGCCGCCCTGGACGTGTTCGTGGCCGCCGGCGGGTCCGTGCTCGCCACCGGCTCGTCCGCGCTGGCGGCGGGCACCGGGCAGTTGGCCGGCTCCCCGGTGCGGCGCCACCTCGCCAGCCTGACCTCGGTGGAGGCGACCCGGGCGGCGTACGTGCGTCTGCCCGGCACCACGCCGTCGAGGCACCCGTGGGGCCGGCCCGCTCCGGTCATCGGCGCCCTGCACGTCATCGAGCCACATCCGGACGCCTCGGTAGCCCTGCCGACCCTCGGCCGGGCGCCGTACGGCCCGCCGGAGAAGTGCTACGGCCACACCGAGGCCGATCACCCCGGTTACGCCGAACGCACCGTCTCCCGCGGCACGGCCACCGGCACCGTGGCCCACCTGCCATGGACAGTCGGACGGGTCTATCGCGAGCAGGGTCTGCGCGCCGTGCGCGACGAGGTCGCGACGAGGGTCCGTGCTTTGGGCGCCCGCCCGATCGGTACCGGGATCCCCGAGCAGCTCCAGGTGGTCCGCGGCAGGTCGGACGCGGGCACGGTGGTGCACCTGCTGAACCGCAGCGGTGACGCCGTCCAGCGCTTCCTCGATCCGGTGCCGATCGCCCCGGTCGAGCTGAGGCTGCCGTGGTCCGGACCACCGCCTCGGGCCCGGGCGCTGGTGGCGGGCGTGGACGTGCCGGTGTCCCCCACGGAGGGCGGGATCCGGCTCACGACCCCGACCGTCGGCAGGTTCGAGGTGCTCGTCCTCGAGTAGGCCTCGCCGCGGTCTGCATGATTGTCAAACAAGTTCGCTTGATTTATTGACCGGCAAGTGTGCCGAAACTAGCATCAGTTCGACCGACGGTCCCGACGACGGGACCGCCGTACTTCACCGATGAGGGAGACGCAACGATGCGTGAGATGAGCCGTAGGAACGTGCTGAAGTTCGCCGCCGTCGCGGGGCTGACGGGCACAGCCGCCGCCTGCTCGGGCGTGGGCGGCGGCAGTGGTGGCGGAGGAAGCGGCGGGACGGACGCCGGAGGTTCGGCCACGTTGCGCTACGCCTGGTGGGGCAACAACGTGCGCCAGGAGAACTACACGAACGCCCTGAACCAGTTCATGGAGGACCACTCCGAGATCACGGTCGAGACGGAGTTCGCCGAGTACACCGCGTTCCAGGAGCGGATGACCACCCAGATGGCCGCACGCAACGTGCCGGACCTGTTCTGGGTGCCCTCCGCGCAGGTGATGACCTACTACGCGAACGACATGTTCCACGACCTCGACGGGCTCGAGACCCTCGACCTGAGCGACTACGACGCCGACGACATCGACGGGCTGCGGCTCGACGGCGTGCACAACACGATGGCGCTCGGGATCTTCGTGCCGGTGGTCCGCTACAACGAGACGATGGCGCAGGCGGACGGTGCCACCCTGCCCGAGGGTGCCGACTGGACCTGGGACGGCTTCACCGAGTTCGCCATCGACTACGCCGCTAACAACCCGAACGGCAACTGGGCCGTCAATTACGGCCCGGATCACGACCTCACCCTGGAGGCCTGGCTGCGCCAGCGCGGCGAGGAGCTGTGGACCGGGGACGGCCAGATCGGGTTCACCGCCGACGGCATCGCGAGCTGGCTGGACTTCTGGGAGAACCTGCGCAAGAACGGTGCCGCACCGTCCCTCTCGGAACAGGACGGCGTCGGCGCGGACTGGGCGCTGATCGGCGAGCGGGTACTGACCTACCTGGGCAACTCGAACCACATCATCGACGACGCCCAGTTCTTCCCCGAGGCCACGTTCAAGCTCCGCACCATGCCCGTCGCCGCGGACGCCACCCCGGGTCACCCTTACCTGTACACCCCGCGGCTGGCGATCTTCGGCGGCATCGACGAGGCCAACCTCGAGGCCGCGGGCACCCTGCTGAACTTCAGCGTGAACAACACCGACACGCTCCGGATCACCGGCCTGACCATGGGCGCACCGGTGAACCCGCGGGTCGCGGCGGAGGTCGCCGAGTTCGCCTCGCCGGACGAGCAGCAGATGCTCGACGCCGTCGCCCATGACCGGGCGCTGGAGCGCAACCCGCGCTTCGAGGCGCCGGCCGGCTCGAGCACCTGGCGCACGATCCTGACCCGGGTCAGCGAGCAGGTGGCCCTGGAGCAGTCGACCACCATCGACGCCGCGACGGCCATGATCGCCGAGCTCCAATCAGCCATCGACCGCGCGTCCTGACGCGACAGCACCCGGACCGGAGCGATCACTCATGGCCACCGCAACGGCGCCGACCCGGCGCAAGAGCCGACTGAACCGCCAGGGGCGGGCGGCGCACGTCTTCATGCTGCCCTGGTTGGTGGGACTGGTCGGCATCACCGCCCTGCCGACCCTCGCCTCCCTCTACCTCGCGTTCACCGACTACAACGTCCTGTCCAGCCCGGAGTTCATCGGGACCGCGAACTTCGAGCGGATGCTCACCGACGACCGGTTCTGGCAGTCGGTCCGGGTCACGCTCACGTACGTGCTGGTCTCGGTCCCGCTCCAGCTCGCGTTCGCGCTGCTGCTCGCGCTGATCCTGGATCGGGGCATGCGCGGGCTGACCTTCTACCGGAGCGCGTTCTACCTGCCCTCGCTGCTGGGTTCGAGTGTCGCGGTGGCGGTGCTCTGGCGTGAGCTGTTCGGCCACTCGGGTCTCGTCAACTCAGCGCTCGCGCTGGTGGGGATCGAGGGTTCGAGCTGGCTGCAGAACCCGCAGACGGCGCTGGGCACCCTCGTGATCCTGAACGTGTGGACGTTCGGGTCGCCGATGGTGATCTTCCTGGCCGGCCTGCGCCAGATACCCGAGGAGCTCTACGAGTCGGCGCGGGTGGACGGCGCCTCGGTGCTGCGCCAGTTCGGCTCCATCACGGTGCCGCTGCTGACGCCGATCATCTTCTTCAACCTGATCCTGCAGACGATCGGGGCGTTCCAGGCGTTCACCCAGGCGCACGTGGTCAGCGGCGGCTCCGGAGGCCCGGTGGACTCCACCCTCTTCTACACGCTCTACATCTACCAGCAGGGCTTCACGGCCTTCGACATGGGCTACGCCTCCGCGCTGGCCTGGGTCCTGCTGGTCTTCATCGGAGTCATGACCGCGGGGCACTTCCTGCTGTCCAAGTACTGGGTGTTCTACGGAGACTGATGATGACCACACAAACCCTCACGCCCAGCGCCACCACCGGCGCCCCGGCCAGCAGCTCCGCCCGGCGCCGGCCACGCCGACGCGGGCGGTCCGTCGCCAGGCACGCGGGCCTCATGGTGTTCGTCGCGTTCATGCTCTATCCGCTGGTCTGGATGGTCACGAGCGCGTTCACGCCGGAGAGCGAGATCCTCACCGGCCCGCTCCTCCCGGAGCAGTTCACGCTCGAGAACTTCGTCAACGGGTGGAACTCGCTGACCCGCCCGTTCTGGGTGTTCTACGGCAACTCGTTCGTGGTCACGATCAGCTCCATCGTGGGCAACCTGTTCTCCTGCTCGCTGACCGCGTACGCGCTCGCCCGGCTCACCTTCAAGGCCCGGAACCTGTACTTCGGGATCGTGCTGGTCTCGGTCATGCTGCCCATGCACGTCCTGGTGATCCCGCAGTACATCATCTTCTCCCAGTTCGACCTGGTGAACACGTTCGTGCCGCTGGTGCTGCCGAAGTTCCTGGCCACTGACGCGTTCTTCATCTTCCTGATGGTCCAGTTCATCCGGGGCATCCCCCGCGAGCTCGACCAGGCCGCGGCGATCGACGGCGCCGGGCCGTTCCGCACGTTCTGGTACGTGATCTTCCCGTTGATGCGACCCGCCCTGGTGACCACCACGATCTTCACGTTCATCTGGACCTGGAACGACTTCTTCACGCCGCTGATCTACCTGACCGACCAGTCCGTGTTCACGGTGCCGGTGGCTCTCAGCTCGATGGTCGACGCCGAGTCCAACAGCGGGATCGGGATGCTGCTCGCGATGTCCGTGCTCTCGCTGATCCCGATCATGCTGTTCTTCGCGTTCGCGCAGAAGTACCTGATCCGTGGCATCACGACCACGGGGCTGAAGGGGTAGTCCTCGCCGAGTGCGGGTTCGGGTGCCGACGGGACGGGAATGTCCGGACGCTCGGTATGGTTACCCCACTGACCGGCGAGACGCGCACCATCGATGGATGCGCTGCCGGCACCCCTCGAACGCGGCGGACACGCCCGGGCAGCACGCGCGACATTCCACGCGCGAGAACCCCGGAGCCGAACGCCGCTCGAGATACATCGGATGCGGCCGACCGCCGTCGCCGGTCGGGTGCCGCCGCCGACACCGAACCTCAGGAGACACCCATGACCACCATGCTCGAAACAACCACCCACACCACCGACCCCGTGATCGCCGCCGTCAGGGACGCCGTCGGGAACCTCGCCGAGGCGACCAGCCTGCCGAGGCGACCCGTCCCCGTCGCGTTCCTCGACGACGGTCGGCGGCTGTTCCTCGTGACCGACGCGGTCCGCGGGCAGCGGCTGCGCTCGTGGGGACTCGAGATCCGCACCGATGACGACCTCATCGGCGCCGACCAGTCCGTCCACCTCGCGGTGCGCTCGACGCAGACCCCGACGGCGGACGCAGCCGAGGCCGCCGCTCGTTACCTCCTCTCGGCGACCGAGCCGGCCCGGCGCCCGGTCTGAGGACTGCGCGCCGCCTCAGCGCCCAGCGACGACGTCGCTCGGGTCGGCCAGCAGTTGCGCGGTGAGCTGTTCCACCAGCTGGTCGACCTCGGGCTCGTCGCCCCCCGGCCACTCGGCGACGTAGCGGCGCAGCCGGTCGCGCTCCCGCTCGCGGAGCTCCTCGGCCACGGCATCGCCGGCCGGGGTGGACGCGACGGTGTCCCCGTCGAGCCGGACGAGCTCTCGAGCCGCCAACTGTTCGGCGATCTCGCGGACCCGATCGGCGGTCGCACCGCTGCGTTCGGCCATCAACACAACCGACCGCGTGCCCTTCAGCGAGACTCTGGTGACCATCCAGCACTGCTCCGGAGTGAGGGCATAGTCGCTGTCGATCACCCGATAGACCTGCAACGGGTCGCGAGCCCCGACGCGACGCCACAGGATCATGCGCAGTTCCTCGAGCGAGGTGCGCGAACTCGGCAACGCGAACGACGAGCCCGCGGACTGCCCCGCCGTCGCGACATCGCCGCCACGGGTGGCGGTGCGCAGCTCGACCTCCGGGAGGAACCAGGTGAGACCGAACGCGATCAGCGCGACCGGCACCGCCCAGAGGAAGACCGTGTGCAATGAGTCCGCGTAGGCGTCCAGGAACCAGTCCTGGACGTTCGCGGGGCACTGGTCCAGCGCCTGCGTAGAAGCGACGAGCGTCTCGGGGCCGCACGCGCCCTGCGCCTGCGACGGCACTGCGGTTGCCAGGTTCGCGGCCAGCCGGTTCGCGAAGATGGTTCCGAACACCGCGACCCCGATGGACGAGCCGATCGTCCGGAAGTACGTCGTACCGGACGTCGCGGTACCCAGGTCGCGGTAGCTCACGGCGTTCTGGACGGCGATGACGAGGACCTGGGTGACCATCCCGAGCCCGGCGCCGAGCACGAACATGCTCAGTCCCGCCTGCAGCGTGGAAGTGTCCCGGCCCATGAGGGAGAGCAGGTAGAGCCCGCAGGACGTGATCGCGGTGCCGAGGATCGGGTAGATCTTGTAGCGCCCGGTCCGCGTGATCAGCTGCCCGGACCCGATCGAGGTGATGAGCAGCCCGAGCATCATCGGCGTCATCTCGAGGCCCGACTCCGTGGGGGTCGACCCCTTCACCGTCTGTAGGTACAGCGGCAGGTAGGTGATCGCGCCGAACATCGCGAAGCCGACCGCGAAGCCGATCATGGCCGCGACCGTGAACACGCGGCTGCTGAACAGGTGCAACGGAAGCACCGGCTCGGGGCTGCGTCGTTCGACGGCGATGAATGCGATGATGCCCGCGACGGCGGCGGCCACCATCAGGTACACGGGCGCGGAGTTCCACGCCCAGGTGGTGCCGCCGAGGCTCGTCACGAGCACGATCACCGTGGAGACGCCGCCGAGCAGGATGATGCCGGCGTAGTCGACGTGGGGCTTGCGACCGGCCTCGATGTGCGGCAGGACCGCCGCCACGACGATCAGGGCCAGGATCCCGACCGGGACGTTGATGTAGAAGACCCAGCGCCAGTCGAAGTTGTCCACGAAGAACCCGCCGAGCAGTGGCCCGGCCACCGAGGAGACGCCGAAGACGGCACCGAAGAGGCCCTGGTAGCGGCCGCGTTCACGAGGCGGGACGACATCGCCGATGATGGCCTGCGAGAGGACCATGAGACCGCCGCCGCCCACCCCCTGCAGGGCGCGCCACGCGATCAGCTGGCCCATGGTCTGCGACGTGCCGGCCAGGACGGAGCCGGCCAGGAAGATGAGGATGCAGGCGATGAACAGAGCCTTGCGACCGTAGAGATCGCCGAGCTTGCCCCAGAGCACCGTCGTCGCGGTGCTCGCGAGCATGTACGCGGTCACCACCCAGGAGAGGTGCTCCGCCCCGCCGAGGTCGGAAACGATCGTCGGCAGCGCCGTCGCGACGATCGTCTGGTCGAGCGCGGCGAGCAGCATCGCCAGCATGAGGCCGGCGAAGATCGTTCGGACCTTGCCGACCGGCAGGGCCTCGGCAGAACTCGTCGTCGACGCCATCGGGTGCCTCCCCGTCGCTGCCTGCGAGGTCGCTCGCTCGCCCCGCTGCCCCTGGACGAGTCTGGCACCATCGCCCGCGCTCGGCGCTGCGAGCCGATGATGCACGTGCGGAACCGGGCGCGACCGCTGGAATCAGCCGGCGGCGCGCAGGACCTCGACGATGAGTTCCTCGACCCGGCCACGCATGCCGGCCCGGTCGACCGGGACGCGACCGCCGACCTGCCGCGGGATGAACTCGGGCCACGCCGGTGAGAAGTCGAGCAGTTCGGACATCAGCCATGCCGGATCGACGCGCGTCCCGGTGATCGCCTCGTAGTGCGCCACGAATCGCCCGGCCCGGTCCGGCCCGTACAGCACGGCAAGGTTGAGCGCGCAGTGACCGACGTCCCGACCCGCGTCGGCCACCCCACTCATCGTCCAGTCGACGACCCCGGTGAGCCGTCCCCGGTTCCAGAGCAGGTTGAAGTGCTGGTAGTCACCGTGGCCGAACACCTCCCTGACGGGAACGGTGGCGGCACGCGCGAGGGAGAGTGCCTCGTCGCCATGGGGCAGGTCGGCCAGCCAGGCGCGTCGGTCCTGGTCGTCCAGGTCGACCCATTTCTTGCTGATCGGCTGGTGCGGATCGCGCGGCTGATCATGGATCAGCGCCAGCCGGGCCGCCATCTCACCGGTCCACCGCTCGACATCCGCAGGACGGAGCTGACCTGCACCGGGGAGGTGGGTCATCAGGTTGGCGGGGCGACCGGTCCACTCCCCCGCCGGGTCGGTGGCGATCAGCTCGGGGGCTCCGACTCTGCGGCCGCTGAGCAGGGTCAGCGCGGTGGCTTCCCGACGCACCGAGTCGCGCTGCCAGTCACCGTCGTTCGGCCAGCGCCGCAGGACCACGGCGGCGGCGACGTCGGTGCCGGTGAGGTCGAGGCGGAACATCGCCTCGGACAGGCCGCCCGTCAACGGGACGGTCTCGCCGATCCGTACGTCGCGGCCGAGCACGTCACGGATCCAGGTCAGGACCCGTTCGTCGTCGGGACTCGTCACGGCTCGGCTCGGCGGTCGATACCGGGACGACGTGCCATCCGGCCACCGTAGCAAGGGACCAGCTTCGGCGTGCCGGGCGAGGACGAGTGCTCGACGACACCAGGAGCCGTGAGCCAGAGCAGCGCGTGCGGAACCTTCCACCACCGGCCACGCCACGATCGCGCCGGGCACCGCCTATTCTCGGTCTCAGGTGCCAGGCCGAAGGCGCCCGTCCGGGGAGGGGGTCCGCGTGTCCGACGACGACTGGGCACCCGCTGCCCCGCGTCCGCTGGCGGAAGCGGTCGGCGCCACGTCCCGCCGACGGTCCGGTCCCGCCGGTGCGAACGACCCCACCCGCTCTGCCGGCGGCCCGGTCGACCGGACCCCGGCGTCACCGTCGGCGGTGTCGGTCGCGGGCTACTCCCACCTGGTCGAGGTCGCGACCGGCGGTGACAGCGTCGTGTACCGGGCGCGTCAGGACAGCCTCGACCGGGACGTCGCGATCAAGGTGATCGCCGCGGATCCGTCGGCGGCCGCCCGGTTCGAGCGCGAACTTGCGATCACCGTGTCCCTCGGTCGCCAGCACCCGCACATCGTCAACGTGCTGGACACCACCACGACCTCCGACGGCGACCCCTGCCTGATCATGGACTTCCACGATCTCGGGTCGCTGCACGACCGGGTCCGTGCACACGGCGCCCTGCCGGTCTCCGAGGTCGTGGCCGCCGGCACCGCCGTGGCCGACGCGCTGGCGTTCGCGCATACGCGCGGCGTGCTGCACCGGGACGTGAAGCCGCAGAACATCCTGCTGCTGCCGACGTCCTACGTGCTCAGCGACTTCGGCATCGCACGGATGGCGGATGCCGGGCACACCGCCTCCGTGGAGCGGTTCAGCTACCGGCACGCCTCCCCCCAGGTGCTCGACGGCCTGCCCCCGACCGAGGCCGACGACGTCTGGTCCCTCGCGTCCACCCTGTTCACGCTGCTCGACGGGCGGGCCCCGTTCGCTGCGCTCGACCCGCACGACGACACGGCGCTGTCCTACCTGCGCCGGGTCCGCACCGGCGCGCGCCGACCGCTGGAGAGCGACGATCTGCCCGCCGGGCTGCGCGACCTGATCGAGGCCGGCCTGCACGCGGACCCCGCGCGGCGTCCCACGGCCGCCCAGGCGCTGGACCGGCTGCGCTCGATCCGGACCGAAGACCGGTCCTGGGACCCGGCGAGCGGAGCCGCGGCGCCCGCTGCGGCAGCGGCCGCGGCGCCCTCCGTCGTCCCGACCGCGCCCAGCACACCGACCGGGACAGCCCCACCCGCCGGTACCGCTGCCGCGACCGCGGCACCGCCGTCGGCGGCCGGCGACGCACCGCCCTCGTGGGCGCCGGGCACCACGGGTACCGACGCGCCGCCGTCGGCGGCTTCCGTCCAGACGTCAGCACCCGGGCAACCGCCGGCCGCACCGGAACCGGCACCCCAGCCCTCGCCGCTGGCCCCCTCGGTGCTCGCGCACGTCGGGCACCAGAGCTCGCCTGCCCAGGTCGACGACGGCGCCACCGGCCTCAGCCCGGAACCTGCGCCCGAGCCCCCGGCCGGCGCCCCGGCCAAGGCCGGCGAGGGGTCCGGGACGACGTGGCGGCGGATCGTCGCATTCGTCGGCGGCGCACTGCTGGTCGGCGCGGCGTTCGGGATCGGGTCCGCGCTGCTCGGCGGCGAGGAGGAGCCGGACCCGACTCCCTCGCAGACCGGCGTGAACGTACCGGAGGCTCCGACCGACGTCCAGACCGGGGACGCCCCGCCGCAGCCCACCGTCGGCAATCCGGACCTGGCTCCGGTCAACCCGGTGCTCACGCCACAGGGCACCTCGGTGCTGCTGACCTGGGCACCTGCCCCGTCCGAGGTCGACTACCTCCTCATCGTCAGCGTCCCCGCGGACGGCTCCCCGGCCAGCGTGCTCCAGCAGCTCACGTCGGACCCCGGCGAGTACGTCGTCGAGGGCCTCGACCCGGACGCCACCGGCGACTGCTACGCGATCGTCGGGTACGCCATCACCGAGACCGGCCTGGAAGCCGGCTCCACCGACACCCTCTGCCGTTGATCGCACCCGCCACGCTGAGATTGCACCCACCACGGTCAGATCGCACCGTCGGACGGTGCGATGTGAGCGCGATAGGTGCTAGGTGATGTCCAGGGATGTTGGTCAGCGGCGGAGACGGGCGCCGCAGAGCGTGCGCGGCTCAATACCAGATGCTGAGGGTCGGCGGCTGGGCGGGGCGTAGGGCGGCATCGAGGGCGGCGACGGCGGCCGTATCCCCCGCGATCCGACCCGCCGCGAGCAGCCCGGTCAGGGGTGTGCCACCGAGGTAGGCCGCGGACAGCTCGGCGATGCCGAGATGCACGTCCGCGACGCCGGTCGCACCTGACTCCGCCAACGCACCCGAAGCGCCCGACTCCGCCGAAGCAGCCGACTCCCCCGGGCTCACGCGCGACACCTCGACCCCGCCATCGAGTGCGGTCCGCACCCGCCACGTCCCACTCGTCAGTCCGAGCGGGTCGGTGACCTCGAGCGTCACGTCCGCGGCGGCCGAGTACGTCCGTGCCTGGAGCGCCTGCGGAAGGTCCAGGATCCGCAGCCACCCGTGGTCGCGAATGGTCTGGACCGCGCCGCGCTCGTCCCGCACCAGCCAGCGCACCGGGTCGTCGGTCGGCCGCAAGGACGCCGTGACCTCCGCGACGAGCGCATGCTGCACCGCGTATCCCCACAGTGCGGCGGCAGCGTCCGGGGTCTCGGTGACGAGGGCGCCGATGTTGAGCCGGGACTGGGTGAATTCGCGCTCGTTCTCGATCACCCGATAGGCGAGGGCGCCGCGGACCTCGCCGTCGGCATCGACGTAGCGCACGCCGCGGGCGTGGTCGCCGTCCTTCACCGACGTCGACAAGCCCGCGGCCTGGCGCCACCGCCGGGGCCACGCCGCGATCTCCCCACCGCGCCGGGTACGCACCCGTTCGTGCACCCGTCCGAGGTCGCTCGCGAGCTGCTCCCGGGAGACGAACTCGACACGGCCGTCGACGTCGGGGCCGGCCCACCCGGCGCGGCGGGTGTCGATCGTCCAGGTGCTCATCGGGACGGCGGCGCCGAAGCCGTATCGGCCGTAGAGCGTCGTCTCGGTCACCGTGAGGCCTGCGATGGCGAGCCCGGCGTCGGCGGCGGCGCGGAGCTCGCCCTCGAGCATGGCCCGCGCGATCCCGCGGCCCCGGTGGGTACCGGCGACGGTGACGCCGCTGATGGCCCACATGTCGAGCTCGCCGCCGGGCACGCTCAGCGGGGTGACCCAGGAGTCGGTCGTCGCGACCGGCACCTGCGGCTGCGCGATGCCGGCGTCGAAGATGCCGATGTAGCGTCGACCCTCGGTCGGCTCGGACTCCTCGGCGACGGCCGCGCCGGTGATCTCCGGTCCGAGGAACCCGCGCGTCACGGCCTGCATCGCGTTCAGGAACGCGGCGCGGTCGGCGGTGTCGACGGTGCGGTAGTCGAGACCACGGGCGGCGAGACGCTCCTTCGAGGTCGGGTCGGCCGGGACGCTGGGTGCACTGAGTCGGATCACCCGGACAGCCTAGAACCCGCCTGATCCACCGGCACGCTCGCCGTCCTGGAACCGCCGCCCGCTGGGTGGCGAGCCGCTGGGGTGCTGCCGGCCACCGCTACCGGTCGGCCCTGCGGCCTCCGAACACCGCCGGCGAGACCCACCACACCGCGCGCCGCCACGCGCTCGCGCTCGCGCGCAGGTCACGCTCGACGGCGGTGGCCAGCTCCCAGTCGGACGTCGCCCCCGATAGCGCTCCGGCCGGGACCGACTGCCCGACGGCGGTGCTCGCCACCGCGCGTGGCTCCGGTCCGAACGCGGCTCGCTCGGCACGCTCGGCCAGCATCAGCGCGGTCGCGCCCCGGCCCTCCGGGGCCGCCGCGACCCCGCCCGACCCAAGGTCGCCACCGCCATCGCCCTCGAGACCGGACGATCCCCCCGAGACCGGACCTCCCAGGGTCCGGTCTCGCGCCGCATGTCCGGTCTCACCCGCGCCGGCCAGCACGCGCGCCGCGTCGGGAGCGGCGCTCGAGCGCGGCACCGGTCGCCCGGCGAGCACGGCGGCGTCGAGCACCTGCGCCCAGGCGCCCACGGCTCCGCCGGCCCGCCACCGGCGCCGGCGCACCGCGCGGGCCGTGGCCAGCCCGGCCACGGCCAACACCCCGAGCAGCGCCAGACCGGCGAGCAGGGTCAGGCCGGTGACGAGGTTCATTGCGGTTCGGCCGTCGGCGTCGTCACCGGGCTCGGCCACGTTCTCCTCGGTGTCCTGGTCGTCCTCGGCGCCGACGTCCTCCGGTCGATCGGGCTGGTCGTCGCTGGTCGGCGGTTCCGGGAGGTCGCCGGTGTCGGTGCTGGTGGCCGGGCTCGCGTCGAGGGCCACCCAGCCGGCGCGGGCGAAGTAGACCTCGGCCCACATGCGCGCGTCGTCGCCGGTCACCGTCACGGAACCGTCGGCGCCGGCCACCGCGTCGGTGAGGTCGAACCCGATCACCAGGCGGGTGGGCAGGCCCGCGGCGCGAGCGAGCACCGCGAAGGACGCGGCGAACTGCTCGGACGTGCCGACCTGGCCGCCGTCGGCCGCCGGCAGGAACAAGAACTCCTGGATGCGCCCGTAGGACGATCCCGAAGGTGCCCCCACGTCCAGGGTCCGCTCCCCCCGGACACCTTCGGCGATCGCGAGCGCCTGCTCCCAGCGGGAGGTCGTGCCCTGGATCAGCGCCGCCGACTCCTCGCGCAGCGACGCTGGGATCCGGGGCAACTCGAGGTACCGGGCGGCGACCTCGGCCATCGGCGTCCCGGCCCGGCCGATCTCGGTGTCGACGGGTGCGTCGACGAGTCCGTGGATCGTGACCGGGTCGTCGCCAAGGCCCTCGGGTGCCAGGAGCACGCCGGTGTCGGTGTCCATCAGCACGTCGGCGCCGGACACGGACTGCGCCATCCCGGCGGACGGCACCCACACGCCACCGAGCGCGGAGTCGGTGAGCACGTAGGCGACCTCCCGCTGCCGGGTGCCGGGATCCAGGTCGGGATCGTCGACGACCCCTACGGCACGGAGCCGGGCGTCGATCGTCCAGGCGGCGCCGTCGAAATCGGGCAGCGCGGCGATGGTGAGCCGTTCCGGCAGACTCGCGCCGTCCGGGCTCACGCTCAGCACCGGGGTGTCCGGCCGGGAGTTCCACAGGGACAGGGTGGGGATCGGGTTCGTCGCGGCCAGCGGAAGTTCCGGCGGCGGCACCAGCGTGCGCGGCTCGAAGGACCGCACGGTGGGTACCGCCACCGCGGTGAGGGCGAACGACGCGAGGATCAGGGCAGCGACCGCGGGCACCAGCAGGCCACGGCGCGCTGTGGCCGAGGTGGTCGTGGGCGCAGCAGCCGCCCCGGGCCCGCTTGCCGCGGTCGGCGCAGCCGCCCCGGCAGCCTCCGTGGCACCCACTCCGCCGACCCGGGCCGAGGCCCGCGCCTGCGAGGGCAGCAGCACCCAGCCGAGCAGCAGCACGACGGCGGTGGCCAGGGCGACCGCGCCGCTGGAGTCCCCGCGACCGGCGGTGAGCAGTCCACCCGCCACCTGCAGGGCCACGGCACCGACGAGCGGGGCCGCGGTCGCGCGGGCGCGCCCGACGGCCACCACGGCCACGCCGAGGGCGACGATCCAGACGAGCAGCGCCGTCGGCACCAGGTAGCCCACGTCCGCCGGTGCTGGGCGGGGCGCGGTGAGCAGCCGCGGCACCGAGTCGATCAACGGGCCGAGCACCCTCAGCGCCGGGCTGGCGCGCCACCCGGGCACCGCCTGGGACTCGGTGTCGACGCCGTCGAGCAGGATCAGTGCGGCGCTGACGGCGAGCACCGTGCCCGCCACGGCGACCCAGCCGCGGCCGATCCTGACGACCCTGCCGAGGCCAGCGACGCCGAACGGGACGATCGCACAGCCGATCAGCACCCCGATCGCGAGCGGCGCGGAGTACCCGGCGGCGAGCGGGAGGGTGGACAGCGCCACCACGAGCGCGGACCAGGCCGCGGTGACGAATCTGCTCATCGGGCCACCGCCGTCCGCCAGCCGTGCACGAGTTCCTCCGCGCGCGGGCCGCGCAGCACCAGCACGCCCTGCTGGGCGGAGACGAGCGCCTCGGGCCGCCGATCCACGACGAGCACCGCGCCCGACGGCGCTCCGGACGCCGTGAGCAGCAGGTCACCGAGGTCGCTGCGCGGTCCGGTGATCACCGCCAGCACATCCGGGGAGCCGGCGAACAGACCGGCGCTGTGCTCGCCGTCGCTTGTCTCGAGCCTGGCGAGGGCGCCGAGCACGTGCGGGTCGAGCCCGGCCGGACCGGTCGCGGGGGCAGGCGCCGGGAGCTGCTCGTCGAGGCCGGCGCTGAGGGTGACGATGCGGGCCGGGCTCTCGACCCCGGCGGCCGCGGCGAGCAGGCTGGCGGCGACGTCGACGGCGTCCTCGAAGTCCTCGCCGTCGGAGGCGACATACGAATCGGCCCGGTCGTCGAGGAGCACGGTCAGGTGCGGGGCCGAGGGGTCGGCGTCCTCGCGGACCATGAGGGTCGCGCGGCGGGCGCTGGTGGCCCAGTGCAGCCGGCGTAGGTCGTCACCGGCCACGTACTCGCGCAGCCCCACGAGGTCGGTGCCGCCGTGGGCGATCCGCTCGTCGGCGCCGATGTGCCCACGGCGGGCGCCGGCCGGGAGCCCGAGCGCGTCCAGGATCCGCGGCTCCACGAGCACCGAGGCGCTGTCCCCGTGCTCCTGGCCGACCTCGATCAGGTCCAGGAACGAGAACCGGTGCAGGGTCAGCGGACCGAAGTCGATCACGCCGCGGTGGGTCGTGGGGATCGGCACGTCGGTGCTGACGGTCGCACCGGGTGCCATCCGGGGAAGAACGAACGGGGTGCGCCGCCCCCCGACCAGGTCGTGCCCGGTGACCGACTGGGCCAGCCACGTGGACGCGTTCGTGACCTCGACCGTCGCCGAGCACTCCTCCAGGCGGGCCACCCGCGGCGGGCGCACCCGGCGTCGGATCCGCAGCGGCGCGGGGACCAGCACGGTCACGAGCGCACACATCAGCGCTACGGCGAGGACCGCGCCGAGCCCGACGAGGCCCGGATACCGGGCCCACAGCCCGAACCCGAGCAGCATCGCTGTCGAGATCAGGACGGCCCACCCGCGGCCGGTCAGCCTCATCGGACCGCCCCCGACCAGCGACGGCTCCGACGGGTCAGCCAGCCGGCCACCCCACTGCCCGGCCATCCCGCCGACCGATCATCCGCGAGCGTGCGATTGTGCGGCGGACAGCCCGCAAGCGCCGCAGAACCACACGCTCGACCGGAGCCCTCAGTCGCGAGCGTGCGATTGTGCGGCGGATCGGGCGAATGATCCGCGGAATCGCACCGCGGAGGAGGGCCGGTTGGGGAGGGAGCCCGACCGGGAGTTGGGGGCAGGGCCGGACCGGAACGGGTGGCCCGTTCCGCGTCATGCGGGCACCGGGCGGGGTGCGAGCACGGGACCAGCGAGGCGCTGCACGTCGCTCGGGACCACGAAGTGGCGGCCCTGCGCGGCGGCGTAGACCTGGGTGGCGGCCACGAGGCCACGCAGGGCCCGGGTGCTCGCCCCGAGCCGGAGCCGGGAGTCGGCGCGGGTGGCCGCCCCGATGGCGCGGATGTAGGTGAGGATCGGTTCGGCCACATGCAGGTGCCGCAGCTGGCGGGAGGCGGCGGCCACTGCCTCGGCGGTGGTGACCTCGGGGACCTCCTCGACCACGCCGGCGCGCGAGCCCGGCCGCAGCACGGCCAGCTCGTGCTCGACGTCGGGGTAGCCGAGCGTGATCCGCACCAGGAACCGGTCGAGCTGGGCCTCCGGGAGCCGGTAGGTGCCGTCCAGGTCGATCGGGTTCTGGGTGGCGATGACCACGAACGGGTCGGGCACCGTGTGTCCGATCCCGTCGACGGTGACGGTCCGCTCGGCCATCACCTCGAGCAGCGCGGACTGGGTCTTCGCGGCGGCCCGGTTGATCTCGTCGGCGAGCAGCACGTTCGTGAACACCGGGCCGGGGCGGAAGCTGATCTGGCCGGTGCCGGGCTCGAACACAGACGTTCCGGTGACGTCGGCCGGGAGCAGGTCCGGCGTGAACTGGATCCGCCGGGAGGAGCCGCCGAGCGCCGCGGCGATCGCCCGGGCCAGAGTGGTCTTGCCGGTGCCGGGGACGTCCTCGAGGAGCACGTGCCCGCCCGCGAACAGGGACACGGTGGCCAGCTCGATGACCGGCCGCTTGCCCTGTAGGGCGACGGACACGGCGTCGACCACCGCATCGTGCAACAGGCGGAACCGGGCGACGTCGGCCTCGGTGGGGGCCAGGGGGTTCTCAGTCATCGGGGCTCGTCTCCGGTCGGGTCGGATCGATCAGGGTCGACGGCGGTCGCTGGCACCGTGGGCGTGCTCGCTCTGGCCGGGGCGGGATGGATGCCGGTCATGCTGGTGACGGCCGCACCGGTGACCGGGAGGCCGGCCAGGCGGCGCTGGGTGCGCAGCAGACCGGCAGCACCGAGCAGGCCGAAGCCGGCGGCGAAGACGGGTGGGCTGGGCACCTCGGGCGGCGCCCAGGGAATCGGCGTGACCTCGACCACGGGGTCGTCGTCCACGTAAGGATTCGACTTCGGTTGGTAGCAGACCCCTCGGTCGTTGCACCAGTACTGGTCGTCGCGGCCGAGGATGAACGTCGAGTACGTCGCTGACACCGCGCCGTTGCTGTTCGCTACCAGGTAGGCCGTCGCATCGCCGCCAGCGTGCACGTTCCGCACCGAGTAATAGGTGGCGTTGCATGCGACGTCGTAGGTTCCCCTCAACACGCCCCCCAGGACCAGGCGACAACCTGCGGGGTCGCTCGCCCAGTGCGACGGAGGGTTGAGGCCGATCGAGACCTGCGCGTCCTCATTCGCGCTCGCGTTGGAGATCCCCGAAACAACCGCATCCCCGTTCCGTGGCGCGGTGGGCGGCGGCGCGGGCACGCTCGCGGACCCCGACGACGCGGGTCCGGTGCCGATCGCGTTCGACGGGGTGACGCTCACGTCCAGGGTGCCGCCGGCGGCACACGGTGACGCACCGGAGCAGTTGATCGTGAGCGCGGTCGAGGTGCCCGTCGTGGTGAGCGAGCCGCCGGTGTAGGTGACCGTGTAGGTCACCGCGGCGCCGTTCGCGGGGGCGGCGGACCAGGACACGTTCGCCTGCACCTGGGAGCCGTTGTTCGTCACGCCGCTGATCGACGGCGTGCCCGGGGCTCCGGGTGCCCCCGCCACGGTCACGGCGTTGCTCGCCGCGGACGTGGCGCTCGTGTCGTCCAGCTGGGTGGTGACGGTGAACGTGTACGTCCCAGGCGCCAAGGTCAGGGTCGCGGACGTCCCGGTCACGGACGTCGCGGCGCCGCCGTTCGGCGAGACCCGGTACTCGTCCGCGCCGGAGCTGGCAGCCGTCCAGGACACCGTCACGGTGTTGTCGCCGTTCAGGGTCGCGCCGACGTTCGACGGGGCGGTCGCCTCCACCGTGGGCGGCGGAGTCGTCGGGCAGTCGGCAGTGCGTGCGCTCGCGGTCGCCTGACCGGTCTGCCCACCGTCGTGGTTCGCGGTGATCGTGAACGTCAGCGTGCGGCCGCAGGTCAGGCCGGACAGGTCCACGGACGCCGCGCCGGCGGCGACCATCTGGCTGGCCGCGCCGTCGGAGCTCGTGACGCGGTAGTCGTTCGGCGCGACCGCGGGCGCGGTCCAGCTGACCCGGACGCTGTCGTCGGCGCGCAGGGCCGCGCTCGCCCCAGTCGGGGCCAGGTCGGCCGGGTCCACCGCGCACACCGCGGTCGTCGCCGTGCCGCTCGCTGCGCCGGTGATGCCGCCGTCGTGGTACGCGGTCACGGTGATGGTGACGCTGCGCCCGCAGGTCAGCCCGGTCAGGTCGACCGTGGTGGCGTCGGCGGCGAGCGTCTGGTTCGCGGTGCCGTCCGAGCTCGTCACTCGGATCTCGTTCGCCAGCTCGACGGGGGCCGTCCAGGTGACCCGCACGCTCTCGTCGGCGCGAAGTGCCGCCTGCACGTCCGTGGGCGCCAGGTCGGCCGGGTTCACTCCGGTCACGCAGTCGGCGGTGCGGATCCCGGTGGAGCCGACGCCGGTGCTGCCGCCGGAGTGGGTCGCGGTCACGGTGAGGGTGATCATCGAGCCACAGGACAGGCCGGGCACCTCGACGGATGTGGCGCCGGGCGCGACCGCCCGGTCTGCGACACCGTCCGAGCTGGTCACCCGGACCGACTCGGGCGTGGTCACCGGCGGCGTCCAGGTGAGCGTCACCGTGCCGTCGGCCCGCAGTTGTGCGGCGAGGCCGGAGGGCGCCAGGTCGGCGTCGTTCCCGTTGCTGCCGTTCCCGCCGTCGGTCGGATCACTGGTCGGATCGGGGTCGGGCGTGGCCGGCGGCGGCACGTTGACCGGCGGGTTGTTCACCGGCGGGTTGTTCACCGGCGGAGTCGTCACGGGCAGCGTGGGTCTCGCGGGCGGGGGACGGTCCACGGCCTGGACCGGGACCTCGGCCGCGGCGACGTCGACCATCTGGGTGGACCCGTCGGGCTGGACCACCACGATCCGGCCGTCGGCCGGGGTGCTCACGTAGAGCCGCCCGTCGTCGACCACCAGGGTCGGGTCGCCACCACCGGGAACCACGATGTCCGCCCCGGCCCGGGCGCCGGCCGAGTCCAGAACGATGACCCGGCCGTTGCCCAGGCACGGCACGTACACCTTGGCCGCGAACACGGCCGGGCTGCCAGGCCGCTCACAACCGAGACCGCCGACATCCACGTTCAGGATCCGCCCGTCGGTGAGCAGGAACACCCGGCCGGCCTCCTCCGCCGAGGCCGGGACCAGGTCGGCCGGCGCGTAGTCCGCCTCGGCGACGGTGCCCTCCAAGGCCGCGACGCTGACCGCGAGATCCCGCCCGGCGCCGACCTGCACCACAGAGCCCTGGTCGGGAGCGAACACGGTCACCCCGGCCGCGTGCGGCACCAGCCGGGACTGCGGGCCCGCCCCGGCGACCGGCCGGGACGTCGACGTGACGAACTCGGCCGCGTCCGGGGAGTAGTCGAGCTCGGTCAGAGTGCCGCCGGTGCCGATGATCCAGACCGACCCCTCGTCGTCGATCACGGCGTCGGCGAGGTCATCGGTGCGGAAGGGTCGGCCCAGATCGCGCAGGGTGAGCGGGTCCACGGCCCGGACGGTGCCGGGCTCGAGGTCGACCAGGACCACCTGGCCTCCCCCGACGAGCACTTCTGTCTCGGGGTCCACGCCGCGGGCGCCGCTGGCAACGAGGCTGGCCAGGTCGACGGCGGTGATCATCCCGGTGGTCAGGTCGGTGACGATGAGCTGCCCGTCCCGCTGGGAGACCTCAAGCTCGCTGCCGGGTTCGCCGATGATCAGGCGCCGCTCGGGCTGACCCGTCGCCGGATTGATCTGCACCACGCGGCCGTCGTCGTCGGCCAACCAGGTCTGCCCGTCGGACATGTCGATCAGCGCGGCGGCCACCCCGTTGCCGACGACGGCGCCCACCACTAGCAGGCCGCCGGCCGCGGCCACGCCGGCCTCCACGAAGCCGCGGTCACGGCCGCGGCCCGCGGTGCGCGAGCGCCACCAGGTCATCGGACTGCGCTTGCTCCGTGCCATCATCGGGCCCCCTCCACCGAGGCCGATACTAATTGGAGAACGTGCGACGATCCGCCGTTCACGAGGAGCCCTCGACCGGCGCCGGTCAGCGGCTCGTGGCTGTTCATCGGGATCTGCGCCGCCACCAGCGACCCGTCGCCCATCTCCGGGGACAGCAGTACCGCACGGCGTGAGCGTCGCAGCAGGGCGATCACGCCCGGGATGTGCTGGCGGGAGCGGGCGTCGTCCGGGTCCGCAACGCCGACGACGGCGGTGCTTCCGCCCGGCATGGACGTCAGGTGGGCGGCGAGCGCCTCGAGCGCACGCCGTTCGGGGCCGTTGGCCTCCCAGGCGCGCTCCCACTCGTGCAGGTCGTCCAGCAGCAGGAGGGTCCAGTCGTCGTCCGTGGCGCCGTCTGCGCGGATGCCGCCACCCTCCACCCAGGCGAGCAGTTCCTCGGGAGTGGCCAGGACGTCGTCGGACACCTCCGCGGCGGACAGCGTGCCGCCAGGCACCGCCACGACAGCCTGGGCGCGCGGCCCGGCGAACACGATCCGCACCGGCGGGGCGCTCGAGCGGCGGGCGAGCTGCGCCACCCCGAGCAACGCGCTGGTGCGGCCGGATCGGGACCGGCCGGTGATCAGCAGCGGCGCCGCCCGCAGGGCCAGGTTGACCGGGGCCACGAAGCTCTCCTCGGCGCCGAGGCAGAGCTCGTCGGCCGTGGGCGCGGGCAGGAGGTGCTGCGGCAGCCGGGTCGGCAGCACCGGCACGGCGGCCGGCGGCTCGCCGGCGTACCGCTCGGCCACCACGGCCATCAGCTCGTCCAGGCGCTGCGCCTGCAGTGGGGTCCCGGCGCCGCCGAGGGTCGCGATCTGGACCTCGTCCTTACCGGACAGTGCCCGCCCGGCCGGGGATTCGCCGTCGAGCACATTTGCGGGGACCCCGAGCATGGCGTAGTCGTCGGTGACGGTCATCCGCATCACGAGACGCTGCCCGAAGGCGGCCTGCAACTGGCTCGGCAGCCCGGTGCGCTGCGGTGCGGTCGCGGTGATGTGCACGCCGGCGCGGCGTCCCTCCTGGAGGATGGTGAGCAGCTGCTCGCCATGCTGGCGCCGGGCCGCGCCGCCGCCCTCGAGGGAGTCCATCACGGCCGGCAGGTTGTCGATGAGCAGGTGGATGCGCTGCAGGTCCACCCCGGTCGCGGCGAGCGCGGCCAGGTCCGCGACCCCGCGCGAGGCCAGCGCGGCGTTGCGCTCGGTGACGGTGCGGTGCAGCATCCTGATCAGCCGCAGCATCCGCTCGAGCTGCTGCTCCACGACCACGGAGCCGACCGAGTCGAGCCGCTCCAGGACGGTGAGTCCGCCACCGCCGGCGTCGATGCCGTAGACGCAGTCGGCGACGGCCGCCGTGCCGGAGTTGCCTTGGCTGCCGGCGGTGACGGAGGCGGCCAGGGTGCGCAGCAGCTCGGTCTTGCCGGCGCCGGAGGACCCGAACACGAGCAGGTGCCCGGAACGGGCGTAGTCCACCACGAACGGGACCTGGGACTGCTGCGCGGGGCGGTCCACCATGCCGAGGATCACCTGGCCGGTGGCCTGCACGGCGCGGACCACGTCGCTCGCGCCGCCGGCCACGAGGGCCTCGTCGCGGGCGCCGGCGCCGAGGGCGAGCTCGCCGGGCGCGGTGCACACCATCGGCAGCTCGGGTGCGATCGGCGGGATCCACGGCTTCTTCGGGGCCGGTCGGCCGGTACGCAGGAATGCGGTGGTGGCGGTGGCCACGATCCGCTCCAGGTCGGTGCTCGGGTGCATCCGGGTGCCACCGGAGCGGGCCGGGCCGGGCAGGTCGCGGGCCGTGAACGGGGCCACCCGAACGGCGTCGCCGACCTCGTGCAGCTCCTCGTGGGCGCCCACGAACGCCACCTGGACGAGCTCGCGAGTGCCGTGGCCGGTGCGCCGTAGCCAGGCCCGGCCGGGGGTGCGCCGGGACAGGTGCGCGGCGTCCGGGGCGTCGATCACGTCGGTGGAGTCGTCCGGCGAGGCCACCCGCAGCGCGATCCGAAGGTCCGTGTTCGCCTTGATCTGCGGGGTGACCACACCGGCGGGGCGCTGGGTGGCGAGCAGCATGTGCATGCCGAGGGACCGGCCACGCTGGGCGATCGAGACCATTCCGTCCACGAACTCGGGCACCTCGGCGAGCAGGGCTGCGAACTCGTCGACGCAGATGAGCATGCTCGGCGGCGCCGCCTCAGGGTGGCTGCGCTCGAGGGCGATCAGGTCCTTCGCGCCGTAGGTGGCGAGCAGGTGCTCGCGGGCGGTGAGCTCGGCGTGCAGGGAGGTCAGGGCCCGCTGCACCAGGGCCGGGGTGAGGTCGGTGATGTAGCCGACCGAGTGCGGCAGCTGCGCGCACTCGCGGAACGCGGCGCCACCCTTGTAGTCCACGAGCAGGAACGTGATCCGCGACGGTGGGTTGTTGATCGCGAGCGAGGCGATCAGGGACTGCAGCAGCTCGCTCTTGCCGGCGCCGGTGGTGCCCGCGACCAGTCCGTGCGGGCCGTCCTCGCGCAGGTCGATGGAGATGACGCCGTCGCCGCCGGTGCCGAGCTGGGCACGCAGCCCGGTGCTCGCCGCCCAGCGCTCGATGAGGCGCTCCACGTCGTCGGGATCCACGAGGTCGCCGGTGAGCCCCGGCAGCCGGACCTGCTGCGGCAGCATCGACTCGGCGGCCACCACCGCGGCCTCGTCCTTGTACCCGGACAGCGCCCGCGCGGCCCGCCAGGCCGTGGTCAGGTCGAGGGCGTCGCGGTGGGTGAGCTCCTCGACGCCACCGCGGGCGGCGCGCTGCAGCGTCGAGCTGGTCAGGTCGACGGCCAGGTCGGTCGCGGCCGGCACCTCGGTGAGGCTCGCCCCCATCCAGATCAGGTGCAGTCGGCGCTCCGGGTCCTGCGCGACCCCGGCCACCGCCTCGACGAGGCGGCGGGAGACCTGCGCGCCGCCGTCGACCAGAAGAACGGTGTGCAGGCCTGCCGGTTCGGCGACGGCTAGTTCCTCGAGCAGGCGCTGCCCGTCGCCGGCGCCGACGCTGACGCACGCGGTGCCGCCGGCGAGCGGGGCGGCGTGCGGCAGCCAGCGCAGCCAGGACTCCACGTGCGAGCGGTCGGCGCCGAGCACCGCGGCCAAGCGCACCTCGTTCGGGGAGTGGGTCACCGCAAGGCGCACGACGGCGGCGCGCACCCAGGCGTCGACGTCCGCCGTCGCTCCGACGACCGCCGTCAGCGCCGCCTGCGCGAGCGGGACCGGGACCGGCTGCTCGGGCAGGGTGGCGCGGTCGTTGATCGCCGCGGCGGCCTCAGCGCGCAGCACCCGGTCGCCCTGGGTGCCCGGCAGCTTCGCGGTGACCAGGGCCGGGCGCGGGCCGCGGCCGGCGCGGACGGTGAGGAAGTCGGCATCCTCGCGCTGGCGGGTCCAGAGCCGATGGTCGCGGGAGGTGGCCCGGGCCAGGACGACGTCGAGCTCGGGCTCGTCGTCGGCGGCCTGCTCCGCCTGCGAGCGTGCCGCGGTGTCCATCAGGGTGAGGATCCCGTCGACCTCCTCGCGCCAGATCGCGGCCTGCTCGGCGTGCTCGCGGCGGGCGGTGCGCACCTGCATGAGGTAGTTGACGCCCATCATCGTGGGGAATCCGAGCATGAAGATCAGGGAGAACGGGTTGCGCATCAGCGCGAACATGGCGCCACCCATGAGCATCGGCAGGAGCATCATCGGCCAGGGGACCTGGATCTTGCGGACCTGCGCCGGGGCCACCGGGATCCCATGCTCGAGCGCCTCGACCCGCACCCCGAACCGGGGCGAGCGGAGTACGCCACGTTCGCCCCCGCCGTCGGGCCCCGCGTCGGTGCCGGATCGGCCCGCCTGCCGGATCACCAGCACCGAGGATCCGACCGTGATCTGCTCGCCCCAGGCGAGCGCCTGCGGCCGGTTCACGGCCCGCCCGGCCACGCGGGTGCCGTGCGCGGAGCCCTGGTCGACGACGACGGGGGTGTCGGTGAGCAGGATCTGGGCGTGGTGGCGGCTGACCAGCGGGTCGTTGAGGTGGACGGCGGCATCGGCGGAGCGGCCGATCGTGGCGACCTCGCCGGTGATCGGGATCTGCGTGCCCGCGTCGGGGCCGGCGACCACGTGCACGACGGCGCGGGCGGTGCCGGTCCGGCCGGGGCGGGTCAGCCACTCGGCCGGGACCGAGGCGACCTCGAGGATGTCGCCGTCGCGCAGCGGCGCCTGGGACAGCGGAGTGTCGGCGGACCAGGGTCGTCCGCCGGTCGTCGGGGCCAGCAGCAGCTGACCGGCGCCGCCACCGAGGTGTGTGCCCAGGCTCGCAGCGAGGTCGCCGACCTTGCCGCCGGCGTCCGCGGTGACCACCACGTCGACCGGGGAGAGCCTGCTCTCCGCACTCGGTCGCACACTCACTCGCCACACGGCGGGCTCCTCATCACTGGCCGGATCTGTCCTGCCGATGACGCTATGAGTGCCTGCGACCGCGGTCCAGGCACGGTGGGGTGGAAACTTCCGCCGCGTGCTGCCGCACGGCGGCGTCGCCGGCCGCTTCAAGGAACCTGCCGGCCGGGTCTCGACAAGCGATCCAGCTCTCCGACACTCTTGGCGCACCAGCAAGCCGTCCGAGCCTCCACGAAGGGAGGTCGCATGGTGCCCTTCGCACAGCACCGGTCCGCTTCGCCTCTGTATGGCAGGGCCGACGACATCCGGCTGATCGAGGGCTTGGTCACAGGTGCCCGCAACGGCGTGAGCGCGGCGCTCGTTCTTCGGGGCGAACCCGGGATCGGCAAGACTGCGCTCCTGCGCACCGTGACGGAGTCGATCGAGAGCGCTCTCCTACTGCGTGTGGACGGGTTCCAGGCCGAGTCGGCTCTTCCGTTCGCAGGAATGCAACGGCTGGGCACGCCGCTGCAGCCGTTCCTCGGCGCCTTGCCGGCACATCAACGGGACGCGCTGCGAGTGGCGGCCGGAGCGGCAGACGGCCCCCCGCCCGATCGCTACCTCGTGGGCCTCGGCATGCTCTCCCTCCTCGCGGCGGCGGGTGAGGACGGACCGGTGGTGTGTGTGATCGACGACGCCCACCAACTCGATCGAGAGTCCCTGGAAGTGCTGGCGTTCGTCTCCCGGCGGCTGAAGGCCGAGTCCGTCGTGCTTCTCTTCTCGGCGCGTGACGACGGCCCCTTCGACCTGATCACTGCCGGTGTGCCCACTCACCGCCTGGGCGGACTCGACCCGCTGTCGGCAGTGCAGCTCCTGCGCGAATCGACGTCCGGCGTCTTCGATCCGTATCTGGCGGCCCAGATCGCCGAGCAGACGGGAGGCAACCCGCTGGCCATGATCGACCTGTCTCACGACTTCACCGTCGAGCAGTTGACGGACGCCTCCCTCGCCGAGCAACCCTTCCCCATCGGCCGGCGACTCGAGCAGCACTACACCCGAGAACTGCGGGAGTACCCTGCGAGCGTACAGACCTGGCTGCTGCTGGCGGCTGCGGAGCCCACCGGCTCGACGGACCTGATCGAGGGCGCCGCACGCCGAATCGGCCTGGCGGGCGAGGTGGCGGACCTGGCTGAACACTCGGGCTTCGTCGCTGTGCACCGGAGCGCCGTTCGCTTCCGGCACCCCCTCGTGCGGTCCGCGGTCTACAGCGCCTTCCCCGGGACCGACCGCCGCCGGGTTCACGACGCGCTCGCGCGTGTCGCCGCAGAGCGAGGTCTGCCGGATGTGGAGGCGCTGCACGCCGCTGCCGCCACCACGGGCACTGATGACGCGGTTGCCGACCGACTCGAGGCCGCCGCAGACCGGGCGGGGATGCGGGGAGGCCTGTCGTCGCGTGCCTACTCGCTGGCACGTGCCGCCGAGCTGACCTCCGACGCCGGTATCCGCAACGGCCGCCTCATCGCGGCGGCCGAGGCGGCGGCAGGAGCGGGCGCTGCACAGTTCGCGTTCTCTCTCCTCGACGACCTCGACGAACGAGCGCTCGACACGATCGGGCGGGGGCGATCGACAAGCCTGCGCGCGATGCTCGCAGTCTTCCTCGGCGATCCGATCGGCATCAGACGCGCCCCGGCCGACCTCCTCGCGGCGGCCGACGCCTTCCACGGCGCACTGCCGGAGCTGGAGCAACGCACGCTCATCCGCGCGTTCGAGTTCGCGCTCACCACCGAGTGGATGATGGAGGGCGTCTCGCTCGAGCAGCTCGGGCTGCGCCTGCGCGCGGGCGCCCAGTCCCAGGACGGGCCGCTCTCCATCGCACTCGGCGCGCTGAGCGCGCACATCCTGCTCCCATACGACGAGGCGGTGCCGGCCATGCGCGCCGCCGTCGAGATGCTGCAGGCCTGCGACGACGCCACGCTGCTCGAACTCGGATTCGGCGTCGCGCTCGGAATGGGTCTGTGGGACGAGCGGGCGAGCGTGGAGCTGCTCGAGCGTACGGCTCGTGCCGCCCGCGATGTCGGCTCCCTGAGGGTCCTCGACACCTCGCTCTGGGTGCTCAGCATCCTCGAGCTCGTCCGTGGCGACCCGATCGCCGCCGGTCGATACGTCGAACAGGTGCGGGAGTTGCGCCGCGCGATCGGCTACCCCGGGGAACAGGTGGTCAACGCCTCCTACCTGGCGTGGGTAGGTGCACCCCGGGCGCAGGTCGAGGCGATCGCAGAGGCGACGATCGGCACCGGCTTCGGTGGCGCCTGGACGATCGCGATGACCGGGCTCAGCGTGCGGGACATCGCGGAGGGCCACTACGTCGACGCGTACAAGCGACTCAAGCCGATGATCGAGCGACCCTTCCTGCAGGTCACCTACCAACAGTGGCCCGAGTACATCGAGGCAGCGGTTCGAAGCGGCCACCCCGACGCCGCCGCCGCGGCCGCCGGCAGGCTGCGCCACCACGCCGCCGTCAGCGGCACACCGTGGATCCGTGGAGTTGCCGACCGTTGCGACGCCCTGCTCGCGCCGGACTCCGATGCCGAAGCGCTGTTCGTGTCGGCCATCGGATGGCTGGAGCAGAGCACCGCGACCGGCGACCTCGGCCGCGCCCGGCTCCTCTACGGCGAGTGGCTCAGGCGGATGAAACGCAGACGGGACGCGAGGCAGCAGCTGCGTGCGGCGCTATCGATCTTCGAACGGGCCGGAGCACCGAGCTTCTCGAACCGCGCGCGGTCGGAGCTCGCGGCAACCGGTGAGCACGCGCCGCGAACCGAGGTCTCCGGAGTCGCCTCACTCACTCCGCGTGAGGAGACGATCGCGAGCATGGCCGCTGCCGGAAGCACGAACCAGGAGATCAGCTCCACGCTCTTCATCAGCACGAACACCGTCGACTATCACCTCCGGAAGGTGTTCCGGAAGCTCGGCGTCAGTTCCCGTCGCCAGCTCGCCGAGAGGCTCGCTCCTGCAGACACGGAGGACGACTACGAGGACCACGTGGTTCGGTCGAAGCCCTAGGTCGGCACGATCGGTGGAGTCCCTCACCCTTCGAGCCGGGAGTCCGCGATGTCATTCATCACCACCGAGGACGGCGCACAGATCTTCTACAAGGACTGGGGCACCGACGGCTCGCCGGTGATCCTCAGCCACGGCTGGCCGCTGAACTCCGACGCATGGGAAGCAACCGCGCGCTTCCTCGCCGAGAACGGCCACCGGGCGATCGCGCACGACCGCCGCGGACACGGGCGTTCCAGCCAAACCTGGCACGGCAACGAGATGGACACGTACGCCGACGACCTCGCGTGCCTCATCGACCTCCTCGACCTGACCGACATCACCCTGGTGGGCCACTCCACCGGGGGCGGGGAGATCGTCCGGTACATCGGACGACACGGCACCGAGCGTGTCGCCAAACTGGTTCTCGTGTCGGCGGTGCCGCCGCTCATGCTGGAGGGCGACGACAATCCCGGAGGATTGCCGCTCGCTGTCTTCGACGGGATTCGAGCCGGCGAGGCATCCGACCGCTCCCAGCTCTACCGCGACCTCGCCGACGGTCCCTTCTTCGGCAACAACCGCAACAACGACGTCTCCCAAGGTGTTCGTGACGCGTTCTGGCTGCAGTCCATGGCGTGCGGACATCGAGCAGCGTACGAGTGCATCGCCGCCTTCTCGGCAACGGACTTCCGTCCGGACCTGGCCAAGGTCGACGTGCCGACGCTGATCATCCACGGCGACGACGACCAGATCGTCCCGTTCGAGGTCGGCGGCAAACGCTCGGCCGCGCTGATCCCAGGTGCGACGTTGACGGTCTACGAGGGCGGGGCACACGGATTGCCCGACACCGACCGTGACCGGCTGCACGCGGACCTTCTCGCGTTCGTCGAGGCCTGACCACCCACCCCCTACACAGAGAGCAGGATCATGTCGCACCCACCAACCCCGGACACCATCGTCCTCGTGCACGGACTGTGGATGACTCCACGCAGCTGGGAAGGATGGAAGGCGCACTACGAAGCGAAGGGCTTCACCGTGCTCACCCCCGCCTACCCCGGCTTCGAGGTCGAGGTCGAAGAGCTCCGCAAGAATCCCGACGTGATCGCGAACGTGACCGTTCCGGAGACCGTCGACCACCTCGCGGCTCAGATCGAGGCGCTGCCCCGGCCGCCCGTGATCATGGGCCACTCCTTCGGCGGGGCGCTGACCCAGTTGCTCCTCGCGCGCGGCCTCGGCGCAGCAGCCGTCGTGGTCGACTCCGCCCCGACCGAGGGCGTGCGGGTGAGCCCGCTGTCGCAGGTGCGCTCCCTCTTCCCGGCGCTGAAGAACCCGGCGAACTTCCACAAGGCCGTCGCGTTCACTCCGGAGGAGTTCCACTACGCGTTCGCGAACACGCTGTCGAGGGAGGACTCCGACGCGGTGTGGCGCAAGTACGCGATCGCGGCGCCCGGCAACTGGGTGTGGGCGTACGGGCTGATTGCGAACCTCAAGCCGGGTCCGCAGGAGACCTGGGTCGACTACTCGATCGAGCGCGCTCCGCTGCTGTTCATCGGCGGCAGCGAGGACCACATCATGCCGCCGTCGGTGAACAAGTCCAATGCGAAGCACTGGGCCAAGTCCCCCTCCCTGACCGAGTACCACGAGTTCCCGGGGCGTTCGCACTGGATCTGCGCGGAACCGGGCTGGGAAGAGGTCGCCGACTATGCGCTGGACTGGGCTATCGCTCACGTGGAATCCGCGCCCATCACCACGTCGTAGTCGGCGGCCGAACGCTGCCCGGACAGCGCGACGGCCGGCTCCCGGGGAGGGGAGCCGGCCGTCGGCGGAGCCCGCCGTGGTCGACGGCGAGGGCCGGGTCAGGAGGAGGCGCGCTCCTGGTCGTCGGCCTGCTGGCTCAGGATCGTGGCGTTCTCCTGGAGCGCCTGGACCACGTTCTGCAGGGCCGGTACGTACTGGCCCTGCCAGTCGCTGGTGAATCGCTGCGCGTCGGGTCCGTACCAGGGGGTCGCCTCGAGCTGCTGCGTCAGCTGCGCAGTCAGCTGGTTGATCACGTCGGCGTCGGAGTTCATCACCCGGACGAGGTCGCGTGCGGCGGTGATGTCCATGCCGTAGACGGTGGTGCTCATGGTGTGTCCCTTCGTAGGCGCTGAGTCGCTCAGCGGTTTGGGTGGTTCGTGCTGGTCGGAACTGGTGACTGCTGGTCGTACTGGTCGCTGCTGGTCGTGCGGTCAGGTCGGGGGGTCAGTCCTCGTCGTCGAACCCCTCGGGCAGATCACCGTCCTTCCGGCGCAGGGCACCGAGTGCCGCGGTGCCCAGTCCGGCGAGCCCGAGGGGTGCCGCGAGGAGAGCGGGGTTGGTCGAGGAGCCGCCGGCCACGGTGTCCGCGCCGAGCAGCGGGGGCGAGCCGCCGGTGGCGGTGCCGATGCTGGACCCGCCCGGGGCACCGAAGGTGACCGGTGCCGATGTTGTCGCCGGGTCACCCGCCGTGATGCCAGGGCCGCCGCGGCCGAGGGATCCGGAGCCGAGGCCCGAGCCACCGGAACCGGCCGACCCGGAGCCACCCGAGCCGAGCCCGCCGCCGGCGGAGCCGATGCCGCCGGGTCCAGTGTCAGAGCCACCGCTCGAGCCGGACCCACCACCGGAGCTTCCGGACGAACCCGGGGAGCCCAGCGACGTCGACCCCAGTGACCCCGCGCCGAGCGAGCCCGACGAGCCGGAGCCGCCGGACGCCGTCGGGCCGGAGCCTGAGCCGCCCGCGGCGAGCGCCGCAGCGGCCACCGGGGCGATCGCCGCAGCTCCCCCGCCGACGGCGGCCGAGGCCGCGCCCTGGGCGGAGATCGCGGTGGGCAGGCTCGTGGAGCCGGAGGCCGAGCCGCCCGTGGACAGGCCGAGGGTGCCCGTGCCGTCCCAGCGGATGGTCAGCCCGTCCGGGGTGATGATCGTGGCGCCACCGCCGCTCGATCCGGTGTTGCCGAGCGAGCTGGACCGGGAGCCGACGCCGGTCGGCGTGATCACCACGGCCCCGTCACCGACGGCACCCGTGGGCATCTGCCCGTTCGAGATGGCCGGCAGCGGCGCGGACAGCATCGGCGGGTTGACCGCCGTCGTGGCCGGCATGTTCGGGCTGGTGTAGGCGCTCGCCGGGATGGAGACCGATGGCGAGTCGCCGCTGACCGACTTCTGCAGGGCCGATGCGGCCTTGAGGATGTTGGCGAACCGCTCGAGCGCCTCACCGGTGGTCTCGATCCACGGGATCACGGTGAACTCGAGGTAGTTGGCGAACGCGGCGGCCCAGCCGGTCCAGCTCATCGCCCGGAGTGCCTTGACCACGAGCTTCAGCGCCTTTGCGATCATCTTCGCGTAGTCGGCACCCTCCTGGGCCTTCTGGGCCATCTCGTCGAGTGCGCTGACGTCGGCGCCCTGGAACCCGGTCATCGCCGGTCTCCTCTCTGCTTCTGGAAGTCGCTCTGGTCTGTCGGAACTGCTGGGTCGTGCCCGGCCCGGTGGTGCGGGTGGCCGGTGCTGCTGGTCGATGACGCTAGGCACCGGGTCGCTGCCGGGGCCAGCGCTGTGGGGGTGGAAACTTCCGCCCCGGCTGCGGCCGGCGACGTCAGCTGGAGACCTCGTCCTGGAGGTCCGCGCGGCGGCGCAGCTCGGCCGCGTTCTCGCTGAGGGAGTCCGTGGCAGCCTCGAGCTCGGGGCGCAGCGAGCCGTCCCAGTCCTGCTTGAACTTGCTGGCGGCGGGCCCGATCCAGAGCACGGATTCGAGCATGGCGGAGACGTTGCCGACCATGGACTTGAGGTCCTGGGCGCCGGTGTCCATGTTCCGGGAGGCGTCCCGGGAGTACTCGGTGTCGATGCCGTAGAACTGCGAGCGGTCGTACGTCATGGTGTCCTCCTGCGGCTTCGTCGACGCCTTGTCGACCTGCCTTCGACGCTAGGAGCGCCGCCGCCGGAGAAGCCAGCGAACAGGGGGTGGAACGTTCCGCCGCTACAGCGCGGTCGGAGCCCCAGGATTGAGGCCGGCACCGCGTGAACGGGCGTCGTGAACGGCCTCGAGATCCGCCGTCGTCACCAGTCGCACCTCCGCGGCACGGCGCCCGACGGCGAACCTCACGTTCTGCACGCGGCCCTCCGTCACGGTGAACGGGTCGTCGTCCGGGCCGAACGCGAGGCGGGCCACGGAGCGGATCGCGTCGTCCACGCGCTGCGCGCGTTCGAGGTTCCAGGCGTGGCCGCGCCAGTGCAGGATGCGCTCGTAGATCTCCCGGTTCGAAGGCGGCCGGGGGTAGTCGTCCGCGCCGGTCAACCAGGGCTCGGCGAGGGCCAGGGCGACGTACCACTCTCGCGACCAGCGCTCCAGGTGCGGTGCGTCGGCGGTGGCGGCGCCGTCGGGGTCGCCCTCGGCGACCAGCGCTACCGGCGCCGGCTCGTCGCGGACCTCCTCGACGTCCACGACGAGGACGAGGTCGGTGAAGGTCCCCGTGGGCGTCTGCCGGCCGCGCAGGACGAGCAGGTGGTTCTCGCCCTCGTCGAGCAGGGCGGCCATGCCCTCGGAGAGGGCTACCCGACGCGCGCCGCCGGGGGCGTCGAACAGGGAGGACAGCTGGGCGCCGGTGCTGCCGCGCCACCGGAGCCGGACGACCTCCTCGCCGACCTGGACCTCACCGACCACGCGGGAGACGTGCGGTGCGACCCGGGGCAGCGCGAGGGCCGTGAGATGCAGTTGGGTGTCCGCGTCGACCTCGGGCAGTGCACTGTCCGGCGATCGACCCACGAGCAGGGTGTCTCCGGACCCGAGCACCACCGTCGGCACGCCCGACCCGCGCAGCGTCACCCGTAGCATCGCGCCCCACCCCCGTCTCGCCGTCAGCCTAGGGGATGGCGCTCGCCGGGCGCTCGAGTACGCCGGGTGGGGTGCTGGGCCGGGGCCGGGATGCGGCCTGCGACCGACCCGGGCTCAGTCCCTCGGCGTATCGCCCGAGCGACCGTGCACCACGCCGGTGGCGAACCCGACACCCGCTGCCGCGCCTACTCCCAGCGTGACGAGTTGGGGCTCGTCGGGCGACGCACCACAACACGAGCCGGACCCGCCGTCGGAGTCTCCCGGCAGATCGGTGGAGCAGACCCCGGTAGCGGGCAGGCTCAGTTGGAGCGTGTCCGCGTCGACCCGGTCCCCCGACAGTGCGGCGGCGATCGAGCGGACCTGCTCGTACCCGGTCGCCAACAGGAAGGTGGGCGCACGGCCGTAGGACTTCATGCCGGCCAGGTAGAACCCGTCGTCGGGGTGCGCCAGGACGCGCTCCCCGTGCGGAGGAACGGTGCCACAGGAGTGCTGGTTCGGGTCGATCAGGGGCGCCAGCGCCGTCGGCGCCTCCACGACGGGGTCGAGGTCGAGGCGAACCTCGCGCAACATGTCCAGGTCGGGGCGGAAGCCGGTCGCGTTGACGATCGCATGCGTGTCGAGGTCGAGGCGGTCGTCCTTGGTGTGGCCGAGGACCTTGACCGTGTCACCGCTCGGACGGAGCTCCTCGATGCGAACCCTGGTGAGCAACTGCAGCCGGCCGGCGTCGACGGCGTCGCGGAGCTTGGTCCCGAGGAGGCCGCGCGCAGGCAGCTCGTCGTCGGCCCCGCCGCCGAACAGGCGACGGGCCGAGCCGCCCCGGATCGCCCACGTGATCGTGGTGCCTGGCTCGGACTCGGCCAGTTCTACCAGGCTCAACAGGCTGTTCGCGGCGGAGTGCCCCATGCCGACGACGAGAGTGTGGCGGCCTGCGAACCGGTGCCGCTGGGCACCGAGGACGTCCGGGAGCGGCCCGGTCATATACTCGCCGGCCCGATCCTCGCCCACAGCGGGCAGACCACCCCGACCCAGCGGGTTGGGCCGACCATACGTGCCGGAGGCGTCGATGACTGCGCGGGCGAGGATGTCCACGCTGTCGGGTCCCTCACCGACGACGGCCCGCACCAGGTAGGCCCGGCGGTCGCGTCCGAGGCTCTGGGTCTTGTCGGCGCCGTCCCTGCTGACTCCGACGACGCGCGTTCGGGTCCGTAGCCGGGATGCGATCGCATCGGTCTGGGCCAGCGGGGTCAGGTAGCGCGTGACCAGGTCGGCGCCGGTGGGCAACGCCTCGGCGTCCGGCATCAGCCAGCCCGTGGGTTCCAGGAGCCGCCGCGCCGCGCCGTCGACGTCGTACCGCCAGGGCGAGAACAGCCGCACGTGGCCCCAGGAGGCGATGGCGGACCCTGGACCGTCGCCGGACTCGATGATGAGCGGTTCGAGGCCGCGTTCCAGCAGGTGCGCCGCGGCGGCGAGCCCCACCGGCCCGGCTCCGATCACCACGATCGGCAACTCGTCCCGCCTGACGTCCGCTGTGCTGCTCATCTCTGCGCTCCCATCGAGAAACATCAATATGGCAAGGTTGGGCTACGCATCGAAGATTGTCAATCTATGCCAGAATGGACCCATGTCGACCACCGTCGGACTCGCCTCCGTTGGCGCTGATTGCTGCGCGCCTCCCGCCGGCGACGCCGCCCTCGACCCGGCGACCGCTCGGGACATCGCACAGGGATTCAAGGCGCTCGCCGACCCGACCCGCGTCCAGCTCCTTGCGATCATCGCCGCGCAGCCCGATGGTGAGGCCTGCGTGTGCGACCTCACCGAGCCGGTGGGCCTGTCCCAGCCGACCGTGAGTCACCACTTGAAGATCCTGGTCAGCGCCGGACTGCTTGCGCGGGAGCAACGTGGACGCTGGGCGTACTACTCGTTGCGCACGGATCCACTGACCGAGTTGGCGACCGGTCTGATCCGCTCAAGGACCGCAGCCTCCGCCTGATCCGATGAGCCGGGCTCGCGACCGGTCCGAACAGGACCAGGACCGCGACCACCTCCAACCGATCCGTTGAGCCGGGTCCACGACCGGTCCGAACGACACCAATACGGCTGCCGCATCCTCCACCTGATCTGTTGATGAAGCCTCATCCACAGGGTGCGGGCTGATGTCTCGGAGTCCACATTTTCGTTGATATCTTGCGGATTCTGGGGTGGGCTCCTAGGATAGAACACGTGTACGAGTCGAGTGGCAGTGAGGTCGGGGGCCAGGTCGGGACCCCGCCCTGGGACGTGGCCGAGCTGGCCACCGACCGGGCCTGGCTGGAGGCCTCCTACGCCCTGTTCGACCGGGTCGAGGAGTTCCCCGTCGAGGACGCCGACCTCTGCGGGTCGGGTGGCTCCGATGAGATTCCCCCGGTCGATTTCGAGGCCCTCGCCGACCGCCCACGCGTGGATTCCTTCACCCTGGCCGAGCTCGAACGGGCGCTGGGTCCCGATCGGGACCTGTCCGGGATCGATGAGTACGACCTCGTCGAACTCATCGCCCTGTGGCGGCACCTGGAGTCCGCCTGCGCGGCCGGTGTCCGGGCCGCGTCCGCCGAGCTCGCCGGACGGGTCCCGATGAGCATGGACAAGCCCGCCGTGCTGGACCGCAAGACGAACTTCCGCTCCAGCATCGCCGCCGAGGAGATCGCCCCCCGGCTCGGGTGCTCCAAGCGGGAGGCGAACCGGCTCATCAGCGTCGGCAAGCTGCAGACCACGATCGCCGCGCCGACCGGTGACGCGTTGGCAGCCGGGCACATCGACGCCGCCAAAGCGGACCTGATCGCGACCGCCGTCGCGGTGCTGGACGCCGAACCGGCGCTGGAGGTCCAGGCCGAGATCCTGCCCAAGGCACCGGGGTGGACCCGGTACCGCCTCCAGCGTGAGATCGCCACCGCCGTCGCGCAGGCAGACCCGGCCAGCTTCACCCAACGCGCCCAGGTCGCGTCCGAGAAGCGGTACGTCTCCCGGGCCCGGATGGTCGCCGACGGCATGGCCAGCCAGACCCTGTACTGGCCGGCCGCCGACGCCCTCACCTTCGACCTCACTCTGGACGCCGCGGCCGCGACCGCCAAAGCCACAGGCGACCCCCGCACTCTGGAACAACTGCGCTCGGACATCCTCGCCGACCTCATCGCCCACCACCTGAGCACCGGACAGATCGGCCCCCACCCCCAGC
>NZ_CACRYJ010000035.1 GCF_902703175.1 Occultella aeris | reverse complement strand
GCCGATGGTACTGCGTGGGAGACTACGTGGGAGAGTAGGACGCCGCCGGACAACACTTAGACAAGGGCCACCCCACACCGGGGTGGCCCTTGTCGCATTCTGCGGGCAATGTGCGACCGTGGCCGGGCTTCATCACGCTACCGGCCGACCCCTGACTCGGTATGACAGGTCGTCGTGTTCTGAGGCCACTCCCAACAGGGGGTGGCCTTTGGTCGTCGGTGGGTCGGGCGTGGCTGGCGTACCGCACAGCCGGTAGCCGACCAGGTTCGCCTCCGTCCGGCCGGAGGCCGCCTGGCTGCCCGGTCTCCGGCTGGGCACTCGGCGTCATCGATGGGATCTTTGTCGGATGAGCGTCGAAGGAGTGGTTCGCCCTGTGCGGGCTGAGGAGCTGGCACTGGTCGCGGATGTGTACCTGGCCGCTCGGCGAGCGGCGGGAGCGGCTATGCCGCCCGGTGTGCATTCCGACGTGGAGGTTCGGGCCTGGGTGAGTTCGTGGGACCTGACGGAGGATGACGTGGTCGGCTTCTTCGACGCGGCGAACCGCCTGCGTGGATTCGCAAGGCTCGCGGGTGCGCACCTGGAGGCCCTCTACGTGGACCCTGCGGCCCAGGGCAGCGGGGTCGGTGGCACGCTCCTCGACAAGGTCAAGCTGCTCCGCCCTGGTGGCTTCGACCTCTGGGTGTTCGTGGCGAACTCACCGGCTCAGGACTTCTATAGATGGCGTGGCCTGGTCGAGGTCGAGCGGACGGACGGTGCCGGGAACGAGGAGCGGGCGCCGGACCTCAGGATGGCCTGGATGTCCGGACGCCCGTCGACCTGATCGCTCCTGTGACGTGTCAGAGCTCGGTGTAGGTGTCTTCGAACCTCAGGCGCGCCGCCCTGGGCCGAACGCCGTCCGGCGCCGCGGCGTTGCCGACGTTGAGCACGAGGAGTGAGCGCCACCCGCTCCCTGAGAAGAACTCGGTGTCGACGCCGGCCGCGTCGAACCCGCCCATCGGGCCGACGTGCAGACCAGCGGCTCGCAGGGCGACGATGAGGTATCCGACCTGGATGAGGCCCGACTTGTGCGCCATCGACTCGCGGCGTTCGGGTGCACCTTCGAGCGTGACGGCCAGCTCGGCGCGGTGCGGGGCCAGGACCGGCAGGTGCGCGTGGAAGCGCGTGTCCGTCGCCGCAACGAGGGTCAGCGGTGCCGCAACGGTCTTGTTCCTGTTCCCCTCGGACATGTGCAGAGCGAGCCGAGCCCGCGCCTGCGCCGAGCGGAGGACCAGGACCCGTAGCGGGGTGATGTTCATCGCGGTCGGGCCCCATTTCATCAGGTCGTACGCCTGCTGGAGCTGCGCGTCGGTGACGGGTGGACCGTCGAAGGCGCTCACCGTGTGCGCTTCGGTGAAGAGGTGCTCGTACGCGGTCGGGGTCGGTAGCCCGGAGACAGTCGTCATAGAACTTTCAATCAGGTGAGCGGTTTCGGTATTCCATGGCGATGAACTGAGGGTTGCGACCTACTCTTGAGATCCAGTGTTCATCCCCCGGTCGTGCGAGGGAGCGACGCCGGCGTCCATCGTTCCGTGGGATGAGTCGGGCGCCACGGGAATCACACGACCGGGGGAGTTTGTTGTCCTGGGTCCGGGGCATGATCAGGGTGGTCACCCATTCCGCGGTCGGCACCGACCCGCTTAGCGTGGAGGCAGCCGCACGTCGCGGTTGTGCACGTCACGTTGAGTAGGAACTAGACGGAGGAACTGATGGTCGAGACGGTCCTCGCGATGGCAGCGTCGCACTGGGTCCTGCTTGCCCTGTTCCTGTTCTGCACCATCGACGGGTTCTTCCCGCCGGTGCCCAGCGAGTCGGTGGTCATCGCGTTGGCGAGCCTCGCGATCACCGGAAACGCCCCGAGCATCTGGTTGATCCTGCCCGTCGCAGCACTCGGTGCCTTCTGCGGTGACGTGATCGCCTACCTGATCGGCACCAGGGTGCCGATCCGTCGGCTGCGGTTGTTCCGCACCCGCCGGGGTGCTCGGGCATTGACGTGGGCGGAGACAGCTCTGCAGCGACGCGGAGGGGCCTTCATCCTGTCGGCGCGGTACGTCCCGATCGGCAGGGTCGCGGTTAACATGACGGCGGGTGCCGTCGGATTCGGGTTCCGCCGGTTCGCCGGGTTCGCGGCGCTCGCGGCGGTGACCTGGTCGATCTACTCCGTGTTGCTCGGCCTCAGCGCGGGCGCGGTGCTGCACGACCACCCGGTCATCGCCGTCGTGGTCGGTGTCCTCGTCGGGCTCCTGATGGGCACGATCATCGATCTCGTCATGCGTCGGCTGTTCCGCCGTTCCGGGCTCGAGCCACAGGATCCTCCGGACCAGGGTGATGGCGAGGCGGACGAGGATCCGGTGCCGGATTCCGGGTCCGGAATCCTCGAGCGCACCCCATGACTCGCGGATGCGATCAGTCCTCGTCGACGACCTGCAGCGCGAGCCGTTCGAAGCGGTAGGGGTCGCGCCCGGTGACGGACTCGGTGTCGAAGATGTGGGCGGTGGGCGCCGTCGGACGGAACGGGTCCCACCCGACTGAACCTTCGGTGATGAACCGCACGATCTCGCCGTGCATGTGCTCGGCGAGGTGCGGCGGTGGATCGTCGCCGGCCAGCCGGGCCACCCGCTCGGCGTCGAGGACGTTCCAGGCGAACGGCAGGTCGAGACAGTGCACCGAGCGACGGGTGACGGGGGAGCGCCACCGGAAGTCCCAGAGCCAGGTCGGGGCCGAGCGCGCGGAGCCCGGCGCGGTCCCGCCGGGCGCCTCCTCGGCTGCCGTGGTCCGGGCGAGCGCGACCTGAACGGTCGGGATCCTGAACACCCGGTTCGTGACCGCCTGGCCGAGTAGCTCCGCCGGGGAGAAGTCGGGGTAGGCGCGCGGGTAGGCCCGGGCCAGCATCGTCGGTACCCCGAGGCCGACCATCAGCGCCCCGGCGAAGCCCTGGGCGAGGAATCGGTCGACGTGCGCCGTCACCCGGTTGAACTCGTGGCTGGTCGTGCCGATCAGCAGCGGTTTCGTGGCACCGGTCCCGGCGGCGAACGCCGCCAACGGGTCCGCCGGAACGAGCTCACCATCGATCACCGGCCCGAAGTCCGTGAGCGGGTCCGACGTGCCGAGGATCCGGTGCAGGTCACGGACGGCCGACCAGAGATCCGCACGCTCGAGGGAACGCTCGGCGGCCACGATCGTGGTCCGCGGGACTTCACGCCAGGCGTCCCACGTGTTCTCCACCTCGCACAGGCGGGCCATCATGGCGCCCTGTGCGACCGCGTCCGAGCCGGCGATGTCCGGCAGCGGTGCCGAGTGCACGACGGCGGCAGCGAACAGGTCCTGCGCCGCGGGCGCCGCGAGGAGGGCCAGCGTGGCACCGCCGCCCGCGCTCTGCCCGCCGAGGGTGACCCGGTCGGGATCACCACCGAACGCTCCGATGTTCTCCCGGACCCACTCCAAGGCGCTGATGCAGTCCAGGAGCGCCCGGTTCTCCGGCGCGCCCGGGACGTGGCCGTAACCCTCGAAACCCAGCCGGTAGGTGATGGCCACGGTCACGACGCCGCGGGCGTTGAAGGCGGCGCCGTCGAACCAGGGCCCACCGGGGGATCCGCCGACGAAGCCGCCGCCATGGATCCAGACGTACACCGGAAGCCGGGCGGCGGGGTCGAGGGCAGGGGTGAAGACGTTCAGGTTGAGGATCTCGTCGCCGGCAACCACCGGTTCCGGGATCGAGTACGTATCGGTGGTCGGGCCGAGGCTGGGCGTGGGTCCATTGCTGGTCGCGTCGCGAGTCCCGTCCCAGCCCGGGTGCGTCGCCGGCCGCCCGAACCGTAGCGACCCGACCGGGGCTGCCGCGTACGGGATCCCCCGGAAGGCGAGCGAACCTGGTCGCCGGGTCCCGCGGACCCGACCGGACCGCGTGGTCGCGACCGGAGCACTGCTGTGTTCGTCGAAGGGAACGGTCATGCCTAGATCTTCCGCAGCCGGAACCGGCTCAGCCGGTGGTCCGCGTCCTTGCTCAGCACCAGGGTCGCGCGGCCGCGCGTTGGCAGGACGTTCTCGACCAGGTTCGGACCGTTGATGGCCTCCCAGATCTGTCCGGCCCGCCGACGTGCCTGGTCGTCGTCGAGGTCGGCGTACCGGTGGAAGTAGGAGTCCGGGTTCGAGAAGGACGTCTGCCGCAGGTCCAGGAAGCGCTCGACGTACCACCGGCGGATGTCCTCGGTGGCCGCGTCGATGTAGATGGAGAAGTCGAAGAAGTCACTGACGGCGAGCGACGACTCACCGTCGGCACTGACCCGGGCCGGCGCGAGCACGTTCAGCCCCTCGACGATCAGCACCTCGGGGCTCCGCACCACCACGCGGCGGTCCTGCACGATGTCATAGCGCACGTGGTCGTAGACGGGAGCGGTGACCTGTTCGGTCCCGGCCTTCACCTCGATGAGGAAGTCCAGGAGCCCGCGCCGGTCGTAGGACTCCGGGAAGCCCTTGCGCTCCATCAGGCCGCGGCGTTCGAGCTCGGCGTTCGGGTACAGGAAGCCGTCGGTCGTGACGAGTTCCACGCGCGGCGTCTCCGGCCAGCGGCGCAACATCTCACGCAGGACGCGGGCCGCCGTGGACTTGCCGACGGCGACGGAACCGGCGACCCCGATCACGAACGGGGTGCGGTGGGCGGGCTCACCGAGGAACGTGGATGTGGTGGCACGCAGCCGCTGGGAGGCGGCCACGTACAGGGTGAGGAGCCGGGACAGCGGGCGGTACCCGGTGTCGACCTCGGCCAGGTCGATCGGGTCACCGAGCCCGCGGAGGTTCTCGATGTCGGCCGCGGTCAGGGGCAGTGGTGTGGAGGCGGACAGCCGGCTCCAGGCGGCTCGGTCGAACTCCACGAACGGAGAACCGGAGGCGCTCGGCAACGGCTGGAACCGTGTGACGTCGGGAAGGACCACGCCCATACTCTCCCACCCCACCGTGATCCACGCCGCACACGGGACGAGCCGGGAACGGGCCCAGCGGCGGATACTCTGGTCCACATGTGTGGAATCGTCGGATACGTGGGCCCCGCCTCGGCAAGTCCGCGGCCGCTCGAAGTCGTCGTCGAAGGGCTGCGTCGCCTCGAGTACCGGGGCTACGACTCGGCCGGTGTCGCCGTGACGACTCCGGAGGGCATGGTCTCGGCGAAGAAGGCCGGAAAGCTCGCGAATCTGCTCGCCGAGCTCGAGCGTCGCGACCTGCCCGCGGGAACCGCGGCCATCGGGCACACCCGGTGGGCCACCCACGGTGGGCCCACGGACGTCAACGCTCACCCGCACCTGGCCGGCGGGGGCAGGCTGGCGCTGATCCACAACGGCATCATCGAGAACTTCGCCCAGCTCAAGGCCGAGCTGAGTCAGACGGGCGTCGAGTTCCTGTCAGAGACCGACACGGAGGTGGTGGCCCACCTCCTCGCGCGCCACCACGACGAGACCCAGAACCTCACCGAGGCGATGCGGCTGACCGTCGGCCGGCTGGAGGGTGCCTTCACGCTGCTGGCCACCCACGCGGACGAGCCGGACACGGTCGTCGGCGCCCGCCGCAACTCGCCGCTCGTCATCGGGCTCGGTGAGGGCGAGAACTTCCTCGGCAGCGACGTCTCGGCGTTCATCTCCTCCACCCGCGAGGCGATGGAGATGGGCCAGGACCAGATCGTCACGATCACCGCCGACCAGGTCCGCGTCATCGACACCGCGGGCAACGCCGTCGAGGCACGCCGGTACACCGTGGACTGGGATGCGGAGGCGGCCGTCAAGGGCGGCTTCGCGACGTTCATGGACAAGGAGATCCACGACCAGCCACAGGCGGTCGCCGATACGCTCCTCGGCCGTGCCGGTACCGATGGCAGGCTCCAGCTCGATGAGATGCGCATCCGCGAGTCCGTTCTGCGCACCGTCGACAAGATCGTCGTGATCGCGTGCGGCACCGCCGCCTACGCCGGCCACGTGGCGAAGTACGCGATCGAGCATTGGTGCCGGATCCCCGTCGAGGTCGAACTCGCGCACGAGTTCCGCTACCGCGACCCGGTCGTGAGCGAGAAGACGCTGGTGGTCGCCGTCTCCCAGTCCGGGGAGACGATGGACACGATCATGGCGGTCCGGCACGCCCGCGAACAGGGGGCCAAGGTGCTGGCCATCGTCAACACCCACGGCTCCACGATCGCGCGGGAGTCCGATGCGGTGCTGTACACGCATGCCGGCCCCGAGATCGCCGTGGCGTCCACCAAGGCGTTCCTCGCGCAGATCACCGCCTGCTACCTGCTCGGGCTCTACCTCGCCCAGCTGCGCGGCAACAAGTTCGCGGACGAGATCGCCGAGGACCTGGCCCAGTTGCGCGCGATGCCGGAGAAGATCCAGCGCGTCGTGGACAACGAGGAGCATGTCCGCGCCGTGGCGCGGAGCATGAAGGACGAGCCGACCGTACTCTTCCTCGGCAGGCACGTCGGATTCCCGGTCGCCCTCGAGGGTGCGCTGAAGCTCAAGGAGCTCGCGTACATCCACGCCGAGGGATTCGCGGCCGGTGAGCTCAAGCACGGCCCGATCGCCCTGGTCGAGGAGGGTCAGCCGGTGTTCGTGATCGTCCCGTCCCCGCGGGGCCGGGACGCGCTGCACGCCAAGGTCATCTCCAATATCCAGGAGATCCGCGCCCGCGGCGCGCACACCATGGTGATCGCCGAGGACGGCGACGAGGCGGTCGTCCCGTACGCGGACGAGATCTTTCGGATCCCGCAGACCCCCACGCTGCTCGCCCCCCTCGTCTCGGTGGTCCCGCTGCAGATCTTCGCGGCCGCGCTGGCCACAGCGAAGGGCCTCGACGTCGACCAGCCCCGGAACCTGGCCAAGTCCGTCACGGTGGAGTAGGGGACGCGGTGATCGTCGGCGTGGGCATCGACGTGGTGGACGTGGCCCGCTTCCTCGCCACCATCGAACGCACGCCGCGGTTGCGCGAGCGACTGTTCACACCGGCCGAACGCGACCTCCCGCCCGCCTCGCTCGCAGCCCGCTTCGCGGCCAAGGAGGCGATCGCCAAGGCCCTCGGCGCCCCCGGCGGCATGAGCTGGCAGGACGCCACCGTGCACCGGGTCAGCGGCGGCCCCCCGGTCGTCGACCTGACCGGATCCGTCGCGGCCGTCGCGGACCGACTGGGCATCACCTCCTGGCACCTGTCGATCTCCCACGACGCCGGCATCGCGTCGGCGGTGGCGGTCGCCGAACGATGACGGCCCCGCCATCTGGCCCGGACCCCGCGTCGGTACCTGATCCGCGTCCCGGCCGGCCGGCTGCCCGCCCCACGATCCGCGTCGCGACGCGAGATGACCTGCCCGCCGCCGCGGCGATCCTCGAGCCGTATGTGACCGGTACCGCCGTGACATTCGACGAGGACCCGCCGTCGCCCGATGCGTGGGCAGCGCGCCTCGCGGACCTCGCGGCCCGAGGCCTGCCGTTCCTCGTGGCCGAGGATGCCGGCACGGTCGTCGGGTACGCCTACGCCACGCCCTGGCGGCCGAAGGACTCCTACCGGTACACGGTCGAGGACACGATCTATATCGCTCCCGATGCCCAGGGTCGCGGGGTCGGGACCCGGCTCCTGTCCGCATTGCTCGACGCCTGCTCACTCGCCGGCGTGCGGCAGGTGATCGCCGTGGTCGCCGACGACCCCGCCGCAGCCGGTTCATTGCCCCTGCACCAACGCCTCGGCTTCGAGGTGGTCGGCGTGCTGCGCGACGTCGGGGTCAAGCACGGCCACAGTGTGAGCACGATGCTGCTGCAGCGCTCCCTCTGAACGAGACGCCACGTTGAGCCCAGGGGGCGTCGACCCACTCAAGGGGGCTCCGCCCCGCCGTCGGGCATGAGGGGTGGCACCGCCAGAGGACGACCGCGGAATCCTGGCACACTGAGACGGTGGATCCAGCCATGAACGGCCCGGCCCGCCCCGCAGGCACCGGCTGCGACACGGCGCTGCACCTGACGGTGGTGGCCCGGCGATGAGGCACGCGTACCCGGCCGAGGCGATCCGGGCCGCCGAGGCTCCGGCCCTCGCGGCAGGCGAACCCCTCATGGAACGGGCCGCCTACGCGGTCGCGGCCGCGGTCGTCGCCGAGGCCCGACGGCGTGGTCTCGCTCTGGTCGGTGCCCGCGCCCTGGTCCTCGCCGGAGGCGGGAACAACGGCGGCGACGGGCTGTTCGCGGCAGCCCACCTCGCCCGCCGTGGGCTCGTCGTCACCGCCGCGCTGCTGCGCGAGCGGGTGCATCCCGAAGGGCTCGCCGCCGCGCGGCGGGCCGGGGTGCGGCTCCTTCCCGTGTCCGGGGACGGCGCCCAGGGCCACACCGGCATGCCGGCGCCCGGTCTCGCGCCCGTGCTCGCCGTCGCGGATGACGCGGACATCTGGATCGACGCCATCGCCGGGATCGGGCTGACCGGTGGCCTGCGCGGGGTGTCGGGCGCTCTCGTCGCGGCCCTGAACGAGCGCCGCGAGCGGTCGATCCTCGATCCGCTCGTCGTGGCCATCGACGTGCCGAGCGGCCTCGAGTCCGACGTCGGCGCGGTGCCGGGCGAGGCGGTCCGGGCCGACGTCACGGTCACGATGATCGGGCTCAAGCCCGCGCTGCTGCTGCCGCCCGCCGCGGCCCGCGCGGGCCGGGTCGAACTCGTCGACCTTGGCCTGGCCGAGGCCCTCGCCGCCCGGCCGGCACCGGTGCGCCGGCTGCTCGGGGTGGACGTCGCCGATCTGTGGCCGGTGCCCGGTCCGGCCGACCACAAGTACACCCGGGGCGTGGTCGGGCTGCTGGCTGGTTCGGATGCGTATCCCGGGGCCGCGGTGCTCGCCAGCAGCGGTGCCCTGCGGACCGGCTGCGGGATGGTCCGTTATCTGGGCCCCGAGGGCGCGGCCCGGATGGTGCTGGCCAGGCACCCCGAGGTGGTCACCGCGGCCGGCCGGGTCCAGGCCATGGTCCTCGGCCCCGGGATCGCCGTCGGCGCGCCCGTCCCGGAGTCCGCCGGCCGGGCCCTGGTGGACTCCGAGGTCGCCCTGGTCGTGGACGCCGGGGGACTGGACTGGCTCCCGACGGACCCGACGGCGCTCGCCGGCCGCCGGGTCGTGCTCACCCCGCACGCGGGCGAGCTCGCCCGGCTCCTGACGACGCGCGGCGGCGACCCGGTCGAGCGGTCCACGATCGAGGCGGATCCGGCCCGGTGGGCGCAGCGGGCCACCGAACTCACCGGGGCGACGGTGCTGCTCAAGGGTGCAGTCACCGTGGTGGCGCAGCCCGGCGGCACGGTGTTCAGCCAGTCCGACGGTACCGGCTGGCTGGCTACCGCAGGGTCCGGGGACGTCCTCGCCGGCATCCTCGGCGCGCTGCTGGCGGGCTCCGATGCCCCGGCCGGCGAACTGGCGGCTGCCGCCGCCCTGGTGCACGGGCGTGCCGGGGTGTGGGCCGCCCGGAACCGGCGTGGTTCGGAGGGAGGTCCGAGCCCGGTTGGTGACCCGGTCTCGGCGACCGGTCGGGGTCCTCTCGACGACCGGGACCCGGGCGCCCCGATCACGGCCTCGGACATCGCGGCGGCCGTGCCCGAGGTCGTCCGCGGAATCCTGGCACACTGAGCCGGTGGAATCTGGAGTGAACGTGCCTCCCGGCGATGCGGGCAGCGGGTACTACCCGGCCCGGGTGATCGTCGATCTCGACGCGATCCGGGCGAACGTGCGCCGGCTGGCGCAGGCCGCGCCGTCGGCCGCCGTGATGGCCGTGGTCAAGGCCGACGGCTACGGCCACGGCCTCCTGCCGGTGGCCGGGGCGGCCCTCGAGGCGGGCGCCGGCTGGCTCGGCACGGCGCAGCTGGACGGCGCGTTCGCGCTCCGCGCTGCCGGCCATGAGGTGCCCGTGCTCGCCTGGATGTACGCACCCGGTGCGCCGTTCGCTGCCGCCATCGGCGCTCGCATCGACCTCTCCGTGCCCGCCCCGTGGGCCATGACCGAGGTGATCGACGCGGCCCGCGAGGCGGGTCGGCCCGCTCGGGTGCACCTGAAGGTGGACACCGGCCTCGGCCGCGGCGGCTCGTTCCTCGAACCCTGGACGGAACTGCTGCATGCTGCCCTGGCCGCCGAGCAGCGGGGCGAGGTGCAGGTCGTCGGCGTCTGGTCCCATCTGGCTCGTGCCGATGAGCCCGGCCACCCCGGCGTGCACGCGCAGATCGAGGTCTTCGACGAGGCCCTGCGTCGCGCCGACGCCGCCGGTGCCCGCCTCGAGGTGCGCCACCTCGCGAACTCGGCGGCCACGCTCGCCCTACCCGAGGCCCACTACGACCTGGTCCGCCCGGGACTGTCCATCTACGGGCTGTCCCCGTTCACCCACCGCAGCGCCACCGAGCTCGGCCTGCGCCCGGCGATGCGCCTGGAGGCCGACCTCGCGCTCGTGAAGGCCGCGCCCGCGGGCCAGGGGGTCTCCTACGGCCACACCTACACCACCACCCGGGACACGGTGCTCGGGGTGGTGCCGATCGGCTACGGCGACGGCGTCCCGAGGCATGGCTCGAACGTCGCCCCCGTGCAGGTGGCCGGACGGCGGCACACCATCGCAGGGCGCGTCTGCATGGACCAGTTCGTCCTCGACCTCGGCCCGGAGGGCGCCCGCCTCGCCGCAGGCGAACGGGCCGTGCTGTTCGGCGCCGGAGACCACAACGAGCCGACTGCGCGCGACTGGGCCGACGCCGTCGGCACGATCGACTACGAGATCGTCACCCGGATCGGCTCGCGCATCCCGCGTATCCACGTCGGTTCCCCCGATGGTGCCACTGACCCCGGCGGCAACGCGGTCAGTGGTGTCCCGGCCACGGTCGAGGTGGCGCTGCCCGACCAGGAGGCCACCGAGGCGCTCGGCCGCCGACTGGCCGGTCTGCTGCGGGCCGGTGACCTGGTGGTGCTCACCGGTGACCTCGGCGCCGGCAAGACCACGCTCACGAGGGGAATCGGCGCAGGCCTCGAGGTCCGCGGCCCCATCGCCTCGCCCACGTTCATCATCGCCAGGGTCCACCCGAGCCTCATCGGCGGCCCGGACCTCGTGCATGTGGACGCCTACCGACTCGAGTCCCTCGACGAGGTCGACGCCCTCGACCTGGACACCTCGCTCGCGGACTCGGTGACCGTCGTGGAATGGGGTGAAGGCGTGGTCGAGTCACTCTCCGAGGATCGGCTGGAGGTCAGCCTGGATCGGCCGCGCGGAACCGGGATCGACCCCGGGGCACCCGATCCTGGCCGGGTCGCCCGGCTGCGCGGAACCGGCGCACGATGGGACGGGATCGACCTGGCCGGCACCGGCGTGGCCGTCGAGCGGGTCGGCGAGCAGGCGGCCGCCTCGGACGATGTCCGCTGACGTTCTGGGCCACCCGCGGTCCGCCTCCTACAGTGGGACCGTGCGTGAACCCCTGATCCTGTGCGTCGACACCTCTGACGGTGCCGCCGTCGGGCTGCTCTGTGGCGACGACCCGCTCGGCACCGAACGCAGCGCCGACGCCCGGCGGCACACCGAGACCCTGACGCCGATGGTGGAGTCCGTGCTGCATACCGCCGGCGTCACCACCCGGGATCTCACCGGCATCGCCGTCGGCACAGGTCCGGCGCCATTCACCGGGCTGCGGGTCGGCCTGGTCACCGCGATGACGATGGGCCGGGCACTCGGCATCGGCGTCCACGGGGTCTGCTCGTTGGACGCGCTCGGCTACGCGGCGTTGTTCGGGGCGGGACCGGCCGCCGAGGTGCTGGTGCTCACCGACGCCCGCCGCCGAGAGGTCTACTGGGCGCACTATCGGGACGCTGCCCTGCCCGACGGCGCAGACCACGGAGCGCCGTTCGACGTGCACACCCTCGGTGGCCCAGGTGTGGACACCCCGGCGGCAGTGGCAGCCAGGTTCGCCGATCTGATCGACGACGGCGGTGTGGTCGGTCGCGGCGCGGCGATGTACCCGGACTCGTTCGCCACGGCCGCGGCCCCAGCCGCGCTCGAGGCAGTCGTCGATCCGATCGTCCTCGGCCGGGTCACCATCGCCCGGCTGTCCACGGGCGGCGACCTCTCCACGGCACCTCGCTACCTGCGCCGCCCGGACATCCACTCCGCGCCCGGCCGCAAACGGGCATCGTGACCGATTCGCCCAGGACGGAACCCATGGGCCTGCGTCCGATGACCGGGGCGGATCTGGACCGGGTCATCGAGCTGGAGCCGATCCTCTTCGGCGCCGGTGCGTGGTCGCGCGAGGCCTACGACTCCGAGCTGACCAGGTCGGACCGGCACTACGTCGTCGTCGAGGCCATGGACCGGTGCGTGGTCGCCTACGCCGGCATCGCCCTCGCGCCCGAGAGCACGATCATGACCATCGGGGTGGATCCGCAGTTCCGCCGTCGTGGCCTGGCGCGGCTCATGCTCGCCGAGCTGATCGCGCGGGCGCGGTCCGTCCAGGCCGAGGCCGTGTTCCTCGAGGTACGCCTGCATGACGAGGGTGCCCAGGCCCTGTACGCGTCGCTCGGCTTCGTCCCACTCGGGGTCCGACGCCGCTACTACCAGCCCGAGGGCGCCGACGCGCTCGTGATGCGGCTACCGTTGGACGCCCCCCACCGTCGGCGACCTGGCCCGGTTGGATCGGAAGTGATCGAGGAGTGAGCACGTGAGCACGTTCGACAGCGACGCCGGCAGCAGCAGTGCCAACGGTGCCAGCAGGGCCACGGTGTTGATCACGGCCCAGCAGTTGCAGGAACTGCTTGGCACCGACGGCGGCACGCACCTCGTGGTGCTCGACGTGCGCTGGTCGCTCGCCGAGCCCGACGGGCGCCGGTTCTACATCGCCGGCCACATCCCGGGCGCGCAGTTCGTCGACCTCGACGCGGACCTCTCCGGCCCGCCCGCGCCCGAGACCGGGCGGCACCCGCTCCCGGACGTGGCGGACCTGCAGGCCGCCGCCCGCAGTTGGGGCGTCGGTGACGGCGACACTGTGGTGGTCTACGACGACTCCGGCGGCACGGCTGCCGCGCGGGCGTGGTGGCTGCTGCGCTGGGGCGGCATCGCCGACGTCCGGATCCTCGATGGTGGGCTCGCCGCCTGGCACACCATCGGGGGGATCCTCGAGGACGGTGCCGTCGGGGTCACGCCCGGCGATGTGACCCTGACCGCCGGTGGGATGCCCGTCGCCGACGCGGCCCGCGTGGCCGAACTCGCCGGCCGCCCCGACGGCGGTGCCGCGGTCCTGCTGGACGCCCGCGCCCCGGAGCGCTACTCCGGCCAGAACGAGCCGATCGACCCGCGCGCCGGGCACATCCCCGGCGCCCACAACGCGCCGACGGTCGCGAACCTGACCGAGGACCTCACCTTCCGCCCCGCGGAGCAGCTCCGGGAGAGGTTCGCCGAGGCCGGCGTCGGTCCGGACGTCGAGGTCGTCGTCTACTGCGGGTCCGGCGTGACGGCCGCCCACGAGGTGGCCGCACTGGCCAGTATCGGTGTGCCGGCGACGCTGTACCCGGGCTCCTGGTCCCAGTGGTCCGCCGACGCGGCCAGGCCGGTGGCCACCGGATTCGATCCACGGCCGCCGTCCGCGGAGTCACCGGGCCGGCCGGAGTAGTCGCGGCCGACCGCGCCGGCTGCGGTGCCGGCCGGTGACGCACCGATACGAGCCACCGGCGGGACGGTCGTAAGGTTGAGCCATGGCCCAACCGCTCGTCCTCGGCATCGAGACGTCCTGCGACGAGACCGGGATCGCCCTGGTTCGTGGCCTGGACCTGCTCACCGACGTCACCGCCTCCTCGATGGATGATCACGCCCGGTTCGGCGGAATCGTCCCCGAGGTGGCCAGCCGCGCGCACCTGGAGTCCTTCGTACCGACACTGGACGCGGCCCTGGAGCGCGCCGAGGTGAGCCTGGCCGACGTCGACGCGATCGCGGTGACGGCGGGGCCCGGCCTGGTCGGCTCGCTCACCGTCGGGGTGTCCGCGGCCAAAGCCCTCGCACTCGCGATCGACCGCCCCCTGTACGGCGTGAACCACGTCCTCGGTCACGTGGCCGTCGACGCCCTCGTGCACGGAGCGTTCCCCGAGGAGTTCCTCGGCCTCGTGGTCTCCGGCGGCCACTCCAGCCTGCTCCTGGTCCGGGACATCGCGACCGACGTGACCGAACTCGGCCAGACCCTCGATGACGCGGCGGGCGAGGCCTTCGACAAGGTCGGCCGGCTCCTCGGGCTGCCCTACCCCGGCGGCCCGCACGTGGACCGCCTCTCGCAGACCGGCGACCGGTCGGCGATCGCGTTCCCGCGTGGACTGAGCCGGGCCAAGGACCTCGCCCGGCACCCGTACGACTTCTCCTTCTCGGGGCTGAAGACCGCCGTCGCGCGGGTCGTGGAGGGCTACGAGGACGCCGGTCGGGAGGTACCCGCGGCGGACATCGCGGCGTCGTTCTCCGAGGCGGTTGCCGACGTCCTGGTCACCAAGACCCTCAACGCGTGCGCCGCACATGGTGTGAGCACGGTGGTGATCGGCGGCGGCTTCTCCGCGAACTCCCGGCTGCGGGACCTGGCCGCCGAGCGGCTCGACGCGGCCGGAATCACCCTGCGGATCCCACCGATCCGGTACTGCACGGACAACGGCGCCATGATCGCGGCCCTCGGCTCCGCGGTCCTCGCGGCCGGACTTCCGCCGTCGACGCTGGACATCACGATCGACTCGGGCATGCCGCTGACCGACGTGCTGGCCCACGTATGAGGCGCCGGGCGCCAGCCCGCACCCTCGCGCTCGCGGCGATGCTCGCGCTCGTGGCGACTGCCTGCACACCGACCGGTCCGCCCGAGCCGAGCCCCACCGAGACCACCGAGGAGCAGGCGCCGACCACCCCGGAACCCACCGAGGAACCGCTCGCCTGGGGACCGACACCCACCGACGTCGCCGACGCCATCGCAGCAGCCGCTGCGATGGCGCCGGAGGAGGTGGCCGGTCAGGTCCTGCTCGCGCGCTACCCGGGCACCGATCCCGCGGTCGCCGCGAGCACCCTCACCGAGAACCATCTGGCCGGTCTGGTGCTGTTCTCCGAGAACGTCGCCTCCGTGGACCAGGTCGCCGCCACCGGCGACGCACTGCAGGCGGCCCAGGCCGCGGCGGGCCGGGACTGGCCTGCGATCTTCGCGGTGGACAACGAGGGCGGACTCGTCCAACGGCTGGGTGCCGATTCAGGGGCCTGGACCTCGTTCCCGTCGTTCATGTCCGCGGGGGCCGCGGACGACCCGGTCGTCGTGACGGCCGCGGCACAGGCGATGGCGCTGGAACTGCGCGCCTCGGGACTGAACTACGACTTCGCGCCGGACGCCGACGTCACCGTGGGTCCCGCCGACGTCACCATCGGGATGCGCTCGGCGAGCTCCGATCCCGATCGGGCGGCCCGCGCCGTCGTCGCAGCGACGCAGGGTTTCACCGCGGGCGGCGTCGTCTCCAGCGTCAAGCACTTCCCAGGTCACGGATCGCTCACCGTCGACTCCCATCAGGGGCTGCCCGTGCAGGGCGCCAGCGCCGAGGAGCTCGCCGACCGTGACCTGGTGCCGTTCGCGCAGGCCATCGACGCCGGCACACCCACCGTCATGATGGGCCACATCGCCGTCGAGGCCTGGGACCCGAGTCTGCCCGCGTCCTTGTCGCCCGAGGCTTACCGGGTCCTGCGCGAGGATCTCGGATTCACCGGCGTGGCGATCACCGACGGGCTGGACATGGGCGCGCTCACCCAGACCTGGGACTCGGCCCAGATCTCGGTCATGGCGTTGCAGGCGGGCGCGGACCTGCTCCTCGGGCCGACCGACGTCCCCGCGGCCCACGCCGGCATCGTTGCCGCGCTCGCCGACGGCACCCTGAGCCGGGACCGCGTGGACGAGGCCGCGGGCCGGGTGATCGCGCTGATGCGGTGGCAGGCCGGAATCGCCGCCGCGGGCCAGCCGGTGACGACGGCGGACGTTGGCTCCGCGGCCCCGGCGTCACTCGCGCTCTCGGCGGCCGCGATCACGCAGGTGGCCGGCGAGTGCGGCGGTGCCCTGGTCGGGTCGTCGATCCATGTGCGGGGCGGCAGCACCGCCGACTGGGACGCGTTCGTCGCCGCCGCCGAGGCCGCCGGCCTCGACGTGGTGCCGCTCGAGCAGCCCGCCGACAGCGAGGTGCGCCTGCTCACCGGAGCGACGCCGTCGGGCAGTGCCGACGTGGCGATCGTCCTGGACGAGCCGTGGCTGCTCACCGAGACCGATGCGCCCGTTCGTCTCGCCACCTATGGGCGCACCGCCCAGGCCCTCGCGGCGGTGGCCGCCGTGCTCACCGGCGCGGCGCCCGCGTCGGGAAGCCTGCCGGTCCAGGTCTCCGATCTGCCTGCGACGATCTGCTGACCGAGCGGGCTCGGGCAGTTCAGGCGCTTCAGTTCGGGCTGGGCAGGAGCCGCCACACCCGGGAGAACACCCCGAAGACCACGACCATTGCCGCGACTGCGGGCCACGCGATCCCGCGGAACTCCGCGCCGAGTACCTCCGGGCCGGCCTCTGCGAGGATCCGGACGCCGAAGAAGCTCCCCTCAGCGGTGGCGCTCGCCTGCGACTGTGCCAGGAGTGCGTCCAGCATGCCGAACGTGTACACGACGGTGCCGAGCAGCCAGACCGCGAACACGATCGACGCGGCGAGCGTGCCGATGTGCCAGGTCGGCCGGCCCTGCGGCTCGGACTCGAGGTAGCGGGCGGCGAGCTGGCGCGGCCCGCCGAGGTCCGCAAGGGCGGCCGTGAGCCCGACGTCGGCCGTGGCGGCGTCGATGTTCTCGCGCAGTTCGGCGAGCACGGCCCGTCGGCGGCGGCGGGGCATCGCATCGAGGAACAGCTCGACGGTCTCCAGGTAGACGAAGCGCCGCCAGCGCTCGGCCAGGCTCGGGGTGGTGGTGGTCATCGTTCCTCCTCGGGGGTGGCGAGCACGTGATCGACGACGGCGGCGAGCGAACGCCAGCCCGCACCCGCGAGGGTGAGTGCCGCGCGGCCGGTGTCGGTGGGTCGGTAGTACTTGCGGGCCGGTCCCGCATCGGATGCGACCAGGCGCGAGGCCAGATTGCCCTCGCGCTCCAGCCTGGTCAGCACGGGGTAGACGGTGCCGGGGGCGACGCCGACCAGGCCGGCCCCGTGCAGCCGGGTCACGAGCTCGTACCCGTAGGACTCGTCCTCCTCCAGCAGGGCGAGGACCAGCATCGGCAGCACCCCCTTGAGGAGCTGCGGGTCGCGCACCTGCGGTGGCTCGTTCTCCACGGATAGGAGGTTACGCCTGCTATTCGGCAATGGCAACTAGTAGATGATGGCGACTAGCCGGTCCGCCGAGGCAGTAGCGTGAGCCTCCGAGATGCGAAGCGAACCGCCCCCGGACCTACCTCCGCGGCTGACCGGTGCCTGGGTGCCACCGGTCGCGCTGCTCTCGATCGCCGCAGGCGCCCTGCTGGCGGTGTTCGTCTACCCGCTGGTGCTGCTCGTCGTCGGGATCGTGCTCGTCGGAGCATCGCCGCTGTGGACCGCCTCGGAGCGATCCCTCGCCGTGCTCGGTCTACCCCTGGTCATCGGCGCACCACTGTGGGCGAGTCTGCTCGTTGACCGCTTCGGCGCGGGCGAGGTCACCGGTGGTGCCTGGGGCTTCGTGGTGCCGGCCTGCGTCGGTCTTGGCTTCGTGATCGTGGCCATGCTCTGGATCCGTGGCAGGGCCGCCCGGGTGCGGCTGCGTGCGAGCGGCTGACAAGCGAGCAGAGCGCGGCGGAGCCGGGCGACTCAGCCGGGCGGGAGCGGGCGGCCGGCCCGGAACTCGGCCACGAGGTGCGCCACGACCGCGTCGAGCGCACCGCCGCTGCCCGCGGCCACGGCGCGCTGGCGCCGATACGAGCCGCCGGTGGCGATGATCTCGCGGATCCCGTCGAGCTCGCTCACGCAGCCCAGGTCCGCGGCCACTGGGGCGAGGAGGCCGAGCAGCTCGAGGAGATGGTCGGTGACGAGCTCCTCGGTGCCGGCCTCGTCGAGGATCACGATCGCCTCGAGTCCGTACCTGGCCGAGCGCCACTTGTTCTCGGCGAGGAACCAGGGTGAGATGCTCGGCAGGGCCTCGCCCGCATCGATGAGACGGGACAGGAACTCGACGAGGCAGTGCGTCAGGGCCGCGACCGCACCGAGCTCGAGCGCGTTCGAGATCCCGTCGCAGATGCGCATCTCGAGGGTGCCGAACTTGGGGGAGGGGCGCAGGTCCCAACGGATCTCGTCGAAATCGTCGATCACGCCGGTGTGCAGCATGTCCCCGACGTAGTGCTCGAGGTCCGTCCAACTGCCGATCGTCGTGAACGGGAGCCCCGCCGTCGGGAGCTGTTGGAACAGCAGCGCCCGGTTGGAGGCGTACCCGGTGTCCCGGCCGTCCCAGAACGGCGACGACGCCGAGAGGGCTAGCAGGTGCGGGTAGTAGGCCAGCAGCGCGTTCAGGATCGGTAGGACCTTGTCCCGGTCCTCGATGCCGACGTGCACATGCACGCCGTAGATGAGCATCTGCCGGCCCCACCACTGGGTGCGGTCGATCAGGGTGGCGTACCGGGCCTTGTCGGTCACCTTCTGGTTGCCCCAGTGCGCGAACGGGTGGGTGCCGGCGCTCATCAGCTCCACCCGCAGCGGATCGGCGACCTCCCGCACGAGTGCGATGCCGGCGGCGAGATCCGCCATCGCGTCGGGGACCCGCTCGCACACCCCGGAGACCACCTCGACCGTGTTCAGGAGGAGCTCCTGGCGGATCGCCGGGTGCTGGGAGCCGTCCGCCGGCGCGACGGCGTCGAGGACCGTCTGCGCCACCTGGCGCAGGTCCCCGGAGTCGGTATCCACCAGGGCCAGCTCCCACTCCACGCCGAGGCTGGAGCGGGCCGAACTCGCGAACTCGATCGTCACCGGCTCATCTTGGCACCTGGCTTCGGGCCGTGCCTGCCCTCACCGCAGTGGCTCACCGGCCGGACGGACTCAGACGGGCTCGACCACGAGCACGCTCTGCTTGCCGCGCAGCCTGGTCAGCACGATGGTCGCCTCTCGCGTCCCCTTCAGCCCCAGTTGCTGCCGCAACTGCTCGGGGACGACGGCGGTGCCTCGCTTCTTGATGGTCAGTCGCCCCACGTCGCGGGTGCGCAGGTAGGTCCGCAGTCGCTTGAGCCCGAAGTCGAAGCTGTCCAGCACGCGGTAGCCCGTCGCGAACGGGGTCGTCCGCAGGCTCGGTGTGGTGACGTAAGCGATCGACTCGTCCACGAGCGTCCCGTCGAGATCGGCGGCGACCCGGGCGACCAGGCCGGCGCGGATCACGGCGCCATCCGGTTCGTACAGATACGCACCGAGCGCACCGGCCGGGGCCTGCTCCGGGCGGGCGTCCGCGTCACCGGGCCAGGACAGCAGGTGCTGCTCCTTGCCGCTGATCAGGAGGGCGCTGCGGCCCGATCCCTCCGGGGCGAGTCTGCCGAACCAGAGGCCGGCCTCCACCACGGAACCATCCACGGAGACCCACTGCGCCTGGGTCGCCGAGGGGAGGGCGTGATGGGGGATCCCGGGTCCTACCTTGAGGCCGAGGTCGGCGACCTGCTCGCGCAGCGCCAGCAACGAGTCGAGATCCGGGGAGTACGCGCTCGGGTCGAACACCCGGTTCCCGCGCCGGGTGCGCCGGGCCGGGTCGGCGAACAGTGCGTCGACCCGCTCGGCCGCCAGGTCCAGCGACATGGCATCGGCGTGGCGCACGGTCGCCTCCGGGAAGGCGCGCAGGTTCACGGTGGCGAGGGCCGCCGTCGCCTCGTCCTGCTCCACGGCAAGGACCTGCACGCCCAGCCCGGCCAGCGCCATGGCGTCGCCGCCCAGCCCGCAACCGAGGTCGGCCACCCGCACCGAGCCCGCGCGGGCGTACCGGGCGGCGTGCAGCGCGGCCACGGGGAGCCGGGTCGCCTGCTCGAGGCCGTCGGGGGTGAACAGCATGTCCCGGGCGAACTCGCCGAACTTCGACTCGGCGCGCGCCCGCAACCGGCTCTGCGTCAGTGCCGCAGCGACCAGGTCGGGGTCGAGGCCGCGGGCACGCAGGCCCTCTGACAGTCGCAATGCCTGCTCCTCGTCGTAGCGAGGCAGTTGGGAGAGCAGAGCCCACCCGTCGGGCGAGAGCAACAGGCTCAGTTGGCGGGCGTCCACGGCTCGATCCTGCCACCGATGGCCGGGCAGTTCTCCCCGCGCGTCCGGGCGCGGACGCGACGGGGAGCCACTACGGTGAGGGCGCGTGAGCAATCAACAGTTCCCGCCGCCCGGGCAGGGGCATCCGCAGCAGCACCCGCAGGGTCAGCAGCCGTTCGGTGCCGCTCAGGGGCACCAGCAGCCGCATCCGGGCCAGCAGCAGTTCCACGGGCAACCGCAGCACTTCCACGGGCAGCAGGTCTACGGGCAGCAGGGCTATGGCTATGGCGCCGCACCCGCGCAGCCGGCCGTGGCCGCACCCGCGGCCCAGTACGCCCCGATGCCGCAGAGCCAGTTCATGCCGGTGCGCCCGCCGGCGCCGATGCGCCGGCGGCGGATCGCGGCGGAGGTGGTCCTGCTCTCGGTCGGCACGTTGGCCCTCCTGATCGTCGTCGCACTGTTCGCGCTCTCGTTCGGCGGTGGGTCGACCTTCCAGGCATTCGTGCTCGCGCTGATCCCGTTGCTGATCGTCGGCAGCGCGGTCCTGCTCGTGGACCGCTGGGAACCCGAGCCGCGCCTGCTGCTCATCGTCGCGTTCGTGTGGGGCGGTGGGGTCGCCGTGTTCATGTCGAGTCTCCTGAACTCCGTCGTCGGCCCGGCGCTCGCGGACGCGCTCGGTACGGGACTCGAGCCGGACGCGGCTAGTGCGATCCTCGGCGCGCCGGTGGTGGAGGAGTTCTGGAAGGGCCTCGGCCTGCTGCTGATCTTCCTGCTCCGTCGGCGCCAGTTCAACGGCCCGGTGGACGGGATCGTCTATGCGTCCGTGATCGCAGCCGCGTTCGCGTTCGTGGAGAACATCCAGTACTTCGCGGTCTACGAGGAGACCGTCACCGGCACGTTCATCATCCGGGGACTGGTCTCGCCGTTCGGGCACCTCATCTACACCTCCTGCATGGGTCTCGCCCTCGGCCTCGCCTCCCGGAGCCGCAACAAGGCGGCCTGGCTGTGGATGATGCCGCTCGGATATCTGGCCGCGGCGCTCCTGCACGGCCTGTGGAACGGCCTGGCGACCTTCCTCGGAGGGGGCATCGGCGCCCTGGTCATCCTGGTGGTGTTCGTGAACTGGTTGCCGCTGGCGGTCTGGGCCTTCATCGTCGTCTGGCTGCGCCGCAAGGAGATCCAGGTCCTGCGGTCGCGGCTCTCGGACTACGTCCCGTCCGGGTGGATCGCCCCGCACGAGGTGGACATGCTCTCCTCGCTCCGGGCCCGCAAGCAGGCCCGGGACTGGGCGTCCCGCGGTGGGCCGACCGGCGCCAGGGCCATGAAGGAGTTCCAGCGCGCGGCAGTCGCACTCGCGTACGCGCGACAGGACCTGTACACCGGCCACACCGGGATCCGCGCCCGCCAGGACGAGCTCGCACTCCTCGAGGACGTCGGGCGTTCGCGCGCCCAGTTCAGGGCCGCCGTCGGTGCGTGAGCGGGCCTGAACGCGCCCGGACACATCGAGATCGTCCAGCGATTGCGCTCACGGCTTAGCACTCACCTTGACCGAGTGCTAATCGACGCCTAGATTTTGACACGAAGGCTGCACCGCAAGGTGCAGCGTTCCCCATGCAGGCTCAGGTGGCGTCCGACCCCCGCGACGGCGGACTCGGCCAGGGGCTGCGGGAGACTCTGTCCTGTTCAACACACTCACGCGAAGGGGAGGTCCGCAGTGTCGGTCTCCATCAAGCCGCTCGAGGACCGGATCGTCGTCAAGACGCTCGAGGCCGAGCAGACCACCGCGTCCGGTCTTGTCATCCCGGACACCGCCAAGGAGAAGCCCCAGGAGGGCGAGGTCCTGGCCATCGGCCCGGGCCGCGTCGACGACAACGGCAACCGCGTCCCGCTGGACGTCGCCGTTGGTGACACGGTGATCTACAGCAAGTACGGCGGCACCGAGGTCAAGTACGCGGGCGAGGAGTTCCTCATCCTGTCCGCGCGCGACATCCTCGCAGTCGTCGAGAAGTGACTCGCGCCTGACGCAGACGAAGGCTCGGCCCCCTCGGGGGCCGAGCCTTCGTCGTGCGTGGGGTGCGGCCGGGGGCGAGCCGCCGGCGGTTGCGTCAGCTCGCGGCGGGCACCTGCTCGTTGGCCAGGATGACGGCGCGGTCGTCCTCGGAGAGGCCGCCCCAGACGCCGTACGGTTCGCGTACGCGCAGGGCGTGTTCGCGGCACTGCCGGATCACGGGGCACGCGGCACAGACCGCCTTTGCGTCCGCATCCCGGCGACGCCTCGAGGAGCCTCGCTCGCCCTCGGGATGGAAGAACTGTTCGGTTCCGACCTCCCGGCAGGCCCCCTCGTACTGCCACTCCCAGAGATCCATGACTGGTCCGGGAAGTCGCGATAGTTCAGCCACGGTGTGTCCTTCCGTCGATTCGTTTGATCGTTCACGTCGTGCGGCCCAACCTACAAGCGGTTCAGAAGTTATTCAAGACCCTTCCAGAACTGATTCAGTACGCGTGCCAAAAGTTGTTCGATCGCATCCGTCCGCTTACCCTCGAGGCAGCGGCCGATCCACGGCCGAGTCAGAGGAGGGAGTGCCGGTGGTGGCGGCCCGTTCACGAACCGACGCTCGGAGTGCTGACGACGGCATCCGTCTGACGGTCGCCGCGGTCGCGGCCAGGTTGGGCGTAGCCGCTCCGACGTTGCGGACCTGGGACCGTCGCTACGGACTGGGCCCGTCCGGGCACACCGCGGGCAGTCACCGGCGATACAACGCCAGCGACATCAGCCGGCTTGAGACCATGCGGCGGCTGACCCTGGAAGGGATGGCCCCAGCGGACGCCGCACGTCTCGCCACCCGTGGCGGGTTGTCCGCGGTCGATTCGATCGGGGCGCGGGACGGCAACGGCCCGCAGGGGCGGCGGGTCTCGTCGGATGCGGACCGGCCACCGGGCTCGGACCTGGACGACGGCCCGACCATCGAGATCGTCGACCCGCTCTCCCTCGCGGCCGCCGCCGTCGAGTCCGACGAGGGCCGGGTACGGCGCCTGGTCCGCAGGGCAGCGTTCGGAACCTCCATCCTCGGTGCGTGGCGCACCCTCGTTCTGCCGGCCCTCCAACTCCTGGCCGGACGCGACCACGCCGACCGGCCCGGACACGATCCCGAGTTCGTGCTGCGCGCGGCGATGCTGGCCGCGGTGCGCGAGTTCGGAAGCACGACGAGCGGCTCGAGCGGTGATGTGCTGATCCTCGCCGAGACCGCCATGCACGTGGAGGCGCACGTCCTGGCCGGCGAGCTCAGCCACCGCGGGCTGCCCACCCGGGTCGTCCGACCGCGCGCCCGGACGGTTGCCGACGCGGTCGCGGTGGTGCACCAGCGCGGCATGCGCATGGTCGTGCTGCTGGGCGAACCCGACGGCGCGGGCGAGGTCGCCGCCGACGTGACCGCCTCGGGAGAGCACGTCTTCGTGATCGCCCACAGCCGCACCACAGCCGATCTCCCGGACGTGCACCGGGCCCGCACCCTGGCCGGCGCGGTCCATGAGATCGAGAGCCTCCTGAGCGAGGCACCTCACACCGGGAAGCAGGCGGAGGACGGTTAGACTCGTGGAGTGACTGAGCCTCTCGCCGTATCCACCGCCTCAGACCCGTTCGGCTTCGTCGGCCTCACCTACGACGACGTCCTCCTCCTGCCGGGAGAGACGGATGTCATCCCGAGCGATGCGGTCACCAGGACCCGCCTGACCCGTGGGATCGAGCTGGCCATCCCGCTCGTCTCCGCGGCCATGGACACCGTCACCGAAGCGCGGATGGCGATCGCCATGGCACGTCAGGGGGGAATCGGGATCCTGCACCGCAACCTGCCGATCGAGGCCCAGGCGGCCCAGGTGGATCTGGTCAAGCGGTCCGAGTCGGGCATGGTCACCAACCCGCTCACGATCGGGCCGAACGCCAGCCTCGCGGAGATGGACGCGCTCTGTGGCAAGTACCGGATCTCCGGTCTGCCGGTCGTGGACGAAGCTGGAGTGCTGCTCGGCATCATCACGAACCGGGACATCCGCTTCGTCGAGTCGGCCGCGTTCGCCGGCACCCCGGTGCGCGAGGCGATGACGCCGATGCCCCTGGTCACCGGACACGTCGGGATCTCCTCCGACGACGCGGTCGCCCTGCTCGGCAAGCACAAGATCGAGAAGCTGCCGCTGGTCGATGACGACGGGGTGTTGCAGGGCCTGATCACCGTGAAGGACTTCGTCAAGTCCGAGCAGTACCCGCTCGCCACCAAGGACGCGGAGGGCCGCCTGATGGTCGGCGCCGCGGTCGGGTTCTTCGGGGACGCCTGGGAGCGGGTCCTCGCGCTGGTCGAGGCAGGTGTGGACGTGCTCGTGGTGGACACCGCGAACGGGCACGCCCGCCTCATGCTGGACATGGTCCGCAGACTCAAGTCGGACCCGGCCACCGCACACGTCCAGGTGATCGGCGGCAACGTCGCCACCAGGGAGGGCGCCCAGGCGCTCGTCGATGCGGGCGTCGACGCCGTGAAGGTCGGCGTCGGCCCGGGCTCGATCTGCACCACCCGGGTGGTCGCCGGTGTCGGTGTGCCGCAGGTGACGGCCATCTATCAGGCCTCCCTCGCGTGCAAGCCGGCCGGGGTCCCGGTGATCGGCGACGGCGGTCTGCAGTTCTCCGGGGACATCGCCAAGGCATTGGTCGCCGGGGCGGACAGCGTGATGATCGGTGGGCTGCTCGCCGGCTGTGACGAGTCCCCGGGCGACCTGGTGTTCGTGAACGGCAAGCAGTACAAGCGCTACCGGGGAATGGCGTCTCTCGGTGCGATGCAGTCCCGCGGGGACCGGCGGTCCTTCTCCAAAGACCGCTACTTCCAGGGTGATGTCTCCGACGATGACGTCATCACCGAGGGCATCGAGGGTCAGGTGCCCTACCGCGGCCCGCTCGCTCAGGTGGCGCACCAGCTGACCGGTGGGCTGCACCAGTCGATGTTCTACGTCGGCGCCCGCACCATCCCCGAGCTGCAGGCACGAGGGAAGTTCGTGCGGATCACGTCCGCCGGGCTGAAGGAGTCGCACCCGCACGACGTGCAGATGGTTGCCGAGGCACCGAACTACTACACCAGTAACTGACCCTCAGGCCGAAAGGGTCTCCGGGACGGTACACAACGGCCACTCCACGGTGATCGCACCCTGCAGACCCCGCCCGGCGCGGTCGGCGTTGAAGTCCTCGGCCCAGGACCGGTGCTGCTCGGTCTGCCAGCGTTGCAGCTCCGGGAGGGTGCGGGTCGCCAGCTCGGGGTGGCGCCGGGCCTGCTCCGCGAGCACGTCCAGGGTGGCGGCCACGTCGACGTCGGCGGTGTGCAGTTCGCCCTGCTCCTGGACGCCGTAGTGCCCGCAGAGGTCGACGAGCTTGCGTTTGCCGAGACGATGCCGCTCGAGCCCGCGGTCCAGCACGAGCGGGTCGAGGACCGGGGCGAGCGGACTGCCCAGGCGCTCTCCGATCGTCGCCATGCCGTGCCGTTCGAGCTCCCGCTCGATGATGGTCAGGTCGAACGAAGCGTTGAAGGCCACCACAGGCACCCCGTGTCGGAACGCGGCGACGAGCTCGGCCGAGATCTGCGCCAGCGCCGCCGCGGGAGCCATGCCGTGAGCGTGCGCGTACGCCGTGGAGATCCCATGGATCGCCGCCGCCTCCTCGGGAATCTCCACCCCTGGATCGATGAGCCACGTGCGCTGCTCGGTGCCACACGGTCCGCGACCGACCAGCGCGGCGCTGACGATCCGGTCCTTGAAGGGGTTTACGCCGGTGGTCTCGGTGTCGAAGCCGAGGAACGGCCCGTCGATCCACGTGCGCTCGCGCATGGTGGGCGCTGGGTCCGTCGGCTTCGTGGTCATCGATGTGCTCCTCGCGATCTGATGACGAGACTGCCACGGCCCGCCGACATCGTCGACGAGGCTCGCACGAGAGACTCTGGAGTGCCCGGGTGGCCTCGCGTCCGGCGGAGGGCAGCCGTCCGGAACGAGTAGCCTGCTGGGTGTGAGCAACGAGATCGAGATCGGCCGAGGCAAGCGGGGACGCCGTGCCTATTCCTTCGACGACATCGCGGTGGTGCCGTCCCGGCGCACCCGTGACCCGGAGGAGGTCTCGGTCTCCTGGCAGATCGACGCCTATCAGGTCGAGCTCCCGGTGCTCGCGGCGCCGATGGACTCCGTCATGAGCCCGGCGACGGCGATCGGGCTCGGGCAACTCGGCGGGGTCGGAGTGCTCGACCTGGAGGGCCTGTGGACCAGGTATGAGGACCCGGAGCCGTTGCTCGCCGAGATCGCGGAACTGCCTGTGGACGGAGCGACCGGGCGGATGCAGGAGTTGTACTCGGCGCCGATCATCCCCGAGCTGATCACCGGCCGGCTCAAGGAGATCCGTGCGGCGGGAGTCACCGTCGCCGGCGCGCTCTCCCCGCAGCGCACCCAGGAGCACTGGCGCACGGTCGTCGACGCCGGCGTCGACCTGTTCGTGATCCGGGGCACCACCGTCTCTGCCGAACACGTCTCCGGCAACGCGGAGCCACTGAACCTCAAGCGATTCATCTACGAGCTGGACGTGCCCGTCGTCGTCGGCGGCGCATCGACCTACACGGCCGCGCTGCACCTGATGCGCACCGGTGCCGCAGGCGTGCTCGTCGGCTTCGGGGGCGGAGCCGCGCACACCACCCGGCAGACCCTCGGCATCCACGCGCCGATGGCCAGTGCGGTCGCGGACGTCGCCGCTGCCCGTCGGGACTATCTCGACGAGTCCGGCGGTCGGTACGTGCACGTGATCGCCGACGGTGGGGTGGGCCGCAGCGGCGACCTCGTCAAGGCGATCGGCTGCGGCGCCGACGCCGTGATGCTCGGGGCGGCATTGGCACGGGCGAGCGAGGCGCCCGGCCGCGGCTGGCACTGGGGTCCCGAGGCCCACCACCCGCACCTGCCTCGTGGCGAGCGGGTCCGGGTCGGCACCGTCGGGACCCTGGAGGAGATCCTGCTCGGACCCGGCACCAGGGCAGACGGCACCCTGAACCTGTTCGGCGCGCTCCGCCGGGCGATGGCGACCACGGGCTACTCCGACCTCAAGGAGTTCCAGCGTGTCGAGGTCGTCGTCTCCCCGTACAGCCCACGCTGACCCCGGTGAGCGCGTCGGAGCCGTCGGCAGACGCTGCGCAGCCGGAGGTCCGGGAGGCGCTCGACGCGGACTACGCGCGCATCATCGAACTGTGGCGCTCGTGTGGGCTGACCCGGCCGTGGAACGATCCGGGGACGGATCTGGCCCAGGCGCGGGCGGGTGGGACGTCGACCGTGCTGGTGCTCGAGACGCCCGACGGCGTGGCCGGCACGGTCATGGTCGGGCTCGACGGGCACCGGGGCTGGGTCTACTACCTGGCCGTCGACCCGGCACAGCGAGCGCTTGGCCACGGCCGCCGCCTGATGGTCGCCGCGGAGGCGTGGCTGCTCGGCGAGGGGGCGCGGAAGGTGCAGCTGATGGTCCGGGAGGGCAACGACGTCAACGGGTTCTACGAGGCCCTCGGCTACGCCGATCAGAGCACCCGGGTGCTCGGACGTTGGCTCGAGGAACCGGCGGACCGACCACAGGACTGACGCCCGACCGCTCGGCCGGCGCTGCGCCGTCGGGCGGGCGTCAGCCGACCAGGGCCACAGTGAGCGCGACGACGGCGAGCAGCGGGGCGACGCCCTGCACGGCCGCGGCGCGGGCCATGGCCCGGTTGCGGGTGACCAGGACGACGGCGGCCAGCGCCATCGAGCCCGCGCCGGCGTAGACCAGGGCGGCGCCGGGGCCGGTGACGCCGAGGGCGAGCAGCCCGATGCCGGTCGCGCTCATCACGGCGAGGAAGAGGTTGTAGAAGCCCTGGTTGTAGGCGAGGTCCGCGGACGAGGCGGCCTGCTCGGGTGTGGTTGCGAACGTGGCGCGTCCACGCGGGGTGTTCCATGCGAACGACTCGAGCACGAAGATGTAGACGTGGACCAGGGCGGCCAGCCCGGCGAGTACCTGCGCGAGCACCAGCATGAGGATCCCGTCCCTGCCTTCCGGCGCCGATCGCCGATACAGCGTAGCCTCGCAGGCGCGCCGTGGTGACCCGCGCCGACACGCGGTGCGATCAGGTGCGAACCCGCCAGCTCGCCACCGCTGCGGCTGCCGCGCCGAGTGCCTCGTCGAGCGGCTCGACCTGCGGGTACCAGGTGCGTTCCCACTCAAGGGAGACCGGGCCGTGGTAGCCACCCTCAGCCAGCAACTCGAGGACCTCGTCCATGGGGACGACGCCCGTCCCCTGCAGGACGGGCGTGGTGTCGGCGGCACTGACGGTGTCCTTGATCTGGACGTAGCCGCGGCCGTCGCGCAGGTGGGGGAGCAGCGCGGCCGCGGTGTCGGCCGGGTGTTCGCCGACGCGCCACGGGTGCAGCGCGTCCCAGATGACGCCGACCCGGTGGTCCGGGTCCGCGGCGCCGAGGAGATCGAGCGCCCTGGCGAGGTCGACGCCACGCGGGTGGGAGTCGTGTGTCTCGAGCAACGGCCGAACACCGAGGTCGGTCGCGACCGGGAGCGCTGCCGCCAGCCGTCGAACGATCCTGGCGTCGGCTGTGGCGGTGTCCTCGAGCAGCCGCGGCAACTCGTCCTTGCCGGCCGGGTGGGCCGGGGCGCCCGGGAACACCCGGAGGAAGCCGGACCCGAGATCCGCGGCCAGGTGCAGATGGGCGATGAGGGCGGCGACCACAGACTCGTCGTCGGTGTCTGCACCCGCGCGGATGCCGCTTGCCACCGCGAGGACCTCGATGCCGGCGGCCTCCAGTTCCGCACGGATCCGGGTCCGCTCGGCCGTGGTCAGACCGATGTGGACCAGAGCGTCCGGGGCCGCGCGCAGCTCGACCACGTCGACGTCGTGGCGGGTGAGCACGTCGATCACGGCCGCGAGATCGTCACCCGGGGCGCCGAGCGTGGACGCACCGAGGCGCCAGGGCCGACCGCTCACGCCATCACCCCCATCGCCTCGGACGTGACCTCTTCCTCGGCGGGCAGGCCCTCCGTGTACAGCGCCAGCTCGGTGAGTGCGCGGCGACTCATCATCCGGGTCTCGGCCCCCAGCGATCCGGCGATGTGGGGCGTGATCATCACGTTCGGGAGGTCGTAGAGGATGGACCCAGCCGGCAACGGCTCGGGATCGGTCACATCGAGGATCGCGTCGAGCCGTCCCGAGGCGCACTCCGCCTCGAGCGCAGTGGTGTCGACCAGGGAGCCTCGTGAGGTGTTGATCAGGGTGGCGCCGTCGCGCATCAGGGCGAGCTGGGGGGCCGCGAGCATGTGGTGCGTGCTCGGCAACTGTGGGGCGTGCACGCTCACGACGTCCGAACTGGTCAGCAGTTCCTCCAGCTCAACGCGTCGCGCCCCGGCCGCCGCGATCCGATCCGCGTCGACGAACGGGTCATAGACGAGCGTCTGGACCTGCAGGCTGAGCAGCCGCTGCGCCACTCGCGCACCGATACGGGAGAACCCGATCAAGCCGATCGTGCGGTCGACGTTGCCGAGTTGGGCGCGACTGCGGTGCTTGTAGGCCCAGTCCTCGCGGTGGCTGCGGGCGGCCTGCGCAAGGAACGGGGCCTTCTTGCCGGCGAACACGATCGCCGCGAAGGTGAACTGCGCGACGGGCTCCGCGTTCTCCTCGGCAGCCGTCGTCACACGGATCCCACGAGCCCAGAGTTCGTCGGAGACGAGGGATCGCACCGTGCCGGCGCAGTGGAAGACCGCCTGCAGGTGCGGCGCGGCGGCCAGGCGATCGCGGTCCAGCCGCGGGCAGCCCCACGACGTGATCAGCACCTCGGCGTCGGCGAGGCGGGCCCGTGCTGCGGGCGAGTCGAGTTCCGACACGGGAGTCGGGTCCGGACCGAGGTCGGCCAGCGTGCGCAGGCGCTCGAGCTCGGCGGGGCCGAACTGCTCCGGGAAGACCCGGTCCTGCATCACGAGCAGGGCCTTGGGCCGGTGGCGCGGTGACATGGTTCCTCGTATCCCATCGTCGGGTGAGTGAGCGCATCCCATCATCGGGAGGTGTGCGTGGGCCTGGCTCGATTAGATCAAGTACGATCATGAACGTTACATGACGATCCGCATGGTAGCGGACTGATCACCGGCTCGTGCGGTGGCACGGATCTGCCACCGCTCGTGGGACTGGAGTACCGAAGATGGACGACGAGTCAGCGGGCGGTCCGCGCGCCCTTCTGCCCGAAGATCGGCGGGAGCGACTCCTGGCGGTGCTCCAGGACGGTGCGACGCATCGAATCGACGCGCTCGCCGCGACGCTCGGCGTCACCGCCGTGACGGTGCGCCGCGACGTGGGGCTGCTCGCGCACGAGGGCCACGCGCACCGGGTCCGCGGCGGGGTGCGGCAGGTGCGGGTCGCGGCGGACGCCCGCCTGGGGCCGGCCCGACAGACGGGCCGGGGCCTCGTGCTCGGCATGGTGGTGCCGACCCTGCGTCACAACTACTGGCCGGAGATTGCCAGGGGCGCGACGGCCGCGGCCGATGAGCGCGGTGCGACCATCGCGCTACGGGGCTCGACCTACGAGCCGGCCGAATACCGCAAGGACGTCGAGGGTCTGCTCGAGAGCACCCACGTGGACGGACTGATCCTGGCTCCGGACCCGCGGGTTGCCGAGCCGGATCTGGGGGGGTGGCTGGCGTCGCTCGGGGTGCCGGTGACGCTGGCGGAACGGCAGCTCGAGGTCGGGCCACACTCCCAGCCGATCGAGGCTGTCTCGACCGACCATGAACTCGGTGCGGTGCTGGCCATGCGCTATCTGCACGCCCGCGGGCACCGGAGGGTCGCGCTCATGGTCTCCGACTCGGTCACCGCGGGCCAGCTGCGGCGGGGCTGGCGTGCGGCCTGCGAAGAACTCGGGCTGCCGATCGACGGCACGCCCGACGCCACGATCAGGGTGTACTCCGACCCCGGCTGGCGGGCGGCTCTGGACGAGTTCATCGAGCGGATGCGGGCCGGCGCCGCCACCGCGGTCCTCGTGCACCCGGACGACGACGCCCTCGAGCTCGTCGGCCGCTGCGCCGAAGTGGGCGTCCGGGTGCCCGACGACCTCTCCGTGATCAGCTACAACGATGAGGTGGCGAACCTCGCCTCGCCCGCGATCACCGCCATGAGCCCACCGAAGGCGATGATCGGGCGGTACGCCGTGGAACTGATGCTCTCCAGGCTCGCGCCCGGCGGATCCGACCTGCCCGTCCGCCGAGTCATCCTCACTCCGGCGCTGAACGAGCGTGCCTCGACGGCGCGGGTCTGACCCTCGCGGTGCCGTCCTGCCGTGGCGGTGAACGCAGCGGCCGCTTCGGCACGGGTCGCACCGATGTGATGTAGCATGCTCAGCACTGAACATGCGTGAGCAGAGATGTTCAGTAATGAGCAGACTGAGGCAACAAACGGCAACAAGGCGGGTCCGCGCCCACGGCGTGGCTAGCGTCACGACTGAAGCCCACCCGCGTCCATCGTCGGACTCGGACCCCACAAGTACACAGACCTCCGCACACGTGAGATCCGCAGCTCCCCGGCGGCACGTCGGCACGACAGGTGCCAGCGGTTCACCACTCACAGGGGTTGGGTCAGAGCGCCCACCCCAGATCCGAAAGGACAAAGCAATGACGCTTCGCAGACGAGACTTCCTGGCCGCATCCGGTGTGTCCATCTCCGCGCTCGCCCTCGCGGCCTGCTCCGGCGGCGGCAGCGGTGGTGGCGGCAACGGCGGTGGTGGCGGCGGCGAGATCTCGATCCTCACGCCCGAGTTCGCGGGCACCACGGGCAAGGCGGCGTTCGAGGGCGGCATCCTCGACGGCTTCTTCGAGGGCAGTGAATTCACCTACAAGGTCGACTACACGGACTGGACGAAGCTGAACGAGAAGCTGTCCACCTCGGTGGCCGGTGGCCTGGTCGCCGACATGATCATGCCCGGGGCCGGCTGGGTGGAGCCGTTCGCCCACAAGGGCGTCCTGACCGAACTGCCGGAGTCTCTGCTGGACGGGCTCCCGGTCAACGAGAACCTGCTCGCCCAGTGCCGTTACGAGGGCACGTTGCACGCACTGCCGTTCTTCGTCGACGGTCGCATCTGCATCTACAACCGGGAGATGTTCGACGCGGCGGGCATCGCCGACATCCCCACCAACCTGGACGATCTGCGCGAGGCGCTCAAGGAGGTCACGCCGGACGGAGGCGTGGGCATCGACCTGTTCTCCTCGAACATCCGCCAGACCTGGAGCCACCTCCTCGGCTGCTTCGGCGGGCGGCTGTTCAACGACGACGGCACCGAGGTGACCTTCACCGACGGCACCGGGGTCGCGGCGCTGCAGTACATGCTCGACCTCGTCGCCGACGGCACCGCGAACTTCGACATCAAGGGCGCCGAGGGACAGCCCCGTCCCTGGCAGCAGGGCCAGGCGGCCGTCGATCTGCTCAACTCGAGCCTGTGGCCGTCGTTCACGGAGCAGAGCCCGGACATGGTGACCGAGGACGCGATGGGCATGTTCCTGCTGCCCTCCGCGGAGGCCGGCGGCGACCCGGTGATGTGGACCGGTGGCACCCTGTTGACCATGTCTGCCCGCAGCGCGAACCCGGAGAAGGTCCAGGAGCTCATGAGCTACATGCTCGAAGCCGGGCCGCTGCTGACCGCGGTCACCGAGAGTGGCAAGGTGCCTGCCCGGACCGACATCGAGGACCCGGTCGTGACCGACAACCTCATGGCGCAGTACACGATCGACAACTTCGACTACGCCACGGCGTTCGAGGGCGGCAGCCCTGCCTGGATGGAGATCCGTGGCCTGGTCGCTCCCGAGCTCGAGGCGGCCGTCACCGGACAGAAGACGGCGCAGCAGGCCATCGACGCCCTCGCGGCGGCCTCCCAGGACGCGCTCTCGCGCGTCTGAGCCGGATAGCTCGTCAGGAACAGTCGATGAGTACAAACACGGTCGACAGGCAGACCCTGTCCACGACCCGGCGACGTCGAACGCCCACGTTGACCCAGCGGCAGGGGCGTTGGGGTTTGCTGTTCGCCGCCCCGGCGACGGTTCAGATCGCTCTGTGGACGGGCCTGCCTGTCCTTGTGTCGATCATTCTGAGCTTCACGAACTACGACATGCTGAACCCGCCGGAGTTCCTCGGGTTCGACAACTATGTGACCCTCGCGAACGACCCGGTGTTCTGGAAGGCGCTGGGCAACAACTTCATCATGGCGATCGTCGGGATCCCGATCTCGATCCTGATCTCGCTGGCGTTGGCCGTGATGCTGAACCAGGGCCTTCGGGGAAACTCGATCTTCCGGACCGCCGTGTTCCTGCCGCACGTCACGGCGACCGTCGCGATCGCGATGATCTGGTTGTGGATCTACTCGCCGGGCGGGAACGGCTTGTTCAACATCGTGCTCGGCTTCTTCGGGGTGCCGAACCAGGCGTTCCTGGCCAGTCCGTCGCAGGCATTGCCGTCGGTCATCCTTGTGACGATCTGGCAGGGCATCGGCCTGAAGATGATGATCTATCTGGCATCGTTGCAGGGGATCGACCAGCAGTTGTACGAGGCCGCCGACATCGACGGTGCGTCGGCCGTGCAGAAGTTCTTCCGGATCACGATACCGATGCTCAAGCCGGTGACGTTCTTCATCCTGGTGACGTCCATCGTCGGGAACTTCCAGACGTTCGACCTGATCTACAACCTGACGAACGGTGGTCCGGCGAACTCGACGACGGTCATCACGTATCAGATCTATCAGACGGCGTTCCAGCAGTTCCGGATGGGTCTGGCGACAGCTCAGTCCGTGGTGCTGTTGATTGTGCTGGTCGTCCTGACGATCTTCTCGCGACGTATCACGGGTGGTAAAGATGACTGACACCGTATTCCCCGGGACCCTCGATGCGTCGGCGGGCACCGAACAGGGCGCCGCCGAGCGCAAGGCTGCGGCTCGAACTGCGAAGCAGGCCAACAAGCGTTCGGCGAGCACGAAGCGACGGATCTCGCGGGTGGCATTGACCGTCCTGCTGATCGTGGTGTCGTTCGTGATGGCGCTGCCATTCGTCTGGATGTTCCTGACGTCGGTGCGATCCTCGCCGGAGATCTTCTCGTCGGATATGCCGATGTGGCCCGCGGAATGGCACTGGGAGAACTTCACGGTGGCGCTGGAGCGTGCCCCGTTCGGGATCTATGCGCGCAACAGCTTCATCATCGCCGTGGTGCACACGATCTCGAACCTGGTGTTCGGGTCGATGGCGGGCTACGCGCTGGCCAAGATCCGGTTCAAGGGGTCGTCGGTGATCTTCGGATTCATCCTGGCCTCGATGATGATCCCGTTCTACGCGATCGTCATCCCTGAGTTCCTGATGATCCGGTTCGTGCCGTTCGCCGGCGGCAACGACCTCTTCGGGCAGGGCGGCACCGGCTGGTACGACACCTGGTGGGCGCTGTTGATCCCGGGGTTGGTCTCGCCGTTCAACATCTTCCTGTTCCGGCAGTTCTTCATCTCCACGCCGACCGAGCTGATGGAGGCGGCACGCATCGATGGCGCCTCCGAGGCGCGCACGTTCGTGCAGATCATGGCACCGCTGATCCGGCCCGGGATGCTCACGGTGGCGCTGCTGGCGTTCGAGGCCGGGTGGAACAACTTCCTCTGGCCGTTGTTGGTGACCTCCAGCACGAACCTACGCACGATCCAGCTCGGGCTTTCGGTGTTCCGGCAGGAGGCGGGCACGGAGTTCAACCTGCTGATGGCGGGCACCACGATGGCCGCCGTCCCGATGATCGTCATGTTCTTCTTCTTCCAGAAGCAGTTCGTGAACGGATTCGTCGGATCCGGGCTCAAGTAGAGGGCGTCGGCGATGGATCTGAACAGGTTCCTACGGGTCCCGGCGGCGCTGATCGCGGCTAACTGGGCAGGGCTGTTGGGGGTGGTGAGCGTGGCCGCGGTCATCCCCGCGTTCGCAGGGAACGCCCGCGTGATGGCGGATCTGGACGAACACGGCGACGTCTCCGGGCGTGTCGTGTTCGCTCAGATCCGCCGCACGACGGGCCGTGACCTGCCCGTCTCACTGGCCTGGTGGGCCTACGTCATCCTCGGTGCCGCGACGACCTGGCTCATGGTCACGGCGTTCGAGGGCGGTACCCGGGTCTTCTTCGTCGGCGTGCTCGTCCCGGTCTACTGGATGGTGGGTGCCCTGATCGGCGCCTACATCCGGGCCGCTGCCACCGTCAGCCTCGACACCGACCGCGCCGCCGTCATCACCGAGGCCGGACGCCTGGTGTTCACCGCGCCGATCCGCACCCTCCTGACGGTCCCGGTCGTGCTCGCCATGACCCCGGTCTGGGCGCTGCCACCGATCACGATCGCGTGCGGACTCAGCCTCCCCGCCTGGGCACTCAGCAAGATCTGGGGACCGACCACCACCGCGGCCGAGCGCCGCGCGGAGGTCGACGCCAACCACGACCCGGACAACTGGAACCTCTCACCGGCCTGACGTGCAGGAGGGCGCTGTCCCAGCTCAGTGCGGTGAGTCGAGCCGCTCGAGCCAGGTGACGATGCCCTGCTGCAGGGTGTCCCCTGCGACGGCGGCGGCCGCCGAGTCCTCGGACGCCTTGCGCAGCTGTTCCTGTGCGTCCTGGATCTGACGCTCGGCGCGCTGGCGCTGCGACTGGGCCTCGGTGCTCGACCTCGCTGCCTCCTGCCGGTCCTGGAGAAGGACCGTGCCGGCACCGATGGCAGCGATCACGGCGAGGGCGATCCAGCCGGTGCTCTGCAGCCCGAGCAGGACCAACGCGATCGCGACCACGCCGAGCCCGATCCCGGTCGGCCGACGCCAGGCCGGCCGTGGCGGGGTCGTCATGACCTGCTTCTGCCAGGTCGAGGACGTCGGCCCGGTCGGCGTCACCGTGACCGTGACGCCGTGCCCGACGCGCACGTCGGCGCTCTCGGGAGGTGCCGTCCTGGTCTGACCCACGAGGCGGCGGGCGAGCTGCTCGACGGCGGGCGCGACCACCCGTAGCGCAACGCGCCGATGCTCGGGGTTCGGTGGGGCGTTCGGGTCGGCCCCGTCTCCGCCGAGCATCTGGAGCCTCCACTTCGGACCGCTCGGCTGCACATCGAGGTCGCCGAGAACCGTCTGACGGACCGAGCCGACGGTCGTGTGATCGGGTGTCGGCGGTAGGGCCGGGCCATCGGAGACCCCGATCGCTGCGAGCGCGCTGCGGATCTGGACCATTCTGCGCAGGATGGCCTCCTCCCCGGGCGCGCCCCTCGTGATCAGCAGGGCCAACTGGTCGGCCAGGGCATCGTCGGTGGACGCCGACTCGCCCGGTGCCTGCGTCGGCGGCGCGGTCACGATCGATTCGACCCAGCCGTGGAGCTGCTCGAGGGCGCGGCCCGCGTCGACGGCCGCCGGCCCGCTGTCGCGCCGAGCGCCGATGGCGATCTCTTCGATCCGACCCACGAGAGCTTCGTCGACCCGGACGACCTGTCGCAGAGCATCGACCAGGCCCGCGCAGGCCGGCACGCCGAACCGTCCGGATGCCACCGCACGCCAGATCAGGAGCTCGTCGTCGGTCACCTGATCGGTCGACGGATACATGCTGGGAAGCAGCGGGTACGCACGCTCGGGTCGGCCGGTCATGGCCGCAAGACAGACGATGGTCTGGTCCGTCTGGAAGGTGTCCCGACGGCGGGCCTCAGCGAGCAGGCCCTCGGGGTCGCCCGCGCCGGGATCGAGCTCTGCGGCGAGCGCCCGGCTGGCCGGATGGAGCCAGTATCCAGGCACATCCGGCGGCGGGTCCCCGGGCACGCGGTCCGCGCCGCCGCTACGGAGAGCCGGGATCGTCGCGACGACCTCCCGAGCGAACCGCCGGGTCGCCGCGGCGTCCGCGTGCTCGGTCAACTGTTCACGGGTGTCCTCGAGGTCGACGACGGCCACCAGGGCGTTCTCCAACTGGTCCACGCGCGTCGCGAGATCTGTCGTCGTGCGCTGCATCTGACGCCGCATCGCGGACTGGGAGGCATGGTGCGCGACCTCCAGGTCATCGATGCGGCGCCGTTGCTGCAGGTCGTACCAGTCTCCGCCGCCGAGCCACCAGGCGAACAGGTCACCCATCAGTCGTCCCCTTCGTGTCCGGACCGTGACTGCCGATGATTGCAGACCCTGGCGGGCCCGGGGTTGCCCGGTGCGGGGAGTAGTCACCATCGGCGGTCGAGCACCGAGATACGCGACGACAACCGACGTCGAACGCACCGAGCGGATTCCGGGAACCCGAAAATGGAGCCCGTGGCCCGGACCGGACCGATGTGTTGGGGTCCGCCGGCCCGGTCCTCGGCTGAGATACTTGGACCGACCTCGAAATCGACCACGGAGCAGTGATGACGCAGGACGCGACCGAATACCGCATCGAGCACGACACGATGGGGGAGGTGCGGGTGCCCAAGGACGCCAAGTACCGCGCCCAGACCCAGCGTGCGGTGGAGAACTTCGCGATCTCCGGCACCGGGATCTCGCGTCACCACATCGCCGCGCTGGCCCAGATCAAGCGTGCGGCGGCGACGGCGAACGCCGAGCTCGGCGTCCTCGACCAGACGCGGGCGGATGCGATCCGATCTGCCGCGGACCGGGTCATCGCCGGGGAGTTCGACGCGCACTTCCCGATCGACGTGTTCCAGACCGGTTCGGGGACGTCGTCCAACATGAACGCCAACGAGGTGATCGCCACGCTCGCCACCGAGGCGGGCACCGAGGTGCACCCGAACGACCACGTGAACGCGTCGCAGTCCTCCAACGACGTGTTCCCAGCCTCGATCCACATCGCCGCCACCGAGGCCGTGATCACCGAACTCCTGCCCGGCCTGGAGGTCCTCGCAACCTCCCTCGAGGCGAAGGCGACCGAGTTCGCCGACGTCGTCAAGGCGGGCCGTACGCACCTGATGGACGCCACACCCGTGATGCTCGGCCAGGAGTTCGGCGGCTACGCCCAGCAGATCCGCAACGGGATCGCCCGGGTGACCTCCGCCCTGCCCAGGCTGGCCGAACTGCCCCTCGGAGGAACCGCCGTCGGCACGGGCATCAACACGCCGGCGGGCTTTCCGCAGCGCGTGATCGCCCTGGTCGCCGAGAACACCGGGCTGCCGCTGACCGAGGCGCCGAACCACTTCGAGGCGCAGAGCGCGCAGGACTCCCTGGTGGAGACCTCCGGCCAGCTGCGCACGATCGCGGTCTCGCTCGTGAAGATCTGCAACGACCTGCGGTGGATGGGTTCCGGCCCGCGCGCCGGCATCGGCGAGATCGCACTGCCCGACCTACAGCCCGGGTCCTCGATCATGCCGGGCAAGGTGAACCCGGTGATCCCGGAGGCAACCTTGATGGTCGCCGCCCAGGTGATCGGCAACGACGCGGCCATCGCGTTCGCCGGTGCCAGTGGCACCTTCGAGTTGAACGTGATGCTGCCGGTGCTGGCCAGGAACCTGCTCGAGTCGATCAACCTGCTCGCGAATGCCTCCCGCGCCCTGGCCACGAAGTGCGTTGACGGGATCACGGCGAACGTCGAGCGGGCCCGCGAGCTGGCCGAGTCCTCGCCATCGATCGTGACCCCGCTGAACCGGATCATCGGATACGAGGCGGCGGCGAAGATCGCCAAGCACTCGGTGGCCCAGGGCCTCACGATCCGCCAGGCCGTGGAGGACCTCGGCTACGTGGAGCGCGGCGAGGTGACCCCGGAGCAACTCGACGCGGCGCTGGACGTCGCCTCGATGACCCACCCGTAACCCGAACAGCGAGCGGCCCCGGACGAGTGATCGTCCGGGGCCGCTCGCCCGTTCCGGGCCGGCTGGAGCTCAGAAGAGGTCGGCGAAACCGAGGTCGACGAGGTTGTCGTAGGAGGTCTTCAAGGCGTCGAAGACGTCCCGGCCGTACAACTGGTCCTGCTCCACGAACATGTACTTCACGCCGTTGGCGACCGACTGCTCAACGATCGCCCTGAAGTCGAGGGTGCCTTCGCCCACCTCGGCGAACTGCACGACCTCACTGAAGGCCTTCATGAACGCGCTCCGGTCCCCGTCGGCAAGCGCCTTGAACGCCTCCGGTGCGATCGCGCCGATGCGGTAGTCCTTGAGATGCACCAGGTCCGCGCGGTCCGCATACTTGCGCAGCGTGCGGACCGGGTCGTTGCCGCCGCGTTGGACCCAGTGCACGTCGAGCTCGAGCCGCATGTTCGGGGCGGTCTCGTTGATGATGTCCAGCAGGCTCCGGCCGTCGAACTTCATGAACTCGATGTGGTGGTTGTGGTAGTAGAGGCTGATGCCGTGCTCGGCCAGCCTGAGCGCCTGCTCATCGGAGCGGCGGCAGAAGTCGAGCACCTGATCCAACGACTCCAGCAGGGCCAACGGCAGCATCCCGATGCGCAGGTTGGTCGCGCCGAGGACCTTGGCGTCGGCGACGATCTTGTCGAACTCCGAGGTGAGGGCGTCCGCGGAGCCCTCCGGTCCGGCGTCGAGCGCCGTGGAGAGGGCGCCGAACTCGATACCCAGTTCCGCGCGGGCACGGGCCATCTCGGCCACGTTCGCCTCGTCCATCGGGATCTGGGACACCTCGACGGCGTGGTAGCCGATGTCAGCGATACGCGCGAGCGTGTCATACGCGCCGAGCTCACTGACCTTGCCCTTGAGCATCATCGCCTGGACGCCGATCTTGGCCATCTGTCCGCACTCTCCTTCATCGTGATCGTGTGCGCTGAGGTGCACCGAACTGGAACAGGGTCGGACGCCTTCGGCCGTCCCCTGCTGGTGAGGCTAGGCGAGGTTCGTCTCCCCTGGGCACCGGTTGCCGGGCTTTGCCGCCCGTCCCGTCCGCACGCTCAGAAGAGGTTGATCAGACCCACGATGCCGACGAGGAAGATCGCGGTCGCGGAGATGACGAGCATCACCGCGAACGCTCTGCCGTCCTTGACCGCAGGATCGGTCTGACGCTGCGACAGGTAGACGGTCGAGGCCGCCACTCCCATCAGGAAGACCGCGTTCAGGATGCCGGCGAGGATGACCAGGGCAAGGGGCGATGCGACGACGGTCCCGAGCAGGCCCCAGACGATCGGAAGCACGACCATGATGCCCCGCATCCAGCGGTCACGCTGGATCTGGTCGCTCCAGTCGAAGGCACCGAACACCGCGAGCGTGTTGCCCACCTGACGGCCGAGGCTCGGCACGTTGGCGATGATCGTCTTGAAGAGCCCGATGCCGGCGCCGACGAGGAACACGGTGGCGCCCCACTCGCCGACCGCCGTCGAGAAGATGCTCGAGATCGTCGTCATCACCTCGTCGCCCTCCGGCACGATCCCCTGGGGGTGCAGGACCGCTGCGCCGAGGACATAGAACGCTGCGGTCGAGATCGTGTACACGACCCAGGCCACCCAGGCGTCCAGTTTCATCACCGAGATCCAGCCCCGTGCCCGCTTGGCCCACGCCTCGGAGCCGTCGTTCTTGCCCGACCACGCCGCGTAGCCCTTCTCGACGCACCAGTAGGTATAGGCGGTGATCTCGCCGGCGCCGACGCCGGTCAGGCCGAACATCGAAAGTGCGACGCCCATCGAGCCAAGGGCGATCTGGAACCGCATCCCGTCGGCCAGGTCGGCGACGCTCCAGTCATACTCGGTGCCCTGGATGAGGAACACGATGATCACGGCGAAGGCGGTGACGAGCACGACCAGGACGGTCGAGACGCCCTCGACGACCGTGTATCGGTTCCAGATGTGGATCCCGATGGCGATGAGGACCAGGATCGCCACCCAGGTGCCGATCGAAACCAGTGAGTAGGGGTCGCCACCGATGGGCAGCAGTGAGGAGAACGCGAACGCCGATGCGCTGATGACCCCGGCCTGGCTGGTGAGGAACTGGACGAACATGAGCAGCACGAGCCAGGCCATCCAGCCACGCTTGGCGATCTTCGGGGGGACCTCGTTGTAGCCGGTCACCGCGACCTTGCCGGTCGAGATGGCCCATCGGCCCAATTCGATCTGCACCCATACCTTGAGGAAGGTGGAGACCAGGACCAGCCAGAGGAGGATGAATCCCGCCTCGGCGCCCAGCGTCGTCGCCGTCAGGAGTTCCCCGGAGCCGACGACGGCCGCGGAGGTGATCATGCCCGGGCCGAGGAACCGGAGCCGGCCGCGGACGGTGGTGGGTGGTTCCTGGACGTCCCGTGGATCGAGGGCGTACGGGTCGACCAGGTCGGCGGTGCCGTGTCTGGGGCCGGCGTCGGTGCTCATCCTTCATTCCCCGATCAGTGGTGGCGGGTCAGGCTCGGACGACGGCGACCGACTCCCGAGCGATCTCGAACTCCTCGTTCGTGGGCACCACCAGCACGGCAACGGGGGAGTCCGACGTGCTGATGCGCCGGGTGTCGCGGGAGCGGGCCTCGTTCGCGGCGCCGTCCAGCCGGATGCCGAAGGCCTCCAGGCCCTGCAGGGCGCCGGCGCGAACCTCCGCGCTGTTCTCCCCGACCCCGGCGGTGAACACGATCGCATCCACCCGTCCGAGGACCGCGGTGTAGGCCCCGATGTACTTGCGCAGCCGGTAGCAGTACACCTCCATCGCGAGGGTCGCCGCCTCGTCCCCGGCGTCCACGGCGTCGCCGATGTCGCGCATGTCCACCATGCCGGTGAGCCCGAGCATCCCGGACCGGCGGTTCATCAGGTTGTCGATCTCGTCGATGCTCATGCCGGCGGTCCGGTACAGGTGGAACACGACGGCCGGGTCGATGTCGCCGGTGCGGGTCCCCATCACGAGCCCTTCGAGGGGCGTGAGGCCCATCGAGGTGTCCACCGAGATCCCGTCCTCCACGGCGGTCACCGACGCCCCGTTGCCCAGGTGCAGCACGATCAGGTTCGACTCCTCGCGGGCGATCCCGAGGAAGGCCGCCGCCTCGCGGGCGACGTACTGGTGGGACGTGCCGTGCGCGCCGTAGCGCCGGATCCTCATGGCCGCGGCGACCTCCCGATCGATCGCGTAGGTCGCCGCGTGTTCGGGCATGGTCAGATGGAACGCGGTGTCGAACACCGCCACGTGCGGCAGCTCCGGGAAGGATGCCCGGGCGGCCCGGATGCCGTCGAGGTTGGGCGGGTTGTGCAGCGGCGCGAGGTCGGAGAGGTCCTCGATGATCGCGACCACCTCGTCGTCGATCAGCACGGAGCCGCCGAACCTGGCCCCGCCCTGTACCACGCGGTGCCCCACCGCGACCAGCCCGGCCCCGGCGAGCGAGGGCCCGTGCTCGGCGAACGCGTCGGCCATCGCTCCCATCGCGACCGTGTGGTTGGGGACCGGCAGTTCGATCCTGTGCTTGTCCGGCGCGTCCTCGCCCACCGTGTGGGTGAGTACGCCGGACGCCTGGCCGATCCGCTCCACCAGCCCGACGGCGCTCGCGGCCCCGGTCTCGGCGTCGACCACCTGGTACTTCAGGGACGACGATCCGGAGTTGATCACGAGGACGTTCGTGCTCACAGGGCGGCTCCTTGGGCCTGGATGGCGGTGATGGCGACGGTGTTGACGATGTCCTGCACGAGGGCGCCGCGGGACAGGTCGTTGACCGGCTTGTTCAGGCCCTGCAGGACCGGGCCGACGGCGACGGCGCCGGCGGAGCGCTGCACCGCCTTGTAGGTGTTGTTGCCGGTGTTCAGGTCCGGGAAGATGAACACGGTGGCCCGGCCCGCGACCTCCGAGTCCGGCAGCTTCGTCTTCGCGACGGAGGCGTCCACAGCGGCGTCGTACTGGATCGGACCCTCCACCACGAGGTCGCCGGCGCGCTCGCGGACGAGTTCGGTGGCGGTGCGCACCTTGTCCACGTCCGCGCCGGAACCGGACTCCCCGGTCGAGTAGGACAGCATCGCCACGCGTGGGTCCACCCCGAACTGCGCGGCCGTGGCGGCGGAGGAGACCGCGATGTCCGCGAGCTGCTCGGCGGTCGGGTCCGGGTTCACGGCGCAGTCGCCGTAGACGAGCACCTTGTCCTCCAGGCACATGAAGAACACCGAGGACACCACGGACACCCCGGGCACCGTCTTGATGATCTCGAACGATGGCTTGATCGTGTGCGCGGTGGTGTGCTGTGCGCCGGAGACCATGCCGTCCGCCAGACCGAGGTGCACCATCAGGGTGCCGAAGTAGGAGACGTCCGTGACGATCTCCCGGGCTCGTTCCGCCGTCATGCCCTTGTGGGCGCGCAGCCGCGCGTACTCCTGCGCGAACCGCTCCCGCAGCTCGGGGTCCTGGGGGGACAGGACCGCGGCCCCGGTGAGATCCAGTCCGAGCTCGCTCGCGCGGGCCCGCACGGCCTGCTCGTCGCCGAGCAGGGTCAGCTGGGCGACGTCCCGGGCGAGCAGGGTGCTGGCGGCCCGCAGGATCCGGTCGTCCGAGCCCTCCGGGAGCACCACATGCTTGCGGGCGGACCGGGCCCGTTCGATCAGGTCGTACTCGAACATCAGGGGCGTGACGACCTCGCTGCGCGGCACGTCGACCGCGTCGAGCAGCCGGTCACCGTCGACGGCGGACTCGAACGTCGCGCGGGCGACGTCGAGTTTGCGTTGGGACCCGGTGGACAACAGCCCGCGGGTCTTCGCGACCCGGCTGGCGGTCCCGAACGTGCCGTACCGCGTGGTCACGATCGGCAGCCGCTGGCCGAGGCCGGCCACCAGGCGGGCGATCTGGGAGGTGGGCTCGTAGCCGCCGTTGAGGATCAGCCCGGCAAGGGACGGGAAGCTCTCGGCAGCGTGCGCAGCGACCATGGCCAGCACCACCTCGGAGCGGTCGCCGGGCACGATGACCACCGCTCCGTCGGTGATCCGGTCGAGGATGTGCTCCATCGTCATCCCGCCGACGATGAGCTCCTCGGCCTCCCGGTCGAGCAGCTCGTCGTCGCCGGCCGCGAGGGTGCCTTCCACAGCGATGAGCAGGTCACGCACGCTCGGCGCGGACAGCAGCGGCACGTCCGGCATCACCCAGGCAGGTAGCGGCAGATCTGCCAGGCTCGCCTCGATCTGTGCGAGCTGGGCCGGGTCGGCGCGGTTGGCGACCACGGCCACCACCCGGGCGTGCGCGGCATTCAGTTCGACGATGGACAGGTCCACCATCGAGCGCACGTCCTCCGGGGTGCGGTCAACGGCCGAGGTGACGAGCACGACGGCGGAGCCCAGGTTCGCGGCGATGCGTGCGTTGAACGCGAGCTCGGTGGGCCCGGCGACGTCGGTGTAGTCCGAGCCGACGATCACCACCACCTCGCACTGGCGCTCCACCTCGCGGTACTTGTGCACGATGGTGGTCAGGGCGGCGTCCGCGTCGGCGTGCACGTCCTCGTACGTGACCCCGACCGACTCCTCGTAGGTGAGGTCGACGCCGTCGTGCGCGAGCAGCAGTTCGAGCACCGAGTCCCGCTCCTCGTCCCCGCGGGCCACCGGCCGGAACACCCCGACCCGTTTGACCCGGCGGACGAACAGCTCGACCAGCCCGAGGGCCACCGAGGATTTCCCGGTGTGCCCTTCGGGGGAGGTCACGTACACATTGGTCACCATTACTCGTTGTCTCCTGCGGTACTCGCCGTGGCGCTGCGTTCCGGACCGCCCTCGGCGGTGCCGGTGTCACCGGCGTCCGGCCACACCCAGTCCCGCACCTCGGGGATGTCGTCGCCGTGCTCGCGGGTGTACCGGCGCGCGCGCAGGCGAGCGTCGGACATCTCCTGACGCAGCCCGGCGGCCTTCGACCCGAGGCCCGGCACCCGGTCGATGACGTCCATGACCAGGTGGTAGCGGTCGAGGTCGTTGAGCATCACCATGTCGAACGGCGTGGTGGTGGTGCCCTCCTCCTTGTAGCCGCGCACGTGCAGGTTCGCGTGACCGGTGCGGCGGTAGGTGAGCCGGTGCAGCAGCCACGGGTAGCCGTGGTAGGCGAAGATGACGGGCTTGGTATCGGTGAAGTAGGTGCTGAAGTCCCGGTCGGACAGGCCGTGCGGGTGCTCACGCTCGTCCTGCAGGCGCATCAGATCCACCACGTTGACGACGCGGACCAACAGATCGGGCAGGTGCTTGCGGAGCAGGTCCGCCGCGGCCAGCACCTCAAGGGTCGGGATGTCCCCGGCGCAGCCGAGCACCACGTCCGGGTCCTCCCCGAGCACCTCGGTGCCGGCCCACTCCCAGATGCCCAGGCCGCGGGTGCAGTGCGCGATCGCCTCGTCCATGGTGAGGAACTGCGGCCCGGGCTGCTTGCCGGAGACCACCACGTTCACGTAGTCGCGGCTGCGCAGGCAGTGGTCGTAGGTGGACAGCAGCGTGTTCGCATCCGGCGGCAGGTAGACCCTGACGATCTCGGACTTCTTGTTCATCACGTGGTCGATGAAGCCCGGGTCCTGGTGGGAGAACCCGTTGTGGTCCTGCCGCCACACGTGCGAGGAGAGCAGGTAGTTCAGGCTCGCGATCGGGCGCCGCCACGGGATGTCCCGGGTCACGTCCAGCCACTTGGCGTGCTGGTTGAACATCGAGTCGACGATGTGGATGAACGCCTCGTAGCAGTTGAACAGGCCGTGCCGCCCGGTGAGCAGGTAGCCCTCGAGCCAGCCCTGGCACTGGTGCTCGGAGAGCATCTCCATGACCCGGCCGGCCCGGGCGAGGTGGTCGTCGGAGTCGCTCTCGAGGTAGCCGGCGTTCCACTGCTTGTCCGTGACGTCGTAGACCGACTGGAGCCGGTTCGAGGCGGTCTCGTCCGGGCCGAAGATGCGGAAGTTGTCCGGGTTGCGCCGGATCACCTCGGTCAGCCACTGCCCGAGCACCTTCGTGGGCTCGGCGATCGCGGCGCCGGGGGCGGGCACGTCGACGGCGAACTCGGTGTAGTCGGGCATGCGCAGGTCGCGGAGCAGCAGACCGCCGTTCGCGTGTGGGTTCGCGCTCATCCGCAGGTCGCCCGGCGGTGCGAGCGCGGCGATGTCGGCGGCCAGCACGCCGTCGTCGTCGAAGAGTTCCTCGGCGCCGTAGGAGGTGAGCCAGTCGTGCAGGACCTCGAGGTGCTCGGGGGTGTCGCGGGCGCTGGCGAGCGGCACCTGGTGGGAGCGCCAGGAGTCCTCCACCTGCTTGCCGTCGATTACCGGCGGGCAGGTCCAACCCTTCGGGGTGCGCAGGATGATCATCGGCCAGGTGGGCCGGCCGGTGTTGCCCGCGGCAGCCGACGCCTTGATGTCGGCGATCTCATTGAACACCTCGTCCAGCAGCACCGCGAACCGGGCGTGCGCGGCCGCCGGGTCCTCGCCGTCGAAGCCGCCGACGAACAGGTGGGGCTTGTGTCCGTACCCGCGCATCAGGCTGAGCAGCTCGTCGTCGGGGATGCGGGCCAGCACCGTCGGGTTGGCGATCTTGTACCCGTTCAGGTGCAGGATCGGGAGGACCACCCCGTCCAGGGTTGGGTTGACGAACTTGTTCGAGTGCCAACTCGTCGCCAGCGGCCCGGTCTCCGCCTCACCGTCGCCGACGACGGCCGCGACCAGCAGGTCCGGGTTGTCGAACGCGGCCCCGTAGGCATGCGAGAGCACGTAGCCGAGCTCGCCGCCCTCGTGGATGGAACCGGGGGTCTCCGGCGCCACGTGCGAGGGGATGCCACCGGGGAAGGAGAACTGCCGGAACAGCCGGCGCATACCCTCCGCGTCCGCGGTGATGTCCGGGTAGGTCTCGGTGTAGGAGCCCTCCAGGTAGGAGTTCGCCACCAGGCCCGGCCCGCCGTGACCGGGGCCGGTGAGGTAGATGGTGGACTGACCGCGCTCGGCGATCACCCGGTTCAGGTGGGCGTAGACGAAGTTCAGCCCGGGGGTCGTGCCCCAGTGGCCGAGCAGTCGCGGCTTGACGTCATCGGCCGAGAGCGGTGTCCGCAGCAGCGGGTTCGCGAGCAGGTAGATCTGCCCGACGGACAGGTAGTTCGCAGCCCGCCACCACCGGTCCAGCGTGTTCAGGGTCTCGGCGTCGAGATCGGCGACCGGGCGGTGGAGCCAGGGACCCGCCGGCGTCGACGGTGGGCGGGATTCTGCATCGGAAGTGACGGATGACGTGACGGACATGGTCCAACCCCTCGGTGAGCGACAGCACAGCCGTGACCTAGCCTGCCCGTTCCGGAGCCGTTGCGCGAGTGACTTCGGTCCCAGGTGGCGACCGCGGGGGTGAGCACCGGCCCGGACACCCGGACGCGGCGCGTAACCTGGATGGGTGCACGCGTCCGCTGGGTTCTCCGACTGGCTGCGGGCGGCCACCCGCCCCCGCCTGATCGGCATCTTCGTGCTGCTCGTGGCAGGTGCGCTGCTGTGCATCCGGCTCGGCGCCTGGCAATTGGACCGAGCCCAGATCCGTGGCGACCAGGCCGCCGCCGTCGAGGCCGCCGAACGCGAGAGTGCGCCCCCGGTGCCGATGGAGACGGTGGTCGCGCCGCAGACGCCGTTCACGCAGACCATGGTGGGCCAACGGGTCACCGTCACCGGCACCTATCTGTCCGAGGACCAGTTCCTCGTCCCCGATCGCGAGCTCGACGGGCAGACCGGCTACCTGGTGGTCACCGCGCTCCGGGTCGAAGCCGGTGACGGCGCCGACCCCGCGATCCTGCCGGTGGTGCGCGGCTGGGTGAGCGAGCCCGCCGGCGCCCACCTCGATGTGCCCAGCGGGCCGGTCGAGCTGACCGGCTACCTCGGTGGACCGGACCCGGCCCAGGCGGGCATCGCCGTCGGGGCTGCGACCGGCGACGAGATCGAGGCGGTCAGTCCGGCGGCCCTTGCGAACGTGTGGGGCACACCGATCTTCTCCGGGCAGTTCGTCCTGGAGGTCCAGGAGCCAGCCGCCGGCGCGGACCTGCGGCCATACGGCGCCCCGGTGATCGAGGGCGGCGGACTGAACATCCAGAACCTCGCGTACGCGGCCGAGTGGTGGATCTTCGGCGGCTTCGCCCTGGTGCTCTGGTGGCGGATGGTCCGTGACGAGGTGCGCCACCTTCGCGCCGAACGTGGACAGACGCCCACCACCGCGGTCGCCGACGCCGACGCCGCCACCTGAGGCAGCACCCGGGCCTGGACGGGCCGGTCCACAGCGCGGTTCCGCTGACCCGAAATGTGGGTGGGTGTGTGCGTGACCCGCATTTCGGGTCCTGGGAGCGGACGGCCTTGTGGTTCCACTGACCCGAAATGTGGGTGGGTGTGCGCAGTACCCGCATTTCGGGTCATGGGAGCGACGTGGCGGCTGGCCCAGCACGCCCCGGACCGGGCTACGGTCGCCCTACTCCTGCTGCCATGAGTGCCAGAGCGCGGCGTACTCTCCGTCGGCCGCGACCAGTTCGTCGTGCGGGCCGATCTCGGAGATCCGGCCACCGTCGACCACGGCCACGCGGTCGGCGTCGTGCGCCGTGTGCAGGCGGTGCGCGATCGCCACCACGGTGCGGCCGGCCAGGACCGCGTTCAGCGACTGCTCGAGGTGCCTGGCCGCGCGCGGGTCGAGCAGCGACGTCGCCTCGTCGAGGACCAGCGTGTGCGGATCGAGGAGGACCAGGCGGGCGAGCGCGACCTGCTGGGCCTGCGCCGGGGTCAGCTTCGCCCCGCCCGAGCCGACCTCGGTCTCCAGACCCTCCGGCAGCGCCCGCACCCAGCCGAGGGCGTCGACGGCGTCCAGCGCCCTGGTGAGTTCGCCGTCGTCCGCCTCGACCTTGGCCAGGCGCAGGTTCTGGGCGAGCGTCCCCACGAACACGTGGTGTTCCTGCGTCACCAGGGCCACCTGCGAACGCAGCTCCTCCAGCGGCAGGTCGACGAGCGGGACCTGCCCGACCGTGACCGTCCCGGCGGTGGGCGGGTGGATCCCGGCGAGCATCCGCCCGAGAGTGGACTTGCCCGCACCGGAGGGGCCGACGACCGCGAGGCGTTCGCCGACCTTCAGGTCCAGGTCGATTCCGTGCAGCACGTTGTGGCCCTCGCGGTAGGCGTAGTGCAGCTCCCGTGCCTCGATCTCCTCGCCGCTCGGCCGCGCACCGCTGGCCTCCCGGTCCGTCTTCACGAGGGAGACACCGAAGATCCGGGACAGGGACGTGGCACCCACCTGGATCTCGTCGATCCAGAAGATCAGCTCGTCGACCGGGCCCATCACCTGCACCGCATACAGGGCGATCGTGGTCACGGCACCGACGCCGGCCTGACCGGTCGAGATCAGGTACGCGCCCCAGAGCAGCACGGCGATGATCGGCAGGATGAAGGCCGCGTCCAGACCCGGGAACAGCACCGTGCGCAGGTACAGCGTGTACTTCTCGGCGCCGAACGCCTCGGCGATGTCGGCGTCGATCCGCTTGCGGCGCCGCCGGCCAAGGGACAACGCGTCCACGGTGCTGGCACCCTCGACCGACTCGGTGATGGTGCCGTTGATCCGGGCGTAGGACGCGGACTCGCGCAGGTACCCCTTCGTGGCCCGGCGCAGGTACCACCGGGTCACCACGATCAGGATCGGGGCACCGGCGAACATCGCCAGGGCGACGAGCCAGTTCGCCATGACCGCCGCGACCACCGTCAGCACGATCGTGATGATGCAGACGAGCACGCGGGGCACGCCGAACCGCACCGTGTGCTGGACGCGGTCGATGTCGTTCGTGGTGCGCGCCACCAGATCCCCGGTCCCGGCGCGCTCCACGGTGGACAGCGGGAGCGTCGTGACGTGCGAGATGAACTCCTCGCGCAGCCCGGCGAACACCTTCTCGCCGAGCAGCATCGAGGAGCGCTGCGCGAACTTGGTGAGCACGGTCTGGGCGAGGACCGCCGCCACGAGGATGGCGACCATGGTGTTCAGCGCACCGGCGGTGGTGCCGCCGATCACACCGTCGACCATCATCCCGAGCAGCCACGGCCCGAGCAGACCCGCGACGGCGGACAGGGTGTGCAGCCCGACGACGCCGGTCAGCTCGCCGCGGTAGCGGCGCAGCAGGTCGCCGGTCATGGCGCGCATGGTTGCGGTATCCGCGATGGGAAGCTTCATCGGGCCACCTCCTGTTCTGCCGTGGCGCGGCTGACGACGTTGCGGTAGGCGAGCGCACCGGGGTGCCCGGCCTCGGCCATCTCGAGCAGGTCGCGGTGTCCGCCGCGGACCTCGACCCGGCCGTCGGCGACGAACGCGACGTCGTCGACCTGGTCGAGCACGAGCGGGCTGGCCGAGACCACCACGGTGGTGCGGCCGGCGCGGGCGCGGGTCAGGTTCGCCGCGATCCGAGCCTCCGTGTGCGCGTCCACGGCGCTGGTCGGCTCCACCAGGAGCAGGATCTCGGCCTCGGTGAGCAGCGCCCGGGCCAGCGAGACGCGCTGGCGCTGCCCGCCGGACAGGGACCGGCCCTTCTCGGTCATCGTGCCGTCGAGGCCCTCGGGGATGGAGTCGAGGACGTCACCGGCGTCGGACGTCGCGAGCGCGGACTCGAGGTCGGCGCGGTCCGCGCGCTCGCGAGTGTCGAGCTCCTCGGTCAGGGGACCGGTGAACAGGGCCGGGGTGGCCTCACTGAGCACGATCCGCTCGCGCACCTGTGCCAGCGGCACGTCGGTGAGGAGCCGTTCGCCCCAGCGCACCTCGCCGGTCTCCTGCGCACCCTCGGCGTTATCGGCGGCACCGACTCGGTCGTGCTGCCGGGCCATCCGGGCCAGGATCTCGGCGGAGGCGTCCGGGTCCGCGCTCACCACGGCGAGGAGCTGCCCCGGGTGGGCGACCAGGCCGGAGTCGGAGTCCACCAGTTCGGACCCGGCGGGCGGGGCCGCCTCGGTGCCGGTGTCCGGGACGTCGTGGGTGACCTGGAGGACCTTGATGATCTTGCGGCTCGCGACCACCGCCCGGGTTCCGGACTGGACGGCCTGGGTCGCGGCACGCAACGGCTGAGTGAGGTACGCGGCGTAGCCGTAGAACGTGACGAGCTGACCGGGCGTGATCTCCCCGGCGAGCGCCAGGTGGGCGCCGTACCAGACCACCCCGGCGAGGAACAGCCCGGGCAGCAGCGTCTGCAGGGCGTCCAGGGTGGACTGCGTCTGCGCGACGGCGGTGCCCGCGGCCCGGACCTTCTGGGACTGCTCGCGGTAGCGGCCCGCGAAGACCTCCTCGCCGCCGATGCCGCGCAGGATCCGAAGCCCGGACACGGTGTCCGCGCCGAGCGTGGTCAGCCGACCGGCGGCCTCGCGCTGGATCGCCTGGCGGCGCTGCAGAGGGCGGACCAGCAGCGCGAGGACCGCGGCGACCACGGGCAGACCGATGAGCACGGCCACGCCGAGCGAGACCGAGCTCTGCAGCAGCACGAAGGCGACCAGGATGTACGTGACGATCCCGCCGAGCAGACGGGCCGCCTGGGCGTAGATCTCACCGAGGCGCAGCGCGTCCGAGGCGACCGTGGCGACCACCTCGCCGGTGGGCAGCTCCCGGGTGATCGCCGAGCCGGTGCTGGCGACATGGTGGCCGATGAGTTGGCTCGTGTTCAGGGACGCGCGCAGCCAGTTGACCACGTCGAGCCGGTGCCCGAACGCCCCGGTGAACAACGAGACCGCGCCGATGCCGGCGAGGATCAGGCACCACCGCAGCAGCGACGGCGACAGGCCGTGCTCGAGGCCGCCGTCGATGGCGCGGCCGAGCACGAACGGCACCGCAGCCTGGCAGACGGCCCCGATGATGCCGACGATGACGGCGGCGACGAGCACGCCCCACTGGCGCTTCGTCTGCCACCACATGAAGGCGCCGGCGGAGGTCAGCGGAGGGTGGCCGGGATCGGCCTCGGGGAGTGGACGCACGAGAGGCAACGGTATGCCTCGCACCCGCGCCGATCCAACTGATTTCAGTGGTGTGTGCCACTGCGGCGCCGCGGCCCCGGTTCAGTCGCCGAGCGCGGCCGTGAACGCCGTGGTGGCGGCGCTCGTATCGGCGTCCCAGGTCGTCAGTACCGCGATCAGCTCGGCCGCCGTAGCGGTCCGGTCGGCACCGATCCCGACGGCGGTCGCGGCCTGCGCGTGCGCGACGTCGGCTGCCGCTGCGGCTGCGTCGGTCGCGACCTCGTCACCACCGCCCTGAGCCGCGGCCACGTCCCGCGCCGAGTCGGCGCCGGCCGCGCACACCGGCTCCCAACCGGGCAGGTAGCACTGCGTCGCGAGCGCGTCCGCGAGCTGGAGGTTCGCCTCGGCCGGGCCGGTCGTGGCCGCGTTCGCATGCGCGGCGACCAGCACCGGGTAGGTGCCGCAGAACTGCCGCACCTGCGGCTCGTCCGTGCCGACGGCGCCAGCGAACGCGGCCAGGGCCGCCCGGTCCGCCTCGAACCGGGCCACGACCTCCTGCGCGTCCGGGTGCTCGAGGTCCAGACCGGGCGGTGCGGCCGGCGGCGCCGGCACGCCCCGCACCGCCTCCGGGAAGGACGTCTGCGCCGTGCAGGCCGCGTTCACCGCATCGAGCGACTCGCTGGGCTCCTGGCCGGCCAGCACCGGGGCGTCCGCGAACCCGAGCACCACGGCAGCCAGCGGTTGCGCCGTCGGCACCAGGACGCCGTCGGGCCCGAACTGCGCGAGCCGCTCCTGCTCCCACGACCGCAGGTCGGCGTCCCACTGTGTGATCGACTCCGCCCGCTCGGCGGACGCACCACCAGCACGGGTCGCGAGCACCACGATCACGACCACCACGGCGAGCACTGCCGCCACGAGCAGCCACCGCCGTCGGGTCATCACCCACCCCTCTCCGCGCACAGGCTACCGACCGGTGCTGGCGCCGACCGCCGTCGGGCCCGGCCAGCGCGTTTCCCCGCACACCGCGAGACGGGCGACAATGGCCCCATGACGGACACGAATGCGACCAACGCCGACGCCCGGGACATGAAGGACCGCGGCGCGTTCACCCGCTACCGGATCATGGCGTTCGTCACCGGTGGCATGCTCCTGCTGCTCTGCCTGGAGATGGTGCTCAAGTACATCGTGCAGGTGAACGGCGTCGACGCGACCGGCAGCGCGAACCCGGTGATCGGCTCCTGGATCGCGTTCGTGCACGGCTGGATCTACGTGGTGTATGCGGTGACCGTGTTCGACCTGTGGAGCCGGATGCGCTGGAGCTTCGGCCGGATCGCCGCGCTGATCGCCGGTGGCGTGGTGCCGGTGCTGTCGTTCGTCATGGAGGGCAAGGCCCGCGACTGGATGGACGAGACGCTGGCCGCGCGCGCCGAGACGCCCTGACCGGGTCGTATCCTTGGGTGCTGTGAGCGCCCCCACCCCGCACCGGCCCGTCCTCGTCGTCGACTTCGGGGCCCAGTACGCCCAGCTGATCGCCCGCCGGGTGCGCGAGGCGAAGGTCTACTCCGAGATCGTCCCGCACACCATGAGCGTGGACGCGATCCTGGCCAAGGACCCGGCCGCGATCGTGCTCTCCGGCGGACCCGCGTCGGTGTACGCCGACGGCGCCCCGGCGGTGGACGCCGCGCTGTTCGACGCCGGCGTGCCCGTGTTCGGGATCTGCTACGGCTTCCAGGCGATGGCCGCCGCGCTCGGCGGCACCGTCGCCCACACCGGGGCGCGCGAGTACGGCGGCACTCCCGTGCGGGTCGACTCCGAGGGCACCCTGCTGGCCGGGTCACCCACGGAGCAGACCACGTGGATGTCGCACGGGGACGCGGTGCATGCGGCGCCGGCCGGCTTCGACGTGCTCGCGACCTCCCCGGGATCGCCGGTCGCGGCGTTCGAGGACCGGACCCGCGGGCTCTACGGGGTGCAGTGGCACCCCGAGGTCAAGCACTCCGAGTTCGGCCAGAAGGCCCTCGAGAACTTCCTCTACGACGGCGCCGGACTGGCCGGGGACTGGACGCCCGGCAACGTGATCGCGGACCAGGTGGCCGCGATCCGCGAGCAGGTCGGCGACGCGCGGGTGATCTGCGGGCTCTCCGGCGGTGTGGACTCCTCGGTGGCCGCGGCGCTCGTGCAGCGCGCGATCGGCGACCAGCTCACCTGTGTGTTCGTCGACCACGGGCTCCTGCGCGCCGGTGAGGCCGAGCAGGTCGAGACCGACTTCGTGGCCTCGACCGGGGTCCGGCTCAAGGTCGTCGACGCCAAGCAGCGGTTCCTGGACGCGCTCGCGGGCGTCAGCGACCCGGAGACCAAGCGCAAGATCATCGGCCGGGAGTTCATCCGGGTGTTCGAGGACGCCGCCCGCGAGGTGGTCGCCGAGGCCGGCGCGCACGGCGAGGACGTGAAGTTCCTCGTGCAGGGCACCCTCTACCCGGACGTGGTCGAGTCCGGTGGCGGCGAGGGCGCCGCGAACATCAAGTCACACCACAACGTCGGCGGGCTGCCCGATGACCTGCAGTTCTCGCTGATCGAGCCGCTGCGGGCCCTGTTCAAGGACGAGGTGCGCGCGGTCGGCCTGGAGCTCGGGGTGCCCGGGACGATCGTCTGGCGTCAGCCGTTCCCGGGCCCCGGCCTGGGCATCCGGATCGTCGGGGACATCACAGCGGAGCGCCTGGAGACGCTGCGCACGGCGGACGCGATCGCGCGGGAGGAACTCACCGCAGCCGGCCTGGACCGCGAGATCTGGCAATGCCCCGTGGTGCTCCTGGCGGACGTGCGCTCGGTGGGCGTCCAGGGCGACGGACGCACCTACGGCCACCCGATCGTGCTCCGGCCGGTGTCCTCCGAGGACGCCATGACCGCGGACTGGACCCGGCTCCCGTACGACGTGCTGGCGAAGATCTCGACCCGGATCACGAACGAGGTGGCGGAGGTGAACCGGGTGGTGCTGGACGTGACCAGCAAGCCGCCGGGCACCATCGAGTGGGAGTGAGGGCGTGAGCCAGTACCTGGCGCCGTCGCGCAGAACCCGGCGCCCGAGGTAGTAGCGCAGACCATTCTGGGTCAGGCGGGAGGGTCTGCCTCAGCGCGAGTGGCAACCACGAACACACGCCGGAACGGGAGCACCGTGCCGTGCGGGCGGGCCGGGTCGGCTGGATAGGCTCGGCGCAAGAGTGCCCCGTACTCGGCGATGAACCGCCCGCGCAGGTCCTCGGGCAGGGCCTGGACCACCGGGCGCGCACCGGTGCCGAGGATCCACCGCAGCACCGGATCCTCGCCGTCGAGCACATGCAGGTAGGTGGTCTCCCAGGCGTCCACCCGCCACCCGGCCGCCGCCAGCGCCGCCAGGTAGGTGGCGCCGTCGTGTGACGAGGGGTGGACGACGGCGTCCGTGTGCGCCGCGTAGGGCGCTCGCCCCGCGAGGTCCCGCAGCAGCACGTGGCTCGGCTCGCCGAAATTGCCCGGCACCGAGAACGCCAGCGTGCCGCCGGGCGCGACGGCGCCCGCGAGCCGGGGGAGGACCTCGAGGTGGCCCGGCACCCACTGCAGCGTCGCGTTCGAGACGAGCAGGTCCACGGGAGTAGCCGGCTCCCACGAGGTGAGGTCGGCGCACACGTACGTGACGCCGTCGGCGGCGTGCTCGGCGCGCGCCCGCTCGATCATCTCGGGACTGGAGTCCACGCCCACGATCGCCGCGTGCGGCCAGCGTGCCCGCAACGGGGCCATCAGGTGGCCCGGGCCGCAGCCGAGGTCGGTGATGGTGGCCGCGTCGCCGTCGACCCGGGCGAGCAGGTCGAGGAACGGGCGCGAGCGCTCGTCGGCGTAGGCGAGGTAGGTGGCCGGGTCCCAGGTGGTCATCGCTGTCCGATCTCTCGACGTCAAGAGAGTTATCTCGATGTCAAGATAACTCGTGACGATCCCGATTGCCAGCCCTGGCGCGCGAGGCCGTGTCTCCGGGCCTGCGCGGGCGGCGCTGGTTACAGTGGGGCGTGCGGATCGTCCACGTCTCCGATTGCTACGCGCCGCGCGTCGGCGGCATCGAGTCCCAGGTCGAGGATCTCGCCACCCACCAGGGCGCCGCCGGGCACGCGGTGCACGTGCTGACCGCGACGGCGTTGGCCGCGGACGCCGTCGAGGTGCTCGAAGGTGGCCGCAGCCGCTACCGGACCACCACCACCCAGGCGCACGGGGTGCGGGTGCACCGGATCGCCTCGCCGGTCACGTTCGGGCTGCCGGTCCACCCGAACGGGCGCGCGCTGGTGCGCCGGGCGCTGGAGATCCTGCAGCCGGACGTGGTGCACGTGCACGCGGGCGTGGTCAGCCCGTTCGCGTTCGACGGCGCCCGCGCGGCTCGCGAGCTCGGCCTGCCGCTGGCCATCACCTGGCACTGCATGCTCGACGGCGTTGAGCCGGCGGTCCGCCTCGGCGCCCGCGCCGGCGGCTGGGACGAGGCCCGGCTCGCGCCGAGCGCGGTCAGCACGGTGGCCGCCGAGCGGGTGGCGCACGCGCTGCGCCGCGACGACGTCACCGTGCTTCCGAACGGCCTGGACCTGATGCCCTGGCGGGCCGCCGCGGCCACCCCGGTCGCCGCGTCCGAGCCGGGGCTGCTACGGGTCGTGGCGACCCAGCGGCTCGCACCCCGCAAGCGCGCCGTCCCGCTCGTGCAGCTCGTCGGCGCCGCGGCCGAGCGGTTGGGGCGCGACGAGCGTGGGCGGCCGAGGATCCGGCTGAGCATCGCCGGCAGCGGACCCGCCGAGGCGGCCGTCCGGGCCGAGATCGCCGCCGCCGGGCTCGAGGACGTGGTCACACTGCTGGGCCGGGTGCCACGGGACGTGCTCCCGACGCTCTACCGGGACCAGGACGTGTTCGTCGCCCCGGCCCGGCTCGAGGCGTTCGGGATCGCGCCCCTGGAGGCCCGTGCCGCCGGGCTCGCCGTGGTCGCGAACGCCGGCACCGGCATCGGTGAGTTCGTCACGGACGGCATCGACGGGTTGTTGCGCACCGGGGACGCCGGACTCACCGAGGCGCTCGTGGAACTGGCCACGGACCCGCACCTGCTGGTGCGGATCCGTGAGCACAACGCGCGGGTGGCGCCGGCGGTGGGCTGGACCGAGGTGCTGGCCCGCGCGGACGAGCTCTACGCCCGCGCCCGACGGCTGATCTGAACTGTCGCTCCCCGGACGTGTTCTGGGGCGATTCCGAGGCACCCAGTGCGTCGGAATCGCCCCGTTGACGGTCGGACCAGCGCGTCAGCGCCCGCGCAGCGCCGAGATCGCGGTGCCGACCAGCAGGCCGACTCCGGCTATGCCGAGCAGGCCGATGAGGAAGACCTCGAGGTCGAGCTCGAACCCGAGCCCGATCGCGACCACCGCGACGCCGAGCAGGACGAGCACGAGCCCCCACACGATGGTGCCCACCCGGGTCCGCTCCCGCGGCGCCGGGGCGCCGGGCGAGTACCCGGCGGCCGGCGGCTGCGATGCGACGGACGGTGCCGGCACCGTGGTCGGCTCGGACCTCAGCGCGGCCTCGTCCCGAAGGGACTCCTCGTACCAGGACGGCGTCCCGGCATCGGACGTCTCGGGTGCCGTCCTCGTCTCGGCTTCCAGCATGTTCGCGGCCTCCATGATGCTCGGGCGGTTGTGGTCCGCGGTGTCCGATCCGGTCGATCCGAGCGCCGCCGTGGGCGTCCCGGGCTCGGCCGGGGACTCGGCGTGGTTGCGGTTCTCGGTCATGCGGACTCCTCGATGATCCGGATCTCGCCTACACCGGCGTCGATCACGATGGTCAGGTCGGGCTCGCCGACCTGGCCGGCGGGAGAGGTCAGGACGACCCCGCGGCTAGGGCTGGTGCGCCACTGGTTGTTCTCGATGGGCCTCGGCGGGTCGTCGGCGAAGCCGCCCTCCCAGCCGTCGCTGGTCCGGGCGATGACCTCGCCGAGGACCTGCGCCTCGATCTGTACCGACATCCCCTCGGGAACGCGGAGGTTGAGCTGGCCGGCACCGAGGCCGAGCTGCACCGGTTCGGCGAGCCGGACGCTGCCCTCGAGTTCGGTGAGGTCGACGGTCACCTCGCCACCTGCGATGTCGTCGAAGCCGCCCTCGAGCTGCGTCGCGTCCTGGGGTACCCATCGTGCGTCCCCGTAGCTACCGGACTCGGTCCAGTCGAAGTCGCCGAAGTTCGTCGATCCCTCGACCGCGGCCCAGGGCACCCCGACCAGCGCGATCAGGACCGCGAGGCCGCCGATCACACCGGACCGGCGCCCGAGCAGGCCCGCGATCAGAACCCCGATCCCGAACAGGACCAGCACGACGCCCACGCCGGTCAGCCAGCCACCGACGGCCACGCCGCCCACGTAGTCGAGCAACCACAACGCGGCGATCGTCACGAGCGAGAGGCCGAACACGATCCGGGTCAGGGCCTTGCCGGGGCCGGGGGTCGGTGGCC
>NZ_CACRYJ010000034.1:58693-200232 GCF_902703175.1 Occultella aeris | reverse complement strand
GCCCCACCCCCGGAAGAAGCCCAAGGACCCGAGCCAGCCCGACGACCCCCGCACCGGCTCGAACCCCGGCGACACCGAGGACCGCGCCTAGCGACCACGGTGCCTCCCGCGTGAGGTGGCACCCCCGCTGTCACACAGAACGCCCCGCCCGACGAAGAACGCCAGGACCGACTTCTTCAGGCATGAGGTACTGCCTCACGGGCGACCCCGGTGAGCGGGAGGTGCTGTCGCGGGGTTGGTCAGACGCCGGCGTAGGAGTGCTTGCCGCTGAAGAAGATGTTGACGATGTAGAAGTTCGCGAGCACCGCCATGAACCCGACCAGCGCGAAGTACGCGAACTTCTCGGCCGCCCAGCCCGTCGTGACCCGGGCGTGCAGGTACGCCGCGTAGATCACCCAGATCACGAACGTCCAGGTCTCCTTCGGGTCCCAGCCCCACGGGCGCCCCCAGGCGTGCTCGGCCCAGATCGCACCGGCCACGAGCGTGAACGTCCAGGCCACGAACCCGACGGCGTTGAGCCGGTAGGCGAGGCGCTCCATGTTGGCCGACGCCGGCAGCGAGCCGACGATCCTGGAGCCGAACGTAGCGCCGGACTCCGTGGCCGTCTCGGCGACCGCGGTCGCCGTCGAGGACGTGCCGCCACCGGCAGCGCCCGAGGTGACCTCCGCCGTCGACCCGGACGCCGCCATGGTGGCGGAGCCGGCCGACGCGCGCTCGCTGCGCGCCTTGATCAGCTGGGCTATCGAGATGATCGCCGCCAGGCCGGACAGGCCGGTGGCGAGCGTCGCCACGGACACGTGGATCACCAGCCAGTAGCTGCGCAGGGCGGGCTGGACCCCGTCCGCCTCGACGTAGAGGACGCTGACCGCGAGCATCAGCGCCAGGAACGCGAGCATCGACACCGCGACGCCGAGGTAGCGCACGTCCCGTCGGGTCTGCAGGCCGAGGAAGATGGCCACGACGAAGAACGTGAACATCAGGGTGAACTCGTACATGTTCGCCCACGGCACCCGCCCGGCGGCGAGGCCGCGCACCACGATCCCGACGAACTGCAGCCCGGCGCCGAGCCACATCGTCGACAGGCCGATCCCGGCGGCGCGGCGCCTGCGATCCTTGGGTGCACCGACGCCGAGCGCGCTGACATCCACCGCGAACGCGATCATCGCGACCACGTAGGACGCCATCGCCCCATAGATCAGCAGCGTGCTGATGTCACCGAGATCGCTGTTCACCGGTCCTCCTTCGACGTTGCGGCCTGATCGGAGTCCAGGACCGCCAGGACCCGGTCCAGTTCACGCTGGAGACCGGGATCGTCGCCGCGGGCCAACGCCGCCGCGGAGACCACTGTATCCCCGTCGGCGCCTGCCACCAGGCGCACCCAGATCCGGCGCCGCGGCAGGAACAGCGAGGCCACCAGTCCGGCGAACGCAAGTCCGGCGAACACCCCCATCCACACGATCGACGGGTCGTAGCGCACGTCGAACGCGGCGAAGCGGGGCAGATCCTCGAAGGTGATGGTGCCGAGCCCGTCCGGCAGGTCCACGGACTCCCCGGGCCGCAGCACCACCTGGACCGGACCCTCGGTCCCGTCCTCGGCGGTGGTCAGGACCTGCTCCATGTTCGTGGTGTCCAGCAGGTAGAGGTTCTGCGGCACGCCGTTGTCCAGGCCGAGGTCCCCGACCCACACGTTGAGCACCACGGCCGGGTCCAGGGGCTGGGGGTAGGCGGACCCGATCAGGTTGCCCTCCTCGTCCGCGGTGGCTGTGGGCAGCAGGACCCCGTTGAAGCCGAGCTGGCGTTCACCGCCGTTCGCGTCCGGCACCATCACCACCCCGTTGGAGGTGTAGTTCGGGTCCGCGGTGGGCAGGAACGGGACGGCGCCGGAGAACGCCACCTCGCCGCTGCCGTCGGTCACCGTGAACCGTGGTGCGAAGCCGTTCCCGGTGAGGTAGATGCGGGTGTCGTTGGTCTCCAGCGGGTGGTTGACCCGGACATCCGCGGTGCGGGTGGCGCCGTCGGTCTCGGTGAGGGTCACCCCGGCCACGAAGTCCCGAGCCTGGGAGTCGACCGTGAACTCGGACTCGAACGAGTCCAGGCGGACCCGGAACGGCTCCTGGGCGTCGGCGCCGTACCAGCTGCCGGTGTCGAAGGAGTCGAAGTCGAGCGGGGAGTTCACGAACGTGTCCCCCTGCACCACGACGACCTGGCCGCGGTAGTGCACCAGCTGGCCCCACGCCGTCACCACGAGCAGGCCGACCAGGGCCAGGTGGAAGACCAGGTTGCCGGTCTCACGGCCGAAGCCGCGCTCCGCGGAGATGGTCAGTGCCGTCCTGGCCTCGCCGTCGGCGGTCCGGCCCCGCTCGCTCGCGAGCCGGCGTCGGTACCGGCGCCCGAGGGCAGCGTCGAGGCTCCTCCGGACCTGCTCCGGCGTGCCGACGGCCCGCGCCTGGCCGCGCACGTCGAACCGGGTGAACCGGCTCGGCACCCGGGAGGGCTCGGCGCGCAGGTTCTTCAGGTGCACCCAGGTGCGCGGCAGGATGCAGCCGATCAGGGAGACGAACAGCAGCAGGTAGACGGCGGAGAACCACGGCGAGGCGTACACGTCGAACAGGTGCAGCGAGTCCAGCAGGTCCGCCGTGTCCGGGTGGTCCAGGAAGTACTGCTGCACCGCGTTCGGGTCGGAGGTGCGCTGCGGGAAGAACGCACCCGGCAGAGCCACGACCGCGAGCAGCAACAACAGCAGCAGGGCCACGCGCATGCTGGTCAGCTGCCGCCACGTCCACCGCAACCACCCCCGCACGCCGAGCCCGGCGTCGCCGCGGGGCGCACCGCTCCCCCGGCCGCCCGAGGGTGACCGCGGCCCCGAGGAGCCCGCGCCGCCGCCGCCGGCCCGCTTCGGGGCGGGTTCGATCCCGTCGGCGGCGTCGTCGGTCGTCGCCAGCCCTTCCGGTTCGTACCTCGTCGCCACTCAGATCACCGTCACGAATCCGTCGATGAAGCCCTGCAGCCAGTTCGCGAGGGCGGACCAGATGCCGGTGACCAGGGCCAGGCCGAGCAGCACCAGGAGGCCACCACCCAGGCGCATGATCAGGAGCCGGTGCCGCCGCAGGAAGTTCATCATGCGGTCCGAGGACTTCAGCCCGAGGGCGACGAGCACGAACGGCAGGCCGAGACCGAGACAGTAGGCGATCACGAGCGTCATCGCCCGGCCCAGGTCGCCGCCGTCGATCGCGAGCGCCTGCACGGCGGCGAGGGTGGGGCCGATGCACGGCGCCCAGCCGAGGCCGAACACGATGCCGAGCAGGGGCGCGCCCCACACCCCGGCCTTCGGGCTCATGTGGAACCGGCGCTCGCGCTGCAGGAACGGGACCGCCCCGAGGAACGCCAGACCCATCAGCAGCACCAGCACACCGAGCACCCGGGTGATCACGTCCTGCCACCGGAACAGGTACATGCCCACCGAGGTCAGCGCCAGGGTCATCACCGCGAACACCAGGGTGAAGCCGGCGACGAACCCGAGGATGCCCAGCACCAGCCGGGCCCTCGATCCGTTCGAGGCACTCGAGCCGCCGCGCCCGGTTCCGCCCGCATCCGCACCGACCATGCCGCCCACGAATCCGAGATAGCCGGGCACCAGCGGCAGCACGCACGGGGACGCGAACGAGACGAACCCGGCCAGCAGGGCGATGGGGACCGCCGCCACCATCGACCCGGAGAACACGGTCTCGGCGAACGTCCGGCTGAGCTGCTCGAGCCAGGTCATGGCAGCTCGACCCGCGGGCGCACGCCGATCATGCGCCGGCGGCGAGTTCGTCGTCGATGAGCCCGCGCAGGATCGTCGGGTCGGCGATCCCGATGATCCGGGCGGCCACCCGGCCCTCTGCGTCGAGGACCACGGTGCTCGGCATCGCGGTCAGCGGGACCACGCCCTGCATCGCGGCGACGCCCGCCGCGTCGTCGTCGTCCAGGCTCGGGTACGGCAGCTCGAACCGGCGCTCGAAGGACTGCGCGGTGCCGGCGTCGTCGGTGTGGTTCACGCCGAGCAGGTGCACGCCCTGACCGGAGTAGTCGGTCGCGATCGCGGCGAGGTCCGGTGCCTCGGCACGGCACGGCGGGCAGGCGGCGTACCAGAAGTTCACGACGACGACGTCGCCGCGCCAGTCCGCGATATCGATCGGCTCCTCGGCGTAGGACCGTCCTGCCAGCTCGACGACGTCGCCGCGATCTGACTGGGCCCAGGACTGTACCGAGCCGTCGCCGGAGACGTAGCCCTGGTTCGCGTCGTCGGCGGTCGACGGTGTCGGGTCGCTCGCGCAGCCGGCGAGCACCAGGGCCCCGGCAAGCAGACCCAGCGCGGTGAGCCGCGCCCTGCCCACGGCACGACCAGCCGGACGGACCCGCGTCACGGAAGCACCGCCGTCGTCGCATCGGGCAACAGGTCCGCGCACGGCTCGGTGTAGTCGACCGCGAGCAGCGTGCCGCGCTCGAACGTCAGCGTGGTCAGCGACGCCAGGGTCAGGCGGCGGCGGCGCGGGTCGTGCAGCATGGACCGGCCGAGGATCGTGCTGCGGGCCACCCAGATCGGCAGCTGATGGGACACGATCACGGCTTCGTGACCGTCGGCCGCGGCGCGGGCGTCCCGGATCGCCGCGTACATCCGCGCGGCCTGCTCGGCGTAGGGCTCGCCCCAGGACGGCCGCATCGGGTTGACGAGCTTGGCCCAGTGCGCGGGGTTCAGCAGTTCCGCCGGGTTCTTGCCGACGGTCGAACCCTCGAAGAAGTTCTCGGCCTCGATCACCCGCTCGTCCGTGCGCACCGGCAGGTCGAACGCGGCCGCCAGCGGGGCGGCGGTCTCCTGGGCCCGCTGCAGCGGCGAGGCGACCAGGTGCACCAGGTCCGCACCGCGCGCGGTGAAGGTGTCCGCGATCCGCTCGGCCATCCGGTGACCGCGCTCGGAGAGCCCGTAGCCCGGGATGCGCCCGTACAGGACGCGATCGGGGTTGTGGACCTCACCATGACGCAGCAGGTGGACGGTGGTACGCGACATGGTCCCAGTCTCGCAAAGTTTTCGCCGATGCCATGCACAGGCCTCAGCCCGCGTGGGACCGGACCCCCTCGTCGATCTGGCTGAACGCCGCACCGAGGGCCAGGAGCTGGTCCCTGCTGAGGACGTCCACCAGCCGTCGTCGGACCGAGGCCACGTGCACCGGTGCCGCGGCCTCCAGCTGAGCCATGCCCGCGTCGGTGAGCATGCAGTCCACGCCACGTCCGTCCTGGGCACTGCTGCAGCGGGACACCAGGCCGGCGCGCTCCATCCGGCTGACCGTGTGGGTCAGCCGCGAGCGCGAGTGCACGAGTTCCTCCGCGAGGACCGACATCCGCAAGACGCGGCCGGGCGCCTCGGAGAGCCGCACCAGCACCTCGTACTCGTTCAGGCTCAGGCCGGCACCGTGTTCGAGATCACGGCCGAGCGCGTCGAAGAGGACTGACGTGCCGGTCAGCAGCGCGCGCCAGGCGACCTGCTGTTCGGCGTCGAGCCAGGGCACCGGGGCGCCTGGCGGCGCCTCGCTCGATAAGTCGATGGGCGTCTGTGTCATGGGACCTGCTCCTGCTCCTGTTCGCTGCCGAGGCTGCTGCGCGGAATCACCCCTTGACATCAGCCTAGGTGTCCGGCATTCTCATTACTACAACGTTCAACTACTCGTTCAACCAATTCGACCCCACCCCGAGGAGCACCCAGTATGAGCAACGTCATCCCCGCCGGCACCTACGTCATCGACGCCAGCCACAGCGAGGTCGGTTTCCAGGTCCGCCACTCCGGCATCGCCAAGGTCAAGGGCCGCTTCACCGAGTTCTCCGGCTCTTTCACCGTGGCCGAGAACTTCGCGGACTCCGCCGCGACCGTGACCATCGCCGCCGGCTCCGTGCACACCGGCAACGAGGGCCGCGACGGTCACCTGACCAGCGCCGACTTCTGGGACGCGGCGACCAAGCCCGAGTGGACCTTCGTGTCCACCTCCGTCGAGGGCTCCGGCGAGGAGTTCGCCCTGATCGGCGACCTCACCGTGAACGGCGTGACCAAGCCGGTCACCCTCGATGTCGAGTTCAACGGCGCGCTTGCCGACGCCAGCGGCGCCGACAAGGTGGGCTTCTCCGCCAGCACCGAGATCTCCCGCAAGGAGTTCGGCCTGACCTGGAACGTCGCCCTCGAGGGTGGCGGACTGCTGGTCGGCGACAAGGTCAAGCTCTCGATCGAGGTCGAGGCCGTCAAGGAGCTCGCGTCGGTCGACGCCTGATCACCCGCACGCCGGGGCACCGTCCCCGAGTTGTCGAACACTGACGACGGAGCGCAGCCCGATCGGGCTGCGCTCCGTCGTCGTTCGTGCCAGGAATCGCCGCAATGAGTCAGTGCAGCGCCTTGCGGATCCGCTCCGGGTCGATGCGCCAGTACCCGACCTGCACGCCATCGACCGTGACCACGGGAACCAGCTCGCCGTAGCGCTCCTGCAACCCGGGGTCGGCGTCGATGTCCACCTCGGCCCACGCGACGCCGTCGGGCTCACAGACCGCGCGCACCGCGCGCCGGGCGGTCTCACAGAGGTGACATTCACGCCTGCTGAACAACGTGACCCGCGGCGTAGCGCCGTCGGTCGTGCCCGTCTCGGCCATGCGGGACATCGTATCGACCACCCGGCCCACGGGCGCCGACCGGCACGCGGAAGGCGCGCCCGACGCACTCGACGGTGCCGGCCGGCCGCGGCCGGTTGCGGGCATCGGTGACTACAGTGAAGTGGTGTCAGCCGACCAGTCGCCGGATAGCGAGCCCATCCGGGCCGCCGCGTTCTTCGACGTCGACAACACGATCATCCGGGGCGCGTCCGCGTACCACCTGGCCCGTCGGCTGTACCAGCGGGGCTTCTTCCGTCGCCGGGACATCGTCTACTTCGGGCTCCACTCGGTCTACTACCTGACCTTCGGGGAACGCCTCAGCGCCATCGACGAACTGCGGGGGCGCGCCCTCGGCCTGATCCAGGGGCACTCGGTCGCCGAGGTCGCGGCCATCGCCGACGAGGTCTACGACGAGGTGCTCGCGGACCGGGTCTTCCCCGGCACCCGGGAACTCATCGAGGCGCACCTGCGGGCCGGTGACCAGGTGTGGATCATCACCGCCGGGCCACGCGAGCTCGGCGACCTGGTCGCCCGCCGGCTGGGCGCGACCGGGGCGCTCGCCACGGTCGCGGAATCGCGCGACGGCTTCTACACCGGCCGGCTGGTCGGGCACATGATGCACGGCGAGCGCAAGGCCGACGGCGCGCGCGGGATCGCCGCGGACCAGGGGCTGGACCTGGCCCGGTCGTCGGCCTACGGCGACTCGGTGAACGACGCGCCCCTGCTGGGCCTCGTCGGGCACCCGTTCGCGATCAATCCCGACGCGCGACTGCGGCGGTACGCCGCCGAGCGCGGCTGGCAGGTCCGGGACTTCCGCCGTCGACGGCGGGACGTGCGTCGCGGGGTCCGGACCGCCTCGTGGGCCGGTGCGGTGTGGGTGACCGCGGTGGCGGCCCGCGCCGTGGTGCGGCGCCTGCGCGGCTGAACGTCCGCCGTCGGGCAGTTTCGCCGACGAGCAGTCGGCAGCGCACCCGCGCGAGGCCCGCCCCCGGAACGCACGAAACCGGACGCCCGGCCCGGAACAGGACCACGGCGGGTCCGGTTCCGGTCGAAGGGTCCGGTCTCGGCAAGGGCCGGGCGCATGAGAGCACCCAGCGCCGGCGGGCGGAACGCCCGCGAAGGCTACTTCTTGTTGCGACGCTGGTGACGCGTCTTGCGAAGCAGTTTGCGGTGCTTCTTCTTCGCCATCCGCTTGCGACGCTTCTTGATGACAGAACCCATGGGACCTCACTACGGCTGGGATGAGGCCCGTCGCGAGCCGGACGGAAGCCGTGCGGCTCCGGCCGAATCTCGACGGAGACTCACCGATGAACAGAGAACTTACGACGGGGTGCTAGCCGACGCCGACCCGGTCGGGGCGCACGCACTGAAACAGACCAGTACTACATCTTCCCGGTATCTTACCCGGACCCGGTCAGCGCCCGGTTCCGGTCCCCTCCCAGGAGCCGAGACCGTCGGAGAGCATCTCCTGCACGGCCGCCTGGGGCACACGATAGGACTTGCCGACCCGGATCGCGGGGAGTTCGCCCGCGTGCACCATCCGGTACACGGTCATCCGGGAGACCCGGGCCAACTCGGCGACCTCGGCCACGGTGAGGAAGCGCGGCGCCTCGGCCTCAGCCATGTGCCTCACCTCTCCCCGGTTCCGGTGCCCGTCGGCGGACACAGCCACGCTCATGCGTGCCGGTGAACACGTCGAAAGGCCCGCGCACCGACACAGGAGTGAATCCTAGAGGGTCAGGGACCCGTTCGGGAATCCAATGACCGAATTCATGCCGTGAGCGGGTCGAGCCCGTGCCACGGGAACACGCTGCGACGCGTCGTCATGATTGCCCGGTCGACCGGATCGTCCGGGTCGAACCCATCCACCCAGGTCCGGAACGTCACATCCACGCCGTCGCCCATCGTCTGCGGCGCGTCCAGGTCACCGAGCGCGGCGACCTCCTCGCGCCAGGACGCCGGCACGGGTGTCGATCCCGGCAGGTCCACGCCGGCGCTCACCGCGACGAGGTGGGCCCAGGCCCGTGGCACCGTGGAGAGGATGTCGTAGCCGCCGCCGCCGGTCGCGAGCCAGCGGCCCCCGGCATGACGCTCGGCCAGTTCTGCGATGAGCACCGCCGCCGCGCGCAGCCCGTCCATCGAGATGTCCATGGTGGTCAGCGGGTCCCGACGGTGGGTGTCGCAGCCGTGCTGGCTGACGATGACCTGTGGGGCGAACTCCTCGGCGAGCGGCGCCACCACCGCCTCGATGGCGCGCAGCCAGGGGATGTCCGAGGTGTGCGCGGGCAGTGGCACGTTCACCGCGCAGCCGCGGGCGTTCGGCCCACCGACGTCCTGGGCGAAGCCGGTCCCGGGGAACAGCGACTCCCCGCTCTGGTGCACCGAGACGGTGACCACCCGTGGGTCGTCCCAGAAGGCCCGCTCCACGCCGTCGCCGTGGTGGGCGTCGACGTCGACGTACAGGACCCGGTCGCAGCCGTGCTCCAGCAGCCACTGGATCGCCGCCGCGACGTCGTTGTAGATGCAGAACCCGGACGCCGCGGCCGCCATCGCGTGATGCATGCCGCCGGCGAGGCTGACCGCATGCCGGGACCGGCCCGACCAGACCTCCTCGGCGCCGGCCACGGTGGCGCCGACGATCCGCGCGGATGCCTCGTGCACCCTCGGGAACACCGGGTTGTCGGTGGTGCCGAGGCCGCGGACCGGGTCGCGGAAGCCGTCGCCACCTGCGCGCACCGCGGCGATGAAGTCCCGGTCGTGCACGGTCGCGAGCAGCTCGTCGCTGGCCTCGGTGGTCTCGACCATGCGCAGCCCCGGCGTGTCCAGGAGGCCGAGCGCGCGGATCAGGTCCATCGTGAGGCGCAACCGGGCGGGCGCCATCGGGTGCCCGACGCCGAAGTCGTATCCGAGCAGCTCGGAGCTCCAGGCGAGCGCGACGGACGCGGGCGGCATGGGCATGGTTCACCGTAACGCCACCAGCGCTTTGGTGGCACAGTAGGCTCCGCATCGTCGGGACAGGGGTGAGGAGAGCGGGTGGCGCGAGAGATCCCGTCGTTCCTGCGCGCCGGACGCGACGCCGTCGACGCCATCGCCCGGCACTCGCCCGCGCGCCTGACCCTGATGGTCTTCCTCGGGGTGATCGCGGTCGTCACTGCGCTGCTGTCGCTGCCGATCGCGACCACCAGCGGCGAGTCGGCACCGTTCATGGATGCCCTGTTCATGGCCACGTCGGCCGTGTGCGTCACCGGCCTGACGATCGTGGACGTGGCCAGCTACTGGTCCTCCTTCGGACACGCGGTGATCATGTTCGCGATCATGGTCGGCGGCCTCGGCGTGATGACCCTCGCCTCGATCCTCGGGCTCGCCGTCTCCCGCCGGATCGGGCTGACCCAGCGCCTGCTCGCCGCGCAGGAGACGAAGACCACCCGGCTCGGGGAGGTCGGCACGCTCATCCGGGCGGTCATCATCGCCTCGCTGAGCATCACCGCCGTGCTCGCGCTGGCGCTCATCCCCCGGTTCCTGGCGTTGGGCGAGAGCCTGGGCTCGGCGGCCTGGAACGGGTGGTTCCTGGCCGTCTCGATCTTCAACAACGCCGGGATCGGGATCATCCCCGGCGGCCTGTACGACTTCGTCGGGGACTGGTGGATGTGCCTGCCGATCATCGTCGGCACGTTCATCGGCTCGCTCGGCTTCCCGGCGATCCTGTCCGTGGCGACGCACCTGCGCCAGCCACGCCGGTGGACCCTGCACGCGAAGCTCACGCTGATCACCAGCGCCTCGCTGTTCGGGCTCGGCGCGGTCCTCATCGGTGCCTTCGAGTGGACCAACCCGGCCACGTTCGGCAGCCTCCCGGTGGGCGATCGGATCCTCGGGTCGCTGCTGGCCGGCATCACGCCCCGCTCGTCCGGGTTCTCCACGGTCGACATCGGCGAGATGCGCGAAGCGACCTGGTTCATGCAGGACGCGCTGATGTTCGTCGGCGGGGGCAGCGCCTCGACCGGCGGCGGGATCAAGGTGACCACGTTCGCGGTGATGCTGCTGGCCATCGTTGCCGAGGCCCGCGGCGACCGGGACATCGAGGCATTCGGGCGCCGGATCGAGCTGACCACCGTCCGGTTGGCGATCGCGGTCTCCTTCATCGGCGCCACGTTCGTGGGCTTGGCCACCCTGGCCCTGCTGGTCCAGACGGACCTGCACCTGGACGTGATCCTGTTCGAGGTGATCTCGGCGTTCGCGACGTGCGGTCTGAGTACCGGGATCACGGCCGACCTGCCGACGTCCTCGCACTACGTGCTGGTCGCGCTCATGTTCGCGGGCCGGACCGGGACAATGACACTTGCAGCCGCGCTCGCCCTGCGTCAACGACGCCGGGTCATCCGGATGCCCGAGGAGAGGCCGATCATTGGTTGAGAACAGAGCACGAGGGAACACGGCCAACGCCGCGCGACCGGGCAGCGACGCGGGGGTGCTGGTGGTCGGGCTCGGCCGCTTCGGCGCCTCGCTCGCCGCCACCCTCGACGAGCTGGGTCGCGACGTACTGGCCGTGGAGCGCGACCCGGACCTGATCCAGACCTGGAGCGGGCGGCTGCCCCTCGTGGAGGCCGACGCCACGAACGCCGACGCCCTGGTCCAGCTCGGCGCGAAGGACTTCCCGATCGCGGTGGTCGGCGTCGGCACCTCGCTGGAGGCGAGCGTGCTGATCACCGCGAACCTGGTGGACCTGGGCACGCCGCTGATCTGGGCGAAGGCGATCTCCGCCGAGCACGGCCGGATCCTGCAGCGCATCGGCGCGCATCACGTGGTCTACCCCGAGCACGACGCCGGCGCCCGGGTGGCGCACCTGGTCTCCGGACGGATGCTGGACTTCATCGAGCTCGAGGACGGGTTCACCATCGTCAAGATGCGCCCGCCGCAGGAGACGCACGGGTTCACGGTCGGCGAGTCGCACATCCGAAAGAAGTACGGGGTCACCGTGATCGGCGTGAAGCCGCCTGGGCAGCCGTTCGAGTACGCGACCGAGAGCACGCGCATCGACGCGGAGGACACCCTGATCCTGTCCGGCGACACGGTGCTGTTGGAGAAGTTCGCGCGCCGGCCCTGAGCACCCCCGCTGCCGTCCAGTTCCGCTCGAGAGCTGTAGTTGCTGCCACTTCAGCACTCACACCGCGCATGACTGCCGACGGCGGTGGTGCCGCCGGGCTCGACCGCTGGACGACGCCGGTGGTCCGGTCGTGCTGCGGACCGGTCAGGGCAGGTCGCGGCCGAGTTCCACGGACCGGGCCCGGGCCGCGTCCACGGCCGCGATGACCGCGGCCCGCACGCCCCGCTCGTCGAGTTCGCGCACGCCCGCGACCGTGGTGCCGGCCGGCGAGGAGACCCGCTCCCGCAGGATCGCCGGGTGCTCGCCGGAGGCCAGCGCCATCGCACCGGACCCGGCGACCGTCGCCCGGGCCAGGTCGAGTGCCACGTCCCGGCTGAGCCCGCCCAGGACCCCTGCCTCGGCGAGGGCGTCGATCAGGTAGAAGACGTACGCCGGACCCGAGCCGGAGATCCCGGTGACCACGTCCTGGTAGGCCTCGTCCACCCGCAGCACCGTGCCGGTCCCGGCGAGCAGCTGCTCGGTGCGGTCCAGGTGGTCCGCGGTGGCACTCGTCCCGGCGCTGAGCACGCTCACGCCGTGCCCGATCGTGGCGGGCGTGTTCGGCATCACCCGCACCACGGGGTTGGTGCCGCCGAGCCGGGACTCCAGGTACGCCGTCGGGATCCCGGCGGCGATCGAGACCACCAGCGCGGCGGCATCCAGCACCCCGTCGATCTCGGTCGCGAGGGCGCCCACGTCCTTCGGTTTGACGGCGATGACCACGGCACCGACGCCGTCGACGGCCTCGGTGTTCGTGGCGCACCAGCGCACGCCGTGGCGCTGCGCCACGGCGGCGCCGTGCTCGGCCCGACCGTCGCTGATCCGGATCCTCTCGGCCCCGACGGCATCGATCAGGGAGACCAGGACGGCCTCCCCCATCACGCCGGCGCCGATCAGGGCGACGTCCGCCCCGGTCCCTGACACGTTCTCGATCGGCACGTCGATGTCCTTCCTCGGCAGTTGTGCGGCACTCACAGCGGATACGCCAGGTACACGGCGCGGACGGAGTCGGCGTCCGGACCATCGACGACGAAGCCGACGGTGCCGTTCGTCCACACGGCCCGGCCCGCGCCGTCGGGCGTCTGAAGGATCTGGAAGGTGCCGGCAGCGGCGCCCGCGACGTCGACCTGACCGTCCTCGACGACGTCTGCGCCGTCGAGGACGGCCACGTCCGGCAGCGCTGCGGCGGCCTCCTCGGCGCTGCCCCACTGGCCGACCCGGACGGTCACGTCACCGTCGGCACCGGTGTAGGTGAGCTGCCAACCCTCGACGGCGCCGGCCGTCACCATCGCCTCGTCGGCGACCTGCGCGCTGACGGCGTAGCCGAGCACCGTGTCCGGGAGCGCCGCGAGCAGCGCGGTACCCGTGTCCCGCGCGATCGGCTCCGCCTCCGGGGTGGGCACCGGCCCCGTGGTGGTGATCGTCACCGACGGGTCACCGGCGTCAGCCCGGTCGGACAGCAGCATCGCCACGAACACCGTGATCACCGCGACCACGGCGATCACGAGCACGCCGATGCCGACGGTGCGCCGGTTCAGTGCGAGTTTGCCGATCGCGGCCATGGACGTCCCTTCGCGTGAGTCCGGGACAGCCTAATGGGCCACCCGAGCTCAGCCCTGCGCGTCGGACCTGCCGGTGCGGTACGCGTGCGATGTCCAGCGGTGCCACTGCCGCGCCGGGTCCTCGGGCCGCGCGGTCACGGTGGCGACCGTCAGCGCCGGGGCGTCGACGGCCTCGCACCGCGCCCGCCAAGTCCCGTTCGGATCGATGAGACCCGACGGCTCGTGTGGCGCCTTGTCACTGTGCACGGCGTAGCTGATCCACATCCCGTCGTGGCGGGCCGCGACGAGCGCCGAGGCGGTGAGAGTGTCGTCCGCCCCGGGATCACCGGGCCCCGCGGTGGAGTACAGCACGCAATCCGCACCGATGGCCTGATAGTCGCCGTAGATCTCCGGGAACAGGATCTCCAGCCCAGAGGTGCACCCGAACCGGACGCCGTCCACCTCGAACAGGATGGGTTCGGTGCCCGCCGCGTAGAGGAAGGCCGCCTTGGTCCGGGACAGCAGTCGTTCGTCATATTTCGCGTGGAGCCGGCCGGCCGAGTCGATGACCAGCAGGCTCAGGTGCGGACGCCCGGCATCCGCGGCCGAGCGGGTGACCGCGCCGACCACCACCCAGATGGTCCGCTCCGCGGCCCTGGCCCGGATCCGGGACAGGGCCGCAGCCTGGGCATCCCAGGCGAACCGCGCCCAGTCCGCCTCGGCCACCTCACCCGGCACGGACGAGAGCAGGTGCTTCGACGGGAAGCACAGAGCCGCCTCGGGCAGGTGCAGGAGGCTCGCACCCAACCCCGCGGCCTCATCGATCAGCGACACCACCTCGTCGCCGGCTGCAACGAAGCCGGCGACGTCGCCGGGATCCTCGCGTGGCCTCGTCTGCGCGACGGCCACCCGCACGGATGGTCCGTCCGACTCCTGCTCCGCGCGGCTCGTACCCGGCCCCGCGTCGGTACGGACCAGGTGCCGGCGGGCCGCTGTGTACGACTCGCCGGTGCGCGCAGCCCGGTCCCGGATCTTGCTCTTGAGTGCTCGATCGATCGTCATGTGAACTCCGATGCCACGCCCCGGCTCCCCCCAGCGGTCCCCGGTGCACGGCGTCCGAGTGACTGACGACGGCGACCTGAGACCGAGTCCCTTTGCCTCCGGTTGCGCAACGGTGCAGTGGACCGAGCTGGGGTCGGTCCGAGGAGGTTCGGCGTAGGCCACGCCGGAAGAACAGGAACGACGTTACCCGGTGCGGTGGTGGGCGCGTGCCCTTCGACACGCGGGGCGATCCGGATCACTTCGTCGCGGGATCTGCCAACTTCGGTCGCGGTTGTGCCAGGATCAGCCAAGACTGAGGAGACGAACTCATGGCTGGTGACGACGCTCGGCCCGGGGTGTTCCGATGACGACGCTCCTGATCGGCCTGCTGCTCTTCCTGATCAACCTCGTGGCCCTCGGGCTGGTCCCGGAGCGGCGGCGCCCGTCCTCTGCGATGGCATGGCTGCTGTTGATCTTCTTCCTGCCGGGCGTCGGCCTGCTGCTGTTCCTGCTGATCGGCAGCCCGTACGTGCCAAGCAAGCGCCGCGAGGAGCAGCGTGTGGCAGGGGAGGTGATCCGCGCCGGCCTGGCGGGGGTCCCCGTGCTGCCCGCCTCGCCGGACCGACCGGACTGGCTCGACCCGGTGATGGTGCTGAACCGGCATCTGGCGTGGATGCCGGCAGTGCAGAACAACTCGGCCGAGTTGTTCGCCGGCTACGAGGAATCGATCCAGGCGAAGGCGGACCTGATCCGCACCGCCGAGCGCTACGTCCACGTCGAGTACTTCATGATCTGCCGGGACACCACCAGCGAGCCCTTCATCGCGGCCCTGCTGGAGGTCGCCGCGCGCGGTGTGAAGGTGCGCGTGCTCTTCGACCACCTCTCCACCATCGGCCTGCCCGGCCACAAGGAGTTGTTGGCCACGTTCGATCGGGCGGGCATCGAATGGCACCCGATGCTGCCCATCCAGCCGCTGAAGCGCCAGTGGCGTCGGCCGGACCTGCGAAACCACCGCAAGATCGTGGTCGTGGACGGCCGGACCGGGTTCGTGGGATCGCAGAACATCATCGACGCGAGCTACCACAAGAAGAAGCACGAGGCGAACGGCCGGAAGTGGCGCGAGCTGACGGCCAGGGTCGAGGGCCCCGTCGTCCAGTCCCTCAGCCTCGTGTTCGCCTCCGACTGGTACATCGAGACCCACGAACGGTTGCGCGACTACGTCCAGACCGAGGAGTTCCCCGCGGATCAGGGTGATCTCACCTGCCAGATCGTGCCGAGCGGGCCGGGCTTCCCGGACGAGAACAATCTTCGCCTGTTCAATGCGCTGATCTACGGGGCGCAGGAGCGGCTGTCCATCGCCAGCCCCTACTTCGTACCCGACGAGTCACTCCTGTACGCCATCACGACCGCGGCCCAGCGTGGCGTCGCCGTCGAGCTGTTCGTCAGCGAGAAGGGCGAGCAGCTGATGGTGAGTCACGCCCAGTGCTCCTACTACCGGTACCTGCTGGAGGCCGGCGTCCGGATCTTCATGTATCCGTACCCGTTCGTCCTGCACTCGAAGCACTTCTCCGTCGACGACCACACGGCCGTCATCGGCTCCAGCAACATGGACATCAGATCGTTCAACCTCGACTTCGAGGTATCTATGATGTGCACCGGTGCTTCCTTCGTGGCGAAGATGCGCGAGGTCGAGGACTCCTACCGCTCGGTCTGCCGCGAGCTGACCCTCGCGGAGTGGAAGAAGCGCCCGCTGACGCAACGGTGGCTCGACAACGTCATGCGATTGACGTCCGCCGTCCAGTGACCTTGGGATGGGCGCCCGCGGCCCGCCCGTCCACACCCCGCTGCGCGCCTCGGCGTGGTGTCGCAGGTCGGCGGTACCGTCGTGGACATGAGCTCGACCGCCCGCGCCCAGCGCCCCGTCCACCGCTGCACCGAGTGTGGCTGGAGCACGGCGAAGTGGGTGGGCCGGTGCGGCGAGTGCCAGGCGTGGGGCACAGTCGTCGAGGCCGGCGCCGCCCCGGCCGGTCCGCGCACGGCCGTCTCCGCGCCGCTGCGGAGCCCGGCGCAGCCGATCGCGGAGGTCGACGCCGAGGAGGCCCGGTTCCGGCCGACCGGCGTCGGGGAGTTCGACCGCGTGCTCGGCGGTGGGATCGTGCCCGGGGCCGTGGTGCTGCTCGCGGGCGAGCCCGGCGTGGGCAAGTCGACCCTGCTGCTGGACGTGGCGGCCCGTGCGGCGGAAGGCGGCTCGAAGGTCCTCTACGTCACCGGCGAGGAGTCGGCGAGCCAGGTCCGCCTGCGCGCGGAGCGCATCGGCGCGATCCGGCCCGGTCTGCTGCTGGCCGCCGAGACCGACCTCGGCACCGTGCTCGGGCACATCGAGGCGAACGACCCGGACCTGCTCGTCATCGACTCCGTCCAGACGATCGCGTCCGCGCAGGTGGACGGCTCCGCCGGCGGCGTCTCCCAGGTTCGGGAGGTGGCCGCGGCGTTGATCGCCGTGGCCAAACGCACCGCAACGCCGGTGGTGCTGGTGGGCCATGTGACCAAGGACGGCTCGATCGCCGGGCCGCGGGTCCTTGAGCACCTGGTGGACGTGGTCTGCCAGTTCGAGGGTGACAAGCACTCCGAACTGCGCATGGTCCGCGCGGTGAAGAACCGGTACGGGACCACCGACGAGGTCGGCTGTTTCAGCCTGACCGAGACGGGCATCCATTCGCTGGCGGATCCGAGCGGCCTGTTCCTGTCCGGCAAGCGGGACCCGGTGCCGGGCACCTGCGTCACGGTCACGCTGGACGGGCGCCGCCCGATGCCGACGGAGATCCAGGCCCTGACGAACCGCACCGTGATGCCGAACGCCCGCCGCACGACGGCCGGTGTGGACTCCTCGCGGGTGCTGATGACGCTGGCCGTGCTCGGCTCCCGGGCGGGCATCGACACCGCTGGCATGGACATCTACGTGTCCACGGTCGGTGGTGCGCGGGCGCTCGAACCCGCCACGGACCTGGCCATCGCACTCGCGGTGGTCAGCGCCCGGCAGGACTTCGAACTCGTTGACGGCCTGGTGGCGATCGGGGAGGTGGGCCTCGCCGGGGACCTGCGCCCCGCCGTCGGCACCCGGCGGCGCCTGTCCGAGGTGGCCCGGCTGGGGTTCTCGCGGGCCATCATCCCCGCTGCGACGGACCTCGAGGGCGCCATGCCGGACGGCATCGACGTGGTCCGGGCCGAGGACCTGCACCAGGCGATCACGGCGGCCCAGTTCGGCGTCCGGCGGCGCCCGATCCGACTCGCGTAGAGTTGGGCCGAGCTGCGTCGGCAGCGAAATTCTCGAACCTCGTTGGGGGACCCCAGTGGCTGACGTGGCGTTGCCCGAACTCTTCCGGGAGACCCTGCGCGCCGTCGCGCCGGGGACCGAGTTGCGGGACGGCCTGGAGCGGATCCTGCGGGGGCGCACCGGCGCCCTGATCGTGCTCGGGTACAACACGGTGGTCGAGGAGATCTGCTCCGGCGGGTTCGAGCTCGACGTGGACTTCTCCTCCACCCGGCTGCGGGAGCTGGCCAAGATGGACGGCGCCATCGTCGTGGACCACAGCCGCAACCGGATCGTGCGGGCGGCGGTGCAGCTGCTGCCGGACTCCACGATCGAGACCACGGAGTCCGGTACCCGGCACCGCACCGCGGAGCGAGCGGCGAAGCAGACCGGTTACCCGGTGATCTCGGTGAGCCAGTCGATGCGGATCGTCGCGCTCTACGTCGGGGCGCACCGGTACGTGCTCGAGGACTCGGACGTGATCCTGTCCCGCGCGAACCAGGCACTGGCCACCCTCGAGCGGTACAAGTCCCGCCTGGACGAGGTGTCCGGCACCCTCTCCGCCCTCGAGATCGAGGACCTCGTCACCGTTCGGGACGTCGCGGCCGTGGTGCAGCGGCTGGAGATGGTGCGCCGGATCTCGGCCGAGATCTCCGACTACGTGGTGGAGCTCGGCACGAACGGACGCCTGCTGGCGCTCCAGTTCGACGAGCTCATCGGTGGCATCGGGCCGGACCTGGAGCTGGTGGTCCGCGACTACCTGGACGTGCGCAGCGCCCGCACCCTCGACGACGTGCTCGGCTCACTCGCGGAACTGGACTCGACCCAGTTGATCGACCTCACCCAGATCTCCCGGGTGCTCGGCGTGGGCGGCCGCCAGGGCGAGTCGCTGGACTCGGCGATCGCGCCCCGGGGCTTCCGGATGCTGACCAAGGTGCCGAGGCTGCCGATGTCCGTGGTGACGTCCCTGGTGGAGCACTTCGGATCCCTGCAGCGGATGCTCTCGGCCACGATCGACGACCTCGAGGTGGTCGACGGCGTCGGTACCCAGCGCGCCAGGGCCGTGCGCGAGGGACTGTCCCGGCAGGCGGAGTCCTCATTGCTCGAGCGCTTCGTCTGAGCACTGTCGCTCCCCGGACGTGTTCTGGGGCGATTCCGAGGCACCCAGTGCGTCGGAATCGCCCCGTTGACGGTCGGACCAGCGCGTCAGCGACCCTCGACGGCGCACGCCCAGCCCGCCGTGCGCGCTCGGTCGAGTGCAGTTCGGCTCACGAGACGGTGAAGGCCTGCTCGGTCGTGACCGGACCACCGTCGGTGGTCAGCCCCAGCACGAGCCGGTAGGTACCGGCGCCGGCGACGGGCTGCCCGCCCGGGCAGCCGGCCGCACTGCGGGTGCCGGGCCAGGTGAACGAGGCCGACTGGGCGGCGCCGGTGTCCAGCAGCACCGGCAGCTCGGCCGCGGCGACCGGGCAGTCCTGGGTGGACCAGACCCGGTCCTCGCCGGAGTAGACCTCCAGCGTCAGTGCACCGGCGCCGACGTCCAGCAGGCAGGCGACCTGGCCGGCATTGACGATCTCGACGGCAACCCCGAGTCCGGAACCGGCCGCCGTGCTCGCGGCCGCGGGGGTCAGGGTCAGCCCGACTGCCGCCGGGACACAGCTGACCGGGTTGGACAGGGCGTCCTCGTCGGGGGCGCCGGTGGCCGCGTCGGTGGCGCCGTCCGTCGGGGTGGGCTCGGCGCCCCCGGCGGAGGTCTCGACCGTGGTCGGTGGGTCCCCGGCGGAGAGCGCAGGCAGCAGGAACCTGGTCACCCCGAATGTGATGGCGGCGATCACGGCCGCGGCGATCAGCAGGACGACCAGCCGACGGCGCAGATAGGTGCCACGCGTCGGGCCGTTGGGGCCACCGCGACCGGAGCCGCCGGCCGCTGAGCGTCCCTTCGCCCCGGCCCCGCCGGCGCCCGGGGCTGCGGCGCTCTTCGAGGAGCCGGTGGCGCGCGTCGCGGAGCCCGCGGTGCTCCGCGTCGTCGTGCCGCGCGCCGTCGTCCCGGCAGCGGAGCGGGCGGTGGCGGTCGCCGTGGTTCGCCGCGAGGCGGTGCCGGCGGTCGCCGACGCGGAACGCGATGCCGAGCGTCGGCCCGCGCCCCTGCCGCCGGCGGCCGGGGCGGACCGCTGCCTCGAGCTCTTCCCGCGCGTCTGGCTGGTCACGACCCGACGTTAACGCCGGGAAAGGCGAACTCCGGCGAGGCTCTCCGAGGTGTGACGCGCTTCTCGCCTCAGTCCGCCGTGCGCTCGGCCGCGAGCCGCTCCTCCTCGGCGCGGACCTTGGCGTGGATGGCCCGCTCGGTCACGAGCCACGCAGGCGGGTCGTCGCGCAGTGCCTGGATCTGTTCGGTCGTGAGTGCCTCGGTCACCCCGCCGCGGGCGAGGCCACCGATCGAGATCGCAAGGCGGCCGGCCACCACAGGGCGCGGGTGCGGTCCGTTGCGACGCAATTCCACAAGCCATTCCGGGGGGTTGCGCTCCAGCTCCTCCAACTCGGCGCGGGTCGGGGTGGCGACCTGGAACTCCTCCGGCGCCGCCGGTAGGTAGATGCCGAGCCGCTTCGCCGCGGTGGTCGACTTCATGGTCTGGGAGGAATCCTTCGGGCTCATGGGCACCAGCGTAGGTCCTCACCGTTAGGGTGAGCGGATGCTGGCCGACGCCGATGAAACCGCGCAGGCCCCCGGCTTCCGCCTCGGCTACGTGCCGGGCGTCACCCCCGCCAAGTGGGTCCGGATCTGGCAGGAGCGGCACCGGATCCCGTTGATGCTCGTCCCGCTCGAGCCGGCGACCGCCGCCGCCGACCTGGTGGCCGGACTCGCGGACGCCGCCCTGGCCGGCCCACCCCTGGATGCCGCCATCTTCAGCGCCATCACCGTCTACGTGGAGGAACCGGTGGTCATGGTCTCCCGCGACCACCTGTTCGCGGCGCTCGGCGAGGACGAACCGGTGACCGCGGCGGACCTGGCCGACCAGACGATGCTGCACCCGCTCGACGACGTGTTGTACACCGGGGCCGCGGATCTGCCCGGGCTCGGCGCCCGCGAGCGGCCCGCGACGACCGCGGCCGCCGTGGAACTGGTGGCCGCGGGCATCGGGGTGCTCGTGGTGCCGAAGTCGCTGGCCCGGCTGCACCATCGCAAGGACGTCACCCACCGAAGCCTCGACGGCGGCCCCGAGGCGCCGGTTCAGCTCGCCTGGGTCAGCGAGCGCACCACGGATCAGGTCGAGGACCTGGTCGGCATCGTGCGCGGCCGCACCGTGAACTCCTCCCGTGGTCGCCAGGCAGAGCCCGACGGCGGTGCCTCCTCCGCGTCCGCCGCGCCTCGCGGCGAGGGTCAGGGCGGAAGGACCCGCCAGGGCGGGAACGACGGGAAGGGCGGGCGCGGGCGCGACGGTTCGCGCGCCGGTGGCCGGGGCGGGAAGGGTGGCCGAGCACGCGGGTCCACCGGCGGGCGGCGCGGCGGTTCCGGGCGACGGCGCGGCTGAGGCCGCGCTCGCACGCCCGGCGAGGTCGACCCACCTAGGCTTGGCGCCATGACCACACCCGTGGAGCGCCTCGACGTCGCTGCTCATGGCGCCGCAGGAGCGGGCCGCGTCGGCTCCGGGTCGGCACCCGATCTGCACCTGGCCCTGCTCGACTGGTTCGCCGCCAACGCTCGCGACCTGCCCTGGCGTGACCCGGCCGCCGGGGCCTGGGGCGTGCTGGTCAGCGAGATCATGCTGCAGCAGACACCGGTGGCCCGGGTGGAGCCGAGGTGGCGGGACTGGATGGCTCGGTGGCCGACCCCGACCGACCTGGCCGCCGCCAGCCCGGCGGACGTGCTGCGGGCCTGGGACCGGCTCGGGTACCCGCGCCGGGCGCTGCGGTTGCGGGAGGCCGCGGGAGTCATCAGCCGCGACCACGACGGCCGGGTGCCCACCGCGACGGCGGACCTGCTCGCCCTGCCCGGCGTCGGCAGCTACACGGCGGCGGCGGTGACGGCCTTCGCGTACCGGCGCCGCGCCGTCGTCCTTGACACGAACGTGCGCCGTGTCCTGACCCGCCTGGTCGGTGGGCAGGCGCTGCCGCCGCCGTCGGTGCTGGCCGTCGAGTCCGAACGAGCGCTGGACCTGCTGCCCGACGGCGACGAGGACTCCGCCCGCTGGAACGCCGCGCTGATGGAGCTCGGCGCGCTGGTATGTACGGCCCGGGCCCCGACCTGCTCGGCCTGCCCGGTGCGGACCGGGTGCGCCTGGCGTCGCGCCGGGGCACCCGCGGACTCACACGCCGCCAAGCGCCGGACGCAGGCCTGGCATGGCACGGACCGTCAGGCCAGGGGCCGGTTCCTGGCAGCGCTGCGGGCCGCGCCCGGTCCGCTCACGACTGCCGAGCTGGCCGCGGTCTGGGAGCCGGGCCCGCAGTTCGAGCGCGCCCTGGCCGGCCTGCTCGCCGACGGTCTGGTCGCCGCCGAGACCGCGCCCGACGGCGGTGTGCGCGGCTACACGCTCCCGCTCGCCTGAGGAGACCTCACCCGGTTCGCCGGAGGACTCTTCACCCAGGCACGGCGGCGCGCTGCGGCGCGCCCCGGCCGGCCGCGCAGTCCCGCACGGTCCACCTCTGTTCGGCCGGACCGTCGCCCGGTCGCGTGCGGTGTGGCCGGTACGCTCGGTTGCCGTGACCACGCCACCCCCGCAGCCCCCGGAGTCGGGTACCCCGGCCGACGACGCCCCGGCCGACGTGGTGATCGCGCGCGGCGTGCAGGCCCACACCCGGACGCTGCTCGCGATGTGCGCCGTGGCGGTGGTCCTCGGCTTCATCGGCGCGGGAGCGCTCAGCATGGCCGGGCCGCAGGGCCGGGACCTGCCGATGGTCGCCGGGTTCACACTGCTGGCGGTCGGCCAGCTGCTCGCGATCACCGGCGCCGTCCTGGCCGGGATCGGCCTTGCCGCGATCCTGCGCGGTGTCGGCGAGCCCGGCAGCACCGACTCGGCCGATGCGGGCCGCCGCCGGCTGCCCGCGCGCACCGTCGAGCGCACCGCCCGGTCGTTCGCGCTGCTGCTGCGCGTCGTCGTGGTGGCGGCGATCGGCGGGGTCGCCGTCTGGGCGATCGCCGCCCCGGCCGGCCTGCTCGGCGCCGTCGTGGGCGCGGTGCTCACGATCCAGGTCGCGGTCGTCATCGCGATCGTACGGGTCAAGGTACTGCTCGCGCCGATGCGGCGCGCCTGAGCCGCCCGCTCCCGGGCGACCATCCGGACCGACCGGGCCTGCGCCGTCGGGCCCTCCCGGCGACGTACCGCCGCCCGAGGCGACGCTGCTACTCGACCGGGGCCGCACCGCCAGGGACGTCAAGGACCTTCAGCATGCGGGTGTTGCCGAGCGTGTTGGGCTTCACCCGGGCGAGGTCGAGGAACTCGGCGATGCCGTCGTCGCGGGAGAGCAGCAGTTCGTGGAAGACGCTCGCCTCGACCACCTCACCGACGATCGGGGCGAACCCGTGCCGGGTGAAGAAGCCCACCTCGAACGTCAGGCAGAAGACCCGCTTCAGGCCGAGGTCGGCGGCCCGCGCCAGGAGCGCTTCGAGCATCAGATGACCGATGCCGGTGCCGCGGGTGTCCGCGCGCACCGCCAGCGTGCGCACCTCCGCAAGGTCCTCCCACATCACATGCAGGGCGCCGCAGCCGACCACCTCCCCGCGGAGCTCCGCGACCAGGAACTCCTGGACCCCCTCGTAGTAGCCGACCAGGTCCTTGGCGAGCAGGATGCGGCGCTCGGCGTACGGTTCGACGAGGGTACGGATCGTCGGCACGTCCCGGGGCAGCGCAGGACGGATCAGCGGGACCACAGCCGAATCGTCGATGCCGCTGGGGCCGCCGGAGCTGTCTGGTTTCACGGCACCAGCCTGCCACCCTCGGCGGTGCCCGGTGCACCGCGGAGCAGACCGAGCACGTGCCGTGCGGTCGTCTCGTCGGTCACCAGATCGGTGACCACGCGGGCCCGCAGGGCGCCGAGCAGCGCGTGTGCCTTCGCCTCGCCGACGACCACGCACACCCGGCGTTTGATCGTGCGCAGCTCGAGCGGGCTCGGGCCGGTGGCGCGTGCGTTGATGTCGATGTCGCGGAAGCTGCCGTCCTCGCGCAGGAACACGGTGCACACGTCGCCGACCACGCGGTCTGCGGCGAGCGAGGCGATCTCCGCGTCGTCGAGGTAGCCGGAGGAGTACACGTGGGACGGCACCTCGGCCGACAGCGCCCCGACGCCGAAGAGCGCAACGTCCACCCGCTGCTGCATCTGGAGCACCCGCCGTACGCTCCGCTCGCGCCACATCATCCGCTTGGTCTCCGGGAAGTCGAAGAACGCCGGCACCGGGAAGTGGTACATCGTGGAGTCGAACGCCGCGGCGATCGCCGCGATCAGGTCGCTGGCGTAGGTGACGCCGCTGGCATAGGTGTTCGCGGCGCCGTTGAGCTGGACCACCACGCTTCCCGGGCTCGGCGACGACTTCAGATGACGCGAGATCGCCGCGACCGTGGTGCCCCAGGCCACCCCGAGCACCATGTCCGGCCCGAACCACTCGGCGATGAGGCCGGCGGCGACCATCGCCACCTGCTCGAGCCGGTGCACCTCCGAGGCGCTCTCCCGGACCGAGACCACGTGCGCCTTGATCCCGAACGTCGCGGACAGCCGGTGCCCCAGCTGGGACCCCGTGCTGCTCGGCGGACGCAGCGAGATCCGCACCATGCCGTCCTCGCGGGCGGACTTGATGAGCCGGGACACGGTGGACCGGGAGATCCCGAGCGTGCGGGCGATCACATCCATGGTCTGGTCCTGCAGGTAGTACATCGTGGCCGCCCGGAAGGCGTCGTCCTCACGCATCGCTCACCTCACCCTCACGTATCGGTCACCTCGCCCGAGCGGCGCTGCACATTCGTGCACGATGATTGCGCACTCGTGCGGACAGGGCAAGCATGTCCTCAGGGCCTGTCGGGCGAGGAGTCCAGGTTGGAATCGGGCCCCGACAGCAGCCTCGAAGAGGAGAGATATCCGTGGCCACGATCGCGTTGACCGCCCAGACCCGAACCGATGCGCTTGCCGCGATGTCCGACGGCACCCCGCTCGACGTCCTCGTGATCGGGGGTGGTGTGACGGGCGCGGGAATCGCGCTCGACGCCGCGACGCGTGGCCTGCGAGTGGGCATCGTGGAGGCCCAGGACTGGGCGTCCGGCACCTCCAGCCGGTCCAGCAAGCTCGTGCACGGCGGACTGCGCTACCTGCAGATGCTCGACTTCACCCTGGTCCACGAGGCGCTCACCGAGCGGGACCTCCTGCTCACCGAGATCGCGCCGCACCTGGTGCGTCCGGTGCCGTTCCTCTACCCGCTCGAGCATCGGTTCTGGCAGCGCTTCTACGTCGGCTCCGGCGTCGGGCTCTACGACGCCCTCGCCTCGCTGACCTCGCGCCGTCGGGCACTACCGTTCCACAAGCACCTGTCCCGCTCCGAGCTCGAGCGGGTCTTCCCGGACCTGCGGCACGACGCCGCCATCGGGGCCATCCAGTACTGGGACGCGAGTGTCGACGACGCCCGGCTCGTGGTCACCCTGGTCCGCACGGCCGCCGAGTACGGTGCCCTGGCCGCGTCCCGCACCCAGGTGGTCGAGCTGACCAAGACCTCCGGCCGCGTGGACGGCGCGGTCCTGGTGGACGCGGAGACCGGGGAACGGCTCACGGTCAAGGCCGACCAGGTCATCAACGCCACCGGCGTGTGGACCGAGGAGACCGAGGGCCTCGCCGCCGAGGAGGGCGGACTGCACGTGCTGGCGTCGAAGGGGATCCACATCGTGGTTCCTCGCGAGCGGATCCGCGGCGAGAAGGGCCTGATCCTGCAGACCGAGAAGAGTGTCCTGTTCGTGATCCCGTGGTCCCGGTACTGGGTGATCGGCACCACCGACACGCCCTGGAAGCAGGAGTTGCGGCACCCGGTGGCCACGAACGCGGACATCGAGTACGTCCTCGAGCACGCCAATGCCGTCCTCGCGAACCCACTCACCAAGGACGACATCATCGGCACCTGGGCCGGGCTGCGCCCGCTGCTGCAGCCGGGCACGAAGGAGGGCACGTCCTCGGCGAAGGTCTCCCGTGAGCACACCGTGGCCTCCGTCGCCCCCGGCCTCACCGCGATCGCCGGTGGCAAGCTCACCACCTACCGGGTGATGGCCAAGGACGCGGTCGACTTCGCGCTCGGCGACCGGGCCGAGTCGCTGCCCTCGATCACCGACCACATCCCGCTCGCCGGCGCCGTCGGACTGCAGGCCGTGCGCCGCAAGTCCCGCGCCTACGCCGAGAAGTACGGCTGGACGAAGGCGATGGTCGATCACCTGCTGCACCGTTACGGATCCCAGCTGACCCAGATCGTGGACGCGGTCGAGGCACAACCCGACCTGGCCCGGCCGCTGGAGCACGCCCCGGCGTACCTGCGGGCGGAGATCGCGTTCGCCGCGACCCACGAACTCGTGCTCCACCTGGAGGACGTGCTGGCCCACCGGACCCGCCTCGAGTACGAGGTCCCGGACGCAGGCGAGGCCGCGCTCGAGGAGATCCTCGACGTCATCGCCCCCATCCTCGGGTGGGACCAGGCCCGCCGCGAGACCGAACGGCGCTCCTACCTCGACCGCCGGGCGGCCACCGAGGCGGCCGCCCTTACCACCACCGACGAGGAGGGTGAGCAGGCACGACTCCAGGCTGACGACATCGCCCCGATGATTTCGCTCGTCGAGCCTTCCTGACCACAAAGCTGTGAAGCGGCAGTATTTGCGTTGTGGCGCGCGATGGGGCGTTCACAGGTAACACCTCCCGAATCAGAAAGAGAGGCACATCGTGGACTTCAGTGCAATCTTCTTGCCGGAACTGCTCGGAACCGCAATGTTGACGTTGCTCGGCTGTGGTGTGGTGGCAAACGTCTTGCTGCCGAAGACCAAGGGCAACAACGGTGGCTGGCTGCTCATCAACTTCGGCTGGGGCCTCGCGGTGTTCGCGGGCGTGTACGTCGCGTATTCCACGGGCGCGCACATCAACCCGGCCGTCACCCTGGGGCTGCTCGCCAACGGATCGGATTTCTTCGCCGGCAATCCGGACGAAGGCCTCCCCGTGATCGCGGGCACAGTCCCGAATGCCTTCGTCTACATCCTCGCCCAGATGATCGGAGCGTTCCTCGGTGCGATCGTGTGCTGGCTGGCTCACAAGGCGCACTTCGACGAGCAGGGGCCCGCGGGCGACAAGCTCGCGGTGTTCTCGACCGGCCCGGCCATCCGTTCCTACGGCTGGAACTTCGTCACTGAGGTCATCGCGACCTTCGTGCTCGTCTACGTGATCATCGCGTTCGGCAGTACGCCCTCGGGTCTGGGGCCGCTCGCGGTTGCTCTGCTCGTGCTCGGTATCGGCGCCAGCCTCGGTGGCCCGACCGGGTACGCCATCAACCCCGCTCGTGACCTCGGTCCCCGGATCGCGCACGCCGTGTTGCCGATCAAGGGCAAGGGTTCCAGCGACTGGGGCTACTCCTGGGTGCCGGTCGCCGGACCGATCGTCGGTGGCGTCATCGCCGGCCTGTTCGCCACCGTTTCACTCTGATCCACCCGGCCGGGCGCGTACTCCTACCGATACGTGCCCGGCCATCTCAGTCCCCATCGCATGAACGTCCGCACACCGGGCGCACCACAAGGAAGTGAGAGGAAACACCATGGCCGACTACGTACTCGCCATCGATCAGGGCACCACCAGTTCCCGCGCGATCATCTTCAACCACGCCGGGCAGATCGTGGAGTCCGGTCAGCTCGAGCACGAACAGATCTTCCCCAAGGCCGGATGGGTCGAGCACGACGCCCTGGAGATCTGGAAGAACGTCCGTGAGGTCGTCGCGCTCGCCCTGACCCGGGCCAACCTCACCCACCGCGACATCGTGGCGGTCGGCATCACGAACCAGCGCGAGACCGCGGTGGTCTGGGACAAGACCACCGGGGAGCCCGTCTACAACGCCATCGTCTGGCAGGACACGCGCACGCAGAAGATCGTCGAGGAGCTCGGCGGCACCGAGGGCGCCGAGAAGTACAAGGCCAAGGTCGGCCTACCCCTGGCTACCTACTTCTCCGGACCGAAGGTCAAGTGGATCCTCGACAACGTCGAGGGTGCCCGCGCGAAGGCCGAGGCCGGAGACCTGCTGTTCGGCAACACGGACACCTGGGTGCTGTGGAACATGACCGGCGGCAAGGACGGCGGCGTACACGTCACCGACGTCACGAACGCGTCCCGCACGATGCTGATGGACCTGTCCACGCTCAACTGGGACGAGGGCATCGCCGCCGACATGGGCATCCCGACCTCGATGCTGCCCGAGATCCGCTCCTCCTCCGAGGTGTACGGCAAGGGCCGCGAGGGCGGCATGGTCCCGGGCGTCCCGATCGCGGGCATCCTCGGCGACCAGCAGGCCGCCACGTTCGGCCAGGCCTGCTTCGAGGTCGGCATGGCCAAGAACACCTACGGCACCGGCAACTTCATGCTGATCAACACGGGCACGGAACAGATCCCGTCGGAGAACGGCCTGCTCACCACCGTCTGTTACAAGATCGGGGACCAGCCCGCGGTGTACGCGCTCGAGGGTTCGATCGCCGTCACCGGGTCGCTCGTGCAGTGGCTGCGGGACAACCTCGGCATCATCTCCTCCGCCCCGGAGATCGAGGACCTGGCCAACACGGTCGACGACAACGGTGGCGCGTACTTCGTGCCCGCGTTCTCCGGGCTGTTCGCGCCGTACTGGAGGGCGGACGCACGTGGCGCCCTGGTGGGCCTGACCAGGTACGTGAACAAGGGCCACATCGCGCGAGCCGTGCTGGAGGCGACCGCTTTCCAGACCCGCGAGGTCCTCGACGCCATGAACGCGGACTCGGGCGTGGACCTGACCGAGCTGAAGGTCGACGGCGGCATGATCGCCAACGAGACGCTCATGCAGTTCCAGGCGGACATCCTGGGGGTGCCGGTGGTACGGCCACAGGTCGCCGAGACCACGGCGCTCGGCGCGGCCTACGCCGCCGGGATCGCGGTCGGCTTCTGGAACGGCGAGCAGGACGTCATCGACAACTGGGCCGAGGACAAGCGTTGGGAGCCCTCGATGGACGAGGGCGACCGAGAGCGCCTGTACCGGACCTGGAAGAAGGCCGTGACGAAGACGTTCGACTGGGTCGACGACGACACCGAGGCCTGAGCCACGCAGGTACACCGCCGAACGGCCCTCTCCCGCCCGGGACGGGGCCGTTCGGCCTCTGACCACTCCACTGTCCGACCTGACGATGCACCGGCGCCGAGCGGCGCAACCCCGTACAGTTCGAAGAACGCGCGAAGTCCTCGGAATCCGATCAGCGGCAACCGGTTTCCTCGCGATCGCAGTTCACGAAGGGCTCGCCCGGGGATCGGATCCGTCGAACCGCTACCACACCGTGGTGCCCGTGGATATGCCGATTGGAGCACTCTGTCGGCCATCGGAACCTCCAGCGACGGGCTCCACGCTGCCTTCGGATGTGCGACAGTTGCACGCGATTGCGGCCAAGTGACGTGCAACCGGTTTCTGATCGGGTACTCTGCACGCAGACCTCATGATCCGGAGGACACGCGATGCCGATGACCACCACGCCGCCCGGGCGATATCTCAACCCTGTCCTCGACGCGGACTGGCCCGATCCTGACGTGATCCGTGACGGCGACATCTATGTCATGGTCGTCTCCAGCTTCAACCGCGCACCCGGTCTACCGGTGCTGACCTCTCCCGACCTGGTGAACTGGGCGGTCGCCTCCCATGCCCTCGCGGCTGTGCCACCGGTCGACCACTTCACCCTCCCTCGGCACGGTGACGGGGTCTGGGCCCCCGCGATCCGGCGGCACGGCGACGACCTGGTGATCGTCTACCCCGACCCGGACCACGGCATCTTCACCACCCGAGCCACCTCGGCGGCGGGCCCGTGGTCCGAGCCCACGCTGCTGCTGGCCGGCTCGGGCCTCATCGATCCGTGCCCCCTCTGGGACGACGACGGCCGCGCCTACCTGGTGCACGGCTGGGCCGCGAGCCGGGCCGGGGTCAAGAACCAGCTGACGGTCGTGGAGGTGGCGCCCGACCTGAGCCGTCCGATCGGCCGCCCGCGCACGGTCATCGACGGCGACGCGTTGCCGGGCTACACCACCCTCGAGGGCCCGAAGTTCTACAAGCGGGACGGTTGGTACTGGATCTTCGCACCGGCCGGCGGCGTCAGCACCGGCTGGCAGTCCGTGTTCCGCTCCCGCGACGTGTTCGGCCCGTACTCCGGCCGGATCGTGCTCGCCCAGGGTGACACGCCGATCAACGGTGCGCATCAGGGTGCGTGGGTGGACACCGCCGACGGCGCCGACTGGTTCCTGCACTTCCAGGACCGTGGCGCGTACGGCCGCGTGGTGCACCTGCAGCCGATGGCCTGGGACGACGACGGCTGGCCGGTGCTCGGTGAATCGGGCCCCGACGGCGTTGGCCGGCCCGTGCTCGAGCACGAGACCCCGGTGCCGGGAACCGTACAGGCCGGCCACGGGCCGGACGGCAGCGACGACTTCACCGCCGCCGGGCTCGGTCCGCAGTGGCACTGGCAGGCGAACCCGGCACCGCATTGGGCGCACCCGGACGGGTCCGGTTCGCTCGCGTTGGCTGCCGTACCGGCGGACCGAGGCGACCTGCGCCGGCTCGGCAATGTACTCGGTCAGGTCCTGCCGGGACAGCCGCTCACCGCGACCACCAGCCTGAGCCTGCCCGACGGCGTTCCAGGCACCCGCGCCGGGCTCGTGGTCCTCGGTCAGGCGTACTGCTGGCTCGGGCTCGAGCACACCGACGACGGTGTCACCGTGGCGGCCGGCCGGTTGCTCGACGGCGTCACCGAGGAGCGCGTGCATCGCTCGGACCTGCCCGGCCCGGCAACGATCGAGATCCGCCTCACCAGCGACGGCACCGGCACCGCCGACCTGGCCTACCGGCTCCCCGATGGCGCGGACTGGGTCCGGGCCGTCGGAGGATTCGAGGTCCGCCCCGGCCGGTGGATCGGGGCCGAGCTCGGCCTCTTCGCCGTCGCCCCGGTCGGCACCGACGACGGCACCCGCGCCCGGTTCGGCCCGGTCACGCTCAGCATGCACGCCGCGACGTACGCGGCCCAGGTCCGGGCGAACGCGTCGACAACCGGGGTGATCGCGTGAACACCCCACGGGTCGCCACCATCGCCGAGGTCGCTGACGCCGCCGGGGTCTCCCGGGCCACCGTGTCCCGAGTCATGAACGGGCGGTCCACCGTCCGCGCCGACTTGGCCGCGCGCGTGCGCGCCGTCGCCACCGAGCTCAACTACAGCCCGAGCACCGTCGCCCGGAGCCTGTCCCTCGGCCGCACCCAGACCGTGGCGCTGTTGGTGCCGGACCTGTCGAACCCGATGTTCCAGCAGATCCTGCGCGGAGCCAATCAGGCCGCGGCCCGGGACTCCTATCGGGTCCTGGTCGCGGACAGTATCGAGGACCCGAGCCGCGAGCTCGAACTGGCCCTCGAGGCCCGGCGACGCTGCGACGCCCTCATCCTGTGCTCGCCCCGGATGCCGGACGCGGACCTCGCGCAGGTCCTCGCCACCGCCGGACCCGTGGTCGTGGTGAACCGGGACCCGGAGGACGCATCCGTACCCGTGCTCTCGGTCGACTACGCCGACGGTATCCGCACCCTCACCCAGCGCCTGATCAAGCTCGGGCACACCGCCTTCATCTACCTGGCCGGACCGGAGAGCAGCACCTCGAACACCGTCCGGCTGCGTGCACTGCGCGCCCTGGAGGGCGAGAACCCGCACATCAGCATCCGGTACGAGCCATGCGGCGCGATGATCGAGGACGGCTACGCCGCCCTCGACGCGGTACTAGGCTCCCGGGCGACGGCGGTCCTCGCCTACAACGACCTGGTCGCCTTCGGGCTGCTCGGCAAGCTGAACGAGTCCGGGGTGGGCGTGCCCGGGGACATCTCCGTGGTCGGCTTCGACGACATCGCGTTCGCCCGGTACGCGACGCCGGCGCTGACCACGATGGCCGTGCCGCAGGCCGAGCTGGGCCGCCAGGCATGGGAACAGCTGCACCAGCTGATCCTCGGCGGCGGCGAGCGCCCTTCCCTGTACTTCCGGCCACGACTGGTGGAACGGGCCAGCTCCGGTCCGGTCCCCCGCGAACGCAGCGGCCCGGCCGCCGAGGTCACCGGCGCGGAGGCACCCGCGACCCTGGCGGCGCCCGGGGTGCTGCTCTGGAGCCGGGACGACGAGGTGGGTGTCCTCGGCGTGGACGGCCTCGAGCTGGCCAGGTACGAGCGCCACGCGGCGATGCCCGATGTGCACGCCCCGCGCCCGTACCTCCACCCGATCTACACCCTCGCGGGCACCATGCTCACCGAGCAGAGCCCGGTCGACCACCGGCACCAGTACGGGCTGTCCCTGGCGGTCCCGGCCGTCAACGGCACGTCGTTCTGGGGTGGTCGCACGTTCGTGCGCGGCGCCGGACCGACGCTGCTCGAGAACCACGGCACCCAGGTCCCGCACGACCTGACCCTGACCGGCGCGACCCTGTCCGAGCATCTCGTGTGGCATTCCCACGAGGGCGAGGTGCTCGTCGAGGAGGACCGGACCCTGACCGCCGCGGCCCGCCCCGGGGCGGATGGCTGGCAGCTGTCGTGGCGCAGTGACCTACGGGCCGTGCGGGCCCTGACCATCGAGAGCCCGGCCACGTCCGGCCGCCCGGGAGCCGGCTACGGCGGGATCTTCTGGCGATTCCCGCTCGGCGGCCCGGCCGGCCTGCTGGTGGCCGACGGTGAGGGCGAGGACGCCGCACACGGCTCGACGTCCCCCTGGCTGGCCGTCTCCCGGGCCGGCGAGGAGGGTGCGTGGACGGCCCTGCTGATCCAGGGGCCAGCCGTGCGTCCGTGGTTCGCCCGCGCCGGGGACTACCTGGGGGTGGGTCCCGCGCTGGTCTGGGACACCCCGCTCACCGTCACCGAGGGTGCCGACCTGCCGCTGGAGCTGCATGCGCTCCTGGTGGACCGCGCCCTGGACCGCGACGAGATCGAGGCCCTGCTGCCAGGCCTGCCGGGCGTCCACTGATCGGCCGGGCAGCCGGCGGGCATCGCATCGGCGGTAGGTTGCCGCCCATGAACATCGGCGTGATCGGCCTGGGCACCATGGGTGCGCCGATGGCCGGGCACCTGCTCCCCGCCCGACGCGAGGATGGCCGGCTGCTCGTGACGGCGCGCCGCCCTGGGTCGGCGGCCGAACTCCTCCAGGCGGGCGCGGACTGGGCGCCGACCCCAGCGGCCCTCGCCGCCGAGTGCGCCGTCATCGTCACCGTGCTGCCGGACCTGCCCGAGCTGCGCGAGGTGCTGGAGGGTCCGGACGGTCTGCTCGCCGGACGCACCGGTGACCTGCTGCTCGTGGTCTGCTCGACCTCGTCGCCCGACGGCGTCCGCACCCTGGCCGGCGACCTCACCGAGCGCACGGGTGGCGCCGTGCGAGTGGTCGACGCCCCCGTCAGCGGCGGCCGGGAGGGTGCCGTCGCCGGGACACTGTCGATCCTCGTCGGGGGCGCGGACGAGGACGCCGCGACCGTCGTGGAGCTGCTCGCCCCGTGCGGGCGGGCCGTCCACCTCGGCCCACTCGGCTCGGGCCAGGTGGCCAAGGCGTGCAATCAGCTGATCGTTGCGGCCACCACGGTGGCGCTCGCGGAGGCTGCGGTGATCGCCGAGCGCTCCGGCCTGGACCTGGCCGCGATGTTCGACGTCCTCGGCGGTGGTTACGCCGGCAGCAGGCTTCTCGACGTGAAGGGCCCGAGGCTCGTCGCCCACGACCACGAACCCGCGAGCGCGGCGCGGTTGATGATCAAGGACCTCGACTTCGCCCGGGCGCAGGCACGGCTGACCGGCGGCCCGACCGAGCACGCGCAGTTCCTCCAGCAGGTGTTCGCCGGCGTCGTGGCCGCGGGACTTGGCGACCTGGACTCGTCGGTGGTGCAGCGCTACCTCGACGAGCGGTCCGCCTCGTGAGCGGGATCCTCATCGCGCTGGGCACGATGACGGTGATCGCCGTCATCGGCTGGATCCTCGGCACCACAAAGGTCCTCGGACCGAGCGCACAGCTCGTGCTCGCGAAGCTCGTGTTCACGGTCGCGACGCCGTCGCTGCTGCTCACCACGATCGCCGAGACGGACCTGGGTCTGCTGTTCACCTCCAGCGCGCTGACCACGGTCCTGGCCACGTTGATGGTCGCGGGCGGTGCGGGCGTGATCTTCAGGTTCGTGCTGCACCGCAGCACCGGGGAGGCGACGGTGGGCGCGTTGTCGAGCTCCTATCTGAACGCCGGCAATCTCGGCCTGCCGCTCGCCGTGTACGTGCTCGGCACCGCCGTGCCGGTGGTGCCGGTGCTCCTGGTGCAGCTGCTGGTGCTGGCGCCGGTGGCGTTCGCGGTCCTGGACACCCGGCCCGCGGGCAGTGCCTCCCGGCGCCAGCTCATCCTGCGACCGCTGACGAACCCGGTGACCATCGCCGCCGGCCTCGGCATCGTGCTCGCGGTGCTGCCGTGGTCGCCTCCCGAGTTCGTCCTGGAGCCGTTCCGGCTCGTCGGGGCGGCGGCCGCGCCGCTCGCCCTGATCACGCTCGGGCTCTCGCTGGTCGGGTCGAAGAAGGGCTCCGGCGCGGCCGAGCGGCCGGTGGCCACGCGCGCTCCGCTGCCAGACCTGATCGTGGTGACCGTGATTCGGGCCGTGGTGCACCCGCTGCTCACTTTCGGGATCGCCGCCGCACTCTCGCTCAGCCCCGGCGAGACCCTCGCGGTGGTCCTGATGGCCTCCCTCCCGACGGCGCAGAACGTGTTGGTCTATGCCCTCCAGTACGGGCAGGGGCAGGCGATCGCGCGGGACGCACAACTGGTCACCACGGTGCTGTCGCTGCCGGTCATGATCGTGGTCGTCGCCCTGATGCACTGACGTAGGCGGCGAGCAGGTCCCGGGCTGAGTTCTCCCAGTCCAGACCGAGCGCGCGCTCCCGCCCGGCCCGCCCGAGGCCGCCGGCGAGCTTCGGCTCGGTGAGGATCCGCTCGACCGCGGCGGCCCAGTCACCCGGGTCCCGGGTGGGCACGAGCAGACCGGTGACGCCGTCGACCACCGCCTCGGCGAGCCCGCCGGCGCCCGCGGCGGCCACCACCGGCACCCCGGAGGCGGAGGCCTCGAGGGCCACCAGGCCATAGGTCTCGGAGTGCGACACCACCAGGACGGCCCGTGCGGTACGCATCAGGCTCGCCAGATCGGCCCGGTGCTGCGCCCCGGCGAACTGCACGACTTCAGCGACGCCGCGATCCCGGGCAAGCGCGCGCAACCGCTCGGCGTAGGCGGCGGTGTCACTGGCCGCGTCGCCCGCGATCACGAGCAGCGGACGAGGTTCGGGCAGCAGCGCGAGGGTCTCGATGGCCAGGTCGATTCCCTTGAGTGGGTGCAGCCTGCCGGCCACAAGCAGATGCCCAGGCTCCTGGTGCTGCGCACCGGTGTCCTCATGGTGGCGCAGGTCAGGGTGGAACAGGTTGTTGTCCACGCCGGGTCCGACGATCACTACTCGTCCGGGATCGGCCCCGAGGCGGGTCGTGACCGTCCGCGCCTCGGCGGCGCTGATCGCGACCACCAGGTCGGACTCACGCGCCAGCATCGCCTCCCCGACGAGGCGCCCGGGCGACTCGGGTCGCTCCCCCGCCGACAGCGGGGTGGACTCCGGGGCCGCGATCGAGTGGAAGCTCTGCACGTGCGGCACGCCAAGGGTCCGCGCGAGGGGAAGTGCCGCGATCCCGGAGAACCAGTGGTGGGAGTGGATCAGGTCGTATCGCCCAGGACCGGCCAGCTGTCCCAGCGCGGCGCCGAACTCCGCCATGACGTCCTCGTGTGCCCCCTTCGGCAGCGGCTGGGGCGGCCCCGCGTCGAGGAACCGCAGGGTCAGGTGCGGGCTCGGCGTCGACTGATCGCTCTGGCCGGGATCGGATCGCCGGGTGATCACCTCGACCCGGTGCCCGAGCGCGGCGAGTGCCTGCGCCTGCTGCCAGACGACGACGTTCATCCCGCCCGCGTCACCGGCACCCGGCTCCGTGGCTGGTGAGGTGTGCAGGCAGACGAGCGCCAACCGCAGAGGTGACATCTGCACACGGTAGTGCGCGATCCGGGAGCGGCGCCTCGCCGACCGTCTCCGTCTCAACCCCGGTGATCGGATAGGCTGCCGAACGTGCTGATGCGTCGCGTGTATCCGAACGGCTCTGGTGTGAGCCGTTCGCCCGCGCGCCCCTGACGTAGCCGGCCGCCACCCCAGAGTCACTGGTGAGGACCACATGGTCCTCACCTTTCGTCGTCTCTGAGCGAGTGGCTGCATCGGTCCTCGCTCGAGCGCACCATCGAGGAGGACCTAAATGAACGACAGCCAGGCCGTGCTCACCCACCTGGGACGGACGACCGACCAGATCTTCGGCCGCACCGACCTGATCGACCGACTCGCATCGGGGCGGCCGATGCGGATCAAGTTCGGCGTCGACTGCACGGCGCCTGACCTGCATCTGGGCCACGCGGTCAACCTCTGTATGATGCGCTACCTGCAGGACCTCGGGCACGTCGTCGTGTTTCTGATCGGCGACACCACCACCCGGATCGGCGACCCGACCGGACGCAGCCGGACCAGGCCGGTACTCACCCCGGACGAGATCGAGACGAACGCCCAGGCGTTCCTGAGCCAGGTCACCATGGTGCTTCGCGACGACCCGGAGGTGCTCGAGGTCCGCCGCAACTCCGAGTGGTTCGACGGGATGGCCATCGCCGACCTGGTCAGCGAGCTCGGCCTCGTCACCCACGCCCAGCTCATCGCACGCCGACATGTTCAAGGCACGCATCCGCGAGGGTCAGGAGATCGGCGTCCACGAGCTGATCTACCCGGTGCTGCAGGGCTACGACAGCGTCGCGCTCGGTTCCGACCTGACGATCGTCGGCTCGGACCAGCTGTTCAACGAGACCGTCGGCCGCGACCTGCAGGCCAAGCACGGCCAGCGCCCGCAGACCGTCATCACGAGCACCATCACGCCCGGGCTGGACGGTGGCGCGAAGCAGTCGAAGTCACTGAACAACTACGTCGCCCTGGCGCACGCCCCGTCCGAGAAGTTCGGACGGTTGATGACGCTCCAGGACGACCTGATCGGCGCCTGGGCGCGCGTCTACACGGACCTGCCCGACGCCGTCGTGAAGGATCTCGAGAGCCGAGCGCGGCAGGGCGGCGCGAGCAGCCGCGATGCGAAGCTCGACCTCGCCGAGGCGGACGTGGCCCGCTACCACGGCTCGGTCGCGGGCGGGCGGGCACGGGCGGAGTTCACGCGCGTGTTCTCGGGCAACGGACTGCCCGACGGCGTCCCTCACCTCACCGTCTCGCCCACCAGTGCGGTGCTCGAGATCGTCCTGGCTGCCCGACCGGAACTGTCTCGCAATGCCGCCCGACGCCTGATCGCCGACGGCGCCGTGTCCCTCGACTCGGCGCCGCTGCGGAACGGCGACGCGCGCCCGGCGATCTCGACCGGCGCCATCCTGAAGGTCGGCCGGCGGAACTGGTTCGAGGTGGTGGTCGGCCCATGAGACGAGATCGGGCGCCGGACCGGGATCGACCGTCGCGGTCAGGTGTCGGCTGCCGCGCGTCGGCGGCCGTACTCCGCGAGCGCGACATCGAGGTCGGCCTCGGTGAACGCGGGCCACATCTTGGGTGAGAAGATGATCTCGGCGCGGGCGGCCTGCCACGGGAAGAAGCCCGAGATCCGGCGTTCACCGCTGGTGCGGATGACCAGGTCGATGTCACGAACCGGCCCGCCCGGCAGCCACTCGCTGATCGCCTCGACCAGGCCGGCGCCGTCCCGATCCGCGGCACCGTCCGCTAGCGCCGCACGCACGCCGGCGACGATGTCCGCGTGTGGGTCATAGCCGATGGCGAGCGTGAGATGGCCGGCCCGTCCCTGGCTGCTCTCGACGGCACGTCGCAGTGCTCGGCGCGCGCCTGGCGACACCAGGGCCAGGTCGCCGGAGAGGTGGACCTGCCAGTGCTGCGTCCGCTCGATGGTCGCCGGCAGGACGGACTCGATGAGGTCGAAGAGGTAGCCGACCTCTGCGGTCGAACGCTTCCGGATGTTGTCGGCCGAGAGGACGAACACGCTGACGTGGTCGACGCCACGCGTCCTCAGCCAGTCCAGGACCTCGCCGAGATGGTCGGCGCCCGCCCGGTGGCCGAAACTCGGGGCCCGGCCGATCGCCTGGGCCCAGCGCCGGTTCCCGTCCATGACGATGCCGACATGGCGAGGGTGGACCTGCTCCGGTGCGTCGCCGACCCTGCCGTCACGCGGCCGCCACCAGCGCCTGCCCTCCGTCTTCACCACCCCAGTATCGGCCAGGCTTGCTCGACACCTCGTCGACGCCTACAGCTCACGGTGATGCTCGGTCGTCTCGAACCGCCCGTCCGACTCGACGATCACCACCGACATCGCCGTGCTCGCCCAGGACTGGTGCATCTCACCGGCTTCCCAGATGACCAGCTGGCCAGCGGACAACGTGACGCGCACCCCATCGGAGCTCGCCACCTGCCCCTCGCCCGCGATCACCGCGAACATCTGCGACTTCGTGGCGCGATGCAGACCGATCGTGCCGCCCGGCTCGAGGGTGGCGACGTGCACGGACGATTCGGCCGCGCCGGCCACGCGAGGCAGGAAATCCATCTCGATGCCGACGCTCTCGAAGGCCTCGATGGTGCGCCGCGGCAGCTCGAACCTGCGCACGTCAGCGCTCGGCGGTCAGGGTCAGCTCGCGAGCGAGGGCGTAACGCTCGCGCAGCCCCGGCGTGACCCCTGTCTCGGCGCTGTAGGTCTGCTCCCCCGCGAGCGGCCAGCGCGGCGCCTCGTCCTCGCCGAGCAGCACCCACGCGGCCTGGCGGGCCGCGCCGTCGGCCACGTACTCACCCGGCTTCGGCACGGTCACGTCCAGGCCCAGCACACTCGGCGCGATCCGCCGGACGGCCTCGGACTGGGCGGCGCCACCGATCAGGACGATCCGGTCCACCTCGGCGTTCTGGCCGCGCAGGGCGTCCAGTCCGTCCGCGAGGCCGCAGAGCAGGCCCTCGACGGCGGCCCTGGCCAGGTGCGCGGGCGTCGTGTTCTGCAGGCGTACGCCGTGAATCGCGCCGGTGGCGTCCGGTCTGTTCGGGGTGCGCTCGCCCTCGAAGTAGGGCACCAGGACCAGGCCGTCGGACCCGGCCGGGGCGCTCAGCGCGAGTTCGGCGAGCTCACGGTGGGGCCGCCCGAGCAGGGTACCCATCGCATCCAGGACCCTGCTGCCGTTGAGGGTGGCCGCGAGCGGCAGGAACAGACCCGTGGCATCGGCGAACCCGGAGACCAGACCGGACGCGTCCGCCGTCGGGGTCTGCGACACGGCGCTGACTACGCCGGAGGTACCGATCGAGATCGCGACGTCACCCCGGCCCAGGCCGAGGCCGAGCGCGGCCCCCGCGTTGTCCCCGGCGCCCGCGCCGAGCACCAGGCCGTCGCGGCTGCGGGCCTGCTCGCTGGGGCCGATCACGGCGGGTACGCCGATCCGGCGCCCGAACGCGCGCTCGAGCAGGTCGAACCGGTAGGCATTCCGGGCGGCGTCGAAGTAGCCTGTGCCGGAGGCGTCCGAGCGGTCCGTGGTGAGGCGGCTCAGGCCGTCGGTGCCAGGCCCGTCCCCGGCCAGGCGCCAGGTCAGCCAGTCGTGCGGCAGCGCCACGGCCTCGACCCGGGCGGCGTTCTGCGGCTCGTGCTCGGCGAGCCAGCGCAGCTTCGTGATCGTGTACGAGGCGACCGGCACGCTGCCGGTCGCCTGCGCCCACGCCCGCTCGCCGGAGCCCGGCGTGCCGTCGCCCAGTTCGGCGATCAGGTCAAGGGCCGCCTGCGCGCTGCGGGTGTCGTTCCACAGCAGCGCAGGACGGACCACGGCGCCATCGGCGTCGAGGGCGACCATGCCGTGCTGCTGGCCGCCGACCGAGACCGCGTCGACGTCGTCGAGGCCACCGGCAGCGCCGATCGCCACCTGGAGGGCGTCCCACCAGGCCTCGGGATCCACCTCGGTGCCGTTCGGGTGCGGCGCGGAACCGAAGCGCACAAGCGCCCCGGTCCGCGCGTCGCGGATGACCACCTTGCACGACTGGGTGGAGGAGTCCACCCCGGCCACGAGCTGCTGCGACGTCGACGTCATGGGTCTACACCTAGCCGATGAGGTGCTGGATCGCCAACTGGTTCAGCCGCACGAACGCGTACTCACGCTCACCGGCGGCATCGGCGTCGTAGTCCTCGAACGCGGTCCGGTCGGCGAGCAGGTCCGCCACGCTCTCGCCCTCGCCAAGGGTGCTCTCGGAAAGCTCGAGCACACCGGAGGTCACGAACGCCTCCTGCACGGCCGGGTCCGCCCGGTAGGCCTTCGCCTTCTCGGCGAGCAGCAGGTAGGTCTCCATGTTCGCCCGGGCGGAGTCCCAGACGCCCTCGAGACCCTCGGTGCGGGACGGCTTGTAGTCGTAGTGGCGGGGACCGTCGTAGGTGGGTCCGCCACCCGGGAAGCCGTTCTCGAGCAGGTCCACGGTGAAGAACGCGGAGAGCAGGTCGCCGTGACCGAACACCAGGTCCTGGTCGTACTTGATGGACCGCTGCCCGTTCAGGTCGATGTGGAAGAGCTTGCCGGACCACAGCGCCTGGCCGAGGCCGTGGGTGTAGTTCAGGCCCGCCATCTGCTCGTGCCCGGTCTCGGGGTTCAGGCCGACGATGTCCCCGTGCTCGAGCTCGGCGATGAAGCCGAGCGCGTGGCCCACGGTGGGCAGCAGGATGTCGCCGCGCGGCTCGTTCGGCTTCGGCTCAAGGGCGATCCGGAGGCCGTAACCTTTTTCCTTGATGTACGCCGCCACGATGTCGACGCTCTCGCGATAGCGGTTCAGGGCGGCGTTGACGTCCTTGACGCCGTCGTACTCGCTGCCCTCGCGCCCGCCCCACATCACGAACGTGGACGCGCCGAGGGAGGCGGCCAGGTCCACGTTGCGGAGCACCTTCCGCAGCGCGAACCGGCGCACGGAGCGGTCGTTCGACGTGAACCCGCCGTCCTTGAACACCGGGTGGCTGAACAGGTTCGTGGTGACCATCTCGATCACGAGACCGGCCTCGTCGGTGGTCTTCTTGAAGTCGGTCAGGATCTGCTCACGGGTGGCGTCGTCGCTGCCGAACGGAACCACGTCGTCGTCGTGGAACGTGATTCCCCAGGCGCCGACCTCGGCGAGCTTCGTCGCGTACTCGCGGGGGTCAAGGGCGGGGCGGGTCGCTTCGCCGAACTGGTCGCGGGCCGTCCAGCCGACCGTCCAGAGGCCGAACGAGAACTTGTCATCAGCAGTGGGCGTGCGCACCATCGCGGGGCTCCTTGGTCTGGGTGGAACTCAGATTTGTTGTGCTGCTGAACTTATCCATCGATTCGGTTAGGGTCAAGCCATGCGAGGCAACGGCGGACGAGGCGGCGGCGCCGTGCGCCAGGAGACACTGCGTGAACACAACCTGTCCCTGATCGCCCGGACCGTGGTGAGCGCACCGACCCCGCCGTCACGAGCCGACGTGGCCACGGCGACCGGCCTGACCCGGGCGACCGTCTCGCGGCTGGTCACCGAACTCATCGAGGGTGGGCTCGTCGCCGAGGACGCCCCACTGACGGCCGGCCTCGCCGGGCGACCGGCCATCCCGCTGCGACCCGCCCCCGGCACGGTCGGCGCCCTCGGCCTCGAGGTGAACATCGACTACCTGGGCGCACGGGTCCTCGACCTGTCCGGGACCGTGCTCGGTGAGGCGACGCGCGAGCGGGACCTGCGCGGGTCCGATCCGGCGCAGGTGCTCGCCGAGTTGGGGGCACTGGGAGCCGAGGCGGTGACCACGGCCGGCGGTACCAGGCTGGCCGGAACGGGCCTGGCCCTGCCGGGCCTGCTGCGCGGCGGCGTGCTGCTGCGGGCACCGAACCTCGGCTGGACGGACGTCACCCCGGCGGACCTGCTCGGCGCACCGATCCCGGGCGGGCGCCTGCACCTGGGCAACGAGGCCAGGTTCGCGGCCGGTGCCGAGCTGGCCGCAGGCTCCGGGGGCGACTCGTTCCTGTACCTGTCGGGAAGCGTGGGCATCGGTGCCGCGATCGTGCACGGCGGCGAGTTCTTCGCCGGCGAGCACGGCTGGAGTGGCGAGCTCGGGCACGTCTGCGTGGATCCGACCGGCCCTGCTTGCCGGTGCGGCGCGACGGGATGCCTGGAGACCTACGCAGGAACCGCGGCCCTGCTCAGCCGCGCCGGCCTGGCCGAGGATGCCCGCACGCCGGACCTGATCGCCGCCCTCTCGGCGGGAGATCCGGACGCGCGCGCCGCCGTCGACGCCGCGGCACGTGCACTCGGGACGGCCGTCGGGGCCTTCATCAACCTCGTCGACGTCTCCGAGGTGGTGCTGGGCAACACCTTCGCCCCGTTGACCGAGCACCTCCGGCCCGAGCTCGAGCGGGAACTCGCCCTGCGCGTGCTGGCCGCGCCGTGGGCACCGGCGCAGGTACGTGCGTCGGTCGCGGGCGACCGACCCGCGCTCACCGGCGCGGCCCGTGCCGCGCTCGCGACCGTGATCGAGGACCCGAGCGCCTGGCTCGCCTCAGCCTGAGAACGCGCCCCGGGCGTCCACCCCGGTGCGGATCCCGGCAGCGTCGTGCGGTCAGTCCAACGGGAGCGGGAACCCGTCGTAGTACACCCTGATCCGACGCAGGCCCGCCGACCCCTCGCGCAGCGCAGCTTCTCGCCCGGACCCCGCTGAGGTATGCCGGTCGATCACCTCCTGGACCTCCCGGTTCAGAGCGGCCAGTTCGGGCGCCGTGAGGACGGCAGTCGTGGACTGCTCCAGGGACGCCGTCACCCACTCCTGCGGGGCGGAGTCGTCGGAGAGCCAGGTCTGCAGGGTCGCCGCCTGGTCCTCCACGATCGCCGAACGCAGGATCGCCTGCACCGGCCCGGCCCCATCGTCGGTGCGTTGCATGCTGAACGAGGCGGCGCGCCACCAGCGTTCCCGCCCCTTGCCGAGGCCGGTGTCCTCCTCGACGAGTCCGTGCCGCTCGAGCTGGCGCAGGTGATAGCTGGTCTGGGCGGTGTTCTCGCCCAGCCGCTCCGCCAGGCGGGTGGCCGTGGCCGGGCCGCCGTTCGAGAGCACCGAGAACATCCGGAGCCGGAGCGGGTGTGCGAACGCCTTCATCGCCGCGGCATCCAGCCGCGGCTCATGCGCGAGTTCGTCCATGTCCTTGCCCTCCCGCGCACACGGCGCTACAGTTCCAGAGATTTCTCTGCATAGGTTTCTCTGCATCACTTTCTCTGTTCAGTCTATGAGGAGCTCCCACCGTGACCGCATCAGTCGACACCGCATCGAAGACCCTCGTGCCACTGGGGCGCCGGTTCGTCGCCCTCTTCGCCTCGACCGCCTCCTCCAATCTGGCCGACGGGATCCTGCTGGTGGCCGTGCCGCTGATAGGCCTCGGGCTCACGACGTCGCCGCTACGGATCTCACTGCTCTCCGCCGCGACCTGGCTGCCGTGGCTGCTGCTCGGCCTGTACGCGGGTGCGCTGATCGATCGCGGTGATCGACGGCGGATCATGCTCGTGGCGATGGCGCTACGGATGGCAGTGCTCACCCTCGCGACAGGTGCCGCGCTCGCCGACGCGCTGTCCATGCCGGTGCTGCTCGGCCTGTTGCTCGTGTTCGGTGCCGCCGAGGTGTTCGCGGACACCGCAGCGGGCACCCTCATCCCGGCCGTGACGCCGCGTTCACGCCTGGCGTCCGGGAACGGCCGGTTGCTCGGCGTCCAACAGGTCGCGAACCAGTTCGTGGGCGCGCCGCTGGGCGGCTTCCTGCTCACCGTCGGGCCGGCCTGGGCGTTCGGTGTGCCGGGACTGCTCTGCGGTATCGCGATCGGGTGCATCGGCCTCGGCCTGCGGGGCTCGTACCGGGCGGGCGATCATGTGGGCGGGGTCCGAATGGCGGAGCCGGCGGTCCGCGGATCCCAGGATGCGACCCCCGCCGAGTCGATGGGCGCCCGAATCCGGGAGGGCCTGCGCTACCTGCTCGCTCACCCGGTCCTGCGACCGCTGGTCATCACCGGGGCCGCGATGAACCTCGCGAACACCGCCTACTTCGCCGTGTTCGTGCTGTGGCTCGTCGGGCCGACCTCGGCCGTTGACCTCACCGAGCAGTTGTACGCGATCCTCATCACCACCGTGGCGATCGGGGCCGTGCTCGGCTCGGTGCTGGCCGAGCATCTGCTCGGACGGATCCGCGAGACGCGGCTGCTCGCGATCGTCTGGATCGTCAACTCCGCGCTGCTAGCCGTCCCAGTGCTGATGCCGAACGCGTGGGCGATCGGCACCGCGTTCGTGGTGATCGGCTTCACCAACATGGTCGGCAACGTGATCACCCGAGCCATGCGCCAGCGCCTGATCCCGGACGTCATGCTCGGGCGGGTCGGCGGGGCCTCGGCCACCCTCATGTACGGCACGATGCCGGTCGGCGCCCTGCTCGGCGGCGTGGTCGGGGAGGCGTTCGGGCTGCCCACCGTGTTCCTCGGTGCGGTCGCGGTGTGTCTGATCTTCGTCGCCTACGCGATGGCCCGGGTCACGCCGGCCGTGGTGGCTCGAGCCGACGCCGACCGGGCCGCACTGGAGGATGCCGACGTCGGCACCGGGTACTGACGAGCACCACGTCCCGGCGTGCGTGGTCTACTGGCCGCCATGCAGGTTCGCCCCGCCACCCACGCCGACGTCGAGATGTCCCGGGCGACGTTCGACGACCTGCTGCCCGACCGATGGCGCGGCGGCAACAACCGGCGGTCCTTCGTCGCCGTCGACCCGGCCGGACGGGTGCTCGGCCACTGCCGCGGGATCGACAACGATTTCCACCCGGCCTCCCGCGTACTCGTGCTCGAGGTGCTGCCCGACGTGCGCGGGCAGGGCGTCGACGATGAGCTGCTCCGCGTGCAGGTCGCGGTCTCCTCACCGTCCCTCCATCTGAAGCTGACGGAGCCGGATCGCGACCTGCGCGCACTGACGGAGCGTCACGGCGGCGTCGCTATCCAGGCGATGCCGCCGTGGCGCTACGTCGTGGGTCCCGAGCTGCGTGCCTGGGCGGCTGCGCAGCCACGGCCGGAGGGCTCGGTCGGACCGATCCGGGACACCGAGCGCGACGAGGCACTGGGACTCTTCCTCGAGCACTACACGGTCCAGCACGCGGCGTGGTCGCCGGCCGCGCCGATGAGGCGTCTCCGAGCGGAGTTCGTCGCGGACTTCACCGCCGGTTCGCACACCGCCTTCGATCCCCTCGCCAGCGTGGCGCTACGGCGCGACGGCCGACTCGTGGCGCAGGCCCTGCTGTACCCACCGGACCCGGAGGATCCGACCGGTGGACGCGAGCTCGGGCTCCAGTCCCGCCCGTACGCCGGTCCCGACGCCCGAGCCGACCTGGGCGCGTGCCTGGCCGCGGTGATCGGCCTGGTGCCCGACGGTGCGGCACTCCTCATCGACTCCCACCTCACCGAACGCGCCGAGTACCGGATGATGGAGGAGGTGCCCGGTCCCGCACCGGGGGGCAGCTGGACCGCCATAGTCGCGATCGGTGTGCCCGGTGGCAAAGTCCCCGTTCCGCTGCCGCGCGACCTCCTCCCCGAGGACGCCGCCTGGATCCGAGGCATGGCCCAGCCGGACAGTTGACCGCCGCGGTTCGGATCCTCCCCCACTAGGTCCGTGAAAGCGCTTACCCTGGTGCCATGCCCTCGGTCACCCTCAGCGACGTCGCCCGCGAGGCCGGCGTCTCCCTCGCGACCGCCTCGCGTGCCATCAACGGCAGCGCCAACCGCACGGTCCGACCCGAGCTGCGGGACCGAGTGCTCGCGGCGGCCGCAGCGCTGCACTACTCACCGGACGCGAACGCGCAGGCGATGGCCCGTGGCCGCACCACCACGATCGGTCTGATCGTGCACGACATCGCGGACCCGTACTTCTCCTCGATCGCCTCCGGCGTCACCGCGGCCGCCGAGCAGGCCGGGCTGATGGTTACCCTCGCGAGCACGGGCCACGACCCGGAGCGCGAGATCGCCTTCATCGAGGTGCTCCAGAGCCAGCGGGCGCGGGCGATCGTGATGGCCGGTGGCCGGACGGACGACGAGGCCGTCAACGACCGCCTCCGCGCCGCCCTCGCCGCCTACCGTGCCGGCGGTGGCGCGGTCGCCATGATCGGCCAGCCGCTGTTCGACGTGGACACGGTCGTGATCGAGAACGCCGCCGGGGCCGCAGACCTGGCGGGAGCGCTCCACGGAGCCGGCTACCGCCGGTTCGCGGCCCTCGCCGGCCCGGCCGGCCACCTCACCGCTCGGGACCGGATGGACGGGTTCACGGCCGGCCTGGCCGCCCACGACGCCGCCCTGGCCCGCGACCACGTCGTGCGCTCGGCGTTCACCCGCGACGGCGGCTACGAGGGCATGCGCCAATTGCTCGAGTCGGGCGCCGCCGTCGACGTGGTCTTCGCCGTCAACGACGTGATGGCTGTCGGCGCCATGGCGGCCGCGCGCGATGCGGGAGTCGCGGTCGGCACCGGGATCGGGATCGCCGGTTTCGATGACATCGTCACGCTGCGGGACCTGACGCCATCGCTGACCACGGTGCGGGTGCCGCTCCTCGAGGTCGGGACCGCCGCCACCGAACTGACCCTGGCCGAGCCTGCGCCCGAGCCCCGCGTCCAGCAGGTGGCGAGCACCGTGGTCCTGCGCGACTCCACACCGCCGCGGAACTGATCCCGCACCACTGCGGCAGGTAGCGGCAACCCGACCGGCAGCTCGACGGGAGCGGCGCACCTGCAACGCGCCCGTCGACAGCGGGGCATCAGGCGGGCGGTGTCGGCGTCTCGGGAGCGGGAGCGGCCTCCGGAACTGCAGCGGCCTCCGGAGCAGCGGGCACTTCGGCCGGCGCCTCGACGTCGTCGTCGCCGTCGAAGCGGTCCTTGACGTCCTCGATCACGTCGCCGGCCTTCTCCTTCACGTCCTCGAAGACATCCCCGGTCTTCTCCTTCACATCGTCGAAGACATCCCCGGCCTTCTCCTTCACATCCTCGAAGACGTCGCCGGCCTTGTCCGTGAGACCCGCGACGGCGGGGCCGACCTTGCTCTTCGCGCTCTCCAGCGCCTCGCCCGCCTTGTCCTTCAAGTCGTTGAGAATCTCCGACATCGATTCGTCCTCCAGGTTCGCCTCGGTTGCTGCAGTGCGGGGCCCAGCATGGCGCGATCGGCCGATGGCCACAATTGGGAGGCCGACCCAGCACCCTGACGACCGACGATTCGCACCCGCCAGACTCATCCGACGTGGCAGATCTTGACGTCCTCGGACCCCGGCCGTACGCTACGGAAAGCGCATTCCAACGCGGGAGTGCCTCACTCCCCCACCGATTCACAGGAGACGACGACCCCGATGACGACCCGCACCCTCCGCATCGCCATGAACGGCATCACCGGCCGCATGGGCTATCGCCAGCACCTGCTCCGCTCGATCCTGCCGATCCGGGAGGCCGGTGGCGTGCTCCTCGAGGACGGCACCAAGGTCCAGGTCGAGCCGATCCTGGTGGGCCGGCGCGCGGATGCGGTCCGAGAGATCGCCGAGAAGCACGACATCGCCGAATGGACCACCGACCAGGACGCGGTCATCGACGCCGACGACATCGACGTCTACTTCGACTCCCAGGTGACCTCCCGCCGCTACGCCGCGCTGACCCGGGCGATGCGCAACGGCAAGCACATCTTCACCGAGAAGCCGACCGCCGAGACCCTCGAGGAGGCCATCCAGCTGGCTCGGCTCCGCACTGAGACCGGCGTCACCGCCGGCGTCGTGCACGACAAGCTGTACCTGCCGGGTCTGGTGAAGCTGCGCCGCCTCGTGGACGAGGGCTTCTTCGGCCGCATCCTGTCCCTGCGTGGCGAGTTCGGCTACTGGGTCTTCGAGGGCGACCACCAGTCCGCCCAGCGGCCCTCCTGGAACTACCGCAAGGAAGACGGCGGTGGCATGACGACCGACATGTTCTGCCATTGGAACTACGTCCTGGAGGGCATCCTCGGCTCCGTGAAGTCTGTGGTCGCCAGGACCGCGACCCACATCCCCACCCGCTGGGACGAGCGCGGCGAGGCCTACGACGCCACCGCCGACGACGCCGCCTACGGCATCTTCGAGATCGCCGGCCCGAACGGCGAGGAGATCATCGCCCAGATCAACTCCTCCTGGGCCGTGCGCGTCTACCGCGACGAACTCGTCGAGTTCCAGGTGGACGGCACCCACGGGTCCGCCGTCGCCGGGCTGCGCAAGTGCGTCGCCCAGCAGCGCGCGCACACCCCGAAGCCGGTCTGGAACCCGGATCTGCCCGTCACCGAGCCGTTCCGCGACCAGTGGCTCGAGGTCCCCGCGAACGACGACCTGGACAACGGCTTCAAGCTGCAGTGGGAGGAGTTCCTGCGCGACGCCGTCGCCGGTCGTGAGCACCGCTACGACCTGCTCTCCGCCGCCCGCGGCGTGCAGCTCGCCGAGGCCGGGCTGGCGTCCTCGGCGGAGGGTCGCCGCATCGAGCTCAGCCCCATCACGCTCTGATGGCGGACCTGAGCCGGCTGTCCCTGAACACGGCCACCACCAAGGCCTGGACGCTCGCCGAGGCGGTCGACGGCGCCGCGCGAGCGGGACTGCCCGCCGTCGGGCTCTGGCGTGACCGGGTCGCCGAGGCCGGCCTGGAGAACGCCGCGAGGATCGTCGCCGACGCCGGGCTGCGGGTCTCCTCGCTGTGCCGCGGCGGGTTCATGACCGCGGCCGACGAGGCGGGCAAGGCTGCCGCGCTCGACGACAACAAGGCCGCGATCGTCGAAGCCGCGACCTTGGGCACCCGCGAGCTGGTCATGGTGGTCGGTGGCCTCGGCGCGGCGAGTGCGCCCGGCGGCCCGGCACTGCCCGACGGCGACCGCGACCTGGTCGCGGCGCGGCAGCGGGTGGCGGACCGGGTCGCCGACCTGGCCCCGTTCGCGGCCGAGCACGACGTGCGGATCGTCCTGGAGCCGCTGCACCCGATCTTCGCCGCGGACCGGGCGGTGCTGTCCACGATGAAGCAGTGCCTGGACCTGGCCGAGCAGTTCCCGGCCGAGACCGTCGGAGTGGTCGTGGACACCTACCACGTGTGGTGGGACCCCGACCTACGCGAGCAGATCGCCCGGGCCGGCGCACAGGGCCGGATCGCGTCCTACCAGGTCTGCGACTGGCTGCTCCCGCTGGCCACGGACGCACTGCTCTCCCGTGGCTTCATGGGCGACGGGTACATCGACTTTCCCACGATCACCTCCTGGATCGCCGGGACCGGCTACACCGGCGACGTCGAGGTCGAGATCTTCAACCAGCAGATCTGGGACGCCCCCGGCGACGAGACGATCGCCACGATGGCCCAGCGCTACGACACACTGGTGCGCCCGTACCTGTAGCCGACTCGGCGGGGCGTGCGAAGGGCGCCGGGCCCGGATCGGCGAGGATGGAGCCATGACCAACCCCGGCCCCCCGAGATCCGTGCCCACCCCGGCGCAGCTGCGCTGGCAGGAGGCCGGGCTCGGGGTGTTCTGGCACTTCGGCATCAACACCTTCAACGACCGCGAGTGGAGCGACGGCACGCTCGATCCGGCCACGTTCGACCCGGGCGACCTCGACGCCGACCAGTGGGTCCGGACCGCCCTCGAGGCGGGCGCGCGGTACGCCGTGCTCACCGCCAAGCACCACGACGGGTTCTGCCTGTGGCCGAGCGCCACGACCGACTACTCCGTGGCCTCCTCTCCCTGGCGCGACGGGCGCGGGGACGTCGTGGCGGAGGTCGCTGCCGCCTGCCGGCGCCACGGTCTGGCGCTCGGGCTGTACCTGTCCCCCTGGGACCGCAACGCGCCCTGCTACGCGGACCCCGACGCCTACGACGAGCTCTACCTGACCCAGCTGCGCGAGCTCTGCACGAACTACGGCGAGCTGTTCGAGCTCTGGTTCGACGGCGCCGGCTCGGCAGGACGCAGCTACAGCTGGGACCGGATCGCCGCCCTGATCGACGAGCTCCAGCCCGGTGCCATGGTCTTCAACATGGGCCGCCCGACGATCCGCTGGGTCGGCAACGAGGACGGCCTCGCGGCCGATCCGGTGGAGTACGAGGTCGATCGGACCCACTCGGACAACTACACCGAGGGCACCGCGGACCTCGCCGAGGCGCAGTACCTGCCCCCGGAGTGCGACGTCTCGATCCGCCCCGGCTGGTTCCACCACGATGCCGAGTCACCGAAGTCGGTGGACCACCTGCTCGCCATCGCCTACCGGTCGATCGGCCTCGGCGCAGGCCTGCTGCTGAACCTTCCACCCGATGCCCGCGGGCACATCCCCGACGAGGACGTGGCCCGGGTGCGCGCGTGGCGGACCGAATGGGACCGCCGGTTCGCGGCCCCTGTCCCGGCAACCCTGACCTCGTCGGGGGACACTGTGCTGGCCCGGTTCGAGCGACCGGTGACCATCGATCACCTGGTGCTGCGCGAGGACCTCACCGCCGGCCAGCACGTGCGCGGGCACGAGGTGCGCACGCCCGACGGCGTGGTGCTGGTCGCCGCGGGCACCGTCGGGGTCCGCCGGGTGCACGTCTTCGAACCGGTCCGGGTGCGCGAGTTACTGGTCCGGGTGGATGCCGACGGCGGTGCGTCCGCGGCCGGTCACGTCACGTCCGTCACGGGGCACGACACCGGCGGCGCGGTCGTGCCGGACCTGCCAGCGAACTACCGTGCGCCGACGACACCACCGCCGGACTGACGCGGCCCACCCGGCCGGCCACCGCCGTCGGGCATGCGCCCGTACCGCCTGAGATGCTCAGAGGCGGTACTGCGCCGCCAATGGACATGCCCATACATCCAGGCCGCCGCGGCCGACCTTGTTCAGGTAGGCGATCACGGCCCGGTAGGACTGCATCAGAGTGGTCTCGGTGTAGCGCACCCCGAGGGCCTCGCAGTGGGCTCTCACCATCGGCGCGACCTTGCGCAGGTTCGGGCGGGACATCGAGGGGAACAGGTGGTGCTCCACCTGGAAGTTCAGGCCACCCATGAACGTGTCGACGGCCCGGCCGCCGGAGATGTTGCGGCTCATGAGCACCTGGCGGCGCAGGAAGTCGATCTTCGCGGTCGGCGGCACCAGGGGCATCCCGATGTGGTTCGGCGCGAACGAGGAGCCCATGTACAAGCCGAACACAGCGAGCTGGATGCCGATGAACGCGGCGGCCTTGCCGGGCGGCAGGATGATGAAGACGAGCGCGAAGTAACTGCCGAGGCGGAACGCGATGAAGCTCAACTCGACCCAGCGACGCTTGACCTTGCCCTTGGAGAGCACGCCCTTGATGCCCTGAACGTGCAGGTTCACACCTTCGAGCAGCAACAGCGGGAAGAAGAAGCGGCCCTGCTGGGTGGCGAGCCACCGGGTCAGCGGGTTCTTGCGGGACGCGTAGCCCTCCGGGGTGAACGCGAGCACGCGGCCCCCGATGTCCGGGTCGGCGCCCACCTTGTTCGGGACCTGGTGGTGCTTGGTGTGCTTGCGCTGCCACCAGCCGTGACCCATGCCGACGAAGAGGTTGATCAGGATCAGGGAGATCCACTCGTTCCACTTGCCGGAGACGAAGATCTGCCGGTGCGCGGCGTCGTGCCCGAGGAAGGCGACCTGGGTCATCAACATGGCCAGGCCGACCGCGAGCGCCATCTGCCACCAGCTGTTGCCGATCAGCACGAACGCCGCGGCGAGTGCCAACCCGCCGAACGTCAGGCCGATGATCTTCGACCAGTAGTAGGCGTAACTGCGTTTCAGCAGACCGGCAGCCTGCACGCGCTGGGTCAGTTCCTTGAAGTCGCTGACATGCCGTTCCCGGACCGTACCCGTCGCCGGACGCTCGATTGCGATACTGCTCATACTGCCGCCTCGGGCTCATTCGTGCGTGGTGACGCACGGCGGCGCCCTGGGCGTGACCGCTTGATCGCGCCGGACACTTTCTCAAGTGTCGCATGCCGGCGCAGGAGCGGCAGGTCGTGTCCAGGGCCTTCACCTTCGGCGCAACGAGCCCACTCCCGTCGGTCAACCACCGGGCGGACCCCCGCGTACGGGACGACAATCGAGTATGGGCGCCCCAGGCGACTACGACGAGTTCACCCTCGCAGCCGAGAACGTCCCGGCCGAGGCTGACTCCCCCGTGGACGCCGGCGAACCCGGTCCACGCCTGCGACCCAGCCCGGTGACGACCTCCTCGGCCCCCGCCTGGGTCGCCGCGGCCGTCTCACTGATCGTGGTCGGCGTGCTCACCGTTCCGCCCACGCAGCCCGCGTGGGGCGTGGTCGCCGAAGCCGACCTGGCCCAGGCGCCCGACGAGGTCTGGAGCGTGCCGATGCCGAACCTGACCTCGTGGCTCGACACCCCACGGGTCGCAGTCTTCGAGGACCGTGTGGTGGTGGGCACGTGGTCGACCGTCACCGGCTACGACGCCGCCGACGGCCGCGCGATCTGGTCCGTCTCCGAGCCCGGGATGACCTGCGCGTGGGAGTTCGAGCCGTTGCTCTGCCGGGCGGGGCGCGACGTCGATGCCGCGATCCTGAGGGTCGACGTTGCCGACGGCACCGTCAGCCGCACCCCGATGCCCGGCGCCCTCCTGGTCACGCAGACCGACGGTGACATCATCGCGTTGCGCCAGGACGCGGACGGCCAGCGGGTGGTGCGTCTGCAGGGCTCGGACCCCCTCGCCGAGCCCCGGTGGAGCACCCTCATCGGCCCTGGCCTGCGGGGAGAGCCCTACGCGCCGGTGCTCCGGGTGGTCGACGGGGAGGTCTTCGTCTCCGTGTTCGCGGGGTTCGTGCTCGATGCCGAGACCGGCGAGATCCGTCTCGACCGCGGCTTCGTGTACGAGTTGCCCGGCGTGATCGTCGCCCTGGAGTCCGGGAACTCCGGCGGCCGGCAGGTGGTCACGGACGGCGAGACCAGCGTCGAGCCGGTCCCGATCGCGCCGTACGGGGTGACGATGCCCGTGGACGACGACCCGGACTCCGACGTCGTCTTCCAGGTGCGCGGCGGCACGCTCGACGCGTTGACCAGGACCACCGGCGAGCCGCTCTGGTCGCTCCCGCAGGCCTACCCGTACCCGTTCGCCCGGCTGGACGGGCGCGTGCTCGTCTACACCGACAGTGCGCTGTTCGGCCTGGTCGAGCAGACCGGGGAACAGATCTGGACAACGTCGGCCAGCCGGGGGCGGCTGGCCTGGTGCGCCTGCGTCGGCGCCGGTGACACGGTGCTGGTCGGTATCTCCGACGCCGACGGAGGGACCTCGCTGGCCGGCCTGGACACGGCGACCGGTGCGCTGCGCTGGCGGATGCCGACCGTCGGGGACTACCCGCTCGACGTCGCGCCGACCGGGGACCACCTGGTCCTGCTCACCAACACCTCGCTCACGATGTGGCGGTTCGAGTCCGAGTGAGGTCCCGGCACAATGGCGCCATGGCGTCGCGGGGTGACGAGTTCGTACTGACGTTCGCCGGCGACGACGAGCCCGAACGCCTATCCGACCGCGTCGCTGGGCTGGCACCGCGGGAGGTGCGTCGCCGACCCGGTGCGACCCGAGGCAAGGACCGCTGGGGCGCAATCATGCCCTGGGCTGCCGGCGCGCTCGCCCTCGTGGGCGCCGGCGTCCTGATCGCACCGGCCGCGCCCCCGGAGCCGTCATCGACAATCCCACGACGGTGTTGCCCCTCGCGTTCGGTCGACCGGATTGGCTGGTCGATCGGGCCGATGGTGCCGTCGTGTACTCCGCCGACCGGGATCCGATTCCGTTGCCTTCCGGCCAGGACTACCTCCAGGTTGATGATGATCCGACGTCTTCGGTAGTCATCGGCACCGCTGAGGTCACCGACGACGAGTCCGTTGCCGAAAGCGAAATGGTGGCAACCGACGCGGACACCGGCGAACGCCTCTGGCGCAGGGCCGACGCGTGGCCGGTTGCACGCTTGGCCGGCCGCCTCGTCGCCTCCGCCGAGACCGGCCTCGTGGGCATCGATGAGGTGACGGGTGCGCAGGAATGGTCGCTCCCGTCGCAGGCATGGGTTGCGTGGCCGCCCGTGGGTGCTGGCAGCGTCCTGATGGGGTCTGCGGCGGACCTCGAGGCCTTGGTGGCGATCGACATCCGCACTGGGGAACCGGTCTGGGAGGCCCCGACCGACGGATGGTGGGGCCAGATGGCCCTGACGGCGACCGGTTGTACGCGATCGGCCAGGCGGGCGGCCATGTCACGTTGACCGCGTGGGATGTGGGCTGAGTCCACCGGCACCGGCGACCGAGCGTCAGGACGGCGATTGAACGCCCCTCGATCCAGCCGCCTCGAGGTACCACCTCGAGGCGGGCGCCTGAGCGGTCGGGAGCGTCAGTGACGACGGAACACCGCGGTGTGCGTGGCACCGTCGGTTCCCCTGGTGTCGACCCTGACGCTGACCAGGCGTCGCGCTACCGTTGCACTCACCCCGTTGTGACCGCCGGCCGCGGTCCGATACCCGGCACGCGCCAGCGAGAAGGACAACGATCCCGGCTGCTGGGTGGGGTCGGAGATCGCCGCGCTGAGCTCGCCGCCGCGTTCCCGGATCATCACCGAGCAGGGCTGCTCGACGGTGATCCCGGCGATGGTGCCCGGGACCCAGAAGTTGACGGCGGTGATGCCCAGTCGCGGTACCCGCACCGCTTGCCGGTTCGCGTCGTTCGCCAGGATCTGGACCTCTCCTGTGTTCGTGGCGAGCTCGGCCGTGCGCTCGATGCTCGCCCCTGGGACCAGGAGGTAAGCGTACGTCTGGTCGACCGGGTCGGTGCCGTGGTCGAACCACAGCGTTAGATACCGGCGGGTGATCGGAGCTTCACCTTCCTCACCGATAGCCTTGTCGTTGATCTGCGCCCAGCTGCCCGTGCGTTCCTCGCGGCGTGCGCTCAGCGACGTGCCGCCCGGGAACACGTAGCCACCCACATCCTCCAGGTGCGCCCAGCCGACCCCGTCGAGCTCGGCGCTCCACCCCTGCTGGGGAGATTGCTCGACGCCGTCGACGATGAGGGTGTTCACCCCGTCGGCGTGCAGGTTGCGGTTCTCGACGATCGTCTCGATGTGGCTCGGGGTGGTGGCCTCCGACGTGTCCGCGAGCTCGAGCCGGAGGTAGGGCCGCCAGATGGCGTTGCCGGCACGACCTACGACCGAGGTGAAAGGACCCGGTCCGTCCGGAGATCTCTGCGTGAGGGCGAAGCTCAGCCGTGCAGGCTGACCGGCACGCTCCTGGACGTACGAGGTGACGTCGGTGGAGCACCACTTGAGGGCATGGTCCACGTGGACCGAACCCAGGGGGTCGCCGACTGCAGGTCGGTTGTTCCAGGTGATCGTGCCCTCGGCCCACTCGCCGTCGACGCGATGGATGTCGAGGTCGGTCTCGCCATGCGTGCCCTCGTCGACCTTGGCGTACAGATGCAGCGACGCCGCCACGATCTCGCCCTCGACGGCGGAGATGTCGAACGCGAGGTACGCCTCCCGGGCGTAGTGGCTACCGGCGGCCTTGAGGGTCAGGCTCGGCTCCGAGCCGTAGTTCCTGTCGGCGTGCTCGCCGCTGCGGACGTGGGCGTCCGCCGCCGGTGCGAGGTCCTGGTGCGGCCTCGCGGTGATGCCCGAGCCGAGCGCGACCACGTACTCATCCAGGCAGAACCAGGACTTCTTGCCCCTCAACGGCGACGTTAGCGCGTCTACCTCTGTCCCGATCACGGCAAAGTCGTCGAGCACCGTCCCACCCGCCCAGGTCGCGTTCTCCGGCCGCGGGTAGGCCCCCCAGGGCCGGTTCGGCAGCGGAGCCTTGTCCACGGTGGTGCCCGGGATCCGATAGGGGTCCACCGTCGGCTGGTACTCATCGGCGTAGTGACCGTCGTCGTCGGTGTACAGGTAGGTCGCGGCGTTCCCGGTGTGGAAGCCGTGGTGGTTCTCGCCGTTCAGCGTCTCGTAGAACGCGATCCGCTGGCTGGCCATGGCGATCGCCAAAGCCCAACCCGGTCGGCGATGGACCGCGCGGGCCATGCCGTTGAAGAGGTAGTGCCCGGTCATCTCTGGTGCCGGTGGGACCGACGCATCGTCCATGAGGCTCTTGATGGCGACGGTCTCCTGGACCGATCCGCTCAGCGGGTCCTGGAACGCCATGCGATCGAGCCAGCCCTGACAGGTCGACCTCCAGCGGGCCGCCGTCGCAGCGTCGGCGGTGTCGGCGAGCGTGAGGGTGTGGTGCACCATGGCCAAGCCGTGACCGCCGATACCCCGCCGGGACGCCGCTCGCCCGCGCACGAAGTCCATCGTCTCGTTGCTGTAGATCAGCGGATGGAACGCCTTGTCCACCGCGTCGAACATGAACTGCCGCTCGGCGACGCTGAACTCCCACGGCGTGCCGGCCAGCAGCACCATGTGCCTGGCGTTGCCGCCCAGGAAGGTGCCGCCGTAGGCGCCGTTGTAGGCGACGAACTGGTGCTGGACGAAGGACCCGTCCTGGTAGACGCCGTCTCGACGCGTGCTGTAGACGAGCACCTCGGCCAGGGCGTCCCGAGCGGCCCCGATCCGGTCCACGTCCTGCTCGAGCATCCCGCGCAGCGCGATGGCCTGGCACAGATCGATCCGGTTCGCGCCGGTGGAGAGCCGGTACAGGTCCGAGTCCGGCGGGTAGCAGTAGCGGGGGTCGGGCACGAAATGGTCGATCGCCGCCATGTACCGCGCGAGTGCCTCCTTGGGAATGTGGTCGTACACGAGTGTGCAGACGTCAGTGATGGCCTTGGTCGCCGCGATCTCGAACACGTACCAGCTGCCGAACTCTTGCTGGGTCTCGTTGTAGAAGGTCTGGTTGCAGGTCTCCAGGGCCTCCAGCAGGTCGGCACGCAGACCCGGGTCCTGGTGGTAGCCCGAACCAGCGGTCGCGTACGCGAGCGCCAGTGCTCGCATCCGCAGGAAGGTGTCGCGGATCCCTTCGGGGCTGCCGGCCGAGTCCACCTCGGTCAGCGGCAGATCGGTGAACACCCGGATGCGGCCCGCTGAGCGGTCGATCAGCGGCATGTGCTGCTCGGCCTCGGTGCCGACCGTGGCGGCCGCGTTCGCCAGCACCGGGTCGGACAGGTCGATCTGGCCGCCGGTCAGATAGTCGCTCCAGCGTGCACGCATGGCTGCGAACGTGTCCTCGGTCGGTGCGGTATCCGCCCGCGCCTCCGACGTCACCACAGGGGAGAGCATCGAAACCGCCGTGAGGCCACCGACGCCGGTCACGAACTGGCGGCGGGACACGCGTCGAAATATGTCAGGCATTGAACTTCCTCCAAGGATTTCTGGTCGGGGTAGCGGTGGCATCGGTGCCCTGTGGCGGTCACCCCAGCCGGTGGACCTCCAGGTCGGCGTACTCGCCGATCATCGGGGCCATCTGACGGAAACCGAGCTGGCCCGCCGTGAGCGGAGCGCCGCCCGTGGCTCCGTCGTCGGTCCAGGCGAAGCTGCGTACCTGGTTGACCCAGACCTCGACGCGAAAGCCGTCCTTGATCACCGTGATCGTGTACGGCGGATCGGCATCGGCGACGTCGGGGATCGGGTCGGCGCCCTGCGCGACGAGGTGGCAGCCCGGGCTCTTGCGCAGGTTGCACAGGTGCAGCGCACGCTCGCTCGGATACCGGCGCCGGAAGTAGGAGGCGTGCAGGGTTCGGATGTCGCCGCTGTGGTACTGCTGGTAGTCACCCGTGCGTGGTGTCAACGTCGGATCGAGGACGTTCTCGCCACGCAGGCCGGTGGCCGCGAAGAACATGATCGCCAGCCCCGGTTCGCGGACCGGCCAGAACCGCCACCGGATGGCTACGTGGTCCGGGAGCACCTGCGGGCACCACAGCACGAGGTTGGCGGCCTGCCCGTCATCGGCTGATCGGGTGGACTCGATCCGCATCCGGCCCTGGGGGAACGTGACGGCGCCGTCCCCCTCCATCCGGAACCCCTCGATGTCAGCCGCGGCGCGCAGCGAGTTCGCGTAGACGACCTCAGCGGAGAGCGCCGGACCGGTGGTCACTCACCGGCCTCGATCGACTGCTCGAACTCCTGACGCACGTCGTCGCCGCCCTGGCTCGCCCACGTGGCGCGGAGGTCGTCCAGGGCGGAGAGCTCCTTGCGTCCGAGGACCATCGCGATCACGTCGTCGAGGATGAGCTGGTTCAGGCTCGCCTTCTTGGAGGCCCAGGTCTCGGAGTAGTGGCCGTGGGTAGGGTCGGCCACGGCGATCTTCTCGATCTCGGTCTGCCACGCGTGATATGGCTTGGTGTACTTCTCCTCCTGCCCGGCAAAGAACAGGTAACCGGAGGAAGCCGAAAGGAAGCGGTAGCTGTTGTAGACCTCCTTCTTGCCGAGGTCGTTCGGGACCGGGCCGGCGTCGGTGTGGTCGAAGTGGGTGCCCTCGACGCCGAACGCGAGCAGCTGCTCCTCGACGGTGCCGAACGGAGCCGCGGTGTAGTTGATGATGCCCAGCATCTCCTCGACGCGTTCGCTGGCGGTATTCGTGATGGCGACGAAGCTGAAGGATCCAGGGTCCAGCCATGACGATCCTTCACCGCCGTCGTGGCCGAACGGGACGATCGCCCCGATCTGGAGGTCAGGCTTCTGTTCGAGGCCGAGCTGGAGGTAAGGCTTCCAGGCGCCGTTGCCGTCTTCGATGATCATGCTCCGGCCGGAGGAGAACAGATCCTTCGACTGAGGTCCGGTCATCGTGGGGCTGTCGGGGTGGTAGACGCCCGCCTCCCAGAGCTTCCGGGTGTAGGCGAGGGCCTCCGCGAACTCCTCGGTCTCGATGTAGTACGTCAGCACTGTCTCGTCCAGACGCCAGAGGGTCGGCACGTGGAACATGCCCTTGACCAGGAACAGCGGGAAGGGACCGTAGGCGCCGGTGTTGGAGCCGGAGATGGCGTACTCGCCCTTGCTGGGGTCGGTGAACTCTTGGCAGAACGCGAGGAACTCGTCGGCGTTGGTGGGCAGCTCGACGCCGCGGCCATCGATGATGTCCTTGCGGTAGAAGGTCGCGCGGGGGAACGGGTTGTTCGCCTTGGGCACGCCCCAGATGCGGCCGTTGATGCGGGCGTTGCGCCAGCTCATCGTGGGCAGCGCGGCGAGGTTGGGGTAGGTGGCGACGTTGTCGCCGCTGAGGTGGTCGGTCAGGTCGACGCAGGTGGCCTCGAGGAACTCCCCGAGCCTGGGCAGGTTCGCCCACACCGGGAGCTGGATCAGCTCGGGCAGGTCGTCACCGGCGCTCGCGGTCGCGAACCGGGTCTCGTACTCGGCGTCCGGGACGAACTCGAAGTCGATCGGGGCGTTCAGGGCCTCGTTGACGGCGGCGATGTACTGCGATCCGGGTGCGGGCGGGCTGTAGGTGATTACCATCGCCCGCAACGGTTCACCCGATCCCGGGGGCTCCGGCACCGAGACCGTCAAGTCGGTGGGGAACGTGAAGTAGCCAGGCTCCACACCGCCCGGCGATGCCGGCAGGTCAGGCGGGGGGACGGTCGCCGCGATGAACGTGGGTAGCTCGGCCGCGGCGGCGGCACCGCTGCTGGTGGGGGCGGTCCCCGACCCGCCCGCGGGGGCGCAGCCAGCCAGCAGCACGCCGCTGCCTGCCAGTGCTGCCGTGCTGAGGAAGGTCCGGCGTGAGAATGCGGACGACATGGATCCCTGCGGGTTCATCCAGTGCTCCTTTGAGTGGATGGGAGGGGTGGTGGCTGGCTGATCGGGCGGCGGCATCGCGATGCCGGTTACCCCTTGACGGCGCCGATGACGACGCCTTTGGTGAAGTGGCGTTGGACGAAGGGGAAGGCGATCAGGACGGGAATGATGGCCAGGACGACGATGGCCATCTGGATCGCTTGTTGGGGTGGAGGTATCTCGCCGGCGGGGATCTCGATCTGCTGTCCCTGCAGCCCGTAGAGGCGCAGGATGACCTGCAGCGGCCATTTGGCCTCGTCGGTGATGAAGAGCATGGCGTTGAAGAAGGAGTTCCAGTAGGCGACGCCGTAGAAGAGTCCGACGACGGCGATCACGGCTTTGGAGATCGGCAGCACGATGCTGCCAAGGATGCGGAGCTCGCCGGCTCCGTCCACCCGTGCGGCATCGAGAAGCTCGCCTGGGAGTCGCATGAAGAAGGTGCGCACAATGACGAGGTTGAAGGCGCTGATCGCGGTGGGCAGGATGAGCGACCAGTAGCTGTTGAGCAGGCCGAGTTGTTTGACGGTCAGGTACATGGGAATGATGCCGGGGGCGAACAGCAGCGTGAACAGCGCCGTGTACAGCAGCGGCCGGTGCCCGAAGGACTCCGGCCGTGACAACCCGTAGGCGGCCAGTACCGTGACGGTGACGCTGAGCAGGGTGCCCACACCTGTGATGCCGATGCTGACGAGCACAGCTTGGGTGATCACGCCACCTGTCAGGATCTGCCGGTAGGCCTCGAAGTTGACCTCGGTGGGGATCACCACTAGGCCGCCGGCCTGGGCGATCGCATGCTCGGTGGAGATGCTGGTGGCGACGACGACCACGAACGGGAACAGAACCAGGAACACGATCGCCGACAACGCCACGATCTTGAGTGCCAGCACGGCGGGGGAGGGTTTCTCCATCCAGGCCGGACGGTTGGAGGCGTATCTCATGACCGCTGGTACACCCCCTCCTGGCCGAACCGGTGCGCGAGCGAGTTGGCTGAGAGCACCAGCCCCAGCCCCACGACCGCCTTCAGCAACCCGGCCGCTGCGGCGACCGACCAGTTGCCGCCCTGCACCCCGAAGAAGTACACGTAGGTGTCGAGCACTTCGCCGGCCTGGGGGCCGACCATGTCGCGTTGCAGCAGGACTTGCTCGAAACCCACGGTCAGGGCGTCGCCGAGGCGCAGGATCAACAGGATGACGATCACCGGCATGATCCCGGGCAGGGTCACGTGCCACAGGCGGCGCCAGTACCGGGCGCCATCGACCGCGGCCGACTCATACAGCTGCGTGTCGATGCTGGCCAACGCCGCCAAGAAGATGATGCAGGCCCAGCCGGCGTCCTTCCAGATCACCTGCGCCACCAGCAACAGCTTGAAGATCGAGGCGTTCCCGATGATCTGCACTGGGTCCATCCCCTGCTGCAAAAGGAACTGGTTCAGCAGCCCGGCCCCTCCCAGCAGCTGGGTGAACAGCGCCACGATCACCACCCAGGAGATGAAGTGCGGCAGGAACATCACGCCCTGGACCAGCTTCTTGACCCGGTCGTGGAACAAGCTGTCCAGCAGTAACGCCAGCACGATCGGCACCGGGAAGAACAACGCCAGGTTCAACAACGTGATCAGCAGCGTGTTGACCAACGAGTTCCAGAACGCATCATCAGCGAACAGGGTCCGGAAGTTCTCCAGCCCCACGAACTCCGAACCCCCGAACCCGAGGAACGGCACGTAGTCCTGGAACGCGATCACGTTGCCCAACAACGGCACGTACTGAAACAGCACCAGCAGCACCAGACCCGGCGCCACCATCGCCACCAGGACCCAGTCACGGCGCAGCCGGGACCTCCAGGACCCTCGCCCGTCCCTGCCCTCGGTCACGCGCCTGCGCAGGCCCGGACCCAGGGCAGCGTCGCCGGAGTGCGCCGGTGAGCGGTCGGCCGACTGGCTGGCGATCGTCTGGGGAAGCGTCGCCATCACTGAGCGGCGGACACGGAGCCGAAGCCGTCGAGCGACCCGCTCGCGGACGTGGGGGCGCCGCCACCGACGACAAGCCCGGGCAGTCGGCGTCGGAAGACGTGATCGCCCGGCATCGGGGATCGTGAGGTCATCTCGGTGCTCCTTCGCAGCGGGTCCGCACTGGCGTGATGAGCCAAGTTTAGGCGAACGTTCGTCTACGGTAGAGCCGAGCATGGATGGCGGTCAAGGGGCAGCGACCGCAGACTTGGGACGGCGGTCGACGAGACCGCCAGCGGAGATTGGTCAGCGGGGCTGTGGTGACGCCGTCGACGACCGGTACACCATCGACACCGGCAGTGTGATCGATCGGGGTTTCGACTGGCCCGAGATGATGTCCAGCAGCAGCCGTGTGGCTGTCTCGCCCGTCTCGTGGAAGGGGATGTGCACCGTGGTCAGCGGTGGGATGGTGCGCGCGGACTCGGCGACACCGTCGCACCCGACGACGGAGCAGTCGTCGGGGACGCGGAGTCCGCGGTCGTGAAGGGCGCTCAGCGCACCGATCGCCATCCGGTCATTCTGGACATAGATGGCCGTGACGTCCTCGGCACGGTCCAGCAGCCGGTGGGTCGCCGCATAGCCACCCTCGACCGTCCATTCCCCGGGTTCGACGATCGTCGCGTCGAACGCCACGCTGCGCTGCTCGAGGGCCCGCCGATATCCCTCGGTGCGGTGCTCGGTGATCCGCCTCCCGGCCTGGCCTGTGATCGTCGCAATCCTGGTGTGGCCGAGCTGGAGGAGGTGGCGTGTGGGAAGAAGGCCGGAATCCTGGGCATTCGGGCGGACCACGGGAACGCCTCCACCCGCGACCTCGTGCAGCGAGACCGCCGTGAAGCTGTCGCGCAGCAACTCGCCGACACGGGGGTAGTGCTCCGTCGCCGGAGCGTTCATGATCACGCCGTCGACCCGTCGTTCCAGCATGACTCGCAGATAGCGCTCGCAGTCCGTGCCGTCGGGATCCAGGCTTCCGATGATCACCGCGACGTCGTGGCGACGAGCCTCGTGCTCGATCCCGACGATGTTCAGCGCAACCTCGGGCCTGCTGAAGTCGGTCGAGATCACGCCGATCGTATGGGTGCTCGTGCCCTGCAGGCTCCGGGCCAGCGCGTTGGGAACGTAGCCCAGGGACCCGGCGGCTTCGAGGATCCGGCTGCGGGTCTTCGGGGCCACGCTGCCCTTGCCGTTGAGCACCTTGCTGACAGTCTGGAAACTGACATCGGCGGCAGCCGCGACATCCTTGAGCGAAACCGAGGACACTCGTCATTCCCTCCTCAGGCGAACGTTCCCTGCACCTTACTGCGGTCTGCCGTGGTTCAGCGGATGCGATCGAGCCGTTCTTGACGAATCGGGGGTTGGATGGCCTACGGTAGGCGAACGTTCGCCCGCGTGCAGGGCGAGAATCAGCGGCGAATTGGGGCACGATGGAGAGCAGTGCGAGACCGGTCCGACCCAACATCGTGGTAGTCCTCTCGGACGATCACGGATACGGAGACTTCGGCCGGTTCGGCCACGACGACCGAGTCCGCACACCGCACTTGGACCGCCTCGCCGCGGAGGGAGTGGAGTGCGCCAACGCCTACGTGACGGCCCCGATCTGCAGCCCGTCGCGGTCCGGTCTGATCGCGGGGGCCTATCAGCAGCGCTGGGGGGCAACGTGGTTCGGCACCAGTCGGTTCCCCAATGAGCGCACGGTTCTGCCCGAACGCTTCGGTGCGCTGGGATACGCCACCGGGTACCTCGGCAAGGTCCACTACGGTCCCGAACAGCCCGGTGACCGAGCATGCCCGCCGAATCACGGGTTCGACGAGTCGTTCTACGGGCTTGCCGGGATGCAGATGGGCCGGCTGAACTATCTGCGCCACTCTCGGGCTGCGGTCGAGGAGTACGGCGAGGAGGCGTCGTGGCGCATGGCAGTGCAGCCCTTGTGGGAGAACGACGCGGAGGTCGAGTTCGAAGGCTTTCTGACAGCCGAGCTCGGGCGGCGGGCCCGGCAGTTCGTCGATGATCATGCCGAGGTCCCGTTCTTCCTGATGCTCTCGTTCAACGCGGTGCACAACTTCTGCGCGCAGCTCCCCGATACCGAGCTCGCCGAACGTGGGCTCCCGCACCAGTCCGACTGGGGGCCGGAGTCCACGGACGACTATCCGACCTGGTACGACGGCGCGATCTGGCCCGAGCTTGAGCACGGGCGCGACTACTACGCGGCCCAGCTGGAGCTCATGGACGCCGAGATCGGCGGCCTGTTGCAGACGTTGGAGGAGCGAGGACTCGCCGACAACACGATCGTCGTCTATCTCACGGACAACGGTGGCTCCACCTGTAACTACGGTGACAACGCCCCGCTGCGGGGCGGGAAGTACACGCTGTGGGAAGGCGGGATCCGCACCCCGTTCATCGTCCGCTGGTCAGGCGGCGGAATCGACGGCGGGCGACGCTGCTCGGAGCTGGTCAGCTCGATGGACCTCTATCCCACGCTGTTGTCAGCGGCCGGGGCGGACCGGTCGGACTGGGCCGCGACCGACGGCGTGGACCAGCTGGATGCGCTCCGTGGTCTGCCGGGTCCTCGCCCAGTCGGACGGGCGAGCCACGCCGCCTTGCACTGGGATACCAACTTCCAGTGGGCCGTGCGTGACGGGAGCTGGAAGCTGCACACCATCGAGCCGTCGCAGGACCTCGACGACCTGCGGGATCGCGAGCACATCGCCGTCGAGGCGGGGCAGTGGCTGACCGATCTCGACGCAGACCCGGCCGAGACAACCGACCTGTCCACGGAGCATCCGGAGATCGTGCAGCGGCTGGCTCGACTGCACGCGACATGGCGGCGCGAAGTGGGCATGGCGGACCTGAATATCGATAGCCGTGAACATGTCTACTGAGGGTGCGCCGTCGGGGATCGCTTCACAGGGAGCCGCGGCGCCCAGAGGACCGAACATCGTGCTCATCCTCTCGGACGACCACGCGGCGCAGGCGATCAGCGCGTACGGCTCGCGGATCAACAGCACCCCGAGGATCGATGAGATCGCGTCACGGGGAGCGCGGCTCGACAACTGCTTCGCCACCAACGCGTTGTGCTCGCCCAGTCGGGCGAGCATCCTGACGGGAACGTACAGCCACATCAACGGTGTCACCACGCTCGAGACGCCCATCGATGCCAGCCAGCCTACATTCGTCTCGCAGCTGCGCGCAGCGGGGTACCGCACGGGCATCGTCGGCAAATGGCACATGGGTGACGGCCCGGGGCACGACCCCGAAGGCTTCGACTACTGGGACGTCATCCTCGAGCAGGGCGAGTACTGGAACCCACAGTTCCTCTCACCCGACGGCTTGCGCCCCGTCGAGGGGTACGCCACGGATGTGATGACCGACCTCGCGCTCGAGTGGGTGGACCAGCTCGACGAGGACCAGCCGTGGTGCCTGCTGCTGTTCCACAAGGCACCTCATCGGCCCTGGGAACCACATCCCCGCCACATGGAGCTCTACCGAGATCCGATCGACATCCCTGCGACGTTCGAGGACGACTACGCCAGCCGAACGGCGTCCACGCGACGGGCAGCCATGCGCATCGCCGACAACCTGACGACCACCGACCTCAAGGAGGACGTTCCCGAAGGGTTGTCCTACCAGCGGCAGACCGAGTGGAAGTATCAGCGATTCATGTCCGACTACCTGCGGTGCGTGGCTGCCGTCGACGAGTCCGTCGGACGCGTCACCGATTGGCTAGCGGCCAACGGCCAGTTTGAGGACACCGTGCTCATGTACTCCTCGGACCAAGGATTCTTCCTCGGGGAACACGGGTGGTTCGACAAAAGGTTCATGTACGAGGAGTCGCTGCGGATGCCGTTCGTGATCTCCTACCCTCGAGCCATCGCTGCGGGCACGGTCCATCCCGGCATCGTCACGAACGTCGACCTTGCGCGCACGCTTCTCGAGGCAGCCGGCGTCGAGCCTCATCCGCGGATGCAGGGGACGAGCTTCTGGGGCGCACTGACCGGCGACGCGACAGCGCCGGTCGCTGACGGGGTCTACTACCGGTACTGGGAGAACGGTGACGTCTTCCACAACGCGCCCGCTCACTACGGCTATCGGACCCAGCGGTACAAGCTCATCTACTACTACAACGACGGTCTGGGACTGCCGGGCACGGGAGTGTTCAGCTATCCACCGGAGTGGGAGCTCTATGACCTGGCATCGGATCGGTCGGAGCTGCGCAACGTCTACGACGACCCGGCGTACCGAGCCGTGAGGGAGGCCCTCAAGATCAAGCTGTGGCTCGCCCAGGCTGCCGTCGACGACGAGCCGCACGTGAGTCAACCGATGCCGCCAGGAGTGTCGGAGCATCGGGACGCCAGCCAGGTTGTCGTGCCCGAGCCATGCTCGGCGGCGCGGCTCTGACCGCCCGGATTGCGCATCGGCAGCGGTCAAGCACGTGATGAGGGCGCATCGCGAGCACCCTCGGCAGGCGCCGTCCGGTTCCGGCCGTGACTCAGGTGCCACCGTCCTGCCCGCCGACCAGGAGTATCTGGGCGTCGATGACGACCCGAGCTCCGGAATCCTCATCGCCGAGGAGGATGCCGGTCCCAGCCGGCTGGAGGGACCGCCGATCGATGCTGTCGCCAGCTCCATCGAGACCGGTGAGGTGCTCTGGGTTCGCACCGGAGAGTGGCCGGTGGCCCGTCTCGGAGGCACCGTACTCACCACGGACGGGAACCGATCGGTCCGGGCGCTGAGTGAGGAGACGGGGGCCGAGGAGTGGTCCCTGCCGCCACTGGCCGGCTTCGGCTGCACCAGCATCGGCGACGGGTACGTCATCGCGGGCTGGGCCGGCGCCCAGTCCGGCTCGGGCGACGACGGCGCCTTCGTCGGTTTCGATGTACGCACCGGAGAACAACTCTGGGAGATCCCGATCCGCGACTGGTGGAACACGGTGGTACCCGACGGGGATCGCCTCTACACCGTGGGTGGAACCACCCTGACCGCGTGGGACGTCCGCTGACGGGCGCCGGCGGCGATCGCGTTGGCGAGGCGGCGGGACTCGATGCGGATCTCACGGAGCATCCCCGAGATCGGGTCGGTGTAACCGATGAACCATAGCCCCGGCGCTCCCGGTACCTGGCGCCCGCCGCCGCCTCGAGGACGTCCCGTCCCGTCGAGGACGCCGAGCGCACCGACAAGCGGCTCCAGTCCCCGCCGGTAGCCGGTGGCGGCCACGAGGGCGTCCACCGCGAAGCGAGAGCCGTCTACGAGCACGGCGTCCGAGCCATCAAGGCGGGCCAGTGCCGCGACCGGGCGGACCGTGCCGGCCTGGATCGCTCCCACGATGCCGTGGTCCAGGACCGGGATCTTGCCGTCGCGGACCACGCGCGTCAGCAGTCCGGTGCGCGGCCGGCGCAGCCCGTGGGACCGCAGTCCGGGGGTCGCGATGCGGGTGACGACCCAGCCGAGCCGGTCGGCGACCGGCAGCGGCAGGTGCCGCACAATGACTCCTGCGTGCTGGGCGGCCACCGGCCCACGGTTGCGGGGAAGGATGTGCGGCGGGGTACGGACCGCGATCCAGACGGACGCGGCCCCGTGCCCGACCAGATCCACCGCGACGTCGGTGCCGGTGTTGCCCGAGCCGACCACGAGCACGCGGCGGCCGGCGAACCGGATCCCGTTCGTGTACTCGGAGCCGGGCACCAGGTCACCGGTGAATGTGTCCGCGCCGGGAACGCCGAGCGGCACGGTCGTGTTGCTGTTGCCCGCTGCGACGACCACATGTGCCACCGTGAGGATGCCGCCGTCGGTGAGCGTCACCCGCCAGGCTCCGGTCGGCGTCCGATCGATCCCGGTCACCTCGGCGCCGAACTGGACGTCCAGCCTGTGATGGGCCGCGTACTGCTCGAGATAGCTCACGAGATCGTCGCGGGCCACCCAGCGAGTCATCTCCCGTGGGATGGCCAGCCCGGGTAGACCGGACAGCTCACGGGGCGTGTGGAGGCGGAGGCTGTCGTAGCGGCCGCGCCAGGCGGCGCCGACTGCCTCCGACCGCTCAAGGATCAGGGCACGCACGCCGTGACGGCGGAGCTCGGCCGCGGCAGCGAGGCCGGCGGGTCCCGCGCCGATGACGACGACGTCCTCGGAGCTCACGAGCGGAGCCTAGGCCGTTTTCCGACGAGCCACGCCGTATTCGGGGTCACCCGATGCCCGGAGTTGAGAGCGAGTCCGGACGCGCCCGGCTACTGCGGTGCCCACGCACGATCAGTGGATGTTGCCGTCCTCCCGGAACTGGCGCCAGACGTTCTCGAAGAAGTCGTCGCCGGACGGGATCGGCCGCACCGGTCGCCACCGGAACAACGGCCGACCGGCCGGGTCGGCGACCTCCCGCGAGACCGGGCCGACCCACCCGGCCAGGCCTGCGCCGTCGCCGGACTCGCCCGGGCGAGCCCACGCGGACTCCTGGACCTCCGGGTCGAGGGCGCCGCCGTCGAGCGTGAACCGGAAGATGTCCGGGAGGTCCAGCTCCTGCTCGGCATTCTCGCCATGACCGACCAGCGGCAGTCCGCCGTCGGGGTCGGTGTACAGGACCGAGCCGCGCGAGCGGCCGCCATGGCCCACGTAGTCCGCCATCGCGGACAGGTACACGTACGCCGTCGTGAGGATGTCCCGAACCAGGAACGTGCGGTTCACCGAACGACGAGAGGAGGCGTCCGCGCTGACAAGTTCGTCGTACTGGCTGAGCCACCTGTGGACCTGGACGAGCGCCTCGTCGATGGACGCCGCCGAGCGGACCGGACCGGCCTTCGCGCTCATGAGCTCGGCTACCTCGCGCAGGAGGTCGCCGGTGTTGTCCGGAGTACCGGCGGCCGCGCGCGCGGTGGCGCGCTCGACCAGGGCGAGGGCGTCGGCGAGGACGGGCCTCGCCGCGGCGCTGAACTTCTCGACCGCGACCGGGTCCTGCGTGCGGCGGGCCGCGATGAACTGGGCCGCGCGGGTGGCGCCCACCTGGCCGCTGTTCAGGGCAGCCCCACCCGGGCGGTAGACACCGTGAGCACCGCCGGCTTCGCCGACGGGGAAGAAGCCGGCCACGTTCGACTGCCACCAGGCGTCGACGACCAGGCCGCCGTTGTTGTGCTGGGCGCAGACGTCCACTTCGAGCAGCTCAGTCTCGAGGTCCACGTAGGGGTTGCGGTCCAGGTAGAACTGGTAGGCGGGCTCGTTCATCCGGCGTAGCCGCTCGATCGGGGTGCCGAACAGCACGCCGGCCTTGTCCAGGTATTCATACGCCTCGGGGGCGAGCGCGCTCGGGTCGAAGTCGGGGCGGACCGGGTTGGACCGGAAGTCCAGGAACACCCGTCGCCCCCGCAGCACGGTCTCGCGGTAGACGAGCAGGTCGATCAGGGAGGACCCGTCGCGGGCCTTGCGGATGTCGAAGGGCCACTGGTAGCCCTTGAGGAACACCAGGGTCATGAGCCGGCCGTAGTCGGGAATGGCCTCGGTGAGGAACTCGCGCTCGTCGTTGCCGTCGGCGTCGGTGGAGACGAACCGCGGGATGACCTGCATATAGGTGCCGGAGACGTTCCAGCGCGGTTTGGTCGAGGCCAGCCCGAACTGCCACTCGGTGAGGTTCTTGCCGTGCACGCCGCCGCGGTAGGCAGCGCCGGACGCACCCCACTGGCCGTTCGGAAACACCCGGGTGGCGTAGATCCCGGCCGGCCCACCGGTGGCGTAGACGATGTTCATCGTGCGGAACAGCAGGTACTGGGACTCCTCGGAGTCCGCCGGGACATCCTGGCGGAGCACGAGCAGGCCGGCGATCGCGCCCTCGATCACGATCAGGTCGATGACGCGGCACTCGTCGTAGATGCGGGTGCCGTTGCGGTGGACCTTCTTCTCGAGCTGCTCGACCATGGACCGCGAGGTGTACGGCCCCACCGAGGTGGCCCGGCGGCGCGGGTCGTGGTCGGTCTTGTAGCCGATGAACTCCCCGTACCGGTTCTGCGGGAACGGCACGCCCAGGTCGCACAGGCGCAGGAACCCGCGGGCGGAGAGCGCGGCCTCGGCGAGCGCGTTGTCGCCGTCCATCGCGCCGCCGGAGAACAGCGTCTTCGCCATCTCGTGGACCGAGTCGCCGTCGTCTCCGGAGAGGGTCAGCTTGTAATAGGTCTGCTTGTCCGAGCCGGCGTTGCGGCTGGCCCCGGCGCCGACCTTGTCGGTGACCATCACGACGTCGTCCTGGCCGAACTCCCAGAGCCGGTCAGCGGCGCAGAAGCCGGCCGAGCCGGTGCCGACCACCACGGTGTTGGCGGTGACCACGGGCACCTCGATCCCGGCGATGGTGAGGGTCTCGGATCCGGGGACTGCGGTCTCGGTCATCGTGTGTCCTTCTCGAGCATGGTGACGGTCGGCTGGAACCGTCGGGAGCGTGTGGCTTCAGAGCCGCGGGATCTGCATGCCGCCGCCGACGTTGATCACGTCACCGGTGGAGTACGGCATCCGTCCCGCCGAGAGCTGGACGACGGCGCCCGCGACGTCCAGCGGGGTGCCCCACCTCGGTATCGGAGCGAGCCCGCCGGCGAACTGCGCGTCGTACTTCTCCTTGACCCCCGCCGTCATGTCGGTCGCGATCACGCCGGGGCGGACCTCGTACACGACGATGCCCTCGGGGGCCAGGCGGACGGCCCAGAGCTGGGTCGCCATGCCGACGCCGGCCTTGGAGATGCAGTACTCGCCGCGGTTGACCGAGACGGCCTGCGCCGAGATCGAGGAGACATTGATGATCGTCCCGACGACGCCATCGGGGTCCTGCGCGCGGCGCTCGATCATCGCGTTGGCGACCAGTTGGGTGAGGAAGTACGGGCCGCGAAGGTTGATCTCGAGGACTCGGTCGAAGCTCTCCGGCGTGGCTACGAGGAGGTCGTTGCGCTCGGCCGGCGCGACGCCTGCGTTGTTCACGAGCAGGTCGATGCGGCCCCAGCGTTCGAGCGCGGCATCGACGTAGCGGCGATGGTCGGCCAGCTCGGCAACGCTGCCCCGCACGTAACTGACCTCGCCGAGCTCGCTCAGTTCGGCGATCAGCTCGGTGGGTTCCTCGCGGGTCGCGAGGATCGCGACGGCGTACCCCTCGCCGAGCAGCTCCTTGGTGATGCCGAGGCCGATGCCACGGTTTCCGCCGGTGACGAGTGCGACCTTGGGCACGCTGGGCTCCTTCGTGGGTTTACAGACCGGGTTTCGGACGCGGACCGAGCGTCCGGGCCGGGCGTCCCCGCGCGGCGGCGTGCCGAGCGGGACAATCCATGATCACCGATCCCGACGCGATTGGCAAGCGCTTTCCGTACTGCACGACCCTTGGGCGAAGCCAGCCCGGCGTCCGCTGCGGTAGCGGTTTGGTCTCGACGTACCCGGTACGACGGAATCGCACCACAGGGCGGGCGGGCCGGCCCCTCGGCGGTCGGCCTCCTCGACGCTCTCGCCTCAGGCCCGCCCGATGCTGACAACCTCGGTGACGGAGCCACCGCCGACGTACCGGACGGGCATGCCCGGGTGTGCGGTCGCGAACCAGAACGTCATGAGACCCTCGCGCCGGACCGAATAGCGCAGGCAGTCGAGTTCGCCGAGCGGGGTCGTGATGCGCTCCGGCTCGATCGTGGTGCGCTCGGCGGGGAAGGAGGCGTGCGTCTGCAGATCGACCCAGCGCACCCGCCGGGAGCTCACCTCGCCGTCGACTTCCTGCGAAAGGGTCACGCCGCCCGCATCGCCATCCTCGAACCGGTGCACGGCCTCGCGGACCGCGTCCCCGGCCGTGGTGCGGACGCGCAACGTGTGGCCGTCCGGGCAACCCATCCGGATCTCGTCGGCGGTGAACGGCGTGGGGGCGCAGCCCTCTCCCATGATGTGCGGATCGTCCATGGACCCATCCTGCCCGTGGGGCATCGGCCCTGGCGAACATCATCGATCCGTGATATCACTATCTTGTGAATTCATTCGCCCTCCTCGCCGATCCGGTCCGCCGACGGATCGTCGAGGTGCTCGCGGAGGGCGAACGGCCCGCAGGCAGGGTCGGCGAAGTCATCCGGGCCGAGTTCGGCGTGGGCCAGCCGGCGGTCTCCAACCAGTTGCGCGTGCTGCGTGAGGCCGAGGTCATCGAGTCCCTGCCCGCGGGCTCACGCCGGATCTACCGGCTGGTCCCCGGCGCACTCGACGACGTGACCGCCTGGATCGACCGATACGCCCGACTCTGGCCACAGCGGCTGGATGCGCTCGAGACCGAGCTTGCCCGCGGCGCCCGCCCAAAGAGGGCCTGACGCCCCACCAGTTGCGAGAGGACAACCGATGGAAGACACGATCCGGCGAGCACTCACCGGTACTGCCGAGCGACCCACCCTGACGTTCCGGCGCACGTACCGCGCCACACCCGCGCAGGTCCACGACGCCTGCACGGACCCTGAGCGCCTCGCCCGCTGGTTCGGCGACGTCGCCGGCTCGCCGAGCGCTCCGGGCGACGCGTTCACGGCGCTGCTCAGCGATGAGACCGACGACGTCGCCGCCGGCCGCGTGCTGTCCTGCTCAGCCGAGGAGATCGCCGTCTCGTGGTCGTGGCAGGGCGAGGCCGAGAGCGTCATCTCCGCGCGCATCACCGCGCTCGACGCCGGGACGACCGAACTGAGTCTGCAGCACTCCCTCGCCGAGCCGGCCCACGCCGTCGGGTACGGCGGTGGGTGGGAGCAGTGCCTGCACGCACTCGCACGCAGCCTCGGCGCGCCGGACGGCGCCGCCGGCGACGCGGTGCCGCCGGACGGCACCGCCGGCGACGTGGTGGAGGCGGACGCCGCCGCGCAGTGGCGCACCATCACGCGGGCTCCGCTCGAGCTCGCGCAGCGGGTGGAAGCATCGCCGGACCGGGTCTGGGCCGCGTTCACGACGACCGACGGCCTGCGCTCCTGGTGGTGGCGCCACTGGGCCGACGTGCGGTTCGAGGTCGACGCGCGCATCGGCGGCGGCTACCGCATCGAGGCACCGGGTGCGGGCATCACGCTCCGGGGGTCCTATCTCGCGCTCGAGGAACCCGGGCACCTGGCGTTCACGTGGGTCTGGGAGGACGCGGACGGTTCCGTGCCGGACGAGGCCGTCGACGTACGGATAGTGCCCGACGGCGGAGGTTGCGTCGTGCGGGTCCGGCACAGTGGGCCGTGGGTCGACGACGCGCCCGCGGCCTCCTACCGTCAGGGCTGGGAGTTCACCCTCGGCCAGCTGGCACAGTCGCTCGGCGCCTGACTCGCGGTGTTCAAGGTCACGCGCCCGCTCCGCGGTCGTGCGTGGTCGGCTACCGCTCCGCGGACTCGTCCCGGACGGTGACGACCACGTTGCCGATCTTCTGCCCGGTCTCGACGTAGCGGTAGGCCGACACGATGTCCTCGAGCGGGAAGCTGCGGTCGATCACCGGTCGGAACGTCCCGGCGGCGAGGCGGTCGCGGATCCCCTCGACCACTGCCTGCCCCTCGTCAGGGAACGGGAACACCACGCGCTGCCGGCCGCGCCGCAGCGTCCCGACCAGCGCCAACGGGATGTTCTGCCAGCCGGGACCGAGCTCGGAGGACAGGTAGACCCCGTCCGGCTCGAGGATCCGGCGGCAGCGGCCGAACGTGCTCTTGCCGACCGCGTCGATCACCACGTCGTAGCGCCGGGTGGTCCGGGTGAAGTCCTCGGTCAGGTAGTCCACCACCTCGGCTGCTCCCAGTCCACGCACCAGGTCGGCCTGCTCGCCGGCGCACACCGCGGTGACCGTGGCTTCCATCGCCGCGAGCAGCTGCACGGCCGCCGAGCCGATGCCCCCGGTCGCCCCGTTGACCAGCACCCGGTCCCCCGGCCGGACCCCGGCCCGGCGGATCGCCGACAACGCGTAGTGGCAGCCCTCGGTCGCGGCAGCCGCCTCACGCTGCCCGATGCCGTCCGGCACGGTCGACACCATCGCGTCCTGAGCCACCACGAGGTACTCGGCATGTGCCCCGAACGGGCCCTCGCAGTAGCCGAAGACCTTCTCACCCACCGCGAACCGGTGCACCTGCCCGCCGATCCGGACAACCTCACCGGCGAACTCGGTACCCAGGATCGTGCGCCGCGGCCGACGCAGGCCGGTGAAGGACCTGACGAAGAACGGCCTGGCCGTCCGGTAAGCACAGTCGGTGCGGTTGACCGTGGTGACATCGACCCGCACGAGCAATTCGCCGGGCCCCGGGACCGGGGCCGGGACGTCCCGGACGGAGACTACGTCGGGCGGCCCGTAGCGCGTGCTGACCGCTGCCCTCATGGGCCGAATCTACCCCGCTGCCACGTCCGCGCACCGACCAATTCGAAGGCGCCGGTCATGGTTCCGGGTCGGCCGGGCGCCAGGTCACGGTGCGGGACGGGTGGCCAGTCCGTTCGCGCGGAGCTGGTCCTCGAGGTGGAAGACCTCGTCGAGGACCTGGAAGCCCTCGTCCGGGTTGCCCGGATCCACGAAGAACTGGCTCATCGCGGCCTGCCAGCGAGGGTTGACCGCAGTGCGGTTCATCGCCTCCTGGGCAGCGGGGTAGTCGTCGGTCTCCAGGTGTCCGACGAGCAGCCCCTCCTCGGACAGGTACAACGAGTAGTTCCGCCAGCCCGTGTCCCGCAGGGCCTCGAGCATCTCCGGCCACACCTGCGCGTGGGCCTCCCGGTAGGCGTCGAGACGGTCCGGTCGGACCCGGGAGACGAAGCAGACGCGTGGCATCAGGCCACTCCCCGGCCGGCTGTCTCCGCTGCGCCAGACTCCCGGTCGGCGCCCGCGCCGGCGTCAGCGCCCAGCCCGGTACCCACGTCCACGCCGAGGTACAGCTCGTCGATGAGGACCGGGCCGCCCGAGACGAGCGAGATGTTCCCGGCGATCCCCACGCTGACCGCGCGGACGCCGTCGAGGTAGCCGGCGCGACGGCCGAGCGGGTCGTCGCCGGAACCGTCGAACACATCGCGAAGCAGGATGGCGTCGCCGCCACCGTGCCCGCCGACGCCCTCCGGGATCTGGTACTCGTACGCTTCCTGCCAGTGCTTCTGCACGATCAGGTGGTCCCCGCGCGGCCGCAGGTCGTCGCCGGCACCAACGTCGGGCTTGGCACTCGGGTCCACGATGGACCGGCCGTCGGCGTCGATCAGCACGGCGCCACGCTCGACCACCTGCAGCTCCGCGCGGCCCTTGGTGCCGTTGACCGTGACCCGGTAGCCCTCCCACGGGGCGTGGGCGTTGAGCGAGTACGTGAGGGTTGCGCCGCGCCGGTAGTCGACGATCACGGCGAGGTTGTCCTCGATCGTGATGCCGGGGGCGAACACGTCCTGGTCGCGCACGTACCCGTCGTGATGCTCGGCGTCGAGGTAGAGCGCCTTCAGCCGCGGGTCCGCGGCCAGGTCGATCGACCAGTTGTCGCCGGGCGCGGCGTCACGACCGCGAGAGGGGCGCGGACCCGCCTGGGCCGCGCCTGCGCCGTCGGGCCCGTAGAACTTCAGATCGCCCGAGGCGTACACCCGCCGCGGCGCGTCCTGGAGCCACCAGTTGACCAGGTCGAAGTGATGGGAGGACTTGTGGATGAGCAGGCCGCCGGAGTTGGCCTTGTCCCGGTGCCAGCGACGGAAGTAGTCGGCGCCGTGGACGGTGTCGAGCGCCCATTCGAAATGGACGGAGGTGACGTCGCCGATCTCGCCGGAGGCGATCACCTCGCGCAGGCTCGAGTTCCGCGGCGCGTACCGGTAGTTGAACGTCATGATGAGGGACCTCCCGGTCTCCTCGATGGCGCCGGTGATCGCCCGGCACCCCTCGACGCTGATCGTGAGCGGCTTCTCGACGACCACGTCCGCGCCGGCCCGCAACGCCCGCGTGACCAGGTCCGCGTGGGCGTGGTCGGGCGCGGTGACGATCACGACGTCGACCTCGCGTTCGGCGATCATCGCCTCCAGGTCCGCCGGGTCGTAGCGCGGGATGTCCACCTCGCGGCCGAGGTCGCCCGCCACGGTCGCGGTGTGGAACTGCGCGCGGCCCGGGTTCGGTTCGCACCACGCGACGATCTCGCCGGCGTCGGCGTGCGCTCCGGTGAGTGCGTTCACGTACATGCCGGCGCGGTGTCCGGTGCCGGCGACGGCGTAACGGCGGTTGGTCATTCGGCGCTCCTGGGTGGTGTCGGTGGTCGACGGACCGAGTGCCCTCTCACGAGCAGACCCGGCTCTGGGTGTTGTGTTCGCGGAGCGAATGCTATGCGCACGGTCACATGGGGGTCAACCTCCCATCTGCATGGCCCACCGTGCAGTCGCGAGCCGCTCTCAAGCGCGGCAGATTCCCAGGAATGAGAGGCACTTCCGGAGCATCACCGGACAAGTGCCGTCGATGGAGGCCGGGCTCGGAGTTGACGGCCATGTGACCGGTCATTAGCGTTCGCGACGTCACACGGGCACGGCGATAGGCGGGGACACCGACACCGAGGAGGCTGGACGTGAGCCAGGGCACATCCGGAACACGCCGACCCACGATCCGCGAGGTCGCCAGACTCGCCGGGGTCTCCCACCAGACCGTCTCGCGCTTCCTGCACGACGACCCCCGGGTCGCCACGCAGTCCGCGGCCCGGATCCGCACCGCGATCGACCAGCTCGACTACCGCCCGAACCTGGTGGCGCGTGCGATGCGCGGCCGCAAGACCGGCCGGCTGGCGTTCATCCTGCCCACGGGCACCGCCGTGAGTTCCCTCGAGGTGCTCGCCGGCGCGAGCACGGTCGCGCACGAGGCCGGCTACATCCTCGACGTCGTCACGCTCGGCGGGCCGGTGGACGAACGGACCGGGCGGGTGCTCGAGCTCGCCGAGTCGGGACTGTTCGAGGGCATCGCCTCGCTGATGCCGCTCCCCGAGTCGACCCGGCGCCACAGCGAGCGCACCCCGATCGTGATCTCCGCCGAGTACGACGCGAGGATGCGCAGCATCGGCGAGCTCGCCGAGGCTGCACCGATCGCCGAGCTCGTCGAGCACCTCGCCGAACTCGGACACCGGCGGTTCGTGCACCTGGCCGGCAACTACGAGCACACCTCAGCCCGGCTCCGGCGGGAGGTGTACCTGGCCACGATCGAGCGCCTGGGCCTGCACTCCCACGGGATCATCGACTGTGACTGGCACGCCGGACCCGCAGAGCAGGCGATGCTCGCGCTGCCCGCCGGCGCGGCCACGGCCGTGATCGCCGGCAACGACGTGGTCGCTGCGGGCGCGCTCCGCGGCGCCGCCGCCCGCGGCTGGCGGGTGCCGCAGGATCTGAGCATCACCGGCTGGGACAACCACACGCTCGGCGGCATCCTGTCGCCGACCCTGACCACCGTGCAGATGGATCACGAACGGCTCGGCGGGCGGGCGATCACCCGGCTGCTTGCGGCGCTCAGGGCCGAGCCGGAACCTCAGGACGACGCGCCGATCGGCACGGTGCTCTGGCGGGAGTCGACCGGCCCGGCACCGGGCTGACCGACCCCGTCCCGGCACCCACCCGCCCACAGGCCCGCGCGACGGGCACCGGGCGGACGTGGATCCTCACTTGATGGCGCCGGTGATCCCCTGGGCGAACGCACGCTGCAGCACCAGGAACAGGACCATCGTCGGGAGCGACGTCAACAGCACCGCGAGCATGAGCACGCCGTAGTCCGTGACGTAGCCGGAGGTCAGGTTCGAGATCAGCATCGGCATGGTCTGGAACGCCTCGTTGATCAGGATGACCTTGGGCCAGAGGAAGTTGTTCCACGCGGTCATGAAGATGACGACCGCGGCCGCGGCATAGGTGGAGCGCATCGTCGGGACGAAGATCCGCAGGAAGATGCCCAGCTCCCGCAGCCCGTCGATCCGGGCGGCCTCGACGATCTCGTGCGGGAAGGACCGCGCCGCCTGCCGGAACAGCAGGATGATGAACGGCACCGAGATCGCCGGGAGGATCACCGCGATCGTGGTGCTGGTCAGTCCGAAGTCCGCGAACATCCGGAACAGCGGGATCATCGTCGCCGCGAACGGAATCATCATCGCCAGCAGTAGCACCGCCATCAGGCGGTCCTTGTTCCTGGAGTGGAAGACCTCGAACCCGTAGCCGGCGATCGAACACACGAGCAGACACAGCGCCGTGGTGCCGACCGCGTTGAGCGTCGAGTTCCACATCGCGGCGCCCAGGTCCTGGGCGGCGAGCAGCTTGTTGAGGTTATCCACCAACTGCCCGCCCGGCAGCAGCCGCGACCCCAGGACGTCCTGGCTCGTGTTGGTCGCGGAGACCACCATGAAGTACAGCGGGAACACCGAAGCGAGCGCGGCCACGGTCAGGAAGACGAGGCTTGGCACACTGCGCAGCGAACGCCTAGTCACGCTTGTCACCCACCTTCAGCTGGATGGCCGCGAGCAACGCGACGATGACGAGGATCACGTAGGAGATGGCGGCCGCGTACCCGAAGTTCGGGTTCTGCACGAAGGACACCTCGTACAGGTAGTGCGACACGGACATCGAGGTGTACGCGGGCCCGCCCGCGGTGAGGTTGTACGACTCGTCGAAGAGCTGGATGGTTCCGTTGGTCGACATGATCGCGGTCAGCAGGATCATCGGCTTGAGCTGCGGCAGGGTGACGTACCAGAACGTCTTGACGGCGTTGGCACCGTCGACCTTCGCCGCCTCGACGGTGGAGTGGTCGATGTTCTGCAGACCGGCCAGGTAGAAGACCATGTTGTAGCCGGTCCAGCGCCAGAGCAGCCCGATGATGATCACGAACTGGGCCGTCTGGGTCTGCCCCAGCCAGTTGATCGGCGAGTCGATCAGGTTCATCCCGGTCAGCACGTCGTTGACCAGCCCGTCGGTGGCGAACATCGTCCGGAACACGAGGGCATAGGACACGAGCGAGACGGCGCAGGGGAGGAAGATCGCGGTGCGCCACATCCCCTTGAACCGCAACCGGGGGTTGTTCAGGATGTTGGCCAGGACCAGCGCCAGCACCAGCATGATCGGCACCTGGACGACCAGGTACAGCAGCGTGGTCCGCAGGGTCATCCAGAACGTCTGATCGGCGAGCATGCGCTGGTAGTTGAACCAGAGCGGCTCGGCGAAGGACAGCTGGGCCCCGCGGCCGGTCTGCAGCGACAGGATGAACGCCTGGAACATCGGCCAGAAGTTCATCACCAGGATGAGCAGCGCGGCAGGCAGTAGGAACACCCAGCCGGTCAGTGAACGTCGCCCGCCCAGGCTCGAGAGGCCGCGACTGGACGGCGGCCGCTCCTCCTGATGGTCCGGGACGGGAACCACGGGTGTGAGTTGGGTTGACATCGTCAGTCCTCGTTTCGTTCGCGGGAGGGGGCCGGCGCGGCCGGCCCCCTCGCTGCAGGATCGGTTACTGCATCGCGAACTCGACGGTGGCTTGCGCCTCGGCCAGGGCCGCGTCGGGGTCGGCACCGTTGAGGATGTTGGTGATCGCGGCGCTGACGGCGTCGCGGCCCTCGTAGTAGTACGCGCCGGTGTTGACGCTCGGCACCTGCGCGCCGAACTCGACGGCGAGCTGGAAGACGGGCTGGTCGGCGAAGAACGGGTGCGGCTCGGCGTAGACGGCCGACTCGCTCGCCGGGATCCAGTTCGCGATCGCGCCGGACGAGGGCAGGATCGTGTCGTAGAACTCCGTGGACCCCGCGAAGGTGGAGCCGAGGAAGTCGGCTGCCAGCTCCGTGTTCGCGTTGGAGCTGACCACCCAGGACGATCCGCCGTTGGCCGAGTAGTTCGTCGCCTCGCCAACACCTTCGAGGCTCGGCAGGTTCGTGATGTTCCACAGGCCGGACTGGTCTGCGGCCGTCTGGATCGAACCCAGGATCCAGACACCGTTGATGGTCCCCGCGACGTTCGAGTTCACGAAGGTGCCGATGTACTCGTCCCACGAGTTGACCTCGACCAGTACCCCGCTCTCCACCAGGCGGGTGTAGATGTCGATCGACTGCAGAAGGGCGTCGTTGTCGGTGATCGTCGGGTTGCCATCGGCGTCGAACAGGCTGGCGCCGGTGCTCTGCAGGATCATCGTGATCAGGTCGGACTCCCCGGCGGTCCCGGACAGCAGCGGCTTACCCGTCTGGGCCAGGATGTCCTCGCCGTTCGCGATGAACTCGTCCCAGGTGATGTCGGTGAAGTCCTCGATCGTGTAGCCCGCCTCGGCCAGGATGTCGGTACGCAGTGCGGTCACCGCGGCCCCGTTGTCGAACGGGACGCCGTAGTTGTCGCCCTCGGTCGTGGAGAACGCGACGACCGACTCCGGGAACTCCGTGAAGTCGATGCCCGAATCGGTGATGGCGGTGAACAGCTCGGGGTAGTTGATCAGGTTCTTCTGGAACGCGTTGTTCTGCATCAGGAAGATATCCGGGAGCTCTTCCAGCTCACCCGTCTGGGCGAGCGTCGTGAGCTTGGTCTGGATGTCCTCCCAGGGTGTCTCGATCACCTCGACCGTGACGTCCGGATTGTCCTGGGCGTAGATCGTCGCGGCTTCGTTCATCGCATAGACGTTGAACGCGGGGTCCCAGGCCCACACGGTGAGGGTCTGGTCGTCGCCGTCGCCCCCGCCGCCGCCGCCTTCGGTCGGGCCGGAGCCGCCACCGCAGGCGGCCAGTGCCAGCGTGATCGTGGCCACGCCGGCCACGGACGCGAGTGTCATCTTCTTACGCATCGGATACAAGTCCTTCGTTGGCCGTATCGCACCGAGGTACGGGTCGGTGCCTCCCCGGAGAGCGACGCCGCCCTCCCGATCATCTGCTCGCTCGTGGACCCACCCGCAGCTGTCGCCGGGAGGTCCCGGCGCCCGGCTGCCCACGAACCGGTGTGCGCTTCGTCGCGCGTTCTCCTCATCTCTGAAGCGAAAGCCCTGAGGCCGTCCATCCGGGCCGGCTACCGACACGGCATGTCGGTCGCCGTCGGCGTTCGGCATCGTCTCCCGGTCGGGACCACGATGTCGGGCGCCAGAATGTTGACGTCAACTTAGCACCGTCACACGGTGCGATGTCACTCTCTTTGCTATCACGCTCTGGTAACAATCAGAGCGCCGGACGTCCTCTGCGTGATCCAAGTGTTGACGTCACCATTCGCCGCTAGACTCGACCGTCATGGTGAGCAACAGGGGCTCCCAACGCAGGAGTCGCGGCCCCTCGATCGAAGATGTGGCCGGCCTCGCGGGTGTCTCCGCCCAGACCGTCTCGCGCGTCGCGAACGAGGCCGACAACGTGCGCCCTGCGACCAGGGAGCGAGTGCTCCAGGCCATGGACCGCTTGGGCTACACCCCGAACCGCGCGGCCCGAGCCCTGCGCAACGGTGCCTTCGGTTCGATCGGGCTGATCGCGCGCACGTTCGCCCGCACCGGCGAGGCCCTGACGACCCAGTCGGTCGTCGAGGCCGCCGAGGCGGAGGGGTATTCCGTCACGTTGCTCGCCGTCCAGGAGCCCGAGGCCAACGGCTGGCGGCACGCGGTGCAGCGGTTGTCCCATCAGGCCGTCGACGGCCTGATCATCATCCGGGCCGAGGAGACCACCCCGGAATCCTTCCTGCTCCCGACCGGCATGCCGGTCTCGGTCTCAGACTCCCGGTTCATCGGCTACTACCCGGACGTCGGCGCCGACCAGGTGCAGGGAACCCGGGACGCCGTCGAGCATCTGCTCGGGCTCGGCCACCGCACCGTGCACCACCTCGCCGGCCCGGCCGACTCCGAGCCCGCGATGACGCGCAACGCGAGCTGGCACCGCACCCTGGAGGGCGCCGGCATCAGCCCGCCGGCGGTCTGGCGTGGGGACTGGACGGCTCAGTCCGGCTACGAGGCGGGCCGGGAGATCGTCGCTGACGCGTCGGTCACCGCCTTGTACGTGGCCAACGACGACATGGCACTTGGACTGCTGAGCGCCGCGCACGAGGCCGGCCGCCGCGTGCCCGAGGATCTCTCCGTGGTCGGGTTCGACGACATCGACCTCAGCAGGTTCGCCCACCCACCACTGACGACCGTGCGGCAGGACTTCGACCGCGCCGGCCGCGAGCTCGTCCGTCTCGTGCTGCAGCAGGTCACCCAGCCCGGCAGCGTCCGCTACGACGAGCGCGTCCTGCTCCCGACCACGCTCGTGGTGCGCGCCAGCACCGCGCCACCGCCCGCGCGCTGACGGGCAGTCACTGTCGTCACATCACGATGCGCCGTTCCTGGTCACGGGCAATCGACCGGCGAGAGCCCCGCCCCACACGCGGGGCGAGGCTCTCATCTTCGGCGGTAGCGGTGGGATTTGAACCCACGGTGGGCTGTTGACCCACACAGCATTTCGAGTGCTGCACCTTCGGCCGCTCGGACACGCTACCTGGCCGGGACAGGTTACCCGGCTCGGCCCCTCGCGCCCAAACCGGCCGCACATGGCCGCCCGGGAATCCGCCCCGTAGGGTGGCGAACGTGACCAATGCCACCTCGTCCACGTTCGCCGACCTGGTGGAGTTGCTCGCGGGCAGGCGGTTCGCGGTCCTGACCGGCGCGGGAGTCTCGACCGACTCCGGGATCCCGGACTACCGCGGCCCGGATTCCCCGCCGCGGACCCCGATGACCTATCAGCAGTTCGTCTCCGACCAGGGTTTCCGCCGGCACTACTGGGCTCGCAACCACGTGGGCTGGCGGCACATGCGCACGACCGAGCCGAATGCGGGCCACCGCGCCCTGGCCGCGCTCGAGGAGCGTGGGATCGTCCTCGGCGTGATCACCCAGAACGTGGACCTGCTGCACGAGCGCGCCGGCTCGAAGCGGGTCATCGACCTGCACGGGCACTACAACGAGGTGAGGTGCCTGAACTGCGGGACCGTGTTCACCCGGGCCGAGGTGCACGAGCGTCTGGATGCCCTCAACCCCGACTTCAGCGCGGAGGTCGGTGACGTCGAGATCGCCCCGGACGCGGACGCCGTGATCGCGGCCACGGAGTCCTTCGTGATCGCCGACTGCCCGGTGTGCGGGGGGATGCTCAAACCGAACATCGTCTACTTCGGTGAGAACGTCCCGAAGGAGCGGGTGCGGGCGGCGTTCGAGCTCGTCGACTCCGGGCAGGCGCTGCTCGTGGCGGGCTCGTCGCTGACCGTCATGTCCGGGCTCCGGTTCGTCCGGCACGCCCACCGCGAGAGCATGCCGGTGGGCATCGTCAATCGCGGTGTCACCCGCGGCGACCCGCTCGCCGACGTGAAGGTCGACGGCGGCACGTCCGAGACGCTGCAGGAGCTCGCCCGGTTGCTCTGACCGACGGCGCCCAGGTCGTTGAGCCCCCGACGGCGCACCCACCTCGGGTGCACCGGCCCGCCGGCCGCGTCGGTCAACTCGGGCACGCGGTCGATGCGGGTACGTTCCGGCCCCGGCGGGTCTCGGCCGCACCGGCCGACCGTTACCGCGCCCGCGCCGGCTGCCACTCGTCCACGGCGCCGTCGTGCTGACGGCGTGGACCAGGGGCGACAATCATGACCCGCTGCAGCGGCAGTGCCTCGGAGTTGTGCTCACGGAGCCAAGTCGCGAGCCGCTCACGGACGAAGCACTGCAGCGTCCAGTCGTCGTCGGTGTTCGCGGTAGTGACGAGCACCCTCACGCTCAGGCGCTCCCCCTCCGCGTCCGTGACCAGGACCGAGCGGGACCGGCCGTCCCAGAGTCCGCTCTCGTCCACCACCCGCTCGAACTCGGCGCGCAGGCCGTCGAGGTCCACTCGCCAGTCCAAGGACATCAGAAAGGTCCCCGTCACGCTGTTCCCTGTGCGGCTCCAGTTGATGAACGGCGTTGTGGTGAAGTAGGTGGACGGCAACACCTTGTGGCGCTCATCCCAGATGCTCACCACGACGTAGGACAACGTGATGTCCTCGATGGTGCTCCAGGTACCGTCGACCTCCACCACGTCCCCGATGCGGATCGCGTCGGTGAATGCCAGCTGCAACCCGGCGAGCACGTTTCCCAGACTCGCTTGCGCTGCGATCCCGATGACCACCGAGAGCACCCCGGCCGAGGCGAGGATGGTCGCCCCCACCCGCTCCACGCCCGGGAACGTGAGCAGCACGAGCGCGGCCCCCACGACGACGAAGACCACGGCCACCACCCGCCTGACCAGTTGCATCTGGGTCTGCGCGCGACGCCGTCCGCGGTCGTCCGCCTTCCGGGAGACCACGCGGCGCTGGGTGTGCTCGAGCCACGCGAGCACGAGCGTCGCGGCGAGCCAGACGGCCGCGACGACCACGGCGATCAACAGGACATGCAGGCCGACCTCCCGCAGCGCGCCGGGTTCGGCGTTCGCGGCTACCGCCGTCCGTAGTGCGATCGAGAGCAGAAGGGCGCCGAAGGGTCTGCGGACCCGCAGCCACCCGCTCCGCGCCCAGGGCGTCCGGCGACCGAAGCGAGTGAACGCGAGGTTGGCGACCAGGAGAACGAGTGTGACCGCGCCCGCGGACAGGGCGACGGCGATGAGCCAACTGAGGATGGGCCAGATGTCCATGGTTCCTCTCTAACAGAGGAGTCTGGGTGTCGGCAGGGCGCCGATGACTTCGCGGCACGAGTCGGGTCTGACCCTGATGATGGGCACCGGAGCGGCCGCTGCCCGCGAACCGAGCACGGAGGCAGAGATGGCCAACACCATCGACTCGATCATGCTGGGCACCACCGACCTCGATCGCCTGCACACCTGGTACACGACCGTGCTCCCGCCCGAACGAGCGGACCGCGCGGGCGCGTACTGGGTACTCGACTACGGAGGGTTCTACCTGTTCCTCGACCCCCGCGACGACGTGCACGCGGCCCACCCGGATCCGGCCCGCCTCATCCTGAACTTCGACGTGGCCGACGCCCGGGCCGCCTCCCGGCGCATCGACGCCGCCGGCGGGCACTGGGTCGCGCCGCTCGAGGACCGCGACGGGAGCCTGTTCGCGACCACCCAGGATCCGGACGGCAACTACGTCCAGATCATCCAGACCAGTCCGGCCGAACGGGCCACCATGGAGGCCGGCGGGGATACGAGTCTGCCCGCCGGGCTGCTCCCGTCCGCGTCCTACTCCGGCTTCGCCGCACCCGACACGGTGGCCGCGGCTGCGTTCTACCGCGATGTGCTCGGCCTGCAGGTCGCCGAGGACGACGGCATGGTCACATTGCGCCTCGGCCACCGCAACGTGCTCATCTACCCCAAGCCCGACCACGTGCCGGCGACGTACACGATCCTCAACCTGCCGAGCGCCGATATCGAGTCAACAGTGCGTGACCTCACGGCACGGGGCGTCGCATTCGAACGGTACGAGCAGATGGAACAGGACGAGCTCGGCATCCATCGAGGCGGCGGGCCGCTGATCGCGTGGTTCACCGATCCGGCCGGGAACATCATCTCGGTGATAGCGGAGTGAACCGACCCGACGACGGCCCGTTCAGCGGGACGGCCGGGGCGCCTCGTCGCCCCGGTCGCGCCGGGCGGCGAAGAACTCGGTGAGCAGGGCCGCGCACTCCTCGGCGCGCACTCCCCCGGTCACCTCGGCGCGGTGGTTCAGCCGGGAGTCGCGGACGACATCCCGGGTGGACCCGCAGGCGCCGGCCTTCTCGTCCCAGGCGCCGAGCACCACGCGGGCCACCCGGGCCAGCACGATCGCGCCCGCGCACATGGTGCACGGCTCCAGGGTGACCACCAGCGTGCAGTCGTCCAGGCGCCATCGAGCGCGCCCCACTCCCGCCGCGCGCAGGGCGAGGATCTCCGCATGGGCGGTGGGATCGCCGTCGACCTCCCGCCGGTTGTGCGCGACGGCGAGCACCTCGCCGGAGCCCGAGACCAGCACTGCGCCGACCGGCACGTCGCCGGCGGCCGCGGCCCGCCGCGCCTCGTCGAGTGCGAGGCCCATCAAGGCGTGTTCGGACGTTTCGGCTGCGCCGGAAGCGGGCTGGGGCGAGTTCATCACCTCCTAGTGTGGAGCAGCGGCCGCCACATCGGGGCCGCTACATTTGAGACCATGCGCCTCCACGTCGCCGAGCACCCGCTGATCGCCCACAAACTGACCGTGCTGCGCGACGTGCGGACGCCGTCGCCGTTGTTCCGGCAGCTCACCGAGGAACTCGTGACGCTGCTGGCCTACGAGGCCACCCGGGACATCCGCACCGAACCCTGGGAGATCACCACCCCGGTCACGGACACGGTCGGCAGGAAGCTGACCGAGCCGCGCCCGATCGTGGTGCCGATCCTGCGCGCGGGGCTCGGCATGCTCGAGGGGATGACCCGGCTGCTGCCGACCGCGGAGGTCGGGTTCCTCGGCCTGCAGCGCAACGAGGAGACGCTCGAGGCGATCACCTACGCGAACCGCCTGCCGGACGACCTCTCCGGTCGTCAGTGCTACGTGCTGGACCCGATGCTGGCGACCGGCGGCACCCTGGTCGCCGCGATCGAGTACCTGTTCGAGCGCGGCGCCCGGGACGTCACCGCCGTGACCCTGCTCGCCGCCCCAGAAGGGCTGCGAGCGGTCCAGGAAGCCATCGGGGAGCGCGCCGACGTGACCATCGTGACGGCCTCCGTCGACGAGCGACTGAACTCCAAGGGCTACATCGTGCCCGGCCTCGGCGACGCCGGCGACCGCCTCTACGGCGTCGTCGACTGACGCCGCCTCAGATGTGACCCAGGGCCTGGGTCAGGTCCGCCTTGAGGTCGACCGGGTCCTCCAGCCCGACGGACAGCCGCACCGTGGAGTCGTGGATGCCGACGGCGGCCCGTTCGTCCCAGCTGATCTTCGAATGGGTGGTCGTCGCCGGGTGTGTCACGATCGACTTCACGTCGCCGAGGTTGTTCGAGACGTCCACGAGGCGCAGCGAGTCCAGGAACGCGAAGGCCCGGTTCTTGACCTCCTCCGGTTCTCCGTCGATCGCGAGGTCGAACGTGACGACGGTGCCGCCACCGCTCATCTGCTCCCTGGCCAGGGTCGCCTGCGGGTGGGAGTCCAGGAACGGGTACCGGACCCGGGAGATCAGCGGGTTGTCCTCGAGCCAGTGCGCGAGGTCCAGCGCGGCGGCGGTCTGCGCCCGGACCCGTAGTGCAAGTGTCTCCAGCCCTTTGAGCAGCACCCACGCGTTGAACGGGCTCAGCGACGGTCCGGTGTTACGGATCATCTGCTTGACCGGGCCCTCGATGTAGTCCCGGCCGCCGAGGATCGCGCCGCCGAGGACGCGACCCTGGCCGTCGATGTGCTTGGTCGCGGAGTAGACCACCACGTCCACGCCGAACTCCAGCGGCTTCTGCAGGATCGGGGTCGCGAAGACGTTGTCGAGGATGACGACGGCGCCCGCGGCGTGCGCGAGTTCGGTCACCTTCGCGATGTCGACGATGTCCTGCATCGGGTTGGACGGCGTCTCGAACAGCACCACGTCCGCCGGGGTGGCCAGGGCGGTCTTCCATTGGGACAGGTCGTGGGCGTCCACGTAGTCGGTGGTGACCCCCCACTTGCTGAAGATGTCGTTCAACAGCACGACGGTGGACCCGAACAGCGCACGTCCGGAGACGATCCGGCTGCCGGAACGCACCAGCGCCGCGATCGAGGTGAACACCGCGGACATCCCGGTGGCCGTCGCGAAACACGCCTCTGCGCCCTCGAGCAGGCGCAGCCGCTCCTCGAACGCGGACACGGTCGGGTTGCCGTACCGGGAGTAGATGAACCGGTCGAGCTGGCCCTTGAACGCGGCCTCCGCATCGGCGGCCTCGTCGTAGACGTAGCCCTGGGTCAGGAAGAGCGGCTCGGCCATCTCCCGGAACTCGGTGCGCTGGATCCCGCCACGCACACCAAGGGTGGCATCGGACAGGCCCTCGGGCAGCTCGGCGCGGGGTCGGGGATCGCTCACGACTGCCGCCAGGGCAGGCCCTCGGCGCGCCAGCCGCGTTCGCCTCGGTGGCCCTCAGGGCCGACGCCACCCTCGAACCCGTCCACCACGTTGTAGGCGGGGCCGAACCCGGCGGCGGTGGCCGCCTCGGCGGCACCGATGGAGCGCTGGCCGGAGCGGCACAGGAACACGACGGGGCGCTGGTCGCCGGGGGCGAGGCCGGTGGCGGCGAGCTGCTCGAGGAACGAGGGGTTGCGTTGGCCCTCGGGAAACGTGTTCCACTCGATCAGCGCCGTCGGGCGGTCGATGGAACTCGTCTCGGGAACGCCCACGAAGGACCACTCGGCGCGGGTGCGGACATCCACGAGCACCGCGTCCGGGTTCTGCTCCAACAGTTCCCACGCCGAGCGTGGACTCAGGTCACCTGCGTAACTCAAACGAATCGAACCTCTCCTTGAATGGCCTGTGGTAGCACCACGGCCTGGGCCGCGATCACCCGGGAACCGTCGAACGTCACGGACGGCGACCCGTACAACTGGTACCCCTGCGCGAGCGCGTCACTGACCCGCGCGCAGAACTCGGCGTCGTCCGGACCGGTCAGCAGTCGGTAGGTGTGACGCTCCGGGGCGGCCGGCTGGGTCGGGACGTCCTGTGCTGCGAGGTCGCTCATGAATCTCCTCCATCGGTCCTGGCGGTAGCACCATGTCCACACGGGATGGTTGCTGCGGCGTCGACGAGCCAGGTCTCTCGGCCACTCTGGATGGGTCCGGCTGCGATGGTATGCCCGGCTCCCCACCGCCCCCAACCCGCGGGCACATCTGCCCATCCTGCGAGACGGTCGGCCGCCCTACGCTGGCTGCCATGACGGAAGCCGCGCCCTTGATCGCCTCCCTCCAGGACGTCGTCGACGACACCTATCTCTTCGGCCTCGACCGCCAACGCGAGACGATGGACCTGACCCAGTCCGACGGCCCGTACGGGGACAGGTACAGCTCGGGCTACCGCACGGACATGACCGGCGGCACGATCACGTTCGTCGGCACGGACGAGATCACGGTGCGCGCCCACTTCGTCGGGTCCGCCGCGCCGGGCCCGAAGTCATGGCTGTGGGGCTGGGAGAACGTCAACTCCTTCCCCGAGCCGGTGGTCGCGCGGGTCGCAGCGGTCCGCGAGTTCGGGCAGCGGTTCGCCATCACCGAGCTCACGACGGCGGAGGTCCCGTTGACTGCGGAGCCCGCCACCGTGGCGCGCAGGTTCGCGGCCGCCGCGAGCCTGATCGCCGGGCCGTTGCCGTTCGTCACCTTCGCACTCGAGAACGGCACGGTGCTGACGTTCCTGGTGGAGTCACCCGCGCTCGAACCGATCCCGGCGAGCGCGATCCGGGCCGGGTCGGTGCTCCCCGAGGCCGCGTCCGAGGGTTCGATCTCGAACTGGTCGCGGGCGCTGCGGGCCTATGCACAGTGGCGCGGCTTCACGCTGGCGGAGGAAGGTGGCGCCCTCACGTTGCGGGCCCCGAACGGTCACGTCGAGGCCAAGCTGGACGACCAGGGCAGGCTCACCGCCCTCAGCATGTCGGCCGGCCCCACCCCGGCCTGAGGGCACCGACGTGCGGGACCTCATCACTCTGGCGGTCGCGCCCGGGCCTCAGGCACTCCCGCCGCGGTCAGCCCCTGAGGATTCCGCGTGACATGGCGACGGCGACCGCCTCGGTCCGGCTGCTCACGTCGAGCTTTGCCATGACCCGGCTCAGATGCACGCTCACCGTCTTCTCACTGATGAACAACTCCGTCCCGACCGCCCGGTTCGTGAGCCCCTGGGCGACGAGTTCGAGCACCGCCTGTTCGCGCGGGGTGAGCAGCGCGACGGCGGCAGCGCGCTGACCGGGCACGTTCAGTCGGTGACGGCGTGCGGTCGCGAGCAGGGCCTCCTCGAGGGGCCGTGCACGCAGCGTTCGTGCTGTCGCGAGCGCCGCCAGGAGCTCGTCCCCACCGTCGTCGGGATCGGACCCCGGCCCGGCGTCGTCGTCCGACCCCTGGCCCGGTCGGGCAACCGCCGGGGGCCCCGTCGACCCACCCTCCGCCCGCAGCACGAGCAGCACTTCGGCCAGGCGCCAGCGCGCGATGGCCTGCTGGTAGGTGTCGCCGTAGCCGAAGGCGTCGACGAGAGCGCGCCACGGGGCCGGGTCCGTCTCGCCACGCATCCGGCTGGCCTCGGCCCGGCACCGGGCCAGCCAGGCGAGGCCCTCCGGCCCGATGGTGGCCGCGCGCGGGTGGCCGCGCTCCGCGGCGTCCTCCGCGACGGCGAGGAAGCGCTCCCCGGTGGCGACCGCCTCGCGCTCGGCGCCCGAGTCGTGGACCTGGCGGGCGCGGGCGGCGAGGTCCGCCTGAGCGGTGATACCCACTGCGGCGACGTGGATGAGGGCCAGCATGGGTGGCTCGTCCTCGTCGCAGGCGCGCTGTTCGAGATCGGCGGTCGAGCCCATCGCATTGTGCAGGTTGCCGGCGATCGCCGCCGCTACGGGAGCCGTCACCTCCGCTGGGCGGTGCTGCCAGAGGTCACGTTCGGCGCGGGCGAACAGCGCGATCTTGAGCGGCTCGTCGTCGGCCAGCACCCAGGTGTCGACCCGGTCCAGAGCGGCCTCGACCTTCTCCCACTCGCCGCGACTGGCCGCGAGCAGCGCGGCGGATGCGGCCAGCACCCCCGAGATCCAGTCCGGTGCCTGCTCGCCCGGCGGGCTCGCCAGCTGCTCGACGAGGTCCCAGGCCCCGCGCGCGTAGTTCACGTGCACCGCGATCCAGGCGAGCTCCCGACCATAGGTGGCCCAGGTCAGTCCGGTCTCCGCGGCCCGAGCCAGACCCCGGTCGAGCTGCGTCGCGGCGGCTTCGAGCTCGCCGAGCTCGAACTGCCCCACCGTCAGGTTGAACACGGCGCGCAGCTCCACCTCGAAGGCACCTACCTCGGCTGCTCGCGTGCGAGCCTCCTCGAGGGTGGTCAGGGCACGGTCGACCTCACCGTCGCTCAGCTGCATGTAGGCCAGGGTGGTCAGCGCGTCCGCCTCCGCGCCGCCGTCCCCACTGGCGCGGGCGTCTGCGATCGCAGCCTCGGCGTATCCCCGGCTCGAGTCCTTCAGTTCCCCGAACGCGAGCGTGCTCAGCACCCAGGCGCGTTCGGAACTCGTGGGCTCGTCCCGGATCAGGTCCCAGGCCTCGGCGATGACCGACTGCGCCTCCTGCCACTGATCCACCGAATAGAGGATCTTGGCGAGGCGACGGCGCACCGAGGCTCGCGTAACGATGTCGCCGTCGGCGTCGGCGAGTTTGAGCGCGGCCCGGGCGAACGCGAGGGAGCGGTCCACCTGCCCGGCGGCGACCGCTGCATCCGAGGCCCGGATGGTCAGATGGAGCTCGTCGGTGCCGCTCACCGTGGCCGGGTCCGGCACGGCCTGCCACAGGGCGAGTGCGCTCTCCAGGTGCGCGAGCGTGTCGGCGGTCGCTCCGACCTGAGCGGCTTCGTCCGCGGCGCCCACGTGCGCGGCCAGCGCGGTGGGCAGGTCGTTGGCCCGGCTCGCGTGGTACGCCTGCGCGCCCCGCCAACCGGACAGGCGCAGCTGCGCGAGCAGGCTGGCGTAGGCCGCGTGGATGCGCGTGCGCTCGCCCGGCAGGAGGTCGGAGTATGCCGCCTCGCGGAGCAGGGCGTGCCGGAACTCGTAGGAGGCATCGCCGTCGGGATCGGCGACCAGCACATGCAGCTGGACGCAGTCGCGCAGCGCCTCCTCGAGCTCGTCGTCGGTCAGGTCGAGAACCGCCCGCAGGGTGCTGTGCCGGATCCGGCGCTGGCCGGAGACCGCGGCGGTGCGCACCAGTCGCTGCGCGTTCGGGCCGAGCCGTTCGATGCGGCCGAGCAGGACGTCGGCGAGGGCGTCGCCCAGGCCGGTGGCCGAGCGGGCACTGGAGAGCAGCTCCTCGGCGAAGAAGGCGTTCCCCTCGGAGCGGCGGGCGATGTCGGCGATCAGGTGCTCATCGGCACCGGTGCCGAGGTGGTCGAGCAGGGCCAGTTCTCGCGCGAAGGCCCGCGCCTCCTCGGGTGAGAACGGGTCGAGCTCGAGGCGTTCGACGCGCCGCATCCGCCCCAGCTCCACGGTCATCGGCCGCACGGGGTGCCGCCGGTGCAGGTCGTCCGAGCGGTAGGTCAGTACCACCGTGAGCCGCTGCTCGGACATCCGCGCGACCAGGAACGTGATCAGGTCCCGCGTGGACGGGTCGGACCAGTGCAGGTCCTCGATCACGAGCAGGACCGGGCGCTCCGCACTGAGCATGGTGAGCACGCCGAGGAAGGAGTCGAAGAGGGGCAGCTGCTCGGTGGGACGGTCGGTGCCCGAGCGGCTCACCAGGGTCGCCAGCGCCTGCCGGTCCTCGAGGATCCCGGGATCGGCGTCCCGGATCTGTTCGAGGATCTCCACGACGGGAAGGTAGGGCGGGGCCGACTCGCCGAGGCCGACACAGTGGCCGGTGAGCACGTAGCCGCCGCCGGCTCGGACCTCGGCCGCGAACTCGGTCACGAGCCGCGTCTTGCCCACTCCCGCGTCACCGGGGAGCAGGACGGCCGCCGCCGAGCCGGCCGCGGCCTGCGCCCAGATCTCGCGTAGGCGCGCGAGTTCGTCACCGCGCGCTACCAGCGCGATCTCGGAGCCGACCCGTGCCACATCCGAGATCTTGTCACGGGTCGGCTCCGTGGGGACGGATGTAGATCCGCCCCACGGCTCCACGACGGCCGCCACGCCCGGCGCGCTCAGGCCCGCTTGATCAGGTCCGCGGGGTCGAGACCGCGCGCCGCGGCCGCCCGTCGGACCCGGCGCTCCTCCATCAGGCGGCGCACGCCGCTGCGGCGTGCGTTCTGCTGGCGGGAGCCGAGTTCCGACAGCAGGTGCTCGCGCCGGTACGCCAGGTCGGCGTTAAGGACGTCCAGATTCGGTTCCATGATGTGCTCCTTGCTCGTTCCCATGACCGATACGGTGCCGCTGAGGCACACCGGTCGGGTATCGGATGGTCACGCGGGCACTCGGGAGCAGACCCCTTACCCGCGCACTGAGGGGTCGTGCACGCAGGTAAGGGACACCCGATCAGGTGCTCCCCGCTGGAGTAAGGGGTCCTGCCGACGGGCGGTGCGCACACTCGCCGAACCAGTCCGTCCCTCAGCACCCCGACCCGCACACCCCCGATGGCGTGCGTCCAGAATGCGGACACGGGGACCGATCGGCGCGCCGGCCGAGCGCCCCGTGGCATCATGTGGTGCAGGTCATGAGTGCCAGCGCGTAGCCCCGGCTTGCTGGCCGGCAACCCTCCAACCGCGGTGGGGTGCCCCGGGTGACGACCGGGTCGGTGCCGCGGTGGCGCCGGCAAGCGCGGGCCCGCCACGGGTCCCACAGCGATCTGGAGGCTTTCCCATGACACTGCTCCCCCTCGTCGGCTCCGAGACCCGAGTCCCGCTGACCGTCCCGCTCGACGGCGCCGCGACCGTGCGGTACACGAACCTCGACTACGCCGCGAGCGCCCCGGCGCTGGCCGCCGTTGCCGAGGCCGTCACCCGGGCCTTGCCCCTGTACGCCTCGGTGCACCGCGGCGCCGGGTACCTGTCCCAGGTCTCCACGGCCCTCTACGAGCAGTCGCGGACGGCGATCGGCCGGTTCGTGGGTGCCCGTACCGACGACGTCGTGGTGATCACCCGCAACACCACCGACTCGCTGAACCTGCTCGCCGGGTGCGTGCCGGACGGCGCTCGCGTCCTGGTCCTGGACATCGAGCACCACGCGAACCTGCTGCCCTGGCAGCGGATCGGCGCGGACGTGCTCAAGGCACGCGGGACCGTGGCCGCGACCCTCGAGGCCCTGACCAACTCGCTCGCGACGCGGAACTACCGGCTGGTGGCGATCACCGGCGCCTCGAACGTGACCGGTGAGTCCCTGCCGGTGGCGGAGGTGGTCGCCCTGGCGCACGCGGCAGGGGCGAGGGTCGTCGTGGACGCCGCCCAGCTGGCACCGCACCGGCCGTTCTCCCTGACCGAGACGGGCGCGGACTACGTCGCCGTCTCGGGACACAAGCTGTACGCGCCCTACGGCGCGGGCGCGCTGATCGGTCGGCGGGACTGGCTCGACGCCGGCCGCCCCTACCTCGCCGGCGGAGGTGCGGTCACGAACGTCACCGTCGGCCACACCTCGTGGGAGCCGGCGCCGCAGCGGCACGAGGCGGGCAGCCCGAACGTGATCGGAGCCCTGGCCCTCGGGGTCGCGGCGACCGAGCTGACCGCCGTCGCCGATCGTCTCGCCGAGCACGACGGTGCGCTCCGGGAACGCTTGGTGTCCGCGCTGACCGAGATCCCGGGCGTGCAGGTGCTACGGCTCTGGTCGGACTCCAGGGACCCGGTCAGCGTGGTCTCCTTCACCGTGGCCGGCCACGACGCCGGCCTGGTGGCCGCGTACCTGTCCGCCGAGCACGGCATCGGCGTTCGCGACGGGCGGTTCTGCGCGCATCCCCTGCTCGAGGCGAGCGGCGTCGATGCCGGCCTGCGGGCCAGCATCGGCCTGGGTACCACCGAGGACGACGTCGACCGGCTCGTCCGGGGCGTGTCCGAGTTCGTCAGCACCGGACCCCGGTCGGACTACGAGGTCGTGGGCGGCCGCTGGCAGCCCCGCGACGACCAGCGCGAGCTCCCCGAGGCGATCGCGTTGCTGCGGGCACTGCACGCGGACTCCGACGCCCCTTCGGTGCTGGCCACCGCCGCCGCGGGCGCGGGCTGCGGTCCCGCACCGTCGGTCGCCGAGGTGCTCGCCGCCGTCGCGCACTGAGAGGGGCTCATCCCGCTAGATCACGTTGTCCGCGGCGACGGTGTCGATCTCCCAGACCCGGCCGTCCGGATCATCGGGATCGTGCGCGTCGACGGCTGCCCGCATCACGCCCTCGACCTTCGTCATCATCGCGTCGAACTCGGTCTGGGTGAGGCGGACCGTCCGCTGGGTGAAGTAGGCGTGCACGTCCGTCGCGCGGCCGGTGACGTACTCCGGGGCCCAGGCCGCCACCCGGCGCACGAGTTCGTGGTGGTCGTCGATCACGGTGCGCATAAGGACGCCCCCGAGCACCTCGTCCTCGACGGGGTGCTCGGGGGTGCCGAGGCTGTAGGCGCCCTTCACGGCCGTCCAGACACGATCGCGCCGGTCCCGAGCCCGCTCGGGAGCCTCGACGATGAGGCCCGCGTCCGCGAGCACGCGCAGGTGGAAACTGATGCTGTTCGCCGGCTCGTCGAGATCCGCGGCGATGTCCGCGGCCCGCGCGCACTCCCGCTGGGCCAGCACCTTCGTGATCCGCCGGCGCAGCGGGTGCGCCAGCGCCTTGAGCATCGCCGACGTCATCACGGACTCGCTCCAGGGCCCCGCCTCGCCATCGGCGGCGCTGGCGCGGGCGGAGCCTCCCGCGGACTTGTCCTCGGTGTTCGACATGGTCCGAGCATATCCCCAAGGAGTCTTGCGCAAGAACCATTGCGCAACAGTACTTGCGGATCTACAGTGTCTGGCATGACCCCTGACACGACCGTTGCCGCACCGCCGTCCCTGCTGGGCAACACCCGGTACCTCACGTGGCTGATCAGCGACACGAGTAGAGGGCTCGCAGCCGCCCTGTTCTCCTTCTCAGTGCCCCTCCTCGCCCTGATCATCACGAACGACCCCGCCCGGGCGGGCGTCATCGGCGCCGTTGGCCTCGTCGTACGTGCGCTGACCACGCTGGCCGGGGGCGTGATCGCGGACCGATACCGCCGAATCGCCCTGATGGTTCTCGGAGCGTCGATCGGCGTGGTGATCGCCGGCTCATTCACCCTGCTCGCACTCGGCGACGCCCTGACGTTCACGACCCTCCTGGTCGTCGCCGTGCTCCTCGCGGCACGCACCGGCCTCTTCGACGTGGCCGGCGAGAGCGCCCTCAAAGAGGTCGTGCCGGACGGTGCGATGGGCCGCGCCCAGGCCGCGAACCAGGGGCGAGACGCCATGCTCCAGCTCGCCGGCGGCCCCCTCGGCGGTGCCCTGCTCGCCGTCGGCGGCTGGGTGGTCGGCGCAGCGATGACCGCCTGCCAGCTGATCGCGGCCATCACCGCGTGGCTGCTCGGCCGCTCGTCGCCGGCGACCGAGGCAAGACCTTCGCCCGATGTGCGCGTTCGGGCCGATCCGGAGGTCCCAGCCGCAGCCTCGACGGCCGGGGATGCGCCGACCACCGAACGGAACGCGCTCGCCGAGCTGCGCGCCGGCTTCGCGTGGTTGCTCTCCCGCACGGATCTGCGAGGCGTCCTGCTGGTGTCCACGATCATCAACCTCGGCTTCAACGCTGCCATCACGACCGTGGTGTACGCGTTGCAACAGGACGGGCAGTCCCCGGCTGCGATCGGTTGGGTCTCGGCCGGGGCGGGTGCCGCGATGCTGCTCGGGGCGGTCGTCGCGCCGATGCTGGTGTCCCGGGTGCCGGCCGGCGTGCTGACGATCGTCGGGCTCACCGTGGCGGCCGTCGGCGCCTACTCCCTCTCGCTCGTGGACTCGGTCTGGGCGATCACCGCCGTGCTCGCAGCCTCTGTGCTCGCGGTCCCCGCCCTGAACGCGGCTCTGATGGGGTACTTCATGGTCGCGACTCCGAGCGAACTCCTCGGCCGGGCGAACAGTGCGTCCATGGTCCTCGGGATCGGGGCGATGCCGCTCGGTCCGCTGATCGCGGGCTTCGGGCTCGCCTGGATCGGGCGTGAGGGCACCATCGCCATCTGCGCGGCGCTCTGCGCCGTCGCTGCACTCCTGGCAATCACCAACCGTGGCCTGCGGGCGCTGCCCGCAGAGTCCGGGTGGACCGCCCACGCCGCGCGGTTCGGCACCCGCTGACCACCTGGACCCATCCCTCGAGAGTGCGGCTGTGCGGCGCATCGGCGTCCACGGGCCGCACAGTCGCACTCTCGCCGGGTCCTGAGGGCTCCGGAGTGCGGGATGATGTGTCGGTGACCAGTCTCGACGCTCCCGTTCCCGACGTGCTCGGCGGGGAGTTCACCGCCCGGACGATCACACTCGCACCCGACGGCCAAGCCTCCGGGCCGCCAGTGGCCACCCTGGTCCGGCTGGGCCGCGAGCGCACCCGGGACGTCGCGGTGATGTACCTGCACGGCTTCACCGACTACTTCTTCCAGGCCGACCACGCGGCTGCGTGGGCCGAGCATGGCTACGACTTCTTCGCGCTCGACCTGCGCGACTACGGGCGGTCGATCCGACCGGGCCGCCAACCCGGCTGGGTCGAGGACCTGCGCAGCTACGACGAGGAGCTGGACGCCGCGCTGGCGGCGATCCGCGCCGAGGGGTACCGCACGGTCATGCTGCTCGGTCACTCGACGGGCGGCCTGATCGCGACGCTGTACGCGAGCGACCATCCCGGCTCGGTCGATGCCCTGGTCCTGAACAGCCCGTGGTTCGACCTCAACGAGAACTGGTTCTATCGGGTGATCGCCACGCGGGTCGTGGACCTCGTCGGCCCTCGGGTTCCCCACCTCAAGGTCGGTAGCCTGGACCAGGCCTACGGCCGGCATCTGCACGTCTCCACGGGCGGGCCGTACGACTACGACCTGGCCTGGAAGCCCGTCGAGGGTTTCGAGGCCCACGCCGGGTGGCTGCGCGCGATCCGCCGCGGCCACGCCCGGATCGCGCACGGGCTCGACGTGGACGCGCCGGTGCTGATGTGTACGTCCGCCCGGTCCGGGTCCGCGAACCGGCCCAGCCAGGACGATCTCGACGGCGCCGACTGCGTTCTGGACGTCGAGCACATGCATGGCCGGATCGGGCGCGTCGGACCCGACGTCACCGCGGTGCGCATCACCGGCGGGTGGCACGACCTCGCCCTGTCCGGGCCGGCCGCTCGCGCCGAGTACGAGCGCACCGTGTTCGACTGGCTCGCGGCCCGCCTCAGGACCGGCGCAAACGCTCGCTAAGGTAGGTCCATGACCGTGCCGGCGCCCCCACCCCAGGGAGCACCGGTGCACACAGGTCAGGGACAGTCGCTGCTCAGTGAGAGCGTGTCCCTGGTCCGCACCACCGGCCGGCTCCTGGCCCGGCACTGGCTCCCGCTCGCGGTGATCGCCGTCGCCGGGGTCGCGGCGCACTGGTACCTGCTGGACCTCGCGGTGTGGCTGGGCCGGTTCGGGGCCGTGCCCGGGATGCTCGGGCTGTCGCTGGTCCCGTTCAGCACCATGCTCGCGGTGATCGGGATGCTCCTGGTGCTGCGGCGCCGGGAGCGTTCGCGGCACGTCGCTGTCGACCTGCTCGCCGCCACCGGGAGCGTGCTCCTGCCGTTCCTGGTCGTCTACCAGAGCGGCGGCCGATTGGACGACGACCTGCGCCATCACTCGTACTTCGGGATCCAGGACGACTTCTCCCGTTTCGAGACCACCGACATCGACGGCGCCGCGCGAATCCCGGACGCGGCCTCCACGCTGGTGCTGGCGATCGTGGGGGCCGCGCTGGTCGGCCGCCTCATCGGCGGCTACTTCGTCACGTCCGGGAGGTTCTGGAAGGGCCGCGACGATCCCCGGCGCACCGCGCTGCAGGCGCTCGTCGGCTACCTCGAACTGGTCTGGATCGTCCTCGGTGCCTACGTGGTCGGCAGCCTGGTGGCCACCGCGGTCGGGTGGCTGAGCAGCCGCGCGGTGACGCACTGGGTCATCGACCTCTGGGCCGGGGTGCGGATCGACTTCCCGGTCATCGGTGGTGTCGGCGACTGGGCGATCGGCGCGATCGGCCCGGTCGCCGCCGCGCTCGGGACCGCCCTGATCGTCCCGATCGCCTGGCTCGCCATCGGCACGATCATCTACGGGATCGAGGCCAGTGACGTCATCGCCGATGACGAGGTGGCCCGCCTGAGCGGCCGCGCACCGCTCCTGAACCGCGTCACGCGCCGGTTCGGAGACACCACCATCACCAAGGCCTGGCACGCCCTGGCCGAGCCGAACGGCCGGTTCGGCGCGCTCATGGGCGGGATGGCCATGATCGTGCGGGCCGGCTGGATCACCGTGCTGGTCTTCTGCCTCGGCTACGTCCTCATCACGCAGATCCCCTATCTGGTCTGGGGAGTGGCACGTCTGCTCGCCGGCAACATCACCACGCTCGGCTGGTTCGCCCTCTGGGACCCGCTGGACGTCATCGCCGAGATCCTCGTGCTGATGGTCTCCGCGGCCCTGCTCGCCGCGGCCGCGGACAGCCTGCTGCAGCGCTACGGCGCCAACCCGTCGCTGCGGCTGCCGCTCCCCCGCCGCAATGAGAACGCCGGCCCGCTCGGCTACGCCCGCGGCACCACGCAACCGGGCGCCGACCCGGCCTGGGGCGACCGGCCGCCGTCGGGCATCACGGCGCCGCAGGCGGCCCCCGACCCAGCCGGGACCCACCGGCTGGGTCACTCGGTCACGGGCAGCCTGAAGTAGTCCGGGGACAGGCTCCAGCTCGACTCGAGCCGGACCGTGGCCGGTTCCGCGTCCTCCGGCATCAGGACGAGCAGGTACTGGACGTCGGGCAACGGCTCGTCGTCCGGTTCCGGCTGCGCGACGTCGAGGGAGTCCTGGACGCCGTCCACGCCGTAGGGCACGTCGTTGCCCGTCTCGAACCGCCGGCCCTGGGTGTCCTGGACCAGGACGTCCAGGCTGTAGATCTCGGTGTTCGTGCTCTCCACCGCGAGGCCGACCTGCCACAGCACCGTGCCCGCGGGCGGCTCCCACCGCTCATCGTAGGTATTCACGCCGCCATCGAGTCGTTCGACCCCGACCAGTTCGATGCTGATGCCCTCGTGGCTGGCCACCCCGTTCGCGTCGACCGGCACCGGCACGTGCGACTCCCCGTTCCACCAGGTGTCCCGGGCCTCCGCGCTCACCCGCCAGCCGAGCGCGCCCAGGACCAGGATTCCCACCACCGCGAGTGCCACCGTGGCGCGCCGGGACCGGTGCTGCGGCAGTGGCGGCGGGGCGGCCGGTAGCGGCTCACGAGCCGGTGCCATCCAGTCCTCGCGACCCTGCCCGGGCTGATACGGGGGCGGGTACGGCGCGGGTCCGCTCATCGCTCACCCGCCGGCAGCAGTTCGGGCTCCTCGAGGATCGCCGGGCCTGCCTCGACCGCGCCGGGGTCGACCCGCAGTTTGAGCACGGCGTAGGGCATCGGGGTGTCGGAGGCCGTTCCCTGACCCGATGGCCAGGCCTCGAAGGTCAGGTCGCCGAGCGCGTCCAGCGGCACCTCGAAGGCCAAGGTGCCCCGGTGCCAGAGGTCCGGGCTGGCGAACCATTCGCCGAAGGCCCGGCCGGTCGTGGGGTACCGGCGGCCGCGCGCGTCCACCAGGACGAAGTCACCGGGCAGGCTCGGCTCGTCGGTGGTGGCGTAGGACAGGTCCACGAGCACCCAGACCCCGACTGTCTCGAGGGGGTTCTCGTCCTCGTCGAGGATCGTCTCGTAGGCACGCGCACCCGAGACGTTCACCTGGAGGGGATGCACCACCGAGTCCCGCCCGAGGGTCATCCGCACGCCGATGGGCCCGTTCGGGGGTGCGTTGGCATCGAGGGCGTTGACCCCGAGCCCGGCGCCCACCAGCACGGCGAGCATGGTGACGGTGACCGCCCAGCGTGGGACCGGCCGCCCCGTCACGGTTCCTCGTCCAGGATCGCGGGCGGGACCTCGTCGTCGCGGGGCACGGCGATGACGCCGATCCGGTCCCCCGCGAACCAGGTGGGTGTCTGGAACAGGAAGCTGATGTCCTCGTAGGTCTCGGTGAGGGTGAGCTCCACCTCGTCCCCGATGGCGCCGGAGTCGCGCACGGGCCAGAGCATCGCGACGTGGACCGGCAGGTCCGCGGTCAGGAAGTTCGCGCGCGAGTCGTCGGCCAGCAGGACGACCTGCTGGAACCGCTCCTCGACGAGGTCCGCGCCGCTCAGGCGGAAGTTCTGGTAGTCGGTAGGGATCCCTTCGAGCTCGGAGGTCTCGAGCACCATCACCACCCCGACCCAGGCATCCGCCTCGTCAGGGATGCCATAGATGTCGACCTGGTCGGAGACGAAGAAGGACTCCACGGTCACCGTGTACGGGCCGACGTCCACGGCCTCTCCCACCGCGAGCTGGCGGGCGGGCTCGGGCGCGACCCTCGCGAAGCCCCCGACGGCGGCGATGACCAGGATCAGGACCGCGACCATAGCGATGGCGATCCGCCGCGGCCAGGTACGCACGACCCAGCGCGCGATCCCCGGCACGCTCAACAGCGCCCCCACGTCGTTGGCCACGCGCCTAGAGTACGCCGATGCGCTGGTCGCGGCCCCGCACCGCATAGCATGGTGATCCCAGCAGGTTGCCGATCAGAGGACACGATGGCCACCAGGACAGTCACCGAACTCACCGATGATCTCGACGGTGGTCCGGCGCAGCACACCGTGCGGTTCTCACTCGAGGACACCATCTACGAGATCGACCTGAACAAGGCGAACCGGGACGCGCTGCTCACCGCCCTCGCGCCGTTCGCCGCCGCCGCACGTCGCGTCCGCGGCGGCGTGGTCGAGCCCGCGACGGTGCGCGAGGAGACCCCGGTGGACCCGCGGGCGGTCCGGGAGTGGGCGCGGTCGCGCGGCATCGCGATCCCGCCGCGGAGCCGGGTGCCGCGGGAGGTCGTCGACGCGTTCCGCGAGGCCGGTTACTGACGCCCGCCCCCGCGTCGGTGGGGCCACCTAGGGTGGTCGGCATGACCACTCTCGGTATCGTCTTTCCGCCCGATCAACCCCCGGAACGTCTGCGCGGAGTCGCCCTCGCCGCCGAGTCCGCCGGCCTGGACGAGCTCTGGCTCTGGGAGGACTGCTTCTCCGAGTCCGGTGTCGCGCCCGCCTCGGCCGTGCTCGCCTGGACCGAACGGATCACCGTCGGAATCGGCCTGTTCCCGGTCCCGCTGCGCAACGTCGCGATCACCGCCATGGAGATCGCCACGATCTCCCGGCTCTTCCCCGGCCGGTTCCTGCCGGGGGTAGGTCATGGCGTGCTCGACTGGATGGGGCAGGTCGGCGCGCGTGCGACGTCGCCGCTGACCCTCCTTCGTGAGTACACGACCGCGCTGCGCGCGCTGCTCGACGGCGAGTCCGTCACCACGAGCGGCGCGTACGTCCACCTCGACGACGTTCAGCTCCGGTATCCGCCGGACCCGGCGCCGCCGCTCCTGGTCGGCGCCGTCAAGCCGAAGACCCTCGCGCTCGCCGGCGAGGTGGGCGACGGCGTCCTGCTGGGTGCCGGCGGCGAGTCGCCGGAGGCGGTGGCCGAGAGCATCCGGGTGGCCACGCAGGCGCGTGCTGCGCAGGGCAGCACCAGCCCGTTCGACGTCGTCATGACCGTGAACGTGCCGGTGGGTGCGTCGCCGGAGGTCATCGAGGCCGCGGTGCGGCCGTACCTGGAGGTCGGGGTGAGCCGCGTCCCGGTCTGCGGCCTGGACACCAATGGCATGCCCGACGGCACCGAGGCGCTGCTGGGGCTCGTGGACGCCGTGGCGCAGGCACGGTCGCGGCTGGTCTGATCGGGCTCGCCGGGACGACGGCGGCCCCCGGGTTGGTCCCGGGGGCCGCGGTCACGCTGGGGTGCTTGCTCAGAAGGCGGGGATGATCTCGCCGGCCGGCCAGGTCTCCTCGATGAAGGCCCGCACCTCGTCGGAGCGGAGCAGCCCGTCGAGTGCGACCAGGTCAGGGTCGTCGATGTCCTCGGAGCGCACTGCGACGAAGTTCGCGTAGGGGTTGCCCACGCCGTCCTCGATGAGCAGGGAGTCGGTGGCCGGGTTCAGGCCGCCCTCGAGGGCGAAGTTGCCGTTGATGACGGCCGCGTCCACGTCCTGCAGGGTGCGCACCAGCGAGGCCGCGTCGGCCTCGATGAACTCGAGGCCGAGTTCGTTCTCGTCGATGTCCGAGAGCCCCGCGGTCGCGGCGTCATCCACGCTGAGCGTGATCACGCCGGCCTGCGCGAGCAGGTCCAGGGCACGCCCCTGGTTGGCCGGGTCGTTCGGGACCCCGATCTGGCCCCCCTGGGGCAGGTCCGCGACGTCCGTCAGGGTCTCGGAGTAGAGGGCGAAGGGCTCGATGTGGACGCCCTCGAAGTGGTCGAAGTCGAAGCCCTGGGACTCGACCTGCTCCTCGAAGTAGGGCAGGTGCTGGAAGTAGTTCGCGTCCAGGTCGCCCTCGGAGAGTGCCGTGTTCGGCAGCACGTAGTCGTCGTAGGTGACGATCTCGAGGTCGAGGCCGGCGTCCGCGGCGAGGTTGTCCTGGACGAACTCCAGGATCTCGGCGTGCGGCGTCGGGGAGGCGCCGATGACGATGTGACCGTCCGACGCGGCGCTCTCGTCATCGCCGGATCCACCCGCGCCGTCGCCGCCGCCTCCGCAGGCGGCGAGGGTGAGCGCGGCCACGGTGAGGGTCGAGGCAGCCAGCAGGGTTCTACGCATGGGGGTGTCCCTTTCGGTGTGTTGTCGCTGGGGTCAGCGGGGATGGGTCAGCGGTGATCGACGAGCCGGGCGGCCCGGTCGCCGAGGAACTGGATGAGGAAGACGATCGCCAGGATGACGATGACCGCCGCGAACATCACGGCGGCGTCGAAACGTTGGTAGCCGTAGGTGATCGCGAGGAAGCCGAGGCCGCCGCCACCGACCGCGCCGGCCATCGCGGAGTAGCCGACCAGGGCGATCACGGTGACGGTGAACCCGGCGATCAGGGAGGGCAGCGCCTCGCGGACGATCACGCCCCCGGTCATCCGCAGCCGGGACGCGCCCACCATCAGGGCGGCCTCGATCTTGCCGGGGGCGACCTCCCGGGCGGAGGTCTCCACGAGCCGGGCGTAGAACGGCACGGCGCCCACGGCGAGGGGCAGTACCGCCGCCTGCCAGCCGAGCGGAGTGCCGACCACGGCCCGGGTCACCGGGATGAGCAGGATGATCAGGATGATGAACGGGATCGCCCGCCCGATGTTCACCACCGCGGACAGCGCCGCGTAGAGCACCGGGACCGGGCGGGTGCCACCCTTGCCGGTGGCGTGCAGCACGAGCCCGAGCGGCAGGCCGACGAGCGCGGTCCAGAAGGACGCGAACGCGACCATGCCGAGCGTCTCGAGCGTGGCCACGGGCAGCTTCTCGCTGATGGCGGGGTTGGCGAGGAATTCGTTCCACCAGTTCACGCGGCGTCGTCCTCGATGGCGAGGCCCGCGGCACGCAGGCGTCCGAGCACGGCCACGCGATCGCCGTCGGCCACGTCCAGGTGCCATCGGCCCACCCGCACCCCGCCCAGGGTCTCGATCGCGCCCGCGACGACGTGGGCGTCCGGCTCGGTTGCGATCGCGTGCATGGCGTGCGCGATCTGCGTCTGCGCGCCGCCGGCGCTCACCTGCACGAGTGCGCGCTGGTCGCCGACGCCCACGTCCGGCACCGGCACGAGCGCCTGGGACAGCGGCGAGCCGGGGCGGGTGACCACGTCTGCGAGCGGCCCGGACTCGACGATCCGGCCATCCGCGAGGAGGGTGGCGGCGTCGCAGACCTCGCGGACCACGGCCGTCTCGTGCGTGATGATCACGACCGTGATGCCGAGCCGGTCCCGCACATCGCGGATCAGTCGGAGGATCTGCCGGGTCGTCGTCGAGTCGAGTGCGGACGTGGGCTCGTCGCAGAGCAGCACCGCGGGCTCGGTCGCCAGCGCCCGGGCGATGCCGACCCGCTGCTTCTGACCGCCGGAGAGCTGCGCCGGGTAGGCGTCGCCGCGGTCGCCCAGCCCGACCAGGTCGAGGAGCTCCTGCACCCGGGTGGCGCGCTGCGCCCGGGGTACGCCGGCGATCGCGAGCGGGTAGGCGATGTTGGCCGCCGCGGTGCGGGCCTCGAACAGGTTGACGTGCTGGAACACCATCCCGATCCGGCGCCGGGCCTGCCGGAGCATGGCCTCACTGAGCGCGCTCACCTCCGCGCCGTCGACGATCACCGACCCCGTGGTTGGCCGCTCGAGGGCGGTCAGGCACCGGATCAGGGTGGACTTCCCGGCACCGGACTGGCCGACGATGCCGTGGATCTGTCCCTGGGGGATCTCGAGGCTGATGCCGTCTAGCGCCACGACCTCGCCGCTGCGGGTCGGGTAGACCTTCCGCAGGTCCTGCAGCGTGATCATGGCTGGCTCGTTTCGGTGGGGATGACGGCGGGCATCGAGTGTTTCGAGATGTTCCGGCGGCCGGGTCGGCGCGTCACTTCCGCACGCGCGAGCGCGACCGACGCCGCGTCGGGCCCATCGACGGTAACGGTCGCGCCGATCGGCTCGACGGGCGCCCGGAAATCGTCTCACCGGTCGAGACGGTGCGCATTCCCGCGGGCGACCGAACAGTGCTCCGGTGACCCTGGCGGAGGAGGACTTGAATCGCAGGATGCTGCGGGCCCGTGATGATGGACCAGGTCTACGCCGAGCCGCTGGACATCCCGGCCCTCGTGGCGGGAGAACGCATCGAGGAGCGTCGTCTTGCCGATGCCCCCGGGACCGTGCACGAACAGGATCCGGCTCGCCGAGGTGCCTGCGAGCGCGTCCGTGAACGACCGCAGTTCGGCAGCCCGGCCCACGAAGCCGAGCTCGCGGGTCCGGGCCAACGCCTCGGACAGCCGCTCCAGCTGTCCGAGCCCCGGCGGCTCGGCCGCACCCATGCGCTCAGGCCAGACCTCGCGCCGGCCGGGTACGAGCGGAACGCTGCGGGGCGCCGGCCCGGCAGTTCCGGTGCCGCCGGGACCGTAGGTCCTGCGTCAGGCGGGTTGCTGGGCGGGGACGCGACTGGGCACGTCCTCGCCGGGCACACCGGTCCGGCCGGTCGGCGCCTTCTCCCCCGCAGTGACGGCCAGGGCGAGGTGGTTGCCCTCGATCGGACGCGGGCAGGTGCCATGGTCGGTGAATGCGTACGGCAGGTTCACGGCGCGGTTCAGGTCAAGGGACGCGGTGCCTGTACTCGGGTCGCCGGTGACGCCGGCGATCCGCCATCCGGAACTCGTCACTCCTGAGGTCTCGTCGGTGAACAACACCGACCACGACTCCCCCGTGCCGACCGCGATCAGCCGGTGCTCGGCGCCGTCCCGGGTGAAGGAGACCTCCCCGACTGCGGAGGCCACCTGAGTCAGGCCGGGGGCGGCGGCGAGGACCGTGGTCGGCCGCGCCTGCGGGTAGGTCGTCGTGCTCACCGCGAGCACCCAGGACGGGTCGTAGGCATAGGTCGGCACGCCGTCGAAGCCGGCCAGGGTCGCCGAGCGCGGGTCCCGGACGCGCAGCGCGTACAGGCCCCCGCGCAGGATGACCTCAACGAGCACGTCGTCGGCGGTGAGCGCGAACCTCGCCGATTTGGCCTCGCCGACAACCACGTCGGCGACGCCGTCGAGCACTACGCCGGGTTGGCCGTCGGGACCGAGCACGCGGACGCCGTCCACGGCAGTTGCGCGCAGGTGCAAGCCGTCCTCGTCGGCCCACCAGGCGCCGGGCAGGCTCGGCAGGGCACGCTCCGCACGCGGCACCCAGAGGTAGTCCACCAGGGACAGCCAGCCGTGCTTGCCGCGCAGCTGCTCCTCGCGGGCGGTGTGCCAGTCCCGCCACTGCACGAGCGCCTCAGTGGCCTCGGTCGTGTCGGTCGAGCCGCTGGAACGGACGGGGTTGTCGGTGATGCTCACGGGGCTGCCTCCTATGGATGACGGGTACGAGGCCCATCCTCGGCGGGCGCCTCGGACGGTGGTCGACGGCGGCTGACGGTCCCGGATGTTGGCGAACCGGCGTCCACATCGTGGAAGTCCGGTCGCTCACCCGAGGGCAGCGGGCTCCTCGGACGGAGTGGCCCGAGCCGCGGCCAGGTCCGGCAGTGGCGTCCCCGCGGCCGCCGCGGCCCGGGTGATCCGCTCGCGCAGCTGCCCGGGCGCGTCGGCCGCGCGCGGGGCGGTGCAGGTTCCCTCCCGCGCGGCCAGCCGCCCGCCGATGTAGACGTCCTTGAGGTTGCGCAGCCCGCAGGCCATCACGTACGTGGCATAGACGTCCCAGACCGGCCCGGTGTCCGGCGCCGTGTGATCGACCACCAGGAAGTCCGCGAACTTGCCCACCTCGAGGCTGCCGACCCGGTCCGCCACCCCGAGCACCTCCGCCGATCCCAGCGTGTGCAGGCGCAGCACCTGCTGGGCCGACATCACCGCGGCGTCGTGGTGCAGGGCCCGCTGGGAGTACAGGCCGAGGCGCATGTTCCCGAACGGGTCGGAGATGTCGGTGCAGGCCTGGTCGTCCAGCCCCATCCCGACGCCGATCCCGGCCCGGGCGTACCGCACCACGTCCGCGACGCCCGAGGCCAGGCGCCCGTTCGAGGTCGGCTGCCACACCATCCGCCCGCCGGCCGCGGCCACGGCGTCGACCATCTCGTCGGTCGGGTGGATGAAGTGCCCGAACAGCAGGTCCGGCCCGAGCGCGCCGGCCCGGACGTACCAGTCGAACTTCGCCTGCTGCACGTCCAAGCCCTGCGCGGTCTCCACGAAGTGGGCCTGGTTCGTGATCCCGTGGGTGCGCATCGCGCGCGCCTCGACCTCGGCGGTCCTCGGGCCCGCGGCCCACTGGACGGCTCCCATCACGGACGCACCGAGGAACAGCTCCGGTGGGCTGTGCGTGCGGGCGGCGGCGACCATGTCCGCGAAGGTGGCGAGCACCTCGGCCTCTGGACCGGCCTCGTCGTCCAGGCGGATCGAGGCGATGGTGCGCAGCCCGGCGTCGGCTGCGCCGTCGAACTGGCGGGTGAGGTTCTCCGGCGGGTGCACCGCGGCGAGCACGTTGCGCGCTGTGGTGGGGTCGTAGCGCCAGGTGACCCGGGACTGGGTGAAGTTGTAGGCGCTGGTGATCCCGTTCGCGATGAAGTCCAGGGAGCCGTGCAGCGTGGACCAGTACATGTCCTCGGCGTCGGTGTGGGCGAACACGTCCATCATCGCGCCGACCCACGGGTAGAGCGTCGACTCCGGCGCGATCCCCCGCAGGCCGGAGGTGAACAGGTGCGAGTGCGCGGAGATGAAGCCGGGCGCCACGATCGCCCCACCGAGCGCGCGCACCTGGACACCCGGGGCGAGCAACGCCGTCGGGGCTTCGCCGGGACCGATCCCGCAGATCCGCCCGTCATGCCCCACCGCGAGCCAGCCCCGGAACCAGTCTGGCTCGCCCGGGCGCGGATCGGCCATCGGCAGGAGCAGGGCGTCGGTGAGCAGGAGCGAGGGGGTCATGACTCGAATGCTCCCGGCGAGACGTCACCGGGAAATTAACGGCGCGTCACGTGACCGAAACATCACGCCCCTACCGTGAATGTTGATGACATCAACATCCCGCCAAGCCCCGGGGAGCCTCTCCATGACCACCACCGCACCGCCCGGCACCGCCGTCACCGATGAGTTCCGCGCCGCCATGGCTGGCCTGGCCGCCGGGGTCTGCGTCATCACCACCACCGGCACGGACGGCAGCCCGAGCGGGCTGACGGTCTCCACCGGGTTCAGTGTCAGCGTGACGCCACCGGTGTTCGGGTTGTGCGTGGACGTCCGCTCCCGCACCCTGCCGGCCGTGCTCGAGCGCGGTGCCTTCGTCGCGAACGTGCTGCACGGGGGCGCGCAGGACGTCGCGACCCTGTTCGCGTCCCGCGCGACGGACAAGTTCGCGCGCACCCCGCACCGCTTCACCCCGGGCGGCCTGCCCTGGCTCGCCGAGCACAGCCTGCGCTCGGTCGAGTGCAGGATCGTCCAGACCGCCGACGCCGGGGACCACGTCATCATCCTCGGCGCCGTCGACGCGGTGCACGCCCCCGCCGTCGCCGGCGGTTCCGCCCTCGCCTACGTGGACCGGCGCTTCCACGCACTCCCGCGTTCCTGACCCCACCCCGCACCACCTACGAGAGGAACACCACCATGAGTGGAGCAGCACCCGTCATCCGCAAGCTCGCGGACACCCCGGCCTTCCTGATCGGCCCGGAGGACACGGTGAAGCTCGCCTGCCTGGCCGGACCGAAGGACGGCACGAACACCAGTGTGTTCCTGGAGGTCTGGGAGCCGGGCGGCGCCCAGCCGCTGAACTCGCACGAGGAGTCCGCCGAGATCTTCGTCGTCCTCAAGGGGCAGGCGCAGGCGCACAGCGACGAGGACGTGGTGACCCTCACCGCCGGCGACGTGCTGATCCTTCAGGAGGGCTCCGAGCACCGCATCATCAACACCTCGGAGACCGAGGACCTCTACACGATCACGATCATGTCCAACGACGGTGGCTTCGCGAAGCTCGTCACGGACGGCACCGAGGTCGCACTCACCGAGGCCGATCGCGCGGTGCTGTGCGCCGGCCTGCCGCAGGCGGTGTGAGCACCCTCCTCCAACCCCTCGACTGGAGTCCCGGGGGTGGCCGGTACCTCCCGGCCACCCCCGGGACGGTGCTGTGGGGTGAGCTGCCGTGCGCCGGCGACGACCCGGTGCTCACGATCGACCCCGGCGAGACCGTGGTGATCGACACCGTCTCCCACGAGGGCATCCTCGAGGACCAGGGCCGCGCCCCGGCCGCGTTCTTCGCCGGGCACGGCATCACCGAGGTGCTCCGGGACGCCCTCGCAGTGGCCGCCGAGGTACCCCACGACCCCGCGGTGCACGGCCCGCACGTGGTCACCGGGCCGATCCGGGTCCGGGGTGCCCGCCCGGGCGACGTGCTCTCGATGACCGTCCTGGACCTGCGGATGCGCGCCGACTACGGCATCGTCTCGAGCCGGCACGGGCGCGGCGCGCTGCCCGAGCAGTTCCCGCTCGAAGGCGCGCCGGTCACCTCGATCCTGGCCCGGGTCGAGCCGATGCCCGACGGCGGCGCTCGCCCGGGCGCGTCGTCACCGTGGCTGGTGGGCACCATGGCCGTCGGCCCGAGCGACGATCGGCGGGTCCGGTTCCCGCTCGCGCCCTTCCTCGGCACCATGGGCGTCGCCGTCGCGGGATCCGAGCGGGCCCACTCGGTGCCACCCGGCCGGCACGGCGGCAACATCGACGTCTCGCTGCTGACCGTCGGATCCACCCTGCACGTGCCGGTCCAGGTCGACGGTGCGCTCGCCTACGTCGGCGACCCGCACTACTCGCAGGGCGACGGCGAGGTCGCGCTCACCGCGTTCGAGGCGCCCCTGCGCGCGAGCGTACGGTTCGACGTCATCCCGGCTGCGCACCTGCCCCGCCCGGGCGAGCTCTGGGCGGAGACGCCCGACCTGCTCGTCCCGATCGGACTCGACCCGGACCTGAACGTGGCGATGCGCGCGGCCGTACGCTCCGCCGTCGCTCTCCTCACCGACCTGGGCATGCACCCGGCGCACGCGTACGCCTACCTGTCCGCCGCCGGTGACTTCGCCGTCTCGCAAGTGGTCGACCGGGTCCGCGGCGTGCACGGCAAGATCCGCAAGGCGGACCTGACCGACCTCGCCTGAACCCGCGCGACCCCGCCCAACCCCCTCTCCCTGACGCCGAGACAGAGCGTTCCGGGCGATCCAGCGGTGCGTGCACCGCTGGATCACCCGGAACGCTCTTGGTCGGCCAGGTCTATTTCGGGAGGTTGGCCCGCGGGGTGGGGTCGAAGACCGATGCCTCCACGATCGCCTGGGCGATCCGCTCGACGGCGGCCGTGAAGAGGATCTTGCCGGTGTCCGCGTCCGCGGTGGTCGGGTCGCCGATGTGGCCGTCCGGGCCGAAGTCGTCCGAGAGCCAGCCGAAGCTGACCGGCTTGCCGAACCCGATCAGCTCGTAGTCGGCGAGGTGCTCGGGCACGCGCCGCTCGGCGAGTTCCATGTGCACGAGCTCCGGGCGCAGGTGCAGCATCAGCGAGGTCTCGCTGTGCCCGCCGTGGATGCCGAGGCCGAGCTCATGCGGGTTCGCGACATCCCGGGCCTGGTCCGGTGGCACCGACAGGTGCGAGAAGAACGTGCGCAGCCCGAACCTGCGCCGGATCTCCCGGCACGCGACCTGGCCGAGCGCGGAGTTGCCGCCGTGACCGTTGACGAACATGAGCCGCGTGATCCCGGACGTCTGCAGGGACCGGCCGATGTCCACCAGGGTGGCCATGAGCGTCTCCCAGGTCAGCCAGATGGTGCCGGGCGCCCAGTGGTGCTCGTCGGACTTCGTGAAGGCGAGCCCGGGCAGCAGCACCACGCTCGCCGCGCCGGCCTCGGCGACCGAGGCGACCGCCGCCTCGGCCGCCTCGGTCGCGGTCACGTAGTCGGTGGAGACCGGCAGGTGCGGACCGTGCTGCTCGATCGCACCGAGCGGCAGCACCGCGACGGTGTCGGCGGGTAGCGCCTCGACCTCCCGGAAGGTCAGGTCGATGAACTTCGGCGCCGCCATCAGTTCGTCCCGATCGTGGAGCGGGTGTCCGGGCGGGCCAGCGCCGGGTCGAGCTTGCCGGGGTTCAGCAGGCCGCGTGGGTCGGTCCTCCTGGCGGTCTCGACCGCCAGGGCCACGTTCCGGTCGACGTACCACTGGTGCGGGGAGTGCACGCCGAGCCCGGCCGCCTCCAGGGCTGGGATTCCGGCCAGGACGTGAGCCTCGTCCACGTAGTCGCCGACCACCATCGCGAGCGGCCCGGTGCCCATCAGCTCCAGGTGCAAGCGGGTGTTCGGGTACACGGCGCGGATGGCGTCCGGGTCGTCCCAGAGCACGGTGCCACCGGTCTCCAGGTGGAAGCAGGGCGGATCTCCCTCGGCCTGCTGCCAGAAGTAGATCGGGTGGTTGTAGGACATCGAGGAGAGCTTGTCCGTCTCCGCGTAGTCCTCCAGCACCGCGACCACGAACCCACCCGCGGCCCGGATCCGGCGCTCGATCTCGGCGACCGTCGACGCCTCGGCGATCACCCGGAGGCTGTACCGCTCCGGATCCAGCGGCACCGAAGCCGGCAGCGTCGGCACCAGGGCCGGCTCGTCCGCGGAGGCGAGCCGGGGCAGCACCGGAAGGTCGAGCAGGCTCCGGTGCACGCCGACAAGGTCCGCGTAGCCGTCGAAGGCGGCGTAGATGGCCACCCAGTCCCGAGCCGGGTCGGTGCGCACCGTCGCCGACGTGATGACGCCGGTGACCCCGTACGTGTGGATGTAGGCCTGGGTGTCCTCGCCGCGCACCGTGAACGCGCGGGCGCTGCCGTCCATCGGGGCGATCGTCAGCGACTCCACGAACCCGTCCGTGGTGGTGCCCCTCTCGATGGTGCCGGTGCCGGCGCTGCCGCCACCGATGAAGCCGCCGATCGTGGACCCCTTGGTGGACGGGAACATCCAGATGTCGCGTCCGGCGGCCCGGCCGGCCACGTCCATCGCGGTGAGCTTCGCACCGGGACCGGCAGTGATGGTCTGCTCGCCCACGGCGATCGTGTCGAGGCCGCGCAGATCCAGCGTGACACCGCCCTCGAACGGGGTGAGCTGGCCGTAGTTGCCGGTGCCGGCGCCGCGGGGGGTGACCGGCACCCGGGCCTCGAGGGCCAGGGCCAGGACGACGGGCACCTCCTCCGGGACGTTCGGCCGGACCACGAGGTCCGCGAGGTACCGCCCGGCGGGGACCTTCTCCTGCAGGATCGGGGACATCCGGGACCAGTCCGAGGAGACCTTCCGGATCAGTTCGGGCTCCGTGGAGACCGCCCCCTCACCGAGCTCGAAGGTGAGGAGCTCGGCGAGGCGGTGCGACCTCTCAGCGACGCTGGGGATGGCGCTGATGGTCATCGGTTCAGTTCTCCATCGAGATCGAGGTGTCGATGAACTCGTTCGTGTACAGCTCGGCCGGGTCGATGTCCGTGACGGTGATCAGCCCCTGGGCCTCGAGCAACGGCACGAACGTGTCCACGATCGCCCGCATCCGCTCGGAGTCGAACTGACCGAACACCCCGGACGCCGGGTCGTCGGTCACGATGCCCTCGGAGACCTGCGCGGCGGCCGAGAATTCCGCGACGCCGAGCGAGTACGTCCAGGACAGGTCGTAGGCCTCGACGAGCTCGACGATCAGCTCGTTCGTCGGCCCTGGGTCGGCCAGGTAGTCGATCTGGGACTGCTGCATGATCGGCACCAGCTTGGCGAGGCAGTCGGAGAGCTCGTCGAGCTTGTCGGCACGGACCGCGAGCGGCTCCGGGTAGATGTTGTAGCCCACCTCGGCGAGCAGCTGGTAGGCCACCGGGCGACCCCACTCGGCGATCTCGTTCTCGTAGATGTACGGCTCCGCGGTGGCGAACCCCTGCTGGGTGATCGTCGTGTCGGAGACGAACCGGGCCGGCGTGCCCTCGTAGCTGGTGTCGGAGTTGGCCAGGTCGAAGGAGGTGGTCTCCGCGAGCAGTGTCGGGATCACGTCACCGGAGGTGACCACCACCGCACCCTGCGAGACGACCTCCTCGATGGTCGTGGCCCCCGGGTACGTGTCCGGGTCCCACATCAGGATCTGCGGGCTGACCGTCATCTGGGAGGCGACGGCGATCGTGGGCTGGGTCTCATAGCCGCTGATGGCGGTGTCGGTGTTCACGGCACCGAGGGTGATGTCGTCGTCCAGGTACATCAGCGCCGGCACCGACTGGAACCCGACGTTCGGCCCGCCGGGCCGCACCTCGATGTCCACGCCGGTGTCCACGCCGTCGACCACGAGGGACCCGGTGACGGACTTGGCGTCGGTGTCGATCGCGTAGTCGGAGCCGACGAGCTGGTACATGGCGCCGTGCTCGGCCTCGGGCTGCCAGTCCTGCTGCATGACCACGGTGGCCGGGCACACGTCGGACAGGTCGAGGGCGCTGCCCGCCTCAGCGACGGTGGCGTCGAGGTCGCCACCGGCGGTCGGGTCGTCGGCGGCGTCGGAGGAGCCGCCGCACGCGGTCAGGGCGAGCAGGCCCGCGGCGCTCAGGCCGGCGAGGGCGATCTTTCGGTTCATGACGTGGTTCTCCTCGGGTGGGGGTCGGGGTGAGGGGAGGTCAGCGCTTGAGGCCGTACCAGCGGCCGATGACGAGCCGGTCCAGCACGGCGAAGATGGTGAACACGAGCACGCCGAACACCGCGGTGAGGGCGATCGCGGTGAACAGGGCGTCCATCTGCAGGCGCAGCGTGTACGTGCGCAGCAGCCCGCCGATGCCGACGGGGCCCTGCTGGAAGAAGTAGTCGCCCACCATGGCGCCGATGACGCTCAGGCCGGCGGCGTTGCGCAGTCCGGTGAAGATCGACGGCAGCGCGGCGGGGAACTTCAGCTTGGTGAGCCGTTGCAGTGCGGTCGCCTTGTTCAGCGTGAACAGGTCATGGGCGGACGGCGACGCCGACTGCAGGCCGAACAGGGTGTTGGAGATCATCGGGAACAGGGCGATGATCACGCACACGATCACCCGCGCCGGGAAGCCGTACCCGAACCAGATCCCGATCAGCGGCACGAGCGCGAGGATCGGGATGGTCTGCATGATCACGGCGTACGGGTACAGGATCCGCTCCGCCCAGCCGGACGAGGACATCACCACTGCCCAGCCGATGCCAAGGACCACGGCGATGACGAGGCCGATCATCGCGACCACCATCGTCCGGCCGAGGGCCTCGAGCATCGGGGTCATCAGGGCGCTGTTCGTCAGGGCCCGGCTGAACACCTCGTGCGGCGGCGGGAGCAGGAACCGCTGGTCCTGCGGCAGCACGGCGAGTGAGACGAGGTACCAGATCGCGGCGATGCCGGCGAGGGCGAGCAGGATCGGGGCGGACTGCCGGATCGCCGAGCGCCACCACGGGGTGCTCTGGGCGCCGCTGTGGGCCTGTTCGGCGGTCTCGTCCGCGACGTCCGCCGCGGCTGCCGACTCGACGTCGGTCTCTGTGGGGAGCATGGGGGCGATGACCCTCTCTGTGATCTCCGCTCCGACGGCGTCGAGGGCTTCCCGCTCCGGCCCCGCCTCGGTCGTGGTGGTCTTCATGAGTGCTCTCCCAGTGCGGCCGAGACCTCGCCGGTGATGGCGCCGAACTCGGGTTCGTAACGCAGCTCGGGCGGTCGGGGGTAGTCCCAGGGGATCTTGATGTCCGCGACCACCCGGCCGGGCCGGCCGCTCATCACGATCACCCGGTTGGACAGGTACACGGCCTCGGAGACCGAGTGGGTGATGAACAGCCCGGCGAACTGCTTGAGCTGGAAGATCCGCTGCAGCTCGGTCTGCATGCGCAGCCGGGTGATCTCGTCGAGCGCACCGAACGGCTCGTCGAAGAGCGCGAGGTCGGGTTCGGTGACGAGGGCACGGGCGATCGACACACGCATCCGCATGCCGCCGGACAGTTGTCGCGGGAACTGTTGCTCGAAGCCGGTCAGGCCGACCAGGTCGAGCGCCTCCTGGGCACGGGCGCGACGATCGGAGGTCGGCACGCCGCGCAGCTCGCCAGTCAGTTCGACGTTGCGGATCGCGGACCGCCATTCCAGGAGGGCGGGTTCCTGGAACACGTAGCTGGTCGAGTGGGCGTTCACCTCGATGGTGCCGCCGGTCACGTGGTCGAGGCCCGAGGCCAGCCGCAGCAACGTGGACTTGCCACAGCCGGAGGGCCCGACGACGGAGACGAAGTCCCCGGCGGCCAGGTGCAGGTCGACGTCGGTCAGCGCGACGGTGCCGGTGTCGAATCTCTTCGAGACCCCCTCCATCACGAGGGTCCGGGTCATCGAGGCGGGTGGTGCGATCGTGGAAGCAGGTGCGGCCATTCGGTGTCACCTTTCGGATCGGTCGGGCGGGTCGGTCAGTGGAACAGGTCGAGGGAGCGGTTCATCCGGGTGTCGGCTACGACTCGTCCGCCGTGCAGCACCACCCGGGCGTCGGGGGTGCCGGCGAGCAGGTCGCCGAGGTCGCCGTCGGGGACGAGCATCAGGTCCGCCGCATGCCCGACGGCGGCGCCCACCTGGGGCAGTCCGAGTACCGTTCGCGCGCCGGAGGTCACGGCGGCGAGCGCCTCCTCGGCGCGTAGGTGGCCGGCGGTCATGAGCAGGGCGGTGGTCTCGAACGGGTCCGCCCGCCCGGCCGGGTTGAACGGGTCGCGCAGGTTGTCGGCGCCTGCGGCGAGCGGGATGCCCGCATCCAGGAGCGCCCGCATGGCGGTGAGCCCACGGGGGGCGAGGTGGGTGGCGTCCCAGCCCTGCAGGTAGAGGTTCGTGATCGGCAGGGTCACCACGCCGAGGCCGGCGCGGGCGACGAGTTCAAGGACGGCGGCGAGCCGCTCCGGCGGCAGGGATCCGAGGCGGACGCAGTGGCTGGCCGTGACCCGCTGCGTGAGGCCGCGGGCGAGGACCTGCTCGGCGAGGTCGACGATGTCGAGTTCGGGTGCGTCGGTCTGCTCGTCCGTGTGCAGGTCGACCGGGAGCCCGTGCCGTTCCGCGACGTCGAGCATGCGGGTGGTCTCGAAGTGCGGGTCGGGCGAGAGGTGCGGGCAGCCGCCGATCACGTCGACCCCGCGGGCGACGGCCTCCGCGATCGCCCAGTCCGGGGTCTCGGAACCGGCCAGGATGCAAACCTGCAGGGCGATCCGTCCGGATAGCTCCTCACGCAGGGCCAGCAGGGCGTCGACGCCGCGCATCGGGTCGCCCTCGGCGGGCATGTCCACGTGGGAGCGGATCGTGGTGATGCCGTTCGCGGCGTACCGGTGGACGGCCGCGAGCGCCCGCTCGTGCACGTCCGCCGTCGTGACCTTGGGCAGGAGCTCACGCCACGAGGCGACGGCCGAGACCAGGTCGTTGCCGGCGCCCGGGTCCATCCGTGGCGCGGTGAGCGCTTTGTCGAGGTGGGCGTGGGGCTCACTCGCGGCGGGCACGAACCGCCAGCCGGACGCGTCGAGGAGGGCTGCGCCGTCGGGCCTCGACGCCGGACCGGCGGCACCCACGGGCCGGACGCCAGTGATCCAGCCATCGGCGAGGGTGAGGTCGGCGAGCGTGCCGTCCGGCAGGCGCACCCCGAGGAGCGCGGCCACGGCGGTGCCGGCCAGGTGCGCCGGGGCACCCGGGGCGCCGACCGCGACGGTCGGCACCAGTCGCGCCGAATCCGTTGAGGTATCCGTGGTCATGGGGCCTCCGTGGGGGTGAGCAGGACGACGCCGTCGACGTCGTGACGGCAGGCGGACCCGCCGAGCAGGTCGTGGCCGGGCCGCCCGACGGAGCTGCCGGAGCGCACCGCCCGCGCGGCGGCGCCGACCCGCTCGACCGCGTCACCGGGCAGTTCGTGGCGCAGGTTGTGGGCGACCAGGACCCGGGCCGGCCGCAGCGCCGCGAGACGTTGCAGGGTGTTGTCGAAGGCGGCGACGTCCGCGCCCTCGCCATGCAGCCAGTGCGCGGCCGCGAGCACGGTGTCCCCGGCGAGCAGGGTGCCCGTGGCCTCGTCCCAGAGGGCGAGGCCGTCAGGGCTGTGCCCGGGGGTGTGCAGCACCAGCAGCGTGCGGCCCCCGAGGTCGATCGATTCGCCGTCGGCCAGGCGCCGGGTGGGTGGCACCGCACCGACCTGCCACCCGCCGAGGTCCGGGAGCGCGTGCATCCTGGGCAGGTCCCCGACGGCGAAGAAGGCGTTCTCGTCGAGGCGCCGGTAGGTCTCATGGTCGGCATGGACGGCGCTCATGGCGGCCGCGTACGCGGCCAGGTACGCGGGGTCGACGGCGTCGTGGCGGCCGGCCGGGTGAGCGCACAGGTCCTCGAGGTCGACCAGTGTCGCGTTCTCGACGAGGTCGGCGTTGCCGCCCCGGTGGTCGAGGTGGTCGTGGGAGTTGACGGCGAGCACCGGGAGGTCGGTGAGGGCGGCGACCGCTTCGCTGATCGACGCGATACCCATGCCGGTGTCGAACAGGAGCGCCCGCTCGGCACCGATGACGAGGAACGAGTTCACGTGCCCCGGCTCGGCGATCAGCACCACGCCGGCGCCGAGGTCACGGGTGTGGAACCAGTCGGCCGCGGGCGGCTCGTCGGCGGGGGCCCGGCCCGCGGTGATCTCGGCCTCGTGCACGGCGGTCATGGCCACCTCCTTGGCTCGTCGAGGAATGTTGATGTGAGTAACATCGAGAAACGTAGGCAGCGACTGTTTCCGAGACGTAACCGAACCGAACCGGGTGTGTGAACATGACCGCAGAGCAGGCGAAACGCCGTCCGAAGCGCCCGGCCGGCGCCGAACGGGAGGCGGATGTGCGGCTCGGCCAGGCGATCCGCGGGCTCCGTAAGGAGCGCTCGCTGACGCTGGTCCAGGTGGCCGCCGCGAGCGGGCTGTCCCACCCGTTCCTGTCCCAGTTGGAGCGTGGCCGGGCCCGCCCGTCGATGCGGTCGCTGTTCCAGATCGCGCAGGCCCTCGGCACCACCCAGCAGGCGTTGTTGTCCGCCGCGGCGGCGTCGTCGGCAGACGCGGTGGTGCGCGGCAGCGACGCCGACCTCGTGGACGTGCTGACCGGTGGCGCCCGGCTGCTCGTGCACGATCGCCACTTCGACGTCACGGAGTTCGTGAACTCACCGACGGAGTTCGCGGACTTCTTCCAGCACGACTCCCACGAGTTCCTGTACGTGGTGGCCGGGGCCATCGAGGTCGAGATCGTCGGTGACGGCGGCGCTCGCCTCGAGACGCTCGGCCCGCAGGACTCGGTCGGCTACCCGGGCCGCACCGAGCACCGGTTTCGTCAGGTCGGCCAGACCCCCAGCGTCGTCCTCGTCATCCACGCCGCCGAACCCGGCCACGCGTCCACCACCGATCTCCAGAAGGAACCCACAGCATGATCGAGACCCTCACCGGCAACCCGCTGGACGTCCTGGCCCGATGGGTCGCCGAGGCCGAGGCGGCCGGTGTCCCGATGCCGTCCACGATGACCCTGGCCACCGCCGACGCCGACGGGAGCCCGCATGCCCGCACGGTGCTGGTGACGGCGATCGACGATCACTCGCTCCGGTTCCACTCCTCCTCCCCCACGGCCAAGACCCGGGACCTGGCCGACAACCCGCGGGTGAGCGCAGTGTTCCACTGGCCGTCGCTCGGCCGGCAGGCCATCCTGACCGGTGCGGCGACCGAGCTCGACCGGGCGGTCACCACGGCCGCCTACCCGACCCGGCCCCGGCCGCTGCAGCTCGTCGCGTGGGCGTACGAGGACCTGACTCCCGCGCTGAGGGGACCCGACTACGAGGTCCCGGCGGGCGCCGTCGAGAAGGCCTTCGCGGCAGCGGCCGCACGGGACCCGCAGACCCTGCCCGCCCCCGCGAGCTGGACCACGATCGAGCTGAGGCCCTGCGGCGTGGACTTCTGGCAGGTGGGCACGGAGACGACCCCGGCCGCGAAGACCCGGTTCCGCTCCGACGGCGCCGGGTGGCGCAGCTTCCCCGTGCTGCCCTGAGCCGCCGGCGGTCCGAGGAAGGATGCCGCGCGGCGCCGTGTTTCGCGCAGGTAAGACCTTTGTGACGGATGTTCGTCCCATCAACACTCGTCGGTACGGTCGGACCGGGACCCCCCACCCCCGCTCGCTGCATTCCGTCCCCGCGCCGGCGGTGCCCGAACAAGGCCCCGAGTTGGTCGGTGCGACCGGCCAGGGGCCCGATCCGGCTCCGCTCGGTGACCCGGCCCTGCTCGAGGCGTTCTGGCGTTACGAGCGTGCTCTGATCGGCAACGACGTGCCTGAGCTGGACGCGCTGTTCGCACCCGGTGGGCGCACCCTGCGTGCGGATGCCGGCGCCGTTCTTGTCGGCCACGACCACATCGCGGCGTTCCGGGCCGGCCGGGGCGGGGTGCCGCACCGTCAGCTCACCCGGGTGCACCTACGCGCGCTCGCCGACGGCGTCGCCCTGCTCGTCGCCGAGAGTGTCCGCGCCGACGGCGGCACCGGAGTTCAGACCCAGGTGTGGGAACGTGGCGACGGCGGCTCCTGGCGGGTGAGCACGGCGCACGTGTCGACGGTGCCCGGGCCGGCCTTCGCCCCGGTGCCCGGCGCGGACGTCGACCCGACGATCTGGCGGGTGCCACCCGGGCCGGCCCCACTGCGGGCGGGGTCCCCCGGTGGCCCACTGACCGGCGCCCGGGTGGCCGTGAAGGACCTGTTCGCGGTCGCCGGCGAACGGATCGGGGCTGGCAACCCGACGTGGGTCGATGCCGCGCCGATCGAGGCGGTCGACGCCGCTGCCGTGCGTGCCCTGCTCGAGGCCGGCGCGGACGTCGCCGGGATCGCCCACACCGACGAGCTCGCGTTCTCCCTGGCCGGGGAGAACGTCCACTACGGCGCCCCGCCCAACCCGGCCGCACCCGGGCGGATCACCGGCGGGTCCACGAGCGGGCCCGCCGCTGCCGTCGCGGCGGGCGTCGCGGACATCGGTCTCGGCACCGACACCGCCGGCTCGATCCGGGTGCCGGCCTCGTACTGCGGCCTGTACGGTCTGCGCACCACCCACGACGCCGTCAGCCGGGACGGGCTCGTCGGGTTGGCGCCGTCGTTCGACACCGTCGGCGTACTCACCCGCGACGCCGCGACGCTGAGCCGCGCGGCGGGCGCGCTGCTGCCGCCGGCGACGGTGGTCCCGACCGAGACCATCGTCGTCGTCGACGAGCTCATGGGACTGGCCGAGCCCGACGCCCGCCTGGCCACGGAGGCAGCACTGCGTGCGCTCGCGTTGCGCGCCGGCGCCCGGGTGGAGGCGGCGGACCTCGACCCCGAACTGCTGGCCTCCTGGTTCGCCGCCTTCCGCACCGTCCAGCAGGCTCAGGCCTGGGCGACCCACCGGTCCTTCGTGCAGGGCCACGGCGACCGCCTCGACGCGGCCGTGGCCGCCCGGTTCCGTGCCGGTGCCGAGGTCGACGAGGAATTGCGCGAGAGCGCGACCGAGGTGCTGGCGGCGGCCCGCGATGCCCTCGTCGGGGCACTGCCCGACGGCGTCCTGCTCGCCCTGCCGTCCACCTCCTCGACGGCCCCGCCGGTCGGCGCGAAGGCGGCCGTGGTCGAGTCCACCCGGGCGGCGACCCTGCGGCTGACCTGCCTCGCCTCGCTCGCCGGGCTGCCACAGCTCAGCGTCCCGGCGGCACGGGTGGGCACCCTGCCCCTCGGACTCGGCCTCGTCGGTGGGCCCGGCGCGGACCGCTCCCTGCTCGCTCTGCTCACCCAGGAGGCCCGATGACGCTCACGGCGACCGACCGCCCACGCAACAGCTGGGGATTGTCTGCGTCCGCCGTCGACTTGCGCCGACCGGCCCGGCCCGAACGCCCGGTGACGATTCCCGCGCAGCCGCAGCGGCTCACCCTTGATCTGGCCAGCACCGCCGTGCTCGTGATCGACATGCAGAACGACTTCTGCCACCCGGACGGCTGGCTCGGCGGGATCGGCGTGGACGTCAGCGGTGCCGCCGCGCCGACCGGGGTCCTGTCCGGACTGCTGCCGGCGCTGCGCACGGCGGGTGTGCCGGTCGTGTGGGTGAACTGGGGCAACCGGCCGGATCTGGCGAACCTGCCGCCCGGGGTGCTGCACGTGTACGACGCCGACGGCACCGGCGGCGGGATCGGCTCCACCGACTCGCCGACCGGGTCCGCGGTGCTCCAGAAGGACTCGTGGGCGGCGGCCGTCGTGGACGGGCTCACTGCGGAGCCGGGCGACCTGCGGGTGGACAAGTACCGGATGAGCGGGTTCACCGACACCCCGCTGGACTCGATCCTGCGCAACCTTCGGGTGGACAGCCTGCTGCTGACCGGCGTGAACGCGGACCAGTGCGTGTTCGCGACGCTCATCGACGCCGCGAACCTCGGCTACGACGTGGTGATGCTCGAGGACGCGGTCGCCACCACCAGCCCCCAGTTCTGTCTGGACGCCACCGTGTACAACGTCCGGCAGTGCTTCGGCTTCACGGCGACCGGAGCCGACCTGCTCGCCGCGCTCGGCTCACCGGACCGTGAATCACCCACCGATCTGGAGCCGCGACCATGAGCACACCCACCTGGCTCGACCGACTGGCCGCACCGCAGCCCGACCCCGGTGGTGGCGCCGCCGCCGGCGCGCTGCTCGGCGTGGCGGCCGCGCTCGCCTCGATGGTGGCCGGGTACAGCACCGACTGGCCGAACGGACCCGCATCGATCACCGCGCTGCGTCGGCGCACCGAGGAGATCCGCGCGCGGGCGGCGGACCTGGTCGAGGCCGACGGGGCCGCCTCCGCCCGCTTCGCCGCCGCGTTCCGTCTGCCCGAGGCGAGCCCGGGGCAGCGCCGGGACCGGGACGCCGCGATCGTGGCGGCCTCGATCGCGGCGGCGCTGACCGCCGTCGAACTGGGCCGGGCCGGACTCGACCTGATGCCGGACCTCGCGGCGCTGGCCACCCACGGCAACCCGGTGGTGATCTCCGATCTCGGGGTCGCCGCCTCGACCCTGGCGGCAGCGCTGCGGGCGTCGGTGCTGATGATCGAGGTGGACCTGGCGTGCGCCGCCCGGGCCGGGGACAGCAACGGGGCCGGCCTACCCCTGCGCGCCGCGATCACCACGCTCGACGCGGCCGCGACCCGCGCCGAGGCGATGTCCGACCGGATCCGCGCGCGGGTGCGGGTCGAGCCCGAGAGCATGACGATCGTCGAACTGGCCCGCGCCTGACCCGTGCGACCCACCTAGGATCGGTTCATGCAGCCGATCCCGCGCTTCTGGGAGAAGGTGGTCGGGCCGGCCACCTCCGCCGACGGGACGCCGCTGCGGCTCACGATCTGGGGTTGGTCCACCACCTCGTTCGGCCACGCCCGTGAAGTCGCGAGCCGGCGTCTGACCGAGACCGTGGCACGGCTGGCGGCGGGAGCCCGGCCGGGCCGCTACTACCCGCGCATGCCGCTGCGGGAGCAGACCCTGCAGGAGTTCCACGGCGCCGATGGCACGCTCATCGCAGCGACCACCCGCAATCGCTACGGCGCCGAGGTCCTGAACACCGACCGGGTGCTGATCGCGGACGTGGACCTGCCCGCCGCGGCGTCCTTCGCACGAGCCGGCGGGTTCCTGCGCCGGATGTTCGGCGGGCCGCCCACGCCTGCGCCGGCAGGTGGTCCCGCGGACGTGGCTCTGGATCGGATCCGGGCGTTCGCCGCGACGAACCCGGCGCTCGGCGCGCACGTGTACCGGACCGCCGCCGGGCTCCGGGTGATCGTGACGGGCACCGCCGCGGCCCCGGACTCCCCGGAGGCCGAACGGATCCTGCACGAGCTCGCCTCGGATCCGGTCTACGTGACGCTGTGCGCGACCCACCGGACCTACCGGGCGCGGCTCACCCCGAAGCCGTGGCGCTGCGGTGCACCGCGCATCACGATCGCGTGGCCCTACCCCGACGCCGCGACGCAGGCTCGGACCGAGTCCTGGATCCAGATCTACCGGCAACGCTGCCGCGGCTACGCCACCTGCCACCTGGTCGAGCGCCTCGGCGCCACGCCGACGGCGGACGAGGGCCAGATCCTCGACGTCCATGACCGTGCCACCCTGGCCGGGCCGGGACTCGCCCTCGCCTGACGCCGGGCACGCGAACCGGGCACGGTCGTGTCGTTTTCGTCCAAGACCACGATGCCGACCGTTCCTACACTGGTGCGCGGCCGCTTCGCTGGTGCGTCAACCTGACGCCCGCGTCGCCATACACTCGCTGCCGGCGGTCACCGCCGGCCGAACTCAGGAGGACTGCATGGCACGGGATCTGGTCTACACGGGCTTCATGTCGCTCGACGGCGTGGTCGACTCGCCGGGCGGCACGGCCGAAGGTCACCGCAGTGGCGGATGGGTGTTCGACACCGAGTTCGTGGCCGAGGCCTACTCCCTCAAGGCGGAGGAGATCGAGGAGACCTCGGCACTGATGTTCGGTCGCCGCAGCTACGAGGCGTTCGCACCGTTCTGGCCCGGCTCAGAGGATCACGTCGCCTACAAGGACCTTCCGAAGTACGTCGTCTCGAGCAGTCTCGCCGACGACGCCCTCGTCCAGGACTGGGGCACGACCACGATCCTGCGGTCGACCGACGACGTCGCCGAGCTGAAGCAGGGTGAGGGTGGCGCCATTTTCATCCACGGCAGTGCCGAACTCGCCCGGCGCCTCTCGGACGCCGACCTGATCGACCGGTACAACCTGCTCGTCTTTCCCGTCCTGCTGGGAGCGGGCAAGAGCCTGTTCAGCACGGCGGACCGGGACATCCAGAAGCTGCACCTGAGGGAGTCCGCGTCCTACTCCAATGGCGTGACCAAGCTCCTCTACGAGGTCGTGCGCTGAGCGGCATCGAGCGCGATCGCGCCGCCCAGCCCTTCGCGGAGTTGGCGTGCCGTGCGCCCGACGTGTCGTCGCAGCGCCCGGGCGAGGTGAGGTTCGTCGTAGTACCCGAGTTTGACGACCACGTCGCTGACCGTCTCGCCGGCGATGAGGAGGTCGGCGGCGACGCGGACGCGTTCGATCTGCCGGACGGCCCCTCGGCTCAGACCCGTGGCCGCGCGGAACCGCCGCTCGAGAGTTCGGTCGGTGACGGCCCGGCCGTCACCGTTGCCACGTACGGCCTGCGTGACCAGCGGGTCTCGAACCACCACGGTGTCTCGGACGAGACCCTCGACGAGACCCTCGGCGTCATCGGACTGCGGTTTCGCCCAGCGTCGACCGTCCAGCCAGAAGGTCAGCCGGCTCGCGTCGGGTAGGACGATCCCGCCGTCGACCAGGGACGGGGTGCTCACCATCCGCAGCGACGTTCCGACCGCGAACTGGATGCCGAGGAACGTCGCATCCTCCGGCACGTCGGCGGTGCCGGAGCAGCTCTCGGGACCGGTGACGGCCGCGTGTGCCGTGCGGCCCTGCTCCCAGAACACCAAGCCCCACGTCTCGGACGCCACCGACGTCATCTGCGTGACCTGCTCGCTCCGGCAGGTCCAGACCGAGTCGATCCATGACGAGTCCGACGAACGCGTATCGAACAGCAGGCCCACCGTCGAAACTATAGGCCCGACGCATTGGCGGACGGCTGCCCGCCCCGGTCAGGCCGCCCGCCGCTGGTCTGCGGGCGATCGTGACCGGCAGCGTTGCCGCGGCTGCGCGCCTGAGGGCGGCCCTCATGCGCGCTGTACAGTCGCGGGGTGGTGCGGTTGCGACACGGAACGGTGACGCTGTGGTGGGCGCCGTTCGACGTGGCGGATCCGGCCTGGCTCGAGCTGCTGGACCCGGTGGAGGCTCGCCGCTACGCCGCCTACGGTCAGAGCGCCGACCGGGCCCGGTTCCTGGTCGGCGCGGTCGCCGTGCGCCGGATCTTCTCCAGCGACCTGGCCATCGCCCCGCAGAGCGTGCCGCTCGACCGGACCTGTCCGACCTGTGGCCGACCCCACGGCAAGGTCAGGCTCACCGACGACCTCCGCCGACCCGGGGAGACCCTCGAGGTGTCGGTCTCCCACTCGGGCGCCTGGGTGGTGGTCGCGGCCGGTCGCGACGGACCCGTGGGCGTGGACGTCGAGGTGGTCGATCCGGCGCTCGACCACGTGGGGCTGGCCCGGGTCGGCCTGGGCGATCGGGATGCGGATGCGCTGCTGGGGCTCGGCGACGCCGACCGGGCGTGGGAGTTCACCGGCAGGTGGGTCCGTAGGGAGGCGGCGGTCAAGGCCGCGTCACCGGCCCTGCCGGACGAATCTCCTCGCCTCCAGGTGCATGACGTCGTCGTGGATGCGAGTCATCGCGCGGCGGTCGCCGTGCTCGACTCACCACCGGTCGAAGTCCGCGGGCTCGATGCCCGTTCGATCCTGCCGCCGCCCGGCGCTCCCAGCTGATCAGCCGTCGGCGCGCTGGGCACGGGCCAGTGCCGGCCGGATCACCACCGCGAGCGCGAGGGCGGCCACGCAGGCTCCGACCGTCACCGCGTACGCCCCGGTGTAGCCGCTCCGGTCGGCGATCTGCCCGGCCAGGCTCGAGCCGAGCGCGTAGCCGAGGCTCGTGGATGCGGCCAGCGCCATCATCGCGGCGCCGAGCCGGCGAGGGTCGACGGTCGCCTCGCAGGCGGAGTAGACCGTGATCAGGTAGGGCGCAACCGCCAGGCCGAGCACGAGCAGAACAGCGGCAAGGGCACCGATGGAGTGCACGGCCAGCAGCGGCAGCGCGAACACCGCGAGCGCCGCACCGAACACGGGCAGCCGGTTGGCGAACGTGAACCGGGCCGGGATGGCCGCGACGGTGAGGCCGGCCACCACGCTCCCGACGCCGAGCAGGGCGTGCAGCAGCCCCGCGTACCCGGCCTGACCGGCCTCGGTGGCCAACGCCGTCGTGCCGGTCTGTACGGAGCCGAAGACTGCGCCGACGCACAGCGTGCCAAGGGTCAGCCCGAGCAGCAGCGGGGTCAGCAGCGGGCCGGCGCGAGGTCCGGCGGGATGCCCGGCGGCCACGGCGGCGGTCGGGTGCAGCGCGAACCAGAGCCCGAATACGGCGAGCAGCACCGCGGCCAGGATCAGCGAGCCGGACGGGGACACGAACGCGGCCCCGAGGCCAACGATGGCCGGGCCGAGCACGAACGAGGCCTCGTCCGCGGCGCCCTCGTAGGAGAAGGCCGCCGACGTCAGTCGGAACCGGTCGGTCCCCTTGTCCGCGGCGATCTCGCGCCAGCGGACCCGGGCCATGGTGCCGACCTGCGGCAGGAACAGCCCGGCCGCGCCGGCCATGGCCGCGAGCGCCTGCCACGGGGCGCCGATGGTCGAGAGCACCACGAGCAGCGCGAGCAGGGCGGACCCGACCACGGACTGCACGAGCAGGACCGGCCGCTGGCCGATCCGGTCGCTGATCGCCCCACTCAGGGGGGAGCCGATCGCGTTCGTGATCGCGATCGCCCCGGCGGCGACGCCTCCGGCGCCGTAGCTGCCGGACACACCTGCGACGAGCAGCAGGGTGCCCATCTGGGACATCGCGAGTGGCAGCCGGGCGATGAATGCGACGACGACGTAGGCCCGTCCGGTCAGGGCGAACAGGCTGCGGTAGGAGGAGAGAACAGACAGGGCGTCTCCCGGGCTCGACGGGGTGCGCTCCTCCCACCCCGGTAGCGCTGATTCCCTGAATTGTCCGGTCAGTCTATCCGGGGGATCCGCTGCATGGCCGGACGGGCGAGTTCCGCCTCGTCACCTGATCCACAGCAAACGTGGATTGTTCGACAAATGTTGAACATGGATCCTAGACTGGGAATATGTCTCAGAGCACCGTGGGCTTCCGTCCCTCCGCCGAGGAGCGACGCCTCCTGGAGGAGATCGCCCGCAGGGGCATGTCTACCAGTGACGCGCTTCGGCGCGGCCTGCACCTTGTCGCACACGAGCAGTGGCTGGACCAAGCGCGTTCCGACTCCGAGATGCTGCGCGAGGAGAATCTGAACGAAGAACCGGACGCCTGGTGATCCGTGGCGCGCTCTACCGAGTCGAGCTCGGCACCCCGCGCGGCCACGAGCAAGGTGGTCGCAGATTCGGGCTCGTGCTCTCGCCCTCGGAGATGAACTGGTCGGTCGCGACCATCGTGCCCACCTCGACGAGCGCCGGCCCGGCGACGTTCCGGCCCGAGCTCGCCATCGCCGGCCAGCAAACGCTGGTGCTCGTCGACCAGATCCGGACAGTTGACACCGATTACCTCGTCGGGGAGCCCGTCGACTACCTGAACCACGACGACCTGACCGTCGTGGAGCAGGCGGTCATCCACTACCTGGGCCTTGTCTGACCCCGAGCCGACTGGACGGGCCGCGCGCCTCAGGCGAAGAGCCGTACTCCGTGTGTGAGCAGTATGGCCAGGACGATCAAGGCGATCAGGAGCACCGGGATCAGGCAGTCGGCGCCGGACCTCACCATCGAGGCGGCCCACTCCTGCGCGCGTGGGCGCAGGTAGAGGTTGCCCTGCACCACGTTCAGGTGCAGCAACGTGAAGAACGTGATCGTGGTGAACACGGTGATGGTCAGGCACCACGGGCACAGGGCGCCGATCGCAGTGAGCGACTGGACGAACAGCCAGTACGCGAAGATCAGGCCGAGTGCGTAGCCGATCTGGGCAGCGAACAGGAACCAGCGCGGGAACCGGGTCCCGCCGAGGCCGGCGACGGCGATCGTCAGGATCACCGGTTCGGTCGCGAGCCCGATGAACGCGTTCGGGAACCCGAAGACGTTCGCCTGCCAGGACTGCGCCACCGTGGCGCAGCTGACGACGGCGTTGATGTCGCAGCTGAGCGAGGCGGCCGGTTCGGCGGCGAGGATGACGGCGTCGATCGCCAGGACCGCGGAGGCGATCAGGCAGACGATGGAAGAGACCATCATGGTCGCGAACAGCAGCCGCGGGCGGTGCCGCCGGCCGACCAGTGCCGGTCCCTCGTCCACGGCCGGGTCCGGAGTCGGATCGACGGTGCTGCTCACCGTCCCATGGTGGGCGACCGCCGGTGGCAGGGCGTGGGACGTACGTCCCTGCAGAGGCCCCGCGGCCCCACCTCCTACTGCGCGATCCTGCGCACCATCGGCAGACGGGCACGGGTGAGCAGCATCGCGCCGCCGATCGCCAGAGCCGGGAGCCCGACGGCGAGCAGCGCCACGGCCGGCCACGGCACCGTGAACTCCCAGAGCGCGCCCCAGTTCCCGGCCGTCCGTTGCCAGAGGCTGAGCACGTAGCCCAGCGCGAGCCCGGTCCCGACCCCGACGACCGCGCCGATGACGGCAATCACGCCCGCCTGCGCGCCCGCCACCTTCCGGCGCAGACCGGGACTGGCACCGATGGCGGCCAGGGTGGCGAGGTCGGGGCGGGACTCGGCCGCCGCGAGCCCGACGCTGAGGCCGGTCGCGGCGAGGGCGATCACGAGGGCGGCGCCAGCAACGATCAGGCTGATACCGACGGTGTCCTGGCTCTTCTGCAGGCCTTCGACCAAGAGGTCGACCGAGGAGCCGGCGTCAGCCAGGCTGCGGCTCATCTCGTCCACGTCGGCTTGCGTGAGCCCGCCCTGAGTCGTGAGGAGTGCGCCGACCGGCGCCACCCGGGCGGCCAGGCTCGTCGGGTCGAGCTGTTCGGCGACCTCGGGGGAGAGCAGGAGTCCGTAGGTCCAGTGCTGCCAGTCCACTACGTGTGCGGGCGCGGTCAGCTCGAGCGGGTCGGCGGCCTCGTTGCCGGCCTCGTCCCGCGGGGGGACGAGGGTGAGGTGCACCAGCCCGTCGGGCCAGATGAGGTCCGGGTCGTTGACCAGGACCTGCCCGTCCGCGAGCGCCTGCGCCGCCTCGGCCGCGCCGGGTAGCCCCGAGGCCGCCACCATCGTGCCGTCGTCGACCAGGTGCTGCGCACCCCACCCGTAGCCGCTCTGAACGCTCCATGACGAACACCGTTCATCGTCGACGCGCTCATCCTCCGTGAGTTCGTCCGGGCACACCGTCGCCGGGTCGGGATCGGCCCAGAGTTCCACGAAGCCGGCCGGGTCGTCCGGGATCAGGCCGAGCACGGGCGTGGCCGCCAGTTCGGGGCGCTCGGCCCGGACCGCGGCCAGGGCTTCATCGAACAGGTCTTGGGCGTCCTCGCCGGGCACGGTGAACCCGTAGGTGGTCAGGTAACCCGTGCCGTCGACGGCCAGCGGCGCCCAGGACGCGTCCTGCGCACGAGCCTCGCTGGTCGTGTAGACCATCCCGGCGGTGGCCGCGGCGACGGCGGCGAGCACGGCGGCGACGGCCGGTGCGGTCCGGCCGCGCTGGCGGTCGGCATCTCGCACCGCGATCCGCGCGGGAGCCCCCAGGCGCGGCGCGAGCCGGCCGAGCAGGGCGATGATCCCGCCGGCAGCGAGGATCAGGCCGACCTCGAGCACGAGGACCCCGGCCACGAGCATCGGCATCGTGGCCCGGGTCGCACCGACGATCGCCAAGCCAAGGCCCACGACGGCAAGCCCGCCCCCGATCCAGGGCACCCGCCGTCGGGGCGTGGCCTCGGAGCGACGGCCGGCAAGTGCCGCGACCACGTCGGCCCGCGAGGCGGCGCGGGCGGGCAGCCAGGCCGCCGCGAGCCCGAGACCGACCGCGACCCCGGCGATCGCCGCGAGTTCCCACGTGGGCAGTGCCAGGTTCGGCGGCGGGTAGTCACCGCGGCTCTGGACCAGATAGATGATCGCGCCGCCGAGCAGCCCCAGCACGATCCCGACCGCCGCGGCACCGAGGCCGGCCACCAGGCCCGCCGACAGCACGATGCGGCGCAGGTCCGCGGGCCGTCCACCGGCGGCCGCGACGAGGGCGAGCTGACGGGTACTGCTCTTGGCCCCGACAGCGAACGCCGGACCCACGAGCAGGACGACCTCGAGCAGGCCGATCCCGGCGACGGCGGCGACAAGCCCGATGGTGCTGCCAGGGCGTGAGTCCGCGCCGAAGGCCGCGTAATAGGGGACCTCGGAGCGCGGCGGCGGATCCAGGAGCACGGCCCGGCTGACGGCGCCCACCCCGATCTCGTTCAACGCCAGCACGTCCGGCCAGGTGACCGCGTCGGGGCCGAGCACGTACCAGGACCTTGAGAGCGCGCCCTCCTCCGGCAGGGTGCCCTCCGCAGCCAGCCCGGAGGAGTCCCCGTTGCGCGTGATCCCGACGAGCGTGGCGGGCGTGTCGGTCTCCCCCGACCCGATCGTGAAGGCATCCCCCACCTCGATCCGCAGCCTGTCGACGAGCCGCTGAGCCAGCACCACCTCGCCCGGCGCGGACGGGACGTCGCCCGACGTCAGCGACAGCAGCCCGGGTACCCGCTCGGCATCCGCGGCGGCGAGGACCTCGTCGCTGATCCGCACGTCGTCGGTGGACAGGTCGACGGCGAACTCACGCCGCGGGACGAGTTCGGCTCCGGTCGGCACCAGTGCCGCGATATCGGCCTCACCGACCTCCTCGACCGGCTGGTCACTCAGGCAGGTCCGCCCGCCGGTGGGCACCTGCTGGATCACGAAGCCGCACGAGTCCACCGTGACCAACGCCTGGGCGTCGTCCCCCAGCGTCTGCTGCAGCGTGGTGGCCACGGTCGGGCTGGACGAACGGATCGTGGTGGCTACGAACGTCGCCCCGAACACGGGCAGCGCGATCATCGCGACCACGAGCAGGGTGCGGCCGCGATGCCGCAACGCGTCCCGGCGCGCGATCCGCAGCGACGCCCGCCAGCGGGTCAGCCAGCGGTGCATCAGTCCTCCCGGTGGCGCGGGCCGGATGCCGCCAGGAGCGCCTCGGGTTGCTCGTCGCTGGTGCTGTCCACCAGCACGCCGTCACGCAGGAACACGGTCCGGTCCGCCCAGGCGGCGAACCGCGGCTCGTGGGTGACCAGCAGGCCGGCCGCGCCGGCATCCACCCGTGCTCGCAGCACCCGCATCACGGCCTCGCCGGTCACCGAGTCCAGCGCACCGGTCGGCTCGTCGGCGAGGACCAGGCGGCGCGGACCGACGAGGGCCCGTGCGATCGCGACCCGCTGCTGCTGTCCGCCGGACAGCTCGTCCGGGAACCGGCCGGCGAGGTGCCCGACGCCGACCTGTTCCAGGGCGACCAGGGCCTCCTGCTTCGCCTTGCGCGGCCGGGCGCCGTCGAGCTCGCGGGGCAGCGAGACGTTCTCCGCTGCGGTGAGGGCCGGGATCAGGTTCAGGTCCTGGAAGACGTAACCGATCCGCCGACGGCGCAGCGCGGCCCGGCCCTTCGCGTCCAGGTCCGAGAGCGCTTCGCCGGCGAGGCGCACGGCGCCCGATGTCGGGGTGTCCAGTCCGCCCGCGAGGTTCAGCAGGGTGGACTTGCCGGATCCGGACGGGCCCATCACGGCGACGAGCTCGCCCATCCGGACGCTCAGGGTGACGTCGTCGAGCGCCCGGACGGCTCGCACGCCCTCGCCGTGCACCCGGGTGGCGCCGATGAGTTCGAGGATGACCGGCGCGGCGCTCATCGCCGGCTCCGGGCCGGCGCGTCGACCGCAGAGGCCGAGCGGGGGGCCGCGGCCGCGGCCCGGCTGGCCCGGGCCTCGACGTGATCGAGCCAGCGCATCTCGGCCTCTGCCGCGAACACGTGGTGGTCGAGCACGAGCGACCAGGCGAGGTCATCGCCCGGGCGAGCTCCGCCGTCGGGCTCAGCGGCCTTGAGCCGCGTGAAGTCGCGCAGGGCGCGCATCGTCTCGCTGCGCTGCGTCTGCACGACGGCGCGGATGTCCACGCCGGGGGCGCCGACGGCGAGCGCGAGCTTGATGACGAGCTCGTCCCGCTCCGGCGCACCACGCCGCACCGGGGAGAGCCACCAGCCGAGGGCCGCGGCCCTCCCCGGGTCCGTCAGCGCGAACCGCTCGACGTCCCCGTCCCCATCGGCGTCGTCGGTGCGCTCGACCAGCCCGTCCCGCTCCAGGCGCTGGATCGTCGTGTAGACCTGCCCGATGTTCAGCGGCCAGGTGCCACCGGTGCGCGCCTCGAACTCCTTGCGGAGCGCGTACACGCCCATCGGCTCCTCGGCGAGCAGGGCGAGCAGGCTCTGCTTGACGGACATGGCACCCCTCCCGTACCGCCACCGCGGCGGCAATTACCCGGTAACCATAGCGTTACTCGGTAACCATGCCTAGCCCTGGCTCGCCGGTGCCAGACTGGCCCGATGATTCCCATGGGCTCCTCCGATCCGGACAAGGTGGTGGGCGAGAGTTACGCCGGTGTGTACCTCGCGGCCACACGGGACGCTGCTGCTGCCGGTCTGGTCGAGACCGCCTTCACCGGGTTCGTCGGTCCACAGGAGGGTGACTGGGTGCTCGCGGTCGCGACAAACGCACGCGGGACGGTCGCCGCGGGCAAGCGAACCATCGACACCCTGGCCCGCGACCTGGCGGCCGATCTCGGCGCCGTCGCGATCGCCGTCGAGGTTGACCGGGACAAGCGCCTGCGGCTCTGGGCCTACGAGTCGGGCGAGCGGATCGGCAGTTTCGACAGTGCACCCGAGGACGACGAGGAACTTGCCGTCGGCCAGATCCCGCTGGACGAGTTCGGCGACCCGCTGCCGGAGGCGATGCTCGCGCTCGGCGGATCCGGCGCGCAGAGTGCCGCCGAGCTGGTCCGCGTCTGCGTGGGCCCGGGAGCGCCCGATGACGAGGAGTCCGACCCGGCCGAGGACATCGAGGAACTCCTGGACGAGGAGTTGACCGAGAGCGAGAGCGAGTCGGACCGGCTGCGCTCTGTGCTGCGGCTGCTCACGCTGCCGACCTGGCTGATCGCATCCACCTCGCTGCCCAAGGACGTGCCCGGCGGCCCGCGCGCCGGTCAGGTGCTCCACCTGCGTGCGGGGCGGACCGGTGTTGCGGGCCTGACCCTCGGGGCACTCTCGGAGCGGACCCGCCGAAAGTTCAAGCCGGACGCCTGAGCCCCTCGCTGCTGATTCGATCGCGAGGGCGATGTCGCACCCTCCTCGTACGCTCTGCGGATGACCACGACTGCAGCGATCACCCTCGGGGCATTCAACATGGAGGCCGAGCACCCAACCGTGCTCGCCGCGTTCTGGGCCGAGTTCCTCGGCAGCACGCCGAACGGGGCAGGCGGCAACGTCTACCTCGAACCGGGACCCGGCGGTTTCGGGATGTTCATCACGCCCGCGAGCGGCCCCCGCCCCGACCGGCAGGGCGCCCACCTGGACCTGACCGTCGCCTGGGGCACCCGTACTGCCGAGGTCGCGCGGGCCGTCGCCCTCGGCGCGACGCACCGCTGGGACGTCCTGGACGAGGTGCCCTGGGTGCAGTGGTCCACCCTCGCCGACCCCGAGGGCAACCTCTTCTGCATCGCCGAGCACCCGCCGAAGGCATGAACCGTTGACTCAGTCCGTCTCCGGGTCCAGGCCGAGGTGGGCGAACTGCGCCTGCACGATCCGCGCGCAGGCCGCCGCGAGCTTCGGGTCCTGGTCGCCGTAGACGGCGCGCACCACGCCGGTGACGCCTTCGGCGCCCTGCCCGACGGCGGCGCGCACCTGGTCGAGCCGGTCCAGCCGGTGCTGGTGTACTCCGGCCACGAACGCGGCCGGCTCGGTGATCAGCGGGCCGTGCCCAGGGGCGATCCGGGTGACGAGGCCGGCGTCGATGTCCGCCGCGATCGCGGTGAGGGTGTCCAGGTAGGCGCCGAGATCGCCGTCCGGCCACATGATCACCGTGGTGCCGCGGCCGAGCAGGGTGTCCCCGGACAGCAGCAGCGCCTCGGCGGGCGCGCGCACCAGCACCGAGTCCGCCGTGTGCCCGGGCGCGAGGTGCACCACCACCTCGAGACCGCCAAGCCGGACCGACTCCCCATCCGTGAAGGCGGCGCCGCGGCCGGCGCCCCGGACGGGCGCGCCGGTGAGGTCGGCGAGGCGCTCGGCGGCGCCGGCGTGATCGAGGTGGTGATGGGTGAGCCAGATCGCGGCGACCCTGCCACCGTCGGCCTCGGCGCGGGCGCGGACCAGGTCGAGGTGTGCGAGGTGCTCGGGGTACCCGGGATCGACGGGATCCAGCGGCCCGGGATCGACCACCAGGACTTCCGCGCTACCGGGCTCGCGCAGTAGGTATGTGTTCGTGCCCTCCAGCGTCATCGGGCCCGGGTTGTCACATCGGAGGAGTTCGACCCGGTCCGTGATCCGCGTGGCCTGCGCCGCCATGCCCGCTCCGCTCCATGGTGAGGTTCCGAGGGTTGCCCCGGCCGGGCCTCGCCGGCCCTCGGCGAGGCTAGCAAGGCCGCGTCCGGCTGCGGGCGGCGCCACATCTCCCTCCGGTCGCCGGACGTGTATCCGGCTCCGAGATCGTGTCCGAGCGGCCGTCAGGGCAGCCCAATGAGGGCTCCGAGGGCGAATCCGAGGGCGGCGAGCCAGATCAATGTGGGAAGGAACCGCCAGAACCCGGAGGTTGCCCGGGGTGTCGTCGATGCTGCCCGATCCCCTCCTGGGGTCGACTGGTCGGCGGTCATCCCAGCCTCACCTCCCCGCCCGCCACGGTGACCGCCACGTCCGGCAGCGGCCGACTGGCGGGGCCTGTGAACACGGCACCGGTATCGGCATCGAAGTGGCTGCCGTGGCAGGGGCAGACGATGCTGCCGTCCCGCACCGCATCGACCAGGCAACCCTGATGGGTACACACCGCGGAGAAGCCGCGGACCGTGTCACCAGATCGGGTCAGCACCAGTTGCTGCTTGGCGAGGACCACGCCGCCGCCATCCGGAATCTCATCGACCGCGAGCAATCTCGTCCCTGGATCGGTGGTGTCGGAGTCCCCCACCTCGCTGGAAGGCTCTCCGGGCAGCGGGTATCGCGTGTCAGCGGGCCTCTCGGCGGAGGGCAGGTTGCGAGCCACCACGTACCCCGCCGCAGCAGCGGTCAGGACGACGCCGGCGCCGAGCATCCGGCGACGGGACACGTGATTCGACATCGCCGCCACCTTGCTCAGATCTTCGCCAAGCCGGGCGTCGTGAACAGCCACAGCGCCGAGGTCAGCCACAGCAGCACGATCAGCGTGAACACCGTCCCGCCAAGCACCGGGAGCGCCCACCGGGGCGCGGCCTTCAGCCGCAGTCCGATCATCTTCGCCGCGAACCCGCCGTAGAACAGACACCCGGCGGTCGAGTGCACCAGAACCCGAACATCGCCGGAGCGGAATCCCAGCGTCCACAGGCACGCGAAGGCCACCGGCAGGCTCACCACGAACGCGATCGTGCCGCTCCAACGGTGCACCGGACCGACCCAGGCCGGGGCTGTGCCGACCCCCGGAAGGCGACCCCACATCCAGAGCGCACTGACCACCTGGAGCACCGCGAAGATCAGCACCACCGTGCTCAGCCACGCCTTCATCGGCAGTTGGCCGGAGAAGCCCAGGGTATACAGCGCGACCGAACCGGGTTCGTGGAGCCTGCCGTACACACCGAGCCCGACGGCAACCGCGGCACCCAGCAGCAGGGCGGCCGCCCACGAGACGGATCGCCGCGGGCTCGCAACCGTCGCCATCGCCGTCACCTCCCGTCGACCTTCGCGGACCGAGTGGGGACGCCCCGAAGCACTGACCGGAGCCGGGAACGCACCATCGCGCCCACGCTGCGCTGCGTGTCCGCCGGGCGCTGTTCCAGGGTAACGACATCGGCCCTGTCCCGGTTCGGGTTGACCGGCACGATCAGAGTCGTGACTCCGCGTTGCGTAGGTACGCCACCCAACTGTGGCACTGATCGACCCGTCGTAGGCCCAGCTCGGGTGCGGCCCACATGATGACGCCTGCGGCGTCGACGATGCCGACCAGGTCGAGCGCGACCGGCAGGAGGCGACGCTCGGCCGCGGTGAGTGCCCGGGTGCGGTCGTATCCCGCCACGACGGCGTCGGCCAGGTCGCGCGGCAGGCGCCGGTCCTCGCGGTCGAGTGCCAGGTACTGCAAGGCGCGGGCGAGGTCGAGGACGAGCGGTCCCTCGTTGAGTTCATCGAAGTCGAGGACCGCGGTCACCGCACCGCCGGCGAGCAGCAGGTTGTGGCGGTGCAGGTCGTGGTGGAGCGGACCGGTCGGCAGCTCGCCCAGGCGGGCCAGGTCGGCTCCGTGGTCGTCGAGGAAGCGGCGCAGCTGCGCGTGCCACTCGGCGACGCCGTCGAGGTCGGGCTGTGAGGCCAGGGCCCGGTCGATGACGCCGAGGCGGTCGATCGTGGGGATCCGCGCGTCGGCCCAGCCGGCGGTCAGCAGGTGCAGGCCCGCCAGCAGTTCACCGATCTGCTCGGCCAGCGGCACGGTGACCGTGTCGGGGATCGCGCCCGGCACCATGGGGAACACCGCGACCGGGGACCCGACCATCACCAGTACCTCGCCGCCGCGGGTTCGCAGCGGCGCCGGCGTCGGGTACCCGTGTTCGGCGAGGAAGGCGACCAACCGCAGCTCGGCCCGGATCTTCTCAGGGCCGGAGAACCGGTACGCGCGCAGGACCACCTCGGCCCCGTCGGTTGCGATACGGAGGTTGCGGTTGTCCTCGCCTCCCGTGAGCGGGACCGCGGGCCCGGTGACGCGCAGACCGTACCCGGCCAGGATGGCGGCGACATCGAGGTCTGGCACGATCCACACCGCCTACCCGGTCCGCTTTCGATGGTCGTTCGGAGGCTAGCCGAAGCGTCCAGCGGAGTTCGGTGCCTCCGGCGATGTCGAGAACCGGCAAGGGGTTCCGTCCCAGGGGTGAGGGCAGCCACAATGGCCGCCACGAACCAGGAGGACTCCGATGGCCAAGTACCTGTTGCTCAAGCACTACCGCGGCGGACCGAAGCAGATGCCCAACGCCGAGAGGCCGATGGACGAGTGGACGCCGCAGGAGGTCACCGACCACATCGCGTTCATGGACCGGATGGCCGACGACCTGCGCGAGCGGGGCGAGTGGGTCAGCGGCGCTGCACTCTCACCTGAGGGCACGTTCGTCCGGTACGACGGCGAGGGCCGGCCGCCGGTGACCGACGGGCCGTTCGCGGAGACGAAGGACGTGGTCGCCGGGTGGATGGTGATCGACATGGACACGCTTGAACAGGCCCACGAGGCGGCCGCACACCTGTCCTCGGCGCCGGGCCCGGGCGGTCGGCCGCTCCAGGAGTGGATCGAGGTCCGGCCGTTCCTCGGCAACCCGCCTACCGTCACCGAGTGACCGTGCCACCGGCGGCGAGCGACGGGTCCGAGCCGCCGGTCGGCTCCGACGACCTGCTCAGGGCACTCGGCCCGCAGGTGCTGGCCGTCCTCGTCCGTCGCGGCGTCGAGTTCGCGGCGGCCGAGGACGCCGTGCAGGAGGCCCTCTTCGAGGCGGTCCAGCGCTGGCCCGACGGCCGGCCCGAGGACCCCAAGGGGTGGCTCGTGACCGTGGCGTGGCGCAAGCACCTCGACGTGCTTCGCTCGGAGGCGGCCCGCCGCCGTCGGGAACTGATCGACCACGCCGAGCCACCGGCCGGACCGGCCGAGACCGGCGACGACACCCTGCTCCTGCTCTTCCTGTGCTGCCATCGCGACCTGACGCCGTCGTCCGCCGTGGCCCTGACGCTCCGCGCGGTCGGCGGCCTGACCACCCGGCAGATCGCCGAGGCCTACCTCGTTCCCGAGGCGACCATGGCGCAACGGATCAGCCGCGCCAAGCGGACGGTCGCAGCGCAGGGGGTGCACGGTCCGGGCGACCTCGGCCGGGTGCTGCGGGTGCTGTACCTGATCTTCAACGAGGGGTACGGCGGGGACATCGACCTCGCCGCCGAGTCGATCCGGCTCACTCGCCAGCTCGCCGCGGGAACGCAGGACCCGGAGGTTGCCAGGTTGCTCGCGCTGATGCTGCTGCACCACGCCCGCCGGGAGTCCCGGTTCACCCCCGACGGCGCGCTGGTGCCGTTGGCGGAGCAGGACCGGTCCCGCTGGGACACCGTCCGGATCGCGGAGGGGATCGGCCTGCTACAGGAGGCGCTCGCCCGGGACCGGGTCGGCGAGTTCCAGGCACAGGCCGCGATCGCGGCGCTGCATGCGGACGCGCAGCGGGCCGAGGAGACGGACTGGACGCAGATCCTCGGTTGGTACGACGAGCTGCTCGCGCTCACCGACAGCCCCGTCGTGGCGCTGAACCGGGTGGTCGCGCTCGGCGAGGCCGACGGCCCGCTCGCCGGGTTGCGTGCGCTCGCGGCGGTGCCGGTGGACGTACCCCGGCGCACGGCCGTGTCGGCGCACCTGCACGAGCGGGCGGGCGAGTCGCACACGGCCCGCGAGGAGTACCTGGAGGCGGCGCGGCTCGCCGCGAGTGCTGCCGAGCGGGACCACCTCACCCGGCAGGCGGCGCGCCTTCGCGACGCGTGAGCGGCTTCCGCGGGAGCGAACCCCCGAGCCGCTCCCGCGGAAGGTCAGGTCCGCTGCTGGTCGGCCGGTTCCGGTGGGTGTTCCCACCGGTGCGGCCCGGTTCGCAGGGTCAGGATGGTGTTGGTGGCCATCCCGAACGTGTAGCGGCCGCCGTGGGCATCGACGCCGAAGATCTCCAGGTCCCCCGGGCGGTCCACCGTGATGCCACCGTCGGTGAAGCCATGCCGACGGCCGACCTCGGCGACGAGGCGGGCAGCGCCGTGCCATGCGTCGACGGCGTAGGTGCCCTCGAAGGACCAGGTCACCAGGCCCACCTGCTCAGCCGCGGGGTCCGCGCCACCGACCCGCGACCGGCGCAAGCCGGGCGAGTTCGGCGACTCCCGCCAAGCCCGCTCCCCCAGCGACTCGGCGAGCGCGGCCACCATCTCGTCGCGCATCGCTGTGTAGTCGGTCAGCACCTGCTCCATGCTCGGGGCGGATCCAGGGGACGCGGGGTGCGGAGGCGGAGTCATCGGTTCGTCCATCAGTAGGTCCAGGGCAGCGGCCAGGAGAGGATGTCGCCGAAGCCGCGGGTGTCCCCTTCCACCGTCTGTTCGGGCACCCCGGCGACGATGGACGCCATGTTGTGCTGGCTCATCGACCCCCGGGTCAGGTAGTCGCTGTGGCCGACGGACTCGGCGTAATCGACGCCTCCGATGGAGCCCTGCTCGGTGCTCAGGCCGGTCATCCCGTCGATGTAGGAGGGGTCGATGCCGAACTGTCCGAGGCCACCGACGTCGGCGACCACGTCCCGGCGGGCCTCGAGCCGGTACACGTGCCCGCCGGAGACGTCGAGGTCCTCCACGTGCGAGGTGCCGATGCCGGGTGAGCCGAACAGGATCGCGTCATCGACACCGGTCTGCTCCTGCAGGGCCAGGCCCGTGGTGAGCGAGCCGTAGGAGTGCCCGAGCGCGGTCAGGTGCGGATCGGCGTCCCGGGAGGCGTCGATGCCGTTGTAGAACGAGGCCAGGTTGCCGGCGCCCGCCTCCGCCGGGGCGCGCGAGGCGACGGACGAGCCCGGATCGAGCACGTTGTCCCACTGTGGTGCCTCATAGCCGAGCCAGCTCACTGCGGCGACCGTGCCGCCGTCGCCGTACTTGTCCGACTGCGCGGCGGCTTCCTCGACGAGGTTCGCCACCTGGCTGTCGTAGCCGGCCATGTCTCCCGCGACGGTGGTGGTGAAGCCGGGCGTGAAGACCGCGACGTGGTCTGCGGTGTCCACATCCCCGTAGGCGATCGCGGCCATCAGCTGGTCCTCACCGGTGATGTCGAGCAGCAGCAGCTGCCGGTTGCCGAGTTCGAGGGTGTCCTCGACGGCATCGAGCCCGTCGAGCTTCTGGGTGAGCGTCTCGGAGAGGCCCTTGTCTCCTGCCTCCTGCGCGGTGGCGAGCTGGCCGGTCAGGTCCGCCCGGTAGTCGTCGATGAGCTCCCGGTTCGCGTCGTCGCGTGCCCAGGCCGGGATGCCGTCGGTGTTACCGATCCACTCGGGGTGCTCGCTGATCACTGTGGCCTGTTCGTCTTCGGTGAGGCCCTCCCACCACGAGTTCAGGTCGTGATCGGTGCCGCCGGTCGGCGGCGCGAGCACGCCGCGTTGCCCGCCCGCGGTCCCGGTGGCCGCAGCCTGCGCGAGCGAGGAGGTTCCGCCGTCGACCCCGCCCGCTGCGCTGCGCAGCGCAGCCGCGAGCGAGGTGTCCGCGTGGCCAGCGTTGCGCAGGGCCTGTTCGATCTTGTCGACGATCTCCTCGCGGATCGCGCGCCGGTCGGCGACCTCCTGGTCGTCGGTGAGGGTGTCCCGGTTGTCCGTGACCCGCCCGGTCGTGGAGACGCTGAACCCGTTGCCGGCGGCGACACCCAGCGCCTCGTCGAGCTCGCCCTGTGCGCGGGTGACCGCGTCGACGGCGATATCCAGGGCTGCGGCCACCTGCGCCACCTCGGCGACCAGGTCCGCCAGGGACTCACGCAGTGTCGTGTGCGAGGCGACGGCCGCGTCTCGCGACTCGGAGACCCAGGTCGACGGCGGGGCTCCGTCGTCCATCTCGTCCTGGAGTGCGACGAGCGTGCGACGGCGCTGAACCATCGCGTCGGCGACCAGGCCGAGCGTGGCCGGCCGCCAGGACCGCACCTGGGACATCGTCACCATGGTCAGTGCGCCCCCAGCGGCGGACTTATGGCGTTGAACGCGGTGGCGCCCTCGCCGTCCTGCTCCTCGTAGGCCTGCGCGCTGACACCCATGGCCTCGATCTGGTTCTGCGCGGCGGTGTCCCAGGCGCGGAACCGCTGCTTCCAGGCCGTGGCCAACTCCTCGGCCGCCCGCGCGCTCTCGGCGCCGGCGAGCGCGGACGTCACGGTCGCGAGATCGTCGGCCGTGCGAACCGAGGCGACGCCCTCGCGCGCCTCCTCGAGCCGCGCCGCGGCGGCAGCGAGATCGGCAGGCACCACCTCGACACTCGCCACCAAGGACTCCCCTACGTGTTGACCCCCGGCCCCCACTGCGCGGGGCATTGATGCACCGTAGCGGCGTCGGGCTGGCCGGCGCGATGGCCAGAGGTACCCATGACCGAGTCGCGGGCGGGGGGCGCACACCCAACCCCCGACACCCCCCCGCGGGGCGCGGCCCCATGCCCCCCACGTGGGCCGGCGCCCCGGGGGGCGGGGCGTGCGCCCCGGGTCCCTGCGGGGACCGGCCGCCGAGCTGGCCGGACGTCGACCGAGACGTCGGGTCCGTGGGATCCGTCGGCTCCGTGGGATCCGTCGGGTCCGTCGGGTCCGTCGGGTCCGTCGGGTCCGTGGGATCCGTCGGGTCGGTCGGAGCGGTGGCCCCGGTCGCGCAGGCTGCGCTCGCGTCGCCGAGAACGCCGGCCGAGATGCACCCGACGTCCACCGGCACGGTGATCGGCGCCGTCAGGGCGTTGCCGGTGCCCACGTCGGAGACGAGACCGACCGCGGCTCCGTCACCGCCGCCCGTCGTCACGTCCACCGGAGCAGGAGCCGCCTCTTCCTGCCCCTGCGAGGAAGAGACGTCCGCGTCACCCAGCACCCCCACCGCGATGTCACCCACCGTGACCGGAACCGCGACCGGAGCCGTCACCGTGTTGTCCGCAACCACATCGGACGCAAGCCCGTCTGCCGTCGCATCACCACCTCCGGTCGTCACGTCCACCGGAGCAGGAGCCGCCTCTTCCTGCCCCTGCGAGGAAGAGACGTCCGCGTCACCCAGCACCCCCACCGCGATGTCACCCACCGTG
>NZ_CACRYJ010000034.1:0-58595 GCF_902703175.1 Occultella aeris | reverse complement strand
TGACCGGAACCGCGACCGGAGCCGTCACCGTGTTGTCGGTCGCGACGTCTCCGACGAACGAGTCGCCGCTTCCCGACGGCACGGCAACGACCTCGACGGGCTGCGCCGGTGGTGGCGCCGAGTCGGTGGAACTCACGGCCGAGTCACCACCGACACCGACGGCGACGTCGCCGATCGTGATCGGGATCGAGATCGGCGCGGTCACCGTGTTGTCGGCCGCGACGTCGGTGAGCAGATCACCGCCGACGGTCTCGGAGACGGTCGACGTCAGGTCCTCCAGAAGGCCCACGTCGAGGAGGTCACCCTCCGCCGCCTGTGCGGCCCCGGCGCCGGCGACGACGAGGCCGCCGGTCACCACTAATGTGCGTAAAGCAGTCTTGAAAATGGCATGCATGATTCCCACTCCTGTCGAATGATCTGAAATACCCGAGTTGAAACCGGGTTTAGCGCGACCGTGAGCGAGAGCTCACGTGGGCGCAGATCATCCAGGCGAGACAGGAATGTCGAAAGGGTCTGCGGTGACCCGCGGAGTCAGATCCGCGGGACGCACGGCACCCAGCGCGATCGGCGGCCGGACATCGGTGCCCTGCGTGGGTGTGGCATCGGCCGGGCGGGGCTGCCCGGTGGTCGGAACGGGCGTGTTCTGCTGCCCGGCGTCAGTGCCGTACGGGCGCGGGGGCGTCGGGGAGGAGTCGCTGCCCGGCTCGTCGGCACGGACGCCCGTCGGGGCATCGGCGGCCCGGACGACGTAGCTCGGTTCGGAGATGGCCGCGGACCGGTGACCGGGCGCGGGCGGCCCCACCATGGGGGCTGCCACCTCCGGCAGCCCGGTGTCGGCGGGTGCACCGGGCCCGGGCTCGATGCCGGGGACCGTGCCCGCCGGCAGGACAGATCCGGGCAGATCCAGGCCGTCGCCGGGAACTGCGCCGTCGCCCGGAGCGCGTCCGCCCGGGTCCGATGGCACGGCCGGCACAGTAGGCCCGGAACCACCTGAGTGCGGCGGTATCACGGCGTCTACCGCGGGACTCACGAGGTCCAGCACCTCCCCGACGATCCCACCGGTGGCCGGCTCGATCGCATCGAGGACCGGATCCAGGACCTCCTGACGGACCGGTTCGACGATGGGGTCCAGGATGGGGCGGATCGGCTCGGCCACGTCGGTGACCACGGGAGCGACGGCCTCGATCATGGGAGCTGCGACCGGGGCTACGACGTGGTCGACCACTGGGTCAGTGACCGGAGCGACCGCGTCCAGGATCGGCGTCGTGAGGGGCGCGACCACCTCGGACATGAGCGGCTCGGTCACCGGGGAGGCGATGTCCTGCGCGAGGCCGAGGGTCGAGGCGAGCAGACCGCTGGAAGCGTCCGGCTCTGGCGCCTCCTCCGTGGCCGCCACGGCCACCCCGGCTCCGATCACTACGCCCGCGGCAGCGGTGCCGAGGGTCAGGAGTCCGCGTCGCAACCAGCGCACCACGATGCCGGTTGTGGCACCGGTCGTCGGATGTGCGTGCATCGCTGGACTCCCCCGTGGCTCAGAACGAGTTATGCCGACTCTGGCACATCCGCGCCATTTCCACCACCGGTGCGGAGGTCATTTCTCGGAGGTCATTTCTTCGGAACCGACTTCGGGTGCCCGGTGAACGTTTCCCCAACCACCGGTGAGCGTTCCCGTCCGATACCGCGCCGGCAGTAGTGGGCGATTAGGCTGTGCCCTGTGCCAACAACGACGCGCCCACTGATCATCGCCCACCGCGGAAACTCCTCCGTCGCGCCCGAGAACACGCTGCCCGCGTTCGAGTCGGCCGTGCTCGCCGGTGCGGACATGATCGAGATCGACGTACAGGTCTGCGAGGACGGCATCGGCATCGTCATCCACGACGCCACCGTGGACCGCACCACCGACGGCGCCGGCCCGGTCGCGGCGCTGCGGAGCACCGAGGTGCGCCACCTCGACGCCGGCTCATGGTTCGCGCCGGCCTACGCGGGCACCGCGCTGCCGGTGTTCGCGGACGTGGTGGACCTGCTGCTGCGCCATCCGGACACCGCGCTCCTGCTCGAGCTCAAGGGCGACTGGCCGTTGGAACCCACGAACCGACTGCTCGCTGAGGTCGACGAGGCCGGTGTCGCCGACCGCGTCCTGGCGCAGGGCTTCTCAGTCGCGATGCTGCGCACCCTGCGGGAGGCCGCGCCCGACCTGCGTCGCGGCCTGCTCATCAGCGAGTTCGACGAGAGCACCCTGACCCTTGCTGCGGATCTCGGGGTCGTGGCCCTGAACCCGCCGGCGACGCTGGTCATCGAACGACCGGACGTGCTCACCGCGATCCACGACGCCGGGCTCGAGGCCCACGTGTGGACGCCCAACACCGCCGAGCTGTGGGCACCGCTGGTCGAGGCGGGCGTCGACGGCATCATCACCGACCGTCCGGACCGCCTCGTGGGCTGGTTGAGCGCCCGCTGACGTGCCGCGGGGCGCTCAGGCCTCGATGGTCCGAAGGTGCGTGGGCCGTGCGACCGCGTCGAAGTCCGTGATCGCGTTCCCGTGCTCGAGGACGTCGGCGACCACCTTGAGGGTCCGGTTCAGGTCCTGTGTCTGCTCGACCCCGAGCGTGCGTGCGAGCGCGTCGACGATCCGGATCTGAACCGCCTCGGCCTGCTCCAGCGCCGCCGTGCCGATCGGGGTGACATGCACGAGCGCCGGCTCGCCAGAGGTGTCCGCCGGGTGCGCGTGCCGGTTGAGCAGTCCCCGCGCCACGAGCGCCTTCACGGTCACCTCGGCGGCCTCCGGGAGCTGCCCGGTGAGCGCCGCGATCGCGCGCGGGTGCTCGGCACCGTCCTCGACCGCGACGAGGACCTGGAGTTCTCCGGCACGGACCCCGGTGACGGATTCGATCCGGTGGGTGAGTGCCATCCCGGCCTGCCCGATCCGGCCGAGCACGTCGGTGAGACCGAGTATCCCGGTCAGCGAGCTGGCCGGAACCATCCCTCGAACGTCGGACCGGACCTGTGCCAGGGCATCCACGTTGCACTCCTCATGTCGTTCGGTTCCCGCGATCGCTCGCGTCGACGCGGTCGCCCGCGCCGCCATCGCTCTACACATCCTCCAACGCCCGGACCCGGCCCTTCGTTCCGACCGACCGGATCGCGAGATGGACCGGATCCACAAGGTGGCCGAGAACCGTCTACGGTCACCGTCATGTCCTCCGATCGTCCGAAGCAGCGGCCCGGACGACGCGGCCCGGTGGAAGTCCTGCGCGGCCGGCCCGGTTGGTTGTTGGCCGCGGGGGTGGCGCTCGTGGGCGTCAACATGCGCACCCCGATCACGTCGTTGGCCGCGGTCCTGCCGGAGATCCGGGCCGATCTGGGTCTTGGCCCGACGGCCGCCGGCCTGCTCACCAGCCTCCCGGTCGCCTGCTATGCGGTCGGAGCACCGATCGTCGCCGTCGCGGTGCGCCGGCTCGGGGTGGACCGCACCATCATCGCCGGCCTGCTCGTGATCGCCGTGCTGACGGCGATCCGGCCGTGGGGCCCGGCGTGGGTACTCCTCGCGGGCACGGCCGTGGTCGGTCTGGCCATCACGTCCGGGAATGTGCTCCTGCCGGTGGTGGTGCGCCGGGACTTCCCCAAGCGCCAGGGCCCGATGATCGCGGTCTCGACGTCCTCGCTCACCGGTGGCGCAGCGATCGCGGCCGCCCTGACCGTGCCCCTGGCGCTCTGGCTCGGCTGGCGGGCGGCGCTCGCCACCTGGGCCGTGCTGGCGGTGGCCGCTGCTGTGGTCTGGGCCCGGCTGCCGCGTCCCGCGGAGCCGCCGGCGCCCGTGGGACAGCCGGTGCGGCGACCCTGGTCGACGCCGGCGGTGTGGGTGCTGGCGGCGTACTTCGGGATGCAGTCGGGGCTGTTCTACGGGCTCACGGCGTGGCTGCCGAGCCTGTTGCCGGAGGTCGCCGGGACGGACCTGACCACCGCGGGCGCGGCGACGTCCGCCTACCAGCTGACCGGGATCCTCGGCACCCTGACCGCGCCGCTCATGGCGGCCAGGGTCCGCGCCCGCCGAACCATGACCGCCCTCGTCGGAGGTACCTGGCTGATCGCCATCGGTGGCCTGCTGCTGGCGCCGGGCGCGTTCTGGGTCTGGTGCGTGGTGGCCGGGTACGCGCAGGGAGCCACGTTCGCCCTCGGGATGACCCTCGTGACGATGCGTTCGGCGAGCGTCGCCCAGGTCCGTGGGGTATCGGCGATGACCCAGACGGTCGGCTACTCCATCGGTGCCCTCGCGCCAGTCGCCGTGGGGGCGCTGTACGCCGCGACCGGAACCTGGACCGCAGCCCTCGGACTACTCCTGGCAATGAGCGTGGTGATCGTGGTGACCGGCACGATGGCCGGCTCGCGCAAGCCGCTGGGCTGACCCGGCCCGAGTGCCGCCGGCAGCGCAGACCGAGTGCCCCGACAGGTCCCCGGACGCCGAAGTGCCCGGTCCGCGACGGGCGCGGCCGGGCACTTCGAGTTGGCGGATCGGTGGTTCAGAGCGTCGGGGCCGCCGGGTCCCAGCCCTCCGGCAACGGCGCCGGGGCCGCAGCGGAGCTCTCGAGCTCCACCGGCTTGTGCCACAGTGCCGACTCGGCGATCGAGATCATCGCGTCCAGCACGTGGTAGGCAAGCTCGCCGGACGCCCGCTCGGGCACCCCGGCCCGGATCGCCCGGGCCAGTTCCAGCGCCCCGCTCCCTCGGCCGTAGGTCGAGCCGACCGGCGGGACCTCGACCGCTTCGTCGGCGCCGGGCAGCCAGAGGTGACCGGAGTCGTCGAACGTGTTCGGGTTCGGCACCTCCAGCGTGCCGGTGGTGCCGGCGACCTCGATCAGGGTGCGCTTGCGGACCGACTCGAAGCTGAACGTCGTCTGCGCGGCCGCACCACCGACGAACTCGATCAGCGCGCCGTGATGCGTGGGGACGTTCACGGGGAACTCGGTACCTGCCTTGGGACCGGACCCGATCACCCGGGTGGTCCGCGCCGTCGACGACGTGGCGCTCACCCGGGCGATCGGCCCGAGCAGCTGCACCAGCGCCGTCAGGTAGTACGGGCCGATGTCGAACAGCGGACCGGCGCCCACGTCGAAGAGGAACTCCGGGCTCGGGTGCCAGGACTCCGGGCCGGGGCTCTGGAGCAGCACCAGACCGTTCAGCGGCGTGCCGATCCGACCCTCGAGGAGCGTCCGCTGCGCCGTCTGGAGCCCGGCGCCGAGGATCGTGTCCGGCGCGCAGGCGACGCGCAGCCCCGCCGCCGCTGCGGACTCGAGCAGGCGGCGGCCGGACTCGCGGTCGAGTGCCAGCGGCTTCTCGCTCCACTGGTGCTTGCCGGCTGCGATGATCTGTTCACCCACCGCGACGTGCACGGCCGGGATGGTCAGGTTGATCACGATCTCGATCGCGTCGACGGCGAGCAACTCGGCCACGGTGCCGCTGCCAGGCACGCCGAACTCGTCGGCCTTCGCCCGGGCCCGCTCCACGTCCAGGTCCGCGACGAACAGGACCTCGAGGTCCGCGAACTTCGTGAGGTTGGTCAGGTACTGGGTGCTGATCACACCGGCACCGATGATGCCGACGCCGACCCGCCCGGTGCGCACGGCGCGCACGGCGGACTCGCTCATGCCTGCGCCTTCAGCCACGTGAGGCTCTGCGCGAGGCCGTCGAACACGTCACCGTCGAAGTCGTCGAACTCGATGACCCGCAGCGCGTCCGGGGCGGCGGCGAGGATCTCGGCGACCGGTACCACGCCCTGCCCGGCGGGCAGCTGGGCCTTGGTGTCGCGGGTGGCCGGGCCGTCCTTGACGTGGATGTGGGTGACCTTGTCACCGAGGCGGCGGAGCAGGTCCGGGGCGGCGACGCCACCGACCTCGGCCCAGTACGTGTCCACCTCGAGGGTCACGCCGTCGTCGAGCGCGGCGGCGAAGATCTCCAGACCCGGGGTGCCGCCGACGGAGGCGACCTCCCACCAGTGGTTGTGGTAGCCGACCTCGAGACCGCGATCGGCGGCCTGCTTGGCGATCTCGTTCAGCCGGGCGGCGCTGGCCTCGATGAGCTCGCGGGTGGCCCACTGCTCCTCGGGGATGGACGGATCGATCACGGTGGTCATGCCGAGCGCCGCGGACGCGTCCAGCACACCCGGGACGTCGTCGGAGACCACGAGGCGGGCGTGCCCGGACGGTGCTCGCAGGCCGGCGGCGGCGAGCGCGTCCCGGTGCGCGTCGACGCGGTCGACGTACCCGAAGAGTTCGACGTTCTCGAACCCGAGGTCGGCGATGCGCCGCAGCGCGGCGGGCATGTCTTCCGCCATGGCGTCGCGGATGGAATACAACTGAACGGAGATGGCTCCGGGCATGTGAAGGGGCTCCTCGATGAGTGTCCTGATGGATAGACCGCGCGGACAACCCTACACACGCGAAGGCGAAAGCGAAACGATTCGATCCAGGTTTGAGACAGCTGTGGCGTGGGGCCGGCGGTCCTCGTCGGACTCGCTGCATCCGCCCGCCGGAGCGGCTCCGCCAGCCTCCTCGAGCGCCCGCCCTCCGATGGCTGCCACGCTGACGGGACGCAACCACCTCCACGCCTCCCGGTTGCGGCTCCCGTCCGAGGCGGGCACGCTGGGTGCTGACAGGCACCGTGACCATCGACCCGCAGGCGGACCTGCGGGAGGCCATCGCCGCAGTGCAGGAGGGCGCGGCGCAACTCGGCGGCCTGCGCGGACGCCCGGACCTGACCGGCCGCCTCCGCTTGATCGCGGCTCGCCGGACCCCTTAACACCGGCGGGCCCACACCAACTTGTCCCAACCCCAACGAAAGGAACGACCACATGGGTTTCATCGGATGGATCGTCCTCGGCCTGATCGCCGGCGCCATCGCGAAGGCGATCCTCAAGGACCGCGCACCGGGCGGTCTGCTCGCCACGCTGATCGTCGGCGTCGTCGGCGCCGCCCTCGGAGGCTGGATCGGTAGCGCGATCTTCAACATCGGCCTTGAGGAGTTCTGGAGCATCCAGACCTGGATCGTCGCGATCCTGGGCTCCCTGCTGGTCCTGGTGATCTACGGCGCGGTCGCGGGTCGGGGCAGCAGCCGCTGACCCGTGCACCACGTGAGAAGCCGCCTCACCCACGTCGGGGAGGCGGCTTCTCACGTGTTCAGCGGCGTGCCAGGCGGCGGGAGAACACCATGAGCGCGGCGCCGAGGAGTGCCATCACGGCGGCGAGGCCGGCCGGGGCGGTCGGGTCTCCGGCTCCCGTGTCGGCGAGCGGCGGCGGGGGCGGTCCGGCCGACGGCGGCGGCTCGTTCGGTGGGGGCGCGGTCACACAGGTCGGTGTCCCCGGGGGTAGGCGACCGTGACCGGTTCCGTGGTCGGGTTCACCTGCACCGTGATCTGCACGTCCGGGCGTGCCCAGGCGTAGGGGTTGGCGGGGTTCTCGAACCAGTCGCCGGAAGCGTCCTGGTCCCAGCCGGGCCAGTCGATGCCGACCCCGTCGGGGCCGACCACGGCACCGGGCCAGAGCACCTCACCGGTGCCGACCGGCACGGTGACCGACTCGGAGCCGCCGTCACCGGTAAAGATGATGGTCGCCGTCGTCCCCGGAGCATTCGTCCGGATGTCGTACCCGAGGTGCGGGGCGTCCGCCTCACAGAACGGGGTGACGGTGCCCGTGATCACGTACATCTGGACCGCCGCGTCGTTCGTGTCGGTGACGGGCTCACCGCCATCCTCCGGGTAGCCGGTCACCGTCGCGGTGTTCAGCAGGTCCGCCGTGATGGTGGAGTCGTAGGAGTACACCAGCACAACGGACGTCGACGGACTGCCCGATCAGGCAGACCTTGGCTCGCTCGCGGCGCTATCGGGAACCCGCACCGCTGCCCTGGCCGGAGATGCTCAGGACGAAGTCGGTCCGTGCGGAGCGGACGGCGAAGCCCGCGCCGGTCAGGGTCGCCCGGATCGGCTCATTGCCGACGGCCACACTTGCGGTGGCGCTCGGTGTGCCGGCCGCGGCGGTGGCGGTGAGCATCGCGCTCGTGAGAGCGCTGCCCACTCCCCGGCGACGTGCGCTGGGCGCCACCCCGAGGTAGCCGAGGCACCAGTCCTCGGGGAAGGCCATGATGGCGACGACGCCGTCCAGCCCGTCCGGCCCACGATGGGCCAACCATGGTGGACCGCCGGGTCGCGCCATCATGTCCCGGTACGCCACGGCCGCCGCGGCAGGGCCGAGCGCGGCCACCTGATCGCGGTCGTAGCCGTCGAGGCTCTGCGCCATGGCGGCGGCCATGACCGCGACCACCTCGGGGTCCGACGGGTCGATCTCGACGATCCCGTCGCCGCGGAGCGAGGCAGACGGCGTCGCCTCCAGCTCCAGACGGTCCTCGTCGACCTCCCAACCGGCGGCCGCCAGGGCGGCACGCTTCGCGTGCGGCTCGCCCTCGTCGGCATCGACGACCGTGGCGAGCACCCGCCCGAGCCCAGTGGACCGCGCGGCGGCAGCGACGCCGTCGAACAGCACACCGTAGATCCGCTCCGCATCGGAGCGGCCGGGAACGACCTGGAACGCGTAGGCCAGGCTCGCGCCGTCCTCGTGGGTGAAGATGCCGACCCGGGCGACGTCCGTGCCGACGTCGGCGTCGGTGGCGACGAGCAGGTGCTCGGGGCGGACCGAGCCGCCGGCGAGGTTGCGCCGCAGGCGGTCCAGGTCGGCGGTCGGGTCCGGGGCGAGAGCGCTGAAGCGCTCCGGTGTGGCCATCTCGATGCGGATCATCCGAGCCACCCTCGGGGCGTCGAGCGTCCCCGTCAACGTGATTGATCCGGTCCGGCTGGTACGTGGAATGCAAGAGACCCGCTGGATTCCGTGGAATCCAGCGGGTCTGCTGCGCGCCCGGAGGGACTCGAACCCCCAACCTCCTGATCCGTAGTCAGGTGCTCTATCCATTAAGCTACGGGCGCTCACGGTCACTAGGACCGACGGTCACTCTACCCGCTCCTGCCCGCTGGTTTCCAATCGGGGCATCAGACTGTGGGCGGACTCACCCTGACGACCACCGGTGGACCCGGGCGCACCCGGGACTCCCCCGGGGACCGATGCCGTGGCCCGGACGCAGGCGTGAGGCTGGTTCCATGACCTCACGAACCCCTCTCACCGCGCACACCCTGGTGAAGACCTACGGCGCCGCCGGCACCGGAACCACCGCGCTCGCCGGCGTCGACCTGAGCATCGCTCCGGGCGAGTCGGTGGCCATCATGGGACCCTCCGGATCCGGCAAGACCACCCTGCTGCACTGCCTCGCCGGCGTCCTCCCGGCGACATCCGGGCAGGTCATCTGGGCCGGCCAGGATCTCTCCTCGATGTCCGAGGGTGCCCGCACCGGCCTGCGCCGCACGGACTTCGGCTTCGTGTTCCAGTCCGGGCAACTGCTCCCCGAGCTGCCGGCCGACGAGAACGCCGCGCTGCCGCTGATGCTTGCGGGCACCCCGCGGGCGCAGGCGACCGACACCGCCCGACGGTGGCTCGCCTATCTCGGCCTCGGCGGCATGGAGTCGCGCCGGCCCGGTGAACTCTCCGGTGGTCAGGCGCAGCGGGTCGCGATCGCCCGCGCGCTGGTCGGCTCCCCCGGTGTCGTGTTCGCTGACGAACCGACCGGTGCCCTTGACCAGCAGACCGGCCACGAGGTGCTCGGCGTGCTCACCGAGGCCACTCGCGCCACCGGCGCTGCGCTCGTCATCGTCACCCACGACCCGGGGGTCGCCCGGTGGTGCTCGCGCACCGTGCACATGCGGGACGGCCGGATCGTGTCCGAGGACCGGACTCCCGCGGCGCCGGCCGCGCAGCCGGTCGCACCCGCCGCACAGCCAGTCGCGCCGGCGCCGCAGGCCGGACCCACCGCCCAGCCCGGCGCCCCCGTGGCGCCCGGGCCGTGGCCCGCACCCACGGCACCGTACGGACCGAACGGCACCTCCGCCGTCGGCGGCTCGAACCTGCCCGACGGCGTCACGGTGGTGCCGCGATGAAGGCCGCCCTGGACCTGTGGCTGCTGCTGCGCGGGCGCAGCGCGGGCCGGTCCGACCCGCAACGGTTGACGAGCGTGCTCGCCGTTCTTGCGTTCGCGGTGACGACCGCCGTCCTCCTGCTCGTGGTCGGCGGCTTCGCCGCCTTCGCCGAGCGCGCCGGCGGGGACCCCGATCCGTACGGCGACGCCGGCTTCTATGTGACGCTGGCCGGAACCGCCACGATTCTGCTGATGGTGCCGCTCGTGACACTGGGTGGAGCGGCCGCCCGCCTTGCCGTCGCCCGACGGGACGAGCGCCTGGCCGCGCTACGGCTCGCCGGTGCCACCACCGGCCAGGTCTCCCTCATGACCATGCTCGACGCGGCCGCGCAGGCCCTGGCCGGCGCGCTGATCGGCGTAGCCGGCTCGTTCCTGCTGATCCTGACCGTGCTGCCGCTGCAGTTCCAGGGCCGGTCCTTCGGTTACGCCGAGCTCATCGCGCCGTGGTGGGTGTACCCGACGGCGGTGCTCGCCGTGACGCTGGTGGCGCTGCTGTCGGCCGGGGCGAGCCTGCGCAAGGTCGCCATCACCCCGCTCGGCGTCGCCGCGCGGACCACCCCGAACCCGCTGCACTGGTCCCGGCTGGTCCCGATCCTGTTGTTCGCGGCTGTGTTCGTGGTCCTCTGGAACACCGGTCTGGCCAGCATCGTCGTGATCGTCATGGTGGTCGCTGGTGGGTTCGCGATGCTGAACCTGCTCGGCCCGTGGGTGATGTCCGTGGTCGGGCGCATAGTGGTGCGCCGCGCCAAGGACGTGGCCACGCTGATCGCTGCCCGTCGGCTCGTGGACTCCCCGAAGACCGCGTGGCGAAGCGTCGGCGGGATCGCGCTGGCGACGTTCATCGCGGGCCTGGCGGCCGCCGTCGCCATGTACGACCCCGCGTCCGCGAGCGACAGCGCCGAGGCCACCCTGTACCGGGACATGGCCACGGGCGGTTTCCTCACCCTGGCGATCGCGGGCGTCGTGGCCGCCGTGTCCACCGGCGTGATGCAGGCCGGGCGGGTCATCGATCAGGGCGGCGAGTACCGGGCCCTGCACCTGGCCGGCACCGACCTGCGGGTCATGGACTCAGCCCGGCTGCGGGAGACGTCGATCCCGCTGGCCGTCGCCGTCGGCGTGGCTACAGCCGGTGCACTGCTGTTCATGGTCCCGGCGCTCGGGTACGCCTTTCTGACCGCGACGTCGGTGCTGCTGCAGTTCGTGCTCAGCGTGGCTGCCGCGTGCGCACTGGTCCTGCTCGGCACGCTCGCCTCGCGCCGGGTGGTTCGCACGGTGCTGGCCTGAGGGCCGCCGCTCGCTGAGATCGGACCCGCCACCTCGAGATCGTCCATCGCGAGGGGCGATCTCGATGGCGCAGGTGCGAGGTGCCGGGGAGCGGGTCTGTGGTCCGCCGGGAAGGTCAGCGGCCGATAGCGTGGCAGCGATGGAACGCCACGAACCGAACATGGCTGGCGATCGGCCCGACCCACCCAGCCGGGCAGCGGCGGCCTGGGTGATCGTTGCCGCGTCGCTCATCCTGCTCTGGTCATTGGTGGCTACGTGGCTCCTGGCGATCCCCGCCACGGCCCAGGCAGTCTGTCCGGCGGTCCACCCGGCCCCGGCCGGCTGCAGTCCGGCCCGGGTGCCCGTGGCCGCGCTGTGGTCCGGCATCCTGATCGCGGCGTACTCGACGGTGATGATCCTGGCGGTCAAGGCTCGCCACCGAGGGTTCGGTGCCCTGATCGGCGGTGTGGTGCTGCTGGCCGCGCTCGCCTTCGCGGCCCACCGGGTCACGCTGCAGGTGTAGGCACGGGCTACGCCTGGGTCGCCACGACCCCGGGGTCCTCGGAGTTGCGGGCGAGGCGTCGGGCCAGTGCCGCGCACACCACGAGTTGCAACTGGTGGAAGATGATCAGCGGCACGGCGATCGTTGCCGCGGTAGCCGCGGGGAACAGCACCACGGCCATCGGCAGGCCGGTCGCCAGGGATTTCTTGGACCCGCACATCAGCAGTGCGATCCGGTCGGCCCGGTTGAGCCGGATGCCGCGTCCTCCCCACCAGGTCGCGGCGAGCATGATCGCGAGTACCACGGCGCTGATCACCAGCAGTGCCGCGATCATCACCCAGGAGACGGAGGACCAGACCCCGTCGGCGGTGGCGGAGGCGACCGCCCCGAACACGATCAGGATGATCGTGCTCCGGTCGAGCAGGGTGGTCAGCCACTTGTGCGCGCGCAGCCAGGTCCCGACCAAGGGCTGCAGGAGCTGACCGACGACGAACGGCAGCAGCAGCTGCAGCAGCACCGATCGCAGTCCGCCGAGCCCGCCGGCACCCGAGGCCCCCATGAGCCAGAGCACGAGCAGCGGGGTCAGCACCATGCCGAGCAGGTTCGAGATCGTCGCGGCGCAGATCGCCCCGGCCACGTTCCCCCGCGCCACCGACACGAAGGCGACCGATGACTGCACCGTGGATGGCAGCAGGGACAGGAACAGGACCCCGGCCGCGAGCGCATCGCCGATGATCGGCGCGGCCACCCAGGACACGCTCAGCCCGAGCAACGGGAACAGCAGGTAGGTCGATCCGAGGATGCTGCTCTGCAGGCGCACATTCTTCAGTCCGCCGAGGACTTCACGGGTGGACAGCCGCGCCCCGTACACGAGGAACAGGAGGAAGACGGCGACGTCTCCGACACCCTCGATCGCCCCGCGCAGCGCGTCCGGTACCGGCAGCACCAGCCCGAGGACCAGGGCGATCAGGATCCCGACGACGAACGGGTCCACCCACCGGCGCAGGACCCTCATACGAGTTGCTCGAGCGTGGGTCGGACGGGGCAGGTGGAGTTCGGTGACACGAGAGGCAAGGGTAGCCCGGGACCGTTTCGACCTGGTTTCGCGCGCCCTGCCCCGCTCAGCCCAGGGTCACGGCATGCCCGACGCTGCGGTACAGGTGCACCCGAGGGCCGCCGCGCCGGCGGCCTTCACCATCACCACGAAAGGGGGACCCGCGGATCGACAACCGGGGCGGGGCAGTCAGTCAGGGCCACCCGGATCCGGCTCGTCACGGCCATCCCGGTCCGCCCACTGAAGCAACTGATCGAGCCGGTACGCCTTCGAGTCGATGTCGGCGTGCAGGTCCCCGAGCTCCGCGAACCGGGCCGGGACGGTCGCGATCGTGAACACGGTCGGGTCCACGTCGTCGATCTCGTCCCACCGGATCGGGGTGGAGACGGTGCCCTCGTCCTTGCCGCGCACCGAGTAGGCGCTGGCGATGGTGTGGTCGCGGGCGTTCTGGTTGTAGTCGACGAACACGGCGGCCGGGTCCCGGTCCTTGCGCCACCAGGCGGTGGTGACGTCCTTCGGCGCGCGGCGTTCCACCTCCCGCGCGAACGCGAGCGCGGCCCGGCGCACGTCGTCGAAGCCCCAGTTCGGTTCGATCCGGACGTAGATGTGCAGGCCGGATCCGCCGGAGGTCTTCGGGTAGCCGGTGATGCCGAGGTCATCGAGGACCTCGTGGGCCACGTGCGCAACGTGCCGGACCCGGTCGAACGGGCAGTCCGGCATCGGGTCGAGGTCGATGCGCCATTCGTCGGGCTTCTCGGTGTCCGAGCGTCGGGAGTTCCAGGGGTGGAACTCGACGGTGGACATCTGCACGGCCCAGATCACGCTCGCGAGCTCGGTCACGCAGAGCTCGTCGGCGGTTCGGTTGTACCGCGGGAAGTGCAGCTCCACGGTCTCGACCCAGTCCGGCGCACCCCGCGGCAGCCGCTTCTGGTGCACCTTCGTACCCGCGACGCCGTCGGGGAACCGGTGCAGCATGCACGGCCGCTCGCGCAGGGCGCGCACGATGCCGTCGCCGACGGCGAGGTAGTAGTTCGCGAGGTCGAGTTTCGTCTCCCCGCGTGCGGCGAACATGACCCGCTCGGGGTGGCTGATCCGCACGGTGCGTCCGCCGACGTCGAGTTCGACGGCGGTGTCGTCGGCCTTGGCTGCCATGTCGCCGAGCGTAGTGCCCGCCTCGGGCGGGCGCCCGAGCGTCAGCCGGTGTACTCCAGCGAGGTGTCCTCGCTGCGGGAGTGCTCGGTGACATCGTCGAAGCGGTGGAACTGCTCGGCCATGAGGTCGGCGAACAGGTCCACGCCCTTCATCCGGCTGGTCTCCTCGGGCCCGTGGAAGCACGGCACACCGGACTCGTCGAGCAGTTGGGAGGCACCGCCGTCGGGCCCCAGCGGGAGCACGATGCGTTCGGGTGGCGGCTCGTACACGGTCGACGGCGCGCGGCCGGCGATCAGGTCCGCGATGTTCGTGGCGACCACCCGGCCGTGGGCACGAGCGGCGTCGGCGCGCTTCGTCTCGGGTAGGTCCGCGATGTCCCCGACGGCGAACACGTGCTCGTGCCCGGCGACGTTCAGGTGCTCGGTGACCCGGAGGGTGCCGTCCGGGCGGCGCGCGTCGAGCAGGCCACCGGCCAGGTAGTCGGTCACGGCCCGGTTGCCGTAGCAGCGGAACCAGACCTGGGCGTCGATCTCCACACCGGCGTCGGTGCGGACGGTGAAGTCCTGCAGGCGGCCGACGTCCATCGGGGGCAGGAAGCCGAGCGGTGCACCGAGGACCAGGTCGACGCCCCGCTCGAGGAGCTGCGTCCGGATCGAGTCGCGTACCTGCGCGATCACGTCGATCGTGGTCAGGATGTCATCGGCCTGGTCCACGAGCGTGACGCCCAAGTCCGGGAAGGCGCTGGTGAGCTCGCCTGCGAGTTCCACCCCGACCGGGCCGGCGCCCACCAGGAGCACCCGCCGTGCCTGCCCGAGTGCGTCGCGCAGCCGCGCCATCCGCGAGCGCACCACCCTCTCCTCGGACTCCAGGAACTTCGCCGGGAACGGGTACCCGGTGCCGGTGGCGAGGACGAGGTAGTCGGCGTCGACGAACTCGGTCCGGCTGAAGCTGACCCGGGTGGGCGTGACGGCACGGGCCGTGTCGTGGATGACCCGCCCGCGGGTCAGCAGCCGGTCGTAGGGCAGGAACACACGGTCCTCGAAGGCCGGGTCCGCGACGGCTCGGAGCGTGCCGACCGCGTGCACGAACGCGTCCTTGGACTCCACCAGGATCACGTCCGCGACCGCATCGAGCTGCTGTGCCACGGCGACCCCGCCGTACCCGCCGCCGACCACGACCACTCGTGGGTGTGCCATCGTCTCCTCGTTCCGCTCGGAGGGCCTGCCTCTTCCTCTGGTCTACTCCGAACCGTGGGCAAAGTCTCTAGATCGTGCGCTGGATCACCGTGTCGGCGGTCACACCGGGCCTCGTCCGTCGGGGCCGATACGGCCGGCGGATCCCTGCCCGCGCACGGACCGTGGATGATGGTGTCCCGATGTCTGTCGTGGAGTGGTTCGCCCAGGTGTTCGCCGCCGTGGGCGACGTGCTGTCCTTCCGGGTGCCGCCTGTGCTGCTCGACTCACCCGGCCACGCACTGTCCCTCGGCGTCGGCATCGCGGTGCTGGCCGGCCTGTCGACCATGCTCGGGCATGCCGTCGTGTTCGTGATCAACCGGATCCGGCGCCTGCGCATGGTGGCCGCGATCGCACTCGGAGCCGTCTACACCGTGCTCCTGCGGGGCCTCACCGGCGTCGTCATCGCCCTGGTCGCGTGGCTCGTCACGCGCGGCAACGTCGACGGCGAGATGATCACCGCCGCCTACCTGTTCGCGATCGCGCCGCACGTGCTGGCCTTCCTGGTGTTCATCCCCTACCTCGGCCTGCTGTTCGGCCGGGTCCTGGAGGTGTGGTCGGCGGTCGCGCTCGCGGTCCTCCTGGGTCCGGTGCTCGGCGTCGGCCTGCTCCCGGCCATCGCGATCTCCGGTCTCGCGTGGGCCGGCGCCCACCTGGTCTCGGTCGTCCTCGCCGGACCGCTGGCGCGCGCGACCTCCCGGGGCTGGACGCTCGTGACCGGCCACGCGACCATCCTGACCTCGTCCGACATCCTCTCCGGCGCCCCGTTCGTGCCGCTCGAGCACCGGGAGCACCACGCATGATCGAGGTGCTGTTCCTGGGGCTCGTGGCGCTTGCTCTGACCTTCGCGCTGCTCGCCCCGCTGGAGTCGCTGCGGTGGTGGTCACGGCGCAAGGACGCGCCGGCTCTCGAAGGGCTCGCCCGACCGGAAGCCGGCGACGGCGTCCCTGCGGCCAGGCGGGACGCTCGCCTTTTCGTGGTGTACCTGTCCGGGATCGGAGCCGTGGACGGCACCACCGACTCCCGGCGGGAGCAGGCTGTGCTCGCGACGCTGTCACGAGAGCTGCCGGACGCCGTCGTCACCGCGGACGTGTTCCCCTACGCCGTCGAGAACCGGGGTCTGACGCAACGGGCGACGAACTGGTTCTGGAAGCGGCTGCAGCGCCTGCAACGGGTGCCGGTCGCGAACACCGCATCCAAACTGATCAACCTGCGCAACGCGTTGCGGGTGCTGGTCTCGGCCGACCCGCGCTACGGCCCGACGTTCAATCTCGCGGTCGCACAGGAGATCGCGGAGTCGTTGTCGCGGCACGGCTACGACTGGGACGTCCGGCCACCGGTGACGGTGGTGGGGTACAGCGGCGGTGGCCAGATCGCGCTCGGCGCGAGCTGGTTCCTGGCCGCGCTCGACGTGCCGGTCTCGGTGTTCTCGATCGGTGGCGTTCTCGCCGCGGACCCGGCACTGGACCGGGTGCAGCACCTGTGGCACGTGTACGGGTCCAGGGACCGGATCCAGTCGCTCGGGCGTGTGGTGTTCCCGGGTCGGTGGCCCACGGCCCGGATCTCGCCCTGGGCTCGGGCGCTGCGGGAGGGGCGGATCACGATGCGGCGCATCGGCCCGATGCGGCACATGGGGAGCCGCGACTATTTCGACAGGCACAACAAGGACGCGGACGGCGTCGACTACCGCCGGCTCACGGTCGAGGCGCTCCTCGATGCGCTCCGGGCCGATCCGGATCTGCCGGACGCCGTCGGCCGATAGCGGACGGGATCTGTCCGGGGCTCGCGGCAGAGTGGGAGCCTGTACATCCTGAACCGAACGGAGATCTCATGAGCCGCACGATCCAGATCACCTTCGACGCCCACGACCCCGACGTCCTTTCGACGTTCTGGCGTGACGTGCTCGGCTACGTCCACCCCGGCCCGCCCGGAGTGGACCTGGCGCCCGGCGCGGACCCGCTCGCCGCCTGGGACGACTTCCTGGAGAAGGCCGGCGTGCCCGAGGACCAGCGCAACTCGGCCTCCGCCCTCGAGGATCCGGACGGCGTCGGTCCGCGCCTCTACTTCCAGCGCGTGCCCGAGGACAAGGTTGCCAAGAACCGCGTCCACCTCGACGTCCGGACCGCGTCCGACCTGCGCGGCGACGAGCGCATGGCCGCACTGGAGGTCGAGTGTTCGCGCCTCGTCGAGCTCGGCGGCACCCGCCTGAAGCGTTTCGAGCCCGAACCGCCGACGAGCATCGGTTTCATCGTGATGGCCGACCCCGAGGGCAACGAGTTCTGCCTGGACTGAGACCGGCTGCCGGCGGTCCCGGCCGGGCCGGTCTCAGGGATGGGGTCCTGAGCTTCCCGCTCCGGCGCCGTGGTCGCCGATCGCCCGCTGGAGACCGTCGAGGAGCAGGTCGAGCCCGTACTCGAACTCCGCGCCGTAGTCGTAACCGGGCGCCAGGACGTGTTCGGTCGTGAACTCGAGCAGGTGCGGATAGGCCGCCGGATCGAAGAGGTGCATCATCGAGTCCGCGACCTCGGTGACGGTCTCCGGCCCGTTGATCGGCAGCGAGGTCTCCGAGAGTGCGAACCCGTTGATGTAGCTGTCCAGCAGCGCGAAGGCGTGGGCTGTCATCACGACCGAGAAGCCGGCTTCACGCAGGCTCCGGATGACGGCGTTGTGGTGCCGTAGTGTGGCGGGACCGGGCGACGTGCGCGACTGCATCAGTGCCGTCGCCCATGGGTGGCGCCGCAGCACCTCACGCGCGGAGCGGGCTCGCTTGCGGTTCTCGGCCCGCCAGTCGCCGCCCGGCGTGGGCAGTTCTATCTCGCTGAAGACCGAGTCCACGATGCCGTCGAGGATGTCCTCCTTGCCGGCGACGTAGTGATACAGCGACATCGGCTTCACCCCGACGGACTCGGCGAGCGAGCGCATCGTGAGTGCGGCCAGACCAGCCGTATCGGCAACCTCGAGTGCGCCCTGGAGCACACGCTCCCGGCTGAGCGCAACGCGGACTTCGGACCTGGTGCTCGTTTCCTTCGACATGTTGGTGCCCGACCCTAGCACTTTCGTACTTAGTACGATACGGTTCCTTACTAAGTACGAAACGGCGATCCGAAGGGTCACCCCACCACGAGAGGCACCGACATGAGCACCGCCGACCACAGCACACGGGACCAAAGCACGACGCAGCGGGCGCCCAAGATGCGCGCCATCGTGCATCACGAGTACGGCACCGCCGACGTCATGCGGCTCGATCGGGTTCCCCGACCGGGAGCCAAGGGCAACGAGGTCCTCGTGCGAGTCCACGCGGCCGGGCTGGACCGGGGCGTGTGGCACGTCATGACCGGGTTGCCGTACCTCGGCAGGCTCGCGTTCGGGCCTCACCGACCGAAGCAACCCGTGCTCGGGTTCGACCTCGCGGGCACCGTCGTCGAGGTCGGGCCGGCCGTGACCAGGTTCTCCGCGGGCGACGAGGTATACGGGTTCGGGAAGGGAGCGTTCGCCGAGTACGCACTCGCGGGCGAGGACAAGCTGTCCCGCAAGCCCGCCAACCTCTCGTTCGAGCAGGCCGCCGTCGTGCCGGTATCGGCCGTGACCGCTCTGCAGGCTCTGACCGTCGGCCGCCTCGAGCGCGGCCAGACGGTCCTGGTGACCGGCGCATCCGGAGGTGTCGGCAGCTACGCCGTTCAGCTGGCGAAGGCACTCGGAGCCGAGGTCACCGGGGTGTGCAGTGCCGCGAAGGCGGACCTGGTCCGCTCGATCGGCGCCGACCGTGTCCTCGACTACTCCCGCGACGACTTCGCCGACGGCGCGCACCGCTACGACCTCATTATCGACATCGCGGGGAACCCGACGCTGTCCCAGTTGCGCCGGGCCCTCACGCCGCGAGGTACCGCCGTGATCGTCGGCGGAGAGCAGGGCGGCAACTTCTCCGGCGGGATGAACCGGCAGTTCCGTGCACTCCTGTGGTCACTTGTCCTGCGGCAGCGGTTCGCAATGGCCCTCGGCACGGTGCGCAGTGCTGGCCTCGAGCACCTCACCGACCTCATCGAGGCCGGCTCCGTCTCGCCGAGCCTGGAGGCGACCTACCCGCTCGAACGAGCCCCGGAGGCCATGCGCCGGTTCGAGCAGGGCCTGGTGCGGGGCAAGGTCGCGATCACTCTCTGAGCACGTCCAGCACGTCCAGCACGTCCAGCACGACGGCCGTTCCGCCCGGGACCGCCGACAGGCACGGACCAGAAGGACACCGTCATGATCGAGGCACACGACCTCACCAAGCGCTACGGCGACAAGTCCGCCGTCGACCACATCAGTTTCACCATCGCCCCCGGAACCGTCACCGGCTTCCTCGGCCCGAACGGGGCCGGCAAGTCGACCACGATGCGCATGATCGTCGGCCTGGACCGTCCCACGGCGGGCAGCGTGACCGTCAACGGCAAGCCCTACGCGCAGCACAGCTGGCCACTGCGCGAGGTGGGGGCGCTGCTGGACGCGAAGGCCGTGCACCCAGGCCGCAGCGCCCGGTCACATCTGCGGACCATGGCCGCCACCCACGGCATCTCGATCAAGCGCGTGGACGAGGTGATCGAGATGACCGGCCTGGCCGGGGTCGCGGGCAAACGGGTTGGCGGCTTCTCCCTGGGAATGGGCCAGCGCCTCGGCATCGCGTCGGCGATGCTCGGCGATCCGGGCACCCTGATCCTCGACGAACCGGTCAACGGCCTCGACCCCGACGGCGTCACGTGGGTCCGCCACCTCGTGCGTAGTCTGGCGGCGGAGGGTCGCACCGTGTTCCTGTCCTCCCATCTGATGAGCGAGATGGCGCAGACGGCGGACCAGCTGCTGGTCATCGGCCGCGGCAGGATCCTCACGGCCGGCCCCGTCCAGCAGGTCATCGACTCCGTCACCGGCACGACGGTCCGCGTCCGTTCCCCCCACGCAACCGAGCTCGCCGACCTCGTTCGCGCCGAGGGCGTCACCATCACCTCCGGCGAGGCCGGATCCCTCGAACTGCAGGGCATCACCGTCGAACAGGTCGGTGGGACTGCGGCTGCCCATGGCATCGTCCTGCACGAACTGTGTCTCCAGCGCGCCAGCCTCGAGGACGCGTACATGAACCTGACCAGGGATGCGGTCGAGTACCGCTCCGAACCCAGCCCCGCCCTCGCAAGCTAGGAGCACGAGACCGATGAGCACCCTCACCCTGCCCAGCACCGCCGTCGCCCACCATGCGGAACGAAGCCACGAACGCGCCCGATGGTCCTTCCCCGGCATCATCTGGGCGGAGTGCATCAAGTTGCTCTCCCTCCGCTCGACCTGGTGGTTCATGGCGCTCGCGGTGGTCCTCATGACGCTGTTCGCACTCGGCTCGGCGATGTCGCTGGACCTCACGGCGGCAACGGCCGAGTCCGCCGGCATGCTCGCCGTCATCCACGGTGCCGAGCTCATCTCATCCGGATACCCGATGGGGATGATCATGATCGCCGTCCTGGGGTCGCTCCTCATCACCGGCGAGTACTCGACCGGCATGATCCGGTCCACGTTCGCCGCCGTGCCGACGCGCGTACCCGTGCTCGCGGCCAAGGCGATCGTCCTCGTGGTGCTCACCGTCGCCGTGAGCGCGGTGAGCCTCGCCGCGTCGTCCGCCGTGACGTTCTCCGTCCTCAGCGACCTGGACCTGCTCCCCGCCCTGACCGACGCCCAGACCTGGCAGGTGTTCGGAGGGACCACGTTCTTCCTCGTCGCGGCCGCGCTGTTCGCCCTCGGCGTGGGTACGCTGCTGCGCTCGACCGCCGGCGCCGTGACGGTGTCCCTGACCGTGCTGCTGCTGCTCCCGGGCCTCCTGCAGCTGATCCGACTCGACTGGGTCCAGAGCCTGATCGATCACCTCCCGATGCCGGCGGCGACCGCGTTCCTCGCAACCAGCGGGGCGCTCGGTAGCAACGACACGCTCGAGCCGTGGCAGGGCGTACTCGTTGTCGCGGGTTACGCCGTCGTCCCGCTCGTAGCCGCCGCGTTGACGCTGCGTCGCCGCGACGCGTAGCAGCCCAGAGGCTCGGGCAGACGCGGGACGTCGCGGGCGGGCCTTCTGGACGCCACCGTCGACGACGATCGGTACCCGGGCTCAGGCATCCTCGACCGGCGCGTCCTCGCGGGGGCAGGGCGCCCGACGGCGACGCAACTCAGCGATGAGCTGGTCCTGCTGGCGCAGCAACTGGCGCAGTCCTTCCGGTCCGCTGCCGTCGTCGAAGTGACCGGTCATGCGGATCTGGTCCTCCGTCCGGGCGAGCTGAGCGATCAGCTCCCGCACACTCAAGGCCCCTCCGCCCACGTCGGCCTCCGGGGCCTCGTCGAACGAGTCTGCTGAAGGTACGTCCGTCCATGGTGTGGTCATCCCCGCTTCCTCCCGTTCTCATCGGTGGACTCCCGGTCCTCGCGTTCCTGTTGGCGCAGTTGATGGTGAAGGTCCTGGTTCTCGTCCTGCAGGTGCAGCACCATGGCGATTCCGGCGAGGTTCAGTCCGGCCTCGAGCAACTCGTCGATTCGCCGCAACCGGTACAGGTCGTCCTCGCTGTAGCGGCGTGTGCCACCCGCGGTTCGCTCGGGGTCGAGCAGTTCCTGTGACTCGTACCAGCGCAGCCGCTGGACACTCATACCCACCAGGTCGGCGGCCACGGATATCCCGTAGACGCCCCTCGCGGGGTCCAACGGCCTCATCGCCGGCCCCGACTGCGGACCCCGAGGACGTAGTGGTGGCTGCCACGCGTATCGCACTCGTGAACCTGTCGGATGCCGCAGCCGGCCGAGACCCTTGTCACGATCACGGGGCCGACCTCCTCTCGTCGGGTTGGCGCTGACCGACGCTGGGCAACGGCCGCGTGCGGGCGACGTGGACCGAGCCGTCAGGCACGAGCAACCATCTTCGATTCACCTCTTGCACCAGTATGCCGTCGGTGCTATACAAAATCTACCACCGCCACAGGAGGTCTGTGGCGAACCGATCCACAAGAAGGAGTGATTGGAGATGGCTCAACTGTTGATGCGCACCGATCCGTTCCGGGACCTGGACCGGCTGACACAGCACCTGTTCCGCGGCGACGGCACCCTGGCTCCCACGGCGATGCCGATGGATGCCTGGCGCGAGGGCGACACCTTCGTGGTTGAGTTCGACCTTCCCGGACTGAGCGCTGACGCGATCGAGCTGGATGTCGAGCGCAACGTGGTCACAGTCAGCGCTCAACGGCCGGTGCGGGAGAACACCGAGGACATGATCGCTGCCGAACGGGCCCGGGGCACGTTCAGCCGTCAGTTGGTGCTGGGGGACAACCTCGACACCGAGAGCATCGATGCTGCCTATGACGCCGGTGTGCTGACCCTGCGGATCCCGGTGGCCGAGCAAGCCAAGCCCCGCAAGATCGAGATCGCGAGCAAGGATCAGGACCGGCAGGTCATCACCTCCTGAGTCGCCGGAGCCCGTCGTGTTCGAAGACCGAAGAAGAGGTGGCCAACCCACGCGGAGCACCGATGAGCAGTTTCTGGCTCTGGTGCTCTGCGACGAGCAACTGGTGCGTGCGGAGTTCGAGGCGATCATCGAAGCCTCGTCGGACGGTCCGCCCTCGAACTCCGTGACCGCCGCCGTCGCGGACCGGTGGCCCGACCGGTCCTGGTCCGATCCCACCCGGGCGGGGCTGCCGCCCATTGGACCGCCCGGCGGTGGCGGCTCGGCTCGCCAACGCTCGCCGCCGGGCACCACACCCGCTCGACCGCATGGAACCTCGGGCGCATGGAACGGCGCATGGAACACAGTGAAGGAGGCGAGATCGCGGGCCGGCGGCAGCCATCCTCAACCACGTGGTCCCGGCCAACGCCGGGACCACGACCTCGGTACGGATCCGAACCCCCGTTTGCGACTCCACGACCTATGAACGAACCCAACCACTACGCCGTCCTGGGCCTTCCCCCGCAAGCGACCCAGGCTGACATCGGCCGCGCCTATCGCGCGCTGCTTCGGCTGCATCACCCCGACACTCGCTCTGACGGTGGCGCCTCCCAGGGGGAGCGTTCCGACGCGGCGTTGCAAGCGGTGTTCCGTGCCTACGCGGTTCTCGGCGATCCTGCCCGTCGCACCGACTACGACCGTGAGGTGGACTTGCTCTCGCGGCGCGCACGTGCGTCGCGGCCAGCCGTCCGCAGGATCGCCTGGCCCGTCCAGCCGCCGATAGTTGCGGGGCCCGTCCACTGGTCGCCATAGCCGCGCACCAGATGGTGATGGCGATGGTCCTGAGGCACCACCGTCACCGAAGTCCGGTCTCAGTCTGCGAGATCGGCGGTCAGGGCTGAGAGGTGCGCGACCTGCTCGGCTGTGAGATTGATATCGGTCGCTGACGCGTTTGCCTGCAGTTCCTCAGGCGTCTCGGCGCCGACGATCACCGAGGCCACCGTCGGTTGCGCCAGCAGCCAGGCGAGCGAGAGGTGCTGCATCTGCATGCCCCAGTCGTCGGCGAGGTCGGCGAGCGCGCGAGCGACGGCGACCTCTCGGTCGTCGAACCGCGACCCGCCGTAGCGTTCGTCACCCGCGACGGGCCGCTCGAGCACGGCCAGATCGGCGAGCAGACCGCCGTGGAGCGGCGCGAACGGGACGATGGATAGTCCGAACTTCTGGCAGGCGCTCGTCAGTTCGCGCTCAGCCTTGCGGTGCAGCAGGCTGTACTGCACCTGCGCGGCAACGGGAGCGGAGGCGAGCCGACGGTCGTCGGCGATCCAGAGCGCCTGCGTGACCTGCCACGCCGCGTGGTTCGACAGCGCGACCGAGCGGATCTTGCCCTGCTGGATCAGCGTGTCGTAGGCGGCCAGCGTCTCCTCCAGCGGCGTACTCGGGTCCGGGAAGTGCGCGTAGTACAGGTCGATCCGATCGGTCTGCAGACGACGCAGGCTCTGCTCGACCTGCTGGGCGATGTATCGACGTGACAATCCAGCGGTTGCGTCGAAGCGCCGCTCACCGGACTTGCTGGCGAGCACCACGTCATCGCGGTGACCGACGAGCGCACGCCCCAGGATCTCTTCGGCCGATTCCCGCTCCCCCGCCGGTGGTAACCCCGGTCGGTCGAACGTCGGCGTCGAGCCGTAGACGTCAGCCGTGTCGAAGAAGTCGATGCCCAGGTCCAAGGCAGCACCGACCATCGCACCGGCGGAGGTCGCGTCGGGAGCGACCCCGAAGGTCGCGCTGCCCAGGCAGATCCTCGATACCCGGATGCCCGACGTCCCCAGCACCGACCGTTCCATCGTCGCCTCCTCGCTCCGCCTTGGGCGGGCCTCGTCAAGGCTGTCGCCGGCCCGCTTGATCGTCTTCGGGAATGCTAACCGATCGGTTACAGTTGGGCAATGAGAAGGAGGCACTGATGATCGAGACCCCTCGCCCAGCGACTCGCGGGCCGTATCGCACCGGGATCGAACGCCGGGCACAGCTCGTCGCGATCGCGATCGAGGTGTTCGGGCAGCGCGGTTTCGCAGGCAGCTCGCTGCGCACGCTCGCCGAGCGCGCCGACGTCTCGCACGCGACACTCATTCGCCATTTCGGCACGAAGGAGGGGCTGCTGATCGCGGTGCTCCAGGAGTGGGAGCGGCAGTCGGCCGAGCATGACCTGGCCGACGTCAGTGGACTCGCCTACCTGCGCCGATTGCCCGACATCATGGCAGGGCACCGCCGCAACCGAGGTCTGCTCGAGCTCTTCACCACGATCACCGCCGAGGCATCGAATCCCGAGCACCGCGCGCACGCCTACGTCGTGCAGCGCTACGAGACGAACCTTCGAACGTTCGCCCGCCACCTGCAGGCAGCAGTGGATGCCGGCGACGTCGGCGCGCTGTCACCGGCGCAGGTCGCGCTCGAGGCGCGGTTGCTGACGGCGGCGCTTGACGGCATCGGGTTGCAATGGTTGCTCGATCCGAACGTGGACATGGCGCTCGCCACCAGGACCTACCTCGAGCGAGCGATCGCGTCCTGGCGGCGGGTCGCCCGACCGACGGCCTGAACTTGACTCACTCCACCCACGACGAGAGGAAGTGCTCATGCGAGCAGCTCTGATGTATGGCGCCGGCGACGTCCGCGTCGCCAATGTCCCCGACCCAACCATCCAGGAGCCCACCGACGCGATCATCCGCGTCACCTACGCGTGCGTCTGCGGCTCGGACCTGCACCCGTACCACGATCTCGAGGACACCCCGGATGGTCGCCCCATGGGTCACGAGGCCATCGGCGTGATCGAGGAGATCGGCAGCGAGATCAATCGACTCGCCGTCGGACAGACGGTGATCGTGCCGTTCGCGTTCTCCGACAACACCTGCTCGTTCTGCCGCGAGGGCATCACCACTTCGTGCAAGCATGGCGGATTCTTCGATGGGCTCGAGACCGGAGCGACCCAGGCCGAGCGACTGCGCGTCCCGCAGGCCGACGGCACCGCCGTCGTCATCCCCGAAGGCACGGATGAGTCGCTCATGCCTTCGCTGCTCACGCTCTCCGACGTCTACCTCACCGGCTACCACGCAGCAGTCCGCGGAGGCGTCGGGGCCGGCACTAGCGTCGCGGTTGTCGGTGACGGAGCCGTCGGGCTCTCGGCCGTGCTGGCCGCGAAGCAGCTCGGCGCCGAGACCATCATCCTCATGGGACGCCACGAGTCGCGCACCGATCTCGGTCGTGCGTTCGGCGCCACCGACGTCGTTGCCGAGCGTGGCGAGGAGGGCATCGCGAGGGTGCTCGGGCTGACGGATGGCGAAGGTGTGCACGTCGTGCTGGAGGCGGTCGGCCACATGCCCGCCTACGAACAGTCGTACGGCATCGTCCGCCCGGGCGGAACCATCTCGCGCGTCGGCGTGCCGCAGTATGACAACGCCGCAGTGGGATTCGCCTCACTGTTCGGCAAGAACGTCACGCTCACCGGTGGCCCCGCGACCGTGCGCGCCTACCTCGAGGCAGCGATCCCGCAGGTGCTCGACGGCACCATCGACCCCGGTCGCGTCTTCGACCGAGCGCTCCCGCTCGACGAGATCGCCGAGGCCTACCGCCTCATGGATTCGCGCGAAGCCCTCAAGGTCCTCATCCGGCCATGACCCGCATCCTCATCACCGGCTCCGCCGACGGCATCGGCCGCGAGACTGCGCAGACGCTGCTCGACCAGTCCCACGACGTCGTGCTGCACGCTCGGACTCGTGGCCGTGCATCGGCCGTCGGACTCGATGGCCTGGGCAGCGATGTCGTGGTCGGCGATCTCGCCGATGCCGACCAGGTCCACGACATCGCGAACCAGCTACGACAACTCGCGCCGGTCGACGTCGTGATCCACAACGCCGGAGTCATCGAGGGGCCGTCGCTGCTGGCCGTCAACGTCGTCGCGCCCTACCTGCTCACCACCGACCTGCCGACACCGAGCAGATGGATCGCACTGAGCAGCAGCATGCATCGTGGCGGCAGGACCACGGTCGACGGGCTCGACTGGAGCACCAGCACGGGAACGAGCTACTCCGACACCAAGCTGCTCGTCACCACCCTCGCGGCAGCAATCGCCCGCCGATGGGACGACGTGATCGTATCCGCCGTCGACCCTGGCTGGGTGCGGTCCCGCATGGGAGGAGCATCGGCGCCTGTCTCCATTAAGCAGGGAGCAACCACCCAGACGTGGCTCGCCGTCAGCGACAGCCCTGAAGCGACCATGAGCGGGCGCTACTGGCGCGACCGCCGAACCGAGGCTCCGCATCCGGCGACCCATGACTCGCACCTGCAACAGGCACTGCTGACCGCCCTCGAGCAGCACACCGGTTCGGCCCTACCCGGATAGCGAGTGCCGCCCTCCGGCGATCCCTCGTCGGCGCAACCCTAGTTCGCTGCGGGAACCGGGGCTTCGCGGCGGAGCGGGGAGTCTCATCCGCAACGCTCTGACCTGCGGCCGTGGTGGCAATGCCTGTGTCGATCGGCAGCTCGGTTGTGACGGTGTCGCAAGTTCAACCGGTCGCGAGTACGGGGCCAGTCGGTACCGCACTCCGATAGTCGCCCGATCACCCGAACGGGTGATCGCGAACCATCCTGGGGGAGGTGTCTGCATGGGCTCGGACCGCGATGATCGAGCCATGAGCGATGGCGGCGGGGGCGGGGAGGTTTCGCGGACCAGCATGCAGCCCGGCGCTCACCGTTGGCTCGCCGCTCTGGCCGACTCGGCGCCCAGGTGGCTGGCGCGGGCGTGGGTGTGGCTGTCTGCGGACCCGATCCGGGTCCTGGGCTGGGTGGTGGTCGGGGTCGCCCTGGTGGCGACGGCGACGTGGGCGTATACCGACACGATCGCGCCGTGCGCCTATGGCACGTTCGGCTGGGCGTGCGCGGTGGACCCGGTGGTCCCTGACAGTCCGATCTCGATCGAGTCGACGTTGATCGCCCGGCTCGACGCAGCCTTCATCGCGCAGGCGGGCCAGGTCTGGGCGGTCGGGGGTATCGCACTGGGGGTGCTCGCCATCCTGGCCGCTGCTTGAGGCAGGAGCCTGTCGATCCTGCTGGCGGCGCTGCCCATCCTGAGCGCGATCGTGTTCGGGAGCCTGATGTGGACCTCAATCGTCGCCCTGGTGGCGGTAACGTGGGTCCTGGCGCCACGGGCTACCGCGGCGTCGACCGTGGCTGGGGGCCTCGCGGTCGTGGTCGTATGGGTTCTGCTGCCGGACTCCAGGTTGTTCTACCGGGACGGCTCGGGGCATGTCGACGAGCTCACGAACCTGTGGTTCCTGACGGCGATTGTCGTGATCGGCTGGGTGGGCATTCTCGCGGTCGACGCCGGTTGGCGTGCGGCCGTCCGAATGCGGGAAGCGCGGGCGCTCAGGAGCCACGCGGTCCGGGTTGAGACCCGCGCGAGCGAGCGGGCCAGGCTCGCCCGCGATCTGCACGACGTCGTGGCGCAGCGAGGAGGTTGAGGGCTTGGTGGACGATGCGCAGGCGGCCCGCCCTGCTGCTCGAGCCCGGCGGTCCCGACGTGATGGCGTGACGATAGTCGGGGGATCCTGGGCATGAAGGCACGGACCCGGCCGCGCCGCTCCTAAGTTATGCCCTGCATGCGACATTCGACCAGCGGTCGGTTGCGGGCGCGTCATGCACATGGTCTGGAGGCGATACCGCGGGCTGGCTAGGGTTACCGCCATGGCAGCCTTGCGAACTCTCTTCATCGGCGGCAATGGCACGATCAGCGCGGCGTCGAGCCGACTGGCGATCGAACGGGGCCACGACCTCACGCTCCTGAACCGGGGCGTCTCGGCGGCGTCGGACGCTCCGGACGCTCGGACCCCGATCGAGGGCGCCCGATCGCTGGTCGGAGATGCCGGGGATCCGGACTCGATCCTGGCCGCCGTCGCCGGCCAGGAGTGGGACGTAGTGGTGAACTTCCGCTCGTTCTCGCCCGAGCAGGCGGCGGCCGATGTCGAGATCTTCGACGGCGTCGTGGGCCAGTACGTCTACATCTCCTCGGCATCGGCCTACGCCAAGCCGGTGGAGCGACTGCCGATCACCGAGTCGACGCCGTTGAAGAACCCGTTCTGGCAGTACTCGCGGAACAAGATCGCCAGCGAGGACGTGCTGGTGCGGGCCTGGCGCGAGCGCGACTTCCCGGCAACGATCGTGCGACCCAGCCACACCTACGACGAGCGCAGCATCCCGATCCCAGGACGCTGGACAGCGATCGACCGGCTGCGCCGCGGAGCGCCGGTCCCAGTGATCGGCGACGGCACCTCGCTGTGGACGCTGACCCACACGCGCGACTTCGCCGTCGCGTTCGTCGGGCTGCTCGGCGACCGCCGCGCGGTCGGGGACACCTTCCACATCACCTCCGACGAGGCGCTCACCTGGGCCCAGATCACGCGCATCCTGGCCCGTGCCGCCGGCGCGGCCGAGCCGGACCTCGTCCCGATCCCGGGACGGGCCATCGGGGCAGAGCTGCCGGACGAGCTCGACGGGCTGGTCGGGGACAAGGTGCACTCGGTGGTCTTCGACAACAGCAAGGTCAAGGCGCTGGTGCCCGATTACACGGCCGCCACCCGGTACTGGCAGGGCGCCGCGGAGGTCCTGGCCTGGTACGACGCCGACGAGCGCCGCCGCGTGGTCGAGCCCGACGTCGACGCCGCCCTGGACCGGCTCGTCACCCGCTTCGGGTCGTAGCCGTGGGCGGGAGCCACGCCATTGCGGGCGCTGCGGGCGCAGCGAGGGTGGGCGCATCGTCGTCAGCGCCCGATCGCGCGCCTGAATCGTCCTCGCCTACACCGCTCTGGACTCGCGCGAACAACCGCGACCTGCGGTGTCTGTCACGGCCGACCAGAGACTCGCAGGACCCGGCTGAGCCCCGGCTGATCGGGATCGTCCATGATGTCCACGCCATCTAGCCGCGAGCTGATCACGTGCGCGAACTCGCCGGGATGGCGGAAGTTGACTCGAGTGTGGGGCGACCTCGAGGAGCGCGACCGTCGTGTCGTTCAGGACCATGCGGCCGACCTCACGGACTCGGCTCGGCGTCGGCATGAGCGGGTCCATGCTTCCGAGGACGGTGCGCGCCGGCACAGGTGATTTGATCAGCCTCTCGAGCGACGGGTAGCGCGTCATCCCGCCAAAGAGCGTGAACGCGTTCACCACGCGGAACCGCAGGTAGTCGGGCACGGCGACTCGCGCCATCGCGGGGTTCTCCCTGACCGCATCCACGGCGAGCTGGCCGGCGGCGCGAGACAGTGGCTGGTTCTGGGCGCCGCCAGCAGGCGAGACCAGGACCATCCGGTCGACCCGATCCGGTGCCGCGTGCGCGACGTCGAGGATCACAGGACACCCCATCGAGTTGCCGACGAGCACCACCTTGTCCAGCTCGAGCCGGTCGAGGATCTCCAGCAGCGCGTTCCCCAGCGCCGGGATGCCGAGCGTGTAGGACCAGTCCTCGCGCTTCCCGTAGCCGGGCAGGTCCGGGACCACCCGGCGCTCGGGGAGTGACGCGCCGGCAGGCTATGCGGACCTGCCGGCGTCGCCTCACGCGGTGATGTCCCGACCGTGAGCCGTGAGGGCCCAGATGACGAACACGTCGAGCGCGATGATGATGAGGCTCCAGACTGGGTAGTACGGCAGCCATGCAAAGTTCACGATCACACTCAGTGCGGCGACGATGACGCCGATCGTGCGCGCCCAGACCGCGCCGCGGAAGATGAAGAAGCCCGCGAACCCGACGAGGATGCCGAGTAGCAGATGGGTCCAGCCCCAGGTCGTGACGTCGAACTGGAACACGTACTCCTGCCCGACGACGTAGAACGTGTCGTTGAAGAGGGCGACAAGTCCTTGGATGGCGTGCAGGACGCCGACGATGATCATCACCGTACCTGCGAAGACGGTGAAGCCGACGGCCGTGCCGCTCGGGTTCTCGCTCATCTGGATCAAGTCCTCTCGGGCTGAACGTGTGGCTGGATGCCTGCCCGACGCTACGGAGTGCACCGTACGCGTTTCATCACGCAGTGCGCGTGAACCGCATCAGGACAGCATCTGTCGGACCGCCGGTTCGGCACCCCGGAACCCCCGCTTCACGCAGTCTTGGTGACGACTTGGCCCGGCGCCACCGACACAGTGGCACCGTGACGTCCATCGAGCCGCCGCCTCCGAACCGTTCGCCCGCGATCGGGGATCGGCGCCCGCGCGCCGAGGATCGGCTGCCCATCGCCATGACTCGGCGGTAGCCGGCTCGTCATCACCCGGCCGGACGTCGGCAGGATCGCAAGACGCAGGCCCGACGGGCTCCGCGCCTCTACCCAGAAGGAGAACATCATGTCCGAGGAAGAGTTCAGCGACACCCCGGTCCTCGACCTGCTCGCGGCGATGACAGCGGACTCGCTCGATGCCGCCGGTGCCCTCGACATCGGCACGCTCATGCTCGTCCGTCTCGCCGCGTTGGTCGCGGTCGATGCCCCCGGCTTCTCCTATGCGGCCAACCTGGCCGTGGCGGGCGAGGTGGGGCTCGACGCCGAGCAGGTCCGCGGGGTGCTCGCCGCGATCGCACCCATCGTCGGCACCGCACGCATCGTGTCGGCGACGTCGGAGATCGTCTCGGCTCTGGCCGTCGCCATCGAGATCGCAGAGCTCGAGGCCGAGGCCGAGGCTGAGACCGAGACCGAGGACACCCTGTAGGTCCGCGTAGGACTGCCCGTCGTCGACGACCGGTGAGTGGCCGCCTTCACGCGCACCGCGTGATGGCTGCTCACCGCTCGGCGAGCAGTCTCGAGACGGGCGGTGGACGGTTCAGTCCTCGGATCGTCTCCGCACCCGCCGGACTGATGTCGAGCCGGGCGAGCGCGCGATGCGCGGCCGCCGACGAGCGAGGTGACTGACCGAGGTGAGCACAACCCAGACGATTGAGCACCCCACGGCCGAAGCGCGACAGGCGCGAACGCGAGACAGCCTGCAGGCGCTCTCCAAGCTTGCTGAGCATGTGGACGACACTCTGTACCTACTGATCGGTTCTCACGCGTCTGGTGTCGTACGCCCACATCGCGACCTCGACGCGATTGCGGGCGCCGAGCTTGGTCATCAACGATGCGACGTGGGTCTTGACCGTGCTCAGGCCGACGAAGAGCTCAGTGGCGATCTCGGCGTTGGTCCGGCCCCGTGCCACCAGCGCGAGCACCTCCTCCTCGCGCGCGGTGAGCGGGTCGATGGGCTGGACCGGTACCACCGGCGCCCGGTCGGCGAAGGTCGCCAGCAGCCGTCGGGTGACGTTGGGGGCGATCAGCGCGTCCCCGTCGGCTGCGGCGTGGATGGCCCGCACGAGGAGCTCCGGCCCGGCGTCCTTGAGTAGGAAGCCGCGGGCGCCGGCGCGTAGGGCGCCAAGGACGTACTCATCGAGGTCGAAGGTCGTGATCACGACGACCGCCATCGGGTCCGTCACGCCCGGCCCGGCCAGGCGCCGCGTCACCTCGACGCCGTCGAGCAAGGGCATCCGGATGTCGACGAGGAGGACATCGGGACGCAGCCGGGTCGCCAGGTCGAGCGCTGCGAGCCCGTCCGCTGCCTCACCCACGACCTCGAGGTCGGGTTGCGCGCCGAGGATCATCACCAGTCCGGTCCGGACCAAGTCCTGGTCGTCGGCTACGACAACACGGATGCTCATGCCAGCACCTCCACCGGCAGTACGGCCTCGACCACCCAGCCGCCCTCGGGCCCCGGCCCCGCGGAGAGCGATCCGCCGAGGATCTGAGCGCGTTCGGCCATGCCCAGCAGACCAAACCCAGGCTGCGAGGCTGGCCCCGGCTCGATGTGTCCATCGTCGCTGACACGCAGCCTGACGGCGTTGCCCTCCCGGCGTACGTCGATCCCGACGCGGGTCGCGCTGCGGGCGTGCCGTATGGCGTTGGTCAGCGACTCCTGCGCGAGCCTGTAGAGCGCGGCGTCCACGGGTCGTGCCAGCCCGGTCAACGAACCGTCCAGCGAGACCTCGACGGTGGGCGTCGTGTCGGCGCGCGCCAGAGCAGGCAGGTCCGCGACACCCAGCTGCGGTGAGTAGGCAACGGCTTCCTCCTCACGCAGCAACCGCACCATGGATCTCATCTCCGCCAGGGTTCGTGACGCTTCAGACTCGATGGCGGCCAGTACCTCGGCAGCCTTCTCGGGATGGGTGCCGGCTACCACGCCACCAGCCTGCGCCTGCACCGCGATGGCCGAGACGTGGTGGGCCACGGTGTCGTGCAGCTCGCGCGCCAGCGCCACCCGCTCCTGATTGCGGATCTCGCGCTGCTGGCGATGCACGAGGTCCGCGCGATAGCGGAACACCGCGGCGAGGGCGACGAACAACATCAAGAGGACGCTCCCGCCGAGAACGTCGACCCAGACCGCGGAGGAGGCGTACATCCCCAGCGCGACGACGACCGTCACGAACACCGTCCCCAAGACCATCTCCCGTCCCGAGCCCCACCGCACCAGGGAGTAGAGCAGGATCAGGACGGCCATCATGGAGTAGAGGCCGAGGTCCTCGGCGTTCGCAGTCAGCTGGAGGACCGAGAGCAGCCCGGCGACGCCCCACCCGACCAGGGCGGCCATCAGGGGGCGCCGACGCCGCCAGAGCAGGGTAGGCATCAGCGCAAGGGCGAGCACCGTCACAAGGGGTCGCCAGGCCAAGCCCGGCCGGACGAGGCCCTCGACCAAGGCGGCGGCCGCGAGGACGCCAACCAGCAGCCAGTCGAGACGGCCGATGGGCGGGGCGCCAGCGGGCCGCGGCTCATGCCAGATGGAGCGCCGGACAGTGACCACGACTCCAGCCTAGGGATCGGCACGCTTTCGCGTACCGACCGAAAGAACGAGACAGAGATCCTGCCATCGGCCAGGCGAACTGCGGCCTCCGGGCCGATGAGCCCGCCGCCGGGCTCCCGGATCGTGGATCTTCCCGATCCTCACCACGACAACGGAGCCCATCATGAGCACACGTCAACCCACCCTCACACTGGCGGACCAGCCCATCCCGGTGAGAGCGAAGCTCGCCGCAGCGTGGACGAGCCTGATGTTCCTGTACGCCTACGTGGACATCCTCAACTTCTTCACCCCGGGCGTCGTCGACGACATCCTCGACGGCAGGGTCTTCGAGTTCGACCTCTCCCAGACCTTCTCGACGGCGGCGCTGACCCTCATGGCCATCCCCAGCCTCATGGTCGTGCTGTCGATGACGCTGCCCGCCAGGGTGAACCGCATCGCGAACCTCACCGTGGCCGCGCTCTTCGTCCCCGTCACGGTGTTCAACGTGGCGGGCGAGTCCTGGCTGTTCTTCTACGGCCTCGGCGTCGTGCTCGAAGTGGTCCTTCTCGCCCTCATCCTGCGGTACGCCTGGACTTGGCCCCGCACCGCACCTTCGGCGAGAATGGTGACCGGCCCGGACCGTGAGACCGTTCGCGCTCCGCACCAAGCGTGAACCCCGAGAGCAGTCACAGTGCGTCCCCTGCGTGGAGCGCCCGACTATCCTTTCCGGGCGATCGTTGGACCAGCTCCGCCTACCCTTGGGTGATGGCGCAGAACGACGATCTCATCGCGGTAGCTCAGGCCAAACTCAATCCGCATCGCGTGGGCGATCGCCTCTTCGGGGACGTCGCCGCTGCGCTCGAAACGACTACCAGCGCGATCCATGCAGGTGTGTGCATCGACACCGGTTCCGGGACTGGCTTCTGCGCCGAGCACGCCGCTATCGCTTCGATGGTCACAAGCGGTGAGCACGCAATCGCACGTATCGTCGCCGTGTGGCGGGACGCGCAAGGGCGTCTAACCGTCCTCGCCCCTTGCGGCCGTTGCCGCGGGTTCATCAGGCAGATTGATCCGTCAAATATCGAGACAACGGTCCTTCTCAGCCACGGCAGGACGGCACCGCTTCGCGATCTGCTCCCGGAATGGGAGTGGCCCGAGCCGGAGCCGCCCTTCCTTTCCCAGTGACGACACGTCGCCCGAGCCGATAACGATCACGTGCACGCCGTGCTCGGTGCGATCACAGTTCGAGACCCGGCTCCACGGAACTGATGACCTTCTGCCTCTCCCGCGCGTACTCGATCTCGCGGCGTGTCGCTGCTCCGACGTAGCCGCCTTCGCTCACCACTCGAACCTCGTCGGCCAGGTCGATCCGCCTCAGGTGCAACTCGCCTAGAGCCTTGCGCATGGAAGGAGTCGGTTCATCGCCGATCGCTTCCGGAGCGAGCACGATCACGCCTCGTGAGGTCAGTCGTTGCCGCTCTGACTCGAAGAGCTGCTGGAAGCGCAGCGAGCCGCACAGGCACACCACCGTCGGTCGATCGACGACGTCCACCTGTTTACCTCCTTGCGGCGACAGGTCCAACGGTAGGGATGCTCACATGCCCCGCACCAGGGCAACGTCCGGAATCGGTCGTCCCCGAGCCCGGGCGCGGGCTGTCTGGGGCGCACTCCAGCACCTCGGGCCACCACTCGTTGGCCGCATGATTCAACGAAAGAACCCCGATTCTCAGAGGGAACCGGGGCTTCGCGGCGGAGACGGTGGGATTTGAACCCACGGACGGGTTGCCCCGTCACATCCTTAGCAGGGATGCGCACTAGACCAGACTATGCGACGTCTCCTAGACAACAGGGGACAGCGTACCCGCCCGGCGCGGCCTCGGCCAAAACGACGAGACGGTCCGGCCCGACCGTAGGATCGCCGGGTGGCCGGCCCGCAGCTCTCCCCCTACGAGTCCGTGCTCGGCGCCCGGATCAAGGAACTGCATCCTCGACTCCAGCAGTACTTCGCGACCATTCCACCCGGCCACGTCGGCACCGGTGCGGGCGTGTTCACCCATGCCGGGACACCGCGTCGATGGCTCTGGCCGCTGATCTGGCTGGTGGAGGGCCGCCACGTCGTGTTCGCCGGCTGGGCCCGTGACGTGACCTTCCGGATCCGCAACCGGACTGTCGACGGCCGAGCTGTGGCAACCCGGGAGTTCGACCTGCCGGGCCGGACCTTCACCATGACCGACGATGTGGCCCGCTCCCCCGGCGGCGGCGTGGTGGATCGGCTCGGGCTCCCGGCGACCGTCGCGGCCGCCTTCGATGTCACGACCGCCGACGGCGCCCTGGTCCTGACCAGCCGCACGGTCGGGTTCCGGTTCGGCCGGCTCCAGGTCCGGATCCCCCGTCCGATCGCTCCGACGATCCGGCTGCGTGAGAGTTACGACACCGACCGGGACCAGCAGTGCGTCGACCTGACGGTGGACCTACCCCTGCTGGGCCGCGTGTACGGCTACGGCGGGCACTTCACCTACCACATCGAGGCGGACCGGCCCTGACGGAGCCGCAGGGCCGGCTCGGTGGATCTGGCGGAGGGTAAGGGATTCTCCACGATACGTCTCTGACCTGCGCAGATGCGAAATCCGCAGCGACAGTCCTATTGTGGTCCTAACCCTGCATCTTAGGAATCGGCGCCTCGTCCGACGCTCGCGTTAGGAAGCGGCGCCTCGTCCGACGCTCGCGCATCGTACGAGCCTGACGCTCTCACGCCATGCACAACCGTACCTGTTTCGCCCGATCCGATCGGCATCCTCGCCATCCTCGAGGGCATCGGCCTTACCTAGGGCCGTCGACGGCACGGTCCGCCCAGGGCAAAGACGGTAGGCTACGAGCCGCTTGAACGACAGAGTTTGCGACCGCACCCGCTTGGTACTGAACCACGACGACACTCCCTGCGGGCGGCGGGGCTGGGTGGCACGCCCTTCTCCTGGGGCTATGAAGGCATCGAGCGGCCCCTAGCACCCCTCCTTGGGAACAGACCAGCCACCAAGGTCCTGGCCCCTAGATAGCCCGCCAGGTCCCCAGGGTTGGTTGGTATTCGGGCTAACCGGAACGACGAGCGCGTCCCCGCCGGCTTCGGCGGCGTGCAGCCACGAACAGGTACGCCGCTTCACGTCGCCTGCTGGCCCTCGCCCCCAGGTAGGGCGCCACGCCAGCAAGAAGTCCAAGAGAGCCCGCAGCGATAGCCGGAATGCCACCTGTGACGGTGCCGATCAGTAGGCTGGCAGTACCCAGCCCGCCCGGCAGGGCGGCTTGCCACAGTCGATCCGACGCAGCAAACTTCTCCAACTTGTGCGAAGAGGCCTCCAGTTGATGCGCCAGGTCCGTCAACGCGTCGGTCTGTTCTCCTGGGGCTCGAGCCGTGGTCAGAGAAGCGCGCACCTGGCGACGCAGATCTTCGACCGCTTCTTCGTTCTGAAGCACCTTCACGAGGTCGGGCCCAGAGAGCGACGGGAGCTGAGGAACATCCGCCCACAACGCCGCCTGGGCGGCCACGAGCTCGTGATCGCTCCTACGCCGGGAGAGGAGGCGAGCCTCAAACAAGGACGCCGCGACGTACTCGGCGCCATAGACGTCAGAGGTGACGGCCCGCTCGTTCGTGCGCTGAACGTAGTAGCCAACGGCGGAGTCCGACACCTGTTTGATCCACGGGGCGTAGTCAAAGTTCGGGTCGTATGGCTGGAGCATCCTCGACTCGAATCGGCCGTCACCGTTCTTGACCGACTCCGGATCAATGTGAGCGTGGAACCAGAACTTCTCGGCGTCCTTTGAGAAGTCGTCGGCGGCTCGGACGAGGAGAGCCTCTCTCGCGGTAGGACCTTCCAGGATGAGTTGCTGGCGGACCCACGAAACGAGGGCCGGATTGTTAAGGTCGGCGTCCGTGAGCTTGACGACGGCCGAGCCACCGACCGCCATGGCCACACCCATCGGGACCGGAATGACCACTCCCATCGCAACGAGTTCGCTGACGACGAGGTGCTGTTCGGCGGCTCGTCGAAGTGCCCGATTGCTGGCCCGCCGAACGAGGGACTGGAAGACATGGTCTGGCATGGCTATGTGATCCGCCAGCAGGAGGGTCCTGCCCAGGAACACCGCTGGATCGAGTTCTTCGTTCCAAAGGACGGAGGGCTTCGGCGTCGCTGCCGCTAGTGCGCTGACTGTCCGGAGCGATTCAGCGGCCAAGTGGAAGATGGCCTGCTTGATGGCATCGCTGGGGTCCTGGTCATCTTCCGGAAGCGCAGCAAGTCGGCGCATGACTTCGACGCGGAGCCGCCCGAGCACCGTTGGCGCCAACGGCGGGTCCGCCGAACTCGCACTCCTGACCAGCTCAGTGTCCCAGTTGGTGTACTCGACGGCCCTAGACCTTGGCGCACCGGTCGGCATCGTGATGGGTGCTCCACCTTTGTCAATCGTAAGCGCACCGTTGGCGATGGTCACCGTCGGGCTCACGTACGTACCGCCGACCGGGTCTGGCGGCACCGGCGCACCGGGCGCTGACGCGGGTCGGTGGTCACCGTGGCAGTACTTGTACTTGTCTCCTGATCCACACCAACAGCGCTCGTTGCGGCCCAACTTGGACAACGGATCCACGTCACACACTCCTCAGCTACTGCGCCATCATGCCTGACGAATCCGGACGTGCTAGGGAGGTCGCAGTCCCTTCGGGCTCGCGGCACTAGCTGGAGCGCGGCGACTACCCGACTGTCTGGGCGTTCTCCAGACCAAGCTTGCCCTGGAGGAGGGTACGCATCCGGTCCACAGCGCCGGGCTCATCGACCCATCCCTCGACTTCGAAGTGGGCGATGCGAAGCGTGGGTGCCCAACCGTGCGCTGGCGGCAGGAGGTCAGCCAGCATGTCCCGGAATGCCCGCTGAAGATGCCTGCCATAGTCCTGAGGGAACAGCGGCGGCTTCGCTTTGCCCCACCCGCCACCTCGCAACTTGGTGGGGGTCATGCACCGCTCGCGCCACACGGCGCTGTCGAAGGCGAGGAGCATTCCGGGTGGGTAGTGCTCCAGCGTCAGAGCACGATGCACGTTGAAGTGTTGTGCCTCGTCCACCTCGACCACTCGCCGCGATCCGTCCGGGTGCCCGACGACGGCATCGAGTGATCTCCTCTCCCTTGATGGCATGAACTCGGGCAACTCCAGTCCCGTCAATTTCCGGTACACGCTGCACACTGTGTCCCAGAGGTCCCCGCACTCTGCTCGTCCGGGGCGCCGGAGCCAGTCAGGGCACTGCTCCCGGGTGATGGGCAAAGCAAGTGCCTGATCCGCCAGGTCGAGCACTCGGTTCTGAACCTCGCGGGCCATCCGGAAACCTTCCTGCCGCCGTTCGGGCGACGCCACGACAGTTTGGGACCAGTCCGACACTCCACCTGTAGGAGTTCGTTCAGGAACCTCAAGACTTAAGGACGAACTACGGAACGGTCCGATACGGACAGCGCGCTACCGAGGCAAACCTCCCTGCCAGTGCTTGTCGTGATCCTTCCGGACCTTATTGATCTCACCCAGCGCCACGGTGAGAGATTGCGCTGCTGGTACCTCGTCATCGTGGGACCCAGAGTTGAGGGTGTTCTTCCAGGAGTTCCATCGGCCTGGCTCGTCTGGCCCTTGCACATGCGGAAGGATCTCCGGGATCAACTGCCCGAGCATCGCCTTGCCCAGCGATGCCACCGTGGTCGGGTTGCCGTTCGCGGTCCGCGCTGCAGCCATGATCTGCTTTCCCAGCCGCTCGGCCGAATCACGGAGCGCTGAGGTTGCGGCCTTCCGACCCTCCAAAGTCTGACTCTGGAGGTGCCCCCGGGCTTCAATCAGCTTGCGACCCACGAAGTCGTCCTCGTTGGTGACCAAGGTGCCCTCGACCGCAGAGTGCAGTGCAAGGCGATAGTGCAACAGACCTCGGTACTGGTGGCGGCCCACGACCTCCCCCTCCACCTTCGGATCGTGCGTTAGCAAGATGACCTGAACGCCCTCGTCCAACAACCTTGTGATCGTATAGGCGGCGAAGGTCACCTGGTGGTCCGGGTCATATCCCGGCAGCGGATCATCGAGGACCACGACCGGGCTCTTGAGCAACCGTTGCCGCGCCAAGAACGCGGCGAGGCCGAGGGCATTGAGTTGGCTGTCGCTGAACACCCCGACCGCATCGCGCACTTGCGGTGATGATTCGCTGGACACGGCCAATTCTGCGGTGAGGTTTACGTACCGGCGACCCGAGGCCCGTCGTCCGACTCCACCGAACCGGACCAACTCGTCTGGGCGCAGGGTGGCCCACCACCTGTCGATCTCGGAGCCCATCTTCTCGAAGCGGTCGTCGAGCAGCGCCCGCTCGGCGGCGTCTATCATGCGTCCGACAGCATCTATCCGTCGCTTGGCCCCCTTGCGCTGGGCTTCGAGGCACTGCTCATGATGCAGTTCCTCTCGATGCTCCAGGAGGTCGAGTATCTCCCTTGTGCCGGACGGGAGGGCGGCAGACTGCAGCCTCTCGCCAAGTTCCTCGTGCAAACCGTCGACCAAGGCCTTGAGCGCTTGGGCCTCCTTCTGCACCTCGGCGATGCACCCGTTCACCTGCTTGAGCAGCGGCGACACCCCGTCCTGAACCGGCGCGCGCTCGGCGACTGATCGTGAACCTGCGTCGATCAAGTCCTTCAACTGTGCCCGGATCTGCCTCAACCGCTGCCGTGAGGCCCCTGCCCTCATGATCATGCCGCGAGCTGAGTCCTCTGAATTGAGCGCGGGGACGTCAACCTCAGCTCCCTCATTGAGCGCCTCCCTATGCGCCGAGGTCTCGGCCCATTCCGGCTCACCCCAGTCTCCCGCCGAGGGCAGGACAGCGTTGAGTCCGATCCCGACCCTGTCCACCGATTGGAGTGCGAGCTGCAGTTCACTCGCCACAGTCCTGGCCGCCTCTTGCATCCCGCCTGACGCGGCGAGCTGTTCTCGGAGTTCCGCAATCCTCACGGTGGAAAGAGTGCCGTCATTGCAGACGGGGCACCGCGTTGGCTCCGTGAGTGTTCCCAAGTGCGAGTGCTTGAGAACGGCATCGAAGATCGGTGTGAGCCGCGCCACTTCATCGTCAACGGCGCCAAGCCGCTCGCCGTAAGTGGTGATGGCGTCCCCGAGGCGCGTAGGGTCAACGTCCGCCGGGATCTCCGCCAGATTCGGGGCAAGGGCGCCCATCGGGAACACCTTCTCCTCAGCCTTGGCCTTGGTGGCCCGCAGGTCCGCCGTGACCGCCTCTGCATCCTTGCTTACGACGGAGGGACTCAGCGCGTTCGCGGCCGCGATGAGGTGTTTAGTCAGCATCGGCTGGTTGGACGCTCTCGCCGCCTGGCTGATCGCACTAGCCGCCGTTCCGTTGCCCTGGATCGAGTTGTGGAGGGCTGACAGCATGGCGACCCAAGGAAGAGTCGGGAGATCCGCCATCCTCTCCTTCGCTCGCTTGACGGCCTCTCCTACGGCATCCAGATCCGTCAACTCGAGTAGCGCGCGGAAGTAGGCTGCTCGCTTCTGCGGTTCCGTCGACAAGACGTAGCGCAGGTTGTGCTGCAACAGGACGGGCGCAGCCAGCGGCGGTTCGCCGAACGGGATTCCGAGAGAGTCCATGTCGGCGTCCTGACCGTCGATGAGGACCGTGCTCGCACAGTCCGCGGATCCCGAGTAATCAGTGGTCAAGGTACGACGAACCGTGCGGGTCACACCGTCGGGACCCCTCACCGCGGCCTCGACCCATATGTCATTGTCGCCCAACGGCAGATGCACGTTGGCGAGCATCCGCTCGTACTCCACCTTCGCGCCACCGAAGAGATCACGCCGACTGATGCACCCCGTGAAGAGGAACTCCAAGGCCTCGGCTGTGGCCGTCTTTCCTTGGCTGTTGTCGCCCCTGACAACGGTGACCGGCGAATCCAGTTCAATCTCACGAGTCTCGGTCCCATAGGAGCGGAAGCCCCGGATTCGAAGTCGCACGATGCGCGGTGGCAGCTCGGGCACGCTCTCAGTTGTTCCCATGGGGCACCTCCAGCCAACGGTCGACCAATGCCCCGACATTGGCCGTCACCTCAGTGAAGGACTGGCCCTTCGCCACCTCTCCGAGGAACTCGCGCGCATCAGCTGCCGTGTCATCGACTGGTAGGTGCGCGCGAAGGTCATTGAGGTTCGGAATCAACTCGCTCATGTCATCACTCCATCCCTCAGAGATCGTATGGAGTGGATCGGACCGACGTGCCCGGAACGGGTCGACCGTGCGGGCAAATACTGCGCTGGTCTTTCGGACACAGATGACGCCTCGCTGAACTCACGCGAGCGTCGCAGTGGAGGGCGGCGGCTTGGGGTCCACGCCCAGGCGCCGATCGCACTCCACGGCGGTTCCGGTAGCGAGAGGGTGAGAGCGGACGGCGCCGCGAACTGGGCAAGGGGGCACTCCCACGCGACCTTGCCGATCCGCTCGGGACACTTCGCGGGCGCCGCCAAGGATGCGGAACTGGTTCGCTCACGAAGTCCAGCCGTGGAGACTTGGTGGCGGATCTGCTGTCAGACCCAGCCAGCCGCTGGATGTCCCTGCCGACGAGTCAGAATCTCCAGACCCGTCTGATAGCAACGAGAATCACGGTTCATGCAAGGGCCGGGAACGTCGTGGAGACGGTAGGAGTCGCACCCGCAGTGCGCTGACCTGCTGCGATGTAGCCCCTTAGCGCGGCCGCGTCAGCGGGGTGACAAGATCTCCCACCGCAGGCATGCCTTCCGATGCGAGAGCCGCGCCGCCACGATCGCGTCGTTCAGGTGGCTGTCCGCTCACACGCCAACGTGAGCCGGTAGGTTGTGGCCCGTGAGCGCGACAGTCCGCAGCGGTGATCTCGACCGTGACGCGCTCGCCGTCTTGCTCCAGCAGGACTCGATTGCCGTCGATACGGAGACGAGCGGCCTTGACTGGCGTGCCGATCGCCTGCTCCTCGTCCAGATCTACTCTGAACCGACCGGCGCCCTCCTTGTCCGCTTGGGGGACGAGACGCCACCCAGGCTTTGCCAGTTGCTTGAGAACGAGCACGTAACGAAAGTGTTCCACTTCGCACCGTTCGACCTACGCTTCCTCATGGCGCAATTGCCCGCGAGGGTGGACCCCGTGGCGTGCACGAAGGCGGCGTCCAAGTTGCTCGATCCGACGCGTTCACCCAGCGCGTACAGTCTGCAGTCGCTGTTACAACGGGAGTTGGGCGTCAAGATCAACAAGGGTGCCGTTCGAATCAGCGACTGGGGTTCCGCCGAACTGAGCGCCGAGCAAGTCCAGTACGCCGCCGACGACGTCACGCACCTACTCCAGCTCCACGAGCAGCTCGAACGAGAACTCCGCACCATCGGACGCTATGACCTGTACCGCGAGGTCTGCCGCTACCTACCCGTCGACGCGACGCTCAGGACTCAGGGCTTCCCCGATCCACTCGAGTACTGAACTGTTCCATCTCAGGCCGTCCGCAGTGGCTCCCAACGGCCTTGACGGTCAAACTCAAATCCGTCCGGAGCTGGAACATCGAGCCCCACCGTCAGCCGCAGGTGAGGCGGGCCGTTCGCATCGCCGAGTCGGACCACTCGAACGGTTACGTCGCCCGCTCCCAGCAGTTCTTTGAATGCACTGGCGAGGACACGGGGAACCCGCGCCACGGGCGTCTCGCCGGCCAGCAGGAGGCATGCATCAGCATCAAACGCATTGCCCTCGTCGCGCCGGACGCTCAGCGGGTCACCTTCTGTCAACGAGTGCAACGCCCGCTCCTGCTCCTCAACGGAAACCCGCCGCGGGACGCCGTCGACCCGAAGCTCGTTGCGCGCGATCCAGCGGACAGCGTTCCCGAAGAAGGTTGCCTGGGCGCGTCCCTCTCGGACCCTGGGCAATTCCATGACCTGCAGCGTGTCACCCTCGCGGTGTCCACCAGAGCGGACGATCTGCTCCCACGGGGTTGCGAACTCCGGATCCAGTCCGAGGGAGCGCACATACTCGTCGTAGTCGGGCCGCGCACGAACGAGGATGCGCTGGCCAAGCACGAGCGGGAGTTCGCCGGAACGGTACTGCCGTTCGAGGTCAGGAAGCCCCGGAAGCGGGCGGAATCCCTCGATCTCGCCAGCGGCAACGGTATAAGCAAACTGGAACTCGTCGCGAACGTGCTCAAGACGCCCGATGGGACAAATTTCGCGACTCGTCGGGTGCTGCCACAGGACGAGCAGGTCGGTGACCTCATGTGCCGTACGGTCGACGGCTCGCGGGTCAGTCAACAGTGCCGAGGACATGGCGCAGCCTCTCTAGGTTCAACGTGAGCGATTCTATTGCAAAGGTACGCGCGAGGTCTGACATTGCAGCGACACGCCCCTCCCGGACGACGTCGAGCACGGACGAGAGATCGAGGTTATCAACCTGTCCACGCCACCAGGCGCGCGCCGCAGGACTGGCCAACGCCAGCGCCGTGCCTGCAGCTTCCACCAAGGTGGGTCGCCGTTGGCCCACCGTGTGCTCCAATCGATGCGCAGTCCCCTTCCGAACCCAGGACTCGACTCGCGACTCGTCGAGGAATCGTCTCCGGTCCTCGTCCTTCACATTAAAGCCGAGGCTGCCACCGTGGTCGAAGGACGGAGCAAGCATCGTCGGATCGGAACCGACTTGTGGCTCCAGGACCGCCCAGTTCTCGGTGTGCCGGTCGCGGTTGGCGACCAAGGCATCGAGAACGAAGTATCCAGCGAGCACGTCGAACCCGTTCGTCGCCTCACCCCGGAAGTCCGGTGGAACTGCCGTCTCGGAGAGGGCATGACAGAAATTCTTGAGGGTGTGTCCTGGCCGCCTGACGCCTGGTCGGCCAGGATCCACGCCAGGAGCCCCCTCCTTCTGTGGGACATACCCCGTAGCTCGGCCGTAGAGCCAGACGTTCGCCGGCCAGAAGGAGTATCCCCTCAACCGAAGATCCCGCGAGAGTGATCCGCGCATCCCGTGCCGCGTGCAGAGACTGACCAGAGCGCACGGCACTCCGAGCATCACAGCTACCTGAGTGGCGATCGCTTCTGCCCAGTCCTCACCCTGCTCGATCCCCGTATCCGGGACAGTCGTGTACTTGTGCAGCCACCCGTCACCCGTCTCCGGGTTCTCGAGCCAGCGCACCGACATCGACCCACCGGGCTCGATCTGCAACTCTCGCCAGTCGGAGACATCGATCTGCCGCCACCATGGCGCGGTTGCGACTCCCTTGCCGAGTTCAGGCACGTGCCGTCTCCTTGTCCGCGTTTCGGAGGGCTACGTCTCGCGCCGCAGCCGCGAGTTCGCTTCGAAAAAGTACTCGACTGGTTCCACCGTGACCAACTCGTTACTGTACTCCCGGCTGGCGCGCGCGAACGCGCACCCACGCCCAGGCCGATCAGTTCGGCAAGCAACAAGTCCCACGGTGGACGATACGGATCTCCGTCGAGAAGTCGGCGTCGGAGTTGGCGCGCCACAGTCCGGCAGGCAATGGGCGAGTCCATGACCCGTCCTATCGTCACGATCTCGCCGTGCAGGCGTCGTCGGTTGAACCCAGTAGACGACTGAAGTTCCGCGCTGAGGTGCCAGCATGCGCCCAGTTGAGCGGGACATGGTGCTCACGGCGCCGCTGAGCGCCGTAGTCGAGGAGCAGCGATGGGCTGAAGCGCGGCTGAACACCCGAACTGTGCATGAGTCCGTGTGTAGCGCAGCCGGATCTGCCCCAACCCACCGACCGCGCTACCCCCTCGATTGCGAGAAGTTGGCTTGCCCGAGTCCGGATGGAGCGCGTCGAGGCGTCGATATTGCGCCTTGCCCCGTTAGTGCCGCCTCGACCCGGGACAGTTGGCTGTCCTCGTCATCAGCCACCGGCGGTCCTGATCGACTGGACCTCACCGACCTCCATTTGGATGGAATTGTCGACCTCGACGGGGATGGTCCCGGTCTGCCCGCCGCCGGTCCACTGTGCTGTCCAAGCTGCGGTGCCGGTGATTGTGTGGGATCCGGTGTGCTGGTTCTGCCCGGCAGGGATGCCGCAGGTTGGCGAGGGCGAGGCACCGTAACTCGGCTCGTAAGCCGTGCCCGGTGCGGACGTGCCGGCGCAGGTCACCTCAGCGACTGTCGTACCAGTGCCGCTCATGGAGTACACGATCTGGTCCAGGGTCGCGGTCACCGTCACGGTGAGCCCTGCGTTGCTCGCCGAGGCAGTGCTGGGGCCGGTCGTGTTCGGCGCGGGGTTGGTCACCCAGAGCCAGATCGGCATCCCGACGATCGACTGGCTTGTGCCCGCCGGCGGTGTTGACCCGATCGAGCCCATCTGCAACTGCATCTGCGCGATCACCTGGCGGGCGAGCGTCTCCGGTGACGGCCCAGTGCCCGGGGCGCCTTGCCCCCAGACATACGACACGCCGCTTGGGCAGCCGGTGTCGGCGTCGCAGTCCGCCCGCACGGCGTCGTAGCCGGTGCACTGCAGGATGACCCCATCGGTGCGCCCGCCCCACGCGGGGTGCTCGGGTGCTGGCTGAGGATCTGCCAGCTTCACATAGCAGGATCCGTTCCATACACCGGCGCTCGTCTCACACTCGATCGTCAGGTGGGCACCGTACGTGCACTCCCATGTCTCGCCAGGACTAACCTCTCCATCGGGGTTGCCCTCGTCCTGGTCACCGTCGCCGGGGCCCTCCCACGGGCATTGGACGGTCACTCGGACGTTCCCTTGATCGTCGACGTACTCCACGGGCCAGCAGCCGGGCGGGATCTCGACGTCGGCCGCGGCGGGGCGCACACCCGGCACGATCATGGCCACAGCGGTCAGCAGTAACACGACCGGAGTCAAGTCGGCACGTCGCAATGTCAGCATTCCGCTGGCCCGTCTGCCTCAAGCTCCATGAACGACCATCCCAGATCGGTCTCCGGCTGGCCCATCACCAAAGCGGTAGCCGGGTAGGGGTGATCGACGGGGGTTCGGTCCGTACGAGGGCTGCCGTCCTCGTTGAAGGTGACCACGCTGCGGGAGTCCAGGCACATGGTGAAGGTCACCGTGTCGAAGCCGCTCTCCGTGGGATCCGCGGCCCAGTCGGTGGCCGTGATCGAGACCACTTCGGTTGCACCCTCGGTGTGGATGCCGGCGGCTTCGTCTTCCTGATACCCCGTTGAACGCACATCCCACAACTCAAGGTTGCCGGCGTAGAAGGGGAAAATGCGTTCCTGCCAGCCCTCGAACCCGTTGTGAGCGACGTCGGCCGCCACGACGTAGTAGTCGATGACGAAGGCTTCCGCCGCCGCGATCTGCTGGTCCTCGTAGCTAAGCGGCGGTTCGGTCGACGGTTCCGTGGGCGGTGTGGTCGTCTGGGTGGTTCCGGTGGTGGGTGTGGGCGTGGGGTTGACGTCGGCTGGGTCACACGCCCCGAGGCCCATCGTTGCCGTTACCGCGACCGTCACGGCCGCGATGACAGCCTTCGTGTCTCGTCGTGTGCGCATCCCTGGTTTCCCCTCCCGGTCAGCCGGCTACCCGGCGTGAGCGGTCTAGTTCGTCGAGCAGTTGATTGGTCTCGGGCTCGGGGTCGACTTCGAGGTCGGTGAGTTGGGTCGTGAGATCTTCGACGAGTTCCTCAACGCTGACATGGTCACCGAGTTGGATGTGGGCGCGAATCGCGTACCGCCAGGTCCGTTCCTCGTCCCGGGTGGCGCGAAGGCCGGCGCGGGCGGCCTCTGCCGCGAGTTTCGGCTTGCCTTCCAGGAGTGCCCGACGTGCGGTTTCGCAGGCGACGTCGGTAATGCTGGCGGTCATCTCGTAGGCGAACCGGTCGGCCCACAGGTACCGGTTGGCGCGAACCCGGCCCTGCCCCGCGCGGACCCGGCTGAACGGTGTGCCGCGAACGAGCGCCAGCGCCTTACGGAGGTCATCCAGCGGCACGGTCGTGGGATCGTCGCCGCGCAATTCGTTGAAGTTGTCCCAGTCGCTGCGCACTTGCGGCAGGACGTTGTAGGAGTTGCCGAGCGGGTCGGTGCCGGTCAGGCTCAGGTACGGTTCGCCGGCGTCGTTGGTGCCCAGGAGTCGCCTGGCGCGGGAGACCGCCGATTGCCGGGTCGATGCCTTCGCCTCCCTGTCCGGCCAGAGGTCGCGGGTGAGTTCCGCAGTCGTCGCGCCGGGGTTGAGCACCATGTAGGCGATCATCTCCACCGCCTGGCTCAGGTGGGTTGGCGTTCCAGAGAGCACACTTTCGTCGACCCCGGTGATGTCGACCCCGCCAAGCAGCCGGACCACTGGTGCACCTGCTTCGAACCGGACAGGGTCAACGACCGGGGCTAGGGTCGGTTGGACCTGCTCGGCGGGATCGGGCGCGGGCAGCTCGGCCAAGTCCGGCTCGGTCGCACGGCTGAGTGCCTGTGTCCATGCGGGGCCTGGGGTGTAGCGGTCGGCGCCAGCGAGGATGTTCAGGATCCCGGCGTACTCGGTCGTGGAGATCTGCTGTGGCCGCAGCCGCAGACCCGCCGGGCGCAGCATCGCCTCGGTCGGGCGGGCCGGGTCGAGTTCGATCGCCCACTCCCCGCTGTTGGCCTCTTGCGTGATGGCGGCGATACCCACGCGGGGCAGCGTGCCGACGAGGGTCTCCACCCGGGCGAGCACCTGCGGGTCTATGTCGGTCCCGGTGATGATGATCTCCGGGGACCACGGCGCCGGCCCAAAGTCCGAGTCCGGGGCGTGTTCTCGCAGGTGCTGTGCCCTGGCCTCCAGGGTGTCCAGAACCGCGGCAAGGTCCGGGACGTGGCGGATGCGGCTGGTGTCGATCGCCTCCACCAGTTCTGGGAGCACGCCGACGAGGGTGACCTGGATGTCGTCGGCCCACTCTGAGGTCGCGAGTTGCACGGCCAGGGCCGCGAGCGTGGCGTGGGCCGCCTCTGCTTCGCCTCGGATGTCGAGCTGCCCCAGGTGCTCGAGGTCGACGAGGAGGTGGGCGTCCTCTTCGTCCTGGCCGATGCTCACCAGGGCCGGCCAGGGCGCCGGGACGCCGCGGCCTTCAGATTGCGCGGTGACGTCGGCTAGGTCCGTGTCGCTGATCAGCCAGATCTGCCGGTCCGCCGATGAGCGCCATGGTGACGGTAGGTCGGTCGCTGTTTCGAGGTAGAGCTGGAGCTCGCTGCCGTCGCCGGCGAATCGAGCGGCGCGGATCTGGGGGCGCGGTAGTCCCTGCTCCTGGCACAGCATGGCCAGGTCCCGAAGGGCCAGGTTCACCGTCGCTCGTCCGTCGGGGCCTGCCACCGTGCGCAAGTCCTTCTCGACTGCCTCCTCGGGGCTGCCCGGCTCGGGCATGGCTACTCGGGTGCCGGTGGGGCGGGTGCGGTGTGTGCGGTGGCGCCGGTACACGATGGCCGTCACGATGCCGGCGGCCAGCAGTGCCCCTGCTCCGCCGGTCGTTCGTTGGACCACGCCGGCATCGTCCGCATGCTCGGTGGTGTCGGCCTCGTGATCACTGTCCGCACTGGTCACCGCACCCTCGGCTTCGCGGTGTTGCTGTTCTGCTGTCTGGTCGGGCGCGGTGTTCTCGTTTGGATCGGTGGACCCCGGCTGTGTGGTGGAGGCCTCCTGCGGGTAGGTCTCGGTCGCAGGCACTTCTTCGCCGGTGTGCCCCTCGCTCGTGATCTCGGCAGCGGCAGCGTTCTCGATTATCAACGCGGTTGGCTCGGTCGCTGCTGGGATGAGGAGGTGCCAGCCGACGTCGATGACGTCCGGGTCGACAAGGTGGGCGCCGCCTGGTTGAGGAAGGTCGCGGGACGCGTCGAAGATTTCGGGGTAGCGATTGCCGTCCCCGAGGTGCTCGGCCGCGATCTCGAAAAGGGTGTCGCCGGGCTGGACCATCACCTCCGTCGCGGCGTTCTGGACGGTCTCGGCACCTGGGAACTCGGTGCCGGGAATGCGCAGCTGCCAGCCGACCTTGAGCCAGTGGGCGTCGGTCAGGGCGTGCCCATCCGGTTGCGGCAGGCCGTAGTTCAGGTCGGCGATCTCGCGCCATCGCTGGCCATCGCCGAGTCGGCTCTGCGCGATGTCCCACAGGGTGTCTCCAGGCTCGACCATGTGGGTCTGCCAGCCGGGGCTCGGCGCGTCTGGTTCCTCCTCCTGGTCGGTACTGCCAGGATCTGGTGTGCTTGGCTGGTCGGCCGGCAGGTCCGCATAGATAATCACCTGCGAGGGCTCGTGGACGGTGGCGCTGGCTTGCGCCGCCGGCGCCAGGGCCGGGGCCGCCATGCCGCTGAGGAAGATGGCGCCGAGCAGTGCGGCCGCCAGGCGCCGTTGCGGGCGGAGGCCGCGTATCTGCCGTGTGGGCCGGTGGCCAAGGGCCGCCGGGACCTCCATCAGGACCCCCGCGAGGAACGTCGCCCACGCGATGGCACCGACGAGGGTGAGCAGGCCGGTGAGGAAGCCAGCGGTCAGCGGGTGTGCCAAAGTGGCGAGCACCTGCTCCCAACTCGGCACCCGGGTGGGGAGGGAGTCGCGTCCAAGCACCCAGAGCACGGCGGGGATCCCGACCAGCAGTGCCAGGAGTGCGACTGCCGCGCAGAGAGCGCGCACATTGCGAGTCATCATGGTCCTCCTGTCGCGAGTCTGACCTCGGCCGAGCCGGTGCCTTGCACGGTGGTGATGTTGATCAGGCTGAGGAAGGCGGTCGGTCTGGTGCACGTGGCGGTGACGAGGACACGATCGCCGTCCACCAAGACCACTCCGGTCATCCCGGCGGCGGCCAGGACCGCCTGCCCGGCGGCCTGCGCCTGCGCGGGATCCACGATGGCGCCACCACCCAGCAGCACCGTGCCCGCGTCGAGCTGCTGGGCCGCCACATGGGCTGCCTGCGCCGCCACGTCGCCAGCCTGCGCGACGGCGTTCAACTTCCGCCCGCCGTCGACCACGAGACCGACGATCAGCAGCAGCACGATCGAGAACATCACCGCGGCCGGGGTGATGCTCCCCCGCTCGGTGTCCACACCGGCGCCGGCCGCGTGCCTCATGATCGCTCCCGGTAGGTATCGATCGCCCGGCTGGCCGTGGCGGTGAGTGTGACGGTGCCTGGGGCGAAGGGCAGCAGCAAGTCCGCCAATGGCACCGCGCAGGTCACCACCACGTCCACCTGCGCTGGCGTGCCCGCGGGGCTGGCGAACCCGGCGGTGTCCACGTCGACGGTCAGCGGCGAGCAGGCCAGGTCCTGATCCGTGATGGATTCCGCGGCCGCGGTGTGAGCGTCGAGGGAGGCCTGCTGGCCGGTGCGGGCGATGCTCGCGATCCGGGCGGCGTCGTGTGCCACCTGGTCGATGGTGTTGCGTGCCAGACCGACGCGACCGACGCCAATGACGGTGCCTAGTAACAGCACGAACGCCACGGCGAGGATCGCCGACTCGACGGTCATCGAGCCGCGGTCACGCCCCAGGTGGGCGCGCCGGTTCATGGGGTCCACCTTTCGATGGCCGCGGTCGAGCTCTGGGTGATGGTCGGCAGCGGCATCCCGGGGACGATGGAGGGTGCCTGTCCGCTGACCGTGACTGTGACCGTTTCGGCTGCGCTGTCGATGGTGATGCTGACGTCGCCCAGCGCGCCAACCTGGTCCACGAATCCTTGCGCTGCGGTGGCGCCATCCGTGTTGGTGGCGTTCTCGGCGCTTGCGGCCGTGCTGCCCGCGGATGCGGCGTGCATGGCGACCTCGCGGGCGTGGAACCACAGGCCGGCTTGGATGGCCACGAAGATGAGCAGCAGGACGGCTGGCAGGACGATGACGGCCTCGAGGGTCATCGCGCCGCGGTCCCCCTCACGCCGTGGGTGAGGAGGTCGGACTGCCCGCCTGGTCATGCGTCGGTGCCCAGTCAGAAGATGCCTGCGGAGCGGTTGTTGACCACGGAGGTGATCAGCACCACCAGGCCCACTGCGATCGCGACCAGGCAGGCGGTGATGATGACCCATTCCACGGTGCTCGCCCCACGCTCGGCACGGGTTCGGACCTGATCCAGGCGCCGTCGAAGGGACTTGGTGATCCTGCGATACATATCGTGTTCCCCTTTTCCACTGGGTGCCGGTGCCACGGTGGCCCCGGCTTAAGGTGTTCGGGTTTGTCAGAGCATGTTGGCGGCGGCGGGATACAGGAGCATGAGTATGAACACCACGCCGGTCAGGGTCGCGGCGGCGGTCAATCGTTCGGATCGCTGGACGGCGCGGGCCTGCTCGGCGGCAAGTTGGGAATCGCGCAATGCTCGGGCTCGTTGGCGCAGCGAGTCGATCACCTGGCCGCCGCCGCCGGTCAGGCGCATGATGTCGGCGATGTCGCCAAGTTCTGGGACGTCCAGGCTGGTGCGTAGTTCGAGCACGGCATCCCAGGGCGCGGTCCCGGCCCAGGTGGACTGCTGCAGCGCTTGGGAGATCCGGCGGAACGTGGCGTTGCCAGAGATCTTGGCCGCGCGGACCATGGCCTCATTGGCCGCGTCCCCGGCGACGCGGGCGATCGCGACCAGTTCCAGGTAGGCCGTTGCCGCGGCGGCGAACTCATACCGTGACTTCGCCGCTTGCTCCCGTGCCGCGAGGTCGGGGTAGATCCAGGCTAGGCCCGCCAGGGCAAGCGAGACGATCCCCGGCAGCAGGAGACTCACCGGCACCCCGCCTGCGGTCAAGATCACTGTGATCACCGGGCCCATCAGGAAGGCGATGATGGCGCAGATCGCCTTCTCCCCGAGTAACTCGCTGCGGGGCTTGTCCAGGATGGCCAAATCGGTGTCGCTGACCAATACCAGGGCATGGGTACGGGTGCCGAGGCCTCGTGCCAGCCTGGTACCGACCCGCTGGGACATCGGCGCACCGTCGGGCAGGACCAGCACCGGAACCGGCTCACTGTCCAACCGCTCCAGGGCCTTGCCCAAGGCCGGCACACCCGGCACCAGAACCCGGACCAGCAGATACGCGCCGGCGCCGACGGCAGCGCCGGCGAGGATGACTCCCAGCAGCAGGCTCATGGGTGTGCGCTCCCGACGACGTGGGCCGGGTCGGTCAGGAACCGGGGACGTGGGGGCAGTCTGCTGAGCACCGTCATCCAGCGCAGCATCGCCGCGTAGGCGAGTCCGAAGACCACCAGCAGCAGCTGCCCGAGCAGATCACGGTAGGCATCGCCGAACGGCCCGGCCATGACCAGCGCGAACATCACCACCGAGATGCCCGCCACAATGCGCGCGACCGTGCGGGTGCCGGCCCGGTCGGCCTCGATCCGTCGCATCATGCGGTTCTCCTCGGCGACCGAGGTCGACAGATCCGCCAGCGCCCGGGACAGGCCACCGTGCTGAGTCTCCGCGCCCATGATCAGCACCCCGGCAACAAGGTCGCAGATCCGGTCGTCCGTCTCATCCGCCCACCGCCGCAACGAAGCGTCCAGCGGCTGCTGGGACTGCAGCCGCGCCACCAACCGCGTCACCTCCGGCCTGATCGCCGCCGGCGTCGAGGGCAACGACGTCCGGATCGCCACCTCGATACCGACCCCGCCGGTGAGCATCCCGGTCAGGGCCCGCACCCACGTCTCCACCGCCTCCTGCCGGGCAAGCACCCGCACCGACGTCGGCTGGCGGAACAGCGGCGGCCCGGTCACCCCAAGTGCGGCGCAGACGATCACCAGGACCGGCAACCCGGACACCGCGGCCAGGACCACGCCGACCACCGCACCCACCATGGCATCGCGGAACCGGGCACGGGAGCGCCACAGGCGTGAGGTCCACGGCACGCGCACCGCTTCCCGGGGCTCTTGATCGTGCCGGGGGCGCAGCCCCACGACCAGGAGCACCAGGCCGCCGGCGACCAGGAGCCCGAGCAGTGCGCCGACCATCTCGGTCATGGCATGCTCCCGCCGGTTGGCCACGCGCCGGGACCGGACAGGTCCCGCGTCTGGAAGCCGTGCGCGTTCAGCTCCGCTGTGAATGTCGGCGAGACCCCGGTGGGCACCGCCCGCCGGTCCGGTCCCGGCATGAACACCTCGTTCACCGCATACGGCGCCGTGGCCACATCATCGGGCGCAGTGACCTCGATGATCTGGCTGATGAACCGGTACCGCTGCCCTGTCACCGGATCGTAGGTGGCGTCCAGGAACACGATCAGGTCGATGTGCTGGTAGACCTGCCGGTAGGCGAAGATCTCGGTCACCGAGGCGTCCTCGACCGCGCACGTGACCAGCCGCTCCACCACGTCCCGAGCGGAGTTGGCGTGGATGGTCGAGAAGGACCCGTTACCCATCTGCATCGCCTTGAACATCGGGATCACCTCGCTCCCCCGCACCTCGCCCACCACAACCCGGTCAGCGTTGAACCGCAACGCACCGTAGACCACCTCGTTCAGGGTGTACTCCCCCGCGCTCCTACCATCGACGCCAACCTCCCCCGTACCCGGGCGGGCCACGAAGGAGGTGACCCGATGGTGGCGCTCGGGGACCTGGTGGATGCGCAGCTCGTCGATGTCCTCGGCGGTCACGATCGACTCCCACGGGTCCATCTGCCCGATCAGCGCCCGAAGCAGCGTCGTCTTGCCCGAACCCTGACCCCGGCCGGAGACCACGATGCTCTTGTGCGCCCGCACCGCCGCCGACAGGAAGTCGTAGATGACCTCGTCCAGCTCGCCGAGGTCGCGCAGCCCGGCAAGGTCGATGGCGGGCAGGCGGTCCTTACGGATCACCACCTTCGGCCGCGGGGTGATGAACGCAGACGCCTGCAGGCGCAGGTCCGGCGGCAGCGACAACGACAGCATCGGGTTCGCGCGGGTGAAGGAGCGCTCCCCACTCGCGCTGCGCCGGCTGGCCAGGAACGCCAGGTCCCGGATCAGCCGCTCATCGGACTCCGCCACCGGTGCCGCGCGTTCCCGGCGACCATCGGAGTGCAATACCAGGACCTGGTCGCAACCGGTGATCTCCACGTTCTCCACCGTGTCCGCCTCGACCAAGGGCTCCAGCCGGCCAAGGCCGAACAGGGCCGCCATTACGGCCTTGTTCAGGGCGTCGGCGTAGTCCGGATCCCAGCGTTGGTGGCCCTCGCGCATCAGCGCGCCCTGGTGCTCGCGAAGGTGGCTCGCCAACAGGCTCCGCCCGATCTCGCGCTGGGTATCCTCATCGCCGCGCAGGGCCGCCTCGTGCCCGGCCAACGCCGTGCTCACCTGCGCCCGCAGCGCCTCCACCTCCTGCCAGAACGACTCGCCGCCCCCGACACCCCGAGGCGTCGCCGCCGCGTCCAAGTGCCCGTTGCCCGCTCTGGCGTAGAGGCGGTGGCCGCCCGCGGCGCCCTCGACGCCCGGCCGCTCCGGCTCGGTCGATGTCGCCGGAATCGCAACCGGCTGGACGTTTGCGGGCGGCTTGAGCAGCGGGAGTTCGCTGAGCGACCTGCGCTCCTGCTGCGGTGGTGACGCGGTGCTCATTCGTCGCCTCCCGTGCGGGTGCCGACCAGGTGCGCCCGCCGCGTACCGACACGACTGCGGAGGGTGTCGGTGAGCGCGGTGAGCGAGCGGTTCAGTGCGGCACCGGCGAACTTTCGTCCCGGCCTCGCCCCGCAGCTGTAGACCTCCGCGCTGGAGGGGTCCCACGCGAGAGTCCCTGCCAGTGGCAGCCCGCACAACTGCGCGATCTCACCGGCATCGAAGGGACGGCCCGGGCCCACCACCACGATCGCCAGCGGGCTCATCTCCGCCGCGGCCGGCGCATACCGGGCCCGCAGGTGCTCCGCGAGCGTCTTCGTCGCGTGGATCTGCGGCAACCGTGACCCGGTCACCACCACGATCTGGTCCGAACGCGCCAGCAGCCCGTGCCGGTCCTCCTCACCAACACTGAAGCGCCCGAGATCGACGATGGCGTCCATCCCCCCCTCCTCCAGTGTCTGCAGAGTGCTGGCCAACTCACCCCAGAGGGATCGGACCGCAGCGGACTGGGTGGCGTGCGGGATCCCGGGCAGCAGGTACTGCACCGGGCTCTGCGCCACCGGCCCGGACGCACCCGATGTCGCACCAAACAGCCCACGGGGGGCGGGCTGGTCGTGCGAGGGCGGGGCGAGGGGCAGCGTCTGGTCCCATAGGTCGGTCATCTCCAGGCGGCGGGTATGGGCCTGCGCGACGGCAAGGGGCAGGACACCGTGGTCCTGGTGCAGCTCCCCACGCAGGTACCCGGCCAGGATCGCCGAGCCCGCCACGTCGGCCTCAACCAACAACGCCGGCGTGGGCCAGCGCAACGTGAGCCCAAGCGCGGTGGTCGTGCAACCCGGTGCACCCTTCGCGCTCAACACGGTGATCAGCGCCATCGTCTCAACCGACCGTGTCGATCACGAGCGCGATCCGGGTCGTGCCTGCCAGCGCAGCCAACTGCGGTGCGGACGAAGTCGGCAGCTCCACATTCACCAGCCAACCCGCGTCGGTGGCCTGGGCGTTGACCACCACCGCCTCGATCGTCTCCGGATCCCCGGCTGGCATCTCACCGCCGACCGGTGGGGTCGCCACGAACCGCACATGGTCCCCGGAGCCGATCGGCTGGCCCGGCATCTGCGTCCACGTCAGAGCCACACCGACCACCGAGTTCCCCGGCCCGGGCACCAGTTCCTCGGTGATCGAGTCCGGTGTCAGCACCGTGCCCGCCACCAGGTCGGCCGCGGCAACCGCGCCGACCACCTCATCCAGACTGGTCGAGGGCACCGTGCGAAGGTTCAGCACACCCACCGGGAGCACGGTGGTCGTCAGATCAGTCGCCGTCACCGCCTCGCCCCGTGCCACCGACTCCGCCACCACAAGGACCGTCTGGGTCTCGCCCGAACGGCTCAGCAGCCACGCCCCGGTCAGACCGCCAAGTGCGATCATCGCGACAGCCAAAGCGATCGTCGCCGGTCGCCGACGCCGCGGAAGTGGCTTCGGCAAGGGCCGGTGCGGCTGTCCTGGAATCTGGCCCGCCGTGGGGTGGCCATTGGACGCGGCAGCCACCGCGCCCCCCGTCGCGGTCGTGCCGCGCCCGGGCGGTGCCATCGGGCCGTCCTCGGTCCGGTCGGCATCTGTGGCTAAGGCGCTCCTACGAGGCCACATCCACCACGCCCCCGTCCGCTCCTGGCCACCACGTGCCCGTTCGGTAGCCGGCCGCACGCCTCATGGCGCCATCGGGGTCGACGACCTCGAGCAGCACCTGCAACGCGGCCCGTGCAGTCTTGCCCCGTACCTGCCCATCGGGGGTCACCATCCGCGCCCACTGCGCCGCACCGCCCGGCTGCGCAAGCATCGCCTCGCGCAGGCGGTCAGCGAGCTGCCGCCGCATCAACTGGGTTGTCGAGGAGCCTCGTCCACGACTTGGGGGTTCCTCGATCTCGGCGCCGACGTCGGCAAGCGCCTCGGCGCTGACCAGTGCGCTCCCACCAGGCCCTCGCCCGGCGCCCGGGGAGCGGAGCCACGAGTAGAACGTGCGCACCGCCACGCCATGAGCCCAGGCACCCAGGCACGGGTGCTCGGGTGCAGCCGCCCAGCGGGGAAGCGACTTCAGCAGGTCCAGCGCGAGTTGCGCCATGACATCGTCTGCCTCCCACCGGCGGCTGCCGAGTAGGTGCATGACGAACCCCCGTTGCTCATCACATGCCGCGACGAAATCGCCCTCTGTGATGCCGAACTCGGCGACGCCGCCGCGGCTCTTAACTCCGCACCCTCTCACGTCAGTCAAGACCACCACCACCCCTATTCTCTGATCCGTTCTCGATGTGGGTCCGGGCTGCGGCAACCACCTGGCCCATCCCGGCCGCGACCATTCCCAGCAGGAGGCCGCCCCAGCCGAGGAACAGCGCAAGGAGCGCCCAGCCCCAGGACACGCACAGCAGCGCGGCCAGGCAGACGGTCAGCCAGGCGACACCGGCCCGCTCCGCCAAGAGCAGACCGCCCAGTCCGAGGACGCCTAAGCCGGTGCCGGTCACAGCCCACCTGCGGGTGCGACCGAGCAGTTCCCGTTTGCGGCCCTCCAACTCCTCGGAGCTCGGCACCGGCCAGCGTTCAGAAGTCATGAGCTGGCCTCTAATCCGCCGGCCGGGTCGCCCCACGCGAGGAGTGGACCGATCGCCTTCTGCAGGTCCGCCCACGCGGAACTGGCTCGGTCGGCCTCAGTGAGTGCCCCCAGGATCCGGGCCAGTTGCTCCACGAGGCGCGCCGCCCCTGGCAACAACACCGCGACAGCCGCCTCGTGCTGGGCGTGATCGAGCCACTCGTCCGAATACACGACCTCGTCCAGGATCACGGCCAGCGTCCCGGCGAGGTCGATCAACGGTTGCTTCGACATCCGGGCCAGGTCACGTCCACCGGACGTCTGCACGCCGAGGTACTCGGCCACCGCAGCCACATCGGTACGTCCGGCCTCATCACGGGCCTCCTGCAGCACGCCGGTGAGCCCGGCAACGCCGGCCGCCCCCGAGATCGCGGTCAACTCCGCCAGATCAGCCGACACCGTGGCCTGCGCGACCCTCAGCTCAGAGGCGATCCGAACCTGGCTCAGTCCGAGATTACGGAGCCGCGCGACCTCCGCACGACGCACCAGCACATCACTCCTGGTCGGGCGCCTGCTCGGGTATTGCTTGCCATCCCGGCCAGCCACCCGGCTCCGGCCGGAAGCACCCCGGCGTGCGCCGGGCTCACCGTCGGGATCCGACCCCGTCTCGCCGGCATCGGCATCGGCATCGGCATCGGCATCGGCATCGGCGAGGACACGGCGCACCGTCGTCGAATGCAACCCAGTCAGCGAGCCGATTGCACGGGTGCTCATGCCTGCCGCCGACAACGGCGCCAGCACCTCCTCGCGGTCCTGACGCGGGACCCGTATCCGACACTGCCCGAGTTCACGCGTGCAGTACTCATCCCACGAGGCATACCCGAGAGCGATCCACACGCGCCCCTCCCACGCCCTGATCGCCAACTGCCACCCGCCCTCAAGCGCAACACGCAGCTGGTCCGTGAGCCGCCGCGCAGCCACCTGATCCAAGTCAGCATCGTGCGCAGCCACCGCCGTCATCGCCCCCCACCCCCGTCGAC
>NZ_CACRYJ010000033.1 GCF_902703175.1 Occultella aeris | reverse complement strand
CCCGCGTCGTCTACAACCAACTCAACACCGACCACCAGAACGACCACACCCAAGCCCCGCCGACTTGCCAACCGGCAGCGGCTTGACATAGGAGAAACCTATGGAGAGTCAGGGCCGCGCGTCGATCCGGTTCACCCTGAACGGTCACCGCTACGAGTTGGCCCGCCAGGACGTCGAGAGCCGCCTGGTTGATGTCGCGCCCGATCCGATCCGCAAGCACGCCGTGATGGTCAACGGAATCTGGTTCCCAGTCATCCAGGCGTTCGAGGCCGCGACCGGGATCCCGCGATCGGAGTTCATGTCCAACACCGCCCGCCGCCACCTGGCGACGCTGGGGTACGAAGTCGCCGGCAACGTCGAGCCGCGCACTCCACTGCCGACGGTGCGGCGCTCGGCCACATCGCCTGCTGCGGCCCGTCCAGAGGACCTCGAGGAGCCCACGGGCCTGTTGGGGGAGTGGCACACTGAGGCCAACATCCAAGCATCGCTGGTGACCGCGCTGGCCGCCGAGGGATGGCGGATCCTGTCGGTGGCTAACACCGCGACCAAGGAGCACGGCATAGACGTGATCGCCGCCCTTGATGGTCAGACGGTCGGCGTCGAGGTCAAGGGGTTCCCCAGCCGCAGCTACGCTGACCCGGCCCGGGCCGGCGAGGTTAAGCGCACCAGCCCGGGCACGCAGGCCGGCCACTGGTATTCCGAGGCGGTGCTGGCCGCGATGCGGCTGCGGAGCAAGGAGCCGGCCTGGCACAGCGTGATCGCGCTGCCACAGTTCTCTCGCTACCGCGACCTGTACGCCGAGACGTCGGGTTCGCTCGCCGCTGCGCAGATCGACGTATGGTGGGTCGACCAGACCGGCGCGGTGCACCGGCAGTGACTGGCGCCCGGTGGTACGCGAGGCCGGAAGGCGAGGGGCTCATCCTCCGGAAGGCGCCGCGGCTAGCCAGCTGGAACAAGGCCTCCGACCCCGACCAGATCCGGTTGCGCGAGTACCTTGAGGACACCGCCGAGCTCGTGGCACCCGCCATGGTCAGCGGCCCCTGGGCGCTCCGACTTGACGTCGGCCTCCCAACCGGGCGCGCCCTGATCGACATGGCCGACCTGGACAACTACGCCTTCCCGCTCGCCACCCACCTCCGCAGCGAGCACCTGGCCTCGGTGTGGTGCACCAAACGGCACGCGGATACCTCCCGCGTGCTCGTCGCATCCGTGCACGAGGCGCCGGCCCCGGATGCGACCTACACCGTGCGGACCACCGCCGCGTCCCAGACCAATGCCTACAAAGAGCAGATCCGCGCCGGGGTGGCCAGCGCGGCCGAGATCCCCTTCGGCGGCGTGCAGCTGCAGATCGCCTTCGTCGTCGGCCCGCAACGCAATTGGCTCAACCTCTGGAAACCGACGATCGACGCCCTTGACCCGCTCCTCGGCCGCACCCGCGCCGACCGCGATTGGCACCCAAAGGACGGCCGGATCACTGATCTCGGCCTCCACGTCGACGTCGACCCGTTCCTGGGCCACGACGTCGTCGTGACCGTCGCCGCCGGCCCGGTCGCCTTCACCTGATCTCGCCGGTTCCTTAGACAGATGTTGGGCACTCGAGCAGAGTGCCCACGTGCCCTGACGGCGCGTCGCCTGCCGGGGCGATTGGTTTGTCGCTGTTCGTGCACGACTTGCCCAAGGGTGTCATCAGCCCGGTGGTGAGCAGAATCTCGACCGAGATCCTCGACGGAATCCGCAAAGTGACCCTCTTGGCCGCCACGGAGCTGGAGCGGCGTGTCTTGGCGCGAGGGTGCGGACCCGCGCAGTGGATCGTCCTGTTCGAGGCCGAGATCCACGACCAGCCACAACCGCCGAGAGCGACCTACATGGCGGCTGGCCGCGTGCGATAGACCTGCACGTGGCCGCGCCGCTCGTCGGCGGCTATGCCCAGGCCGGCGTACGCCGCCGCTGCGGCGGCCAGGTTGAACGATGACGCCGGCGTGCACACGACATCGGAGGTGCTCAGCGTCGCTTCTTCCAAACGGTCCGCGAACGTATCTGCGGCTGCGGCGGCGTCGGCCGCATGCTGGGTGATCCCAGACGGAACCGGCTTGCCGGTCCCAGACACGAACGCCTCCCACACGAGCAGAGTTGCCGCACCTGCCAACCAAGCCTCCGGCCGGGTCGTGCACGGCAGTCCGGGGAACGCGGAGCCGATGCGCTCGAGCATCCACGCCATTTGTACGAGCCCGGTGGCCAGGGCGCCGCTGCCCGCACCGGCCGACCAAGGCCTCGAGCGACCGTCGGCGGTCTCACCCTGGCGAGCCTGACCGAGCGTGATCCACCCGTCGACGGGGCCAACCGGGCTGACCGGCACCATCAATGGGGCCTCGAACCCGAGCGCCACCGGTACGCCGCCGACCAATGCCTCGAGGACGGCGAGGGCCGCCCCCTCCGGGTAGCGGCCACCCGCGCCCACCGGCCGACGTTCTGGCAGGTCCAGGCCGGCCCAGGCGAAGTTCGTCCTCACCGAGCCGACGTCGATAGCAACGACGCGAGTAGCCACCTTCTCGAAGCGTCCGCCCGCGCCAACTTCGCCCCAATCGATTCCGTCCCGCATGGCACCATCTTTCCACCTGCCTGATGCAGCCCTACGCTGGTCGGACTCGTCGGGTCTGGACCCACGACGACCGTGAAAGCGGATGAACTCTGCCAATTTGGATCGGGGCGTGCAAGAGCGGACCGGTTTGGTTCCCACGGCCACCTACAGAGTCCCCCAGAATGGCTCTTCGGCTTCCTTCACGAGGTCGGGAAGGTCCTTCGTCGTTGTTCGATCATGCGAGACTGGGGCCGTCGATGGGGCCAGTGGATGCCTTCTCATTCAAGTGCTGCAGGAGGGTCTCGTGGGTGTTGTCGGTGCATGCTGGGCCGGTTCGGTCGCCGCGTAGGTCGTCGAGTGCTTGCAGCATCTGTTCGCGGCGGGCGAGTTGCTCTTCGCGAACCAACTGGCGGGCGCGTTCGGGGTCGGGCTTGTGGCGTGAGTCCACGCCGAGGGCGTGTAGGGCCGCCGCGGCCTCGGCGCGTGCCTTTGCCTGCACACCGTGGGCTACCGATGTGCCGAGCGGCTGGGGTCCGTCGATCTCGTAGCGGTCGCGGTAGGCCACGATCGCCCGTATGGCACCGTCCCACCTGATGCGCAGCGTGTCCTCAAGCGCGGGCGGCGATGGAAGGTCGGCGGCCCAGGACGGGGGGTGGTGGGCGACCCGATCGACAAGGGCGTCCAGACGTTGGGCGATCTGCTCGGTCTCGTGCCGCAGCCAGGCCGCGATCGCCGGGTTGTCGGTGCGAGCCGGTGGCACGGGACTGCTGGCGCGGTGGTGGGCACGGACTTGCTGCAGTTCGACCCAGACAGTCTCGCGCGCGAGCGTGTGTTCGCCCCACGGCCCGTCGGGGGTGCTCAGGCGCCGAGCGAGGTGCTCGCCGGCTTGCATGAACGCCTGCTCGTCGCGGAGGCGGGCGATGATCGTGGCCGCTGAGCGCACAACTGCGAGGCGCTGTTCGGGGAACTGGTGCGGCGAGGCTTCCACCAGACGGTCGAGGAGTTCCTCGGTGGTGGGCTGTGCAGCCAGGAGCCCGCACCGCAGGTTGTCCAGGTGGCCGTCCTCCAGGAGGGAGCCGGGGTCAGCGCCTCCCGGCAGGATTGCGCTGCTGGCCAGGGCAGCTTCGTCATCGGTGAGCATCGACCAGACCCTGCCGGTGGCCCGGTGTCCAGCTCGGTCGGCGTCGAAGGCGAAGATCGGTGCCATGGTGTCCGGGCACAGATCACGGACCTGCCGCAGGTGCTCACGGGTGAGGGCGGTGCCGCAACCGGCGAGCGGCACGAGCATGGGGTCGCCGACGCGTCGGACGGCTTCGAGGTCGAATGCGCCCTCAACGAACACCGGCCGGGCGCCGGCGCGGAGCCGAGCCTTGGCGTCTGCATCCAGGCCGAGGAGTACTTCGGCCTTGCGGTAGGCCGGTGTTGTGGGCGGGTTGAGCCACTTCGGAGTGTGGCCGGTGGAAGTCGCGGGGTTCGCGCGCGCGGTGAACGCGATGATCGCGTCGTCGCCGTCGCGCACGGGGATGATCACCCGGTCCCGGAACCTGTCGATGAGGCGACCGGTGCGGGTTCTGGACGCGAGCCCGGCGACGAGCATGGCCGCGTCGCTGACCCCCTCGCCACGGAGGTAGTTGACCAGCCCGGTCCAGCCCGCGGGTGCGACCCCATGTTCCGGTGCGGGGCTGAACGCTCGGTCCTGGAGGTAGCGCGCCGCCCACGGCGCATCGCGGGCTTGGCGCTGCCACCACTCGAACGCCGCCACGTTGAGGTCGACGATCTCATGCCACCGGTCGGGCTTGGGCGGGTCGGCGTCCGTCGTAGCCGCGGTTGGGTCCTCCCTCGAGGGGTGCTGCGGCGGTGGGGTGACCCACGAGGGCAGACTCGTCTCATGGTCGGCACGGGCGGCGACTGGTTCGCCGATCCGCCAGTACAGCAGAGTGGCCGGTGAGCGGGCGTCGTGCAGGTCCTCGGCGTGCCTGCGCAGGAGCCAGTCAAGGTCGGCCCCGTTGCGTTGGTGGCGCACCAGCAGGGCGGCGAGGTTGGGCCAGGACTCGTCCTCAAGGATGGGGTGGGCCAGATCCGGTCCGAGCGTGGCACCGACGGCATCGGCGGTGCGTTCGATCGCCTCGGGGTCGAGCAGGTGAGCGTAGGCGTCCTCATACGCTGGGACCAGACGCGCCAGCGACCCGGCCTGCTCGGCTTCCTCGTGCAGTGTCGCCAGGGCACCCTCGCCCACCGTGGTCCGGGTGAGGACTCCTTCCAGCACCGCCCGGGCTGCCACGTCCGGGCGGGCCTGGTGGTGCAGCGAGGCGTCGAGCAGTTCCTCGGTGACGACGTAGAGATCGTTGCCGTGGCGCCCGCGGGTGATCGCGGTATAGAGATGCTCGCGGGTCAGGCCCGCGTCGACGAGGACGCGGGCGACGTCGACGGTCATGCCCTGGGCGCGGTGGATCGTGGAGGCGTACCCCAGTTGCACGTGCTCACGCACGTACCAGGCCGGAAGGCGGGTGGTGGTCTTGTGGACGCGGTGTCGGACGACCAGGGAACCGTCGCCGTGGCGGGCGGTGACGATCCACATGTCGCCGTTCTTGACGTAGTCGGTGTGGCCGTGGCGCAGTCTGCGGTCGTTGCGGCGGGTGACGATGACATCACCGACACCGGCGATGGTCCCGTCGGCCAAGTCGATTCCTTGCGGCTCGACTAGGCCTTCGATGCTGCGGTGCAGGCGGCAGCGGGTGTTGAGGGAGGCGACGTCGTCGTTGTTCGCCGCGATCATGATCGCGTTGCGCCCCGCGGCGTGATCCTGGACCCAGGCTGCATAGATCTCCTCCAGTGCGGACTCCCGGGACCCGGTGTGCACGCGGGCGTTGTCGATGTAGAAGTCGAGGCCGGCCGCGCGACCGTCGCGGACCAGCAGCCCGGCCTCGTCTTCGCCCGGGATGCGGAACCGGTACACATCGCGCAGTTCGGCGGCCCCTATGGTGTTGGCGATCATCCGCAGTGCACCGCCCGCGCCGACGGCATCCAGCTGGGACGGGTCACCCAGGAGCCGCACCGCAGCGCCGGCCCGGGTGGCCAACTCGAGCACCGCCTGAATCTCGAGCGTTCCGGCCATCCCCGCCTCGTCGATCACGATGACGGTGTCCTCATCGAGCAGCAACTCGGCGGGGACATTGCCACGGGCATAGACGTCGATCAGCTTGTGCATGGTCTCGGCGTGGGTGCCGAGTTCGTCGGCGAGGATCCCGGCGGCCACCGCCGAGGGCGCTAGGCCTAGCACGCGACCGCCCGCGGCTGTGACGGCTGCCGCGAATGCGCGCATTGCTGTTGTCTTGCCGGTGCCGGCCGGTCCGATCCCGACTTCGATGCGGTTGGGGCCGCAGGCGAACCGGCGGGCGAGCTCGATTTGGGAGGCATCGAGGCGGACCTGGTTGTCGATCTGGGCGTCCGCGACGGCGCTCTGGAACACCTCGCCGGGGACGACGAATCCGCCGGGTGCCGCGGCAGCGCGCAGCAGCTGCTCCTCGGCGTTTAGGACGCCCATCGAGGTGTACTTCTCTGCTCCGTGCACGGTGTAGATGGACTCGCCATCGGCCCTAGACAGTTCGGGTGGCCGGTGCTCGTCGGTGTTGGGAATGGTCAGCGGCACCGATGCTGCGAGCACCTGGTCGACGACCTCGGCGGCGAGTTGGTCGGCGTCTCGCTCGTGCTCGGTCAGGACGCTTCCACGGGCGTGCCGCAAGGCCTCAGCATGAACGTGAAAGCGGGTCCATGTGGCACGCCGGTAGCCCATCGCTTCCAGCACCGATGTTGCGATCTGCTCCACGGTCTCCGGTGAGCGAGGCGTCGACGGAGCTTCGGGTGCCAGCGCTGCCGCGACCCGGTCACGTACAGCCACTTCCGAGCCCAGGGCGCGGGTTGCCCGGGCGCGCCATTGCTGCACCCGTTCGGCCAGTGGGATGCCGGTCTCTTTCTGCATCCGGGTGTCCAGGGTGGCCTGCTGGGCCATCTTGTATTGGGCTGCCCGGGGTGGCTCGTGCCCGTGTGCCGCCCGGTACTGCGCGACCAACTCCGCGTAGGAGTCATTGATGGCTTGACGCCGCTGGGAGAAGACCCGGCACAGGTCATCACCAACGCCAGCGATCTCGCGGACCGGTACCCGCCCACCCGGGCGGCTCGTCGGCTCGAACCGCACCCCGAGGCGGCTCACCAGTTCCTGTTCGATCAGAGTGTTGTAACGCTCCGAAGCGGACACCGCCAGGGAGAACAGCACCCGCCCATCCAGGCTGCGCCACTTCCCGTCCGAACTGCGCACCTTCGTGGACACGGCCACGTGGGTGTGCAGGTTCGGATCGCCCGACCGGGAGTCGAAATGATCAAACGCGGCCGCCGTCAGACCGTGGGTGTTGATCTGTCGCAACCCGCCCGCTCCGGCGCGCGTGAGGGCGCCCTCGGACTCGATCCACGCCACCGTTCGACGCCACGCCGCAGTATGCGCTTCGGTGATCTCCCGGCGGGTCTCCGCATCAGCCAGAGCCCACAGCACAGAGACCGACTTCACCGGCGTGAACACCAGGTCATAGCCGGCGACCGCATCCCGGTTCACACCAGCGCGCTGGGCTAGAAACCGGGCCACCTCGGCCTCGCTCGGCTCCTCCACATCATGGTCTTGCCGGACCATCTCCGTGGCAACCTGCCAACGGATGCGATCACGTTCCGCTCCGGCCTGTGGGCCCCGATCGTTCACCACTGCGAAGGCCTTGAAAGCTGCGTCCAGCGCGGCGTGATACGCATCGGCGCGGTCCCGGCGGAACTGCATGAAGCGGCGACCCAACCGCACGTTCTCGTCGTTCGGGTGCGTCCCGGTGCCGAACAGGTTGCGCATCTGTTCCGACTTGACTTGGCCCTTGATCCGCAGGACGTCGGCACCCTTGCCCACCCACCGTCCGGGCGGGTTCCCGTGAGTCAGGTAGTAGTCGGTCATCGACTCACCCTTCGGGCGCATCTCATCGCCGGTCGCCACCTGACGGAGCAGGTACTCGTAACCGTTCCCAGCATGGAGCGGGTGGATCGTCATCATCGAGGGCTCCACGCGCTCAACCTCGGGCCTCGCCCGGCCTCGATATGCGCTCGGGCGACGGGGCCACTCAATGTCAACCCAGGTTGACTAGCACTGTAGTGCAAGAGGTGTGTGCGCCTCGGGGTCTGATGACGGTCGCCGGTTGAGGGCACGGGGACGTGTGCCTGGATCGAGGCGGCGCCCTATCAGGTGTGAAGGTCGGTGCGGTCGGGTCGCGTGCTGGGTGAGGAGCGGTTCCGGGGGCAAGAGGAAGGGGTTGGAGATGGCAGCGAACAGATCGAAGGTGGCAGCGCGTGAGCGCGCTCGCCAGCGCCGCTTGGAACTGGATGCTGAACGGGCCCGGCGGGACGAGCAGGTCGAGGCTGCGGGCGCGGAGTTCTTCCAGGCGCAGGACTCCTACCGGGCGGCGGCCGCCCGAATGAGGTCGGCCGTGGCCACGCTGGCATCGCTCGGCGAATCGGCACAGCGCATCCAGTTGCTCCTCGAAGTCAGCGGCGCTGACCTACGTCGCGTGCGAGAGGTCGCCCGCGCGAGTGCTGGGTCCGCATCGCCACCAGCTGCCAGACCTGCCGCGACGGGGCCAGGAGCAACTGCCGACCGGGCCACGGCCTTCGCGCCAGGAGAGGGAACCGGCGCGCCAAACTTCGCCGGGCGGGAAGGGTCGGAGCCGGAGGGTTCATCGTGACTGCAGACGAGGATGATCGGCGCACGATCCCCATCATCGACTACGGGCTGCGAAGGATCTCGGTGCCCGGTGACCCGGTCGAGTACGACGGCCTCGAGTGGGAGAGCGACGGTCGAGATGTGTGGCGCCTGGGCGTGGCAGAGCGTGCGTATCGACTCGCGCTGCGTGATCCCGAAGTTGGCGACCACCGTCTTGCCGAACTTCAACGAAGGGCTCGGGCCGCCTTCGTGGAGAGGGAGACGGTGGAGGATCGCGTCGACATCCTCACACGAATCTCAGATCTTGCGGACGAGGCACAGGCGCTCCTGGGAGAACTCGAGCCGGCTACCGACTATGTGCGTCAGGATCCAGTACCAATCAAACAGGTTCTGCAGGACTTGGCGGCGGCCCGAGAGGAACTCGACAGCATGGTCAGCGCCATCGCAGACCCGGCCGCACCCTTCATCGACCCCGCCTCCGACGTCGAGCCCGAACTCATCGTCGCCAGACGAGCTGTCGACAGCCCGGACGCGTTGAGCCCCGTCGGGCACAGCCGCGAGAACCCGCCGCAAGTCATGCAGCAGGCTGACCCGCCGACCCCCAGCGAAGGGCCGGGCCTCGGCTGATGCCGTTCTTGTTCGCAACGCGTTCGGCCGGGTGCTGACCTCCTGGCACTGGAGCGGCCCGGCTCACAAACATCACAACCGAGGGACCCGAACGTCGGGCGCCCACACCTAACCCCTTGGTCTTCGCATGCCGACGGAAGGTCGACGACGATGAGTGAACCCAGACCCACTGTGCACATCTCGACTGCGGGCGACATCCTGGCGATGATCCCCAGCCTCGTTGGCTACCAACTGGACTCCAAGCACGTGGCGGTCCTGGGCATGATCGATGATCGACTCATCACATTCACCGCCGCGATCGATTGGGAAGACAACGACCCCGCCGACGTCGCCATGGCCATAGAACGGGCCGCAACGACCTCCGGAGCAGATCAACTACTCGTTGTCGGGTACGGGCCGCAGGGAGCCACGAGGGCACGCGCATTCGGTGCCATGTCCGCGCAGGTGAATCCCGGCCTGTCTCACCACGAGATGCACATCAACGAAGGTCAGTACGTGCTGCTCGACCACCCCCGGGCGAGATGGCGTCCCATGCCCGAGCCGCCGGCCGATCTTGCCGTGCTGGGCCGGCCCCCTGCGGCAGCCACCCGTGAGGAGATGCGCGCCCGCTACGCCCCACTGGATCAGCCGACCATCGACCCGCTGGCAGGTGATCAAGCGGTCCGACTCGACCGTCTCAGCCCGTCCCTGCGTATCGACATCGCCCGCCGTAGTCTTGACCGCATCGCAGCCCGTGCACCCAAGCCGTTCGATGCTGCGCAGGTCGCACACTTGGTCCAGGACAGAGACGTCCGAGGCTCGATCATCGTTCACGCCTACCCGAGTTCGGCCAGAACCGAGGCGTTGGTCCAGGTGTACCGGGGTGCTCCCGTTCCCCATCGGCCCGTACTGGGAAGCGCGGCGGGAGCGGCCCTGTACCTGTCCGGTCGGCAGGCACAAGCTGACGCCGTCCTCGAACACGCCGGCGACGAGCGCCTCGCGGGCCTAATCACTGCGGCCATCCGTGCCGGCGTACCCCCAGACCGAGTCAGCGAGATCCTCGCAAGGACGGTCCCGGAAGGGCTCCGCAGCGCAGACGAAGAGTGGACCCGCCAGACCGAGCCCACACGAAGGGCGCGGCAACGACCGGAACATCCCGACCTATCCACAATCCCGCCGCCCATGCCGGACGTCGGCGGACCCGAGTTCTAGCCTGGAACACACACACACGCCGAGGAGACCCGCTCATGTCAGAACCCGAACAGGCAAGCGAATTCGAGGACGCTGTGCAACGACTCGTCGCCGCCGCCGACCCCGGCGACGCGGTGCCGCCAGGCACCTTCGTCGACTTCGGACCGGGGGAGGTCTACATCGACCCCTACAGTTCGCCCGACGATCCACCGGCATGAGTGTGCCAGCCGTTCCGCCGCGCCAGAGGCTTGGTGCGGGTGACGTCGTTGCCGCACTGCCCTACTACGCCGGCTACCAGCCCACCCCAGGATGCATCGGCTACTTCATCGTCTCAGAGGCGGGTGAGTTGCGGCGAGTGGGGGTCCTGCCCCCCGCTGTCACACCCGGACTCGCCCCGAGGGCGGCGCGGGCTGTCATCGAGCCAGCACTGCGCCAGGACTCCGACGGAGTCATCCTGCTCGCCTATGGCCAGGAAGCCTCAGCAACCGCGAAAGCGCTCACCGCCGCGCTCATCAACCGTCTGCCATGGATTGCCAACACAGCCATCACCGTCGACCTCCAGCAGGACCGCTACCGCGTTGGAGGGCCGGGCCAGGCCATCTGGCAGGACACGCCACCGCCTCCGGTATGGGCCATCGCTACCGGGCAACCAGCACCGGCCGCAAATCTCGATGAGCTCGTCGAGCGCTACGCTCCGTTGAACGGGCCCGGCCAAGGCGTCCACGCGACCAGAATCATGAGCGGCGACCGGAAGCGTCTCGACTCCATGAGCCCATCGCTACGTCGCGACGTGGCGCTTCGGACGATCGACGGGATGGCCGGCCGCGAAGGAGCCAGAGACCTCAGCGCCTCCCGGCTCGCGCACATCGCCCGCAGCGCAGTCGTGCGAGACAGCCTCCTCCGAGAGTCCTACAGCCGCCCCGAGCGAGTCGAGGCACTGGTGCAAGCCACCCGCATCGCGCACCCCGACGACGTCGACCCTCTCGTCGGCCTCACCGCGGCAGCGCTGTACGCCGCCGGACACCACGTCTCCGTCGTCTTCGAGATCGCGGAGCGGGCCACCGGTGACAGCCTCAGCGCGACGATTCGTGCGGCAGCCCTGAACTCCATCCCACCAAACGAGATCCGAGCGCTACTCGAAGCTGACACGTACAGATCGCAACTGCGGCAGGCGGACTCGCGCTGGCTCGAACGCCACACCCGGCCCGACGCTCCCAAGTTCCCCGAGCGCCTAGGCGAGGCGCGAGGGAAGCTACGACGGCCCGAGGACCCAACGGATAGACCTTACGACCCGCCCCAACTACCACCGTCGAACGTCAACGGGCCGAACCTATAAGTAAGGTAGGTGAGAGTTGCCACGGGCCCGGCCACCGGGCTGACTGGGCCCTCTGAGCCGTTGGCGCGGGCCTGGGCCGTAACGCGACGAGTGGTCGTTGGCGCGGTCCCCGGAAGAGATCAGAGGCGAACACTAAGCCTCGATCCACCGATGGGCTAGGTGTTGTCGGTGGCGTGGGGGCGTGAGAATGCCCTTCTGACCTGGGAAGATACGACTTGTCGAAGGTCCGTA
>NZ_CACRYJ010000032.1 GCF_902703175.1 Occultella aeris | reverse complement strand
CCGCGGCACCGTGGACCCACCCGCCCGGGACCCGTTCGCCCTCGACCTGCGCACCGACCCGGAGCTACGGCGCCTGTACTACGAGGCCGAGCACCACGACGGGTACCTGCGCGACGTCGACGTGTTCTCGGCGGGCATCTCCATCGACGACAACATGTCCGTGATGGTCGGCTACGGCCACGGCGCAGTGCTCACCTACTCGCTGAACGCCCACTCGCCGTGGGAGGGATACCGGGTGACGGCGAACGGCACCGAGGGGCGCGCCGAGCTCGAGGTCGTGGAGCGTTCGGCCGTTGTCCCGGACGCCGACGGCCATCCGATCCTCGACGCGAACTCCCCAGCCAACGTGGCCGGCGCGGATGGTGTCCGTGCCCGTGGGCAGCGACTGCTCGTGCAGCGGCACTGGGAGGTCGCGCAGGAGGTCCCGATCCCCGTCGGCGAGGGCGGGCACGGCGGTGCCGACGGCCGGCTCCTGACCGACGTCTTTCGCGGCCCAGCCGTCGATCCGCTCGGCCGCCCCGCCGGGCTCGCGGACGGACTGCGGTCGGTGCTGGTGGGCATCGCGGCGAACGACTCGCGCCGCACGGGCGCCCGGGTGGACATCGCCGACCTCCTGGCCGGCACTTCCGTTCCCGCGGTGCTCGCCGAGCCGGACCCGGCGCGCCCGTAGCCGCACGGGCACCGACGGCCGACGGCGGAGCGTGCCCCGCGTAGCGTCAGTCCGGTTCGATCGCGGCGAGGGTCGCGGTGTCGAGGCCGAGGATGGCCTCCTCGTCGGGGCGGTGCCGCAGCACGTTCTCCACGTAGGACGCCAGCGCATCCGCGAGCGGGATGTCATGGCCGGCGTTCTGCGCCATGAACCAGCGGTGCTCGAGCACCTCGTGGTAGACCTCTGCCGGCTCGAGCTTGCCGCGCAGGTCCCGCGGGACGGCACGCACGGTCGGCTCGAACACCTCGGAGAGCCATTCGTGCGCCACGAACTCCTCGTCCTCGCCCTGCTGGTCGGTGGCCGCCTGGTAGGTGTCCATGTCGTTGAGCAGGCGGCGCGCCTGGTTCTCCCCGGCGTCAAGGCCGGTCAGCCGCATCAGCCGGCGGTGGTGGTGACCGGCGTCGACCACCTTCGGCTGGATCTGCACCGTGGTGCCGTCCACGTCCGTGGTCATCTGCAGCTCGCCGACGTCGTAGCCGAGCTCGTTCAGCCGCTGGATCCGGTCCGCGACACGCCACCGTTCGGCTGCTCCGAACTCCTCGGCGCCGGTCAGTTCGTTCCAGAGCTCCTCGTAGCGCTGCACGATCATCTCACCGACCGCGACGGTGTCCACGTCGTCCACGAGGAGGTCCCCGGCGGCCAGATCCATGAGCTCGCCGATGATGTTCACCCGGGCGATCTCCAGGTCGTACTCCCGCTGGCCCTTGGTCAGCGTGTCATGCAGGTCCCCGGTCTCGGCGTCCACGAGATAGGCGGCGAACTCGCCCGCGTCCCGCCGGAACAGGGTGTTGGACAGGGACACATCGCCCCAGTAGAAACCGGTCAGGTGCAGCCGCACGAGCAGCACGGCGAGCGCGTCGATGAGGCGCGTGGCCATGTCCGGGGCCAGGTAGCGGCTGAACAGGGCCCGGTACGGCAGCGAGAATTTCAGGTGCTTGGTGATCAGGACCGAGTTCAGCTGCTCACCGTCGGGGGAGGTGCGGCCGGTGATGACCCCGACCGGTTCCACGGACGGCACATCAAGCCGGTTCAGGTCGCGCAGCAGCGCGTACTCCCGGTAGGCGACGGACTCACCGATCTCCTTGACCGCGATGACCCGTCCGGAGAGCTTCACGAAGCGGACCACGTGCCGGGAGATCCCGCGGGGCAGCGCGGCCAGGTGCGACTCGGGCCACTCCTCGAGCGGTACGTGCCAGGGCAGGTCCAGCAGCGCCGGGTCCGGGGCCGCGGCCGTGATCTGCAGGGACTGAGGCATGGAAGAAGTCTCTCAGGTTCGGCCGGTGAACGTGTGCGCCGGTGCCGGGCGGACCAACCGGGGCACACGCGAGGGGGCGGGCCCCGTCAGGAACCCGCCCCCTCGTGTACTGCTGTGGATCAGGCCGGCAGACGCTCGCCAGTGGCGGAGGAGAACACGTGTGCCTCGCCCGGGCGGACCTTGACCCAGATCTTGTCGCCCTTCATCGGGGGGCGGCGCGGGTCGACGCGCGCGATCAGCTGGGCCTCGCCGGCGCCGGAGGTGACGTGTTCGGCGACCTCCTTTGCGGAGAGCTGGCCGTAGACGAACGCGTCCGAACCGAGTTCCTCCACGAGGTTCACGTTGATGCCGAACGCGCCCTCTTCGCCCTCGGTCGAGACGTCCAGGGACTCCGGACGGAAGCCGAGGGTGATCTCGCCCTTGTCCGCCTCGGTGAGCGCGTCGATCGTGGTCCGGGTCAGCGGGATGTGCGTGTCGCCCAGGTTCGCCTTGCCGTCCGCGACGGAGAAGGTGCCCAGGTTCATCGCGGGGGAGCCGATGAAGCCGGCGACGAACACGTTCTGCGGGGTGTCGTACATCTCCCGCGGGGTGCCGACCTGCTGGAGCAGACCGTCCTTGAGGACCGCGATGCGGTCGCCCATGGTCAGTGCCTCGGTCTGGTCGTGGGTCACGTACACGGTGGTGACCCCCAGACGACGCTGCAGCGACGCGATCTGCGTACGCGTCTGGACGCGGAGTTTGGCGTCCAGGTTGGACAGCGGCTCGTCCATGAGGAACACCTGGGGCTGACGCACGATGGCGCGGCCCATGGCGACACGCTGACGCTGACCACCGGAGAGCGCCTTCGGCTTCCGGTCGAGGTACTCGGTCAGGTCGAGGATCTTCGCGGCCTCTTCGACGCGCTCGCGGATCTGCGCCTTCGGGGTGCCGGCGATCTTCAGGGCGAAGCCCATGTTGTCCGCCACGGACATGTGCGGGTACAGCGCGTAGTTCTGGAACACCATCGCGATGTCGCGGTCCTTGGGCTGGACGTCGGTGACGTCGCGGTCGCCGATGAGGATGCGGCCGGAGTTCACGTCCTCAAGGCCTGCGAGCATCCGCAGCGAGGTGGACTTCCCGCAGCCGGACGGGCCGACGAACACCATGAACTCGCCGTCGCCGACCTCGAGGTTGAGCGAGTCCACCGCGGGACGCTCCTGGCCCGGGTACACCCGGGTTGCTTGGTCGAAAGTGACCGATGCCATGTTGGTCTTTCCCTTCACCGGCAGGTACGTGCCGGACGATCCGTTGTGAAAGGTGTCAGAGTGTCTCCGCTGACACGGTTCGCAATCGTTGCGAGCCAGGACCGATTGTGCCACACGTCACGGTGTGGTCTGCGTCGCCCTCCGGTCCGCGAGATGCGTCAGCATCCGCGCGACCGCTCGCTCGTCCGCGACGCGGTGGCCGGCGACCGTCGGGGCCTCGCCCACCTTCACGCCGACGTCGCCCGCACGCAAGGTGGCCAGCGCCGTCTCATCGGTCACGTCGTCGCCGGCGTACAGCACCCGGGGCCCGACGGCGGAGGTCACCTCCCCGGGTGCGCTCGCCTCCCGCGGTGGTGCCGGTGGGCCGCCGAGCGGCCGCGCCCGCAGGCGCTCGAGGGCTTGCCCCTTGGTCACCTCGAGCACCGCCAGTTCGGCGACCTGGTTGCCCCGGATCGGGTGCACCCCCAGCCACGCGCCCGGTCCCGCCATCGCCGCGGAGAGCGCCTCGTCCGCAGCCGCAGGAGGAAGCCCTCGGGTGTGCAGGGCTGCCGCGGCCGGCTTGTTCTCGACCCACGCGCCCGGGTACGCCGCGGCCAGCTCGGCCAGCGCGTCGGCGACGGCGGCGCGCAGCTCGGCCTGCGCCGTCGTCAGCTCGAAGGGGTCCAGGTGCAGGGTGCCGTCGGCGCCGACCTCGCCGGTCTGCCCGCCGTGGCTGCCGACCAGCCAGGTGCCGGCGGACGGCGCGGCGAGGGTGAGCAGGTCCGCGGCCGGTCGGCCGGAGACCAGCGCGAGCTGCACGCCCGGGTCGGCGCCGAGCCGCGCCAGGGCGGCGGAGGACTCCGGCAGCGGGCGGGAGTTCGCAGGATCCTGCTCGAACGGAGCGAGGCAGCCGTCGAAGTCGAGGGCGATCAGGATCGGCGAGGATGCGGCGAAGTCGTCGAGCGCCGCACTCAGGGTGTCATCCATGCAGTACTCCTCGGGCTCGTGATCGCGCGCATGGCCGTGCTTGCGCGCCTTCATGCGGGTGCGGGCTCAGACGTGTGAGGTCCGCTGCGGCACCGCCTCCAGCACGGACAGGAACGAGTTCGCCCAGTGCGCGACGTCGTGCTCCAGGACGCGTTTGCGCAACGCGCGCATCCGGCGGCGCCCCTCCCGGGGATCCATGGTGGCGGCCCTCATGATCACTGACTTCATGCCCTCGATGTCGTGCGGGTTGACCAGCAGGGCCTGGCTCATCTCGTCCGCGGCACCGGCGAACTCGCTGAGCACGAGGACCCCGCCGAGGTCGCTGCGGGCGGCCACGTACTCCTTGGCGACCAGATTCATGCCGTCCCGTAGCGCGGTCACCAGCATCACGTCCGCCGCCCGGTACAGGGCCGCCATCTCCTCCTGCGGGTAGGAGTGGTGCATGTAATAGATGGCCGCGCGCCCGAGCGAGCCGTGCTCGCCGTTGAGGTTCCCGACCATCACCTCGACCTCGTGGCGCAGCGTCTTGTACTCATCCACCTGCTCCCGGCTCGGGCTGGCCACCTGTACCAGCGCGGCCGCGGGCACGGTGAGCTTCTTCTCGGCCACCAGCTCTCCGAACGCCTTGATCCGGTGCCGGATGCCCTTCGTGTAGTCGAGCCGGTCGACGCCGAGCAGCAGCACGTCCGGATCGCCCAGCTCGGAGCGGATCTCGGCGGCCCGTTTCTCCACGGCCTCGGTCCGGGCGAGCTCGTCCAGCTGCGCCGAGTCGATGGAGATCGGGAACGTCGCGGCCCGCACGTGCCGCTCCGGGCGGGTCCAGTGCTTGCCGATGGTGATGACCTGACCGCGGGTGCCGTAGGAGGTGAACCGGCGCACGGCGCGCAGGAAGTTGGCCGCGTCCCCGGTGCGCTGGAAGCCGACCAGGTCCGCCCCGAGCAGCCCCTCGATGACCTGCCTGCGCCAGGGCAGCTGGCCGAACAGCTCAACCGGCGGGAACGGGATGTGGTTGAAGAACCCGATCCGCACGTCCGGGCGGAGCCGCCGCAGCATCTGCGGCACGAGCTGCAGCTGGTAGTCGTGGACCCAGACCGTGGCGTGCTCGGCGGCGTTCACCGCGGCTGCCTCCGCGAACCGGCGGTTCACCTCGAGGTAGGCGTTCCACCAGACCCGGTGGTACTCCGGATCGGCGATCACGTCGTGGTAGAGCGGCCACAGGGTCGCGTTCGAGAAGCCCTCGTAGTAGGTGGCGATCTCCTTGGCGGACAGCGGCACGGGTGCGAGCCACATGTCGTCCGCCTCGAACGGCTCGATCGTGGTGTCCGCGGCACCGGACCACCCGACCCAGGCCCCGCCCTTGGCCCTCATGATCGGTGCCAGCGCCGTGACGAGACCGCCGGGCGAGCGGGTCCAGGTACGTTCGCCGTCGACATCGTTCTGGATGTCCACGGGCAGGCGGTTGGCGACAACGACGAAATCGTGAGTGCCGGACATATCCCTCAGTTCTTCAGTGGCGTGGCCCCAGGCTATCGGGGCGCCGCCCGATCTGCCCGAGGGCGGCCATGCGTGGGCCGAGCGGCGGGCCGCCCCCGGCCGCCCCGGATGGTGGCGTAGGTTGCCGATATGGACGAGCGCCCGGTCTCCTCCCCACTGCGTGAGGTGGGTGGATACCGGCTGCTCGCGAGGCTGGGCGCGGGCGGCATGGGCACCGTGTACAAGGCCCTCGACGCCGAGGACCGGTTCGTCGCGGTGAAGTTGTTGCACCCGGTGTTCAGCGCGGACGAGGCGGCCCGGGAGCGGTTGCGCCGGGAGGTGGCCACCCTGCACCGGGTCCGTGGGGAGCACGTCGCCCGGGTGCTGGACGCCGAGGCGGACTCCGACGAGGCGTTCATCGTCACCGAGCTGATCGACGGGCAGTCGCTGGAGGACTCGATCGTCGAGCACGGGCCGATGGACGCCGAGGAGTTGGCGGGCCTCGCGAACGGGTTGGCGCAGGCACTGCAGGAGATCCACGCCGCCGGTGTGGTGCACCGGGACCTCAAGCCGGCCAACGTGATGCTGACCGATGACGGCCCCGTCGTGATCGATTTCGGCATCTCCCAGCTCGCCGACGACTCCCGGCTGACCCAGACCGGCATGGTCACCGGCACCCCCGGATACGTCGACCCCGAGGTGATGCGCGGCGCCGACCCGGGGTCCGCGGGGGACTGGTGGGGCTGGTCCGCCGTGCTCGTCTACTCGGCCACCGGTCGGCCACCGTTCGGGCGCGGCCCCGGGGTGCTGATGCGGGTCGAGGCCGGCCGCGCGGACGTCGCGGGCCTGCACCCGCGGGTCGCGCAGGTGCTCCGCCGTGCACTGCACCCGGACCCCGACCGTCGGATGGGCGCCGAGACCGTGCTGCGCGCACTCACCGATCACGCCGAGGGCCGGGAGGTCACGTCGCTGCTGGCACCCGGCGACTGGGACGAGGGTGGCCACGGGCCCGACGGCGGAGGCTTGGCCGGTGCCGACGGCGCGGGTTCCTCGGGTCGTGACCGCGACGACGGTGCCGGTTACGACGGTGCCGGTTACGACGGTGACACCTACGACGGCGAGGGCTCCGCCGGTCGGTCGCCTGCAGCCGGCGCCGTTGGTGCGGCGGGCGCACTGGGTGCGGCGGGTGCTCTGGGCGGCGCGGCCCACGCTGCTGCGCCGGGTGGCCCACCGCCGTCGTATCTGCCGTCGGCCGGTGCTGATGACCTACCGCCGTCGTACTCGCCGGCGGGCGGCGCGACCGGTGCGGGCGAGGTGCCGCCGTCGTACTCGCCGGCCGGGGTCCGCACGACCGCGCTGGGCGAGGAGCCGCCGTCGTACCGGCCGCCGAGCGGTCAACCGCCGTCGTACGCGCCGTCCGCCGGCTCCGAGACGGAGTCCGGCGCCGATGGCACCTCGGGGCCGCGCGATCCGCAGCCGGGCGACCGCCCGGCGACCGCCGTGATGCCGCTCGCCCTGCGGCAGCAGTACCCGCCGACGCAGGCGACCCCGCTGCGCGAGGTCCAGCCCACCGCGTCACCCCTGTCGCAGCAGCCCATCCCGCAGCAGCAGGTGGCGCAGCAGTACGTGGCGCAACCACCCAGCCAGGTTGCGGGCCCGCCCAGCCGGCCCACGCCGTCGGACCCCTCCTGGCAGCCGACCACCTCCGGGGAACTGCTCGACCAGCCCGGCCATCTGGGGCCGCCCGGCCAGGGTGAGGTCCCCGGCCAGTGGCCCGCCTGGGCCATCCCCGCAAAGCCGCGGCCGGGCGTGACCGGCGCCTGGTGGTTGGCCGCCGTCGGGCTCGGCGCGCTCTGGCCGTCCTGGACGCTGCTGGTGTTCCTCGCCGTCTTCCTGCTCGTCGGCACCGTGGGCTCCGCGGCGCGGGGTCTGCGCGGGCGACGGATCCGGCGCGGCCCGGGCAAGTGGGACCTGGTCACGGCGAGCCTCGCCTCCCCGTGGCACCTGGTCCTCTCCGCGCTGCTGACCCTGCCCGGCCTGATCGTCGCCGGGCTCGGCGGAGTCATCGTGTGGGGGCTGGCGTCGCCGTCGGTGCCACTGAAGTTCGTGGTGCCCGCCGTCGTGGCGGTGGTGACGCTGCTGCTGTGGTGGACCCCGTCGAGCGGGCACGCGCGGGAGGGGGCCCGGTCGGTGCTCGCGGTGTTCGCCCCAGGGGTGCGCGGGGCCTGGGCCTGGGTCGCCGTCGCGCTCGCCCTGCTGGCGACGGCCGCGGCGCTCCTGCTCCTCGGCAGCGCCGACGCGGACTGGGCGCCGTTCGAGCAGCCACCGATCCCTCGCTTCTGAGTCCGACCGTGGTGTCCGGCGACAGCTCGCGGCGCCCCGGGCAGGTCCTGCGGCGCTGACGCAGTACCTGGTGCCTCAGCAAGACGGTTCTACCGGTCTGTCTCGGGCGGGATGTACTGCGTGAGGGCAGGAGGTGGTGCGCGCATCGACAGGGATGTGATCAGACCCCCATTCCGATCCATCAGGTGCGCGCCGTATCCTGTGGGGCGTGACCGGTGGCTGGAGCAGGCGTGTGCGCGCACTCGCGCGCCCGACGTCCCCTGCCCTGCTCGTCGCCACCGTGCTCGCCTGGCCCGCACTGACCGCCGGCTTCACCGCGCTGCTGCGCTCGAGCGAGTGCGTGCGCGGCACCGGCCTGATCGGGTTCGTCGCCCAGAACGTGGCGCAGATGCGCGGGGTCGCGGACTGTCCCACCGGGTACGTGGGCTTCGGGCCACACACGGCCACCCTGCTCGGGGTGTTCGCCGCGCTCGCGGCGACCGCCGTGCTCGCGAACCTGGCCGCCGTCGCCGTCGGGCACTGGCTGGCGAAGGCCGCGGCCGCCGTCCGCGACGGCATCGCGATGTTGCTGCGCTCGCGGCGACCCGAACGACCGAGGGCGACCCCCGCCGTCGGGCAGATGTTCGTCGACTGGCTGGCCAACTCCGTGGCCGCCGATCGTCCCTCGCGGCAGGTGTTGCGCCGCGGTCCGCCGGTGTGCGCGTAGGCGCGCGGAAACCGCAGCCGACCAGCACGCCCTCCGCACCCGCAGCGGCCAGACGCCGCGCACCCAGGACAAGGACGACTCCCATGGCAGCGAACACCCCCAAGGCGACCCGCGAGGAGCGCCGCGAGGCGGCCCGACTCGAGGCGGCCCGTCTGCGCGAGCAGGCGGCCAAGCGCGAGAAGCGCAACCGCGGCATCCTCATCGGCGCCGTCGTACTCGTGATCGCGCTGATCGCGACCGCCGGCTTCTTCATCTACCAGGCCGCAGGGCGGACCCTGCTCTCGGACTTCGAGGGTGAGGTCCCCGCGGGTTCGAACCTGCACGGCGGCATCCCGATCGGCGCCGAGGGCGCCGGCAGCCCGAACGAGGGCGCCGTGGAGGTCGACGTCTACCTCGACTTCCTGTGCCCCTACTGCGGTCAGTTCGAGCAGGTCAACGGCGAGGACGTGGCCGCGCTGGCCGCGGACGGCACGGCCACCATCACCTACCACCCGCTCGCCAACCTGGACAGCGCGTCGGCGGGCACCATGTACTCCACCCGCGCCGCGAACGCGTTCGCGACCGTCTCGGCGGCCGAGCCGGCCATGGCCCTGCCGTTCGCCGAGGCCCTCTTCGCGAACCAGCCGGCCGAGGGCGGCCCGGGCCTGACCGACGAGGAGATCGTCGCGATCGCCGTCGAGGCGGGCGTGTCCCAGGAGGTCGCGGACTCCCTCGCGGCGGGCACCTACACCGACTGGGTCGGTGTGGCCACCCAGCAGTCACAGCGCGACGGCGTCAGTGGCACCCCGACGATCCACATCGACGGTCAGGACTGGAGCGGCAACTGGACGGAGCCGGGCGCGTTCCTGGCCGCCGTCACCGACGCCGCCTGACGACATGGCGTCGCGGTCGAACAAGGCCACGTCGGCCTCCGCCCGGGATCGCGCCCGGGCGGAGGCGGAGCGGATCCGGGCCGAGCAGGCGCAGAAGGAACGGCGTACCCGCGCCATCCTGATCGCCGGCGCGGTCGCCCTCGTCGGGCTGATCGTGGCGGCCGGGATCCTGATCGCCCAGCAGGCGAACAAGTCCTACCTCGAGGACGTCGAGGTGCGGCCGGCGAACTCCGACCTGCACGGCGGGATCAGTGTCGGTGCCGACGGTGCCGCGGGCACTGCCAACGATGGTGCCCCGGTGCTGAACGCCTACCTCGACTTCATGTGCCCGCACTGCGTGGAGTTCGAGGCGGTCAACGCCGCCGACCTCACCGAGCTGCGCGAGGCCGGCGACCTGACCGTGGTCTACCACCCGGTCGCGATCGTTGACCCCGGCGCGGCCGGTGCCTCGCAGCGGTCCGCGATCGCCGCCGCGGCGGTCGCGAACTACGCCCCCGGGCAGTTCGCGGCGTTCATCGACGCCGTCTTCGCGTTCCAGGAGCAGGAGCTCGTGGCGCTCTCGGACGACCAGCTCGCCGAGATCGCCGCGGACGCGGGCGTGCCGCAGGAAGCCATCGACACGTTCACCGACGGCCAGTACCCGGAGTGGGTCGAGGCCGCCACGAACCAGATGGAGCGGGACACCGGCAACCGGTCCACCCCGCAGGTCCTGCTCGACGGCGAAGTCCTGGACGTGACCTGGACGGAGCCCGGCGTGCTCCGCGAGGCGATCGAGGCCGCCGCCGGCGGGGCGTGAAACTCGTTTGGTCACCCCCTCGCGGACTCTGGCAGACTCGTCCGGAGCCCGTGAGGGCGCGCCACCTTAGCTCAGCTGGTAGAGCACCCGCCTTGTAAGCGGACGGTCGTCGGTTCGAATCCGACAGGTGGCTCCAGATCAGCCGCCCGGCGTGTTTCCCGCCGTGATGATCCGAGGTCACGGGGCCGTCATTCGCCCTCTGGGTGCCGAGCCCGTCGGTTGCGAGTGAGGTGAGGGCGCGCCGCCTCAGGGATGCGCACCGATCCCGAGCATCCGGCAGAAGACCGGCCCGGGCTCGCCGTCGACGCGGGCCGTGGCCGGGTAAGCACCACCATGGTTGCGGGTCATGACCTCCAGGACGCGCGTGGCGGTCCTGGCGAGGTAGTCCCCGTCGACGGCGATATCGGTACCCGCCCACTCGTTGAGCGAGGCCTGGAGCGTTCTCGTCCAGCCGAAGTGGGTCTGGGTCCGCGCGTCCCAGGAGCCCTGCGCCGGCAGCCCGCCCTTGGGCCAGCGCTGCGCCCGCTGATAGGCGCTGACGGCGGCCCGGTACAGGTCCCCGGCAACACCGTCGGGCCGGCCCCGGTAATAGCCGAGCGGGATCAGGGCGTTCCGCATGATCTTCTCCACCGCGGGGTCGTGGCCCTTCGGTCTCGGCTGCCCCTGGGTCTTGGGCGTGATCGGGCCGGTGCCGTGGGTGGCGGAACTGCCGATCCTCACCCCGCGGGCCGTCAGGAACACGGACGGGTCGGTGAAGGCGCCGCCGACCAGGATCCCCAGGTGCAGGTGGGTGCCGGCGGCGCCCGAAGGCTTGACGTTGCCGGTGTGGCCCATCACGCCGACCTGCTGCCCGGCGCGTACCCGCTGTGTGGCGCCGACCTTGAACGACGCGAGGTGGCCGTAGTAGGACCGGACCTTGCCGCCGTGGTCGATCAGTACGCCGTTGCCGGAGTGGCCCTTCAGTGCCTTGACCTTGGCCGCGACCACCACGCCGTCAGCGATCGCGAAGACCGGGATGCCCTGCTGGGCGGGCTTGGGCGGGGCGTAGTCGTCGCCGGCGTGCAGGATCCCGCCGCGCGGACCGAAGTTCGAGGTGGCCCGCACGCCGGTGGGCAGCGGCGTGACCCACCTCGGCCCGGGTTCGCGTTCGCCCGGTGGCGCCGGCGGCGGGACGTACTCCACGCCGTCGTCGAATTCGACGACCTCCTCGGTGACCAGATCGTCGTCGTGCTCGCCGACGTCATCGCGCCGCGCCGGCACCGGCTGCTCCGCACTCACACTCGACCTCCCCGTCGGTGATGGTGGTGCCATCCATGGTCCCATTCGGATTCGGTCCCCGGGCGGGAATAGGCTCGCGAGATGCGTCCCGAACACCTGAGCCTGTACACCCGGCCCGGCACCCCGACCCTGCACCCCGACGGCACCTGGGCGGTGGTCGCGCTGACCCGCACCGACGTCGAGGACGACTCCTACCGGACCGCGCTGTGGCGCCAGGACCTGCCGTCCGGCGCGCTGCGTCCGTTCACGCACGGCGCAAAGGACTCCGAGCCGGTGTTCTCCCCGGACGGGCAGTGGCTCGCGTTCGTGCGCGCCCCCGAGGGCGGCAAGCCGCAACTCGCGGTCATGGCCACCAGCGGCGGCGAACCCCGGCTCCTCACCGACCACCCCACCGGGATCTCCGGCCGGCCGGTGTTCTCCCCGGACTCCCAGCGGATCGCCTACACCGCCCGGGTGCCCGAGGCCGGCCGGTACGGCACCGACGAGAAGGTCGGCCCCGGCGCCGAACCGCCCCGGCACATCACCACGTTCACCTACCGCAACGACGGCATCGGCTTCTACGGGGACCGGCCGCAGCACGTGTTCGTGATCGACGTGCCGGCGGTGCCGGACCCGACGGCGGACCTTCCGTCCGTGGGGCAGGCTTCCGATCCGAAGGGGTCCGGCGAGAACAGCTCCGATGGCGCCGAGGTGCCTGGCCGGTTGGCGACGGCGGGGGTCGACCCGGTGCAGGTCACCTCGGCCGCCCAGGACCACCGGAGCCCGGTGTGGACCCCGGACGGTGCGGGGCTGCTCGTGATCCGCGGGGTCGCGGACGCGCTCGTGCCCGAGCTGGTCCACCACGACGCGACTGGTACGTCCGCGGCACGCGTTCTCGACGTCGGCCCCGGCAACGTCGGCGTCGTCCTGTTCGACGATGCCGACGCCGTCTGGCTGCTGCGCTCCGACCTCGGTGACGACGACATGGACTTCATCGGCCGTTCGGCGGCCCTGTACCGCGGACGTTGGGACGGGACCGCGATCACCGACCTGGAGGGCCTGACCGACCCGGTCACCGAGAGCCTCGGGGGCACGGTGTTCCTCGCCGTCGACGGCGGGGTACTGCTCACCCGTGAACGGCGCGGCACCACCGAGCTCGTGCGCTGGGCCGACGGTGAGTTGACGCCCGTCTTCGAGGGCGCCGCCGAGGTCACCGGCGCCGACATCAGCGACGACGGCGCCCAGATCCTGCTGGCCGCGACCGCCGTCGACAGTGTCGGCGACCTCTGGCTCGTCGAGGGCGAGCGCCCGGTCCGGGTCAGCGACCTCTCCGCCCGGCTGCGTACCGAGGCGGGTGTGCTCGAGCCGGTCGAGCTGGAGGCCACGAGTGGCGACGGCTACCCCGTGCACGGCTGGGTGGTGGCGCCGTCCGGTCCCGGCCCACACCCGGTGCTGCTGCTCATCCACGGCGGCCCGCACGCCCAGTACACCCCGACGTTCTTCGACGAGGTGCAGGTGTACGCGTCGGCCGGGTACGCCGTCGTGTTCTGCAACCCGCGCGGCTCCTCCGGGTACGGGCAGGAGCACGGCCGGGCGATCACCGGTGGGTTCGGTGACCGGGACACCGCGGACGTGCTCGCCTTCCTTGACGCGGCCCTGGCCGCCGACCCCAGGCTCGACGCTGATCGCGTGGGCGTGCTCGGTGGGTCCTACGGCGGGTACCTGACGGCCTGGCTGACCACGCGCACGGACCGGTTCGTGGCCGCGATCGTGGAGCGCGGCTTCCTCGACCCGGTGAGCTTCGAGGGCTCGAGCGACATCGGCTGGTTCTTCGGGCGGCGCTACCTCGGTGACGACCCGACGGCGGTCGCAGCGCAGAGTCCGATGGCGCACCTGGACAAGGTCCGCACGCCCACCCTCGTGATCCACTCCGAGCAGGACTGGCGGTGCCCCATCGAGCAGGGGCAGCGCTGGTACGTCGGGCTCAAGCGGCGCGGGGTCGAGACCGAGTTCCTGCTGTTCCCGGGGGAGGGCCACGAGTTGAGCCGGTCCGGCCAGCCGAAGCACCGCATCGCCCGGTTCGAGCACATCCTCGCGTGGTGGGCCAAGCACCTGCCGGTGCAGGCGCCGGTGGGCTAGGTGGGGCCGGCCGCCACATTCACGGGAGTGGTGTGGTGGTCGGCACTTGACTGACTCGTAGTGGTGCGATTCCGAGGCACCCAGTGCGTCTGAGTCGCACCACTGATGCTCGCGCCAGTGCTGCGCGGGCGAGGGGGACAGTTCGCCCTGCCCTGCCCTGCCCTGCCCCGACCGCCGACCGCCGACCGCTCAGCGGTACCGGCGGGCCACCGACTCCCGGGCCGACGGGCCCGGGGTGGCCTCGGTGATCCATGGGCCGGAGCCCTCGGAGGCATCGATGATGCCCGCCTCGGCCCAGGAGTAGCGGCCCTCGAGCACGTCGGACGCGAGGGTCTCGTCGGCGCCGTCGGTGTTCACCCACAGGGCCCGCAGCAGCCCGGCCACCCGCAGCCTCGACTGCCGGCAGAACGCGTCCGCCAGGGCCTGCGGGGAGCCGGGGCCGGCCCCGCCGCCGTGACGTGAGGCGTGCGCGCAAACGGCCGTCATCGCGAACAGTTCGGCCCCGATGTCGACGATCCGGGCGAGGAAGCCCTGCTTGTGCTCGAGGCCACCCTGCCAGCGGGCCATCCCGTAGAACGTCGACCGGGCCAGCCGCCGGGACGTGCGCTCCACGAACCGCAGGTGGCCGGCGAGCGGGCCGAGGTCGGCGTAGGAGGTGGGGGAGTCCCCGGGGCCGACGACCAGGCGCGGCAACCAGCCGGCGTAGAAGCCGGCCGCCGCCTTGGCCGCCTCGGCCTTGGCCGGCAGGTCCGCGTCCGGGTCGATGAGCCGGCCGGCAACGGACAGGTGCGCGTCCACGGCCTCCCGGGCGATCAGCAGGTGCATGATCTCGCTGGAGCCCTCGAAGATCCGGTTGATCCGCAGGTCCCGGAGCACCTGCTCGGCCGGCACGGCCCGTTCGCCGCGGGCGGCAAGGGACGCGGCAGTCTCATACCCGCGCCCGCCCCGGATCTGCACGAGCCGGTCCGCGACCTGCCAGGCCATCTCGGAGCACCAGAGCTTGGCGAGCGCGGCCTCGATCCGGATGTCGGCCGCGCCGGAGTCGGAGAGCTCGCCGGCGATCTCGACCATCGCCTCCTCGGCGTAGGTGGTCGCCGCCATGAACGCGAGCTGATGGGCGATGGCGGGGTGCCGCCCGACCGGCCGGCCCCACTGCACCCGCTCGAGCGCCCACTCGCGGGCGATCTTGAGCGACCACTTGCTCGCCGCGACGCACAGCGCCGGGATGGACAGCCGCCCGGTGTTCAGCGTGGTGAGCGCGATCTTCAGGCCCTGACCCTCACGGCCGATCACGGCTGCTGCGGGCACCCGCACCTGGTGGAGCCGGGTCAGCCCGTTCTCGAGGCCTTTCAGTCCCATGAACGTGTTCCGGCGCTCGACGGTGATGCCCGGGGCGTCCGCCTCCACCACGAACGCGGTGATCCCGCCCTTGCCGTCCGCGTGCGGGGCGACCCTCGCCATCACGACGAGCAGTTCGGCGAGGACGCCGTTCGTCGTCCACAGCTTCACGCCGTCGAGCAGGTAGTCGCCCTCGGGGGTGCGGGTGGCGGAGGTCTGCAGCCGGGCCGGGTCCGACCCGACGTCCGGCTCCGTGAGCAGGAACGCGGAGATCGCACCCTCAGCACACCGGCGCAGGTACTGCTCCTTCTGCTCGGGGTTGCCGAACTGCTTGACCGGCTCGGGCACCCCGATGGACTGGTGCGCGGAGATCAGTGCGCCGAGGCTCGGGTGCACGGTCCCGAGCAACATCAGTGCCCGGTTGTAGTGCACCTGGCTGAGCCCGAGCCCGCCGTAGCGGGTCGGGATCTTGATGCCGAACACGCCGAGCCCGATCAGTCCGGCCAGGTCCTCGTCGGAGATCCGGTCCTCGGTCTCGATCCGCTGACCGTCCACGTGTTCTCGCAGGTGGGCGTCCAGGGTCGTCAGGAACTCGTCGCCGCGGGCCTCGCGCTCGGGGTCCTCGGGTGGCCGGGGCCAGATCCGGTCCGGGCGGAACTGGCCGAGGTACAGGTCCTTGGCGAACGAGTCCATGGTCCACTCGCTCTGCCGGGCCTGTTCGGCCACGGCCCTGGCCTCGCGCTCGGTGACTACCGGTTGGTCCGTCATGATCGCCTCCCTGCGAACACCTGCCTTGCTCCAGTCTCCACCGGTTCGACCGCGTCCGCCGGTTTTCGGCATTGGGGCCGGTGCCGGGATCGGCGAGAGAGCGGAAGGGGTCGCCACCACAGCACTCTCGCTCGTGGCGAATCTCCTGCGGTCCGTGATGTCGGGGGTCGCGGTTAGCGTCGACGGCACCCACCGATCGATAGGAGACAGCATGGGACTGCCACAGGCCGAACGTGAGGAGTTCCTGGCCCAGCCCCACATCGGCGCGCTCGCCGTCGGCGCCGGTCCGGACCGCGGACCGCTCGTGGTGCCGATCTGGTACGGCTACCAGCCCGCCGGTTCGCTGTGGGTGGTGACCCCGGTGGACTCCGTCAAGTCGCGCCTGATCGAAGCCGCCGGCCGGTTCTCGCTGCTCGCCGAGCAGTCCTCGCCGCGGGTGCGGTACGTGAGCGTGGAGGGCCCGGTCACCGAGTCCCGGGAGGCGACGGACGACGAACACCTCGCGATCGCACGCCGCTACCTGGGCGACGGCGCGGCCGCGTACGTCGAGATGGCGGCCGGCTTCGGGGTTCAACTCCTGGTCCGGATGCAGCCGCAGCACTGGTACTCGGCAGACCTCGGTCCGAACTGACGACGGCGGGGTGCTGGGCCGCACGATGACGTCGCCGTCCGCCGGTGTCAGGTGGTCGACGCGGTGGTCGACACCGGCGGAGTTGGCCTCAGCGGCCCCGGTTGCGCGGATGGTTGCGCGCGGTGCGTTCGTTCCCGTGCTTGTAGTTGCCGGTCACCCGGGCCATCAGTTCCTGGGGGTCGCCGAGCTCGACCTCGCGTAGGAACTCGGCGGCCCGACCCCCGCGCAGGGTCGTGGCATGGTGGCCGTTGTGGGTGATCCGCACCTCGGTACCCACCTCGCGGTAGGAGAACCCGTCCGGGCGGTTGCCGCTCATCGCGGCACCGTGGTGTCGGCGGGTCCGGACGGCTCCGGAGGTGGCACCGGCTCGCGGACGGCGTCCGACGGCGTCGCTGCGGACGTGGCGGGTGGCAGCGGCTCGACCCGTGGTCGCTTGGGCACACGGGCGTCCCCGGAGGAACGGCCGCGCAGGCGGCGGGTCGCCCATGGGTAGACGTCGCGGACGAACCATTCCGCGTCGGAACGGAACCGCTGCCCGGTCGGGACCGGCGCGAGGCGAGCCAACGGATCGGCCCAGGCTGCGTCGTCGGGCGTGAGACCGAGCGCCACCAGCGCCGCCTGCGCGACCCGCTGGTGTCCGTCGGTGGTGAGGTGGATGCGGTCCTGTGCCCACATCCGCCAGTCCTGGATGGCCCGCAGCCCCCACACGTCGACCACGTAGGCATCGTGCCGACGGGCGATCGACCAGATGTGCGCGTTGAAGGTGGCGACCCGGCCCCGGATGGCGCGCAGCACCCCGGCCTGCCGGGTGTCCGTCCCGGTCGCGAGGAGCACGTCCACCCCGGCCCGCCGGATCGTGTGCACGGCGTCCTCGAGGATCGCGGCCATCCGGTCCGGGTCGGAGCCGGGCCGGAGCAGGTCGTTGCCGCCGCCGACGAGGGAGATCAGGTCGGGTTCGGCCTCGAGCGCGATCGGGAGCTGTTCGGCGATGATCGGTTCGAGGAGCCGCCCGCGGATGGCGAGGTTCGCGTACTCCAGCGGGGCCAGGCCGGCGTCGACCCGGCGTGCCGACAGCGAGCCGGCGAGCTGGTCGGCCCAGCCGCGGACCTGGGCGGCGTCGTCCGGGTCCGGATCCCACAGGCCTTCGGTCATGGAGTCACCGCAGGCGACGTACCGGGACCAGCGGGCGGGATCGGAGACCGGGTGCAGCACGGGGTTCACCACTCCTTCCTACTCCGGTCACCGCGGTCCTGGCTACGAGAATCCACGATGCTGCGCTGAGACGAGGCGGTGATCCAGAGGGTCCCGGCCGAATCAGAGCGGTGTGATGCTCTGACTCGCCCGGAACGCTCTGTCTCAGCCGGAGGCAGCGTCAGGGCTGGAGGGACCAGTCCACGGGCGGCCCGCCCTGTTCCACGAGCAGGGCGTTCGCGCGGCTGAACGGACGCGACCCGAAGAACCCACGGGAGGCGGACAGGGGACTGGGGTGCGCGCTCGCGACGATCGGCGTCTGACCGAGCAGCGGGGTCAGGGAGCGGGCGTCGTTGCCCCACAGGATCGCCACCAACGGGGTGCCTCGTGCCACGAGCGCGCGGATCGCGGCGTCGGTGACCGCCTCCCAGCCCTTGCCCCGGTGGGACGCCGGTTCACCCGGTCGGACCGTCAGGCTCCGGTTCAGCAGCAGGACGCCGGCGTCCGCCCATGGGGACAGGTCGCCGTTGGCCGGGGTGGGCAGAGCGAGGTCCGTGCCGAGCTCGCGGTAGATGTTCTGCAGCGACCGCGGCACCGGTCGCACGTCGGGGGCCACGGAGAAGGACAGGCCCATGGCGTGACCCGGGGTCGGGTAGGGATCCTGCCCGACGATCAGCACCCTCACATCGGCCAGCGGGTTCGTGAACGCCCGCAGCACGTGTTCCCCGGCTGGCAGGTAACCGCGCCCGGCGGCCACCTCGCCCCGCAGGAACTCGCCCATCGCATGCACCTGCGGCTCCACCTCGGCCAAGGCCGCGGCCCAGCCCGGGTCGATCAGATCCGTGAGCGGGCGCGGGCCGCCCTCCTTGACGCTGTTCACCCGTCTACCCTGGCAGATCGACGGCTGTGGGCAACCTTCCACGGCGCTGATCCGGGTCCAGGGCATGACCAGCGCGACGAGCCTGACGACGGGCGCGGAGCGACACCGATCGGGCTACACGCGTACCACAGCGGCTCCGGCGCGGCAGGAATGACACGCGTGTCGTTTGCCCCTACTATGAACCACCACGGGTCGCCGCAGGATGGGCGGTCCACGACGGAACCGGGAACGAGGAGGCACGATGTCGGCAGCGCGGGTGTTGTCCACGCAGAGTTCGGACGCAGCAACACTGAGTGAACGCGACGCCGAGATCCTCGCCTTCGAGCGGCAGTGGTGGAAGTACGCCGGGGCGAAGGAGACCGCCATCCGCGAGCTCTTCGACATGTCCGCGACCCGGTACTACCAGGTCCTGAACGCCCTGATCGACGACCCAACGGCGCTCGCCGCCGAGCCGATGCTCGTCAAGAGGCTGCGCCGCATGCGCAGCACCCGCCAGCGCGAGCGTTCGGCACGCCGCCTCGGCAATGAACTCTGAGCCTGTCCGAGCCGTTAACCTTCCGGTGTGAGTAACAGGGACTATCCGCATTCCGAGGACGAGTTCGACGCCCTCGGCGCGGATCGGACCCCACAGGGCGTGCACCGCGCACAGCAGTCGCGATGGCGAGCGTTCCTGCCGTTCATCCTGGTGATCATCCTCGCCCCGACGCTCGCGTTCGGGGCCGTGCGCCTGCTCTCCGGCGGGTTCGGCGGCGGGGACGACCCCACCGCCGCACCGACCACCACGACCGAGGCAGGCGAGCCGACCCCGACGGACGGCACCACCGAGGAGCCCCCGGCCACCGAGGAGCCCACCGTGGACCCGACCACGGACGAACCGGCGGACCTCGACCGAGCCCTGTCCGTCTACGTCCTCAACGGCGCCGGCATCTCCGGCCTGGCCGGGGAGGCCGCAGAAGTCCTCACCGAGGATGGCTGGACGACCGTCACACCTGACAACTACACGCGCGAGCTGCCCACCGCGTCGGCAGTCTTCTACACCAGCGCGGACATGGCCGAGGAGGCTGCGGCCGTCGGCGAGCTGCTCAGCGTCACCGACCTCATCGAGGACTCCTCGGCGGCCTCGAACGGCATCGTCGTGGTGCTGCGCGACGACGCCTTCCGGAACTGACGCCCCACCCCAGGCGGCCGGACCTGGAGGCGGCGAGTTCCGCCGTCGGGCTCAGGGAGCGTTGCCCTCGAGCTCGGCGACGGTGAGGATAACCACGGCCGCGGACCACATCAGCGGCGCGACGCCGGCGGGGGAGCCGTCCGGCCCCACCTTTTCGGGGATCGCCCCGAGCGGGGTGCGGTGCTGCGTGATCCACGTCAGCCATCCGTCGGCACGGTCGGTCTCACCGTTCGCAGCGGCGGACCAGGCGTACAGGCTGGTCTGCGGTGTCCAGGAGATGGAGGTCTCCGGCCACGATCCGCCCGGGGCGAGGCCTCCGGCGGGCCTGTCCATCTCCTCGATCGAGGACTCCCAGGCTGCGGCCGCCCCCGGCAGAGCCTCGGGCTGGAACGGCGGCAGCACGAACGCGGTCGCCGCGTCCCGTGGAGACCGGCCGGCGTAGCGGCCGTACCCGGTCTGCCCGAAGTTCGCCACGACCGCCTGCTCGAGCCGGTCGGCGTCCGCGCCCACCGCGGCGGCGTCGGGGTCCCGGCCGAGCCAGGAGTACAGCCGCGCGGACGCCTCGAGGCCGGCCAGGACCGGGGCCGCGGTGCCGAGGGTCAGGGCGCTCTCGCGGTGCTCCCAGTAGTCCGCCGACGGCGCGGGCAGCGACCGCGGGTTCGCCACCTGGGTCTGCAGATAGCCGGTGGACCGCTCGATCATCGGCGTGAACCGGGCCAGGAACTCGTCGCGCTCGGTGCCCGGCCCCAGCACGTCCGCCACGTACGCGAGCGCCCAGAGCACCCAGCCGGTGCCGTCGGTCTGCAGGCCACGGGCATCGGGTGGGCCGGACCCGTCCGGCAGGTAGCGCGCCTCGAAGCTGCCGTCCGGGTGCTGCACGCCGTCCAGGAACGTGAAGACCTCGACGGCGTCCTCGTGGTGGCCGGTCACGGTGAGCGCCGCCGCCACGAACGACGCGTCGCGTGGCCAGACGTAGCGCCACTTGGTCGAGAACCCGGCGACGGCGGCGCCGCCGTCGAGCGTCAGGGTGTGCAGGTCGAGGAGGGCGTCCGTGACGAGTTCCTCGTGCCGGCCACCGGCGCCCGGCACGGTCCCCGCGTCGAGCCACGCCGTCGTCTCCTCGGCCAGCGCCTCGGCCGCTTCGCGGTCGGCGTCGCTCGCGTCCGGGCCCGGGGCGATCACCCGGGTACCGGGCAGGTAGTGGGCGTCGGAGTCCGTGGGGATCGTCGTCACCGATCCGTCGGCCTGGACCCCGATCCCGAGCGTGTAGAGGCCCACCTCGTCCACGCGGCCGCGATCGCGCACGGCTGCTGCAGCACCGACGAGAGCCACCACGGCGACCACGGCGGCGAGCGTCCAGAATCTGCGACGGCGGGAGCTCATTGCGGTCGATCCTAAGTCAGGGAGCGTCGGCGCGGGCCCGCTCACGGGTGCGCGACAATGGCAGCATGAGGGCACAGACGGACGCCGTGGTGATCGGCTCCGGACCGAACGGGCTCGCGGCCGCCGTCACCCTGGCCCGGGCCGGTCTCGAGGTCACCGTGCTCGAGGCGGAGGAGACCGTCGGCGGCGGCGCCCGCACCCTCGATCTCGGCCTCGCCCCCGGTGTGGTCCACGACATCTGTTCCGCGGTGCACCCGCTCGCGCTGGCCAGCCCGTTCTTCGCCGAGTTCGACCTCGCCGCCCGCGGCGTGGACCTGCGGGTCCCCGAGGCCGCCTACGCGCAGCCGATGCTCGACGGTCCGGCCGGGATCGCGTACCGCTCGCTCGGGCGCACGGCCGCCGAACTGGGGCCCGACGGCGCGGCCTGGTTCGACCTGTTCGGTCCCCTCGTCGAGAACTCGGCCGTGCTCACCGAGCTCGCGCTCGGCGACCGCCGGAGCCTGCCGGCCGGTCTGCTCACGCCCACCGGGCTGCGGGCGGCCGTCGGAGCGGCCGCCCGGCTGTTCGAGCAGGGCACGCGAGCCTGGTCGGCCCGGTTCCGGGGCGACGTCGCCCCCGCGCTGTTCACCGGAGTGGCCGCCCACTCGATCAGCACGCAGCCCTCGCTCGCCGGTGCCGGCACCGCGATCATGCTCGCCACCCTCGCGCACGCGGCCGGCTGGCCGATCCCCGTCGGTGGGTCCGGGGCCATCATCGGCGCGCTCCGTGCGGATCTCGAGGCGCACGGCGGGCGGATCCAGACCGGCCACCGGGTCCGGACCTGGCGGGAGCTGCCGCGGGCACGCGCCTACCTCTTCGACACCACTCCGGCGACCCTGCTGGAGATCTGGGGTGAGCGGATGCCGGAGCGGGTCCGCGCGGCGCTGGCCCGGTTCCGTTACGGCGACGCCGCCGCGAAGGTGGACTATGTGCTCTCCGGCCCGGTGCCGTGGGCGGACCCCCGGGTGGGGACGGCGAGCACGGTGCACGTGGGCGGCACCCGGGAGGAGATGGCGTACGCCGAGTCCCTTGTGGCCGACGGCGCGCATGCGGCGACGCCGATGGTGCTGTTCTCGGACCCGAGCGTGGCCGATCCCGGCCGGGTCGTCGCCGGGCTGCGACCCGGCTGGGCCTACGCCCACGTGCCGTCGGGCAGCACCGTGGATGTCACGGAGGCCGTCACCGCGCAGATCGAGCGTTTCGCGCCGGGCTTCCGGGATGTCGTCGTCGATTCCCGGTGCGTGCCCGCCGCCGACATGGCCGAGCACAACCAGAACTACATCGGCGGGGACATTGCCGCCGGCGCCGTCTCCACCTGGGGCATGGCCGCGCGCCCACGGCTCAGCACGGACCCGTTCGCCGCGGGCATCCCCGGGGTGTACCTGTGCTCGGCGTCGGTGCCGCCGGGGCCAGGGGTGCACGGCATGGGCGGGCACCACGCGGCGCGGCGGGCACTGGCCCGGCGGTTCGAGGTGCGGTCGCCGTCGCTGGCGCCGCGCTCGACGGCCTGAGCCTCCTGAGGTAGCCGACCGGTTCCGGTCGACGGTCGCTGTGACCGGCGTCACGGCCATCCGCGCCGAGTCGCCCGGGGCGACCACGCGCCCGGGTTCACCTGACCGCGAAACCGTGCCTCCGCCGTCGGGCCCTTCTTGCACTCTCCGGGTGAGAGTGCCAATAATGGCGTTAGCACTCTCGCCTTGAGAGTGACAACACCTGGTCAGTGAGATGAGGCGCTGCGCCGGTGCGGGACATGAACGCATCGGGTGGCGTCGTCCGTCGCGGGCATCGCACCGGCCTTACGAAAGCCAGTACCGGAGGATCAGACCCGAATGGCAAAGATCATCGCCTTCAACGAGGAGGCCCGCCGCGGGATGGAGCGTGGACTCAACATCCTCGCCGACACCGTGAAGGTCACACTCGGCCCGAAGGGACGCAACGTCGTCCTGGAGAAGAAGTGGGGCGCCCCCACGATCACCAACGATGGCGTGTCCATCGCCAAGGAGATCGACCTCGAGGAGCCCTTCGAGAAGATTGGCGCCGAGCTCGTCAAGGAGGTCGCCAAGAAGACCGACGACGTCGCGGGTGACGGCACCACCACCGCCACCGTGCTCGCCCAGGCGCTCGTGCGCGAGGGCCTGCGCAACGTCGCGGCCGGCGCCAACCCGATCGCCCTCAAGCGCGGCATCGAGAAGGCCGTCGAGGCCGTGACCGCTGCCCTGCTCGACTCCTCCAAGGAGATCGAGACCAAGGAGCAGATCGCCGCCACCGCCGCCATCTCCGCCGGCGACCCCCAGATCGGCGAGCTCATCGCCGAGGCTCTGGACAAGGTCGGCAAGGAGGGCGTCATCACCGTCGAGGAGTCCAACGCCCTCGGCCTGGAGCTCGAGCTCACGGAGGGTATGCGCTTCGACAAGGGCTACCTGTCCGCGTACTTCGTCACCGACCAGGAGCGTCAGGAGGCCGTCCTGGAGGACGCCTACGTGCTGCTCGTCGAGTCGAAGATCTCGAACGTCAAGGAGCTGCTGCCGCTGCTGGAGAAGGTCATCCAGGCCGGCAAGCCGCTGCTGATCATCTCCGAGGACGTCGAGGGCGAGGCCCTGGCGACCCTGGTGCTGAACAAGCTCCGTGGCATCTTCAAGTCCGTCGCGGTCAAGGCCCCGGGCTTCGGCGACCGCCGCAAGGCCATGCTGACCGACATCGCGATCCTCACCGGCGGCCAGGTCGTCAGCGAGACCGTGGGTCTGAAGCTGGACAACGTTGGCCTCGAGGTCCTCGGTACCGCCCGCAAGGTGGTCATCACCAAGGACGAGACCACGATCGTCGAGGGTGCCGGCGAGGCCGACAGCATCGCCGGTCGCGTGTCGCAGATCCGCGCCGAGATCGAGAACTCCGACTCCGACTACGACCGCGAGAAGCTCCAGGAGCGCCTCGCGAAGCTCGCCGGTGGTGTCGCGGTGATCAAGGCCGGGGCCGCCACCGAGGTGGAGCTCAAGGAGCGCAAGCACCGCATCGAGGACGCCGTCCGCAACGCGAAGGCTGCCGTCGAGGAGGGCATCGTCGCCGGTGGTGGCGTGGCCCTCATCCAGGCCGCGAACACCGCGTTCGCCACCCTCGACCTCGAGGGTGACGAGGCCACCGGCGCGAACATCGTTCGCGTGGCCGTGGACGCGCCGCTCAAGCAGATCGCGATCAACGCCGGCCTCGAAGGCGGAGTTGTCGCGGAGAAGGTCCGCAACCTGCCCGACGGTCACGGCCTCAACGCCGCGACCGGCGAGTACGAGGACCTCCTCGCTGCCGGCATCAACGACCCGGTCAAGGTGACCCGTTCCGCTCTGCAGAACGCCGCCTCGATCGCCGGCCTGTTCCTCACCACCGAGGCCATCGTGGCCGACAAGCCGGAGAAGGCCTCTGCGCCTGCCGGCGGCGGTGGCGACGACATGGGCGGCATGGGCGGCATGGGCTTCTGATCCCCTAGGGATCGCAGCCCGGCCCTGCGCCGGTCGAACGCATCACACGAAGACCCCCGGTCCGATTGGACCGGGGGTCTTCGCCTCGTCTCGGGCGGGAAGGACTGCCCATGGCTGCGACGCTGGGCCGCGCACTAGGTTCGGGTCCCATGGGTGCAGGCAGTCAGGAACCGGGGTATCAGCCCGGCTGGTCGGGGAGTGTGCAGGGGGCATCCTCCGGGTGGCAGTCGCAGGCGCCACACCGGACCGGCACGGGGGCGCCGGTCCGGGTGGACCTGAGGCCGAATGCCAAGGGCATCCTGATCCAGGTCGCAGGTACCGTGCTGACGCTCGGTGTCGGGCTCGTCGCGGTGTTCGGAGGGCTCGCCTCGGACCAGGGTTTCGTGCCGATCGCCGTCGGGGCGATCTTCCTGCTCGCCGGGTTGTTGCCGCTGCTGACGATGCCCAAGGTGCTCCGGGCGCGCGCACTCGAGATCGGGCCGATGGGTCTGGACTACCAGGACCCGAAGGGCTACCCATGGGCGGTTCGCTGGGTCGACCTGGCCGCGGTCGACGTCAAGTACGGACACTCCCGGTCGCGCGGTGGCCCCTTCTCGGACGGGGTCGTGGTGGCCCTGGAGTTCTCCCTGCACCCGGGAGCCGACGCTCAGTACCCGAACCTCGGCCGGTACCGGCGCGGTGAGGTCTACCGACTATCGCTCGGACAGCGCGGCGATCTGCTCGGACCGCTGGCGCAGCCGCTGGGTGCGTTCGCACCGCCGCAGGTGTTCCATGGCGTGACGAACCTCGGCTCGATCCTTGCCGGCCGCCTGATCTGACGAGCACGGCCGTCTCAGCCCGGGAGTTCGCCCAGCAGGTTCGCACGCGCCTGCTCCGCCCACAGCCTCCGGCCGCGTTCGGTGTGGAACAACGGGTCCAACGTAAGCAGGTGGCGGACGACGGCGGCCCGTCCGTTGGCGAAGTCCGTGTCACTGACGTGGGCGTAGTCCGCCCGCACCGCGGCCAGGTAGCGGGCGTAGCCGGCCGGCTCGCGGCCGAGGACGGACAGGTCCGCGTCGCAGAGCAGCGCGCCCGCGGTGTCGCCCGGCTCCGGCGCGTGCGAGGCGGTCAGCAGCACCAGCCGAACGACCTCGTCGACATCCGCGGCAGCGACCCCGGACCCGGTGAGCCGGTCCCGGGCCAGGCCGGCGGAGTCCTGCTCGTCCCGGCCCGCGACCCCGGCGTAGACGGCGTCGTGGAACCAGGCCGCGAGCAGCACCGTCGTCGGTGCCGGGTCGGGTTCGGACAACGCGTCGGCAGCCTCCAGCACGGCGAGCAGGTGCGTGCCGTCGTGGTAGTGCCGGTGCGGCTCGCCCCACCGCTTCAGAAGTTCCGCGCCGAGTGCCTCGTTGCCCGGCAGGAGCAGGCGCCATCGCAGGGTCAGCGCCACGTCGAGGTGCTCGCGTCGGTCCCGGGCCCGCACCCGCAGGCCGCTCGCACGTAGGCCACGGATGAGGTCACCGCCGGTGACCGGCCGGGCCCCCTGCGCCACGAGTTCGGTGTGCCGACGGGCGGGCACGTCGTAGTGGTCGCGGTCGAAGGCGCGTTCGGGCAGCCCGGCCCGCCGCGCGAACTCGTGCAACTCGGCCAGGGACTCGTCCGAGACCAGGTGCGAGAACAACGTGCCGTGCGCCGGCCACATCGGCGGATCGATCAGGACTGCCACCGCTCCAGGGTAGGGCGCCGGATGCCCGCGCCCGCCACGTCGCCGCGGCGGGCGCCGGCGGTGCTACCGGGAGAACATCCGCGTCGCGTTGAACTCGGTGTCCTCGTACTGGCGCGCACTGGCATCCAGCGCCAGCGAGATCTGCTCGAGGTTCGCCTCCACCTGCTGCTGCGTGGCCCGCCACTCCACGATCAGCGCGCCGAACGCGGTGGACGCGCCGCCGCGCCACGACGACTGCAGGGCGGTGAGGTGCCGCATCATGTTACTGACCTCCGTGTTGATGATCGTCGCCGAACTGCGCGCCGCCGCACCGGCCCTGGCCACCTCGGCCGCATCGACCTCGAATCGGGTCATGTCTGTCTCCTCGATCTCATGACCGCACGAGGTGTGCGGTCCTGAGGATCGACGCTAGGAGCAACCGAGCCGACACGGCGTTGGCCGCGGTGCCGCTGTGCGGGCAGCGGCACCAGCGGGCTCGCTGTGGACGCCCGCTCAGTCCGAGGTTGGGCGCTGTCGGGCCGGCATCCGTGGGGGCCGGCTCAGCGAGGTCTCGTGCTGCGCCTCGTCCTCCTCCGGCTCCGCGTCTGCGGAACGCATCGACGGCGGCCGGTTCGGCCACGTACCCTCCGTGCCGCGGGACCGGTCGGAGGCGGGCGCACGCTCCGGCGGCAGGTCCACGTCCGGCACCGCCGTGCGGGTCGCCCGCTCGGAGTCCCGCGGCTCCGGCGCCTGGTCGGAGAGTCCGAACCCGGCGTCGTCCGCGTCCGGATCGGACCCCGAACGTGCCACGTCCGCCCGGCTCGGATCCGGCTCATCCTCCGCGCGCGGAGGCAGGGTGGCCAGTTCGCTGGTGAGGCGCGCCAGCTCGGCGTTCAGGTTCTCCCGGGCCGCGTCCTCCCAGTCCCGCCCGAGCGGGGACCGGAACAGATGGGTCCGGCCGAGCAGCTTCGTCACGATCCTCAGCCGGGCCTCGACGTAGTCCCGCTGCGGGATGTGACGGTACTCCTCGCGCACCTCGCGCCGGTACGCCTCGTACTTCTGCGGCTCGGACGCGAGGCCACCGAGGTCGGCATCGCACAGGGCCTGGGCGTCGATGTCCGTGGCCGGGGCGGCGTGGCGGGCCAGCACGGAGATCAGTTCCGCGATCCGGTTGACGACCTTCTCCGGGACCCCGAGCTCGGTGAGCTCGGTGCGCGCGAGGGCGGCGGAGGCCGCCTCGTCCACCCCACCCCGGTGGGCGTAGGCCTCGCGGGCGGCCGCGTTGAAGACGGCGCCGTGGTACCAGGCGGCGATGCGCACGATGTCCGGGTGGTGGGTCTCCGGGGCGAGTTCGTCCACCCGGGCCAGCACCCCGATGAGCCGCTTCATGTTGTGGTGGATCCGATCCGGCTCGGACCATCGGCCGATGAGTGCTTCCCCGCGGGCTTCGATGGCCTCGCGGTCGGCGGTGGCACCCACCGCCTCCAGACTCCTGCGCCATGCGGACAGGACCCACTGTGGTGCGTCGATGACGCCCATCGATTCACATTCTCTCAACGACTGAACTGACGAGGCGATCGTAGCCCGGGTCCGGCGCCCCGGCCGCACGAGCGCGACCGCACCGTGTCCTCGCTCCCAGGACGTAGGCTGGCTGGATGCAGAACGGTATTCGGACGGTTGTGATCACGGTCTCGGACCGGTGCGCGGCCGGAGAGCGCGAGGACGTCTCCGGCGCCCGCGCCGCCGGCCTGCTCGCCGAGGCCGGGTACGACGTCGGTCCGGTCCAGGTGGTCCCGGACGGCGCCGACGCCGTCGAGGCGGCCCTGCGGGACGCCGTCGACGGCGGTGCCCGGTTCGTACTGACCAGCGGCGGTACCGGCATCTCGCCGCGGGACCGCACCCCCGAGGGGACGGCTCGGGTCCTCGACACCGAACTGCCCGGGATCGGTGAGGAACTGCGCCGCCGCGACGCGGCCACAGTGCCGACGGCGATCCTGAGCCGCGGACTGGCCGGCACCTCCGGCCGGGCGTTCGTGGTCAACGCCCCCGGTTCCCCGGGTGGGGCCGCCTCCGCGGTGGCCGTGGTGCTGCCGCTCGTGTCCCACGTGCTGAGCCAGCTGGACGGCGGTGACCACGGATGAGCGTGCGCCTGACCGCGATCTCCGCCGAATCGCTCGATGTGGCCGCACACGTGGCCGCCGTCTCCGACTCGGGCACCGGCGCCGTCGCCAGCTTCCTGGGCACGGTGCGCGACCACAGCCCCGACGCGACCGGCACCGTGACCGGGCTGGAGTACAGCGCGCACCCGGACGCCCCGCGGGTGCTCGCCGAGATCGCCGAGCGGGTCGCCGCGGTGCACCCGGACGTCGCACTCGCGGTGAGCCACCGCACCGGGGAGGTCGCCGTCGGGGGACTCGCCATCGTCGCGTGCGCCGGCAGCGCCCACCGGGCCGCGGCCTTCGACGCGTGCCGTGACCTCGTCGAGGTCGTCAAGGCGGAGCTGCCGATGTGGAAGAAGCAGAACCTCGCGGACGGCAGCCACACCTGGGTGGGATCGGCATGAGCGTCTCGCCGGACCTGGCCCGCCCGATCGTCGACCGGTACGGGCGGGTGCACCGCGACCTGCGGATCTCCCTCACGGACAAGTGCAACCTGCGCTGCACCTACTGCATGCCGGCCGAGGGCGTGCCGTGGCTGCACAAGGAGAACATCCTCACCACCGACGAACTCGTGCGGGTCGCCGAGGTCGCGGCCGCACTCGGCATCGTCGAGGTACGGCTCACCGGCGGGGAACCGCTGCTGCGCCCGGACGCGGTGGACGTGGTCGCGCGGATGTCCGCGATCATCGGCGAGGACGGCCCGCTCGAGCTGTCCATGACCACGAACGGGATCCGGCTGCCGCAACTCGCCGAGCCGCTGGTCGAGGCCGGCCTGACCCGCGTGAACGTCAGCCTCGACACGCTGCGCCGCGACCGGTTCCATGACCTCACCCGCCGGGACAAGCTCCCCGAGGTGCTCGCCGGCATCGACGCCGCGATCGCCGCGGGCCTCGCGCCCGTGAAGATCAACGCCGTCGCGATGCGGGGCGTGAACGACGACGAGCTCGTGGACCTGGTCGCCTTCGCCAGGGACAAGGGCGCCGAGATGCGATTCATCGAGCAGATGCCACTGGACGCCGGCCACACCTGGAGCCGGGCCGCGATGGTCACCGGCGAGGAGATCCTCGCCGAGCTGGAGCAGGTCTTCGACCTCACCGAGTTCGGCGACCGCGGCACCTCGCCCGCCGAGCGGTTCCTGATCGACGGCGGCCCCACCACCGTGGGGGTGATCCGTTCTGTGACGCTCCCGTTCTGCGGGGCCTGCGACCGGGTCCGGCTGACGGCGGACGGACAGTTGCGCAACTGTCTGTTCGCCCGCGAGGAGTCCGACCTGCTCGCCGTCCTGCGCGGCGGCGGCACCGACGACGACATCGCGGCGCTCATGCACACCTGCATCGCGGGCAAGCTGCCCGGTCACGGCATCGACGACCCGGGCTTCCTCCAGCCGGACCGTCCGATGAGCGCCATCGGGGGCTGACCCGTAGGTCCGACCGACCGGGCCGAATCGTCCCGGCGGCGAGGCCCGTGCCCGCGACACCTCACGTCGCCCGGTGAACGGCCGGTGACGGCTCGGCACCGGCCGTGAGACGCCGTCGCAGCCGACGGTGAGACTCTGACAGGTTGGAGGGCATGGATACCGACGCCGTCCTCGACCTGCTGAAGGAGACGGCCGCGACCGTCATCACCCCGCGATTCCGCGCGCTCGCCGAGGGGCAGGTGTTCGAGAAGGCCCCCGGGGACCTGGTGACCGTGGCGGACCGCGAGAGCGAGATCGTCATCGCCGAGGCGTTGCAGGCGGCATACCCGGACGCCCTCATCCTCGGCGAGGAGGCGACCTCCGCGGACAAGACGCTGCTGCAGGCTTTCGCCACGGCGGAGCACTCCTTCACCATCGACCCGGTGGACGGCACGAAGAACTTCGTCAACGGATCCCCGGACCACGCGGTGATGGTGGCCGAGCTGCGGGGCGGGAAGCCGGTGCGTTCCTGGATCTGGGTGCCCGAACGCGAGGAGGCGTTCGTGGCCGAGGCCGATGCGGGTGCGTACCTCAACGGGACCCGGATCCAGCGGAGTGCCCCGGCCGACGGCGCCGAACTGCGCGGCGTGACCTCGAGCGAACCCCTGCGCAGCCGGGCACCGGCGCCGCTGCAGATCGGCGACTCCTGGATGTGTGCCGGCGTGGACTACGCGAACCTCGCCCTCGGCGAGGTGGACTACGTCGGCTTCCGCAACGACTGGCCGTGGGACCACGCGCCCGGTGCGCTGCTGGTGGCCGAGGCCGGGGGCTTCACCGGGCGGCTCGACGGCTCTGCCTACGCGCCCCGCCGGGTCGGCATCCCCTGGCTCATCGGCGCCGCCTCGGCGGAGGTGTTCGAGGAGGTCCGGGGACCGATCGCGAGCCTCGTCGGCTAGGCCGCGACCCCACCCGAACGAGGGCGCTGACGTGGTGACGTCAGTGCCCTCGCCAATTCACCGAGTCTCGGTGGCCCGCCCGTTCGCTGCGCGGCCCCAGGCGATCGCGAGCAGGATGCACCCGATCGCGAGCAGGGCCCCGTGCCCGATCCGCATCGCCGGGGTGCCGAAGAACTGCGGCAGGTACAGCGCCAGCATGAGCCCGGTCAGCAGCCCACCCGCGCGCGTGAGGCCGCCGGCACGCCAGGCGTCACGGGCGAGGAGGATCCCGGCCGCGGCGAGCGCGAGGAGGCCGAGCCCGAACATGGTCATCGGCACCGGTCCGTACCGGACGGTGTCGGCCAGTTCGAGCAGGCTCTCGTCGCGGTCGGCCACGGCGCGCAGCCCGATGGCGTGCAGGCCGAACGTCTCGGCGCCGTAGTACGGCAGGACCAGCGCGGTACCGACGGCTGCGAGGGTGGCGGTGATGAGGGCCCGGCCGGTCGCGAAGGCTCGGACGAGCAGCGCCGCGGCGACCAGCATGAAGGCGAACATGCCCATCGTGTGGGCGGCCACCCACTGCTGTGAGGCGAACGCCGCGGCGCCAGCCAGGGTGGTCTCGTCGGTCCATGGGCGCACGGCCGGGTACAGCACGAACAGGACGCCGGCCACGGCCAGGGCAGCCCGGCTGAACGTCGGTGCCCGGCTGGTGCGAGTCGCGGTCCCGGCGCTGCTCGCGATCCAAGCGCCGCTGGCGATCCCGGTGCGGCTCGGGGTCGCGGTGGTGGACGGCGCCGTGGCCGTCGCCGCACGGGGCGCCGTGAGCCTCGGGCTGGGGTTCGTGCTCGGTGCGGTCATGGCGGGCTCCTGGTCTCGAATAGAGAGCGGTGCTCTCTGTTGCTGCCAAGCATGCATCATGCTCGAATCGAAAACAAGAGCGATGCTCACATTTAAGAGCAGCGATCTCGCATGTGGCAGACTCGCGACATGGCAGCACCACGAACGGCCCGTGCGCTCGCACGCGCGGAGCTCACCCAGCAGATCAAGGACGAGGCGCTGCGCCAGCTCGGCGACGCGGGCGCCGGGGAACTGTCGCTGCGAGCGATCTCCCGCGAGCTAGGCATGGTGTCATCGGCGTTGTACCGGTACTTCGCGAGCCGTGACGAGTTGCTCACAGCGTTGATCATCGACGCCTACGCCGACCTCGCCGATGCCCTCGACGCCGCGGACGCCACCTTCGCCGCCCCGGTGCAAGCCACTCCGGCCGCACCGCGGACCGAGCCGGCCCCGCCGGCCGCCCAGGCCGAGCGGTGGGCCGCCGCGGCCGTGACCCTGCGAGACTGGGCGCTGGCCCAGCCGCACCGGTACTCGCTGCTGTACGGCACCCCCGTGCCCGGCTACCGCGCGCCGATGGAGACGACCGTGCCCGCCGAACGCGTCATGCTCGCGTTCTTCCGGCCGCTCGAAGCGGCGGCGCTCGCGGGCGACCCAGCCAGGGACGTCGCGGACGCTGACCGTCGGGCCCCGGCCGCAGCGGACCCTGCCCAGCCGGTCGGGGATGTCGCCGATGCGGGCCTGAACGCCCAGCTCCGTGCGGCCGGGACCCTGCTCGGTCCGCACATCACCCCGGTCCGCCTCGCCGCAGGGGTCGCCGCCCTGGCGCAGGTCATCGGGTTCGTCACGTTGGAGATCGGCGGCCACTTCCACGGCGGCTTCGAGCCGGCGGACGCCCTGTACGCCCATGCGATCGAGGCGCTGACCGGGTCACTGGGGCTGGTGGACTGACCTCGCGGGCTGCCGCGGTGGGGAACCCACGGCCTGCCTCGGCGGCGACAACAGCGCCTCCAGCCGCCGTCGCAGCGGCCGGTGCCATCGCTTCTCCACGAACCGGTGGATCAGCCACGCCAGGGCCAGACACGTCCCGACGGCGACGATGAGGGTGGGCCACTTCCCGAGCGCCGGATGCAGTGCCTCGATCACCGCCCAGCCCACGTACTCGTGGGTGAGGTACAGCGGGTACGTGAGCGTGCCCACCGCGGTCAGCCAGCGCCAGTCCAGGTTCCGGATCGTCGGCACGAAGGCGATCGTCGCGACCGCGGCAACCGCGCCGAGGACGGCCAGCGCGAGGATCAGCGGGGACACCTCGGCACCGGAGGCGATCGCCTCGATCGCCGAGGTCTGCTTCACGGCGGCGATGAGCACCCCCTGGGCCGTGTTCAGGGCGGCCAGAGCCCACAGGCGCACGCTGTGGCCGTCCCGGTAGATCACGTACATCACCATTCCGGCGCCGAACATCGAGGCCCAGCCCAGTGACGTCAAGGTCTCGGTCGCCCCGGGCATGGTCAGGGTGAGCGCCGTGCCCACCAGCGGTAGCGCCGTCGCGACGAACAGCACGCGGCGCCTGGTCAGCCCGATCGCCACCATGACGGCCATGAGCAGGTAGAACTGCATCTCCACCCAGAGCGTCCAGTACACGCCGTCGACATGGGCCACGCCGAACGGCTCGTGGAGCATGGTCAGGTTCGCGAGCACCTCGGCCGGTGACCGCGAGTCGAACGTCGGCCACAGCCAGCGCAGCGTCCCGGTGATCAGCACGGCGACCCAGAACGCCGGGTACAGCCGGCTCACCCGGGAGGCGACGAACGACCCCGTCGTGCGCCCCCACGCCGACATCAGGATCACGAACCCGCTGAGCACGAAGAACAGGTGCATCCCGACGTAGCCGTATCGGAGCACATCGCTCAGCCCGGGAAAGAGCTCGTGCGGCAGCACTCCGTCACCCCACCGCCCGTGGTCCCGGGTGGTGAAGTGCATCAGCACCACGGTCAGCGCGGCGAGCAGGCGCAGCGCGTCAAGGGCGCGCAGACGCGGCGCGGCCGAAGGACCCTTGATGCTGGATCCGGTGGCCGCGGGCTCGTCGGCGGGCGCCGGGGGTGTGGTCGCTGTGGTGGCCGGCCTCAACGGCCGTAGCCTCCGAGGTTCTCAGCCCCCGGCGAAGGGAGGGAGCACGTCCACCACGGTGTCGTCATCCAGGAAAACGTCATCGGGGGAGGCTACCCCGTCGACCAGGAGGGAACAACGGGAGAGCACCCGCTCCAGCGTCTCGCCGTGCCGGGCGACCATGAGCTCGCGCAGTTCCCCGACCGTGGCCGCGGCGAGCGACTCGCCGTGCCGACCAGCGGCTTCGGCGGCCGCGGCGAAGTAGCGCACCTGCGTCATCGGTTCCGCTCCGCTGCGCCGTCGGAGTGATGATCCCCACCCCGCGCGATCGCGAGTTCGGCCGTTCGGGCGCACGCGGCGCGGACCTGTTCGGGGCTCGCCCCCGCGCCGACGGCGAGGCCCACGATGAACGCGCTCACGGGTGCGGCGGGGCGGTCCACGTGGTGGGCGACGTCCCTGGTCATGTCGAGCAGGGCACGCAGGTCGACCAGGGTGGGGTCCACGCCCAGTTCTGCCGACAATGTCTCGACCCAGTCCTGGATCGGGGGCAGTTCACGACTCATCGATCCTCCTCGCCCATCCGTTGAGCAGACTCTGCCACATCGGCGGCCGGCCACGGACCGTCCTCGGTTCGCGGCTCTCCGGCCTCGTCGCGCGCGTACGCGACATCGCCCCAGGTGTCCACGTCCCGGGCGTCGAGACCGGGCGCGGCGACCAGCCGCAGCGACGCCATCAGGGCGCGCACGGAGGCATCCCGGACCGTCGCGAGCTCGGCAACGGCCCGCTGCAACGAGTCGCGCCGGTAGACGCCGGCCAGCCACTGCAGGCGCCCCGCGTGCTCCGCGCACGTGCCGTCCTCGTCGGGGGCCAGCGCCGCATACCGCGCAAGAAGCGGGCCGACGGCGGTGCTTGCGAAGGGTAGGTCGCAGGCCAGCACGAGGATGGGCGCCTCGGGTGCCGAGTCCGGGTGCGCGAACGTGGCCCCGCAGGTCCAGTCCTCGAGCGCGGCCAGTCCGGCTGCGAGTCCGGCCACCGGCCCGCCGAACGGCGGGTCCTCGCTCGTGACGCGCACCTCGAGGCCGGGCGGCACGGGGGTGGCTGCCAGCGCGGGCGGCCCGACCACGACCGCTCGGATCGGAGGCTTCTCGGACCTGTCCCGGGTGGTGCCGGTCCCGTCCTCGATCGGGCCGCCTGGACGGACCCCAGCGGCACCCGCGGCTGCCGCCGCGAGCACCCGCTCCAGCAGGGTCCGCCCGCCGATCCGCACATCCGGCTTGCTGGTCCCGCCGAGGCGTTCCGCGCGGCCGCCGGCGAGCACGATGACGTCCGGCGCCGCACTCATCGCTCGTCAGTCCCGGTCCCGGTGCCAGTCCCCGGACTTGCCACCGGTCTTTGCCAGGAGCCGGATGCCGGTGATGGTGACCGACTTGTCCAGACCCTTGACCATGTCCACCACGTTCAACGCCGCGACGCTCACCGCGGTGAGGGCCTCCATCTCGACCCCGGTCCGGTCGGCGGTGCGGACGGTCGCGCGCAGGTGCACGCCGTCGTCGGCGATCTCGGCCTCGACCACCACCCCGTGCACCCCGATCACGTGGGCGAGCGGCAGCAGTTCCGGGGTCCGCTTTGCGGCGGCGATCCCGGCGACTCGGGCGACGGCGAGCACGTCCCCCTTCGGCACCGAGTCCTCCCGGAGCGCGGCGACCACGTGCGGCCCGCACTCGACGAGCGCCTCGGCCGTGGCCGAGCGGACGGTCGGGACCTTCTCGGTGACGTCGACCATCCGGGCCTGCCCGGCGCCGTCGAGATGGGTGAACTCGCTCATGATGCCCCCCGCAGCACGGCGACCGTGTCCCCGGCCCGGACCTCGTCGACGTCCGCGGACACCCGGGCGAGCCCATCCGCCCCGGCGAGCCCACCGACCAGGTGGGAGCCCGACCCGCGCCGCGCGGAGGGGCGCACCAGAAGTATCCGGTCCGCGCCGGCTCCGCCTCTCATGATCACGACCGGCATGTACTGCTCACGCCCCGGTGGCGACCGCCAGCCCACCTCGGCAATGCCGTCGACCAGGACGGGCAGCGGGTCGGCGTCGCCGGCCAGGCGCCGTAGGCCCGGGCGGACGAACACCTCGAACGAGACGTACACGCTCACCGGGTTTCCCGGGAGCGCGAAGACGACAGTGCCGTCGGCCAGGCGCCCGAACCCCTGTGGCTTGCCCGGCTGCATCGCGAGCGGCCCGAACCACATCGACGGCAGTGGCGCGAGCACTGCCTTGACCACGTCGAAGGCGCCCACGCTCACCCCGCCGGAGAGCACGATCGCGTCCACGTCGGGGGAGACCTCGGCGAGGAGTCTCGCGAACTCGGCCTCGTCGTCGGGCACGGCGCCGATCCGCACGGGGGTGCCGCCGGCCTCGGTCACGGACTGGGCGAGCAGGTAGGAGTTCGAGTCCGGGATCTGTCCCCAGGCGGGCGTGGTGCCGGGGTCCACGAGCTCGGTGCCGGTCGAGATGACGGCGACGCGGGGCCGCGGGTGAACTGTCAGCGTGCCGTGCCCGGCGCCGGCTGCGGCCGCGAGGTGCCTGGCGGTGAGCCGGGTGCCGGCCCGCAACACCAACTCGCCCGGCGCGAGGTCATCCCCGGCACGGCGGACATGGGCCGCCTCGGCGGGTTCGGCGGTGATCGTCACGGTGGTGGTGCCGGCGTCGGTGTCCTCGACGGGCACCACGGCGTCGGCACCCGGGGGCATCGGCGCGCCGGTCATGATCCGGGCCACGGTGCCCGGCCCGACGTCGGGTCGCTCGCTCGTCCCGGCGGGCAGGTCCGCGATCACCGGCAGGGTCACCGGACGGTCGGGTCCGGCGCCGACGAGGTCCGCGCGGCGCACCGCGTAGCCGTCCATGGCGGAGTTGTCGAAGAGCGGGATCGGCGTGCGGGAGTGCACGTCCGCCGCGAGCACCGCGCCGCCGGCCCCGCCGAGCGGCACAGCGCGGGCGGGCAGCGGCTCGAGGGCGGCCAGCACGGCCCGCTGATGTTCGGCGACCGAGCGCTTCACCGGGTCTCCCATGCGTCGATCCCTCCGGCCAGCACGGTGGTCCTGAACCCGGCCCGTTCGAAGGCGGTCGCAGCACGGTCGGCCCGCGGTCCGGTCTTGCAGTACAGGATCACCTCGGTGCCGGCGTCCAGGCCGGTGCGCCCGGCCTCGGTGAGGGCGAACGACAGCGGGATCAGCTGTGCGCCCGGGATCGAGTTCTGGGCGAACTCGACGGGGTCGCGCACGTCGACGAGCTCGAAGTCGTCCTGGCGGTGGCGACGCGCCTCGAGACGACGGTTCAGTTCGGCGGGCGTGATCCGCCCGGGTCCCGACGGCGGCGCGTGTCTCGCGCGGGCGGGTGTGGTTGGAGCGGTGGTCGTGGGGGCAGGGGCCGCTGGTGGGGCCGGCGGCATCCGGACGGCCGTGGTGGCGGGGCGCAGCGGGATCTCGCTCCAGCGGGCGTTGAGCGCGTCGACCACCAGGACCCGGCCGAGCAGTGGCTCTCCGAAGCCCGCGATGAGCTTGAGGGCCTCCGCGGCCATCACCGAGCCGACCTGCCCGCAGAGCACGCCGAGCACCCCGGCCTCCGCGCAGGACGGCACCGAACCCTCCGGCGGCGCCTGGGGGAACAGGTCGCGCAGCGTCACGGGGGTGGCCGGTGCGGGCGGACGGGACCAGAACACCGAGATCTGGGCGTCGAACTGGAAGATCGAGGCCCAGACGAGCGGGATCCCGAGCCTGGCGCAGGTGTCATTGACCGCGTAGCGGGTGGTGAAGTTGTCGGTGCCGTCGAGCACCACGTCGTACCCGGCGAGGAACTGTTCGGCGTTGTAGGCGTCCAGGCGCACGGCCTGCTTGATGACGGTCGCCTGCGGGGCGATCTCCGCGATCCTCTCCGCGGCCGAGTCCACCTTGCGGCGGCCGAGGTCGGCCACGGTGTGCAGGACCTGGCGTTGCAGGTTCGAGCGTTCCACCACGTCGTCGTCGATGATCGCGATGGTTCCCACGCCCGCGGCGGCGAGGTACTGCAGCACCGGGGAACCGAGGCCGCCGGCGCCCACCACGGCCACCTTCGCGGCCATGATCCGACGCTGGCCGTCCTCGCCGACCTGGGGCAGCATCAGGTGCCTGGCCAGCCGCTCGGAATCCGCGCGGGTCAGCGGCGGACCGGGGGCGACGAGCGGCGGCAGCGGCATGGTCCCACCGTATCCCGTGCGTGCGCGGTTCCGGCCGCCGCGCCAGGGTCCCTGGGCCGCCGGGTGCGGGTGAGCCAGCGGATACAACCCTCTTGGTCACCGTCAGAGCTCTCGCTCGCGGGAGTGGTGTGATTCCGACGCTCTGGGTGCCTCGCAATCACACCACTGCAGGTCTGTCCTGTCGGCTCAGCGCGGAGGCATCCGGAGGGCGCCGTCGAGGCGGATGACCTCGCCGTTCAGCAGGGAGTTGTCCACGATGTGCGCGGCGAGGGCGGCGTACTCGTCGGGGCGCCCGAGCCGGGACGGGTGTGGCACCAGCGCCTCAAGGGACGTGCGGGTCTCCTCCGGCAGGCCCGCCATCATCGGCGTCTCCATGACCCCGGGGGCGATGGTCACTACCCGGATGCCCAGGCCGGCGAGGTCGCGAGCGGCGGTGAGGGTCAGCGCGACCACGCCACCCTTCGATGACGCATACGCGGCCTGGCCCACCTGCCCGTCGTACGCGGCGACCGACGCCGTCATCACGACGACGCCGCGATCGCCGTCGACCTCGTCGTTGCCGGCCATCGCCTCCGCGGCCAGGCGCAGCACGTTGAACGTGCCGATGAGGTTGATCTCGATGACGGATCGGTAGGCGTCCAGCGGGAGCAGACCCTTCCTGCCGAGGATGCGGCCAGGGGTCGCGACGCCGGCGCAGGTCACCGCGACCCGCAGCTCGCCGAGCGTGGCGGCCTTGGCGACGGCGGCGCGCACCTGGGCCTCGTCGCGCACGTCCGTGGGGGCGAACGCGGCGCGCGGGCCGAGCTCGTCTGCGAGCTCGGCGCCGCGAGAGGTGGGCAGGTCCGCCAGGACGACGGCGGCGCCGTCGGCGAGGAGGCGGCGGGCGGTCGCCTCGCCAAGGCCGGACGCCGCGCCGGAGATCAGAGCAACGCTGCTCGGTGTGATGCGCATGTGCCTCAATGTAACCAACTGGGTGTGGCGAACGGCGGCGGCGGGCCACGGCTCGCCCTCCGCGGCGAGCGGGCGCGTTCCGGCCGAGCGAGCCGTGCACGGACGCTCGCTGGGCGCGGGAGCGTCCCGTCGAGAGGCGCGGGTCCGTGAGGCGCAGGTGCGATCGATAGTGCACATCAGAGCCGCAGATGCGTTGATATGCTCCCCTGCATGACGCATTACCGGATCAGCGAGGCCGCCCGGCTGCTCGGCGTGAGCGCGGACACCGTGCGCCGCTGGGTGGAATCCGGGTCGCTGACCGCCGCCCGCGACGACGCCGGCCGGCAGGTGATCCCCGGTGTGGATCTGGCCCGCTGGGCGACGGAGCTCGCGCACGCGCCCGAGGACCCCACCGGCGCGGCGAGCAGCGCCCGGAACCGGTTCGTCGGCCTCGTCACGAAGATCGTCGCGGACACCGTGATGGCCCAGGTCGAGCTCCAGTGCGGCCCGTTCCGGGTGGTCTCGCTGATGTCCAGTGAGGCCGTGCGGGACCTCGGCCTCGAGGTCGGATCCACCGCCGTGGCCGTCGTCAAGGCGACCACCGTGATCGTCGAGGCAGAGAGGCACCACCGATGACCCGTTCCCTCACGACCCGCCGCCGACCCCGTCGTCTGATCGCCCTGCTCGGGGCGACCGCAGCCGGCCTGGCACTGGCGGCGTGTTCCTCCGGGGGTGGCGACGAGGACCCGACCGGCGCCGGGACCAGCGAAACGGCCGAAGACGTGGGTGGCACCCTGACGGTGTTCGCCGCCGCCTCGCTGCAGGAGTCCTTCGACGAGCTGCTCGCCGCGTTCGCCGAGCAGCACCCGGACGTCGAGGTTGCCCCGGCCGTGTACGACGGCTCCTCCACCCTCGCCACCCAGCTCGAGGAGGGCGCGAGCGCGGACGTGCTCGCGACCGCGAATGAGGAGACGATGCAGCGCATCACGACCGGTGACCTGGCCGCGAGAGCGCCGGAGCTGTTCGCGACGAACACCCTCGTGATCGCGGTCCCCACCGGTAACCCGGAGGGCATCGCCGACCTGCCCGACCTCGACGACACCACGTTCGTGATCTGCGCGCCGGAGGTGCCCTGCGGGGACGCCACCGTCGAGCTGTTCGAGGTCGCGGGCTTCGACGGGACTCCGGTCAGTCAGGAGCAGAACGTGACGGCGGTGGCCGAGCGGGTGGTCAACGGCGACGTGGGCGCGGGGCTCGTGTACGGCACGGACGTTGCCTCCCGGTCCGACGAGCTCGAGGCCGTGGTGCCGACCGGCGCCGATGGCATCGTGAACGACTACCCGATCGTCGAGCTCGACGGCGCCCAGCCCGCCGCCGCGCTGTTCGTGGAGTTCGTCCTCTCGGACGAGGGTCAGGCGGTGCTGGCGGAGTACGGCTTCGGCGCACCATGACCACCGGCCCGGACGACTCCGCAGGCCCGCCGGCCCCGGTCGGCTGGGCCGTCGCGGCGTCGCAAACACGCTCGCGTGGTGAGCGGGGCACCGCGCCCCGCCCGCTGCCGGTCCTGCTCGTCGTGCCCGCGGTGCTCGGGCTCGCGGCCGTGCTGCTGCCGCTCGCGGCCCTGTTCCCGCGGGTGGACTGGGCCACGTTCCCCGCGGCGATCACCTCCCCGGCGGCGCTGGCCGCGCTGAGCCTGTCGTTGCGGACCGGGCTCGCCGCCATGGTCTGCTGCCTCGTCCTCGGGGTACCGCTCGCGCTGTACACGGCCCGGGCACCGGCCCGGCTGGCCGAGGTGCTACGGATCATCGTCACCCTGCCACTGGTGCTGCCTCCGCTCGTGGGCGGCATGGCGCTGCTGTACCTGTTCGGCGTCAACGGCTACCTCGGTTCGTTCCTGACGATGTTCGGGATCACGATCCCGTTCAGCACCGTCGCCGTGGTGATGGCCCAGACGTTCGTGGCGATGCCGTTCCTGGTGATCTCGCTCGAGGGCGCGCTGCGCACGGCCGGCACCCGGTACGAGTTCGTCGCGGCGACCCTGGGCGCAGGCCGGTGGACGGTGCTGCGGCGGATCACACTGCCGCTGGTGATGCCCGGGCTGATCGCCGGCACCGTGCTCGCCTTCGCTCGCGCCGTCGGTGAGTTCGGGGCCACCGCACTCTTCGCGGGTAACCAGCCGGGCGTCACCCAGACCATGCCGATGGCGATCTACACGGCGTTCAACGGCGCCGGGGTCACCCGGGACTCCGCGCTCGCGCTCGCGGTGCTGCTGGTCGTGGTCTCGCTGGTGATCCTGCTCGCGCTGCGGGACTGGCGCCGCCGGGAGGCCTGGTGACTGCGCCGGCCACGGGTGTCGCGGCCGCCGTCCGGGTGGAACGCGGCCACTTCACCCTGGACGTGGAGCTCGACGTATCGGCCGGGGAGGTGCTGGCCGTGGTGGGCCCGAACGCGTCAGGCAAGTCCACGTTCCTGCACGTTGTGGCCGGCCTGGTCCGCCCGAGCGTCGGCACGGTGCGGGTCGGGGAACGGGTTCTCACCCGCCGCGGGCAGCGCGGCGCGGAGCCGGACGTCATGGTCGCGCCCGAGCACCGCGGCATCGGCCTGCTCGGTCAGGACCCGCTGCTGTTCCCGCACCTGAGTGCCACCGAGAACGTCGCCTTCGGCCTGCGCAGCGCGGGCCTGCGGGCCGGGCCGGCGCGCGAGCGTGCCCGTGAGTGGTTGACCAAGGTCGGCCTGGACGGAGTGGGTGACCGGCGTCCGAGTGCACTCTCCGGCGGGCAGCAGCAGCGGGTCGCGATCGCCCGGGCCCTGGCCGCCGAGCCCGCCGTGCTGCTGCTGGACGAGCCGCTCGCGGCGCTGGACGCGACCGCGGCCCCCCAGATCCGGCAGCTCCTCGCGGAGCAGGTCCGGGGCACCGGAACCACGGCAGTGGTGGTCTCGCACGACGTGCTCGACGCCGTGGTGCTCGCCGACCACGTCGCCGTCCTGCGTGACGGCACGCTCGTGGAGCGGGGCCGCTGCGCGGACGTCCTCAGCGCGCCCCGGACGGCGTTCACCGCCGCGCTGGTGGGCACGAACCTGCTCGCCGGTCACCGCGACGGCACCGGCGTGCGTACAGCGGTGGGGGTGCTGGAGGTGGCGGGCGGTCGAGCCGCGGCGGACCCGGCCGGAGGTGGCGCACCGACCGGCGAGCCCGATGCGACCGCTCGATTGAGCGCGCCCGCCGCGCCCGCAGGGCGCGGTGCGCCCGACGTGCCCGACGGCGGGGCGTGCGTCGTGCGGTTCCGGCCGTCCGCCGTCGAACTCTTCGAGGCCCGGCCCGATGGGCCGAACGCGTTCGAGGCGACCGTGCGGTGGCTCGAGCCGGCCACCGGCGGGGTCCGGGTCCGGCTCGCCGGGGCACCGGAGTTGCTCGCCGACCTGGAACCCGCGCAGGCGCAGGGGGAGTGGTTACGACCCGGAGGCCGCGTGTGGGCGCGAGTCGACCCGGCCGCCGTCCACCTGGCGCCCGCCGCTTGACCTGACCGGCAGGCGCACCTCGATGGTGGTCCCGCCGCCCGGCGTGGGCCGGTGCCGCACGGTCCCGCCGTGCGCGGCCACGATCGTGGCGACGATGGCCAGGCCGAGGCCCGAGCCGCCGCCGGCGTTGCGGGCCCGGGAGGAGTCCGGCCGGTAGAAGCGTTCGAAGACCCGCTCGCCGTCCTCCGGGCGGATCCCGGGGCCGTGGTCACGGACCTCGATGACGGCTGCGGCGGGCTCCCCGGGCGACTGGCCGGGGGCCGGCGGCTCGGTGTGGACCGCGATCTCCACCGGGGTGCCCTTGGGCGTGTGCTGCACGACGTTTCCGATCAGGTTCGTGACAACCTGGCGGATCCGGTCCGAATCGGCGTCGACCCAGACCGGGCCGGTGGCCAGCATCGTGCCGTCCCGGCTGGGATCCAGCGCGCGCAGGTCGGCAAGGGAGTCGGCCGCCACGGCGGTCAGGTCCACCCGGGTCAGCTTCAGCTCGCGGCCCTCGTCGAGGCGGGCGAGGGCAAGCAGGTCGCCCACGAGGTTGCCCATCCGCACGGACTCGTTCTCGATCCGGCTCATGGTGGCGCCGACCTCCTCGGGAGGTACCGCGCCCATCCGGTACAGCTCGCCGTAACCACGGATCGAGGCCAGCGGCGTGCGCAGCTCGTGGGAGGCGTCGGAGACGAACCTGCGCATCCGCTGCTCGGAGGCGGCCTGCGCCGCGAACGAGGCCTCAAGCTTCGCGACCATCGAGTTGAACGACGCCCCGAGGCGGCCGACCTCCGTGGTGGTCGGCTGGGCGGGGACCCGTCGGCTCAGGTCGCCGCCGGCGATCGCGGCGGCGGTGTTCTCGATGTCGCGCAGGCCGCGCAGGGAGCGCTGCACGGCGATGTACCCGGCGACCGCGCCGATGATGACGACGCCGGCGCCGACTCCGCCCATCACCAGGCGCATCAAGGAGAGCGTCTTGTCCATGGAGCTGAGCGGCAGGGCGATCGCGATGGCACCCTGCTCCGCGCCGGTCTGGTCCTCCAGCGGCGCGACCGCGACCCGCCAGCTCGGCCCGGACTCGACCGAGCGCACCGTCACGAACGCCCACTCGTCCCCGGTCACGCCGTCAAGATCCGGCATATCCGGGACCGCCTGCTCGGTGGTGGCCGGGATGTCCACCGGGTCGGGATCATCGTCGCGAATGATGCGCAGGTAGTAGTCGCTCGGCAGCATCTCGTTGGGACCGCGGAACTGCAGTGTGTCGAGCACCTGGTTCGCGGTGTTCACCCCGGCGGTGCGGAGCTGCTCGTCGACCTGGTTGATCAGGGACCGCTGCAACAGCGTGTAGGCGGCGAACGAGGCGACCGACAGCGCGACAAGGAGCAGCCCCGCGGTGATCAGGGACAGGCGGAGCCGCAGCGGCAGCCGGGACTGCCGGGCCATGTCAGGGCTCGCGCAGGACGTAGCCCACGCCCCGCTTGGTGTGGATCAGGGCGGGCGAGTCGGGGGTGAACGGAGCGTCGATCTTGCGGCGCAGATAGGAGATGTAGGACTCGACGATCGCGCCGTCGCCGCCCCAGTTGTAGGCCCACACGTGGTCGAGGATCTGGGACTTGGACAGCACCCGGCCCGCATTCAGCATCAGGTAGCGCAGCAGCGTGAACTCGGTGGGGGACAGGTCGATCTCCTGCCCGCCGCGGCGGACCTCGTGGGCGTCCTCGTCGAGCTCCAGGTCGGCCACGCGCAGCATCGAGTCCTCGAGCGCAGCGGTCGCCTGGGCGCGACGCAGCACCGCCCGGATCCGGGCGATCACCTCGTCGAGGCTGAACGGCTTGGTGACGTAGTCGTCACCGCCGACGGTCAGGCCGGCGATCTTGTCCGCGGTGTCGTCGCGCGCGGTCAGGAACAGCACCGGGAAGTGCGCGCCCTGCTCGCGCAGGCGGCGGGTCACGGTGAAGCCGTCCAGGTCCGGCAGCATGACGTCGAGGACGATCAGGTCCGGCTGCATCTCCAGGGCGCGGCGCATGGCCTGCTGCCCGTCTGCGGCGACCTCGACCTCGAAGCCGGCGAACCGCAGCGATGCGGACAGCAGTTCGCGGATGTTCGGCTCGTCGTCGACCACCAGGAGGCGGGCCTCGGTGGTCGCGGTCGTGGCCGGCGCAGGGGCTTGGCTCGTTCTCATGACATCCAGTGTGACGCGCAAGTCTGGAAGTTTCCTGGGAGCCGCCTGGGGGATCGCCAAGGAAGGTGGCCGGCGCGAGGCACCTGATGGGAAAACGCCGGGGCCCGACGGCGGTGGTCCGGTCGCGTCAGTGCGTCGCCTCGACGCGTGCGTAGACGGCCAACTGCCAGACCAGGCGTAGGTGCTCGGCATGCACGCGGCGGAACCCGGCCGCGACCAGGCGGTCATGGATCGGCCCGACGTCGTGCACGAACGCCCGGTAGCCGCCGTAGACCCCGGGCCGGGCCCGGAACCAGAGGTTGCCGACCCGCAGCACCGCGCGGTTGATCAGGCCCATCGGACCGGTCGAGCGCGGCAGCACGAACGCGTAGCCGCGGCCGGCCGCGGCCACGGTGTGGTCCACCAGCGGGCCCGGGTCCGGATAGCAGCAGATCACGCGGTTCAGGGTGACCAGGTCGCTGGGCGGCAGGTCGGCGACGGAGCCGTCGCCCACCTCGAACCGTGCCTTCGCCGCGAACCCGCGCTCCGCGGCAAGTCCCCGCGCCGCCTCGACGGCGCCGGGTCCGAGGTCGAACCCGGTGGCCCGGGCGGCGCCCCGCTCGAGGGCACCGACGACGAGGGTGCCTGCCCCGGCGCCGATGTCGAGCACGGAGCGGCCGGTGAGCCCCACCCGGGCGAGGCCGTCGAGCAGGGCGGACGTGACGCCGTCGGCCCCCACGCGCCGCGCGCGGCGCGACTCCGAGCGCGCCCAGTCGTCGAAGCAGCAGCCGGGCGGGTCCTCGCCGTCAGTCATGTCACCAGTGTGCCCCGGCAGCCGGCGAGGGGTAGCGCATCGGTTGGGGCGAGAGCCGTACTGGGTGCGAAGCCGCGGTCGGGAGGTCGTCTCGATGATCGGCGCGAGGACCATCGCCGCAAACGCCCTCGTCACCCAGAGCGTCGAAGCCCAGATGGGTGGAGGCTCGACCTGGTGCGCCGTCGTCGCCCTCGCCGCCGACGTGACCGCGTGGATGCAGATGCTCCCACTACGCCGCCATCCCGCCAGCCGGTGGGAGCCCTAGAGCCTGCGGGTGCGCCTGTTCTCGATCCCGGCCACCCTCGTCCGTACCGGCCGCCGCGCACTGCTGCATCGCGCCGAGGAAGCGCCGCCGTGCTCACGTGGTCAACCACGCCGTCACCAAGCGCCGCGAACTCGCTCGCAGTTCCTGGATGAGCACCCGGCCCGTCCTCCGCGCAAGACCCCGGGCCATAGAACCGGCGCCACGCCCGGGGCGCCTGTCGGACCCAAGATGCCCCAATCACCCACAGGCAACGACGCCGACCCCACCATCATGCCCCACTGACTCACCGTGGAGATCGAGGCTAGTTCCAGGGTGACCGTGAACTCCTTCGGACGAGGCATACCGTCAACTCCTTCTGGTCGAGTGTCAACCAGAAAGGCCCACCACACGACGTAGCGTTCGACCGAGGTGCGCGCAGGATAACCATCAAATTAGGGGCGACACGCCACTAGGGCACGATGGTCAAGTTCCCAGTTGCTTCCAAGGGCTGCCCTGCGAACTCCGGAAGGTAACTTGCACGAAGCAAGGCTTCGCCTGGTGGGGAATCTTCCGGTGTTGCTACTGCCAGGCTGAAGGAACCTTGCGAGTCTTCGCCTATTTGGAGTTCGGTCAAAACGACCTCATCCGTGCCGGACGGGCCTCCCGGCCATGACGCCGTTATCGTTACGGTGACTTCGGATGGGAACTCGCTCGCGCCAGAATCTGTGTCCGGGCACTGCAAGTTGAACGCTTCGCCAGAAATAGTCACCGCGTCGCCGGCCCGCACCTCCGTGGGGCTGACCGTGATCACGGCAGACTCGCAGCTCCCATTGCCCACAGCGGATTCGCCGCCGCCTGGCGAGACGCCGCCTTGGCACGCCGCGACTGAACCCATGAACAGGACCACAGCCAGCACAACGAGCGCACACCGTGCTCGTTGGGCTGGCTTCTGGAGGTGGGAGCGAGTCACGGCTATCAGTAAGTCTCCGAGAGGACTGCCAGGTCTCCCAGTCCCAGCAATCTGGCGCTTCCGTCGCACGGGGTCAACTCAGGCGACATAGTGAGGTCGGCGCCACCCCACTCCGACACATGGCCGAAACCGATAAAGTGTCCGAACTCGTGAGTCATCAGTGCCTGAATGTCGTAGTCGCCGGAGCACCCCGAGGAGTTTGGGCTTGTCGTCCAGTTGCTTCGGGTGCTATCGATGCGCACATCCGCATCAACGATTGTGTAGGACGGTCTTCCTGGAACCCAGTTTGTCCAGGTGCAGGTCCACCCGAGCCAAGTCCCATCCAAAGGTCCGAAGTCTACGATGCTCCGACCGTCATTTGTCCCACAACTCGTGTCTGCGTTGATGTTAGAATTCGACGTCGTGTTCAGGAGGCGGAATAGGTTCAAGTCGAACTGGGTGTAATTTAGCCCGCACGAGTTGTGGCCGTTTGACCAAGTCTCCGCTGACTCCAACGCCAGTGCCTCCCAGGCCGCTGGGCTCAATCCTGGCGGCAAGTTCTCCGTCGTGTTCAACTCGTACTCCACATACCCGATGAACCAGTTCGCGTTGACTGTGGCCGAATTCTCCAGACAGCGAGAGTAATCGGGCTCACGAGTGTCGGTTTGGGCCGACACGTGCGAGTCCTCGAGCGACGAATCGACGAAGGCACTGTTGACAGCAAGTCGGAGTACATCTGGGCCGTCACCCTCGACGGAAAGCACTCCGTCCGGAGAGGTGCTGACCTCCGAGTGGATCGCCTCCAACTCGCCTATGGCCTCCATGCTTACGCCCGTTCCGGGCTCCGGGACATAGAGACCAAGTCCATCGACGCGTATCTCCGCGCCGACGAGGTTGCACTCGATCGCATTCACTCCGCGACTTATCGCGTCGACGCTCAGAGACGACGGACAATCCGCCTCGCCGCCGTCAGGAGAAGTCGCCGCATTAACTGGGGCTGCGGCGAAGGTTGCCACAAGTGCTGTAGCCATGGTCACGATCGCGAAACGCCATGCTCTCACAAACTCCCCCCATGTTCGCCACCCCAATGTGGGGATAACAGTGACCTGTGAGCTGGCGGGGTGTCAACCCCAATGCGGCAGGTATCAAACTGGCGCGAAGTTGCAGCCCAGTCCACCCCGGGGCGATTGACCGTCATGGTGGCCGTCGGACTGGGTTCCGCTCTGGCTCGCCCGAGGCTTCGGCGTGTCCCTGACGCTGTGCCTCGTCGGCATGCGGGTGCAGACCCGGGTGAGGTGCCGCACCGGCTCGAGTCCTGGCCGATCACCTCCTGGACCATACCGGGGCCGCCGGCCTGGCCGAGAAGTTCCTGCCCGACCTATTCCATATGGTCCGGGCCTCGGGCCGCGCGGTCTTCACCGACTGGCAGCTCGGCTCGTGGTGGCGAGCTGTTCCGGACCGGCGCCCTCCATGTAGCGACCGGCGCGCTACAGGTAGCGCAGCGGGTCGAACGCCTCCAGCGGGATGATCCGCACCCGCGGCAGCGGCGCGTTGAAGGCGCCGAGGTCGTCCTCGAGGTCGAACAGGCTCAGGCCGCGGTCGGTCAGTTCGGACAGCTTGGCGCTGACGAACTCACGGAAACACAACACGCCGACCCGGCGATCGCCGTCGAGCAGTCGTTCCACCTGCGGCACGAAGTCGCCGTCGTGACTGGCGAGCAGCACGTCGCCCTGGCGGTCCTCCAGCGCCGCCAGGGTGCGCTGGATACCGATGTCGACAACCTTCTCGCTGCCACTGCCGGCGAGCGGGATCGGGTGGTAACCCATCGCGAGCAGCGCCTGGATGAAACTCATCGGCATCTGGCCGGAGGTGGCGTTCAGGAAGAACAGACCCGTCACGGGCTGCCCCCAGGCCTGCTTCGCGAAGTCCGTGATCCGGTCCCACCGGGGCCGCTCGTCCGGCGTGGGGCGGTGGTTCAGGACGCTCAGCCCGAGGGTGGCATCGATGTTCTCGCCGTCCACGAGGAGGTAGGTCTGTCGCGGGGCGGGCGTCGGGGTCTCGAGCATGCTCACACCCTATGGGTCGGCGGTGCGATCCGCCGTGGTTGCGCGATCCGCGGCGCGCGTCCGCGGCCCGCCGCCGCGGTCCGTGGGGACCACGCGGGGGCGGCACCCGGACCGGGCGCCGCCCCCACGCAACTCGTTCCGCCCTACGCCGGGCGGTCCTGCACAGCCCTCAGTAGCGCTGCTCGTCGGTGCTCGGCTGACCGTCTTCGGCGGGCGCCGCCGCGAAGTCCTGCTCACCGACCGTGGCCGAGGGCTGGTACCCGCTGGGCTCGTCGGTGATCTGCGGAGCGGCCGGGGCCGCCCCGAGCGCACCGGCCTTCAGCGCCGCGAACCGCGCGTCGACCTCGAGCGCGTCACCAGTCATCTCCAGCTCGGCGAACTGCGAGTCGAGCGAGGAGGCCGCGATCTCCGCCTTGCCGGCCACGAGGGCCTCCTGACGGCGGATGTTGTCCTCGTACCGGGACAGCTCGCTGGTGGGGTCGAGCACGTTGATCGAGGCGACGGCGTCCTGGACCTTGGCCTGGGCCTCGGCGGTCTTCGCCCGCGCGGCCAGCTGGTCGCGCTTGATCTTGAGCTCGCCGAGCTTGTCCTTCATGATGGCGAGACCGTGCTTGAGCTTGTCGACGACCTCGTTCTGCGAGCGCAGGATCGGCTCGGACTGCTTGACCTCGGTCTCGAAACCGACCTGCTTCTGCAGGGCGACCTTGGCCAGGTTGTCATACCGGTCGGCAGCGGCGTTGTCGCCGGAGCCGCGCAGCTGGTCGGCCTTCTGCGAGGCGGCGAGGGCCTTGTTGCCCCAGTCCCGAACGGCAGCGACGTCTTCGTTGTAGTCCTGCTCGGCGAGGCGCAGGTTGCCGATCGTCTGAGCAACAGCCTGCTCGGCCTCGGCGATGTTGTTCGTGTAGTCCCGGACCAGCTGGTCCAGCATCTTCTCCGGGTCCTCGGCGCGGTCGATCAGCGAGTTGATGTTCGCGCGGGTCAACTGGGCGATGCGCCCGAGGATGCTCTGCTTCTCAGCCACTGTGTTTCCTTTCATCGTCTGCGAAGACGTGGTGGGTGTTACGGGCAAATCTACGGGTCGTGCTGCCGTTGGTCAGGGGTTGATCGTGGTGCCTCAGAAGCGCCCGCCCCCGCCGGAACGCCGGCCGCCGCCGGAGCGGCCGCCGGAGCGCCGGGAACCGCTGGACCGGGAACTGCTGGAGCGGCTGCGGGAACTGCTCCGCGAGCTGCCGCCGCCCCATGAGGAGCCGCTGCCCCAGGAACTGCCCCACGAGGAGCCGCCCCGGCCGCCGTAACCACCGCGGTAGCCGCCGCTGTTGCCGCCGAACATGTTCCCGAGGATTCCGCCGAGGATCAGCGAGCCCGGGTCGACGCCGCGCTGCGAGGAGTACCCGCCGCCGCCGGAGTACGGGCTCCGGCTGCGCTCCCAGTTGGACACGTCCGAGGCAGCGAGGTCCTGCGCGGCCTTCGCCGAGTGCCACGCGGCGGTGGTCAGGCGCAGCGCCTGCACCGGGTCGGACTCGGACATCGCACGGGCCTGCTGCAGGGACTCGATCGCGGAGGCGAGCCGGGTCCGCGCGTTCGCCCCGACGGCGCCCCGGTGGGTCTCGATGTAGGTGTTCGTCGAGCGGATCAGTGCGTCGGTGCGGGAGAGCCCGTTCTCGAGCTGGCTCACGGCGCGCTGGCGGACCTCGGTCGCCTCCCGGTGCCCGGCGAGGACGGCGTCGAGGGCCTGCTCCGCGGCCACGATCTCGGTGAGCGCGGCGAGCGGGTCTCCGTTCTTCTGGCGCGCCGCGGTGGCGGCCTCGATCGCGGTGCGGGCCCGCTCGGCGGCCGGGCCGACCTGCGGGTCCTGCGGGGCCAGCCGCTGCGCGTCGGCCACGTCGGCAGTGATCGAGGCGATCGAGGCGTCCAGTCGCTGGACCGCCTGGCTGAGGTTGTCGTGGGCGTTCGTGACCGAGTCGAGCAGCGTCACAGCCTGGGCCAGCGCATCCTCAGCCGTGTGCGCGAAGGCGACGGCGGTGCCGCGGTCGTTGCCGGTCACACGTTCGCGGCCCTGGGCGACGGCGTCCCGAGCCGCGTCCAGGAGCTGCGCGGCCTGGTCGGGGGCTTGGGCGACGGAGACGAGAGCGGTCTCGGGATAGGTGGCCCGCAGCTGGGTCAGCGTGGCCTGGGCGGCGGGGATCCTGGCCTCGATCTCACCGGCACGGGTGTTGATCTCGTCCAGGAGCTGCGGTGCGTTGTCCTGCAGCTTGCGCAGCTGCGCGAACGATTCCGCCTGGGCGTCCAGGGCCTTGTCGCCCTGGTCGCAGAGCAGCACGATCTGGGTCAGGATCTGGCGGCGCTCCGGCTCGGACTCCGGCGTCGCGTCGTCGAGACGCTGCTGCAGTGCGAACGCCTGGGCGAGCTGGCCCTTGACGCCCTCGACGACGGCCTTGAAGTTCTGGGTGGACTGCAGCCCGAACTGGGCCTGAGCGAAGCCGAGCTCCTGCTCGGAGCTGCGGACGTCGTCGTCAAGGCCGACGAGGGCCGACCCGGCGCGCGTGGCCAGGTCCTCAGTGGACAGCGAGGCCAGCACCGCCTCGATCGAGTTCGCGGGCGCCGGAGCGTTCGGCCCGCCGGGGCCACCCGGCACGCCTGGGCGCTGCTGCGCCGCCTGCTGCTGCCGCTTGCGCTTGTTGCTGGAGCGCACCAGCAGGAACGCGCCGCCACCGACCACCCCGGCACCGATCAGCACCGGCACCACGGCGCTGCCGCTGCCGCCGTTCACCTGGTCGAGGTAGCCGTCCGCCGCAGTGATCGCGGCCGCGCTCCAGTCGTCCACGCGCAGGTCGTCCTCGATGTCCGCTGCGACGGTCGCCAGCTGGGAGTCCGAGAGCGGGAGGTCTGCGCCGATCGAGATCGCGTACTCGCGGTCCACCACGGCGATCGCGAGCAGGATGTCGTTCTGGCCGAGGCCGGACATCGTGGCGGTCTCGTCCGCCCACACCTGGCCGTCCACGCCGTCGAAGGAGTCGACGTAGACCGTGAACAGGTCGAGGTCGGATCCTTCCGCGAGTCGCGCCGCGGCCGCCTCGATCTCGGCCTCGTCCCCGGCGGCCACCTGCTCGGTGGTGCGGTCCTCCACGTGACCTTCCACACGGAACGGGGCTTCGGCTAGAGCGGGGCCGGCCAGCGCTGCGCCGGCGAACAGCGCTAGGCACAGGCCGAGGAACAGGCGCAACGGCTGGGCGATTCGGGTCACCCGTTGATCCTCTCCTCTCCTACCGGCTCGCGCAACGAGGTTGACGGGCAGTCCTGACCACCCGCGGGGGCTCCCAGCGATCACCCAGAATTCTGGGGTACCTTCGATCGAGTGACCGAACAGTTCGCACTCCACCGAGCACACCGCCCACGAGGGCGCGCCCGTGCTGACCGTAATCCAGCACGAGGACGCGGTACCCCTCGACCGGCTCGAGCCCTGGCTCGCCGACGTCGCGGTCCGGATCGTCCGACCGGACCGCGGTGACGCACTCCCGTCAGCCGCCGAGCTCGACGGACTCATCGTGCTCGGCGGCACCAACAACGCCTACGACACCGAGGTGGCACCGTGGCTGGCCGCTGAGGGTGACCTCATGCTGGCCGCGATCGAGCACGACGTGCCGGTGCTCGCCATCTGCCTCGGCGCCCAGGTGCTCGCTGCCGCCGGAGGCGGCCAGGTGAGCGTGGACGCCCCGATCGGCCCCGAGCGTGGGGTCATCCAGCTCCGGCTGCGCCCCGACGCCGCCGAGGACCCGGTCCTGCGCGGGGTGGTCACCGCCCTCGGCCGCACCGTGTCGGCGCCGTCGATGCACGCCGACGCGATCACGACCCTGCCCGAGGGCGCCGTCTGGCTCGCCAGCTCGAACCAGTACCCGTTCCAGGCGTTCCGGCTCGGCAGTGGCCTCGGCGTGCAGTTCCACCCCGAGGCGGGCCCGGAGCTCATGCAGCGCTGGGCGGCCACGCACCAGGACGTGGACGCCGACACGCTCACCGCCGACCTGGCCGCCGCCGAGGACGCACTGGCGACCCTGACCCGCGAGATCGCCGAGGGCTTCGTGGCCCAGGTGCTCGCGGTCCACGACCGGGTCGGCTGACTCGCGGCAGACCCGGCCGGTCCGACGACGCACGTTCCGCCCCGTGCTGCGTGCGTGCCCGCTCGTGGCTCCGTGACGCAGTACCGGACGCCTGAAGAAGGTGGGTACGCGGGTGTATTTCGGGCGGCAGGTTCTGAGTCGCGGCGTGCGGGCCTTTCCCGGGTGGGACCGGGCGGTGGGTGGCCGAGGCGTCGTGGTGCGGCTCAGTCGCCCGAGATCGAGCCGGCGCCGTTGATCTCCTCGGTCACCTCGGCCCCGCCGGTGTGGGTGATGTCCCCCGCGCCGGACACCGTGGCGTCCAGGGTGCCGGTCACCCAGACGTCCATGCTGCCGGCACCCGAGACCGTCGCGACCGCATGCTCGGACTCCAGGTCGCCGGCCAGGTAGTCGCCGGCACCGTCGATCGTCACGCTCTGGTTCACCGCGGTGCCCACGAGCTCCACGCTGCCCGCTCCGGAGACGGTGACGGTCAGGTCCTGGACGTCCACGCCCTCGATCCGGACGTCGCCCGCGCCACGGATGTCCAGGGTCAGGGACTCGCCCGGGGCGACCTCGCCGTCGATCGACCCGGCGCCGGAGATGCTCAGCGCCTCGACCGCGGGCAGGGTCACCTCGTAGTCCACCGTTCCGATGCCGCCGAAGAGCCGGAAGCCGCCGTCGACGTTCAGGACGAGCACGCCGCCGGAGTTCTCGGTGCTGACGTCCTCCAGCACGCTCTCGCGTGCGGTGACCAGCAGTTCCGGGGTGTCGCCGACCTCCAGGAACAGGTCTCCGCTGCCCTCGAGCTCGATGGCGTGGACGTCGGCGTCGATGTCGTCGCGTTCCTCGGTGACGCGGGGGCCGGAGCCGGAGCCGCACCCGACGAGCACCAGGGACAGGCCGGCGATGGCGGTGACGGCGGCGACGCGCGAGCGGTGCATGGTTCCTCCGAAGTTGGTGGCCCGCCCCTCCAGCGGGCCACCACCACCCTCTCAGCCGGGGCTCGCGGGCGTCATGGGGATATCCCCCGATCTGACCCTGAGGTGCACCCCGGGATGCCCAGGGTGCCCCAGTAGGGGCGGTCGTCCGCGACTGCCGGCGACCTCCGGGGAAATCGATGTGCACCTGGAGGTCACGAGCAGGGGTTGGATAGCCAGGCCCGGCATGTCAGGGTGGATCGATGCAGGCCATCTGGGACAACGACCATGTCCTCCTGGATCAGCGGATCGTGGCCGACGTGGACCGGTCGTTCTGGTCCGAACGGGCACGGGTCGTCATCGAGGGCGTGCCCTGGGAGTACGGCAAGGACGGCTCCGAGCGCGTCGGCACCATCGTGGGCGAACCGGCGGCGCGATGTCGCGCAGTCCGGCCGAGTTTCTGGCGTCAGAACTGGGTGATCGCCATCGGCCCGACGACCCGGTACGAGATCGCACCGGAGGGTGCGTTCCGACGCTCCTACGTGGTCACGCGGGACGGTCAGTGGGTCGGCAGCAGCGGCGTCGGCGGGTTCTGGTCGATCAAGCCCACCCTGGACATCGCCGATGATGTGCCGGTCGCCGACGCGGTCTTCCTGCTCTGGATCGCCTTCCTGATGCGCGCCCGCGCGAACCAGGCCGCCAGCCAGGCCGGGTGAGGGTCGAGCGCGACGTACGGGCCGCCGTCGACCCCCGGACGCCCGGCGTCAGCCGGCGTCCTCGACGGGCGCGAGGTCCTCGGCGTCGATGATCGAGTAGGCGTACCCCTGCTCGGCCAGGAACCGCTGCCGGTGGGCGGCGAAGTCCTGGTCCACCGTGTCCCGGGTGACGACTGCGTAGAAGTGGGCGGTGCGCCCGTCGGCCTTGGGGCGCATCACCCGGCCGAGGCGCTGGGCCTCCTCCTGGCGGGAGCCGAACGAACCGGACACCTGGATCGCCACGGCGGCCTCGGGTAGGTCGATCGAGAAGTTCGCGACCTTGCTGACCACGAGCGTGGTGATCTCCCCGGTGCGGAAAGCGGCGAACAGACGCTGCCGCTCCGGCACGGTGGTGGCGCCGGTGATGACGGGGGCACCGACCGTCTCGCCGAGCTCCTCGAGCTGGTCGAGGTACTGGCCGATGATCAGGATCTGCTCGCCGTCGTGCTTGGCGACCAGCTGACGCACCACGTCCAGCTTGCCCTTCGCCGTCGCCGCCATCCGGTACCGGTCCTCCGGCTCGGCGACGGCGTACGCCATCCGGGCGTGGTGCGGCATGTCGAGCCGGACCTCGACGCACTCGGCCGGGGCGATGTAGCCCTGCGCCTCGATGTCCTTCCACGGGGCGTCATAACGCTTCGGCCCGATCAGGGAGAACACCTCGTCCTCGCGGCCGTCCTCGCGCACCAGGGTGGCGGTCAGGCCGAGCCGACGGCGTGCCTGCAGGTCCGCCGTCATCCGGAAGATCGGCGCCGGCAGGAGGTGCACCTCGTCGTAGAGGATCAGGCCCCAGTCGCGCGCGTCGAGCAGTTCCAGGTGCGTGTACACGCCCTTCCGGCGTGTGGTCAGCACCTGATACGTCGCGATCGTGACCGGCTTGACCTCTTTGCGGGAGCCGGAGTACTCACCGATCTCGTCCTCGGTGAGGGTGGTGCGCTTGACCAGTTCGTCGCGCCACTGGCGGGCGCTGACGGTGTTCGTGACCAGGATCAGGGTGGTGGTCCCGGACTGCGCCATCGCCGCGGCGCCGACGATCGTCTTGCCGGCGCCGCAGGGCAGCACCACCACACCGGAGCCGCCGTGCCAGAAGCTCTCGACGGCCTCGCTCTGGTAGGTGCGCATGGCCCACCCGTTCTCCTCGAGGCCGATCTCGTGGGCCTCGCCATCCACGTAGCCGGCCAGATCCTCGGCGGGCCAGCCGAGCTTGACCAGGACCTGCTTGAGGTGGCCGCGCTCGCTCGGGTGCACCACCACGGTGCTGGCGTCCAACCGGGCGCCGACCAGGCCGGCGGTGCGCTTGGACTTCAGCACCTCCTCCAGCACGGGGACGTCGGTGGCGGTGAGCACGAGCCCGTGCGCGGGGTGGGTGGTCAGTTGGAGCCGCCCGTACCGGGACATCGTCTCGGCGATGTCGACCAGCAGGTTGTGCGGCACCGGGTAGCGGGAGTACTCGAGCAGCGTGTTGATGACCTGCTCGGCGTCATGGCCGGCGGCGCGCGCGTTCCAGAGCCCGAGCGGGGTAAGCCGGTACGTGTGGATGTGCTCGGGCGCGCGCTCGAGCTCCGCGAACGGAGCGATGGCGCGGCGGCACGGGCCGGCCAGCTCGTGGTCGATCTCGAGGAGGAGGGACTTGTCGGACTGAACGATCAGGGGGCCATCAGGCATCCTTCCATTCTCCACCACCTTCACCCCGATTGCTTCGGGGTGTGGGCGACCCCACTCAGCCCAGCAGGTCGCTCAGGTTCATGCCCGTGGTGACCTCCGCCGTCGGCTCGCCCTTGCGGTACAGCCGCGCGCCGGTGGCTTCGCCGCCGAGGGTGAGCGAGGCGCCGCTGCGGCGCAGCCAGGTGCCCTCCCGCATCGCGAGCACCGGGACGTCGTTCTCCTCGAGGTACTGCTGCAGGCGCTCGTCGCGGGTCTCGCCCTGATGGCTCGAGCTCGGGTCCGGGTCGAGGTAGTGCGGATTGATCTGGAAAGGCACCAGGCCGATCGCCGCGAACGAGGCGGGCTCCACGATCGGCATGTCGTTCGTGGTCCGGATGCTCGGCGTCGCCACGTTCGTGCCGGCGCTCGAACCGAGGTAGCGCAGCCCGCCCGCGACGGCGTCCCGGATCGACTCGATGAGGCCGCGCCGCTGCAGTTGGTCCACGAGCCGGAAGGAGTTGCCACCGCCGACGAACACCGCGTCGAGGCCGGCCAGCGGGTCACCCGTGCGTTCGTGCAGGCCCACCACCTCGGCGTCGAGGAAGGACAGCCCACGGCGGACCTGCGCGGTGTAGGCGTCGTGGTCGGCGAGCGCGAACGGCACGAACCCGATGCGCGAGACCCCCGTGAACGCCTCGGCGATCGCGTCGCGCGCGTGCTCGAGGTAGCCCCGGCCCGGGGCCGTGGAGTTGGACAGCAGCAGGAGTTCCATCGTCGCCTCTCGGGTGGGGTGTCGGGCCCGTTCATCGTGCCACCTCCGGCCGGGCACCCAGCACCCGGCGCGAGACCTCCCGCTCGGCCGGGGTGGTTAGTCTGAGGCCGCGCCGGGCCGACCGCCCGGTGCCGCCAACCGCTTGACCGATGAACAGGAGCCCCCATGCTCAAGCACGTCCTGACCATCCTCGACCTCCTCGACGACCCGCGCGTCGACGGCGAACGGATCGCCGCGCACCTGCGCGACCTCGCCGGCGACGCGGTCGAGGCGATCGGCATCGACGTGAGCCGGGTGCAGGGCGACAAGGGCCACACCGACTTCGTGACCGTGCGCGTGCCCGGCACCGAGGGGCGCGCGTCCGGCGGGGACGCCCGCACCCTCGGTGTGATCGGGCGCCTCGGCGGGATCGGTGCGCGCCCCGAGCGGATCGGCTACGTCTCCGACGGAGACGGGGCGACGGCGGCCCTCGCCACCGCGGCGAAGGTGGTCGAGATGTACGCCCGGGGCGACCGGCTGCCCGGCGACGTCATCATCGGCACCCACGTGTGCGCCTGGGCGCCGACCCGGCCGCACGAGCCGGTCCCGTTCATGGACTCGCCCGTGGACATGGGCGCCATGAACGACAACGAGGTGCTGCCGGAGATGGACGCGATCGTCTCGATCGACACCACGAAGGGCAACCGCGTCATCAACCACCGCGGCATCGCGATCTCACCCACCGTGCGGCAGGGCTACATCCTGCCGGTCAGCCCGGACCTGGTCTCCGTGTACGAGAGCGTCTGCGGTGAGCCGGCCCAGGTGTTCCCGCTGTCCACCCAGGACATCACGCCCTACGCCAACGGGCTCTACCACATCAACTCGATCCTGCAGCCGGCCGTGGCCGCGCAGGTGCCGGTGGTGGGTGTCGCGCTGACGGCGGTGACGGCGGTGGCCGGCTCCGCGACCGGGGCGAGCCACGAGGTCGACATCGCCCTCGCGGCCCGCTACGCGCTCGAGGTCGCGAAGGGGTTCGGCGACGGCTCGCTGTCCTTCTGCGACGAGCACGAGTTCGCCACCCTCACGCGTCTGTACGGGGATGCCACGCACCTGCAGGGCGTGGGCAGCGCCTGAGCCCAGCCGCCGCCGGACGGGGCGGGATCGCGAGTGAGCGCGCGGTCCCGCCCCGTCCGCGTCTGGCGACGCATCCAGCGATCGCAAGGTCGGCGTTAACCCAGGCGTTACATCTTCATGGGAGTGTTGCTACTATCGGTTCGCCCGACCCGATATGAGCAACGGAGACTTGGAATGGCCGCACCCGCCGCAGGGCACCTGCAGACGGTCGGCCGCGCGCTCGCAGTCCTTCGGTCCTTCACGCACGAGAACCCGACGCGAGGCGTCTCCGAGCTCGCACGAGAGCTCGGCCTGGACAAGTCCCAGACGCAGCGGGTGCTCGCCACGCTGGCCGCCCAGGGGTTCACCGTTCTCGATCCGGTCACCCGGCGCTACTCCCTCGGCCCGGCCCTCGTGGTGCTCGGCCATCTCGCCGAACACAGCGAGGGCGTGCGGCACCGCCTCGAGCCGCACCTGGCGGCGCTCTCGACCGCCACCGGTGAGAGCACGGTCGTCTGCGTGCCCGACGGCGCCCGGTACCGCACCGTCGCGGCCGTCGACGGCCCGGGCATGGTGCGCTACAACACGGCGCTCGGGCGCACCTACCCCGGCCACCTCGGCGCCACCGGGCACGCGATCTTCGCGTTCTCGACGGTGCTGGACGCCCGCGAGATCCTGGTCGCGGCGGGCGCCGAGGACCCGCCGGCTGCCGAGGTGGCCACGCTCCAGACCCGCCACGAGCAGGTTCGCAGCCTCGGCTACGCCGTCTCGACGGGCGAGTTCGACGAGCGGGTCATGGCGATCTCCGCGCCGATCCTGCTCGAGGGAGCGGTCTTCGGATCCGTGACCACCCTCGGGCCCCCGCAGTACATGGCAGATCGCTCCACAGAGCTGATCGACGCCGTCCGCCACGCCGCCAGCGACATCGGAGCGACCCTCCGGAGCTGACCGGGCGTACCCGGCAAGCATCCCCCATGAAGGAGGCCATCCATGGCCGAACGACCCACGCCCAGCACCACGACCGAGGAGCGGTTGGTGCACCCCCGCGCCTTCGCGCCCGCCACGCTCATCCTCACAGTCCTGCTCTCGGTCCTCGGCGCCTACATCGGCCTGCACCTGATCACCACGCTCGGCATCTCCGCGAACACCTCCGTTGTGGGCGCGCTGATCGCGATGGTGATCGGCCGGGTCGGCATCGGGTTCTTCGGGAAGTTCCGCGACACGAACCGGCAGAACCTGGCCCAGACGGCGATCTCCTCCGCCACGTTCGGCGCCGCGAACGCGCTGCTGACCCCGATGGCGATCGGCTGGGCGTACGGGCGCGTCGACCTGGTCTGGCCGCTGCTGATCGGGGCTGTCGTCGGACTCGGCGTGGACTCCTGGGTGCTCTACCGCAGCTTCGGCTCCCGGTTCCTGCCGGCCACCGCCGCGTGGCCCCCGGGGATCGCCGCCGCCGAGACCATCAAAGCCGGTGACAAGGGCGGCAAGCGCGCCGCGATCCTCGCCGGTGGTGGCGTCGTCGGTGCCGTACTGGCCTGGGTCGGGCTCAGCGGTTCCGCTGCGGGCGTGGCGCTGATCGGCAACGTCGTCGCCCTGCTGATGTTCGCCATCGGGCTCGCCGTGAACCAGTTCATCACCCTGCTGCCGGGCCTGGCGGACTTCTCCCTCAGCGGTCAGTTCATCCCGCACGGCGTCATGATCGGCGCGGGCATCGTTGCCCTCATCCAGGCCGGCGTCCTGCTCAGCAACCGACGCAGCAAGGCACAGAAGGCCGGCGACGAGACCGCGGCGAAGGCCGCCGCCGCCGACCCGGACGCCGCCGACCCCGCCGACGCCGACTCGGTCACCCCCGTGCAGCTTCGGCGGGCGTTGTCCTCCGGTGTGGTGATGTTCCTCGCCGGCGCCGTGCTGCTGGCGATCATCACCGGCCTCCTCACCGAGATGAGCATCGCGGCGATCATCGGCTGGGCTCTGTTCGCGGCGTTCGCCGCGTTCGTCCACGAGATCATCGTCGGCCTCGCCGCCATGCACTCCGGTTGGTTCCCGGCCTTCGCGGTGACCCTGATCTTCCTGGTGATCGGCCTCGTCGTCGGGCTGCCCGAGGTTCCCCTGGTGGTCCTGGTCGGCTACTGCGCGGCCACGGGGCCGGCGTTCGCGGACATGGGCTACGACCTCAAGGCCGGCTGGGTGCTCCGCAAGGTCCACTCCCGCCACCCGCAGTACGACGCGTACGAGCGGGACGGGCGCCGCCAGCAGTACTACTCGGCGATCGTCGGCTTCGTGGTCGCGCTCGTCGTGGTCGCGCTGCTGTGGCGCTCCTACTTCGAGGACGGGCTCATCCCGCCGGTGGCCGTCGTCTACGCCGACACCATCACGGCCGGTCTGACCGACCCCGATGCCGTCCGCAACCTGGTGATCTGGGCGATCCCCGGCGCGCTCATCCAGGCCATCGGCGGCCCGAAGCGCCAGATGGGCGTCATGCTCGCCACCGGCCTGCTCCTCACGGTGCCCTGGGCCTGCTTCCTGGTGGCGGGTGCGCTCGCGGTCCGCTTCGTGGTCCGGCAGGTCAAGGGCCCCAAGGCGGAGGAGGAACTCTCCCTCGTCGGAGCAGGCCTCATCGCCGGCGACGCGCTCGCATCCCTCGGCCGCGTCCTGCGCTGACGCCCGGCCGGCCCATCGACAACCCAGCGACGGCCCCGCCGTCACACCGAGCGAAACGAAGGGAGTGACCCATGGAGGTCACCAACAGAATCGAATCCCGCAACGAGTACCTCTCCTTCGAGGCCATGGTCGGCGCGCGCAAGCTGATCGAGGAGATCATGTGCGTCAAACCGGGGGAGAACGTCCTCATCACCACCGACACGTCCTCGGACATGCGGGTGGCCGACCTGCTCGGCGGCGCGGCGATGGCCGCCGGGGCGCACCCCGTGATCGTCCGCTACGAGACCCGGTGGGCCTCCGCGATCGAGCCCCCGGCCCCGGTCGCCGGCGCCGCTCTCGGGGCGGACGTCTGGATCGAGCTCCAGCTCGGCTACCTCATGCACTCGGACGCGTTCCGCGCCGCCATGGCCAGGGGCACCCGCTACACCTGCCTGACCGGCCTGGACGTGCAGATGCTCGTGGACACGGTGGCGAAGGTCGACTACGCCGGTGTCCGCGAGCTCGGGGACAAACTCGTCGAGCTGCTCAGCGTCGGTGAGGAGATCCGGATCACGTCCGAGAACGGGATGGACATCACCGGTCGCACCGGCGACCGCCCGATCCACGTGCGCGGCATCCCGGCCGACAAGCCCGGCATGTCCGTGATGCTCGCCGGTCAGATCTCCTGGAACCCCATCGAGGAGAGCCAGAACGGCACGATCGTCTTCGACGGCGCCGCCTGGCCGCCGGACGACAACGGGCTGATCACGAACCCGATCACCCTCACGGTCGCCAACGGCGTGGTCACCGACGTGGCCGGCGAGGGCCGCGACGCCCAGATCTACCGCAACTGGCTCGCCGCCCAGAACGACCCGAACATGTACCGGGTGGCGCACTGGTCGCTCGGCTACAACCCCGGTGTGACCCGGTCCACCGGCCGGATCGTCGAGGACGAGCGGGTGTTCGGCTGCGTCGAGTTCGGCATCGGCACCAAGGGCGCCTGGATCGGCGGCGAACCGTGGGTCGCGCCGGCGCACTCCGACGGGTCCGCGGTGGCCCCGAGCATCTTCGTGGACGGCACCGCGATCGAGGAGGACGGGCGCTACGTGCACCCCGAGCTCGTCGAGATCTGCCGCAGGCTCGGCGTCGAGGGCTACTGATGTCCCTGACCACGGCCGGCTACCGGATCGACGGCCACGACGTTCGCGAGCACGAGCTCGAGGTCCCGCTCGACCGCACCGGTGCCACACCCGGCACCATCGGCGTGTTCGCCCGTGAGATCGTGCGCGACGGCGGAGCTCACCGTCCGTACCTGGTCTGGTTCCAGGGTGGGCCGGGTAATCGGGCCAACCGGCCCGACTCGATCGGCGGCTGGCTCGATCGCGCGCTCGAGGACTACCGGGTGCTGCTGCTGGACCAGCGTGGCACCGGCCGGTCGACGCCGGCGAACCGGCAGACCCTCACCGGGGACGCGGCGGCGCAGGCCACCTACCTCTCGCACCTGCGCGCCGACGCGATCGTGGCTGACGCCGAGGCGCTGCGGACCGAGCTCGTCGGGGACGAGCCGTGGACGCTGCTCGGGCAGAGCTTCGGCGGCTTCGTCATCACCGCCTACCTGTCCCAGGCGCCGGCCGGGGTCCGGGAGGCCATGATCACGGCCGGGCTGCCGGGCCTGCGGACCCCCGTCGAGGACACCTACCGGCTCACGTACGCCGCCACCGCCCGCCGCAACCGGGAGTACTTCGCCCGGCACCCGCAGGACGAGCAGACGGCCCGGGCGGTCGCGGCGCACCTGGACGGCGCGGAGGAGCTCCTTCCCACCGGGGAGCGGCTCAGCTCCCGCCGGCTGCGGACCCTCGGGATCAACCTCGGCACCCAGACCGGCTTCGACTCGCTGCACTACAGCTTGGAGGCCCCGTTCACCACGGTCAATGGCACCCGCAGGCTCACCGAATCCTTCCTCGACGAGGTCGGCCGGGCCCTGAGCTTCGCGCCACGCCCCCTGTACGCCGTGCTGCACGAGAGCATCTACGCCCAGGGCGCGGCCACCGGAGGCGCCACGCAGTGGGCGGCGCACCGGGTCCGGGACGAGTTCGCCGAGTTCGCGCTCGACGCCGGCCCGGACGCACCGTTCCGCTTCACCGGCGAGCACATCTACCCGTGGCAGTTCGAGGAGGACCCGGCCCTGGTCCCGCTCCGGGACACCGCGGACCTGCTCGCCCGGCGTGCGGACCTGCCTGCCCTGTATGACCCCGACGTGCTGGCCGAGAACACCGTCCCGGTCGCTGCGGCGATCTACCACGACGACATGTTCGTGCCACGGCAGACCTCCCTGGCCACCGCCGAGGCCATCCGCGGGCTCCGCCCGATCATCACCAACGACTACCAGCACGACGGAATCCGGGTGGACGGGCGCAACCTGCTCGACCGGCTGATCCGCACGCTGCGACGCTGAGGGGAAGTCATGACCACGCTCGCCCTGATCACGATCGGCCAGGCACCTCGCACCGATGTCACCCCGGAGATCCTCCCGGTGCTGCCGGCGGACGACATCCGCGAGTACGGCGCCCTGGACGACCTCGACGCCGACCAGATCACCGCCCTCGCACCGCGCCCCGGCGAGTCCGCGCTCACCTCACGCCTGCGTGACGGCGGATCGGCGGTCTTCGGTCACGACCGGGCGGTGCCACTGCTGCAGGAGGCCGTCTCCCGGGCCGAGCGCGACGGCGCCGACCTGACCCTGCTGATGTGCGGCGGTCTCTTCCCGGCCCTTGTGCACGAGCGCCCGCTGTTCGGGGTGGAACGCCTGGCGCACGACGGCGTCCGGGGCCTGCTCGGCGGGTTCGGCCCCGGCGCGCGGCTGGGGGTGGTGCGGCCGCTGCCCGAGCAGACCGGCGAGGCGTACGAACACTGGGAGGCCAGCATCGGGGTGCGCCCGAACGCGGCCACCTCGGCGAGCCCGTATACCGACCCGGTCGAGACGATCGCCGCAGCGGCGGCGACGCTCGCTACGGAGGCAGACCTGATCGTGCTCGACTGCATGGGCTTCGACGAGACCATGCGCGCAGCGGCGACCGCCGCCGTCGGGCCGGACGTCACCGTGGTGACCATCCGCTCCGTCGCCGCCAGACTCCTCGGCGCCGTCCTGTGAGCGCGCCCCTGACCGTCGGGGTGATCCGCGTGGTCACCTCCGACGACTGGCAGTTCCTGGAGGCGCACGGCCGGGTGCTCGAGCAGGCCCACGGCTACGGCACCGTGACCGCGTGCCTCCCGGACCAGCCCCACGGCGTCCACGACGACCGCACGTTCGCGGCCGCAGCCCAGAAGATGCCCGCTGCCGCGCGAGCCCTGGTCGCCGAGGGTGCCGCCGCGGTGATCATCTCGTGCGCGGCGGACCCGGGGCTCACCTGGGCCCGGGCGGCGGTGGACGTGCCGGTCATCGGGGCCGGATCGGCGGGTGCCGCGATCGCGATGGCGATGGGCGGTGCCGTCGGGGTGCTCGGCATCACCGAGGAGGTGCCCGAGTCCGTCACCGCGGTGCTCGGCGACCGGCTCGTGGCCTCGCGCGTGCCCACCGGGGTGAGCCGCACCACGGAACTGACCACGGCTTCGGGAGCACGGGCGGCGGTCGAGGCCGCCATCGAGCTACGGGACGCCGGCGCCACATCGATCCTGTTCGCCTGCACCGGGCTGACCACGCTGAATCTGGCCGAGCCGGTCCGGGCCGCTACCGGACTGCCCGTGGTGGATGCGGTCCGGGCCGCGGGCCTGGTTGCCGCGGACGCCCTCGACGTCAGATCTCGGTGACCTCCTGCGGCCAGGCCGGGGCATGCAGGTGGGTGATCAGGCCGTTCTCCGAGGTGATGACCAGGAGGGCGGTCGGCCTGCCGCCGGAGTAGGTGAGCACGCCGAACATGTCCGCGATCTCGACGATCCGGAACTCGCGATCCGCGGCGCCCACGCGGTGGCGCTTCGCCCCGCTCGCGACCTCGGCCGCGCCACGGACGATCCGCACCCCGCCGGCCTCGGTGCTCAGGTCCACCCGGAGCACCACGTCGGGATGCAGGATCGACAGCAGGTCGTCGAAATTGCCGTCCCGGCCGGCCGCGAGGAACGCCTCAACCACCGCCCGCTGCCGGGCCCGGTCCTCGCCGCTGCGGCGCAGTTGCCGGCCGGACTCGGTGCCGCGGATCCGGCCCCGGCTCCGGCTCGCGAGTTTGCGCGCCGCCTGCGGGGTCCGGTCCAGAACCTCGCCGATCTCGCCGAACGGGAGCCCGAACACGTCGTGCAGGACGTAGGCGAGGCGCTCGTCGGGTGAGAGCTGGTCCAGCACGATCATGAGGGCGTAGCCGACCGCGTCGGCGATCTCGGCCCTCGCCGCCGGGTCATCATCGGCGCGTGTCCCCGGCCCTTCGGGCGCCTCGGCCAGCGGCTCCTCGCGGCGGCGCCCGCGGGAGCGGAGCGTGTCCAGGCAGATCCGGCTCACCACCTGGGTGAGCCAGGGACGGAGGTCGTCGATGGTGGTCGCATCGGTCCGCTGGAGCCGCAGCCAGGCCTCCTGGACCGCGTCCTCCGCGTCCGTGAACGAACCAAGCATCCGGTACGCGACCGTCGTGAGGTAGCGGCGGTGCGCCTCGAACTCGCCTGCCTCGCTCCGCTCCTGCCCAGGGGTGCATGCGCCGGTCATCCCACTCCTTGCCGCCGGTGTTCGCTGCCGGCTCGCGCTGTGCGCCGTCATCGACGCTACCGCAGTGCCGGTTCGGCGGTGCTCGCGGGTGCCGGCGTGACGTTGTGGTTGCCGGCGAACACGTTGCCCGGGTCGTACGACCGCTTGATCGCGCGCAGTCGGCGGAGCGTCTCGGGCGGGTACACGGCCTCGACGTCGGCGGCGGTCGCTGTATCGAGGAAGTTCGCGTAGGCGCCGTCGACATGCGGAGCGAGCTCGCGCCAGATGTCCCGGATGGGGCCCTGGGCCGCGCCGACGACCGCCTCCGGGCCGGCGGCCGCGATGACGACCAGGAACTCCGCCGACCGGTGGCCGAACGCCGTGGCGTCCGGCGGAACCTGCGACATCGCACCGCCGAGACTGCGCACGGCGATCGCTGGCGGTGCCTCGTCTCGCGCCCGGCGAGCGAGGATCTCCATCGCCGCCCTCGCCCCGCCCCGAGCGACGAAGGCATTGCTCGCCGAGATACGCAGGCCCGGCGGGAGCATCGCGCCATCGACGAGGATGTCCGAGTACCGGTGCTGGGTGACGTCGTCGGCGACGAGGGTGCCGAGCCGGCGGATGGGCTCGAGTACGGCCTCGGCCGCGCTCGCGTCCTCACCGTGGACCGCGACCACCACCTCCACCGGCGCCTCACGGCCGCCCGCGAACGGGTTGGCGAGGTTCACGATGGAGGTCAGCTCGTGCGGCGCCGTGCGCATGAGGTCCGCCCAGGCGGGTAGGACGGCGCCCACCTCGTCGGCAGGGAACGCGATCCGCCCGAACCGGACACCAGCGCCGGGACGTGCCTGGAAGTCGAAGGACGTCACGACCCCGAAGTTCCCGCCTCCGCCGCGCAGTGCCCAGAAGAGTTCGGGGTGCCGGTCGGCGTCCACGGTCCGGACCGCGGCGTCCGCGGTCACGATCTCTGCCGCGACGAGGCTGTCCAGGGTCAGTCCGTGTTTCCGGACCAGCCAGCCGATGCCGCCGGAGAGGGTCAGACCGCCGACCCCGACGCTAGAGGTGTCCCCGGAGGAGATGACCAGATCGTGCGGAGCGAGGGCGGTCGCGACCTGCGCCCACGTCGCACCACCGCCGACGCGCACCCGTCCCGAGTCCCGGTCGACCTCGACGCCCGCGAGGTTCGAGAGGTCGAGGACGGCGCCTGAGTCGAGGGTGCCGAACCCGGCGAACGCGTGCCCGCCCCCGCGGACCGCGAGCGGCATCCGTTCCGCGGCGGCGAAGGCGATGGCGCGCCGCACATCGGACGTGTCGGCCGGGCGCAGCACCAGGTCGGGGGTGCCGAAGGCGAGCGCCGTGCGACGGGCGCCGTCGTAGGCCGGCGTGCCCGGCTCGATGACCGTTCCGGTGAAGTCCTGACGCAAGGCGTCCAGAGCTGACGTCATGGGTTGTTCCTTCCTCTGCGGTGACACCGTCGGACGACGGTTCACCTGGAGGACGACGACCGGTCGCGGAATGTGACCGGTACTACGGTTGGTACACGACCGGACACCGGCGGACGCGGCCCGTCCGCTGGGCGACTCCATGCCGGCTTCACCGAAGAAGGAACGATGACCTACACCCCTGAGCCGAACCGGTACGACAACGCGACCTACCGCCGGGTGGGCCGCAGCGGCCTGGATCTGCCCGCGATCTCCCTCGGGCTCTGGCACAACTTCGGCGACGACGTGCCGATGGATCGGCAGCGGGCCATCCTGCGGCGCGCGTTCGACCTCGGTGTCACCCACTTCGACCTGGCGAACAACTACGGCCCGCCGTACGGCTCCGCGGAGGCCAACTTCGGCCGTCACCTCGCCGCGGACTTCCGGCCGTTCCGCGACGAGCTGGTCATCTCCTCCAAGGCGGGCTACGACATGTGGCCGGGCCCGTACGGGCAGGGCGGCGGCTCGCGCAAGTACGTGCTCGCCAGCCTGGAGGCGTCCCTGACCCGGATGGGCCTGGAGTACGTCGACATCTTCTACTCGCACCGCTTCGACCCGACCACGCCGCTCGAGGAGACGATGGGCGCCCTGCACACCGCGGTGCAGCAGGGCAAGGCGCTCTACGCGGGGATCTCGTCCTACTCGCCCGAGGACACCCGCCGCGCCGCGCAGATCCTGGCCGACCTGGGCACCCCACTGCTGATCCACCAGCCGTCCTACTCGATGCTGAACCGGTGGATCGAGACCGAGGGACTGCTGGACGCCCTCGAGGACGTCGGCGCCGGTTGCATCGCGTTCTCCCCGCTCGCCCAGGGCATGCTCACGGACAAGTACCTGGGCGGTATCCCCGAGGGGTCGCGGGCCAGCCAGCACAAGTCGCTGAACCCGGATCAGCTCACGGAGCAGGCGCTCGCCAAGATCCGCGCGCTCAACGAGGTCGCGTCCGGTCGCGGGCAGAGTCTGGCCCAGCTCGCACTCGCCTGGGGTCTGCGCGACGAGCGGGTGACCTCGGTGCTCATCGGGGCCAGCAGTGTGGGCCAGCTCGAGGACAGCCTCGGCGCACTCGACAACCTCGAGTTCTCCGGCGATGAGCTCGAGGCGATCGAGGCCGTGCTCGGCGAGAAGCAGCCCGACTCGCCGGTCGACCTCTGGTCGTCCTCACGCAAGGGCTGAGCGCGCCGGGACCAACGCCGTCAACTCAGCTCTGGCGGGCGGCGGAGGTCTCGATCACCGGGACCGGTCCGGTCACCGAGAGCTCGTCCCCCCAGCATTTCGATGCCGTCCAGATCCGGCACCCGGTCACGGGGTGAAGACCGGGTCTGATCGGTCAGCGTGCGGAACATCTGGGGCAGGGTCGGCGACTGCACCACGCCGGTACGCACGGTGAAGTACAGGCCGAGAAGCGCCACGATCGGCAGCACCAACCACGTCCAGAACGCGTCGCCGGCGGTCAGCACTGCGTCGTTGAGTGCATCCATCGCGACAGGGTGCCGTTCGCTGGGGGGATCGCGCACGGGGCAGTGCCGCGATGAGTTCCGGCCCGGCGGCGGGTCTGTCTGGGCGCACACCACCGGAAGGGAACCGATGAGCAACCGCACCATGGCAGACCGCGCCGCCGAGGCGCTGACCACCGCGCTCGCCCCGATCGTCGAGGGTGGGAGCCCGTGCGGGCTCACCTGGGGCATCGACGTCGACGGCGAGCGCCGGGTCGGCGCGCTCGGTCACCTTGACGCCGGGCACAGCCGGGCGACGGCGGCCGACACCATCTACCGGATCAGCTCCGTGACCAAGCCGGTCACCGCCGTCGCCGCGCTCGCCCTGGTGGAGGACGGCACTCTCGCGCTCGACGCACCGGTCGACGACCTCCTTCCCGAGCTCGCGGACCGCCGCGTGCTGGTCCGCCCCGACGGCCCGCTCGAGGAGACCGAGCCCGTGAGCCGGCCGATCACGGTCGAGGACGTGCTCTCGTTCCGACTCGGGCACGGGATGGACTTCCGCGCGTGGGGTTCACCGACGCCGCTGGACGAGGCGATGACCGAGGCTGGACTCTCCGCGGGCCCGCCGGCGCCGCAACGGCACCTGCCGGCCGACGAGTGGCTCGCCCTGCTCGGTACGTTCCCGCTACGGCACCAGCCGGGGGAACGGTGGCTGTACAACACCGGCGCGGAGGTGCTCGGGGTCCTGATCGCCCGGGCCACCGGGACCTCCCTCGGCAGTGTGCTGGCCGAGCGGGTGCTCGGGCCGCTCCGCATGCGGGACACCGGCTTCAGTGTCCCGACGGAGCAGTCCGAGCGGTTCGGTGCCTGCTTCTGGCCGCCGGATCCGGAGACCGGGATCGCCGGTATCTACGACGCCGCGGACGGGCAGTGGGCCTCGGCGCCGGTCTTCGAGGGCGGCGACGCCGGGCTCGTCTCCACGGTCGACGACCTGCTGGCGTTCGGCGTGATGCTCCGCGACGGCGGTGCGACCGGCGGGACTCGGGTGCTGCTGCCGGGCAGTGTTGCCGCGTTGACGACGAACCGGCTGACGACGGCGCAGCTCGCCGCCAACAGCCCGAGCCCGGACGGGAGCACCGGCTGGGGCCTGGGCGTGGGTGTCGCGCTGTCGCCGACGCCGTCGGTCGTGGGCAGTTACGGCTGGGACGGCGGCCTCGGGTCCGCCTGGCGCAACGACACCGCGCGCGGCCTGAGCGCGGTGCTGCTCACGAACGAGGCGTGGGCGGCCCCGGTCCCGACGGCGGTGATCGAAGCATTCTGGAAGGCGCTCGCCGAGTCGGTGCCGGTGAGTTGAGCCGCTCGCGCGGTCGAGAGTGCTGTGGTGGCTGCCGCTACAGCACTCTCGCCGCGAGAGCCTGCCGCGTTACGGGCGGCCCACCCCGTGGTAGGTCCAGCCAGCGGCCCGCCAGGCGGCCGGATCGAGGACGTTGCGCCCGTCGATGATCTGCGGAGAGGCGACCACCTCCCGCAGCTCGGCCGGGTCGAGGTCTCGGAACTGGCGCCACTCGGTGAGCAGGAGCACCAGGTCCGCGTCCCTGGCCGCCTCGAACGCGTCCGCGGCCACCTCCATGTCCGGCCGGGACTTCGCGAGCTTCGGTCCGGCCGCCGGGTCGGTGATGATCACCCGGGCGCCCTGTCCGGCGATGGCATTCGCGATGTCCAGGGCGGGGGAGTTGCGCATGTCGTCGGAGTCGGGCTTGAACGCGGCACCGAGCACGGCGACCCGCTTCCCGCTGAACGTGCCGCCGAGGAGGCGGTGCGCGAGTTCGACGGCGGCCGTGCGGCGCCGGGTGTTGATGGTGTCCACCTCGCGCAGGAACGTCAGGGCCTGGTCCACGCCGAGCTCGCCCGCGCGGGCCATGAACGCCCGGATGTCCTTGGGCAGGCACCCGCCGCCGAAGCCGACCCCGGCGCGCAGGAACTTCGGGCCGATACGGTCGTCGTGCCCGATCGCCTCGGCCAGCACGGTGACGTCCGCGCCGGTGGCCTCGCACAGCTCGGCCATCGCGTTGATGAACGAGATCTTCGTGGCCAGGAACGAGTTGGCGGCCACCTTCACCAGCTCCGCGGTGGCGTAGTCCGCGGTCAGCCGCGGGATGCCCGCCGCCAGCATCGATGCGTACACGGCGTCGAGCACCGCGCTGGATGCCTCGGCGGCGTCCGGGTCGCCGGGGAGCCCGTAGATGATGCGGTCCGGGGTGAGCGTGTCCTGCACGGCGAAGCCCTCGCGCAGGAACTCCGGGTTCCAGACCAGGTGTGCGGGGGAGCCGCCGACCTGGGCGGCGAGGCGGGCCGCGGTACCGACCGGGACCGTGGACTTGCCGACCACCAGGGTGGGGCCGTCCGGGTGCTCGAGCAGGTGCGGGATCAGGTCCGCGACCGCCGCGTCCACGTAGGTCATGTCCGCGGCGTAGCCCTCCTCGGACTGCGGCGTGCCGACCGCGATGAAGTGCACCTGCGCGCCGCGGGCGTCGGCGTAGTCCGTCGAGAAGCGCAGCCGCCCGCCGTTGACCTGACGCTCGAGGAGCTCGTCGAACCCCGGCTCGTGGAACGGCGCCTTGCCGCTGTTGAGGAGGTCGACCTTGCCGGCGTCGACGTCGATCCCCACCACGTCATGTCCGAGCTCTGCCATACAGGTTGCGTGCACGGCCCCGAGGTAGCCGCAACCGATCACCGAAATATGCATGATCGCCATCCTAGGTCGGGTCAACCGCGCTGAGCACCGTATCGGTCGGCAAGGTGGAGCCGTCGGGCCCGGCGGCACAGTACACGCGACCGGGCGAGCTCGGAACGGCGGCGCTCAGTTCGGGGCCGGGCCCACCGGTCGTACTGCCGCGATCCGGTGCACGGCCACGGTGATCTCGGAGTCCCGGCTCAGGTCCCGCACTCGCACCCGGCCGCCGTCCACACTCACCGGGCGTACCCGTCGCCGCTCGGTGCGACCGCTCGGGCCGGCCATCACCAGGTCCACGTCGGTGCCGTGCGCCGCGGCGGCGCGGAGCAGGTCGACCGACCGGCCGGGGTCGGTCAGGTCGGGCTGGGCGGCGCGCTCGGTGAGCAGCCGCCGGGCCCGCTCCTCCCCGGCGTGCATGAGCGCCACCACCTCGGCGAGCGGCGCCGCCGTCGGGCTCGGCGTTGCCGCGCCCGAGACCGGCCGGGCCGCGCGTACGGCACGGGAGGAGAGCACCAGCAGCTCGCCGTCGGCGCCCTCGAGGAGCGGGGCGATGCCCGCCGCGCGCAGGGCGTCCGCGACGTCGTGCGCGCTCGCCTGCGCGGCCAGCACCGTCGGGGCGATCAGCCGCAGCCCCAGGTGTGCCAGCCGGGCGTCGGCGAGCACCGCCGTCAGGGCGCGGGCGTCGTCGGAGCGCAGGAACGCTCGCGCGGAGCCGACGCGCACCTGCCCGTGGGTGCGGGCCGTGTCCGCGATCAGGTACTCCAAGGGCTGCGGCAACGGGGTGCGGGAGACCTCCCGCAGCCGGTCGAGCAGCGCCTGCGCCGTGAGCCCGGAATCGAGGGCCCGCCGGATCGAGGTCGCCGTGAACCGCACGGTCAGCGCGGCGCCGCGGCTCTCGACGTCGGTGCTCGTCGCGAGCAGGGCCGCCAACGCGGCACTCGGCCGGCCGGGCACGATGCCGCTCAGGTCTCCCTGCACGAAGATCTCGTCGACCGACGGCGGCAGGTCCCGCGCGAACGCGGTGGCCAACTCCTTCTCGCCGGCGCCGTCGAGGAGCAGCCGGCTGGGCTCGCCGAGGGCGCCCGCGCCGGTCAGGCCGAGCGTGGCGGCCTCGTCGAGGATCGCCTGCACGGCACTCAGCGGCGGCGCCGCCCTTGCCGTGTGCCAGGCGACGTGGGCGTGCACGGCCGCGGCGTCCGGGACGGCGTGCTCCGGCCAGGCGCGCACCGACTCCAGTACCCGCCGCCGCAGCGGGGACGCCCAGGCCCGCTCCAGGTCCGGTTCCAGGGCTGCGCGGAGCACACCCTTGTCCGTGCGTGAACCCGCCAGCCACGGGGTCCGCGGCGAGTCCAGCCAGGCCCGCACGGTCCGTGCCCACCTGGTCGGCATGGGCTCCTCGCGCCAGTCCTCGGCCTCGGCGACCGGGGCCCAGACGCTGCCGTCCACGTCGTGGAAGTGCCCGAGCAGCCCGAGCATCCCGGCGAGCTCCACCACGAACGCGGCCCGGGCGCTCGACGCCTCGAGCGCGCTCGCGACCTGGCGCAGGTCCCGCACGCCCAGGCCGCCCGAGCGCAGCACGGCCGGCGGGTCCTTCGTCCAGGCATCCAGGACCAGCCCGACGGCGTGCATCGCCTCCTCGGCGACGCGCACCGTCTCCGCGGCGACCGTCGCCGGTGGGCGGCTGGTCGCCGCGGGCAGGGGAGGCTCGGTGCGTAGCTCGCGGACCAGTCGGCCGCCCCGGGCGGCCAGCGCCACCTCCCGCGGCAGGACCAGCTGGGTCGGCGCGATGCGGTACAGCACGTGCGCGTCGAGCAGCCACCGGGCTGCCGGCGGGATGTCGTTCGTCACGGTGCCCAGCGGCGGCCCCCAGGTCAGCGCCTCAAGCATCCGCACCGGGCCGGGAGGCGCCTTCGCGAGCACGGCGGTGAGCGCCCGGTTGGTGGTCGGCCAGCCGTCGGCGAGATTGACCGGCAGGTCGCTCAGGCTCGGGCCGAGCCCCAGCGGGTGTGGGCCGATCGCCTCCGCGAGGGCGGGTACGGGCCGGGCGCCGTCGAGGTCGCCGGTGGCCAGCGCGATGTCGAGCAGACGCTGCAGGTAGCCGGTCACATCCGTGCCGAGCAGGGCAGCGAGCCGGGCTGCGGGGACGCCTGCTCCTTCGTCGGCGACCACGAGGGCCTCGGCGACCGTCAGCGTCGGAGCATCGAGGTGAGCCAGGGCGCGGCTGACCGAGGCCCGGGAGCCCGCCCGGGTGATCATCGCGGTCACCGAACTCGGCGCCGGGCTGGACAGGTCCGGGCGGTCCGTCAGGAGGTTCAGCAGGCGGGCGTCGTCCCATCCGCGCAGGGCCGCCGCGAGGGCGTCGCCGTCGGCGGGCTGACCGGCGGCTTTCGGGCGGGTGGTCATCCGCACAATTCTACGGGCCAACCCTGGGCGGCCGGCTCCCGCCGGCACGTGAGTGCCTACCGTCGGGGATCGGGCTGGGTCAGCGGGGCCGCAGCGCCGGTGCCGGACCTGCCTTCCCGGTCACGGGCCGGGCCTGCGGGCGCCGGTCCGTCGAGGTGTCTGCAGGCCCAGCCTCGGCGCGATCGCGCTCGAGCTGTGGGCTGCCGGGGACCGGGACCGTGCGGTGGCGGATCCTGGCGCTGGTGCTCATGACGGACGACCTCGGTGTCGGGTGCGGGAACGGGTCCCAGACTTCCCGACGGCGGACCGGCGTCGCGCGATACGGGCGGGTGAAGGGTGGGTGAGGTTCCGCCCTCACCCCGCAGCCGGCCGCGTGCGGGCGGGTGATGGCGTTCGCCTCGCGGGCGGACGTGTGCCGCTCTCACCTAGGATCCACAATCATGCGATGGCTCCAGGAGAACCGGCTGGCCGCGCTCGCCCTCGCCGCACTCGTGGTCCTGAACGTCATTCTGATCGCGTTGCTGTTCCGGCCGCAGACGCCGCCGGCCGCGGACCCCTACATCCCGCCGACCCAGCCCGAACCGACCACCACCGCGCCGGCGCCGGATCCCTCGACGACCGCTGCTGCGCCCGAGGACGAGCCCACCACCGCCGCGCCGGTCGAGCCGGTCCCGGCGCTCCGCCTCCTCACGATCGCCTCCGCGCAGATCGGGTGGCGGGCCATGGTGGGCGATTGCGAGACCCCGGGCCTGGTGGAGTTCAGCGGCGACGGTGGCCAGACCTGGGCGAGCGCCGACCCGGGCCTTGGTCCGGTCGTCCGGCTCAAGGCTCTGGACGAGACGACCGCGTTCGCGATCGGCGGCGCCGGGGACTGCGCACCGTCCTTCACGATCACGAGCTCCGCCGGCGCGGAGTGGGAGAGCCAGGACAACGAACTCCCCGGCGCCTGGTACCTCGAGCCCGCGGACCGCAACGCCGTCCACGGCCCCGGCGGCACCGCCGCGCCGTGCGCCACGCAGGTCGTGGATGTGGCCGGCCTGACCAACACCCAAGCAGCGGTGCTGTGCACGGACGGCGCCGTGCACCTGACCGGTGACGCGGGCGCGACCTGGGCCTCGGCCGGCAGCATCGCCGGGGGAGTGGCCGTGGCACCTCAGCTCAGCATCGACGCCGGCAACCCCGGCTACCTGCTCGCGTCGCTGGAGGACGGGTGCGACGGCGTCGCGGTCCGGTTCGTCACCGAGGACGGCGCGGGGCTCAACGACGCGGCCGGGTGCGCTCCGGTGCCGGACGCCCAGCCGGGAGCCGTCGCGCTCGCCCTCAACGAGGGAGTCGCCTGGCTGTGGGCCGGCGAACAGGTGCTCGTCTCGAGCGACGCCGGTGCCACCTGGTGACCGCCGTCAGTCGCCGCGGGCGATCCTGACGATCGTCCGAACCGCGGGTTCGAACTGCTCGAACGAGCGTCGGTACACCTCGGGCGACTCCCGGTAGGGGTCGACCACGTCATCGTCCTTCGGGTCATGCGGCTGGCCCTGGCCCCGCATCACCGCGGCCATCGGAGTCACGGCCGCCAGGCGCTGTCCCTGGCTCAATCCGGTGGGAACTTCGCTCAGGTTGATGAACCCGAGCGCTCGGGCATACTCCCGCAGCGTGAAGGTGCGGCGCACCGCTCCGGGCCACAGATCCACGGCTGCGCCCCGATGCTCCCGCGTCATGGTCAGCACGAGATCCGCCTGCCGAACGGTCGTCTCGGTCACCTGCCGCGCTGCGAAATGGTCGGGGTTGGCCCCGGCGGCCTTGATGAGTGGCCCCATCGGCGCGGATATCGGCTCACCCACCATGGCGTGGGTGCCCGCGCTGCGCACGTAGACACTGGCGTCGAGCCCGGCGGTCAGGAGCCGTTCGACGGCGGGGGACCGGCAGATGTTGCCTGTGCACATCACGAGGACGGCGAAAGGAAAGTGCTCGGGACTCGTCATATCGGTGTGCCTCGGTTGAGTGCCGCGGTCGACGTCTGGGTTAGTGCTGGTTCGTGCCACGTCTACCGTCGGTGCTGGCACGCCGAGGGGGGATCGTCGGTGGTGGTGACTGGGCTCCGGACACGCCCGTGGTGTGTGAGCCGCTGGCGACGGATTGGGGTTCCCGGACGTCGACGGGGGGCCTAGTCCGGGGTGAGGACTCCAGTTCGGTCGTCGGCCGCGGGTTGCCTCGCCTCCGATGGCCCTTCACTCGCGTTCCACGTGTCGCATGTGACGCATAGGTGGACCTGTAGTCGTATTCGACGTAGTTTCCAGCGTGCATTTTCCGTACCTTGTTCAGGACCAGACCCAGGAGTCGGGTGTCGACTGCTTCCAGTGACTCGAGCGAATCCTCGAGTTGACTCAGGTGCAATTCGTCGCTTCCGATCACGACGAGCGCTCCGCCGGCCTTGCCCGCAAGAACTGCGCTGTCTGTTACGGGGAGCAGGGGTGGCGCATCGAGCAGAATCACGTCGTACTCCTGAGCGGCTGACTCCATGAGTGTCTCCATCGCACGTGAACCGAGCAGTTCGCTTGGGTTCGGTGGCACGCGTCCGGAGGGCAGGACATGCAGATTCCCCGCGCCCCATGGCTGAACCACGTCGGCGAGCTGAGCCCGACCGATGAGAACTGTTGTCAGCCCGACCCGGCCTTCGAGTTGCATGTACTTCGCCACCTGCGGCCGCCGAAGGTCTGCGTCGACCAACAGGACACGGGTGCCGGCCTCCGCCAACGCGATGGCGAGGTTGATGGACGTGGTCGACTTGCCCTCGCCCGGCAGGGACGACGTGATGACGATGGAATGCGAGCGATCTGCGATGTCCAGGAACTGGAGGTTCGTGCGCAGTCGACGGTACGCTTCGGCTCGAGCCGAGTGCGGGTCGGCCTGCACGATCAGCGGATGGGCCGATGCGTCGCTGTCGAAGCCGATCGTGGCGACGATCGAGGCATCTGTGACCCGTGACACATCCTCTTCCGTTCGGACCTTGGTGTTCATCACTTCCCGAAGGATCGCGAGCCCGATTCCGAGAGCGGCACCCAGGAGAGTTCCCAGCAACAGGTTCCGCGGGACGTTGGGCGAACTTGGGGCGACCGGCACGGTAGCTGAGGAGATCGTGGTTGCACGGACCGATTCGACGCCATCCGGTCCGCTCGGCGATAGTGCGGCGACTGCATCGGAGAGTTCTGATCCGATGGCGTTGGCGATGTCGGCGGCTCGACTGGGGTTCTCATCGACCACGGAGATCTCGATGATGACCGTTCCGGCCGGAACGCTTGCCGTGACCTGCTGTGCTAGCGCGCCGACAGTGGTGTTCAGCCCGAGTTCGTCGATCACTGGTGCTAGGACGATTGGAGCGACGGCCACCTCGGCATATGACTGGACTTGCTTCTCAGCATACGTGGAGCCCTGCACCAGGTCGCTCACGGATCCACCCCCTTGGACCGCGAAGAAGATGGTCGTCCGAGCGGTGTAGTTCGTCGGAGATAGGACGGTGACGATCGACGTGACTGCGAGGACGGCGAGCGTCACGATCGCGACACCGATCCAACGCTTTCGGATCAGTGTCAGGTAGTCCCGCAGATCCACGAATTCTCCAAGCCCACTGGGTTGCATCCAGCCAACCGGCCATGACATCACCCCGGCCGGATGACACGTCCGTCCATACTACGGTGTGTCGGTCGGGCGCACCGTGCGGGCTGATCCCGTGACGGCTCGAGGTCGTCGCGAACGATGGCCACGATGATGGACCGGTGCTGCTCCGCCGTTCATACACATTCATTCAGGACATCGCGGTATCGGACCGCGAGATTCGAAATTGAATGCTCCCGAATCGCATGGTCGCGGGCCTTGGAGCCCAACTCCTCGCGTACTTCGGTGGGCATGGAGATGATCGATCGCATCGCCTCGGCGATCGATTCGGCGTCGCCAGGTCGTGCTATGACGCACGCACCGGACTGGGTACCCGGATTCTCGACGTCGGGGCCGGCGTAAATCAGTGGGCGACCAGCCGCGAGGTAATCGATGAGTTTGTTCGGACTGAGCCCGTACTTGAAGACCGGCGCATCGAGAAGGTGGAAGATGCAAGCGCTGGCAGCGTTCATGCATGCGATGGCGGCCGGCTTGGGCACTTGGCCGGTGAAATGGACATTCGTGGAACCCAACTTCGCCACGAGTTCCTCAAGGTCGCGACGTTCCGGTCCATCCCCGAGCACAACGAGGTCGGCGCCGTGGGACTCGAGCCGAGCCGCTGCCACGAGCGCCGCCTCCACGCCGTTCGCTCGACCGAGCGACCCCGCGTAGACGAAGACCGTTCTACCTCTCGCGACCAGATCCTCGATCAGTCGTGAGGCTCGATGCGGTCGGTCGTTGGAACTCTCGTCCGATAGGACGGCACCGTTCGGGATGTGCACGTACCGGCGCGGTTGGAGGTCCCGCGAGTCAAGGTACGACCGCATCAGAGGTGGCACCCCGACCGTGACTGCGGCCGTGCGCACGAGCCATGCCTCGATCGCGAAGAGCGAGCGGGCGGCGACGCCGTCGCGTTGCATGGATCCGAGGTCGATCAGAGTCTCCGGCCAAAGGTCGCGGACCTCATAGACGAATGGAACCTCCAAGCGTCTCGCGACGATCGCGGCGGCGCAGGCCGCCAACGGATGAGGCGAGGATCCAATCACGATGTCAACGTCGCTCAGGGATCGGCGACGCAGCGCCGAGCGTGCACCGAACCAGACCATGTCCACAACCCGGCGCGCGCCATTTCCACGGTATCCCGGTGTCCAGAGCGGGTGGATGCGAACGCCATCGTGCACCGAGACTGTGCGACGGTGCCGCTGACGAGTCTCCTGCGCGAAGTGGTTGAACGAACCTGAGACGATTTCGACAGAGTCGCCCGCCGCCGCCCATTCGCGCGCCAGGTCCAGGTGACGGGAGCCGCCACCTGCGCCGGGCGGGACCACGTACTGGTTGACGAGGGCGATCTTCATCGGACGCCCTTGGTGCACGCCATCACGATCCGATCGAACTGGATCGACTCCCGTTCGTGGGTCCGAGCCCACTGTTGGTTCGCTTCCCGTGCAGCGGGCGACATCGGCTTGATTGAGCGAAAGGCCAGCGTCAGGGCTTCCAGGACAGGTTCTCCGAGGATGTCGACATCGGCGCCATCGACCCGAAGCTCTCTATACACCGCAATGTCACTCAGAAGTACGCGCGCACCAATGGCTATCGCTTCGAGTACGGCAGTTGAGCGCTGGTCGGCGGCGGGGATCGATACCACACAGTCAACTCCGGCGAGGAGTGTGTGAAATTCCGACCGCGGCTGCATGGGGAGGATCGTGACTCCATCGGTGTCGGATGATTCGTAGTCGGTGACATCCGTGCGTCTGGTGTCGATCACGAGTAGGTGGAGATCGAGCCTCGTGCTGCGCGCTCGCCGGAATGCCTCGAGGACAACGGGATGGCGATAGACGCTTCCGACCCCGCGTGGGGCTAGCACGACGGTCGCGTCGTGGTCGACGGTCGCTTCTGCCTCAACAGTGTGCCGCGCCGCCGCGTGGTCATGTCGCCGCAGCGCGGCTTCGGAAACGCCCCACGAGATGACCATGACCTCAGGAGCCGACGCCGGCCAGAGAGTCCGCAGCGTCTCCGCCATATCGTGTGATGTCACTAGGGCGATGTCGGCCCGCCGGAGAATGAAGCCGCCGATCCAGGAGCGCCACCGCGACCGTCGAGCGGCCTGAACCTCGCTACCCCAAGGCACGACAACGCTCCGTTGAGACCGCGGTAGGAGCGCACCCAGGAGACCGTGGGCACCCATGGACTGAAATACGGTTACTGCGGGTCTCGGGCTGAATCGGCCGCTGAGTGCGCGCCATGGAAGCAACCACCACGACACGGCGCGGCCGCCGGAGGTCAACGAAACGAGCTCGGGCTCCCATCCCCGCGACCTGAATGCACGCATCCAGGTATATGTGTGTGGTGATCGGCGCGGCGCGACGAGTCGAACTGTCCGCTTGTCACGTCCCATGCCGTACCTCGACTGGCACGACCAACCGCTCAACAGCGAGCACAGCCAACGCCTTCCATCTGCGAGGTCGTGACGTGCGGTACCGCCTGAAGCGGGCTTCGTACTCGGCGAAGTCCTCGGCGTAGAGGGCGGCGAGAACCCGTAGTAATGAAACGTGCAGACTGTGGTAATCAGGTGAACTTGGGGCGCCCGATAGGAGGTCGTAGCGTGACCAGTACCCCAGATCCCATGCGGGCAGCAGCGCAGACAGCCGACGCGCCGCTGGGGCGCCAGCCTCTCCTCCGAAGGCCCGCTCGAAGTCCCAGAGTCCGATCAGTGCGAAACAGGCGCCGTTCAGGATGTAGGGAACTGGCTCGACCGGGCACTCCTCGAAGAAGGGTGCTCCCGCAGCGTCGTAGATCGAGCAACCACCTCCGGTTGTCGGCAGCATCAGGTGATCGTGCGCGCGACGGACACTGGCTTCGATCGTGGCTGCGAGCGTGGTATCCGCGAGCACCGCGATCGACCGCGTCAATGCAGAGATCGCGAGTCCCTGGGCCATACCGGAGGACCATCCTGGGCGCGCACCGTACCTCGGCACTGCCACCGGGTAGCGCCACGAACCATCTGATTGCTGGGCCTCGATGAGGCTACGAACTGAAGCCTCGATGATCTTGCCGTCCGAACGCTGTGGAGTGGCCTGAAGCCGCGCAAGCAGGGCGAAGCTGGTCGCAACAGGATGAAGCCAGGGCGTGCCATCGTCCTGACCCACCATCACTGCACCGCGGGCGTCAGTTGGTGCCGCTAGGCTGCGCCAGTCCAGTGGATATCGCGTTGTCCAGGTCTCGGGGGGGAAGAGCGGATAATTCCGACCTCGAGTCCCCTTCGCAGCCTTCAGCAAGAGGCGCGGCCACCGCGTCGTCACGAGCGAACTCCATCGATGGTGTCCCCATAGATCTCCTCGAGAACGTCGACCGTAGCGTGGATGTCGAAGAGCCCGAGGACGTGTCTCCGCCCTGCCCTTCCGAACTCACGCCGCAGGTTCGCGTCCTCGATCAATACGCCGATGGCCTCTGCCAACTGGGAGGCGTCCGCCGGGTCTACGAGTCGACCGGTTCGTCCGTCCAGCACAGTGTCCTTCAGCCCTCCGACGCGGGTCGCGACAACGGGCTTCTCCATCAGCGCAGCCTCGATCATCGTATACGAAGCGGATTCGCTCAGGGATGGGTTGCTCAGAATGTCGAGACCTGAAAGGACGTTTCGCATGTCAGTTCGATGACCCAGGAATTGAAGTCTGTTCGTCGACACGAGTTTTTCCGCCCGTTTCTGCAGCGTGCGGCGATAACTGCCGTCCCCGCTGAACTCGTCACCGACGACAAAGAACCTCACGTCGTCGTAGCGTTCCGCAAGGATGGCAGCCGCATCGATGAACGTCTCGTGTCCTTTGACGCCGACAGCTTGGAACGCGCGCAGGGTGGTTGGGTACATGTGTGCGACCATGCCGACACCGATCTCGGATATACCCAGCGAGAACTCTTCACGAAAGGGCGAAGGGTTGTCCGAGGGAGCAAATTCATCCGTGTGGCATCCGTAGAAGTTCGTCCGGACATTACGTGCACCGAGATGGTCGTAGGTCTCCGCAAAATCCGTACATGATGCCACGAGTGTCGTGTCCCAACGCATCGTGGCACGATCGATCGCTGAGAGCAACGGGCTCTGCAGATGGACCGTCCCGGCCACCTGTGATATTAATGCAGGGCGCGCCCGTCCGCGCAGAATCGTCCGGCACACGATAATTGTCTTGTACAGATGAGCGTGCACCACGTCGAACTCTCCGTACCGGATCAATCTCGCCAGGTGCCGATGGGCGCGCCAAACACGCCACCATTCGCGTGGTCGGTATCCTCGGAATGGGATGACATGCACCTTGATTCCAAGCGTCTCGAGTCGATCCTTCAGTGGGCCGTCGCCAGTGACAACGGCTTCGACCTGGTGGCCCCTCCTGGCCAGTTCCGTGACCTGGTCGACGAACCATCCGCCACCGGTCGCAGTTCCACTGATCTGGAGAATTCTATAAGTCATTGGACCTCCCAGATGCGCTCCTCGCGTAAGGCGCGGCCAACAGTGCGACGAGCATGACCGTCGGAATCGGACTCAGAAGCGGCTCGCCGAAGAATGAGCAAACAAGTGCGGCTGTCAGTGGAAGTAGGCGGGTCCAAGCTGGCCCCGCGGGCTCTCGATGGGACTGCCTCACAAGACGAGCGAAGTATCGACCCATCCAGACCATCACGATGGCGAAGGTGATCGCACCGGTTCCCAGTAGAAGCGTCAAATAGGTGTTGTGGGGAAATGCGAGCCCGGCAGGTGCGCCATACTCGGCGAGAGCGGGGCGAATCGAGTGGAAGCCAACGCCAAGCAGTGGGTTGTCACGAGCTATGGCGAGCGCGGCCTCCCACAACTCGAGCCTGACCGAGGACGAAGCATCCAGCCCGCCGGCTCCCGAAGTGGTGTAGGCGACACGATCTTGGACTGCCATCGGAAGGTTCGCGTAGCCAACCAGGAGAAGGGGCAGGAACAGGAGGAAGGACTTGCGCTTACCGACAAGCACCAGCAGCAAGATTGCGCCCGCGGCGAGATATGCGCTCCGCGAGAACGTCAACGCGAGGGCACCCATGCAGAGTGCGACGGCGAGAACCGGTAGGAGGCGGCGTCGATCGGTTCGGAGGCTGCGCCCGACGCCCGCTCCGATTGCGATGGCGAACACCAGGCCGAGTGTATTGGAGTTGATCCAGGTGGAGTTCTCATAGATGAGCGTCCAGGAGTTGGTGCCCCCTCCCAGGACTCGCGGGCCAGCGAAAGAAATGAAGGCGATCGCGGTGACCGACGACGTCACAAGAATCGTCGACTCGACGCGTCGGAGGTCGCCAGCCGACCGGTAGTAGCTGGCGGCTAGGCAGCCCGTAAGGGCAACCAGGCCCACCAGTACCAGCGGGGCAACCTCGGCTTGGACCGAGAACAGCGCTGTCACGAGCGTGGTGAAGACGAGCCACGTCGCCAATAGCACTGGACCCGGACTCGGCGGGATTCCCGTCGCGTTCCTCCGACTTAGGGCGTTGAGAAGGACCCCAACGCCGACCATCAGGGGGCCGATGTAGGCAAGGGCACCGAAGGCGCCCGCGAAGGGTGCAGTGAGTACCGTTGCCGTCAGGACGGCGATGGCCCACACCTGAGATGGTGCTGGCTCGGAACTCGCACTGCCGGGCTGATTCTTGCGCCAGATCGCGCCAATCCGGTTATGGCTGCCACCCCGTCGACTTCCAACCGAATCAAGCATGCTGTGGTCTCCGTGCGTATCCGACACAGAACGTGACGGTCATCGTGATGTAACCAGCAGTGATGGCGATCGCAGCCCCCGTGGCGCCGAGGTGGGGCGACAGGAAAAGTTGCACGACCACTGACAAGGTGACGGCGAGCAGGCTGCCGAGTATGAGCGTTCCGTAACTCTCGATTGCCAGGAGGTGGCTCTGGAGCACTCGTGCCAACGCGAATGCAACGGCTCCAGGAAGAATCAGTTGGACGAGTGTCGAGGCTTCCGCGTAGTCCGCCCCGTAGAGGAACGGCACGACGATAGGTGCGAGTAGACCAAGTGCGAGGGCTCCGAATGCTGTGATGAGAGTGACTCTGAGCGCGTCCCGTAGCGGCCTCGCTGGGGCAATGTTCTGCGCAGAATAGCGTGGGAGAAGTACGAGACCGGCAGCGACTGGAAGGAACAGGAGGGCATCGACCAGTGGAGTCGCAACCGCGAGGAGTCCAGCAGCCCCGCTCGATCCGAGAGCCTGAACAAGTGGCGCGTGGATGCGAAGGAAGAGGATCTGCAGCAGCGTGATGGCGGTCATGCGCCTGGCGCTGGTCGCGACCCTGGTGGCAGCGTCGCGGGATGGTCGTCGAGCCCTGCCCCGCAGGGAGCCCAGGAGCACCATCGCACTGAACACGTAGCCGAGGACGAAAGCCGTGAGATAGGCGCCCAGCGACGTGACGCCGGCGATCGTCAGGCCTGCGATGCCAACCACATAGGCGGCGACCGTTCCGACGGTGGCGATGGTCCAGATGCGGTAGCGCCTCATGCCGAGGAGGCAGTTGCTGAGGAGTTGGCTCAGGACGACGAGGGGGATAGCGGCAACCGCTATCGCAACCTCCAGTGGTCGGAGGCCGACCAAGGGCACTTGGAACACGAGCAGCATTAGCGCGACGGGCACGGCTATGCCTGCGACGACCGCCGAGCGCCTGATCGATGTGTAGAGCACGGCGGCGCCGTCGCTACCGCCGGCAGACCGAAGGGCCGCCGTCTCGAGGCCGGCAGCTCCCACGGACGCCAGGAGTGAGACCAGCGTGATCGAAACAGACAGAACGCCACGAGCCGGCACATCGAGGGACCGAGCCAAGAGAACGCCGCCGACAAGAGAGACGCCGAGTGTCCCGAAGCGGGAGATCGTGACCAGCCCGATGGCGTGTGCGGTGCTCAAGGATGTCCTTGAACCTTCGGCAGAGACTCGCGCGCTGGTGGGCGAGGCGGTGGAGCGGCGGAGTGGACTCGGACGCTTCATGCGGCGGGTACGCCCTTGACAGTGCGTCCTGCCGCGACGTCACGAACGACACACGCTGCGGCGCCCACGATCGCCTCCGCGCCCACCGCGAGACCTTGAAGCACGGTGGCGTTGGCCCCGATGAGCACTCGATCGCTGATGAGACAGTCGCCGGAAATGACTGCTCCGGGATTGATGGAGACAAAATCGAGGACGCGGGCATCGTGGCCCACCGTGGAATTCGGGTTCATGTGGACGTGGTCGCCGAGCGTCACGTTGTTTGAGATCTGCACACCGGCGCAGACGATCACCCCGCGGCCCAAGCGTGTCGCGTGGCCGACCGTTGCCGATGGGTGCACGATTGTGGCCGCGCTCTCGGAAGCCGGATCTGTCCGTGAAACCACGTCGTACCGAATCCGAGGGTCGCCGATGCCGACGACATAGTGTGCCGTGCCCTGATACTCCGACCATCGGGCGATGGGGCCGAGGTATCGCACCCCGATGGCGGCGAGCTTCTCGAGACTCTGTCGGGTCGGTCGATCGTCCATCACACCGAGGAGCGGTGGCAGTGCCATCGGGTCAGCGGCCCGGATGTCGAGGATCACGTCGATCGCTTCCCGGCCGAATCCAGAGGCCCCGAAGACGACGGTTCCGTCAGGCATGGGTGCGCGGCCCTTCGTCGAAACGGCTCGAGGTTGCATGCCCAGGTTCGGCTACACCTCGTCGACGAATGACGAAGTGCAGGGTCCGCACCGCGATGGACGCGTCGAGGAGTACCGACATACGCTCGACATACTCCACGTCAAGTTCCAACCGTCTCTCCCACGGCACGGAGTTTCGGCCAGCCAGCTGGGCAATTCCGGTGATTCCTGGCCGAACGTCGTGCCGACGTCGCTGATCCTTGGTATACAGCGGTAGATACTCCGGCAGAAGCGGGCGCGGCCCAACGATACTCATATGTCCGACGAGGACGTTGTAGAAGGTTGGCAACTCGTCGAGGCTGGTCTCGCGCAGGAATCGACCGGTTCGCGTGATCCTCAACGCGTCAGGTTCTTTCTCATATACCGGCTCGCGCATGGTTCGGAACTTGACAAGGGTGAATTCCCGCTCGGCGAGACCTGGGCGGGTCTGCCTAAAGAGTACTGGGCGTCCTTGGGTTGTCACGAGGAGGCAAGCGACGATGAGTTGTATTGGCGCGGACAGGACTAGAGCCAGTGCGGACAGGACAACATCACCGAAGCGCTTTACCGGTGCGTAGTGTCCGGCGCTCATTTTTCCCGGCCGCCTTCCAGAAACCCCATGATAGCTGCCCGGATCCGTTGGGTGTCAGCCGGCCCGAGCGATGAGCCACTCGGTAGCGATAGACCGCATTCGAAGAATGACTCGCTGGTGCCGTCGACGTAGCAGTCGCTGCTTGCAAATATGGGTTGGAGGTGCATGGGCTTCCAGATCGGCCGAGCCTCGATGTCGGCGCGTTCCAAGTGCGTGATGAGATCGTCGGCGCTCCAGCCAGCGACTTGGGCGTCTACGATGATCGATGTGAGCCAGAAGTTGTCTCGAGTGGGTCCATTGCCGTCTGAACCGTCGGGTCCGCCGAAGACGGTCACTCCGGGGACTTCGTGGAATATCTCGCGATACATCAGGCGGTGCGTTCGACGCCGTTCTATCATCGCGGGCAGTCGTCGCAATTGGCTACTTCCCAAGGCGGCGAGCAGGTTCGAGAGGCGGTAGTTGTATCCGATGTCGACGTGTTCGTAGTGTCGAGTTGGCTGGCGGGCCTGAGTCGCGAGGTACCGAGCACGCTGTGCAATTTCGCCATCGTCGGTCAGCAGCGCTCCACCGCCGGAGGTCGTGATGATCTTGTTGCCATTGAACGATACTGCGGCGGCACTACCGGTCGAACCCGCGCTCTGGCCTTCTCTTGATGCACCCAACGATTCTGCCGCATCGGTAAGCACCGGAATCGCGAACTCGTTCGCAATATTACGGATCGATTCGTGGTCTGCCATCTTGCCGAACAGGTCGACCGGCAGGATTGCGGCCACCCGTCGGCCATGATTCCCCTGATCCTCGACCGCAAGTCGAAGCAGTGCAGGATTCATATTGCCGGTGCTGTCGGCGTCCACGAACACTGGTCGGGCACGCGTGTACACAATCGCGTTGGCCGTTGCTGCGAACGTCAATGTCGAGGTGATGACCGAGTCCCCTTCCCCGACGTCGAGGGTGAGTAGTCCCAAGTGGAGTGCCGCTGTCCCGGAGGACAGTGCGACGGCGTGTCTTCTCTCAGTGAGTGCGGCCAGGTCGCTCTCGAACTTGTCGACATGTGGCCCGAGCGGCGCGATCCAGCCTGACCGGAGTGCGCTGAGGACCGCTTCCTCCTCCTCCGCGCCGATGTCCGGTGACGACAGGTGGATGCGGCCGCTCACATTGCCCGACCCGGGTCGAAGCGACCGCGAGGCGTCCCTCTCGGATGCGGGCGTCCATGCGTCGCGTGCATCGGAAGTCGCGTGCATCGGAAGTTGTGCTCCTTCCCTCTAGACTCCCGGAAGTTCGTTGTCCCTCATCTGGTGGGGATGCGGAGCGGAGCCCTCATTTTCAGGCTACAGCTCCCCTCGAGGTCGTATTCCTGGGCGCGCCGGGTTCGACAGAACGGGCCGAGCAGAGCGAGGGTGTCAACACCGTATTGGCTCGGTGTCGTCGGGGCATCCGGGTAAACTGGGCGCCGCACCATGTCTGCGAGCGCACTTCGGCGCGCCCGCATCACGAACCAGAGAGAGTCAGGGATCCTCGTGCCCACCGGCAAGGTCAAGTTCTTCGACGCCGACCGCGGCTTCGGCTTCATCGCCTCCGACGACGGCGGCGAGGTATTCCTGCACGCCTCCGCGATGCCCCCTGACACCCCGGCCCCGAAGCCCGGCACACGCCTGGAGTTCGGTGTTGCCGACGGCCGCCGCGGCCTCCAGGCACTCTCGGTGCGGGTGCTCGACGCCGCCCCGTCCGTGGCTCGGGCACACCGTCGCCCGGCTGAGGACATGGGCCCGATCGTCGAGGACCTGATCAAACTGCTCGACCGCGCCGGCAACAAGCTCCGCGCGGGCCGCTACCCGGACAAGTCCGAGGCCACCAAGGTGGCCCAGATGCTGCGCGTCGTGGCCGACGAGTTCGACGCCTGAGACCCATGACGGAGACCTTCACCGTGCCCTCAACGACCACCAGCGCCCGCCGGCCTGCCAAGGACGCCGTACTCGCAGCCGCCGTCGACCAGGCCCGCGAGGCACTGCTCGAAGGGGGCGCGAAGGACGTCGGCGACCACCTCGGCATGGTGCTGGAGGCGGACCGACTTGCAACCCACTACTTCGCGGCCACCTCGCCCGGCTACGAGGGCTGGCGCTGGTACGTGACAGTGTCCCGGATCTCGCGGTCCCGGACCGCGACCGTCTGCGAGAGCGGACTGCTGCCGGGCGACGGCGCCCTGCTGGCCCCCGCCTGGCTCCCGTGGGCTGACCGACTGGCACCGGGGGACCTCGGGCCGACCGACCGGCTCCCGTACGTGGCCGAGGACGAGCGGCTCGAGCCCGGCTACCTGGCCACCGGGGACCCGGAGGAGGACCGGATCGCGATCGCGGAACTGGGTCTCGGACGCGACCGGGTGATGAACCGTAAGGCCATCGATGCCGCGGCCAGCCGGTGGTACGCGGGCTCCCAGGGTCCTGACACGGCGGGCACCAAGGCCGCCGGCGCGAACTGCGCCGAGTGCGGCTTCATCGTGCGGATCGCCGGGTCGCTCGGCACCGTGTTCGGGGTCTGCGCGAACGAGTGGTCGCCCGACGACGGCAAGGTCGTCGCCCTCGATCATGGCTGCGGCGCCCACTCCGAGACCGATGTCCCGCCGCAGGGCCACGAATGGCAGCAGAGTGCGCCGCACCTGGACGAGACGGACATCGAGGTGGTCGCCGTCCAGCCGGCAGCGCCGAGTGGGCCCGACGCGGAGCCGTCGCCCGAGGAGGACCCGATCGCCTGAGTCACCCTCGGCCGGCGTCACGCCGGTTGGTGATTCACCCGCCCAGTGTGATACGGAGGGGTCGCCCCGACGGGAGGGCTGGGGTAGATTTGATCGTGCAAGCCACGTTTGTGGATACCGCGCGCCTTACCCCGTCTAAAGGAGCCTGAATATGAAGAAGACCTTCCGTCTGAGATTCCGAATTGCCGCCGTCGCTGCTGCGACCGCACTCGGACTCGTCGCCGTCGGACCCGCGGCCATCGCTGCCACGCAGTCCGACGACGCCGTCGCCACGGGCTGGGGCGACGAGTTAATCCGCAACGGTTGGGGCGACGAGCTCATCCGTGCGGGCTGGGGGGACGAACTTATCCGCAACGGTTGGGGCGATGAGCTCATCCGTGCGGGTTGGGGCGATGAGCTCATCCGCAACGGTTGGGGCGACGAACTGATCTGACCTTCGGGTCGCGGGCTCGTGTGGACATGTCCTTGGATGTGTCCACACGAGCCCTTCGTCTTCTGGTCGTGGCTCGCCTGGTGCCCAGGAGGTGGTGACTAGCGGGCGCGATGCTCGGCGGCCGCCGATGAAGCAGCCGGGGAATGGACCGCAGGCAGGTCCTCCGGCGCCACCGGCGGTACCGGGACGTGCGTGATCAGGGGATGGAACGGCCGGGCGTCGGCCTCCTCCCGGCCAATGAGCACCTCGTGCATCTTCTCGCCGCCGCGAAGCCCCGTGAACGCGATATCGATCCGCTTGCCGGACTTCGCGATCATGCGCTTGGCGACGTCGAGGATGCTGACCGGTTCACCCATGTCCAGGACGAGGACCTCACCGCCGCGTCCGATCGCGGCGGCCTGGATCGTGAGCTCACATGCCTCGGGGATCGTCATGAAGTAGCGGGTGATCTCGGGATGCGTGACCGTGACCGGCCCGCCCTTGGCGATCTGGGCGCTGAACGTATGCAGCATCGATCCTCGGGAGCCGAGCACGTTCCCGAACCGGACAGACAGGTACGTGCCATCGGCACGCGCCGCCTGCCACGCCGTCAGTTGCTCCGCGATCCGTTTCGTGTGGCCGAGGACGCTGCTCGGATCGGCCGCCTTGTCCGTGGAGATGTTGACGAACTGCCGCACGCCGTACTCGTCCGCGAGCCGGAGCACGTTGAGGGTACCCAGGACATTGGTCTTCCACGCCTCCTCCGGGTACTGCTCGAGCATCGGCAGGTGCTTCAGCGCGGCCGTGTGGAGGATGACCTCCGGGCGCCGGGCCGCGAACACCTTTCGCAGCGCGTCCTCATCGCGGATGTCGCAGAGCACCACGTCGGGGGTGTCGAGCAGGCCCTGCCCGTAGATCGAGAGCTGGACGCCGTGCAGAGCGGACTCGTCGCGGTCGAGCATGGTCAGCTCGGAGGGACCGAACCGGTGCACCTGCCGCGCGAGCTCGGATCCGATCGAACCACCGGCGCCTGTGATCAGTACCCGGCGCCCGGTCAGGTAGCCGGCGATCGAGTCGATGTCGGTCTTGATCTGACGGCGCCCGAGGATGTCGCTCACCTCGATCTCCCGGACATCGCTGAGCCGGACGCGCCCGCCGATCAGGTCGGCGAGCGGTGGCAGCACCAGGAACTTGAGCCCGCCACCCATCACCAGGTCGGAGACCTCCCGGATCGTCGCGGCGTCCGCGTTCGTCACGGCGAAGATCACCGTGCGGGCACCGGCCTTCGCTGCGACATCGAGGAGGTGCTCACGGCGGCCGAGCACCGGCACGCCCAACAACCTGAGATTCCTCTTGGCCTTGTCGTCGTCGATGAATCCGACCACTCGGTACTGGGTCGCGTCGTCGGTGGCGATCAGCCGGATCAACTGATGCCCCGCATCCCCAGCCCCGTAGATGAGCACCGGCTTGTTGCGTACCCGAGAGTTCTTCTGCCAGCTGGTGCTCGCCCGATACATCCAGCGGCCCGCGGCCATGAAGAGCAGTGCGATGGGCGGGGTCAAGACGGCTACGGCGCGCGGGAACGATGAGCCGAGCAGCACCACGAAGGTGATCGCCAAGAGCGCCCCGACGGTGACGGCGGTGACCGCCATGCCGATCGACTCGTCGAAGCTCGCGGTCCTGTAGCGGCCCCGATACAGCATGAGCACGGTGCCGACGCCGACTTGGAGCACGCTCGCCGCAGCGACATACCAACCGACCGAGGCCCAGAGATCATCGGGCAAGGTGAAGTCGTACCGCGCCCCGACCACGAGTAGTACGGCGGCCGCCCAACTGAAGCAGTCCCAGACGGCGCGCAGGGCCCTTCGTCCCCACACCGAATTCATCGACTGATCTCATTCCCCCAGATTTCCGACTGTCCACAAAGACTAGTGGCTGGAATCGAGCGCGAGCCGACGGGCATTGGCACGCAATCCGCAGCCTGTCTGCCCCGGCCCCAATTTAGGCCCGCGCGCGTGTGAGCGCACGCCGGACGCGCGGCATCATGACCGCAGTTCGGTAGGTTGGGATTTCCTGCCGCCGCGGCGTTGTAGCTGGCCGCGACGCACCGTCTTGACCACTGACCCCCCGGTGCGCCGGGTCCGGCGGGTGCGAGACGATGGCCCCGCGATGACACCGACCCCCGAACACACCACGTCCCTGCGGACGATGATCCCCGGCGTGTACCTGCCCTCGCTGCTGTTCGAGATCGGCATCGGGGCGATGCTCCCGCTGATCGCTGTCACCGCCATCGGCCTCGGCGCGGACCTGGCCACAGCTGCCCTGGTGGCCGCCCTGCTACCGATCGGGCAGATCCTCGCCGACGTACCCGCCGGGATGCTCGCGGCCCGGTTCGGTGACCGCAAGGCCATGATCGGCTCCTCGATCGTGGCAATGGCAGGCATGGCCACCCTCGCACTCGCGCCGAACCTCATCGTGATCGGTGCGGGCGTGCTGCTGGTCGGGGCCACGAACTCCGTCTACACCCTCGCCAGGCAGTCCTACCTCACCGAGGTGATCCACCCGCTGCGCCGGGCCAGGGCGCTGTCCACGCTCGGCGGGGTCGCCCGGATCGGCCTGTTCATCGGCCCGTTCGCCGGCGCCGCCCTGATCCACGGCGGCGCGGACACCGCGAACGCCTACTGGCTCGGGGTGGGCACGTCCCTGGCCGCCGCGATCGTCGTGATCGTCGCGCCGGAGGTGGCCCACGAGCGCACCGTGGCCGCCCGGGACGCCGCGCCGCGCCGCCCGATGCGAGCCGTGCTGCGCGAGTACCTGCCCGTGTTCCGCACCCTGGGCGTGGCGGTGCTGCTCATCGGCGCGGTCCGGGGCGCCCGCCAGACGGTGCTGCCGCTGTGGACCGAGCACCTCGGCTTCGAACCCTCCGCGACCGCTCTGGTGTTCGGGATCTCCGGCGCCATCGACATGCTCCTGTTCTACCCGGCCGGCAAGGTCATGGACCGGTACGGCCGGCTCTGGGTGGCGATCCCGTCGATGCTCGTCATGGGCGCCGCGATGATCGCCCTGACCTTCACCGACAGCCTCGTCAGTGTCAGCATCGTCGCCATGATCATGGGCTTCGGGAACGGCATCGGCTCCGGCATCCTGATGACGCTCGGTGCGGACACCGCACCACCGGGCGAACGCGCGCAGTACCTCGGTATCTGGCGGCTGTTCTCCGACTCCGGCAGCGCCTCCGGCCCGCTCGTGGTCTCGGCCGGCACGGCGCTCGGCTCCCTCGCGGCCGGCATCGGGACGATGGGCGCCCTCGGCGCCGTTGCGGCGCTCGCGCTCTGGCGGTGGGTGCCCCGCTGGTCCGTGCACGCGAACCGGACCACCCGCCGTCGGGCCGGGATCCTTTGACTCCGAACGCCGCCCACACTCAGGCAGACGCCCGGGTCCGCTTCGAGTGGGGCCGGGCCGGGGCGACGCTGATCCGGCGCGGCGAGATCGCGGTGGTGGTGGACGTGCTCAGCTTCAGCACTGCCGTCTCGGTGGCTGCGGACCGCGGCATCACGGTGCTGCCCTACCCCTGGGCGCGTGCCGACGCCGCTGAGTACGCCCTCCGTCACGACGCCCAACCCGCCGTCCACCGGGACGACGCGGGACCGGACCGGATCACTCTCGCCCCCGGTTCGCTCCGCAGGGCCGAGGGGGTCCGGCGGGTCGTGCTGCCGTCACCGAACGGCGCCACGATCTCCTTCTCGCTGCACTCCGCGGGCGCGCAGGTGGTCGCCGGCTGTCTGCGCAACGCGGCCGCGGTCGGTCGGTGGGCCGCTACCCGAGGGGTCGGCATCCTGGTCGTCGCGGCCGGCGAGCGGTGGCCGGACGACACGCTGCGCCCGGCGGTGGAGGACCTCTGGGGCGCCGGCGCCGTGATCGACGCCGTCGCCGAGGCACTGCCCGACGGCGGTGGTGCGGCCGCGTCGGCCGGTGCGCCCGGAGTGTGCTCACCCGAGGCGCGGGTGGCCCGCGCTGCGTTCCTCGAGGCGCGCGCCGCGGCCGACGACGCCGGCTGGCCCGCGCTGCTTGCCGACCTTGCCAGCGGGCGGGAACTGGTCGCCGCCGGCCACGGCGAGGACGTGCGCATCGCCGCCGAGGTCGGCGGCTCCGACGTCGTCCCCCTGCTCGCCGGCGCACTCGCCGAGGGCCACGGGTTCACCCCGGCCGATCCGGCTCCGCTGACGCGAACTGTCGATGGTCATGCACGCGACCCGCACGTCGGGTCAGGCGAACGAGGCGGCATACGGCGAGCCACGCCGTCCTGAGCAGGAGTGACCTGCGCCGCAGGCGCCCCTGTGGGAGACTCGAAAGTGGAGCCACCACAGCAGGAGGCGTCATGTCGGAGACGGTCGAACAACCCAGCGATCTGACCGCGGCGGAGCCGAACGACCCGGTCGCGTTCACCCATGTGCTCGCGTTCGCGCGCAAGGTTGCCCACGAGCTGGAGGCGGCCCGGGTGCCGCAGGACGAGTGGGTGTCCCAGGAGTACCGGCCACCGCGTGCTGCCGAGCAGTTCGGGTGGCACGAACTCGGCGAGTCCGTGCTGGTCCCGACCCTGGAACGCCGGGAGCCCATCGGCGGCTGGCGCGTGACCGGCGCCCTCGTGGAGGAGCACTTCGTCACCGACAACAAGGGCGCACGCCTCGGCGCGGACGTCTCACGCCAGGTCCATGAGTTCTGGCTGCTCCGCACCGGCGAGCTGCGCGACGTCACGCTCACCACGGACGCCTCCGGCGCCACCACCGCGACCCGGACGGCGGTGGACCCACGCGCCGTCGGTGACCTGGTCCGGGCCCCGGAGTGGACCGAGGACGCCACGAGGGTGCACGGGCGGCTGCGGGTGCACCGCTACCGCACCGACGCCGACGCGGTGCACGCCGACCCCGCCCCGGCGCTCTCGGAACTGCTCACGACGCTGCGCCGCCGCGCCCACTGACGCCACCCCGGCCCGACGGCGGGCAGTTGCCCGGGCAGGTCGGGGCACCTGACATGATCGGTGCGTGCCCGCCCATCCCGAACGCCGCGTCGAGGTGCCGGGCGCGCGTGTGGCGCGCTGGGTTACCGGCTTCGGCGAGCGGCACGGCGGCGCCGAGATGGTCCTGGGCGGCGGGTCCGGTGCAGCGGTGGCGGACCTGCCGGGACCACCGGACGGCGTCACGCTGCTCGGTGCGGACGGCGCCACAGCAGTGCTGACCGCGTGGCCGGGTGAGCCACCCACCATCCTCGCCGACGTGCCCGGCTGGGCGCACGGCCCGACCGACCTCGTGCTGATCCTGGTCCGGCGAGGCGGGTACGCCGTCGGGCGGGCGCACGGCGCCGATCTGACCGCCCATAAGAGCGGCACCCGCTACGTGCAGTCGCGCACGGCCGCGGGCGGCTGGTCGCAGCAGCGGTTCGCCCGACGGCGGGGCAACCAGGCCGACGAGCTCGTCACCGCCGTCGTCGGGCACGTCGTGCGCATCCTCGGCGAGCATGTCCTACCGGCGGCGGGCGCGAACTCCGGCGGGCTGGTCCTCGGCGGCGACCGTGCCCTGGCCGCGCAGGTGCTGGAGGACCCGCGGCTGACCGTTCTCGCCGACCTCCCGCGGCGGTCCTTCCACGACGTGCCGGATCCACGGCTACGGGTGCTGAGCGACGTCCTCGACCGCTCCCGGGGCCTGCAGATCACGCTTCGCGAGCCCGGGGCGGGGTGAAGGGGTGGACCGCACGGGCCGATCATCCCGGTATCAGACGAACCCGGTGGGGCTCGGGTTGCGCTTACGGTGCCGTACGCAAGTATCGTGGCGGGTGGGGCCGATGCAGGGGCGCGTGTCCGGCCCGATCGAGACGAAGGACTGTGTAATGGACGCCTCCGGGTGCGAAGGGCTGGGTCGGATCCGATGAGCGCGGAACCAGCGACCACAGTCCGGGCGTCGGCGACGTTCGTGCACGCGCTCCCGGAGCAGCTCCGGGAACGGTTGACGCACCCGCGCTGGGGTACCGAACTCCTCGTCGACGAACTCATCGAGGCGATCTCCCTGGTCGGGACCGATGCTGCCGGGCGGCCGCTGGACGAGCCACGGTGGCGGTACGAGGTGACGGCCGTCGGCGTGGCCGTGAACAAGCGCGGCCGCGTCACGCGCCGGCCCGAGCTGGCCGTGTTCGCGCCCGCGGACCTGCCCGACCAGTACCGGGACCTGCTCCACGGGGCCGACGCGCTCTACGCGCGGATCAGTTCCGCCATCAGCGACTCGCTCGACTCCTCCCGGCTCGTCGACTGAGCCGGCCCGCCGGAGGCCGTTAGGGTGGGCCTGCCCCACGCACCGTGCGAACCGGGGCGTGGGAATCGAAGGACCGTCATGACGCGCCGTCTCGTCCAGTGTGCAGTCGCCACCCTCGCCGTCGGGCTCCTGGTGGGCTGCACGGACCCGTCGCCCGACACGTCCCCGTCGGCGACCGAGACCGCCAGTGAACAGGCCTCGGCGAGCCCGAGCGCCGAGGAGACCACCGCCGAGCCCGAGCCGGGCAACCAGGCCGACATCGATTTCGCGAACGCGATCCGGGCCTACCACGCGCAGAGTTCGCAGATGCACCAGGCGATCCTCAGCAAGGCCGGAGTGCCGGCGGACGTGCTCGCGCTGGCCGGGACCCTGAGCAACGTTCAGGGCCGCGAGAGCGAGGACCTCCAGCTGCTGCTGGTCGCCTGGGGCGAGGAGCCCGCCGACCCCGCGGCAGCCGGCACGCTCACCGGGATGCTCACGCCCGAGGAACTGCAGGAACTGTTCGTCGGCACCGGCTCCGACGCGAGCGTCATCTACATGAACGGGATGATCGCCCATCACGAGGCCACCCTGGCGCTCGCCGAGGAGGTGCTGACGACCGGCACCAGCCCGGAGCTCGCGGCCCTCGCCGAGCAGATCGTCACGGCCCAGCCCGAGGAGCTCACGGACCTGCGCGAGCTCCTCGCGGACGCCGATCCCACCGGGGCGACCGGATAGAGTGGACGCTGCCGTCGACGGACCTGTCCCGGCACGGACAGAGGGAGAACACGTGCAGATCCTGGTCACCGGCGCGTCCGGCATGCTCGGCACGGACGTCGTGACGGTCCTGCGCGACGCGGGGCATGATGTGCTGGCGCGCTCGCGGGCCGAGCTGGACATCACGGCCGGCCCGATCACACCCGAGGCCCTCGCAGGTGCGGACCTGGTGGTCAACTGCGCCGCCTGGACCGCCGTGGACGCGGCCGAGACCGCCGAGGCGGACGCCTTCACGGCGAACGCCGTCGGACCGGCGAACCTGGCCCGTGCGTGCGCGGCGGCCGGCGCCCGGCTCGTGCAGATCTCCACCGACTACGTGTTCGCCGGTGACGCAGGCGAACCGTATGCCGAGGACGCGCCGATCGCCCCCCGCTCCGCGTACGGACGCACGAAGGCCGCGGGGGAGTGGGCCGTACGTGCCGAAGCGCCCGAGCACTGGATCCTGCGGACGGCGTGGCTGTACGGCGCACACGGCCCGAACTTCGCTGCGACGATGGCCCGCCTCGCCGGCGAGAAGGACTCGCTCAGCGTCGTCGACGACCAGGTGGGCCAGCCCACCTGGACCGGGGACGTCGCGCGCCTGATCGCCGCGCTGATCGCCGCGGGCGCCCCGACCGGCACCTACCACGCCACCTCCGGGGGGCACGGGTCCTGGTTCGACTTCGCCCGCGCCGTCGTCGCCTCCGCAGGCCACGACCCGGCGAAGGTGACCCCGACCGACTCGGCCTCGTTCGCGCGCCCAGCACCCCGCCCGGCCTGGTCCGTGCTCGGCCACACCGCGCTGACGGCGATCGGCGTCGAGCCGATCGGGGACTGGCGCGAGCGCTGGGAGCAGGCGGCCGCCGTCGTGCTGGGCTGACTTCGCGCCCGGCCGGGCCGCGCGAACGAGACGACGCCGGCCCGTACCGGAGCAGGCTGTTCACGTGTCGTTCAACTCGCGGTTCGACGGGTGCACCACACTCGGAACCGTGACCTCCTCATTGCCTCTGCGCGCCGCCGAGTACCCGCACCCGAACCACGTGCTGGTGCACCTGTCCGACACCCACCTCCTGCCCGAGGGCGAGCTGCTGCACGGCGTGGCCCCGATGCGTGACCACCTTGAGGCACTGCTCGCGGACCTGGAGGCCACCAACATGCGCCCGGAGGCGCTGATCTTCACCGGGGACCTCGCGGACCGGGGCGAGGAGGAGGCATACCGGATCCTGCGCGGGATCGTGGCGCCGGTGGCCGAGCGCCTCGGCGCCGAACTGATCTGGGTGATGGGCAACCACGACGACCGCGCCACCATGCGGCGCACCCTCCTGGACGCACCGGCCGACGGATCTGATGCCGACCTGACCGAGCCCTACGACCGGGTGGTCATGCTCGGCGGGCTGCGCATCGTCGTCCTCGACTCCACGGTGCCCGGTCGTCACTACGGTGAGATCACCCCGGCCCAGCTCGAGTGGCTGGCCGGGGTGCTCGCCGAGCCCGCTCCGGAGGGCACCGTCCTCGCCCTGCACCACCCGCCTGCGCCGTGCGTGATGGACCTGCTCGTCACGTTCGAGCTGCGCGACCAGGACGCGCTCGCCGCGGTCCTGACCGGCACGGACGTGCGCGCCATCCTGGCCGGGCACTACCACTACTCGTCCACGTCGACGTTCGCCGGGATCCCGGTATCGGTGGCGTCGGCCACCTGCTACACCCAGGACCTGCAGACCCCGGACCGCGGCACCCGCGGCCGCGACGGCGCGCAGGCCTTCAACCTCGTGCACGTCTACGCCGACACGATCCTGCACTCGGTGGTCCCGATGGGCGGCGGCGCCACCGTCGGTGCGCACGTGGACGCGAACGCCACCGCGGAACGGCTCGCAGCGGCCGGCATGTACATCCGCGACGCCCAGGTCCTGCACGAAGTCCGCTGAGCCTGCCTCGCCGTGCACCTGCTCACCAATCCGCTGCTGCGCTACCGCTGGGGCTCCGGGGACCTGCTCCAGCGCCTGCTCGGCGTGCCGACGGACGGGCACCCGCTCGCCGAGGTGCGGATCGGTGCCCACGGTGAGGAGTCCTCGCAGCTCATCGAGGGAGGCCATGCGGTCCGGCTGGACCGGTTCGTCGCGGCGCACCCGGCCGCGACGCTCGGGGACGCGGCCACCCGGGACGGCGGCCGCCGGCTGCCGTTCGAGGCGCGCCTGCTCGCCACCACGGCGCCGCTGCCGCTGCAGGTGTGCCCCGACGCCACCCAGGCACGGGTCGGCCACGCCCGCGAGGAGGCGGCCAGCGTCGATGCCTACGCCCCACAGCGCCTCTACCCGGACGACTCCGCCCGCCCGGGACTGATCCACGCGTTCTCAGGTGTGCAGATGCTCGCCGGGTTCCGGCCGGTGCCGGCGATCCGGGCGTCGCTGGCCGGCTGGGACCTGTCGATCCTGGCCCCGATCGCCTCCGCGTTGACGCAGGCGGGGCCCGGCGACGAGCTGCTCTACGCGCTCACCACGCTGCTCGCGTCGAGTGCGACGAAGCAGCGGCAGATCGCCGAGGGTCTCGCGCGGGCCGCCCAGGAACACCCCGAGCATCCCGATGCAGGCCTCGTCACCCTGCTCGCCGAACACCACCCCGGTGACGTCGGGGTGGTCCTGGCTCTGCTGCTGAACCAGGTCCGGATGGAGCCCGGCGAGGTCCGGTACCTGCCGCCCGGGATGATCCACGGCTACCTGAGCGGGATGGGCCTGGAACTGACGGCGTCCTCCGGAAACGTGGTGCGCGCGGGCCTGAGCCTGGAGCACGTGGACCTGCGGCAGGTGCTGCGGATCGCCGGCCTGACCGTCGGCGAGCCGTCACGGCTCGAGTCAGTGCCCGACGGCGTCGCTGCCGTGTTCGCGTCGCCCGCGGGTGATCTGGGGTTGTGGGCGTCGCCGGGCGCACCCGGGCCGGTGCCCGGACCCGCGCACGGGCCGCGTCTGGTGGTGTGCCTGCATCGGTGGTCGCCGGAGGCCGACGCCGGCCCGGGCGGCCGCGCGACCGTCTCGCTGACCACGGACGCCGGCGGAATGACCCTCTCGACGGGGCAGAGCGCGTTCGTCTCCGACGCGGACGGCCCGCTCCGGGTGCGGTCATCCGGGCCGGTGCTCGTCGCCCACCTCCCCCAGGCGCGGTAGGACGGCGGCCCCGGTTCGCGCTGTCCACCGTCCTTGGGCAGGGTGGTGGGATGGTGACTCCTCCGATGGCGAGCCCGGACGTGCAGATCGAGTGGCGGGCACCTGTGTCCGACGACGAGCTCGTCGAGCTCACCAGATCACACGGCGGCTCGCCCGAGGCCGGGTGGTGGGACCGGGTGCGCGCACACTCGCTGGGCTGGGTGACCGCTCGATCCGGGGCCGGTCAGCTCGTCGGGTTCGTCAACGTGGCCTGGGACGGCGGTGACCACGCCTTCCTGATCGACACCAAGACTCGACCCACCCACCAGCGGCAAGGGCTCGGCACCGAGGTGGTGCGCCGCGCGGTCGAGGAGGCACGAGCAGCGGGGTGCGAGTGGCTCTTCGTGGACTTCGAGCCGACCCTGGCGGAGTTCTACCTCGAGGTGTGCGGGTTCCGCGCCACTCCCGCCGGCCTGATCCACCTGACCGGCCCGGCGTGATTCGGCTGTCGGTGCCGGCTTGTTCCACCGGTGGGTCCGAGACGCCTCAGCCGGCGTCGCGCAGGGCCGTGGCGAGCTCGTCGCGGGAGTGGATCGCGAGCTTCGTGTAGGCCTTGCGCAGGTGGTACTCGATCGTCTTCGGGCTCAGGAAGAGGGCGGCCGCGGCCTCCCGGGTGGTCCGGCCCTCGGCCAGGAGCAGGCACACCTGGAGTTCCTGGGGGGTGAGGGCGCCGGGGCCGGCGGCCTCGCGCGGCGGCACGTGCTCCCCGGTCGCCTCCAGCTCGGTCCGGGTGTTCGCCGCCCAGATCCGTGCGCCCAGCTCGTCGAACGACGCCAGTGCCGCTCGCAGGGGCGTGCGGGCGTCGACCCGGCGCCCGGCCCGGCGCAGCCGCATCCCGTACGTCAGGTGGGTCCGCGCCGTCTCGAACTCGTCCCGGGTATGCCGGTGGTGCGCCAGCGCGGAGGCGAAGTGGGCCTCGAAGTCCTCGTCGTCGGCGATCAGGCCGAGCGCGCGGTCGGCCCGCGCGAGGGTCCAGGGCCGGCCGTTCACGGCTGCGGCGGCCGTGAAGGCGCGGGCCACCTCTGCCGCGCCCTCGGAGTCACCGGTCCGCAGCAGCGCGTCGACCAGGTCCGGCCCGGGATGTAGATCGGGGTCGCCGACCTCGTCCTCGTCGAGCCGGGCCGCGGTGGCACCGAGCCTCGCCACGGCCTCGGCGGACCTGCCCTCGGAGAGGGCGAGCTCGCCCACGGCGAGCTCGCACCAGATCTCGCCGAAGCGGATCGACCGCTCCTGGCAGCGGGCCAGCGCGTCCGCGGCGTGCTCGCGGCACTGTGCGGCCCTACCGGAGCGTGCCTCCAGACAGGCCAGCCCCGCGAGCGACATCGCCAGCTCGCCACCCTGACCGGTCTCCCGGGCCAGCCGGGCCGCCTCGTCGTAGTTGGCCGCAGCCCGGTCCCAGGCGTTCGTGGTCGCCTGGTCGCGGGCCACGTGGAAGAGCAGGTTCGGCAGTGCTCCGACACCGACCCGGGCCCGCACCCGGTCCACGAGGCTGCGCAGCTCGCCGCCGCCGTCGGCGTCCCGTAGGAACAGCGGCGCCAGCAGCAGCCACGGAAGTGCCGCCGGGTGCGCGAGCGGGTCGACGTGGTCGGCCAGCTGTGACACGGCGTCCCTGAGCAGGACCGTGCTGTCCCGGCCGAGCAGCACCCCCGCGGTTCCGGACGCGGCCAGCCCGACGGCGCGGGCCACGGGGTCCGTCGCGAACGGCAGGGCGGCGGCGAGGCGCGCGTCGATCCGCCGCATGGCGCCGGTGTCGGCGAGGTACATGCAGGCGTGCCAGGCCTGGGCCAGGATCAGGACGCGCTGGTCGGGGTCGGCGAGCTCGGCCGCGCGCTCGAGGAGGCCAAGGCCTTCGCGCGCAGAGCCCGAGCGCACCGCGATGGTGGCCCGCAGCTCGGTGCCGGTCGCGGTCGCGGGTCCGCTCGGAGGCTCCACCTCGTCGAGCAGGGCGAGGGCCCGAACGCGTTGCCCGCCGGCCCACGCCGCGTGCGCGGCGGCGATCAGCCGCTCGTGGCTGTCACCGCGATCCGGGCTCAACCGCGCCGCCCGCTCGAAGGCAGTGGAGGCGACCGTGAACGCGGTGCGCACTCCCGCCCGATCGCCGAGTGCGGCCAGGAGCGCGGCCACGGACTCGTCGAGGCTGGTCGTGGCGGCGGCGAGGTGCCAGGCGTGCCGGTCGGCGTCCACCCCGGCGAGTTCGTCGGCGAGGGCGAGGTGTGCCCGTCGCCGCAGGTCGGGGCGCGCGGAGCCGTAGGCGGCCGCGCGCAGGAGCGGATGCCGGAACCTCACATGACCGCCGTCGATGGCGATCAGGCCGGCTCCGGCGGCACCGTCCAGTCCGGCGGGGTCGACGCCGAGACGACCGCAGGCCGCGCGGGTGAGCCGAAGGTCGTCACCGGCCATCGCGGCCACCATCGCGACGGTGCGCTCGTCCGGGGTGAGCGCGTCCAGACGTCGGGCGAAGGTGCGCTGCAGCCGGTCGGGCAGGGTCCGCGGCAGGCCGGCGCCGGCGTCGTCGGCCGCATCCGGCTCGCCGGCCAGTTCAAGGAGTGCCAGCGGGTTCCCGCCCGTCGAGCGGTACAGACCGTCGGCGTCGCGACGCCGACCCGCCGAGCCGAACGCCTCGTCCAGCAGCTGTTCCGCGGCCTCGGGGGACAGGCCACCGAGCTCGATCGTGGGCAGGCCCCGCACCGGCTCCGGCACCTCGGTGCTGCGTCCCGCGATCAGGATCGCGATCGGGTCGTTGCGCACCCGGCGTGCCGCGAACGCGACGGCGTCGACGGAGGGCTGGTCCGCCCACTGCACGTCGTCGAGCACCACGACGACCGGCCCGTCCTCGGCGAAGCGGGAGAGCAGGCTCAGTGTCGCAGCGCCGATGGCGAACCGGTCCGGGCCGCCACCGTGCCGCAGGCTCAGCGCGGTCCCTAGGGCCGCTGCCTGCGGGGCCGGGATGTCGTCGAGGAGCGGCAGCGCTGGTAGCACCAGGGCGTGCAGCGCCGCGAACGGGAGGTTCCCCTCGGCCTCGGCGGGCGTGGCCCGGAGCACGCGGACGTCGCCGGGCGGGACGCCGGCGAGTGCCTCGGTGAGCAGCGACGTCTTGCCGACCCCGGGTTCGCCGATGATCGTCAGCACCCCGCCGCTGCCCAGGCGCGCCGAGGCGAGGAGGCGGGACACCGTCTCCTGCTCGGCGGCCCGGCCGAGGAGCGTCACCGCTCAAGTCTAGGGAACCGTCGCAGTCAAATCCGCGGGATCGGTGTGGTTCCGACGCACGCGGTACGTCGGAGTCGCACCTCAACAGTGGGCCGGTGGGCGGGGAGCGCGGAGCGGGCAGGAGCGTGCAGGCGCGTCGCCCCGCGTGGTCCCTTCGGACCGTCCCATGCCTGGGCCGTAGTGGTGCGATTCCGAGGCACCCAGTGCGTCGGAATCGCCCCACTGACGCTCCGACCTGTGCTGCGGTGGGGCGATCCAGGG
>NZ_CACRYJ010000031.1 GCF_902703175.1 Occultella aeris | reverse complement strand
GGCCATGCGTGCCCAACTGCGGACCCTCACCCGTGCCACCCGCCCGCAGGCTGCGCCGCGCCGAGGACGGGCCCGGGAGGAGGATGAGGATCTGCCGTATGTGGACCTGGGCGGCCGGTGGGGTCGGCTGCGGGAGGCGATGTGGTCCCCGATCGGTGCGAGGACCCCGATGCACATCGCCTCATCGGTGGACGCGGGCGTGCTGACCCCGTTCGTGGCGGCCGATACCGAGCTGCTCAAGGGCCCGGCCCAGGGGGTGAGCCCGTGGGACGAGATGGTCATCCGGATGGACCCGTGGGATTTGTACCGGGCCGACCTGGTGGACTCGGTCGGACTGTGCGCGTGGGGGACGATGGGCTCGGGCAAGACCTACGCCCTGCAGACGGCAGCCCTTCGCCTGATCGGCTACGGCCGGCACGTCATCGTCGAGGAGGACCCCAAGGGCGAATGGGCCGCCCTCGCGGAGGCGGTGGGTGGGCAGGTCCTGCGCGCCGGGCCCGCCGCCGGCACCAAGATGAATCCCCTTGCGGCCCCGACCGCACGGGCCACCTCCTCGCCGGGTGCGTCGGGCAAGATGCTTGCCGCCCACCGGGGCAACATCCTGCGGCAGATCGTCTCGATCCTGCGGTCCGGCAAGGCGTTCACCGAGGATGAGGAGCCGTGCATCGACGCTGTCGTCGACGCGATCGAGACTGGGCAGTGCCGGGCCAGCATTCCGGGGGTGGTGGACTACCTCGACGACCCGCCGGGAGACCTGGTGCGCCTGGTGGGTGCGCAGGCGCCCGGGGTGCTGCACCTGGTGCTGCGGCGTCTGATCTCCGGCCCGTTGGCGGGGATGGTCGACACCGAAACCAGCACGGTCCTGGACCCGGCCAGCCCGATGATCTGCATCGACACCTCGATGCTGCTGGGCGCCGACCCGGTCACCAAGGCGATCGCCTCGGCGTGCATCGGCGCCTGGGTGGACGCCCTGCTGGCGTGCCAGGACGGGCGGTTCCGCATCGTGTTGGAGGAGGAGGCCTGGGCGAAGCTGCGCAACCGCTACTCCGCCCAGGCGATCGACACCCGGTTGCGCATGACCGGCTTGTGGCGCTGCTCGAACTGGCTGATCTTCCACGAGCTCAACGACATCGGACAGATGGCCGACGACGGCGCGCATCGGGAACTGGTGCGCGGCATCATCTCCAAGTCACCGATCAAACTTGTCTACCGGCAATCACCGGCGGCGCTGGCCCTGTTCAGGGAGTTCGTCCAGCCCACCGATGACGAACTGGCCACCGTCGCGAGCCTGAGCCCCCATGTCGGGCTGTGGCGCCTCGGGGAGCAGATGTCGGTCCTCGTGCACTCCGAGACGGTGCCGACCTCGCACGTGTTGTTCGACAACTCCGCGGGCAGGGCCGGCTGAGCCGGCCCGCCACAAGTAGAGGGAGATGCTCAGATGCTGTTGCCAGTCCCCACCGTCGAGGCGCCGGAGCGGGCCGAGGCGCCGACCCGTGATGCCACGCAGCCGCCCGCGGGCGCGCCCGCCACCGGGTTGGGCTCGCTGGGTGCCTACGTCTGGCCCTACCGGCTGCTGACCAGCGTGCGGGACAAGTCCTTGCTCGCCGGGGCAGGGATGACGGCCCTGATCGGGGTGGTGATGATCGTGCTGTCGGTCGCGACCGGCTCGGCGAGCCTGGGTGTGGTCGCGGCCCTTGGCTGGGTGGGGTGGGCAGCGGCCTGGTTCGTGATCGTGCGGGCCTGGTGGGCCTACCGGACCAGCCCGCGCCGCGACCACCACCTGCTGCTGAGCAGGCCAGGGATCGCGACCGTGGAGGAGGTCCGCCGCACCGTCGCCGATGCCGCCCTGGTGCGCCGTGCCGGGCAACTGCGCCCGGCCCTGGCCGCGACCAGGACACAGACGCGGGAACCCGTGCGCGCCAGGGAACTGTCCTGGCTGGTGGGGACCTCCCGCACCGAGCCGGTGTGCGCGGCCATCGACGTGCCCGTGTATCTCGCGGGCCCGGCCCGGTCCGGCAAGGGGTTGACCGTGTTGATCTCAGCGATCATGGAGGCACCCGGATCGGTCGTGACCACGTCCACGCGCGCGGACAACATGGAGGCCACGATTGCCGCCCGGGCGCAGGCCGGTCCGGTGTACGTGTTCGACCCGGAAGGGGTGTCCGGGCGGGCCACGACGCTGCGGTGGGACGTGCTCGCCGGGTGCGAGGACCCGGCGGTGGCCCAGCGCCGCGCCGGCGTGCTGGTGGCCAAGGTCGGGTTCACCGGTGAGAACCAGGTGTGGGCGACCAGCGCCGGCGGGATCGTGCAGTGCCTGCTGCACGCCGCTGCCGTCTCCGGGCGCCGCGCCCAGGACGTGCACCGGTGGTCGACGTCCCCGGAGATCGCCCGCGAGGTGGTCTCGCTGCTGGAGCGCTACTCCCCGGAGTCGAACTGGTCGGAGACGATCGCCGCGATCCAGGCCGAGGACGCCAAGATGCGCTCGAACAAGTGGTTCGGTGTCGAGTCCGCGTTCAAGGCACTCGACGTGCCCAGTGTCCGTGCGGTGTTCGACGTCGGCCCCGGCGAGGCGTTCGACCCCGCGGCGTTCCTGCGCTCGTCCGGGACGATCTACATGATCTCCCGCTGGCGCGACACCGCTGCCACCGGCGGCAGCGTCGGAGCGTTCTTCTCCCTGGTGCTCGACGACATCGCCCAGGCCGTGCGCACGATGTCCCAACAACCCGGCAACGAGGGCCGTCAGGACCCCCCGTGTGGGCTGGTCCTGGACGAGATCGCGAACATCCACCCCTGGCCGGGCCTGCCGCTGGCGGTGGCCGCAGGATCTGGTGAGGGCCTCTACGTGGTGATGGGATTCCAGTCCCGCTCCCAGGCCCGGGACGCCTACGGCACCGACACCGAACGCTCACTGTGGGAGAACAGCACCATCTTGTTGCTGGGCGGGGGCTCGGACCACGCCGACCTGAAGGAGCTGTCCGAGCTGCTCGGGGACCAGACGGTCAGCACGGCCTCGCGAACCTGGGGCGGCGGGCTCGCCGGCGCGCTGACCCCCTCGCTGCAGGACGGTGAGCGAGACAAGGCCCTGGTCAGCGTCGATGAACTGCGGCGCCTGCCCGAACGGGTGCTGCTCATGGTTCAGGGACGCCTGCGCCCCATGGTGGTGACCACCATCCCGTGGCCAGAGCGGCCCTGGGCGCACCGAGTACACGCCTCCAAGGCCTGGCACAACGCCCACCCCCGCACCGGCGAGCACCTGGCCGAGGCATACCCCTCCAACTCGATGGCCGGCGAAGGGTCCGTCGAGGACCGCGGGGCCAGGCAGCAATGAGTGGGCCGGGGGATCCCTGGCAGCAGGGCGCCCCGCTTGAGGCGATCTGGGGCGAGGACCTGCCCGACGCGGATGAGCGCGAGATCCTGGCCGCCCCGGTCAGGGTCCCGGCACCGTTCTGGTGGGCGCGCTCGACCCGACTGATGCGCGAGGAGGCGCTGGCGTTCACGATCACGTTCACGGAGTGGGTGATCGCGGTGTGGCGCTGGGACCGCAAGCTGCTCCCAGCCTGCTGGGTGCGCCACCCGGACATCGTCGTGGAGATGTCGGCACTGGCGATGGCGTACACGTCCCTGCACAGCAAGGACAACCCCGGCGGCCCGGTGCAGTGGCTGCTCTATCTCGACTACCAGCGCCGCCGCCTGGCGGACAACAACTCCGCGGCTGGGTGCGCCAGCCGCGGGTACCACGAACTGATCGGCCAAAGCGGGCAGGCGACCGCGGACCGGCTGCGCAGTTACGGCGAGGGTGATGAGTCCATGCCCGAACTACCCCAGCGCGTGGGCCGCTGGACCTGGCCCCACACCCACCCCGAGAACGAACTGAGTGAGACCGAGACCGGAGGACGGCGATGAGCACCGTGACGATCTACACCAGCCCAGACTGCACGGCGTGCTACGCGGCCAAGCTGCGGATGCGCGCAGCGGGCGTCGAGTTCGAAGAGGTCGACCTGGCATCAAACCCCGGCGCCCTGGCGTACGTGCGCGATGAGCTCGGCCACCGGCAAGCACCGGTGACCGTACGCACCGGCCCGAGCGGCCAGGTGGACCACTGGAGCGGGTTCCGGCTGGAGAAGATCCGGCAACTTGAAACCGAGTGTGTAGGTTCTCGTCCAAGGTGGCCACTTCTCGCCTTGTTGTCAGGGGCGTGTCAGATTTCTCGCGCATCTGTCAGGCGGGCAGATGGCCACGTGGGCGGACGGGACGTCATTCTCCGATGCTGCAACTTCGCCGGTGACGTGGTCACGACGACGCGGGCGGATGCGTGCTGACTTGGCCGGGGCACCCTCTCCGGTCCGTAGGCTCGCAGCATGAGTTCGGCGGTCACGTGGATGGGGCGGTGGCAGGTCCCGCTGTATCTGGGCGCGATCATGCTGGCCGGGATCGTCGGGCTCGCCGCCCCAGCGGCCGGCCCGCCGTTGGCTCGGACGATCAATCCGGTGCTCGGGCTCCTGCTCTACGCGACCTTCTTGGGGGTTCCGTTCGCGGCGATCGGCGCTGCGGTGCGCGATCTGCGGTTCCTCGCAACCGTGCTCGTGTTGAACTTCGTGATCGTCCCGGCTGTCGTGTTCGGGCTCTCGCGGTTCGTGTCCGCAGATGAGGCGGTGCTGCTCGGCGTGCTGCTGGTGCTGCTGACGCCATGCATCGACTACGTGATCGTGTTCTCCGGCATCGCTGGCGGCGCGAGTGCGCGGCTGCTCGCCGCGGCGCCGCGGCTGATGCTCGGCCAGATACTCCTGCTACCGGTGTACCTGCTGCTGTTCGTCGGCCCGGACACCGTGGGGCTGATCGAACTCGCCCCGTTCGGCGAGGCGTTCGGATTCCTGATCGTGATCCCGCTCGCGGCCGCCGGCCTCACACAGTGGTGGGCGCGCCACAGCCGGGCCGGGCAGGTCCTGAAAGAGACGGCGCTTGGCCTGATGGTGCCACTGATGATGCTCACCCTCGCCGTGGTGGTCGCATCCCAGATAGCCGGCATCGGCTCCCAGCTGAGCACGCTACTGCTCGTCGTGCCGATCTACGTCGCCTTCCTGGTGGTGATGGTGCCACTCGGCATCCTCGCCGCCCGGTTCGCACGGCTCGACGTCCCGGCATCGCGAGCGGTCGTGTTCAGCGGCGCAACGCGCAACTCCCTCGTGGTGCTGCCACTGGCACTCGCGCTTCCCGAACCACTGGAGATCGCCGCCCTCGTGGTCGTCACGCAAACCCTCGTCGAACTGGTCGGGATGGTGGTCTACGTGCGGCTCATCCCCCGGCTTATGCCCGCACGTCCGGCAGCATCACCGTGGGTCTAGCCGCAGTTGCCGGAACCGGTCGAGCGTGTCCTCCACGCCCCAGGCTCGCTCGATCAGGTCGCCGCGGAAGGTGAAGAAGTACGCCTCGTCGACATTCTCGAACCGTCGGCCGGTCGGCGGGTGCCCGCGCCAGGGCCCCAGGTGCGTGCCCGAGCACCGGAACCGTGCCGCAAGGGCGGACTCGTCGGAGACCATGTGCACGGTCGTCATATCAACGTCGGGGAACGCGGCGCGAAACGGCTCGATCCACCCCCGGGCCACTGGCACCATTCGGGGGACATAGAACCGCTCGAGGTCGTTCAGATCACCGCCGACCATCACCACCCGCACGAGGTCGAGCACCACCTTTTCGTGGGCGGCGTTCATCGGACGGAGCTCACGGTGTGGCCCCACCTGTGCGTGCGAGGTCGGCGTAAGGAATCGGGCAGTCCACGCACGTGCAGCCGGTCAGGCTGTCGCAGCGGGCATCGACGACCTGCTGCAGGGACGCACGGATCGTGGCGAGATCGGTCATCCTCTGCTCGATCTCCTCGATCTTCGCCACGGCGCGCGTGCGTAGGTCGGGCGGCGGGTGCCGGCGGCTACCGGCGTCCAGGAGCTCAGCCACCTCGTCGAGGGTGAAACCGAGCCGTTGCGCCGCCTTGATGACCCGCAGCAGCGCCACGGTGTCCTCGGAGTAGGTGCGGTGCCCGCCCAGGCTGCGCACGGGCGCCGCGATCAACCCGCGCCGCTCGTAGTAACGCAAGGTCTCCACGTTGACGCCGGCGCGCTCCGCGACCTGGCCGCTGCGCAGACTCACTCGATCACCCCGGATCGCGCCTGCAGCGAGTCTAGGATCGACGTGTGCTGCGGCGGGACCTCGATGCCGAGCACAACGTCAGAGCCGTCTGCGGCGACTGTGAAGCCGAAGAATGAGCAGCACTGCGCCTCGCGGGCGGCGAGATCGCGAGTGATCTCCTCGAGGTCATCGTCGCTGCTGTGCAGGCGCAGCGTGAGGCGTGTGGGCGACTCGCGATCGGCGCTGCGCACCGGGCCTGTCAGGAGTTCGTCGAACTCAGCCAACCGGACCGGTCGCTCCGCGGTCGGGAGAGTACATGCGTCGGGGATCTCAAATGCCATGCGACAACGGTAAACCTGTACTTGGGTACGGACTACAAGCCCGACCGACACCGAAGACTCGGACAGCTTGCTGAGACAGGTGTCACCTCGGCGCTCGATGTAGGCGCAGGTCAGACGCACCGCGGGCGAAGTTGGTGGTGGTCTCACCCCTCTGACAGTGAGGTGTCAGTGGTCTCATCCATCTGTCAGTGGACGTTTACGTCCGTGTCGCTGGCGATCAGTCGCGACGAGGCGGGAAGCAGCACGCAGCCCGTCCCGTGACGGGATCCTCAAGCGGGGATGGGGTCTCGGGCGTTCAGTCCACGGCTGCCGCCTGTGATGACTGGCGGGCGGTGGACGAGTTGGGTCGGGCGGCGCCTGCGGGCACGGCGCAGTTTCTACCCCGGGCTGGAGCCCGGGTCCGGAGTTGTCTCAGGGTTGCGGCCGGGTTCGGTGCTGTGGCTCGGCGGTGCGTCGTGCACGGCCCGCAGGTATGCGCGGAATCCGGTGAGGTCGGTGCCGCCAGCGCGGTACCCGATGTATCCGTCGGGCCGGACCGCGTAGTGGACCGGGTCGCGGGTTCGCAGACCGAGGCGGCGCAGAGCCAAGCCGGTCGGGTCGCCCCAGACGCCACTCCCCCCGGTTGTGTTCAGCCGCACGATCCGGACACCAGGCCATTCGTCGGCGGACACCTGCTCGGTCCAGCTGTCGACCGGCCCGCACAGCAGCAGGTTGATCTGCGTTGGGGAAAGCTCGGCGTGGAGTGTGCTCCGCGTTCCGTCAACGGTGATGGGGGCGTCAGGGAGGCGGTCGCCAGCGTGCGGGCCACGACGCAGTCGGCGGTGGCCCTCGACGGAGAGCGGGCTGTCGCGGTAGCGGATGCCCAGCTGGGAAATGGCCCGGAAGCCGACCTTGCGCAGCACTCCCAAGCGGAGCACCAAGGGTGCGGCGACCGCTACGACCCGAGGGCGCACATACCGCAGGACAGGGTTGCTGGAGGTCGCCACGCGAAAGGCCCGGTTGGTCATCCTCAGAACCGAGTCGGCGACCGGTAGCCGTTCTTGTTCGTAACTGTCCAACAGATCGGCTGCCGCCAGCCCGCCGCAGACCCTCGCGAGCTTCCAGCCCAGGTTCACCGCATCCTGGATACCGGTGTTCATTCCCTGCGCCCCAGCCGGGCTGTGGATGTGGGCGGCGTCGCCGGCCAGTAGCACACGGCCCGCGCGGAATTGATCGGCCCGCCGGCTCTGGACGGAGAAGTTCGTCAGCCACACCGGGTCGTGAAGCACCACTGTGTCGTGGGTGTAATGCTGGACGAGGCCCTGTACCGATTCCAGCGTGGGCTCGGCGGCACGGTCACACTGGGGAGCCATGGCGAGGATCCGCCAGGTTGCGGGCGAACCCAGCGGGAAGAAGAACATCATCCCCGCCTCGCTCAGGTAGACATGAATGCGCCCGGCCTCCAGGCCGTCTGCCTCGAGGTCCGCGATCACGAAGGTCTGCGGAAACGCCGTCCCACAGAAGCCGATCCCGCTGCCGTGTCGAACGACGCTGTGTGCCCCGTCGCACCCCACGACATACCGTGCACCGATCTGCGCTTGACCCCGCGCCGTCCGAGCCGTACAGGTGACGTCAATGCCGGACTGGGTGAGGTGGAGCACCTCGACATCACGTTCGACCTCTACCCCACTGTCGGTGAGCCGGCCCAGAAGGATCCGCTCAGTCTCGGCCTGGGAGAGGAACAACAAGAACGGGTACGCGGTCTGATCGAGACCTTCCCCGAACAGTTTCACCTGCGTGGTGCGCTTCGTGGAATGTAGCAGCAGGACCGTGGCGGGATCTCCGGCGGCGACCAGCGCCTGGGATACGCCCAGACGGGCGAGGACCTCCAGGGTTCGAGCCTGGATGGCAAGCGCCCGCGACTGATGCACCGCGGCCGGGGCCCGGTCGACGATCCGGAAGCTGACACCGTGGGCACGCAACTCTGCGGCGAGTGTCAACCCCGTTGGGCCAGCACCCACGATGAGCACATCGACCACCGATTCCACAGGTCCGACGCTACCGCCGTGCCCCATCCCGTGCGTAGGTCCGCAACTCCTTCAGGATGCAGAGTTGGGCTCGTTGGTGGGTTCAGCAGCACACCTTGAGGTAGTCCTGGAGGTCGCCGAGTGCTTGGCTCATGCCGTCGCGGTCGGCCCGGTACAGCACGACCTTGCCGTCGCGTCGGGGCGTCACGATGCCCCCACGGCGCAGGAGTTGGAGTTGGTGGGAGGCGGTGGATTGTCCGATTCCGGCGCGTTCGGCGATCTCGCCGACGGAGAGTTCGGCGCCGGAGGCGAAGAGCAGCATGATGCGCTGGCGGGTCGGGCTAGCCAGGGCGGTAAGGAAGTTATGGGTTGATGGCGAGAGGCCGCCCTGAGCGTCTGCGGTGGGCCGCGGAGCGATCGGCGAGGGGCTCATGCCTGCGAGGATACCGCGTCACATCGACATATTGACAGATCGCAATACTTCGATACGTTATCGGCATGACCTCGTCCTCAGCGCTGCCTGTGATCATCATCGGTGCCGGCCAGTCCGGGTTGGCTGCGGCCCGAGCCGTGCGTGACCGGGGCCTTGAGCCGCTGGTGCTCGAGGCCGGTGAACGGCCGGTGGGCTCATGGCCCTCGTACTACGACAGCCTGCGCCTGTTCTCCCCGGCGCGTTACAGCGCCTCCCCCGGATTCCTGTTCGGGGGTGACCCGGATCGCTATCCAACGCGGAACGAGGTGGTGGACCATCTCGCACGCTATGCGGCGCACCTGGGCGTGGAGGTCCGCACCGGGACACGAGTGTCGACGGTCGAGCGGGCGGGGTCAGCGTTCCTGGTGCGCAGTTCGGAGGGTGAAGAGTTCACAGGGAGCGCGGTGATCGCGGCGACGGGATCCTTCGCGAATCCGGTTGTTCCCGCCCTGCCGGGCATGGAGGGCTACGAGGGCCGGGTGGTGCACTCGGCCGCTTACCGGGAACCCTCAGCCTTCGCCGGGCAGCGGGTCGTCGTGGTCGGAGGTGGGAACTCGGGGGTGCAGATCGCCCGCGAGCTCAATGACGTCGCCCGCCTCACGCTGGCGACTCGCGAGCCGGTCACATTCGCCGCGCAGCGCCTGGCCGGGCGGGATCTGCACTTCTGGTTCCGGTTGTCCGGGTTCGACCGGCTGTCTCCGGCATGGTTGCGGCGACTGGTGCGGGCACCCTTGGTGCTGGATCCCGGGTCCTACCGGGACGCGATCGAGACCGGAAGGCTGGAGCGGCGTGCGATGTTCGCTCAGATTGAGAACGGCGACGTCGTCTGGTCGGACGGTTCGCGCGAGCTCGTTGATGCGCTCGTCCTGGCAACGGGATACCGACCTGCCTTGGCCTACCTGGACGCGCTGGGCGCACTCGACGTGGATGGCGTGCCGCGTCACCGGGGTGGGATTTCCACCACCCATCCGGGGCTGGGGTATGTGGGCCTTGAGCTGCAGCGCTCGTTCTCCTCGAACACCTTGCGCGGGGTGCACCGGGATGCGGACCATGTCGCGGCGGCGGTCGTGGCCCACGCACGCTCGGCGCGCCCCCTCGCCCGGGCATGACCCCACTGCGTCAGCGATCGGCCCCGGGAGGCCAGACCCCGGCTGGGCCGCGGGGTGTCCTCGGGGTGCTGTGCCTGACCCAGATCGTGGGCTGGGGAGTGCTCTACTACTCCTTCCCGGTCGCACTACCGGCCATCACGACCGACACCGGCTGGCCCGCCACCTCGACCCTGGTGGCGTTCTCCGCCGCCCTGGTGGTGGCCGCCGGTGCCGGCGTAGCGGTCGGGCGGGTGATCGACCGACATGGGCCCCGATGGGTGATGACCGGTGGCTCGGTACTCGCGACCGGTGCCGTCGTTGTGATCGCCTGGGCGCCGAACCTCGGGTGGTTCGTGACCGGGTGGGTCATCGCTGGGCTGGCGCAGTCGATGGTCCTGTATGCACCGGCCTTCACTGCCATCACGCGCTGGTACGGGCCGGCTCGCAACCGGGCGCTGTTGACGGTCACGCTCGTCGCTGGGCTGGCCAGCACGATCTTCGCGCCGGTCACCGCGGCCCTGCTCGAGCAGAGCGGATGGCGCCACACCTACCTCGTCCTCGCAGCCGCACTGGCCCTCACCACGATCCCGGCCCACGCACTTGGACTTCGTGCCCCCTGGCCGCCGCACCGCCACTCCCGCGACCAGGGCGACCGGTCCGGCCAGGGCCCGCGTGCTATTGCGCGATCACGCGCGTTCGTCGCCCTCACGGTGGCGACGTCTCTGGGGGCGTTCGCGATGTTCGCCGCGACCATCCACCTGATTCCGATGCTGACCTGGCGTGGCCTGTCGGCGACTGCGGCCGCGTGGGCTCTGGGCCTGTCCGGCGCGGGTCAGCTCGCGGGTCGCCTGGCCTACGCGCCACTCGCGAGGGGAACGACGCCGGTCTCGCGGGCGGTCGCCATCCTCGCGTTGGCCGGTGCCGGGGTCGCAGCCGTGGGTCTGCTTCCCGGGCCCGGGTTGGTGCTCGTGGGCGCGGCCATCGGCCTGGGAGTCGTGCGCGGCGCGTACACGCTGTTGCAGTCGACCGTCATCAGCGACCGGTGGGGCACCGAGGGGTTCGGCGCGCTGTACGGGATCCTGAACGCACCGGCCACGTTGGCGATGGCCCTGGCACCGTGGGTCGCCGGCGTACTCACTGACGCGACCGGTTCCTACCCGGTGACCTTCGCGATCCTGGCCGGCGCCGCGGGACTCGCTGCGGTCGTCGCGACCAGGACCGCGCCGCGACGCACCCCGGAGTTACACCTCCACCCGTGGGGCAGGGGCGAATAGTAAGCGCAGGTCAGCGCGGGTGGCGGTGGCGCGCGATCATGCGCCCGCGGCGTCGCCGGAGCGGCCGTGCGCGACGCCGGTGGCGAACCCCACGCCGGCACCGGAACCCACGCCGAGGGTTACGAGTTGGGGTTCAGCGGGTGCGCTCCCGCAGCACGAGGACGTCGCCGCGCCTGGCTGGTCTGCCTCTAGGGCGAGGTCGCTGGAGCAGACGCCGGTTGCGGGTAGGGCGAGTTCGACGGTGTCTGCTCCGGCTCGGTCGCCGGCCAGGGCGGCGGCGATCGAGCGGACCTGTTCGTATCCGGTGGCCAGGAGGAATGTCGGTGCCCGGCCGTAGGACTTCATCCCGGCCAGGTAGAACCCGTCGTCGGGGTGGGCCAGCACGCGCTCCCCGTGCGCGGGGACGGTGCCGCAGGAGTGCTGGTTCGGGTCGATCAGCGGCGCGAGAGCGGTCGGGGCCTCCACCACCGGGTCGAGGTCGAGACGGACTTCGCGCAGCATGTCCAGGTCGGGCCGGAATCCGGTCGCGTTCGCGATCGAGTGCACGTTCAGGTCGAGGTCGCCCTCACGGGACGCCCCGAGCACCCGGACCGACTCTTCGCCGGGCACGAGGTGCTCGATCGAGACCCGGGTGAGCAGCCGCAGTTGCCCGGCCTCGACCGCGTCCTTGAGCCGGGTACCGAGCAGGCCACGTGCGGGGAGTTCGTCGTCGGTACCGCCGCCGAACAGGCGACGAGCCGATCCCCCTCGGATCGCCCAGGTGATCGTGGTGGCCGGGTCCGCGGCGGCCAGCTCGACCAGGCTCAGCAGGGTGTTCGCGGCCGAGTGCCCCATGCCCACGACCAGGGTGTGCCGGCCCGCGAACCGGGCCCGGTCCGCTCCGAGCACGTCAGGCAGAGGGCCAGTGACGAACTCGGCGGCCTGGTCCTCGCCGGCTGCGGGTAGGCCGCTCACGCCCAACGGGTTGGAGTGCCCGTAGGTGCCCGAGGCGTCGATCACTGCCCGGGCCAGGACGTCGACGACGGTGCCGGTGGAGTCCACGGTGCGCACGCGGTAGCCCTGGCGCTCACGACCTAGGCTCCGGGTCTTGTCGGCGCCATCGCGTGCCACTGCCACGACCCGGGTGTGGGTGCGCAGCCGGGGCGCGATCGTTTCGGTTCGGGCCAGCGGTGCGAGGTAGTGCGCGACGAGTTCGGCGCCGGTCGGCAGGGCATCCGGATCCGGGGCGACCCACCCGGTCGGCGCCAGGAGTCGGGTCGCCGCGGCATCGACGTCGTAGCGCCATGGCGAGAACAACCGGACCTGCCCCCACGACGCGACCGCGGCTCCGGGGCCGTCTCCGGCCTCGAGGACGAGTGGTTCAAGCCCGCGTTCCAGCAGATGCGCCGCGGCCGCCAGCCCCACTGGCCCCGCCCCGATCACCACGACCGGCAGTTCATTACGCCCAACCTCAGCCATCACCACTCCTCATGCATCGAGAAACATCAATGAGACCGAGCGTGGCCCACGTATCGAAGAATGTCAATCAGTGGGAGGATGGGGCCATGACGACGACCGAGATCGCACCGGCGGCAGCGGACATCGGCTGCTGCGCTCCGGCAGTGGCTCCGGCGCTCGACCCCGAGGTGGCCCGCGAGGTCGCGCACGCGTTCAAGGCACTGTCGGATCCCACCCGCGTCCAGCTCCTGGCGATCATCGCCGCACAACCGGACGGTGAGGCCTGCGTGTGCGACCTCACCGAACCGGTCGCCCTGGCCCAGCCGGCCGTCAGCCATCACCTCAAGATCCTCGTCGACGCCGGCCTTCTCGCCCGTGAGCAGCGTGGCCGCTGGGCCTACTACTCGCTCCAGCCGAACGCCCTGACGCAACTGGCGGCCGGCCTCGCCAGCACCAGCAGCGCCACCGCGCAGCAGCGCTAGCCGCACCCACGCCCCTCGCCGCGAGCGACGCTGGGCCGTCCCCTTGCTCTGCTATATCGACATGTGTCAACATAGACGCATACCGATATAGAGGTGCGGCTCGTGCCGGCCGTGGAGGAGAACCCGATGAGTACGAACACCGTCGCTGTCACCGATGAGACCTTCGCCGAGGTGGTCCTGGGCTCGCCCGTGCCGGTGCTCGTGGATATCTGGGCGACGTGGTGCGGCCCGTGCCGGCAGGTCGCTCCGATCCTGGAGGCCCTCGCTGCCGAGTATGCCGGGCGGCTGGTCATCGCCAAGCTCGACGCCGACGCCAACCCCGCGACCGTCGCGGACGCCGGGGTGGTGTCCATCCCGACCCTGAACTTCTACTCCCGAGGCGAACTCGTGAAGTCGGTGGTGGGCGCCCGCCCGAAGAACGTGCTGGTCGCCGAGATCGAGGAGGTCCTGGCGTGAGTGAGACCGTCCTGGCGCCCGGCACGCCGCGCACCCAAGCACCCCGGCTCTCGACGCTGGACCGGTGGCTGCCGGTCTGGATCGGGCTGGCCATGGTCGCCGGCCTGGTCCTGGGCCGGTTCGTACCGGGCCTCGCCGGCGTGCTGACGGCGCTGGAGGTCGGGGGGATCTCCGTTCCGATCGGGCTGGGCCTGCTGGTGATGATGTACCCGGTGCTGGCGAAGGTCCGCTACGACAAGGTCGGCGCCGTCACCGGCGACAAGAAGCTCCTGATCAGCTCCCTGGCGCTGAACTGGCTGCTCGGACCCGCGCTGATGTTCGCCCTGGCCTGGGTACTGCTGCCGGACCTGCCGGAGTACCGGACCGGACTGATCATCGTGGGCCTGGCCCGCTGCATCGCGATGGTCGTCATCTGGAACGACCTCGCCTGCGGTGACCGGGAGGCGGCCGCGGTCCTCGTGGCGATCAACTCCGTGTTCCAAGTCGTCGCGTTCTCGCTGCTCGGATACTTCTACCTGAGCGTGCTGCCCGGCTGGCTCGGCCTGGACACCCAGGGCCTGGACGTCTCGGTCGGACAGATCGCGCTCAACGTCCTGGTCTTCCTCGGGGTCCCGCTCTTGGCGGGCTTCGCGTCCCGCTGGATCGGCGAACGCGCCAAGGGACGCGACTGGTACGAGGCCACGTTCGTGCCCCGGATCGGGCCGTGGGCGCTGTACGGGCTGCTGTTCACGATCGTGCTGCTGTTCGCCCTCCAGGGCGAGGCCGTGACCTCCAACCCCCTGGACGTGGCCCGTATCGCGCTGCCCCTGCTGGTCTACTTCGCGCTCATGTGGGGTATCGGGATCGCTCTCGGCAAGACCCTGGGTCTGGGGTACGCCCGCTCCACGACGCTTGCGTTCACCGCGGCGGGCAATAACTTCGAGCTCGCGATCGCCGTCGCGATCGGCACCTTTGGTGCGACGTCCGGGCAGGCCCTCGCCGGTGTGGTCGGCCCCCTGATCGAGGTCCCGGTCCTGGTTGGACTCGTCTACGTCTCGCTCTGGCTCGCCCGCCGCCTGTTCCACACCGACCCCAACTCCCTCCCCGGCAGCACACCACCCATGGAAGAGGCATGATCATGACCACCTCCGACGCGGTCCGGTCCATGTTCGACGTGACCGACCCGGACTGCACACCCAAGCTCGAGTCGCATGCGATCGCCACCGAGAGCGCCACCACCGTCGCGACCACGTTGAAAGCCCTGGCCGAACCGCTCCGGTTGCGGATGCTCTCGTTCATCGCGACCGCACCCGCCGGCGAGGCCTGCGTGTGTGACCTCGCGGCACTGACCGACGTGTCCCAGCCGACCGTCTCCCACCACCTGAAAGTGCTGCGTGACGTCGGTGTCCTGACCTCCGAGCGGCGCGGCACCTGGGTCTGGTACCGCATCGAACCCGGCTACCGAGGAGCCGTCGCGACCCTGCTGGACTCGTTCGCACCCGCGGCGCTCGAAGCACCACATCGCCAGCCGGTGCTCGGTGGACTGGACGACGCCGACGCAGTGCTCGATCGCCTGGCCGCCGAACTCGCGGCCTCCTTCGCCGACGTTCACTTCGACGTGGTGCAACGGATCGTGCGGGAGTCCTACACGAGCTTGGCCCGCACGGCGAAGGTCTCCGCGCACCTGATCTCACTCGCCGAACGATTCGCCCGGCAGCGCCTGACGGACACCACCCGGGACGCCACAGACTCGGTCCCGCAAGTGCTGTTCGTCTGTGTCGCGAACGCCGGCCGCTCCCAGCTCGCCGCCGCGCTGGTGCGCCACTACGCAGGCGAACGCATCACCGTCCGGTCGGCCGGGTCGACACCCGCAGCGGACGTACACACCGGGGTTCGTGAGGCACTTGCCGATCTCGGCACCACGGATGCGTTTCCGAAACCTCTCACCGACGACGCCGTCCGCGCCGCCGACGTCGTGGTCACGATGGGCTGCGGCGACGTCTGCCCGGTCCTGCCCGGCATCCGCTACGAGGACTGGCTCGTCGGCGACCCCGCCCTGGCCTCACCCGCCGGCATCGCCGCGATCCGCGACGACCTCGACACCCGGGTCCGCGCCCTCCTCACCGACCTGCTGCCCGACCTCACCCTGCCCACCACCTGACCCCGATGGAGCCGATCATGACCACCACCCAGCCATCCGCCCTGTTCGTCTGCGTGCACAACGCCGGCCGCTCCCAGATGGCCGCAGGATTCCTACGGACCCTGTCCGGCGGGGCCGTCGATGTCCGCTCCGCCGGATCCATGCCCGCCGACCAGATCAACCCCGTCGCCGTCCAGGCCATGGCCGAGATCGGCATCGACATCCGCGCCGAGCAACCCAAGATCCTGACCACCGAGGCCGTCCAAGCCTCCGACGTGGTCATCACCATGGGCTGCGGCGACGCCTGCCCGATCTTTCCCGGCAAGCGCTACGAGGACTGGGCCCTCGAGGACCCGGCGGGGCAGGGCATCGAATCGGTGCGCCCGATCCGCGATGAGATCCGCGGGCGGGTCCTGACGCTCCTGGGCGAACTGGGCGTGGCCCCGGTCCAGGCCTGAGCCGAGTCGGTGACCGGCGTGGGTATCCTCGATGTGTGAGGGCTACGGCGAGGACCAGCGGTGCGCGCACCGACGCGCCGGCTGGGCCTGGGCCGGGAGGAGCCCTGAGGTCGGCACTGAGCCGGGAACAGGCCGAGGACACCGCCAGCCTGCTGCGTGTCGTTTCGGATCCAACGCGTCTGCAGATCCTCAGCCTCATCCACCACAGCGTCGAGGAGCGTGCCCGGGTCGCAGACCTGACACGTGCCCTGGGTCTGCGACAACCGACCGTCTCACACCACCTGCGGGTCCTTACCGAGGCCGGAATTCTCTCGCGCGAGCCCGTGGGACGCGAGGTCTGGTACGGCATCGTTCCGGATCGCCTGGCGGCCATCGCCGACCTGCTGCGCTGAGGCCCCTCGGCGCAGCGCTGCGACCGTGACCGAAGCTCAGGTCCGGGCGGCGCAGGTGGCCGCGATGGCCGACCCAGATCGGCTGCGGGTCCTGGCCCTGGTGCTCACCGACCCGCGAGGCCAGACCAGCGCCAGCACACTGGCTGGACCCGGGATGACGGCGAGTGCGTTCAGCGCGCATCTGGAGGCGATGGCGCGAGTCGACCTGCTTGTGACTGTTGGCCAGGGATCGGGTGAGGACACGCTCTACCGACCCACTCACGACGCCCTGATGAGGTTCGGGACCCTCGCGTTGGGCACGCCGCGGCACGGCATGCCCTCGGTGCTGGCCGGTGACCATCTGGTGCTGCTCGAGCGGATCGCCGCTGACCTGACCGGCACCTTCGCCAACGTGTTCGCGCCGGCGACCGTCGCCCGGTTCGTCACGGAGAGCTATGAGCTGCTCGCGGCGAGGGCCACGGTTCGACACCATCTACCCGCCCTGACGGCCCGGTTCGTGGCCGACCGCCTCAGCGCGCTGGTGAAGGCGCAGACCAGGCCGTCGCGGCATGGCACGGACGTCCTGTTCGTCTGCGTGCACAACGCGGGCCGATCCCAGATCGCGGCCGCGGTGCTGCGCGCGGCCGCCGGCGAGAGCGTCCGGGTCCGCACCGCTGGCTCAACGCCCTCCGAGGAGGTCAACCCCCTGGTGCTGGAGGAACTCGATCGCCGCGGACTGGCCCTACTGACCGAGTTCCCACGACCCCTGACCGACGAGGTGGTCCGCGCCTCTGACGTGGTGGTCACCATGGGCTGCGGCGATGCCTGCCCCGTGGTCCCCGGCCGGCGTTACCTCGATTGGCCAGTTCCCGACCCACGCGTGCTCGACCCTGCTGGGATACGGGACCTGGTCGATGAGATCACCGTGCGTGTACACCAGCTGCTGAAGGAAGTCGGCTCTGCCTCGTAGCCCTCATCGGACGAGTCGCATCGGTTCGCCAACAATGTCCTGGAGTTGCGCGGAGTCGAGGCGATACCCGAGTCCGCGCACGGTGTGGACCGCGAGCCCGGCGCCGTGGGCCTGCAGTTTGCGTCGAAGACGTACGACGGTAGCGATCAACGTGTTGTCCGGGTCCGGCGACTCCGGCCAGATCTCTCGTGCGAGAACTGGTCGCGTGACGACGTGGTCGGCGTTGCGGCACAGCTCGAAAAGGACCGCGAACTCCAACGTGCTCAGGTTAACGCCCTGCCCGGCCAGGATCACGTCGCGCGACTCGGGGTCCATGAGGAGGTTCCCAACCCGAATCGCGGCACGGATCTGACGTGTCGGCCACACGTCGTGAAGCGCCCGAAGGAGCCCCGTGCTTCGGTACGGGAGGTCAACGGCCGGGCGGGCGCCGGCCAACACCGCCGGGCCGACCGTGTCGAGGTCACCGGGGCCGAAGGCGATCAGGACGGGAATCGTCAGCTCGCTGCGCACGATCTCGACGAAACGGCCCAACGGTGGCGTACCAGTGCGCACGGCCACGACAACGACGTCGGCGTCGTCGGCACCCAGGCGTGCCAGAGCACGGAGCGGGTCGCTGTAGTTGCGCAGGGCGATGTCCAGGGACGCCAGGTGTGGGCCCAGTGCCGCGACCGCACCCCGATCGGTGTCGACGAAGACCACGGTGCCGGCACCGTGACCGGCTCGGGACCACTCGCGAGCCCCGTCGTCGTCTCGCCAGGCCTGGGCCGGGCGTCGCGCTGTGGTCGTCATCGTGATGCGTCCTCCCCTAGGGACCGGTCAGCCGAAGCGACCGGTGATGTAATCCTCGGTTCGTTGATCGGCCGGGTTCTCAAAGATCTTGCTGGTGCGGTCGAACTCGACGAGCACCCCGGTCCGGTCGCCGGTCTCCTCGTCGACGCCCGCGGTGAAGAACGCGGTGCGGTCGGCGACGCGTGCCGCCTGTTGCATGTTGTGGGTCACGATGACGATCGTGTATAGGTCACGCAGATCGACCATCAACGACTCGATCCGTGCCGTGGCGATCGGGTCCAGGGCCGAGCACGGTTCGTCCATCAGGATCACATCGGGCTCGACGGCGATGGTTCGCGCGATGCACAGCCGCTGCTGCTGCCCGCCGGAGAGCCCGTAGGCGCTCTGCTTGAGCTTGTCCTTCACCTCATCCCACAGGGCAGCGCGGGTCAACGCCTGCTCGACGTGGTCGTCCATCGACGCGACCTTCATCCCGGTGACCCGCGGACCGTAGGCGATGTTGTCGTAGATCGACTTCGGGAACGGATTCGGCTTCTGGAAGACCATCCCGATTCGGCGCCGCACCTCGATCGGGTCCACGGCGTCGGCGTACATGTCCTGACCCCAGTACCGGATCGAACCCTTCACCCGCGCGCCCTCGACGAGATCGTTCATTCGGTTGAGTGAACGCAAGATCGTGGACTTCCCGCAGCCCGAGGGCCCGATCAGGGCCGTGATCTCGTTGTGTCCGAACGCCAGCGAGACCTCCCGCACCGCCCGGAACTGGCCGTAGTACACATCGACGTCCTCGCATTCGAGAACCGACGCCGGGGTGTCGGAGAGGTCTCGGTGCGCGGACTGGGCGGGTCTGGTGCTGATCGGGTTGCTGGTCGTGGCCTGGGCCATGGTGGCCTCCTGGGTCTGCGCCGCGGTGGGCGGCGTCGCTGGATTGCGGGTCGGTACCTGGGTGTCGTCGTGGGTGCTCATGATCACCACCGCTTCTGGTGGCTGTTGCGGATGACGATCGCGATCGCGTTCATGCCGATGAGGATCGCGATCAGCAGGATCGAGGCCGCCGCGGCGAGCTCGTGGAACGCCGGTTGGGGTGCATTGGTCCAGGAGAAGATCTGAATCGGCATCGTCGTGAAGCCACTGAGCAGCCCGTTCGGGTCGAAGGAGATGAACACCAGCCCGCCCAGCAACAGCAGCGGAGCAGCCTCACCCACGGCACGGGACAGCGCGAGAATCGTGCCCGTCGCGATGCCCGGCACGGCCGCCGGCAGCGTGATGCGCCAGGTCGTCTGCAGCTCAGAACTCCCCAGGGCCAGCGAGGCCTGCCGCAACTCGCTGGGGACGGCGCGCAGCGCCTCCCGGGTCGAGATGATGATGACGGGCAGGATCAGAAGGCCCAGCGCCACGGCAGCCCCGATGACGATGTTCTTGTTGCCCACCCCGAAGAGCGCGAGCACACCGAGGGCGAGCATCCCGTAGATGATCGAAGGAATCGCTGACAGGTTCTGGATGTTCAGCTCGATGAACCTGTTGAACCAGTTCCGCCGGTCGGCGAACTCCTCCAGATGCACGGCCGTCGCCACACCCAGGGGTATCGCCAGGACCGCCGTCGCCCCAACCACCCACAGCGATCCCAGAACCGCCGGTCGGGCACCGGCCTCCGCGGGTCGCGAGGAGGGGAACTCCGTGAACAGGCGCCCATCGAGCCGGTCCCAACCCTCCGCCACGGTGGTGATGATCAGCACGACCAGGGTGACGAAGGCGACGAGCAGGCTGACCCAGAGCAGGCCGAGGAAGATGACCGAACCCGGAGTGCGTTCCTTGCTGCGGCCAGTCGCGCCCAGGCGTGCTGTGCGGGTCGCCGTGGCGGGCGTGTGCAGGCTCATCAGTACTCCTGACGGAAGCGTCGAACGAGTTGGATGCTGATGAGGTTGACGATCATCGTCAGGACGAACAGCAGCAGGCCGACGGCGAAGAGAGTGTCGTACTGCAGCGAGCCGACCCGGGAGTCGCCCAAGGCCATCCGGGCGATGAACCCGGTCATGGTGGCGCCCTCCATGGTCGGATCGCTGACGATCTGGGCCCTGGCGCCGGCCGCGATCGCCACGATCATGGTCTCGCCGATCGCGCGGGAGATGCCGAGCACGATCGCCGCGACGATCCCGGAGATTGCGGCCGGGAAGACCACCCGCAGACTCGTCTGCATCCGGTTCGCCCCGAGCGCGGCCGAGCCCTGCCGGAGTGCCTGCGGGACCGCGGACATCGCATCCTCGGACAGCGAGGCAACGGTCGGGATGATCATCACGCCCATCACCAGCCCAGCGGCGAGGATCGAGAAGGTGCCAACACCCAGGTCCAGCCAGCCGTTGAGCACGACGGGGGCGACGAAACTCAGGGCGAAGAACCCGAAGACGACGGTCGGGATCCCAGCGAGCAGTTCGAGGACGGGCTTGAGAATCCGGCGCGTGCGGGCGTGGGCGTACTCAGCGAGGAAGATCGCCGCACCCAGCCCGAACGGGACCGCGACCGCCAACGCGATCAGCGTGGTCCACGCCGTCGCCGTCACGAGCGGCAGGACCCCGAAACTCGCCTCCGCGAACTGTGGCGCCCAGCGGGTGCCGGTGAGGAAGTCCAGCACCGGGACCTCACGGAAGAACGCCACGGCCGGCACGAGCAACGAGACGACGATGCCGACCGTGATGACGATCGACAGCCAGGCGGCCGCGCGAAGTAGGAGCCGCACGATCCGGTCGCCGTAGCGTGAGGATGAACGGGCGATCTCCGTGCCCGGTGGCGCGGCCGCAGGCCGGCCCGGCGTGACCACGCCGGCCTGCGATGGTGACTGGATGGCACTCATGCCGCAGCGCGCTCTCAGCCGACCAGGCTGGCGAGCTCGTCCTGGGCCTGCGCTGCCTGCTCGTCGGTCAAGTCGATGAACAGGGCCTCGGCCGCGATCGTCTCCTCGTTTTCGAGATAGAAGTCCACAAACGTGCGCAGCGCTTCGTTCTCGGCATAGCGGGCGTTGTTGACGTAAATGAACAGCGGTCGCCCGAGCGGGGCGTAGCTACCGTCCTGCACCGTGTCCCGGCTCGGCGTGACACAACCCTCACCGCCGTCGACATCCAACAACTTCACGGAATCGGCGTTCTCCTCCGCGTAGCTCAGGCCGAAGAAGCCCATGCCGCCCTGGGAGCCACTGACGCCCTGGACCGTGAGGTTGTCATCCTCCGACGGTGAGTAGTCGGTGCGGATCGCACCCTCCTCACCATTGATCGCCTCGGTGAAGTAATCGAACGTGCCCGAGTCGGTGCCCGCCCCATAGAGGTCGAGGGGCACGTCCGGGAAGGAGGGATCAACCTGGTTCCAGCTCGTGACGGTGCCCTCGGAGTCCGGTGCCCAGATCGTCGCCAGTTGTTCGGTGGTGATGCACTCGAGCCAGTCGTTGTCTGGATTCACCACGACCGACAGCCCGTCGTTGGCGATCACGATCTCTGTGAACTCCACGCCGGCGGCCGCGCACGCTTCTGCTTCCTCATCCTTGATCGGGCGGGAGGCGTCGGAGATGTCTGTCTCATCAGCACAGAAGCGCTGGAACCCGCCCCCGGTACCCGAGGTCGCCACGGTGACGTTCACCCCCGGTTCAACATCACGGAAGTTCGTGGCCGCAGCCGAACTGAGGGGCTCCACGGTGGAGGACCCGTCGATCACAACCTCCCCGCTCAGACCACCACCCTCACCCCCGGTCCCGCTACCGCCATCAGCCCCGGACCCCTGGCCCCCACACGCCGCGAGGGCAAGAATCAGAACGCTCGACCCAAGGGCGAACGTGGTGCGCTGCACAGTCCTGAACACGTGATCTTCCTGTCTGCCACGGACCAGCAGCACCACGCCGCCACGTCCTCGTCATCCGAACAAACAGATAGAACGCCGTCTATATGAACACGAGATGAACGCCAGCACAACCAACCGTGAAACATAGGACGCCATCTATCAATATCCAGCCGTCGGATGCCCGACCGTGCGCCGCGCTCGCGGAGCCGCACAGTCGCAACGGACCGCATGCCCGGACGATCCGGACCACTAGGTGAGACAGATTCGGCGGCAGTACCCGGCATCAGCGCAGGTCGGCGGCTCCATCTTCGGACAGGTCCGGCGAGAACCTACAACCGAACAGCACACCCACCAAGCCCACGCACAGGCAACCGCGAATGCACCCGGCACCGGCTTCTGTGCGCCGATACGCGTCGAGGCCACGCACGGCACCAGCATCCAGGCTCGATCACCCCGGACGTGGCCTGACCCGGCTCATCGAGACACCTGGCGCATCGACCGACCGCGCGTGAGGTCATGAGCGCACGGACCACGGCCAAGGAGGGAGCCACCGATGCCGACAACAGGCGAGGAACGGGTGCCACGCGGCAGTGCCGGGATCGTAGCCGTCGTCGCCGGCGCCGTGGTGGCGCTGGGGGCGGTCGCAGGCGCGACGGCCCTAGTCACCGCGCACGGGGAGCGTCGGGACTGGCAGCAGCAGGTGGCGGCCTACGAGTCGCAGGTGGTGGCCGCCGAAGCCGCCAGTTCCGCCAGCCGCACTGCCACCGAGCGGGACTACGACCAGGCCATCCGCGCGTTGACCGCCCAGATCGCCCGTGCCGAGGAGGTCTATCAAGGCACCAATGACCGCGTCCTCGACGACGACCTGCGTTGGCAGTTGTGGTTCGCGGCCACCGACGCGCAGCTCATCCTCGCTGCCGCGCCGGCCTACCTCTCCCAGACCAGGGCCGTGGCGGCGATCAGCGTCGACGGCACATTCGTTCAGGACTCCCGAGCCGGCCGGACCTTCACCGTCACGACCGGCACCACTCCCGCTGTGAGTGACCTGCAGGCGGCCACGGGCAGGATCACCGAGGCGATCGCCGCCGTGCAGCAGTCACAGCAGCAGTGGGCGAACACCCCTGCGACGCCGTGAAAGCAGGCCACGCGATGCCCGACAGCGCGAACGTGATCTCCCTGTTTCGTCGCCGCCCCCCGGCCTGGGAAGCAGCCCCCGACCAGACCATGACCGCCGAGCCCGCCCGCTCGCTGACCGACCAACTCGACGCGGCCTCGAGTCAGCAGGCCGCCCAGGCCGGCCGAGCAGCAACACCTTCGAGCGTGCTCATCCCGTTCCATCCGCCGGGGGGTGTCGAGGTACCAGACCAGCACAGCTCGAGCTCGAGCCCGCAGCGCCTCCGCCTCGCCCGGGAGCTGCTGCGCCCGGTCAAACAGCCGACGAACACGGCCGGTACGACCCGAACCAGTCACAGTGACCGACTAGGAGGATCCGATGTCGACTCATGACGACGTGGTGCTCGCCGAGCAACTGCGCCAAACCGAGCTGGCACTTCAGAACGAGCAGGAGGCGGTCCGGCGGCGCGAACAGGAGTTCGCCCGTCGATGCGAGCAGGCGTGGCAGGCGCAGGTCGAGCCGAGGTAGACCCCCTGTGTTGCAGGAACGGCCACGGCGAGGGCGCGCCGGCCGATGGGTCATCGCCCTGGTCGTGCTCGGGCTCGGGGCGATGTTCATCGCCCCGATCGCGCTGGTCGGAGCCATCGGGATCCTCACCTCGAGCCTCTTCGTCAGCGCTGGCGCCGACGGCGGCGCGGGTGGGCCAGACGCGGGCTTGGTCGCCGCTGCGGAGGCGGCCTCCGCCCGATGCGAGTCCGCGACTCCGGCGCGGCTGATCGCTGTGGTCAGTCTGCCCCCGCCGGGGCAGACCCCTGTCGATGCCGGCCTTCCGGTCCAAGCCTGGGGACAGGTGCTGATCTCCTCCGGGCAGTACGAGGCCCAGCGGGCCGGTGAGGACGCGCAGTTGGACCCGGCGAACACCGCCAGCGTCCTGGACGCGGTCGCGATCATCTGGTGCGCCCTGTACCCCGAGATCGCCGACGCTGCCGCAGACTCCCCGATCACCTTGACCTACCTGGCGCTCGGGTCAGCGGCAAGCACAGATGAGGCGACCGAGCACGAGCCGAGCGCATCCGATCAGGTCCGGGCCGCCCAGTTCGAATCGCTGGCCGCGCAGTACGAAGAGCGCCTCGCCCACGCCGCGAACGCCGGGGCAGGCTCGGTCAGCGCCGAAGGGTGGACCCACCCGATCCCCGGCATGTCGCGGTACCAGGACAACTACGGGCAGGCACGAAACCTGTACACCCACGCCGGCGAAGACCTCTCGGCGGCGCTAGGCACGCCGATCTACGCGGCCGCGGCCGGCACAGTGACTCACGTCGCCTGCACCATGTACGAAGGTCGCTCACCGTGCAACGTGATCATCGACCACGGCACCGACCCCGACACCGGACTGCGGGTTCAGACCTGGTACGTGCACATGTACCCGGGCGGGGTGCTGATCAGCCACGGGGATCAGGTCACGGTCGGCCAGCAGATCGCCCTGACCGGGTCCAACGGCAACTCCTCCGGCCCCCACCTGCACCTTGAGGTCCATTCCGGTGGGCAGGTCATCGACCCGGCCCCGTTCTTCGCCGCCCGCGGCGTCGACCTGCGCAACCCCACCACGGCACCCCAAGTCAGTGGCGCCGCCGGGCAGGCGTTGGCATGGGCGCGCACACAGATAGGAACCCCCTACGCACTCGGCGGCACCGGCCCCGACACCTACGACTGCTCCGGGCTCACCATGCGCGCGTACGAACACGCCGGCGCCACCCTGCCCCGGACCAGCAGGGAGCAGTACGCCGCCACCATCCGCATCACGGCCGCGCAGCTGCAACCGGGCGACCTGGTGTTCTGGAGCACGGACGGCACCGCGGCCGGCATCTACCACGTCGCCCTTTACGCGGGCGCCGGCCGCATCGTCCAGGCCCCCGCCCCGGGCAGCACAGTGGAGGACCAGGTGCTGTGGCAGGAGAACCTCTTCGGATACGGCAGGGTGACATGAGCGCGCACGCAGCACACCAAATCGCCCGCACGATCGCGGCGGCGGTGGCCACCGCCGCCGTGCTTCTCCTACCAGCCTGCTCGGTCACGACGCTGCCACGGTCGGTGCACGGGGGGCCCGAGGGTGCGAACGAGACGGTCGAGGTCTTCGACGAGAATTACATCGACCCTGACGCCGCGCCAGGCCCCGGCGCGGACCCACCACCCACGCCGTCGGCCGACGACGTCATCCGAACTCTTGCCGACCCGGCCACGGTCGGCCTCACCGAAGCCGACGAGCTGGCCGCAGCACAGACCGGAATGATCTTCCTCGAGACGATCTGGACCTGGGACTCCACGGACACCTCTGACCGAGCCGGCCTCGAGCGCGCCCTGCCGCTCGCAAGTCCCGAACTCGCCGAGCAGTTGCGGCACTGGATCGACGAGCCGCTCTACTCGCCCGAGGAATGGCAAACCCTGGCCGGGCGCCCGGACGTGGGATCGACGATCGGCATCCTGCAGACCTGGCCGGACCCCGACGGGGCCTTCGATCACGACACCTACACACTCAAGCTGCTCTTCCGAACCTTCATCCCGGGCCCGAACGGCGCCGTGATGCCCAGCCTCGAGGAGGCCCGCTACGCCACGCTCGTGCTCATCCGCACCGCGACCAACACCTGGCAGGTCGCCGACCTGCCCCTCCAGGATGTCGAGCACGTGATCGAGCCCAACGACGAGCCCTGAATCTCGCACACGACGGTCCGCAGTCGGAACGATCGGTCAGTCAGCAGGTCTGCAGCAGACCTTCCAGCGCACGTCGCTCGGCTGGCGTGACCCACAGGCCGTAGCGGGTCTTGATCACGATCTGGGTGGTGGCGTAGGCGCACCGGTGGGCGGGGTTCGGTGGAACCCACTCCGCTGCATCGCCTGCCCCCTTCTCCTGGTTGGCACGGCGGCTGACCGTCAGGAGGTTTGCGGGGTCGTTGGCGAACGCGGCCAGCGTCGCGCTGTCCCACTGCTGAGCCCCGGTGATCCAGGCGTTGTACAGCGAGACCACGTGATCGACCTCGACCAGGCCGGTTCCCGGCTCGTAGGTGATCGCGTCGCCGGAGTAGGGATCGATGAGGACACCGCCGACGACCGCGCACAGCACAAGCGGGTGATACTCAAGGGCGGAAAGATCACGCGCGAGGACGAGATCTCGGACATCACAGTCCCCCACCGGCGCCCACCCTGCCCCGAACAGATGGTCACGGTCGTAGCCGTCGCCGGAGGCGGGACCAGCCACGGGAAGCTGCTCCAGCAGTGCCAGGGCATCAGCTGCCTCAGCATCCGGCGGCCCACCCGCGGCCGGACTCCCGACGATGGACTCGGCAGCCCGGTCGCCGACGACCCCGACGGAGAGCACGATCACGACCGCTGTGAGGACCCCAAGCAGAGGCTTGGCGAGCAAGCCGGGGCGAGAACCACGTCGAGAATGCGTCCTGGACGTCGCTCCACTGGCCATGCCATCCCACGTGCTCGGAGGTAGTCGAGGTATTGACCCGATACCCGCGAGACGAAGCCTAGGTTTGCTCGACCTGTGTGAACGCGCCGCGATCGTTGACCAGGACATACAGGTGGCCAGTCTTGGATCTGCGCACGGTCCCGACGGCGAGGATGTGCCGACCGGGCAAGCCGACCAGCACAGCGGGGTCCGTGAGGCCAAGGGACATAGCCGTTGCGCGGGGGATTACCACACGCGGGCCATGTCGTGGCTGCAGGTGGACGGCACCAGTTGGGCCGTAGCGGATGGCCTCCTCGACCCGGCCCCAATAGCCGCGAGGCCGATCGTCGGCGTGCTCTACGCGCTCGAGGTGGACGAAGAACACCTCGGCCGGCATCGGATCGCGAGAGCCCCAGGAGATCAGGTAATCGGGCGGGTACCCGCGGCCGATGAGGACCCGTAGCGCTCCGCGAAGCGGGGACCGGCGCGGTCGCCGCACCGTAGGGGACGGTCGAACGCCGGCCTGCACGTCGGCCGCACCTGGCAGAGACGGCGAGGAGGCTGCCCGCGTGTGCCGACCTGGGAGGTCTGGGGTGAGTGTGATCCTAGTGATGATCCGGTCCTCGCCCTCGGGGGAGGTCGCCCAGATGGCGTCGTGGGCCGATGAGTGAGCGCGTGCCTCGTCACACCCCTCGATGTGATCCATCGCCGCGAAATGGGGAGCCTTCGCGGTACTTCCGAGTGCCTTGGCGAAAGCGTGACCGCCGCATCGCCGCCCATCGATGCCGGCTCCGGCGCAGCGCAAGTTCGCGGGCCGATCGGAGGGCTCCAACTGCATGTAGCGGCCGATGGAGATCAGCCCGTGGCCCGGGCCGGCGATGGATACGGCGACTTGCATCGGTGAACATCTCCTCCTTCTCCTATCAGGCGGGTAGGTTCCGGCGCGTCCTGGTTCGATAACCTGGGTCTGTTCCACAGTTCCCGCGGATTGGCTAGTTCGGAGCGCTCCTCTGGAGCCCTCGGGAGAGGAGCGCCCGAGATTGCCAACATCGATGACGATCGCCCGGTTCGTGGCGGTGCAGAACGAACTGTGGCCGACGGTCGACGGCGCGGTGCCGGTCGAGGGCGTTCGCGGAGCACCTGCGTTGGCCACTGGTCGAAGCCCTCACCGTCGGCCGAGTGGTGCCCCGCTCGCCACCTGATCGACACCGACGCCGGAGTGGGTGACCCGATCCGGGTCATCGAAGGGGTGCGACCGCCGCTGAGGTAGTTCGGGTGCGAAGAAGTATGTCAACCGGCCGCCTCGTGTCGGCCGGTTGCCGTACGTTCTGGTCAGTGTCAGGGTGAGTGCGCCGCACTGGTTGCGGTGGTTGGATCCTGAGCACCTGGTGCCTGGCTCATACGTTCGTTGTCGTCCCTGGTTTGGGGCT
>NZ_CACRYJ010000030.1 GCF_902703175.1 Occultella aeris | reverse complement strand
GCCCAGAGACCTGCCTTCGCCATCGGTGTTCCTCCTGATATCTGCGCATTCCACCGCTACACCAGGAATTCCAGTCTCCCCTACCACACTCTAGTCTGCCCGTACCCACTGCAGGCGCGAGGTTGAGCCTCGCGTTTTCACAGCAGACGCGACAAACCGCCTACGAGCTCTTTACGCCCAATAATTCCGGACAACGCTTGCGCCCTACGTATTACCGCGGCTGCTGGCACGTAGTTAGCCGGCGCTTCTTCTGCAGGTACCGTCACTTTCGCTTCTTCCCTACTGAAAGAGGTTTACAACCCGAAGGCCGTCATCCCTCACGCGGCGTCGCTGCATCAGGCTTTCGCCCATTGTGCAATATTCCCCACTGCTGCCTCCCGTAGGAGTCTGGGCCGTGTCTCAGTCCCAGTGTGGCCGGTCACCCTCTCAGGCCGGCTACCCGTCGTCGCCTTGGTGGGCCATTACCCCACCAACAAGCTGATAGGCCGCGAGTCCATCCCGAACCAAAATTCTTTCCAAACACACCCATGCAGGCGCATCTCATATCCAGTATTAGCACCAGTTTCCCAGCGTTATCCCGGAGTTCGGGGCAGGTTACTCACGTGTTACTCACCCGTTCGCCACTGATCCAAGGAAGCAAGCTCCCTCTTCACCGTTCGACTTGCATGTGTTAAGCACGCCGCCAGCGTTCGTCCTGAGCCAGGATCAAACTCTCCGTAAATGCATAACAGCACCCACAACCACCCAAAGGCAGCCACAAGCACCGACACTACGAAGCAACCCCCACCACAACCAAAGCTGCAATGGAAGCCGATTCAAAACCCGGCCCGACCAGTCATCTGGCACAACTGGTCAAACCAAATAAACAAACTATTCGGCATCGATCATATGACACACTGTTGAGTTCTCAAGGAGCGGACGCGCACCAACCCAGACCCGATCGGATCCTCGCTGGGGCAACCTCTCTACCCTAGCCCAGCCTGTCCCTGTCTTCCAAATCGAGCGGCGGCCGTCCTGCACCGACACCGATCGGGTGACCGATCTGGCTGAGTTCCGGCTCCTGGCCTTCCAGGCGCTTCGCGCCGGCCGGACCGGATCCAGGGGCTGCCTGACCGGGGACTGGCCACCTTGCGGTGTCCGTTCCTCCCTGTCGGGGCAACGAGATGTAACACTACGCGGATCGCGGGTGCTGGTCAAATCAGGGCGGTGTGGTGCGAAGGTGCACCGACCAAACGGTGCGGTGTCCCGATGTATCCGCCGAAGCGTTGGGATTCCGCGGCTCCGGTCGCCCGGGGCGTCCCTCCGGAAGCGGTTCCGTGGTCCATTGGACGGGTCGGGTACCGGGTCATGTGGGGCGGAACACATCACGGTTCGTGGAGATCGAATCCCAGTGCCTCGGCGGCAGTGATCGGGTGCGCGGGCCCGGCCCAGCGGCCGGCCACGCTCTCGTGCGCCAGTGACCTCGGCTCGGCGCGGTCGAGGTACAGCTCGCCGGCCAGGTGATCGGTCTCGTGCTGGACGATCCGCGCGGTCCACCCGTGCATGACCTCGTCGATCGGCGCTCCGTCGGGAGTCTGGGCGCGCAACCGCACGGTGCGCCAACGCCGTCGGACGGCCAGCCATCCGGGGATCGAGAGGCAGCCCTCGTAGAACGCGGCGACGTCGGTGCCGACCGGTTCGTAGGTGGGGTTGGCCAGGATCATCGGCGGGCACGGCCGCCGGTCCCGCGCGTCCGCGACCGCCGGGTCGGTGGTCCCCGGGTCCTCGATGACGGCGAGCGCGATCGGCAGCCCGATCTGGGGTGCCGCGAGACCAACCCCCGGGGCCGCGTGCATCGTGCGGAACATCGCCGCGACCAGGTCGTTCAGCAGTCCTCGGTCCAGGTCATCCCGATAGGGCATGACCCGGCGCCGAAGGACGGGGTCGCCGGCTCGCAGGATCGGCAGGACGCCGTCGTCGGCGTGTTCGAGCAACTCCCCCACCAGCGCCGCCAGCGAGTGGACTGCCCCCGACGGCCCGGTCATCGGCTCAGGCGAGCGCGAGCCGGGCAAGGACCACGTCGCTGAGCGTGCGCGCCTCGCTGTCCGCCTGCTCCTGCTCGGCGGCCTCCACCATCACACGGACCAAGGGCTCCGTCCCGGAGGAGCGCAGCAGTACCCGGCCGGTAGCGCCGAGCCGCTCCTGGGCGGCGCTGACCGCAGCCGCGACACCCTCATCGGAGTTCACGCGCGCCTTGTCCACGCCGGGCACGTTGATCAGGACCTGCGGCAGTCGCTGGACCACCGAGGCGAGGTCGGCGAGGGTGCGACCGGTGGCCGCCACCCGGGCGGCGAGGTGCAACCCGGTCAGGATGCCGTCACCGGTTGTCGCGTGATCGGACATGATCACATGGCCGGACTGCTCGCCACCGAGGCTGAACCCACCTGCCCGCATGGCCTCGAGCACGTAGCGGTCACCGACGCCGGTCTGCTCGGTGCGGATGCCCGCCTTCCGCATCGCCAGGATCAGGCCGAGGTTGCTCATCACGGTGACGACGAGGGTGTTGTGGGCGAGGCGGCCCTCCTCGGCCAGTGCCAACGCGAGTATGCCCATGATCTGGTCCCCGTCGACCAGGGCCCCGGTGTGGTCCACCGCGAGGCACCGGTCGGCGTCACCGTCGTAGGCGACTCCGAGATGGGACTCCGAGGCCACCACGGCGGCCTGGAGCTGCTCGGGATGCGTCGATCCGCACTTCTCGTTGATGTTGCGCCCGTCGGGTGAGGCGTTGATGACCACGACGTCGGCTCCCGCGGCACGGAGCACGTCGGGCCCCACCTGGCTCGCGGCGCCGTTGGCGCAGTCGACCGCGATCCGCAGGCCCGCGAGGTCGTGGCCGATCGTGCTCAGCAGGTGCTGCACGTACCGGTCACCGCCCAGGCCCCGGTCGAGCGTGATGCGGCCGACATCGGCGCCGATGGGCAGTACCCAGTCGCTGCCGAGCTGAGCCTCGATGGCGTCCTCGACAGCATCGTCGAGCTTGACACCACCGCGCGCGAAGAACTTGATGCCGTTGTCCGCCATCGGGTTGTGCGATGCCGAGATCATGACGGCGAGGTCCGCGTTCTCGGCGGCGGTCAGGTAGGCGACGGCCGGTGTCGGGAGCACCCCGAGATCCTCGGTGTCCACCCCGGCGCTGGCCAGGCCGGCGATCACGGCTGCGGAGAGGAACTGGCCGGAGACACGTGGGTCACGGCCGACGATCGCGTGCGGGCGGCGGTCGGCGAACGTGCCGCGCTCTCCCAGCACGTGCGCGGCGGCGGTGCCCAGCTGCAGCGCGAGTTCGGCGGTCACCTCCCGGTTCGCAAGTCCCCGCACCCCGTCGGTGCCGAAAAGTCGTGCCATGGCTGTGCCTCTCTCTGCGACCAACGCCGCGCCCGTGGGGCGACATGACATCGGCCCCGAACGGACCACAGGGGTCGTTCGGGGCCGATGGTAGTGCTGCGCCGATCAGCGCTTGGAGTACTGGGGCGCCTTACGGGCCTTCTTGAGACCGGCCTTCTTGCGCTCGGTGACTCGGGAGTCGCGGGTGAGGAAGCCCGCCCGCTTGAGCGTGGCGCGGTTGGACTCGCCGTCGATCTCGTTCAGCGCCCGCGCGATGGCCAGACGCAGCGCGCCGGCCTGGCCGGAGACCCCGCCGCCCGTGATGCGCGCGACGACGTCGAAGCGGCCGGTGAGGTCGAGCAGCGTGAACGGTGCACCCACCAGCTGCTGGTGGAGCTTGTTCGGGAAGTACTCCTCGAGGGTGCGGCCGTTGACCTTCCAGGTCCCGGTGCCGGGCACCAGTCGCACGCGGGCGATGGCCTCCTTGCGGCGGCCGAGGGCGGCGCCGGGGGCGGTCAGCGATCGGCCGGCGCCGGTGGTCTCGGCAGCGGTGGTCTCGGTGGTGTACGACGAGGGGGCTTCGCCCTCGAGTTCGTCGATCTCGGTGATGGTCTCGGACACGATTCTCCTAAGTTCTTGTTCGCGGCAGTGAGCGCGGGTGGCGCTACTGCGCGACCTGGGTGATCTCGAAGGTCGTGGGCTGCTGCGCCGAGTGCGGGTGCTCCGCGCCGGCGTAGACCTTCAGCTTGCGCATCTGGGCGCGGCCCAGGCGGGTCTTGGGGATCATGCCCCGGACGGCCATCTCGACGGCCCGCTCGGGGTGCTTCTCAAGCAGCTCGGCGTAGTTCGTCGCCCGCAGACCACCCGGGTAACCGGAGTGGCGGTAGGCGAGCTTGTTCTCCCGCTTCGCACCGGTCAGCGCGATCTTCTCCGCGTTGATGACGATGACGAAGTCGCCGCCGTCGACGTGCGGGGCGAAGGTGGCCTTGTGCTTGCCCCGGAGCAAGGTGGCGACCTGGGTGGCCAGACGGCCGAGGACGACGTCGGCAGCGTCAATGACGTACCAATTACGCTCGGTCTCGCCTGCCTTGGGGGTGTACGTACGCACGGTCGTAGCCTTCGTTTCTCTGCTGGTCTGCTTGCGGCACGCTGCCTGCCCCCTCGGCCCCTCGCGGGGCGCGGACACACAGTGGACCGGATGGTCACTTCGGTGGTTGGTGAGCGTCATCATCACGCGCGATGCGGTGAGTGGGAGGCACCGACCAGCGAACGCGGACGCACAACGACTCCACAGAGTACTCCGAGCCTGGCGTCACGGTCAAAGCGAGATGGGTCACGGCCGGAGCGACGTTCGTCACGCCGCTGCCGCGGACGGGACTACCTCAGCGGCGCCGGAGCGCTCCGTCATCGGACCATACCGGTTCATCGGTCTCCAGCACCCGCCCGTCGGCCCGCACCTGCAGGAACCTGTCGAAGGTCCGGGTGAACCATCGGTCGTGGGTCACCGCGATGACCGTCCCCTCGAACGCGGTCAAGCCCGCCTCCAGCGCCTGCGCGGAATGCAGGTCCAGGTTGTCGGTCGGTTCGTCGAGCAGCAGCAGGGTCGCGCCGGCGAGCTCGAGCAGGAGGATCTGCAGCCTGGCGACCTGCCCGCCGGACAGCGTCTCCACCCTCTGCTCGGCGGCGGCGGCCAGCTCGTACCGGTCCAGGACCCGGCCGGCCTGCTCCCGCGGGATGCCGTGCCTGCGTCCCTCTCCACGCCCGAGGATCTCCACGAGGGTGCGGCCGACGAGCGCCGGCGGGAGCGCCTGTTGCGTGAACCAGCCCGGCAGCACCCGGGAGCCGAGGACTGCGCGCCCGGTGTGCGCGACCGGGGCGGGCAGCACGTCGGTGACCGGTCTGTGCTCCACATCCGGGTCGGTGCCGCCGCCGGCCAGCAGCCGTAACAAGTGGGACTTGCCGGTGCCGTTCGCGCCGAGCACTGCGACACGCTCACCGAACCAGATCTCGAGGTCGAAGGGCTCCGTGAGCCCGTCCAAGGCGAGCCCGGTGCACACCACCGCCCGCTTTGCCGTACGGCCGCCGGTGAGCCGCATCGTCACGTGCTGGTCCCGGGTGACCTCCTGCGGTGGGCCCGCCTGCTCGAACTTCTCGAGTCTCGTCCGGGCGGCCTGGTAGCGCGAGGCCATGTCGGCGTTGTAGGACGCCTTCTGCTTGTACATGAGCATCTGGGCGCGCAACTTCTGATGCTCCTCGTCCCATCGACGGCGCAGGTCCTCCAACCGTGCCATCCGGTCGTTGCGCGCCTGGGTGTAGTTCGCGAAGCCGCCACCGTGGATCCATGCCGTGGAACCGGTGCCGGCCGGCTCAAGCGTCACGATCTGCGTGGCGGTCGCGGCCAGGAGTTCCCGGTCGTGGCTGATGAAGAGGACGGACTTGCCGCTGACCCGCAACCCCTCCTCGAGCCACCGTTTGGCGGGCACGTCGAGGGAGTTGTCCGGCTCGTCGAGGACCAGGATGTCGGCCGGCCCGCGGAGCAGCGCGGTCAGTACGACACGCTTCGCCTCACCGCCGGAGAGGCTGTCCGCGCGCCGCCACTGCGCACGGTCGTAGGGCTGGGCGAGCACGGACATGCAGATCTCGTCCCACTCCGCCTCAAGCTGGTAACCACCAACATCGGCCCAGTCGGCGAGCGCCTGCGCGTAGGCGAGCTGCGTGGGCTCGTCGTCGGCGAGCATCATCGCCTCCTCGGCGGCCTCGATGCGCCGTGCGACGGCAGCAGGAGCCGGCGGGGCGTGCTCGACGAGCAGGTCGCGCACGGTGCGCTCGTCCGAGGCGCGACCGACCCACTGGTCCATGACCGCGAGTGATCCGGAGTGGGTCACGGTGCCTGCGTGCGGTGCCGATCGTCCGGTCGCGATCCGCAGGAGGGTCGACTTGCCGGCCCCGTTCGGCCCGATGAGCGCCATCCGGGCGCCCTCGCCGACGCGCAGCGAGACGTCATCGAGCAGGACCCGGCCGTCCGGGAGACTGAAGCCGATCCCGGCCAGTTCGAGGTGTGCCACGGACCCAGCATGCTGCCCTGGCCTCGGGTCAGCCAACCTGATTCGGCCTCCGACGAGGCGGGCGAGCCGGATCCGGCGGGGGACAACGTGGGGAGCGGGCGTCGGTCCGCACGGGATCTGGTGCGCGCTCGGGCCGGAAGTGCCAGTCTGAGGGTATGAGCGGAACCGAGGAGACCCCAGGCACCAGCACAGATCCCGAGCTGCCCGGCGAGGGTGACAACGATCAGTTGGCGCGTGAGGACACGCTCGAGTCGCGAGCGGTGGACGACCTGCTCGACGAGGGCTACTCACCGCCGGAGCGCGATCGGAACAATCACTGGGGCGAGACGGCCTACGAGGAGTCCCGCGGAGAGAGCCACGACCAGCAGCTCGCCCAGGAGCGACCGGAGGCGTGGCAGGAGCGCGGCGCGACCGAGTACCGGCAGGCCGACCGGGCGGGCCGGCTCGAGGACGTCCGGGACGGTGCCCGCGAGCAGGACGGCTGGGGCCGGGACGCGGGCGTCGCCGGCGGCGCCGCCTCGGCCGAGGAGGCTGCGATGCACATCGTGGTCGGCGAGGACGAGGATGGCGACGGCGAGGACGATCCCGAGGGCGTGGTCGCCTACGTGCGCGGCGACGAGGATGGTCTGCCGGACCAGGACCGCCCGGACCGCGACGACGAGGACGACGACGGGGCCTGACCCGGCGCCGTCGCCCTGACCGTGACGGTCAGACCGGCCCGGAGGGCCGCTTCGGCAGGGTGCGGACTGCCCGGGCGACGCGCGCACGCTCGGCGAGTTCGCCGTCGGGCGGGTAGGCGACCTCCTCAAGGGTGAGCCCGCGCGCCGGGGCGACCGTGACCCGCGGATCGCGGCGGGCCGCGGCGAGGATCAGCGCGGGCCAGTCCGGCTCGGCGCGCCCCTCCCCCACGACCAGGCACCCGCCCACCAGCGCCCGCACCATCGAGTGGCAGAACGCATCGGCGCGCACACGGGCCTCGATGAGCCCGGACTCGCGGTCCCGGTGCCACCGGAACTCCTGCAGCGTCCGGATGGTCGTGGCCCCCCTGCGGGGCTTGCAGTAGGCCGCGAAGTCGTGTTCGCCGACCAGGGCGCGCGCCGCCGCATCCATCGCATCGACGTCGAGTTCGCGCTTGTACCAGGTCACGCCGGTGCGGGACAGCGGATCCCGGTCGCCGATCCGGTCGGCCAGGCGGTAGCAGTAGCGACGCCAGATCGCCGAGAATCTGGCGTCGAAGCCGTCCGGGGCAGGCGTGACGGACCGCACCACGATGTCCGGCGCGAGCACGGCCATCAGCCTGCGCGCGAGCGCCACGCCGGAGGTGCGGTCGCTGCGTCCGGGGGTCGCCTCCCAGGCGCCCCGGGGCAGATCGACGTGTGCCACCTGACCGCGGGCGTGCACGCCGGCGTCGGTCCGGCCGGCGACCGTCAGCCGAGGGGGCTCCGGCAGCCGTAGCACCCGGGCGAGAGCGGCTTCGATGTCACCCTGGACGGTCCGCTGGCCGGGCTGGATGGCCCAGCCGGCGAGGTCGGTCCCGTCGTAGGCGACGTCGAGCCGCACGCGTACGACGGCGTCGCTCGCCGGTGCGGGTCGCTCGCCGCCGGCGGGGCTCGGCTCGGGCGCCGGCGCGGTGTCGCGGTCCGGCGGGTTCTGGGCGTCGCTGTCTGGGGACACGCCCCAAGTCCATCACGACCGGGGCGCAGGTAGAGTCACGCTCGTGCAGGACACACCAGCGACGCTGGCGGTCGATTGTGGCGGAGGCGGCATCAAGGCGTCGGTGCTCGACGCCGCCGGGACCATGCACGCCCAACCGGTCCGGGCGGCCACGCCCTACCCGTTGCCGCCGGAGCGTCTCCTCTCGCTGATCGCGGACCTCGCGGGCCGGCTCCCCCCGGCCGGCCGGGTGACGGTCGGCATGCCCGGGATGATCCGGCACGGCGTGGTGGTCCACACGCCGCACTACGTCACCAAGGCCGGTCCGCGGACCCGAGTCCTGCCCGAGCTCGTCACCGCCTGGTCGGGGTTCGACATGAGGGCCGCGATCAGCGGTGAGTTCGACCTGCCGGCCCTCGTCCTCAACGACGCGGAGGTCCACGGCGCCGGGGTGATCGCCGGTGCCGGCCTGGAGCTGATGCTCACGTTCGGTACCGGCCTCGGCAACGCCGTGTTCGACGGCGGCATGCTCGCCCCGCACCAGGAGCTTTCGCAGGGGCCGGTCCGATGGGGCCTCACCTACGACGAGTACGTCGGTGAGCACGAGCGACTCAGGCTCGGCGACTCGCAGTGGTCTCGGCGGATCCGTCGGGTCGTGGACGCGCTGCGTCCCGTCTACCTCTGGGACCGGCTCTACATCGGCGGCGGGAACTCACGTCGGCTGACCGCGACAGTGCTCGAGAAGCTGGGCGACGACGTCGTGATCGTGCCCAACAGCGCCGGCATCATCGGTGGGGTGCGGGCCTGGTCGCTCCGGACCGAGTGAGCAGACCTTCGCCTCACACGGTGACGAGCCGGGTCCGTTCCACCAGCAGCCCGGTCAGCCGCGCGAACGCTTCTGGCCGGTCGAGGCTGACCAGGTGCCCGGCGCCGGGGACGACGCACAGTTGCGCGTACTGCGCGGCGGCCAGGAATCGGCGCTCCTGGGTGCGGAAGTGGTCCCAGGCACCGTTGACGAACCAGATCGGTGCCTCGATGGTGGCCAGGTCGGCGAGCGTGTCCACCTCGTTCATCGCGGTCAGGGCCTGGCCCATCACGCCCCACGGCACACCACCGGCGTTGACGTCCCGGGCCGCGTCCGGGGAGAGGGTCAGCCTGGCCATGGTGTTCCCGAGGAACCGGCCCTGGTCGGGTAGCGCCTCGATCGCGCCCGCGACCGCCCGGTAGCCCGCCAGCGCGGCGCCGCTCGGCTGGGTGCAGCACGACGCCGCGAGGATGGCCGCCGGCGGCTGCTCCGCTCGAGCCGCCCAGTGCAACGCGATGTAACCGCCCATCGACAGGCCGACCACCACATGCGGTCCCGGCAGTTCCGCGACCGCCTCGTCGATCGCGGCCCGGGCGCCGGCGAGCGTGAACGGTTCGTCCATCCGCGTCCCGTGTGCGGGCAGGTCGACCGCGACGACCCGGCGCCCGGCGGCCTCGTGCAACTCGATCTGGCCGCGCCACATGGTGGCCGAGGTCCGGATGCCGTGCACGAGGATGATCGAGGGGGTACTCATCGATCCAGGGTACGCGGCGCTGGGGATGCGCGGCTCGCCGAGGTGGGGGGCAAGGACTGATCGGACCTCGCGGCGGCGCCAGGCACCGCTGGGCGAAAGGCGAGGGGCCCGCCACCAGGAGATCATCCTGGCCGGCGGGCCCCTCGGTGAGACGGACGCGGCAGGTCGTGCCGCGACAGGTGTCTCAGTCCTCCGAAGAGGAGGTTCTACTTCTCGGCCGGAGCCTCGTCGTCAGCAGCGTCGGCCTCGTCGGCGTCCGCAGCCTCCTCGTCGGCGTCGGCCGCGACGGCCTCGGCCTCGTCGGTCGCGGCCTCGTCGGTCGCGGCGTCCTCGGCGACGGCGTCGCTGTCGACGTCCTCGACGTCGTCAGACTCGTCCGTGGTCGCCTCGACGGCCGCTGCCTCGGCGGCCTTCTCCTTGACGTCCCGCTTCGTGGCTGCCTCTGCCTCGCGGACCGTGGCCTGCTTCGGGCTGACCGGCTCCGTCACGAGCTCGATGACCGCCATGGGGGCGTTGTCGCCCTTTCGGGGGGCAATCTTCGTGATCCGGGTGTAGCCACCCTCGCGCTCGGCCATCGCCGGGGCGATGTCGGCGAACAGCGTGTGCACCACGTCCTTGCGGGAGAGCACGGCCAGGACCTGACGGCGGGCGTGCAGGTCGCCGCGCTTGGCCTTGGTGATCAGGCGCTCGGCGAGCGGGCGAAGACGCTTCGCCTTGGCCTCGGTGGTCGTGATGCTCTGGTGCTCGAACAGCGACTGGGCCAGGTTGGCCAGGATCAGCCGCTCGTGCGCCGGTCCGCCACCGAGACGAGGACCCTTAGTGGGCTTGGGCATGATGTTTCCTCAGTTCCTAACGAGATGGAAAGACCGGCAGGTCAGTTGTAGGCGTCGAAATCGTCGCCGTCGTCGTAGGCGTTCGCGACGAGCGTCGGGTCGAAGTCCGCGGGGCTGTCCTTGAGCGAGAGGCCCAGGCCGACCAGCTTCTCCTTGACCTCGGTGATCGACTTCGCACCGAAGTTGCGGATGTCCAGCAGGTCCGCCTCGCTGCGCGCCACGAGTTCACCCACCGTGTGGATGCCCTCGCGCTTGAGGCAGTTGTAGGACCGGATGGTCAGATCCAGCTGCTCGATCGGACGGGCCAGGTCCTCCGCGACGGCGGCGTCCGTCGGGGACGGGCCGATCTCGATGCCCTCGGCCTCGGTGTTCAGCTCGCGGGCGAGGCCGAACAGCTCGACGAGGGTCTTGCCCGAGGAGGCGAGCGCGTCGCGCGGTGCCATCGAGCGCTTCGTCTCGACGTCGACGATCAGCTTGTCGAAGTCCGTGCGCTGTTCCACACGGGTGGCCTCGACCTTGTAGGTGACCTTGAGCACCGGGGAGTAGATCGAGTCGACCGGGATGCGCCCGATCTCGGCGTCGAAGTTCTTGTTCTGCGCGGCCGAGACGTATCCGCGGCCACGCTCGACGGTGAGCTCGATCTCGAGCTTGCCCTTGGCGTTGATGGTCGCGATGTGCAGGTCCGGGTTGTGGATCTCGACGCCGGCCGGCGGGGTGATGTCTGCCGCGGTGACGGTGCCAGGACCCTGCTTGCGCAGGTACATCACGACGGGCTCGTCGTTCTCCGAGGAGACCACGATGTTCTTGATGTTCAGGATGATCTCGGTGACGTCCTCCTTGACACCGGTGATCGTCGAGAACTCGTGGAGCACGCTGTCGATCCGGATGCTCGTGACCGCAGCCCCCGGGATGGAGGAGAGCAGGGTCCGACGCAGGGAGTTACCGAGGGTGTACCCGAAGCCCGGCTCGAGAGGCTCGATGACGAACCGCGAGCGGTAGTCGTCGACAACTTCCTCGGTCAGGGTGGGGCGCTGTGCGATGAGCACGGAGATGTCCTTTCGGCAGGCGTCCGCCATATGACGCCATGCAAAGCCCCCCGCCCATCGGTCCGGTCGAGGGGGTCGTACGGTACTGCGGTGGTGCGCGGTCCGGGATCGGGCCCGGCGGTGGTCACCGCCGCGGCCCGGTCCCGAGGTCCGAGGTCAGACGCGGCGGCGCTTGGGCGGCCGGCACCCGTTGTGCGCCTGCGGCGTCACGTCCTGGATGGAGCCGACCTCGAGGCCGGTGGCCTGCAGGGAGCGGATCGCGGTCTCGCGGCCCGAACCCGGACCCTTGACGAACACGTCGACCTTCTTCATCCCGTGCTCCTGCGCCTTGCGGGCAGCGGCCTCGGCGGCGAGCTGAGCGGCGAACGGGGTGGACTTGCGCGACCCCTTGAAGCCGACCTGGCCGGAGGAGGCCCAGGAGATGACCGCGCCCGAGGGGTCGGTGATCGAGACGATCGTGTTGTTGAACGTGGACTTGATGTAGGCATTGCCCGCGGAGACGTTCTTCTTCTCCTTGCGGCGCGGCTTGCGCACGCCGGCTGCCTGGCGAGTCTTGGGAGGCATTCTGGGTTTCCTTCTTCTTCGGTGAGGTCGTCGATCCGGACCGGCGGTGTGCCGGTCGACGGACTACTGCTAGCGGGCAGCCTTCTTCTTACCGGCCACGGTGCGCTTCGGACCCTTACGGGTACGGGCGTTCGTCTTGGTGCGCTGCCCGTGCACGGGCAGGCCGCGGCGGTGCCGCAGACCCTGGTAGCAACCGATCTCGACCTTGCGGCGGATGTCCGCGGCGATCTCGCGGCGGAGGTCACCCTCGAGCTTGTAGTTGCCCTCGAGGAAGTCACGCAGCGCGACGATCTCGTTGTCGGTGAGGTCCTTGACCCGCAGGTCGGGGCTCAGGCCGGTGGAGGTCAGGGTCTCGGCTGCCCGGGTACGCCCGACGCCGAAGATGTAGGTGAGCGCAACCTCTAGCCGCTTTTCGCGGGGGAGGTCGACGCCGACGATTCGTGCCAACTTCTTCTCACTCCTGTGAGTATCGGAGGTCTGCCGCACCATCGTCCCGGTGTTCCGGGCCCCGGCCTCCGACCGGGGGTTGCGCCGCGTACGCCCTCATGGACGATGGCGGAGCTGATGATGCGCTGGTGGCGTCACCCTGGTCGGGTGCGCCGGACGCGTCAGGGGTTCAGCCCTGGCGCTGCTTGTGCCGCGGGTTGTCGCAGATGACGCGCACGCTTCCGTTACGGCGGATCACCTTGCACTTGTCGCAGATCTTCTTGACGCTCGGCTTGACCTTCATGGCTCTTCCTTTGCCGCCGCGCGCGGGAACAACGCCCCGTGGGGTTTGCTCGCGACGGCTTGATCGAGAGGGGGGTTACTTGTAGCGGTAGACGATGCGCCCGCGGGACAGGTCATACGGGCTGAGTTCGACCACGACCCGGTCCTCGGGGAGGATCCGGATGTAGTGCTGCCTCATCTTGCCCGAGATGTGAGCGAGAACCTTGTGACCGTTGGTGAGCTCCACGCGAAACATCGCGTTCGGCAGCGCCTCGACCACGTTGCCCTCGATCTCGATGACACCGTCCTTCTTTGCCATGTCCTCCGCTAACTGCTGTGCTGTGCATGCCGACGTGCGTGCCGACCTGCTGGTCCGAACGAGCGTGACACCCTGCCCGCGGGGGTACCGCGAACATGCCACGCCCAACGGTCCATCGTACGGCATCGCTGCCGTTTCCGGTAACCGCGCGGACCCGCCCGGGCTGCGGTCTGGCTCACACCCGGCGCCAGGTCGGTACCGTCGTCGACGACCGTTCGGAGCCTGACACGAAGCAGGAGCCCCGGCCGTGGGGGAAACGACCGGGGCCCCTACTCGTTACCGCCGGTCCGCGCTTGGAGTCGCGTCGGGCGGGTCCGGACCGGTCTACCGGGCCGAACACCACCTATCCGACCAGATCTCGGAGCCGCTACCAATGGCCGCGGGTGATGAAGGGCAGGTGATCCGGTCAGGGTGAACCGGGACCCGCAGAGGGTGAGGGAGGACGACCGTCGCCCGGACCGGGACAGCACAGGGGCCCCGGCCGTGGGGGAGACGGTCGAGGCCCCTGTGGGTTGCGGCGCCGTTCCGGGGGAGCGGAACAGCGGCCGCGTCTGAGGCGGTGGCCGAGCCGGCCACTCGCGATCCGCACGACCGCGTCGCCGTCACCAGGGACGCGGAGGTTGGATCCAGACCAGATGACCAGATCCGACGAGGCTGCGCGTACACCTGGCGTGGTGATCGCCTGGTGATTCGGTGGCCGCGCGATGCCGTGGCTGCGGGTGTGACCAAGGGTGAAGGGTGAGGGTGGCGCCGCGGACATCGTCCGCAGAGGTCCGGGTGGGCGCGCAACGAACCGGTGCCGCGTAGCCGGCCCTTGCGGGTCAGGGCACCCGGCGGCTGTCGCCCGGAGGGGGTCAGGCCGACGCCGGGTGACGGCTCACCCTGCGTCAGTCGACCGGTCCAGGTCCACCAGTGGCGGCAGGAGACCGAGTTCGCGGGCGCGATCGATGGCGTCCTCGCGAGTGTGCACGCCGAGCTTGCGGTAGATGTTGCGCATCTGGGTCTTGATCGTGTTCTCGGAGACGTACAGCCGCCGGGCCGCGTGGGAGAGGGACAGCCCTGGCGCGATCTCGGTGAGCACCCGCAGTTCTCGCTCGCTGAGCCGGATCGCCTCGTGCGGGGCGGGGAAGAGCTCCGGGGCGTCGACGAGTTCCGGGCGGTAGAGGAACTCCGCGGCCTGGGGCATCGACGCACCGATCTCCTCCAGGTCTGCGCGCGGCACCATGAGGAACGGTCGCAACTGCCCGCTCTGCTCGGCCACGGCGATCGCCAGGTGCAGGGCGTCCGCGGCCTGATCGGCCAGACCGGCCCGGTGCGATGCGCTCGCGCGCAGCAGTGCCAGGTGCAGGGAGGTCCGGGGCCGGACGCCGGCCTGGGCGACCGCGTTGTCGGTGAACGCGATCGCCTCCTCGAACTCGCCTGCGTAGAGCGAGTGCCGGGCGTGGGCCAGACGCTGCCAGGCGCTGTTGGGATCGGCCTCGGTGAGCATCGCCCGGGCACGGTCCGCCTGACCGGTCTGGACCAGCAGGTCCACCAGTGAGGTCACGACCACGTTGTCCGCGAGACCGGGTCCCTTGCCCTGCTCGCGCAACTGCTGCCGATAGCTCTCCAACATGCCGATGGAGTCGAACCGGCTCCCGGAGTGCATGGACCGGCTCGCATGCAACTGAAGCGCGATCGCCCGCAGATCCGCGAGGGCCACCGGAAGCCTCGGCTCGCGCCACTGGGGGCCGACCTCGAGACGAAGCGAGTCCAGATCGATGATCTCGTGCACGAACCGCACGCTCAGGTGCTCGAGCGTGCTCGGCTCCGCCTCGTCGGACAGCGGGAGGCCGGCCACGCGCGTCAACCACCGCTGCGCCCCGAGGGTGTGCCCGAGGATGGCCAGCGAGAGCGCCAACCCTGCGCCCGCCTCCCGCTTGGCCGGGGTCAGCCCGCGCTCCCCGGCCCAGCGGTAGGCCTCCCGGAACGCGTACGCGGCGCCAACCGTGTCCGCGCCGAAGAGTCTCGTGATACTCCACTGCAGGAGCAGTTCGGGCATCTCGGACAGGACGTCCTCGGTCCAGGCCCCGTCCGCGGTGAGCAGGTCGACGCGTTGCCGCTCGACGATCTCGCGGGCGACCTCGTACTGGCCCGTGGACCGGAGTGAGAGGACCTGTCCGAGCGAGAGCCGCAGCTCCCCGGTGCGTCCCAGGTCGGAATCGACATCGAGCAGGCCCGCCCGAAGGGCGGACACCGAGCGCTCGGAGGTGTCCACGTTGAGGATGTAGTCGCGGGCGACCAGCAGGCGTGCACTCCCCCGGACCAGTGCAGCCGGAAGCCGCCCGAGCGCGTCGCGGACCTGGTCGGGGTGGCCCGAGACGAGTTCGACCCAGTACGCCTCGATGATGGACGCGGTCGAGGGCCAGTCCTCCGCCCGGACCGCATGTTCCAGGGCGGCGTCGGCCACGCCGCGTTCGCGGTACCACGCGGCCATCTCCCGGTTGGCCCGCTGATAGCCCTCGGGATCGCTCTCGGCGTACACACGCAGGATGGCAAGACGCACGACGCTCGAGTAGTGGTAGGACGGCGGTCCGGTCGCCGCCGATCTCGTGAGCAGACCGGATCCGGTCAGGTAGCCGAAGGCACGGTCCGCCACCGCCCGGCCGAGGACGTGTGCGGCGACGTCCTCGGTGAACTCACGCGGGACCGCGATCGCCATCACGAACGGGGCGGTCGCCGCCACGTCGGGATCGGACAGCACCAGCCGGGTGTATTTCTCGACGGCGGACCAGTCGACCCGCAGCTCGCCGTCCGCGCCGCGGGTCGACTCGAGCAGGACGGCCCGCACGAGAGCCGGCCAGCCGCCGAGCTCGGTCCGCAGCCGCTGTGCCTCCGCGATACTGACAGGCAGGTCGGCCGCCTCGGCCAGGTCGGCCACCTCCGCCGTCCCGAGCGTCAGCTGCGCGACGCGGAACACGACGCCGTCCGCGGTGATCTTCGCGAGGGTCTCGATCGGTCGCTCGTCACGCATCATCACGAACAGGTGGAACGACTCGTTCTCGTTGACCAGCGCCAGGAGTTCCTCGTCGACCCCGGGTTCGGTGACGTGGTGCAGACCGTCGATCGCGAGGACCAGGTGGCGGGCTCGCTCGTAGATCCTGCGGTGGACGTCGTCCCAGGTGTCGGAACCGGCCAGGTCTCCGAGACCGGCGTCCCTGATGCGTCGGTGGACGATTCGCCAGAACTCTTCGCGCCCGACCTCCCGGCTCGGCACGTTGATCCAGATCCGGTCGTACCCGGAGCCGTGCTGGCGCAGCCAGTACGAGGCCGTGCTGGTCTTGCCCCACCCGCGTGGGCTGCGGAACACCACGAGTGAGGGCACCGAGCCCAGCGCACGACGCACCTCGGGCGCCGGCACGAACCCGATCGGGACGCGCGGCATGCCGAAGCCGTCGCCTGCACCGGGGCTCACCACGCCCATGGTCCGCTCCTCCCCGGTCACGATGACATCGGCACACCGAGCGCCGCGACCTCGAACTCGTCCCCCATCATGCTCGTCTCCGCGCCCACGCGTCGGCCTTCCAGCGACCGACTGGGCATCGAATCACACGAACTTGGTGCCGCTGCGTCCACCTTCGTGCCGGTTCGGACTGCTCGGCGCTGGGGGAATCACCAGCGATTCAGGCCTGATGGATGCCCCGCTCGGCCGCGGCGAGCGCCTCGTTCCGGTTCGAGACACCGAACTTCTTGTAGATCGTCCGCAGGTGTGTCTTCACGGTGTTCACCGACAGACCGAGATCGTGGGCGATCCCGACCGGCCCGGCGTGAACCTCGAGCGCGCGCAGCACCTGTGCCTCTCGCATCGTCAACGTCTGCATCTCATCGGCCAACGGGGCCGGCTGCTGCACCGGAGCACCTTCGGCGCCGGGCCACAGCTGGTGGATCCTGGCGTCGTCACCGGCGAGGGTCTCGAAGACGTATCGCTGCATCAGGAAGAACGGTCTCCGCTGACCGGTCGCCTGCGCCAGCCGGACCGCGGTAGCGAAGGCACGCCGGGCCTCGGTGAGGTTGCCGAGTGCGTGGTGGGCACTGGCCAGGATCACCTGACACTCCACCGCGGCCCGCCGAGAGCCGCCCGAGTCGAGCGACTTCGTGGCGTAGGAGATCGCCTCGCCGAAGGTCCGGTCGGTCAGGTGCACCTTGGCGACCGCCGCCCAGGCCACCGGGTTGCCGTCGTACCGATCCGCGACCTCGCGCGCCACCCCCGGCATCTGGGCGACCAGGAGGAGTTCCACGAGGGTCGAACTCAGAACCGCCTCGACGAGGCTCCCGCGGGCGATGTGACGTAGGGCAGCGCGCAGGTGGTTCGTCTGCCGGAAGATCCGGTCCGGGGTGCCCTCCAGCACTGCGTGGTGGGCTCGAATGAACACGGTCAGCGCCCAGAGCTCGTCCCGGTGCCTGGGCTCGATCATGGTGGCCACGGCCTCGTCGGCACCCGGATGAGCGGCATCGACCATGGCGAGCGCCCGCGCGATGCTGGCCGCGACGAGTGCGATGTCCCGTGCGTCCTCCGGTTGCGCGTGCTGAATCCGGTCCTGCAGCGTGGAGTCCTCCAGCCAGCGCAGGGCGAGGTCCGGCTCGCCGTTCAGCGCGTGCACCAGCGCGAGGCCTACCGTGCCCATCTGCAGAGCCCCTGCGTCGGACGGCGTGATCAGGCCGCGCTCGCGTGCGCGGCTGAACGCGTATACGGAGGTGTCCAGGTTGCCGCCGAGCAGGCTCGAGATCCCCCATTGCAGCAGGACCAGGCTCTCGTCCCGCTCGGGGTCGCCCGTTCCCGAGCGGTCCTCTTCGATGATCGAGTTGATCGCGGTGTAGTCCGGGACCGCCCAGATGCTGGAGTCGGGGGCGTGCGGGTCGAGCGCCCCCTCCACGTAGTCGACCGCAACGCGAAGTCTGGCGTTGGCGGCCACCAGGTTGTCAGGGAACATCCGGGCCGCAGCGATCAGGGTGAGCGGCTGGTGGGTGAGCAGCCGTGCCCACTGCCGCTCGATGACATCCATGGCGGTCGTCCACTGGGCTGCGTGGACGGCGTGCGTCAGGGTCTCGCCCGGGTCCCTGTTGGCGGCCGAGAGGTTCATCAGTGCCAGATGCACCTCGCGGAAGAGCTCGGGCCGCGACTCCCGCATCACCCGGATCAGCGCGTTGCGGATGGCCGGTGCGTAGGAGTACATCTGCCCCTCGACCGTGTGCCGCTCGCTGAGCAGGCCGGCCGCGCGCACGTTCCGCAGGATCCGGACCGTGTTGCCCTCCGGGGCGATCGCCCTGGCCATCTCGATGTCGAACTGCTCCGGGATCGCGGTGCGCAGCAGGAACGAGCGCACGTTCTCGAAGCGTAGATCCCGAACCATGGTGGCGATGTAGCCGTCGACCAGACTCCCGTCGACCAGCGTCCCGCCATCGCCATCGCCATCGACGCCGGAGACGGCGCGCATCAGGCCGGCCCGGATCGCGGACGGCCAGCCACCCAGGTCGACGGCGATCTGTTGGGCCTCGTCCATCGTGATCGTGAGCCCGAGACGAGTCGCCAGATCGTGTACCTGAGGTCCGGTCATCCGCAGGTCGGCCGGTCCGATCATCGCCGCCTCGACAGAGAGTGCGCCCGTCGTCTCCAGCGCACGCAGCGTGCGCGAACCCACCACGAGGAACAACTGATCGTTCTGGCGGACGAGGTCGACCATCTCGTCATCGATCGTCGCGGCGCCATGCTTCAGACCGGCCTCGTGGAAGTCGTCGATGATCAGCACCAGCGGCTCGTGCCGCTCCGCGAGTAGTCCGGTCACGTCCGCGTGCGCGTCGGAGTCCGACGCCGGGGCGCCCAGCAGGTCCGCCCGTTCGAGCCCGGACCGCAGCTCCGCCCAGAACCCGGCCAGCTCGTTGCTCGCGGTGCTCAACGTGACGTAGACGGTGGGGTGCCGATGGCCCTCGCTCCGCAGCCACGTCACGATGGCACTGGTCTTCCCGTAGCCGCGCGGACCGCGAAGGACCGTCAGAGGATGCTCGCCGGCAAGCGTGTTCAGCACGTGCTCGCTGATCTGGGTGTCCCGCGGGATCCGCGGCAGGCCAGGCGGCAGCGACGCCGACCCGACCGTCACCGTGCCACCCCGGCCCGGTTCCGGCCACGTTCGAACCCGTCGGGGCACCGTGCACCGCGCGCACCACTCTGCGCGTTCCCAACGACCCAACGACCGAACGACCCGGGCTTACTGACGATGAGGCCCCCCTGACACACCGTTACGGGCTCGAACACGGCTCGCAGACGATCTCACACTGGGTTGACCACCTGAGGATAACGAGTAGGTCGCGATCTTGTAAGCGATTGCTGGTGATCGAGACCTGCTCGTTACCACATCGAGCCGCGCCGTGTCCCGTCCAGCGACCTCGCGAGTCGACTTCTCGCGCCGGAACCGGGTCGGCTCACCCGGTCAACGGCATCGCCCGCACGATCCGGAGGAGGTCCGGGGCGAGCTCCTTTCGGCAGATCAGAAGGTCGGGCACGAGGTGGTCTGCTCGGTCGAGCAGCACGTCGCTGCCGTCCATCCGGCTCGCGTGGAGTCCGGCGGCGCGTGCGATGGCGACCGGGGCCGCCACGTCCCAGACCGGGAGCCTGCCCAGGTGCAGGTGGGCATCCGCCTCCCCACGGACCACGGCGGCGGTGCGGTACGCGACGGAGCCCGCCTGGACGGTACGGCCCCCGATCGCCGATGCGACCGCCTCGATCAGAGCAGTGCTGGTGCCCCGTTCGACGACGAGGCGACGCTGCGCCTCCCCCGGGTACGGCGGCGTCGGCGAGTCGTTGCTCAGCACCAGGTCCAGCCCCGGCAGCGCGACGGCCGCGGCCGTGATGGTGCCGCCGACCACGAGCGCGACGCCGACGCCCCAGTCCCGGCGCCCCGCGGCATACTCGGGGACGCCGTCCAGGGCTCCGATCAGCCAGGTGCGCAGAGCCCGCGGATCGAAGGCACCGGCGTGCACCCCGGAGAGCACCGAGTCCATCGGGCACCGTGCGATGAGTTGGGCTGCGAGGAAGGCTCCCGCGCGCTGGAGGGCACGAGCGCCGAGTGCAACCGGCTCGAGCCCGGCGCTGTCGGCGCGCAGCTCCTCGAGGAGGTCCGCGGTGGAGCCGGCCAGCACCTGGGCGAGGTGGAGGTCATCGAGGTCCGCGTCCATCGTGGCCCCGACCGGCGACATCCCGGCAATCACTAGGGCACCACGCCCGAACTGGTGCCGGGAAGCGGGGGTGCGCCCCCGTCGGGGGTACGAGGGCGCACCCCCTCCACCCGGCACCAACCCGCAGCATCAATAGGCACCGCGGCCCCCCAGGACAGCGCGCGCGGTACGCCACAGGATCATGAGGTCCATCGAAAGCGTCCAGTTGTCGACGTAGCGCAGGTCGAGCCGGATGGACTCCTCCCAGGAGAGGTCCGAGCGTCCGCTCACCTGCCAGAGTCCGGTCAGGCCCGGGCGGACCTGCAACCGGCGGCGAGACGCCTCGTCGTAGCCGGATGCCTCGCTCGCCAACGGTGGGCGAGGGCCGACCAGGGACATGTCGCCGCGCAGCACGTTCCACAGTTGCGGAAGCTCGTCGATGGAGAATCGGCGCAGGAACCGGCCGACGGGCGTCGTGCGCGGATCACGACGCATCTTGAACAGCATGCCGTTGCCGTCGCTGCGATCCTCCAGTGCTGCCAACCGGGCCTCGGCGTCGGAGTACATCGACCGCAACTTGTACATCGTGAAGGGCGCGCCGTTCAGCCCGATCCGGGTCTGACGGAAGAGTGCGGCACCCGGCGAACTCAGCCGGATCACGAGCGCCGCCGGGATCAGCACCAGCATGGCGAGGAGCAGCAGGACGGCGGCCAGCACCCGGTCTCCGATGACCTTGCCCCAGCGATGCAGCGGCCCCGGGTCGGTCGAGAGGGTCAGCACCGGCGTGTCCATCAGTCCCCGCAGGGTCACCCTCGAGGCCCCCACCTGGGCGACGTCGGGGGCCAGCAGGACCTCGACGTCGAGCGCCTCGAACTGGCGACCGAACCGGCTGAGGTCCGCCACGGCCACGCTGTCTCCGGCGATCACGACGGTCTCCACGCGCAGGCTCCGAACGAGGTCGGGTACATCAGCGACGGAGCCGAGCACCGGCACGTCGGTGGTCTCATCGCCCGTCCCCTCGGGTGGGCAGATCCCGGTGAGTGCGAAGCCGTGGCCGGGTTCCCGGGCCAGCTCGGTGAGGACGGGTGCCAGCCGCGCCGGCTCGCCGACAAGCAGGGTACGACGCAGCATCCGGCCGCGGGACCGGGCCCGCCGCACCACGTACCGCTGACCCGTCCGCAGCAGCAGAGCGGCGCCCGTCACGAGGGCGAGGGTCGCGATCACCAGGGTTCGAGGCAGTGGCACGTTCACGAAGACGAGCACCATGGCGACCACGGCGAGGAGCAGACCGCCGCGCAGCAGCGAGGTGAGCTCCTCACGTCCGGCCGCGGCTCGGCGCCGGTCGTAGCCGCCACACAGGCCCACTGCCGCCACGAACAGGGCCGCCGCGACCAACCCCGAGACGAATGCGATTCCTGCCGGGAAGGACAAAGCGGTGGCCGGCCACGTGATGGCGGCAGCGATCGTGGCGTCCGAGCCGATCGCGATGGCGCGGTAGCGCCGGGAGATGACGGCCCAGGTGGGCTCCTCCTCGGCGGGAACGGTCGACGCCAACCGGGCGATCAGACTGGTGAGCAGCTCACCTCGGCTGGAACGGATGCGGGAGGGACGGTCGGTCGTGAGGGCCACCGTGCTACCTCAATGTCCTGTGGTCGGCGCGCGCGTGGGAGATCGTCCCCGCTACCCCGATGCTGTCGAGATTCGACACTGCCCGTCCTCCGTACCGCTGTGTGTGGCTGACACACGGGGTATCGGGCAGGATCGGCTGCCTCTCGAATCCCCGGCTGTGTGAACTCAACCATCTGATGCGAGGACCGAGAAGGTCATCCACGGATGATTGCTCCAGGGCCGTGGGTGAACGAGTTTCACATGGCGGGTGAGGTGGGGGTGAGAGCACCGGCACCCCGAAACCCTTGAGCGTTCCAATGCCGGAATCGCGTACCCAGTTGGGCCAATCAGCGCCTGCATTCAGCCGATCGGAACGACGCTCACCCCGTGCCGGGCGAGGATCTCCGCACCGCCGTCGCGGGCAGTGAGAACCCAGATCCCGCCGGCGTGCACGGCCACGCTGTGCTCGAAGTGGGCGGCCCGGGACCCGTCCACGGTGACCACCGTCCAATCGTCGGCGAGCACCGCCGTCGTGGGCTCACCCCGCACCAGCATCGGCTCGATCGCCAGACACATTCCGGCACGGACCCGTGGCCCGCGGTGGCCGGACCGGTAGTTCAGCACGTCCGGGGGCTGGTGCATCGCGGAACCGATGCCGTGCCCGACGTACTCCGCGACGATGCCGAGTCCACCGGCAGCCGTGACGGCGTCATCGATGGCCTCGCCGACCTGACCGAGCCGGTCCGCCGTGGCGAGTGCCGCGATCCCGGCCCACATCGCCTCCTCCGTGACCCGGACCAGCTCGAGGTCCGCCGGATCCGCGTCGGGGACGACGACAGAGAACGCCGAGTCGCCATGCCAGCCGTCCACGATCGCGCCACCATCCACCGAGACCACATCACCCGGCTCGATGACACGCTGCCCCGGGATGCCGTGCACGACCTCGGAGTTCACGGAGATGCAGACGCGGGCCGGGAACCCGTGGTAGTTCAGGAAGTTCGAGGTCGCACCGGCGTCGGCGATCACCCGGGCGGCCACCGCGTCGAGCTCCGCCGTGGTGACACCGGGCCGGACCTGCTCGCGGACCGCATCGAGAAGGTCCGCGACGACGAGTCCGGCTCGGCGCATGATGCGCATCTGCTCAGGGGTCTTGTACTCGATCCGGTCGCGGCCGAACACGGCGGCTACCTCAGCTGGCGTCGAGCGCGGCCAGCAGGTGCTGGGTCACCTCATCGACGCTGCCCATGCCGTCCACCTGGACCAGCAGACCACGCGCGGTGTAGAGCGTGACCAGCGGCGCGGTCTGCTCGGCGTAGACCTCGAGGCGGCGGCGGATGACGTCCTCGGAGTCGTCGGCGCGGCCCTGCTCCTTGGCCCGGTTGAGCAACCTGGCGACGACCTCCTCGGTGTCAGCCGTCAGCTCGACCACGCGGGTCAGGGCGGCGCCCGCCGCGGCGAGCATGTGGTCCAGTTCATGCACCTGCGCCTCGGTCCGGGGATACCCGTCGAGCAGGAAGCCGGCACCAGCGTCGGGCTGGGTCAGGCGATCGGCAACCATCTTGTTGGTCACCTCGTCCGGCACGTACTCGCCCGAGTCCATGTACCGCTGCGCCAGCTTGCCGAGCTCGGTCCCCTGGGCCACGTTGGCGCGGAAGATGTCGCCGGTGGAGATCGCGGGCACGCCGAGACGGTCGGCGACCCGGGTGGCCTGGGTGCCCTTGCCGGCCCCGGGCGGGCCGAGGAGGACGAGACGAGTCATCGGAGGAACCCTTCGTAGTGGCGCTGCTGGAGCTGGGCGTCGATCTGCTTGACGGTCTCCAGTCCGACCCCCACGACGATCAGCAACGAGACCCCACCGAACGGGATCTGGGTGCTGATGTTCATGAGCTTGAACGCGATCGTCGGGATCAGCGCGACCAGGGCGAGGTAGATCGCTCCGGCAGCGGTGATCCGCGAGATGACGAACTGCAGGTACTCGGCGGTCGGCCGTCCGGCCCGGATGCCCGGGATGAAACCGCCGTAGCGCTTCATGTTGTCCGCGACCTCGTCCGGGTTGAACGTGATCGAGGTGTAGAAGTACGCGAAGAAGATGATCAGCACGATGTAGATCGCGATGTGGACGTTCGCACCGGGGTCCATCAGGTTGACTGCGACCCACTGCACCCAGGGTGTCGTCTGGTCCTCGACGAACTGCGCGGCCAACGTCGGCAAAGCGAGCAGGGACGACGCGAAGATCACCGGGATCACGCCGGACATGTTGATCTTGATCGGGATGTAGGTGCTCGACCCGCCGTACATCCGCCGGCCCACCATGCGCTTGGCGTACTGCACGGGGATGCGGCGCTGGGACTGCTCGACGAAGACGATCAGGCCGACCACGAGGAGCGCGATGACGAGGAAGATCGTGAAGTTCACGACCCCGTTGTCCGACGTCGCGATCTGCCACATGGCGCTCGGGAACGAGGCCGCGATCGAGGTGAAGATCAGCAGGGACATGCCGTTGCCGACGCCCCGCTCGGTGATCAGCTCACCCATCCACATGATCAGACCGGTACCGGCTGTCATGGTGACGATCATCAGGAGCATCGTGGTGACCGAGTCGTTCGGGATGATCGGCACGGTGCAGTCGGGGAACAGGTTCCCGGTCCGGGCGACGGTGATGATCGTGGTCGCCTGCAGGACGGCGAGGAAGATCGTCAGGTACCGGGTGTACTGCGTGAGTACCGCGGTGCCCGACTGGCCCTCCTTGTGCAGGGCCTCGAACCGTGGGATGACCACCCTGAGCAACTGGATGATGATGCTCGCGGTGATGTAGGGCATGATCCCCAGGGCGAACACCGAGAGCTGCAGCAGGGCGCCGCCGCTGAACAGGTTGACCAGGCCGAGGACGTCCTGGCCCTCTCCCGCGGTGCCGATGCACTGCTGGACGTTGACATAGTCGACGCCGGGCGTCGGGATGAAGGAGCCGAGCCGGAACACGGCCATCATGGCCAGCGTGAAGAGCAGCTTCTTCCGCAGATCCGGGGTCCGGAACGCGCGAGCGAATGCGCCGAGCAAAGGTCCTCCTGCTTAGGTCAACGGGCGTAGTGCGCAGCTCGCGCACGACGTGGCGCCCGATGGGTACCGTCCGACCTTAACGGTCGACGGGGCCGATAACGGCGTACGGCGGCGCAGGAATCATTGCTTCCTGCGCCGCCGTACACCTGGGTGCCTCAGGCCTGCTCGATGCTTCCGCCTGCTGCGACGATCTTGTCCTTCGCGGACGCGGAGTACGCATTCACCGTGACGTCCAGCTTGACGCTGACCGCACCGGTTCCGAGAACCTTGACCAGGTGGCCGCCGCGGACAGCGCCCTTGGAGACCAGGTCGGCAACGGTGACCTCGCCGCCCTCTGGGTAGAGCGCGGAGAGCTTGTCCAGGTTGACCACCTGATATTCGGTGCGGAACGGGTTCTTGAACCCGCGCAACTTCGGCAGCCGCATGTGCAGCGGCGTCTGGCCACCCTCGAACCGCGCCGGTACCTGGTACCGGGCCTTGGTGCCCTTGGTACCACGACCTGCGGTCTTGCCCTTGGAGCCCTCGCCACGACCCACGCGGGTCTTGGCGGTCTTGGCTCCCGGGGCGGGACGCAGGTGGTGCACCTTCAGGGTGCCCGGACGCGACTCGGTGGTCGCCTCCGTCTTCGCGGAAGCCTTGTCGGCCTTCTCCGCCTTCACAGCCTTCTCAGCCATGTCAGTCGACCTCCTCAACGGTGACCAGGTGCGCCACCGTGGTGACCATGCCACGGAACTCGGGACGGTCCTCCTTGACGACGGTGTCGCCGATTCGCTTCAGACCGAGCGAACGCAGCGTGTCGCGCTGGTTCTGCTTGCCGCCGATCCCGGACTTCTTCTGGGTGACCTTGAGCTGTGTCATGATGCCACCGCCCCGGAGGTCGCGGCCTCGGCCGCGTCGCTACGTCCGGCGGCCTGCGCGCGCAGCAGCGCCGCGGGCGCGACGTGCTCGAGCGGCAGCCCACGCCGGGCGGCGACCGCCTCCGGCTGCTCGAGTCCCTGCAACGCGGCGACCGTGGCATGCACGATGTTGATCGCGTTCTCGGAACCGAGGGACTTGCTCAGGATGTCGTGGATCCCGGCGCAGTCGAGGACGGCGCGAACCGGACCACCGGCGATAACACCGGTACCCGGCGAGGCCGGGCGCAGGAAGACCACGCCGGCCGCCGCCTCACCCTGCACCTGGTGCGGGATGGTGCGCTGGATCATCGGAACCTTGAAGAAGTTCTTCTTGGCCTCCTCGACACCCTTGGCGATCGCCGCGGGCACCTCCTTGGCCTTCCCGTAGCCGACGCCGACCGTGCCTTCACCGTCGCCGACGACCACCAGGGCGGTGAAGCTGAACCGACGTCCACCCTTGACGACCTTCGAGACGCGGTTGATGGTCACGACGCGCTCGACGTAGGCGTTCTTGTCGGTGTCGTTACCACGGCGGTTGTCCCCGCCGCGACGGTCGCGACGGTCGTTGGAGCGCTCGTTCGAACGCTCACCGGTGCCGCCACCGGCGGTGCCGGCGGTCGTGCCGGTCCTGCTGCGCTGTGGAGCAGCCATCATGCGATCCTTTGCTTGTCGGAATGCTGGGGCGTGGTCACAGGGACAGTCCCCCCTCGCGGGCGCCTTCGGCGACCGCAGCGACCCGTCCGTGGTACTTGTTGCCACCGCGGTCGAACACGACCGCGTCCACACCCTTGGCCTTCGCCCGCTCGGCGACCAGTTCGCCGACCTTGCGAGCCTTGTCGGTCTTCGCGCCGTCCGCACTGCGCAGGTCGGCCTCGAGCGTCGAGGCGGACACCAACGTGGTGCCGGTGGTGTCGTCGACCAGCTGCGCCACCATGTGGCGCGCGGAGCGGTTCACCACCAGGCGGGGCCGCTCGGCCGTGCCGGTGACGCGCTTGCGCACCCGGAGGTGACGTCGCGACCGGGCGACGCGCTTGCCCGTTCCCTTGATGGACAGAGCCATGGCTACTTACCAGCCTTTCCGACCTTGCGGCGGACCTGCTCGCCCGCGTACCGCACGCCCTTGCCCTTGTAGGGCTCGGGCTTGCGGATCTTCCGAATGTTCGCGGCGACCTCGCCGACCTGCTGCTTGTCGATGCCGGCGACCGAGAACTTGGTCGGGGACTCGACGGCGAAGGTGATGCCCTCCGGGGCCGTCACGGTGACGGGGTGGGAGAAGCCGAGCGCGAACTCGAGTGTGGAGCCCTTCGCGACCACGCGGTACCCGGTACCGACGATCTCGAGCTTCTTCTCGTAGCCCTGCGTGACGCCCTGCACCAGGTTGGCGAGCAGCGTGCGGGTCAGGCCGTGCAACGAACGCGACTCGCGCTCGTCGTTGGGGCGGCTGACCACGATGGCGCCGTCATCGTCGCGAGCGACGGTGATGGGCGCGGGGATGACGTGCGCAAGGGTGCCCTTGGGCCCCTTGACCGTGACCGCGGCGCCGTCGATGTTGACATCGACGCCGCTGGGAACGGTGACCGGAACCTTACCGATTCGAGACATGGGGTTCTCCTCCTGATTCCCTGGTCACCAGACGTAGGCGAGGACTTCCCCACCCACGCCCTTCTTGGCCGCCTGACGATCGGTGAGCAGGCCGGAGGACGTGGACAGAATGGCCACGCCCAGGCCGCCGAGCACCTTGGGCAGGTTGGTCGACTTCGCGTACACCCGAAGACCCGGCTTCGAGACACGGCGCGCACCGGCGAGCGAGCGCTCCCGGTTCGGGCCGAACTTGAGCGAGAGGTTCAGGGTCTGGCCCACCTCGGCGTCCTCGACGGACCAACCGGTGATGTAGCCCTCCGCCTGGAGGATCTCCGCGATGTGGGACTTGAGCTTTGAGTACGGCATCGAAACCGACTCGTGATACGCCGAGTTCGCGTTGCGCAGACGCGTCAACATGTCGGCGATCGGGTCTGTCATTGTCATTGGGCTGTTGCCCTTCCTCGTCGCGGTTTCCTCATCGGGACCTGCGACGTAGTCGTTTTACCAGCTGCTCTTGGTCACGCCGGGGAGCTGGCCGGCAAGGGCCATCTCCCGCAGGCACACTCGGCACAGGCCGAACTTGCGGTACACCGAGTGCGGACGACCGCAACGGTTGCATCGGGTGTAGGCCCGCACGCCGAACTTCGGCTTGCGGTTCGCCTTCTGGATCAGGGCGGTCTTCGCCATCCGACTCAGGCCTCCTGGAACGGGAAGCCGAGTCGACGCAGCAGCGAGCGACCCTCTTCGTCCGTGGTAGCGGTCGTGACGACCGTGATGTCCATGCCGCGCACCCGGTCGATCTTGTCGACGTCGATCTCATGGAACATGGACTGCTCCGTGAGGCCGAAGGTGTAGTTGCCGTTCCCGTCGAACTGCTTCGGGGACAAGCCGCGGAAGTCGCGGATCCGGGGCAGTGCGAACGTGAGCAGGCGGTCCAGGAATTCCCACATTCGGTCGCCACGGATCGTGACGTGTGCGCCGATGGGCTGACCCTCGCGCAGCTTGAACTGGGCGATCGACTTGCGCGCCCGCGTGGTCTGCGGCTTCTGCCCCGTGATCGCGGTCAGGTCGCGGATGGCGCCCTCGATGACCTTGGAGTCACGAGCGGCGTCCCCCACACCCATGTTGACGACGATCTTGGTCAGACCGGCCACCTGGTTGACGTTCCCGTGGGAGAACTCCTCGCGCAGGCCCGCGACGATCTCCTCGCGGTACTTCTGCTTGAGCCGCGGCAGCACGACGGTGCTGTCCGTGCCCGATTCGGTGACGGTGCTCATGAGATGTCCTTACCGGAACGCTTGGCGACGCGGACCCGCTGCGTGCGGGTGCGGCCGTCACGTTCGACCTCTTCCGTGCGGTAGCCGACCCTTGAGCCCTTCTTGGTCTCCGGGTCCACGACCATCACGTTGCTGATGTGGATCGGGGCCTCGATGGTCTCGATGCCGCCGGTGCGCGAGCCCCGCTGGGACTGCGCGACCTTCGTGTGGCGCTGAACGCGCTGCACACCTTCGACGATCACCCGGTCGGAGTCGACCAGTACCTCGAGGACGCGGCCCTGCTGGCCCTTGTCGCGGCCGGCGATGACGACCACCAGGTCGCCCTTCTTGACCTTTGCCATGGTTACAGCACCTCCGGTGCGAGCGAGACGATGCGCATGAACTTCTTGTCGCGCAGCTCGCGACCCACCGGGCCGAAGATGCGCGTGCCGCGCGGCTCGCCGTCAGCCTTGAGGATCACCGCTGCGTTCTCGTCGAAACGGATGTAGGAGCCATCCGGACGCCGGCGCTCCTTCACCGTACGAACCACGACCGCCTTGACGACGTCGCCCTTCTTCACATTGCCGCCGGGGATCGCGTCCTTGACGCTGGCGACGATGACATCGCCGATGCCGGCGTAGCGACGACCGGAACCGCCGAGAACGCGGATGCAAAGGATCTCCTTGGCACCCGTGTTGTCGGCGACCTTGAGTCGCGACTCCTGCTGGATCATGTGGATCTACTCCTGTTGTCGTGCCGGTTCTCGCACTCGGGCGAGCCTTGCCGAACGGATGGGTTGTCAGTTGCCGTGCCCGGGTGCGTGCAACCGGGCCGCAGCAGTCCTACTTGGCCTTCTCGAGGATCTCGACGACCCGCCACCGCTTGCTGGCGGACAGCGGGCGAGTCTCCATGATCAGCACGAGGTCACCGATGCCGACCTCGTTCGCCTCGTCGTGGGCCTTGACCTTGTTGGTGCGACGCATGACCTTGCCGTAGAGCGGGTGCTTGACCCGGTCCTCGACCTCGACCACGACGGTCTTGTCCATCTTGTCGCTGACCACGTAGCCGCGGCGAACCTTACGGTCGGCGCGTGCCGTCTCGGCCCCGGTCTCGGGGGTGGTGGGAGTGCTCATTGTCGTTGCCTCGTTCACTTCGCGTCGGCGGTGGGCTCGGTACGAATGCCGAGCTCACGCTCGCGCAGGATCGTGTAGATGCGTGCGATGTCGCGACGCACCGTCTTCAGCCGACCGTGGTCCTCGAGCTGACCGGTGGCCGAGGAGAACCGCAGGTTGAACAGCTCCTGCTTGGCCTTCTTCAGTTCGGCGACCAGGCGCTCGCTGTCCATGCCGTCGAGCTCGGACGGCGCCAGTTCCTTGGATCCGATAGCCATCACGCGTCACCACCCTCGCGACGCACGAAACGCGTCTTCATCGGGAGCTTGTGCTGCGCGCGGCGCAGGGCCTCGCGAGCAAGCTCTTCGTTCACACCGGCGAGCTCGAACAGAACTCGGCCGGGCTTGACATTGGCGACCCACCACTCGGGCGAACCCTTACCGGAACCCATGCGGGTCTCGGCCGGCTTCTTGGTGATGGGACGGTCGGGGAAGATGTTGATCCAGACCTTGCCGCCACGCTTGATGTGGCGGGTCATGGCGATACGAGCAGCCTCGATCTGGCGGTTCGTCACGTAGGCGGGCTCAACGGCCTGGATGCCGAAGTCACCGAAGGTGACGTTCGTGCCGCCCTTTGCCGCGCCACGCCGGGTGGGGTGGTGCTGCTTACGGTGCTTGGTGCGCCGGGGGATGAGCATGGCTCAGGCCTCCGTCTCGGTGCCGCCGGCCGGAGCCGCGGCGGGGGTGGATGCGGGGGCTTCGGCGGCGGGCGTCGAAGGAGCGTCGGTGCGACGGCCACGCGGACGGTCCCCACGGTCGCCACGGCCACGGGGGGCGCGGGGGCCGGAGTTGACCTGGTCGGCAGCGAACTGCTTCTCGGTCATGTCGCCCTTGTAGATCCACACCTTCACGCCGATGCGACCGAATGTGGTGCGAGCCTCGAAGAAGCCGTAGTCCACGTACGCCCGGAGGGTGTGCAACGGCACCCGACCCTCACGGTAGAACTCGCTACGGCTCATCTCGGCGCCACCGAGACGGCCCGAGCACTGCACCCGGATGCCCTTGGCACCGGCGCGCTGCGCGGACTGCATGCCCTTGCGCATCGCACGACGGAAGGAGACGCGGGAGGCGAGCTGCTCGGCAATGCCCTGGGCGACGAGCTGAGCGTCGATCTCGGGGTTCTTGACCTCGAGGATGTTCAGCTGCACCTGCTTGCCCGTGAGCTTCTCCAGCTCACCGCGCAGGCGGTCGGCCTCCGCGCCGCGACGCCCGATGACGATGCCCGGGCGGGCGGTGTGCAGGTCGACGCGGACCCGGTCGCGGGTGCGCTCGATCTCGACCTTGGAGATGCCGGCGCGCTCGAGGCCGGTGGCCATCAGCTTGCGGATCTCGACGTCCTCGCGGACGTAGTCGCGGTAACGCTGCCCCTCCTTGGTGGAGTCAGCGAACCAGCGGGACCGGTGGTCGGTGGTGATGCCGAGCCGGAACCCTGTGGGGTTGACCTTCTGGCCCATCAGCGAGCCCCTCCCTTGGTCTGTCGCTCAGCCACGATCACGGTGATGTGGCTCGTGCGCTTGAGGATCTGGTTGGCCCGTCCCTGGGCACGCGGCCGGAACCGCTTCAGCGTGGGACCTTCATCCACGAACGCCTCTGCGATGACCAGGTCGCCCTCGTTGAATGCGACCGAGGCGAGCTCGGCCTTCACGCGGGCGTTGGCGACCGCGCTCTCCACTACCTTGCGCACGGTCTCCGCCGCCGCCTGGGGGGCATATCGGAGCACGGCCACGGCCTCATCGGCCTGCTTGCCGCGGATGATGTCCACGACGCGCCGGGCCTTCTGGGGCGTGACGCGCACGAACCGCGCCTGCGCCTTGGCTTCCATCGATGTCCTGCCTTCTCAAAGAGTGTGCTTGGTGAGTTCGCGTGTCACGAGATCAGCGACGACGCGCCTTGCGGTCGTCCTTCTCATGCCCACGGAACGTGCGCGTCGGGGCGAACTCCCCCAGCTTGTGGCCGACCATCGACTCGGTGACGAACACCGGGACGTGCTTGCGACCGTCGTGTACCGCAAAGGTGTGACCCAGGAAGTCGGGGGTGATGACCGACCGACGTGACCAGGTCTTGATGACGTTCTTCGTGCCCTTCTCGTTCTGTACGTCCACCTTCTTCTGCAGGTGGCCGTCCACGAAGGGACCCTTCTTCAGACTGCGAGGCATCTCGTCGTCGTCTCCCTATCAGCGCTTCTTGCCGGTACGGCGACGGCGCACGATGAGCTTGTCGCTCGGCTTGTTCGGACGGCGGGTACGGCCCTCGGTCTGGCCCCAGGGGCTGACCGGGTGACGTCCACCGGAGGTCTTACCTTCACCACCACCGTGGGGGTGGTCGACCGGGTTCATGGCGACACCGCGGACGGTCGGGCGCTTGCCCTTCCACCGCATCCGGCCGGCCTTGCCCCAGTTGATGTTGGACTGCTCGGCGTTGCCGACCTCACCGATGGAGGCGCGGCAGCGCAGGTCGACGTTGCGGATCTCGCCGGAGGGCATCCGCAGCTGTGCGTACGGGCCGTCCTTCGCGACGAGCTGGACCGAGGATCCGGCGGAGCGAGCGATCTTCGCACCACCACCCGGCTTGAGCTCGACCGCGTGGATGACCGTACCGACCGGGATGTTGCGCATCGGCAGGTTGTTGCCCGGCTTGATGTCGGCGCCCGCGCCGTTCTCGATGCGGTCACCCTGCTTCAGCTTCACCGGGGCGAGGATGTAGCGCTTCTCCCCATCGGCGTAGTGCAGCAGCGCGATGCGCGCGGTCCGGTTCGGGTCGTACTCGATGTGGGCGACCTTCGCCGGCACGCCGTCCTTGTCGTGACGACGGAAGTCGATCACGCGGTAGGCGCGCTTGTGTCCACCACCGATGTGCCGTGCCGTGATCCGGCCCGAGGAGTTGCGGCCACCGCTCTTGGTGAGCGGACGGACCAACGACTTCTCCGGCGTCGTGCGGGTGATCTCGACGAAGTCGGCAACGGACGAACCGCGGCGGCCCGGCGTCGTCGGCTTGTACTTACGGATTCCCATGGGATTAGATCCTCAATCTGTTCTGGTGCGAGGCCCGGCGTCAGCCGACCGCTCCGCCGAAGATGTCGATGCTGCCTTCACGCAACGTGACGATGGCGCGCTTGGTGTCCTTGCGCTTGCCCGTCCCGAAACGCGTCCGGCGCGTCTTGCCCTTGCGGTTGATCGTGTTCACGGACTCGACCTTGACGCTGAAGATCTGCTCGATGGCGATCTTGATCTCGGTCTTGTTCGAGCGCGGGTCCACCAGGAAGGTGTACTTGCCCTCGTCGAGAAGGTTGTAGCTCTTCTCGGAGACGACCGGGGAGATCACTACGTCGCGCGGGTCCTTGAGTGCTGCGCTCACTTCTGCTCCTCCTCGACCTCGGCCGAACTGGCGACAGCGGTCGCGCCACGGCCCTGTGCGGGGCCGGCCACGAAGGCCTCGTAGGCGCCCGACGTGAAGACCACGTCGTCGCTCACCAGCACGTCGTAGGTGTTCAGCTGGTCCGGGTAGATCAAGTGCACCGTGGGCACGTTGCGCAGGCTCTTCCAGCTCAGTTCGTCCTGGCGCTCGAGCACCACGAGGACGTGGCGCGAGGAGGCGACACCTGCGAGCACGGCGACCGCGGTGGCGGTCGACGGCGTCCCATCGGTGACGAAGGAGCTCACCACGTGCACGCGCTGCGCGCGGGCCCGGTCGGAGAGCGCGCCACGCAGGGCGGCGGCCTTCATCTTCTTGGGGGTGCGCTGGCTGTAGTCGCGCGGGACCGGCCCGTGCACGACGCCACCACCGGCGAACTGGGGGGCGCGGGTCGAACCCTGACGGGCGCGGCCGGTGCCCTTCTGCTTGTACGGCTTGCGGCCACCACCGCGGACCTCGCCGCGGGTCTTGACCTTGTGCGTGCCCTGGCGGGCCGCGGCGAGCTGTGCGACGACGACCTGGTGGATCAGCGGCACGTTCGTCTGGACGTCGAAGATCTCCGAAGGGAGATCCACCGAGCCGGACTTCTTGCCCTTGGCGTCGATGACGTCGATCACGGTTGCGTCGGTCATGACGCTCACGCCCCCTTCACGGCGGTGCGAACCACGACGAGCCCACCCTTGGGGCCGGGGACGGCGCCCGTGATGAGCAGCAGTCCCTTCTCGGCGTCCACGGCGTGGATGGTCAGGTTCTGGGTGGTCTGGCGGTCGTGGCCCATCCGGCCGGCCATCCGCACGCCCTTGAACACGCGCGACGGGGTCGAAGCCCCACCGATCGAGCCGGGCTTGCGGTGGTTGCGGTGCGCACCGTGGGAGGCGCCGACGCCGTGGAAGCCGTGACGCTTCATCACGCCGGCGAAGCCCTTGCCCTTGGTGGTGCCGATCACGTCGACACGGGTTCCGGACTCGAAGGTCTGCGCGGTCAGCTCCTGGCCGACCTCGTAGGACTCGGCGTCCGAGGTGCGGAACTCGGCCGCGTGCCGACGCGGGGTGATGCCCGCCTGGTCGGCGCGTGCCCGCAGGGGCTGGGTGACCTTGCGCGGATCGATCTGGCCGAAGCCGAGCTGAACGGCCGAATAGCCGTCCTTGTCCACCGTGCGGATCTGGGTCACGACGTTGGTGCCCACCTGCACGACGGTGACCGGGAACTGACGACCGGCGTCGTCCCACACCTGGGTCATGCCGAGCTTCGTGCCGAGGATGGCCTTGACGGCGCGCTCGGACTGCTGGGGAGTAGAAGTCATGACTGAGTCCTCAGAGCTTGATCTCGATGTTGACGTCAGCCGGCAGGTCGAGTCGCATGAGCGAGTCCACGGCCTTCGGCGTCGGGTCCACGATGTCGATCAGCCGCTTGTGCGTGCGCATCTCGAAGTGCTCGCGGCTGTCCTTGTACTTGTGCGGAGAACGGATGACGCAGAACACGTTCTTCTCGGTTGGCAGCGGCACCGGGCCCACGACCGTCGCACCAGCGCGAGTCACCGTGTCGACGATCTTGCGCGCCGAACTGTCGATGACCTCGTGGTCGTAGGACTTGAGCCGGATGCGGATCTTTTGTCCCGCCATGGCGTCGTCTGACTCTCTCTCTTAGTACCAACTGACCGACCCCCGCGCTCGGGCGTGTCGCGCTTGGCGACGCACCCCACCGCCGTACACCGGTTGGTGTGGGTCGGAAGATGACTTGTGTGATCCGTCCGCCTGCCCCGTGGGCCAGTCAATCGAATCGATCTGGGTCGGATGCCCGGTCGAGGGCCGAACTCGCCGTGTCTGCGACGGGCCGGCTTCACCGACCTACGCACACGCGTGTCCTGCACCCCTCGCACGAGGCAACCTGAACAGTCTGCCACAGGTCATGGGCAGATCCCAAGTCGGGCACCGGTGGGCTACGCCACAGGGCCCGACGGCGGAGTTCACCGCTGGTCGTGCCGGTCGCCTCTCGAGCCGTTGCCGAAACGCTACCAGCGTGCCTGCGGCGCTGCTGGTGGCGCGCCCACGGTTGTGCGCCGGTCTCGCCGTGCGTGCGCCCGTCACGGCGCCTCGTGGTGCACTCACGCGGTGCGCACCGGTGGTTGGGTCGTGTCACGTTCGTCGCCCGCCGCCGTGCGGGTGGGCAGGGACCGGGACGAGCCCGCCGGCTCAGAGCCCGGTGACCGTCGCGTTCTCGTCCAGACCGAGGATCTCGACCCGAAGGCTCAGGTTCGCGACATTGAAACTGATGTACTTGTCGACCCCGGCAGACTCGGGCCGCTCCTGTCCCACCGAGATCTCGCCGATGGTGCCCCGCGCGAAGCCGGCCTTGCCGGTGATGATGACCTGCTGCCCCACCCGGAACGTGCCACTGACCACCTGGCCGGTGAACACGGTGCCGCTGCCGGGGACCTGGAACGCGTCCATGAGCTTCAGCGTCGCCGAGCCGAGGCCCGCCTCGGGCGCCTCGGCGTCCCATAGCGACTCCGCTTCTGCCGGCGTCGGTCCCTTGACGTCATTCCCCTGTGTGAACCATCCCATGCGGGCCAGCGTACTGGCACGGACCGCTCCGTGGCGGGGCCGGGGATGGGCACCTCTGCCTCTCCCCGCGGCGACGGTGGCATGACGAAGGGCCCGCCGGTGACCGGCGGGCCCTTCGTCGGAACTGGGCTCACGCCCAGCGGAGGATCACTTGATGATCTTGACCACGCGACCGGAGCCGACGGTCCGGCCACCCTCGCGGATGGCGAAGCCGAGGCCCTCTTCCATGGCGATCGGCTGGATCAGCGCGACCGTCATCTCGGTGTTGTCACCGGGCATGACCATCTCGGTGCCCTCGGGCAGCGTGATGACGCCGGTGACGTCCGTGGTACGGAAGTAGAACTGCGGACGGTAGTTCGCGTAGAACGGGTTGTGACGGCCGCCCTCGTCCTTGGCCAGGATGTAGACCTGAGCCTCGAAGTCGGTGTGCGGCGTGATCGAACCCGGCTTGGAGACGACCTGGCCGCGCTCGACGTCCTCGCGCTTGGTGCCCCGAAGCAGCAGCCCGACGTTCTCGCCGGCGTCAGCGGTGTCGAGCAGCTTCCGGAACATCTCGATGCCGGTGACGATCGTCTTCTGCGGGGCGCGGATACCGACGATCTCCACCTCCTCGTTGACCTTGAGCTGGCCACGCTCCACACGACCGGTGACGACGGTGCCGCGCCCGGTGATGGTGAAGACGTCCTCGATCGGCATGAGGAAGGGCTTCTCGATGTCGCGGACCGGGTCCGGGACGTTCTCGTCGACGGCGTCCATCAGTTCCTCGATGGACTTGACCCAGGCCGGGTCGCCCTCGAGCGCCTTCAGTGCGGAGACGCGCACGACCGGCACGTTGTCGCCGTCGAACTCCTGGCTCGAGAGCAACTCACGGACCTCCAGCTCGACGAGCTCGAGGATCTCCTCGTCGTCGACCATGTCGGACTTGTTCAGCGCGACGAGCAGGTAGGGCACACCCACCTGGCGGGCGAGCAGCACGTGCTCGCGGGTCTGGGCCATCGGACCGTCGGTCGCCGCGACCACGAGGATCGCGCCGTCCATCTGCGCGGCACCGGTGATCATGTTCTTGATGTAGTCAGCGTGACCGGGGGCGTCAACGTGCGCGTAGTGGCGCTTCTCCGTCTGGTACTCCTGGTGGGAGACATTGATCGTGATACCGCGCTGACGCTCCTCGGGAGCGTTGTCGATCTCTTCGAACGAAGCGAACGTGTTGAGATCGGGGTACTTGTCAGCGAGCACCTTGGAGATGGCAGCGGTCAGCGTCGTCTTGCCGTGGTCGACGTGACCGATCGTGCCGATGTTGACGTGCGGCTTGGTCCGCTCGAACTTGGCCTTCGCCACTGGGTTCCTCCTGGAACTTGGGTAGTTGTACGCAGCATCTGGGGTGACTGGCTGTCGCCCCACTGAGGCTGAGCGATCCTACGGGTCGGTTTGGTGATGGTGAAACAGGGTCGACCTGTGGGACTACTCGCCCCGGGTCTTCTTGATGATCTCCTCGGAGACATTCCGAGGCACTTCGGCATAGTTGCTGAACTGCATCGAGTACACCGCACGACCCTGGGTCTTGGACCGCAGGTCGCCGATGTAGCCGAACATCTCCGACAACGGCACCAAGGCGCGAACCACCTTAACGCCGCTCGCGTCCTCCATCGACTGGATCTGGCCGCGGCGGGAGTTCAGGTCGCCGATGACGTCGCCCATGTACTCCTCGGGCGTGCGCACCTCGACGTCCATGACCGGCTCCAGGAGCACCGGGTCGGCGCGCCTGACGCCTTCCTTCAGTGCCATCGAGCCGGCGATCTTGAAGGCCATCTCCGAGGAGTCGACGTCGTGGTACGCGCCGTCCAACAGGGTGGCCTTGATGCCCACGAGCGGGTATCCGGCGAGCACGCCGACCTGCAGGGCGTCCTGCACACCGGCGTCCACGCTGGGGATGTACTCCCGTGGGATGCGGCCCCCAGTGACCTTGTTGTCGAACTCGTAGAGTTCGCCGGCCTCGCTCTGGAGCGGCTCGAAGGACATCTGGACCTTCGCGAACTGGCCCGAGCCACCGGTCTGCTTCTTGTGGGTGTAGTCGAGCTTGTCCACCTTGCGGCGGATCGTCTCGCGGTAGGCGACCTGCGGCTTGCCGACGTTCGCCTCGACGCGGAACTCGCGTCGCATGCGGTCCACCAGGATGTCCAGGTGGAGTTCGCCCATGCCGCCGATCTCGGTCTGACCGGTGTCCTCGTTGAGGGAGACGGTGAACGTCGGGTCCTCGGCCGAGAGCTTCTGGATGGCCGTGGACAGCTTCTCCTGGTCACCCTTCGTCTTCGGCTCGATCGCGACGAAGATGACCGGGTCCGGGAAGGACATCGACTCGAGCACGATCGGTGCGTCCAGGGCGGCCAGGGTGTCACCGGTGGTGGTGTCCTTGAGCCCGATCGCCGCGTAGATGTGGCCCGCGTGGGCCTCGTCGACCGGGTTCTCCTTGTTGGCGTGCATCTGGAACAGCTTCCCGATGCGCTCCTTGCGGCCCTTGGTCGTGTTCATGACCTGGTCGCCGGGGTGGGCGAGACCGGAGTACACGCGGATGAAGGTCAGGGTCCCGAAGAAGGGGTGCGACGCGATCTTGAACGCGAGCGCGGAGAACGGCTCGGACTCCGACGGCGCGCGGGTCAGCTCGACGGCCTCGTCCTTCGGGTCGTGGCCGATCATCGGCGGCACGTCGATCGGGGACGGCAGGTAGTCGATGACCGCGTCGAGCATCGGCTGCACACCACGGTTCTTGAAGGCGGAGCCACAGAACACCGGGTAGGCCTCGGAGTTGATCGTCATCTTGCGGATGCCGGCCTTGAGCTCGGGGATGCTGATCTCCTCGCCCTCCAGGAACTTCTCCATGAGTTCGTCGGACGCCTCGGCGACGTCCTCGACCAGCTGGGCGCGGTACTGCTGGGCGCGCTCGAGCAGGTCGGCGGGGATGTCCTGGGTCTCGTAGGCGGCACCCATCGTCACGTCGCCCTTGGAGTCACCGGGCCACACGAAGGCCTTCATGGTGACCAGGTCGACGACGCCGACGAACTCGCTCTCGGAGCCGATCGGCAACTGCATGACGAGCGGCTTGGCGCCGAGGCGCTTCACGATGGTCTCGACCGTGTAGTAGAAGTCGGCACCGAGCTTGTCCATCTTGTTGACGAAGCAGATGCGCGGCACGTCGTACTTGTCGGCCTGACGCCACACCGTCTCGGACTGCGGCTCGACACCCTCCTTGCCGTCGAACACGGCAACGGCACCGTCGAGGACGCGCAGCGAACGCTCCACCTCGACCGTGAAGTCGACGTGACCCGGGGTGTCGATGATGTTGATCTGGTTGCCGTCCCAGAAGGAGGTCACCGCGGCGGAGGTGATGGTGATGCCGCGTTCCTTCTCCTGCTCCATCCAGTCGGTGGTCGACGCGCCATCGTGCGTCTCACCGAGCTTGTGGTTGACCCCCGTGTAGAACAGGATGCGTTCCGTCGTGGTGGTCTTGCCGGCATCGATGTGGGCCATGATGCCGATGTTGCGGACCTTGGTGAGGTCGGTCAGCACGTCGAGTGCCACAGTTGCTCTCTTCTGGTCGATACGAGCGTGATCAGGTGGGTCATGGCGCCGGGGTGAGGCGGCGCCATGACCGGGGCGACTACCAGCGGTAGTGCGCGAAGGCCTTGTTCGACTCGGCCATCTTGTGGGTGTCCTCGCGTCGCTTCACGGCGGCACCGAGGCCGTTGGAGGCGTCGAGGATCTCGTTCATGAGGCGCTCGGTCATGGTCTTCTCGCGGCGGGCGCGGGCGTAGTCCACGAGCCAGCGCAGGGCCAGCGTGGTCTGACGCGAGGCGCGGACCTCGATCGGGACCTGGTAGGTCGCGCCACCGACGCGGCGGGACCGGACCTCGAGGGTCGGGCGGACGTTCTCCAGCGCGCGCTTGAGCACGACGGCCGGGTCGGACTGCGTCTTCTCGCGGACACCCTCCAGGGCGCCGTAGACGATCCGCTCAGCGGTGGACTTCTTGCCGTCCATGAGCACCCGGTTCACGAGCTGGGTGACCGTCGGCGAACCGTAGACGGGATCGATCGCGAGCGGCCGCTTCGGGGCCGGACCCTTACGAGGCATTACTTCTTCTCCTTCTTCGCGCCGTAACGGCTGCGAGCCTGCTGACGGCCGCGAACACCCTGGGTGTCGAGGGCGCCACGCACGATCTTGTAACGGACACCCGGGAGGTCCTTCACACGGCCACCGCGCACGAGCACGATGGAGTGCTCCTGCAGGTTGTGACCGACGCCGGGGATGTACGCCGTGACCTCGATCTGGCTGGACAGCTTCACCCGGGCCACCTTGCGCAGGGCCGAGTTCGGCTTCTTGGGGGTCGTCGTGTACACGCGGGTGCACACGCCGCGACGCTGGGGGCTGCCCTTGAGGGCAGGCGTCTTGGACTTGCCGACCTTGGCGCTGCGACCCTTGCGGACCAGCTGCTGAATCGTGGGCACTACATCTCCGTCTCGAAAAGTCTGACTGCTCATGGTGATCGGGGTGCGATCAGGACCGGAACACTGCTGGTGCCCGGCGTATTCCACCCCGACGTGCCCCCCGCGCTCGGGCGTGTCGTCCCCCGGTTCTTCACGCACACTTCGCCCATCACAGGCCCATCACGGGTGTTGTGGTGGTCGGTGTGCGTGCCGGACGGGGGGTGACCCACCGCACGCTCATCCTCGTCCGGGCCCGTTTCGGGGCGACGTCCAGGTCACAGCGCGCACGCGAGGGCCCGACAGAGCGGGCACTGCCGACCAGAGTACTCTCCGCGCGACGGAAGCGTCAAAGCCGAGCGGCACGGTGTGGTGCAAAACACTCCCTGTGCCGGGCTGGACCGAGCCGGTGAAGTTCCACCCAACGGTAGCGCCGATCGGGTCGTCATGGTGGGACCCGGATTCGAGAAGTCCACGATCCGGACGCGCACTACGCTCGATGCAGGTGGTCAGCCGCACCCGTGGGCCGAGAACAGGAGAGTCGACGATGACGACACAGGGCGATCAGGACGCTGCCGTCGGGCCCGCCACCGTCGGCGTCGAGCCCGGCACGTCCGCTCCCAGCGCCGGCGCGACCGGGCGCAGCACCCGCCCGGTCCGATACGCGGTCGGGATGTTCGGGACGTCGATCCCGATCAACATGTTTCTCGCATTCATGGCGTTCTACTACATCAACGACCTCGGCATGGACGCACGCGCGTACGCCGCCGTGCTGGCCCTGTACGCGGTGATCGACGCGATCGACAACCCGGTCTACGGCTACCTCTCCGATCGCACCCGGACCCGGTGGGGTCGGCGCAGGCCATGGATGATCCTGGCGGCACCACTGCTGGCGATCTCCTTCATCGCGTTCTTCTCCCCTCCGGACACCCTCGAGGGTGCCACCCTGATCGCCTGGTTCGCAGTGTTCACCGTCCTCACCGGCACGTCGGACTCACTCGTGAACGCGAACTACGGGGCGTTGCTCCCGGAGCTGTTCCCGAACGAGAAGCGGCGTGCGGTGGCGAACTCGCTACGCCAGGGCTTCCAGCTCGTGGCGATGATCATCTCGGTGGCACTCACTCCGCGGATCGCGGAGGCGATCGGATACAGCCGCACCTCCATCATCTTCGGAGTCGTGGCCGCTGCGGTGATCATCTACTGCGCGCTCGGAGCCCGGGAGGATCCGCGAGTGCTGACCGCGGAGCAGCCCCGTCTGCTGGATTCCCTCAAGGTGATCGTGGGCAACCGCAAGTTCTGGATGATCGCCGTGACGAGTGGCCTGTACTCGGCCGGCATGGCCCTGGTGATCGCCGCGGTGGCATTCTTCGTCGAGTACACGCTGCGGCTTCCGCCTGGAGACTCCACCTACCTGCTGGCCACGGTGATCCTCGTGTCCGCCCTGTGCCTGGCGGTGTGGACCCGGCTGGTGCGCCGGTACGGCCCGGAGCGGATCTGGCGGATCGCACTGATCGTGCTGGCCGGGGCGCTGGCCACCATGTATCTGGCGGACACTCTCCTGCTCGCCATCGTCTGCGGGGCGCTCGTGGGGCTCGGGTACAGCGGGGTGATGGCCACCATGGACCTGATCGTGGCGCGACTCCTCGACGAGGACACCGCCCGCACCGGAGTGCGCCGCGAGGGGATGTTCCTGTCCGCGTTCGGGTTCTTCAACCGGCTGAACGCGTTCGTGAAGTCGCTCGGCTTCCTCGCCGTGGCGATGCTGTTCGGGTTCCACAGCGGTGATGACACCGGCGCCCGTCCCGACGAGGCCGCGCGATTCCTGCTCTCGGTGTTCCCGTTCGTCCTGGTGAGCCTGGCCGCCATCATGTCCCACTTCGTCCGCTTCGATCGCGGCACGGCAGCGGAGATCCTCCCGACGGTGGCCGTGGGCCCGGCGGGCGGCGCCGGTGAGGAGGTCGCCGAGGCGGCCGCTATCCGCAGCCCCGGCACCAACGCGCCGGGCACCGACGACACCGACCCGCCCGGCGCCGCGGACGCACGTCGACCGCAGCCATGACCACGTCCGTCATCGTCACTGCCGACGATCTCGGTCTCTCCCCTGCTGTGAACCGCGCAGTCGCAGCTCTGGCCGGCGCAGGCGCCGTGACGGCCACGTCCCTGCTCGTCGGGCGACCACACGCCGAGGCGGCCCTCGAGCTCGACCTGCCGATCGCCGTCGGGCTCCACGTCGAGTTCGACCCGACCCTGCTCGCCACCGCGAGCCACGACGAGATCGAGGCCGCGATCGAGGACCAGGTGGCCTGGATGCGCGCCCGCGGCGCCGTGCCCACGCACCTGGACCTTCACACCGCCGCGCTCTACGGGCTCGGGCCTGAGGCCACCCGCCCCGGCGGGGTGCTCGTGGAAGCGATAGCGGTGGCCGCCCGGCACCGCCTGCCGCTGCGGCTGCCCAGGCGAGCGCCCGACAGCGCCGGCGTCGGCGAGGCGCATCGGCTCGCCGTCGCACTGGCTGACGACTCCGGCGTCCGCCTCCCGGAGACGATCTGCACGGATCCGCGGCCGACCGCGGCGATCGACGGCCCGGACGACACGGCTCGCTACTACGCCGACCTGGTGGCCACCCTCCCGGCCGGCGTCAGCGAGATCTTCCTGCACCCGGCGGACGTGGCCACCGACGGTCTCGGTGCGAAACGCGTCTGGGAGTACCAGTTGCTGCGCAGCCGCGTCCTGCTCACGGTCCTCACGGACACGGGCGTCACGACGACTGATTGGGCGAGGATCTGAGCTGCGCAAGGGCCCGCTCGGCGTCTGCGGGCCGGCCCAGGAGCAGCACCGGCGGCACCCCCGGGTCCGCGGCCCACGCGCGCATCCTCCTGCGCTTGCTCCGCCACGACTGGAAGTGCCAGCGGATGATGGAGTCACCCGACAGCGCGTTGCGGAGGGTTTCGACATTGCCGTTGCAGAGCGGCGCCCTGGTGACGATGTTGCGGCAGGTGCGCCACACCAGCCTGGTCAGGGAGACGAGCCGCGGGTAGTCCAACGCGACGATCACGTCCGCACGGTGGAAGATGGCGTCCAGGTGCCGGGCATATGCGGTGTCGACCACCCAGCGCGGGCCACTCAGGGTCGAGGCGATGTACTCCTCGAACTGCTCCTGCGGCGCGGGCACCCAGCCGGGCTCCCAGTAGTGCTCGTCCACCAGGGCGACGGGCAGTCCGAGTTCCGCCCCGAGGCGCAGCGCCAGGGTGGACTTGCCCGAACCGGTCACGCCGTAGCAGAGCACCCGGCGAGCCTGACGCAGATCCGCGACACTCCCCCGGCCCATCCCGCGATGATAGCCCGGGGTGTCGGTCCTGATTGACTCCCACCCGAGCGGCGAGTAAGTTCTCGCTCTTGTGTCCGCCCTCGCCGTGTATGCCGGTCTCGGCTGGCGGCGATGGTCCGCGTACCGCACCGCGGCTGCCGCGGGTGCGTTCACGAACACGGTCTTCGGCCTCATCAAGGCGGCGATCACGATGGGGGCGATCGGGGCCGCCGGCGGGATGCTGGCCGGCTACGACGCCCTCACCGGGGCCACCTACGCCTGGCTCGCCCAGGCACTCATCGGTCCGGTGAACGTCTTCACCTGGTCCGAGCTCGCGGAGCGGATCCGGTCCGGGGACATCGCCATCGACCTGGCCCGCCCGATCGACCCGCAGGCGGGCTACCTGGCGGCGGACCTCGGAAGGGCCGCGTTCCAGCTGGTGCCCCGCGGCGCTCCGCCGCTGGTGGTCGGCGCACTCGTGACCGGGCTGGCGCTGCCCGGCCAGGTGCTGCCCTATCTGCTCGGGCTGGTCTCGGTGACGCTCGCCGTCGTGGTCTCGTTCGCCTGCCGGTGGCTGGTGAACCTGGCGGCGTTCTGGTTGTTGGACCTCCGGGGGGTCATGACGCTCTATCTCGTCGCGTCCAACCTGCTGTGCGGTCTGGTGGTGCCGGTGCACTGGTTCCCACCCTGGCTCGCAGCGGTGGCGGCGTGGACCCCGTTCCCGGCGATGCTGCAGCACCCGATCGACATCATCATGGGGCGCGCGGCGGGACCGGAGGCGTTGGTGCTGCTCGGCGAGCAGGTCGCGTGGACGCTCGGCCTGCTCGTGGTCGGTCGCGCCGTGTTCGAGATCGGGGTGCGGAGGGTGGTGGTGCAGGGTGGCTGAGGCCCTCGCGCCCTACCGGGCCCTGCTCGCTTCCCGGCTGCGCTCGCAGTTGGCCTATCGGCGCTCGTTCGTCCTCGACCTCGTCGGCGCGGTCGGTATCGGTGTGCTCGAGCTCGCCGAGGTGCTCGTGATCTTCTCCTCGATCACCATCCTGGGTGAACTCGACCTGGCCGGTGCGCTGTTGCTGTTCGCCTTCGCCGGGATCGGCTTCTCCCTCGCGGACATGGCGGTCGGGCACGTGGACTCGCTGCCGACGTACCTCCGCTCGGGCACCCTGGACGCATTCCTGCTGCGTCCGCTGCCGGTCCTGGCCCAGCTGATCACCAGCGACCTACAGCTGCGCCGGCTGGGTCGTACGGCGGTCGCGGCTGTGGTGCTGGCGATCGCGCTGACGATGAACACGATCGCGTGGACGCCGGCACTCGTGGTCCTGGCCGTCCTGACGCCGCTGGTCAGCGCGATCATCTTCGCTGCGCTGTTCGTGTGCGCGGCCGCGGTGCAGTTCTGGCTCGTGGAGGGCGGCGAGTTCGCGAACGCGTTCACGTACGGCGGCTCGTATGCGGCGTCCTACCCCACCTCGATCTTCAGTCTGCCGATGCGAGTGCTCTTCACGTTCGTGGTCCCGGCCGCGTTCACCGCGTACCTGCCCACCCTCGTCCTCCTCGGCCACGCCGGGCCGGCGTGGACGCCGGCCGTCCTGGGGTGGTTCGCACCGGTCGCGGCCGCAGGGATCTGGACCGTCGCCCTGCTCGGTTGGCGGGCGGGCCTACGTCACTACACGGGAGCGGGGTCATGACCGAAACGATCATCAGCGCCACCGGCCTCGGCCGGGACTTCGTGGTCCGGACCGGTCGCGGGCTGCGCCGCAGGCGCAGTATCACCCACGCCGTCGCCGACCTGGACTTCACGATCGACGCGGGGGCCGCCGTCGGGTACATCGGCGCCAACGGCGCCGGGAAGTCCACCACGATCAAGATGCTCACCGGCATCCTGGTACCGACCAGCGGCCGCGTGCAGACCTGCGGCCTGGACCCGCACCGTCACCGTCGGGAACTGGCACGGCGGATCGGCGTGGTCTTCGGGCAGCGGTCGCAGCTGTGGTGGGACCTGCCGCTCGCCGAGTCCTATCGCGCTCTGGCAGCGATCCACCGGCTCGGCCCGGACACCCTGCGGACACGTCGGGCCACCCTGGTCGAACGCCTCGACCTCGGTGACTTCCTCGAGACGCCGGTGCGGCAGTTGAGTCTCGGGCAGCGCATCCGGGGCGAGATCGCGGCGGCGTTGCTGCACTCCCCCGAACTGCTGATCCTGGACGAGCCCACCATCGGTCTGGACGTGCTGAGCAAGGAACGCCTGCGCCAGTTCCTGCTCGAGGAGCGGGCCGGCGGGGACACCACCCTGCTCCTGACGACGCACGACATGGACGACGTGCAACGCCTGACCGACCGCATCATCGTGGTCGACCACGGTCGGATGGCCTACGACGGCTCCCTGCCCGGCCTCGTGGAGCGGGTCGGCGCCGACCGTGTGATCGTCGTCGACCTCGAGGAGACCGCTGCCCCACTGGAAGACGTCGCTGGCACCCGGCTGCTCGGCGTCGAGGCGGACGGGCTGCGTCAGCGGCTCGCCTTCACCCCCGGATCGACGACGGCGGCCGCGGTCCTAGCACAGGTGTCCGCCCGCGCCGCGGTGCGCGACCTCACGATCGAGGAGCCGGACATCGAGGACGTGGTCCGGCGGCTGTACGCGAGCGGTGCCTAGCCTGACCACAGCGCCGAGACGGGCCCGGGGATCGCCGGATCTGGCGCCGTCGAACAGGTGCCCTGGGCGCACGAGAGGCGGTGGCGCCGCGCGCCACCGCCTCTGCTGCCGGGAAGTACCGACTGCGGGTCAGGGGTCAGGCCGTGACCTTCTCGCGCACGGCCGCGATGATCTGGTCGTAGAGGCCGCGCACCTCATCGGCCGGGGCGGCGTCGAGCATGTCGCCCTCCGGAGTCAGATCCTGACCGAAGCTGAGGCCCGGGCCGTCGAGACGGAGCGCCTTGACGCGGTCGAGGACCTCACCGAACTGGCGGGCGGATCCGGCGGCAGCGCCCCAGCCGTAGCCGATGATGCCGATCGGCAGGTCGCTCCACTCGGCGTGCAGGGTGTCGATAGCGTTCTTCACGACGGCCGGGTAGCCGGCGTTGTACTCGGGCAGGGTGACGATCAGCGCGTCGTAGGCGCGCACCCGCTCCGACCACGCCAGGGTGCTGGCCTGGGTGTAGTTGCCGGACGACGGGAGTTCGGGTTCCGCGAGGAAGGGCAGGCCCACCTCGGCAAGGTCGATGATGTCGACATCGGTGCCGTTCGGCGCCTGATCGCCGACCCACCGGGCGACCTTGGTGCCGATGCGGGTCGGGCGGGAGGAGCTGACGATGATGCCGATCTTGTGAGAAGTCATGCACCTCTCAATGGGTGAAAGTTCAACCACATTCCCGTCTCCGCCACATGTGAGTGGCATCACTGCGAGCCGGTGCGGGCTCGGGCGGCGGCTGCCGATCCGGTGCCGGACACACGAATGGTCCGGCACCCCTTGGGTGCCGGACCATTCAGTGGTCGATCAGGTCGTGCGACTCAGCGGAAGTCCGCCTCGAAACCGCGGCCCAGGTCGAGCTCCTCGAGTGCGATCGCCTCGCCGGAGCCCTCGGAGACCGGCGTGTAGTCGATCTCGTCGTAGCCGAAGCTCGGGTAGATCTCGGCCTTCGCGGCCTCGGTCGGCTCGACGCGCACGTTGCGGTAGCGCGGCAGGCCGGTCCCGGCCGGGATGAGCTTACCGAGGATGACGTTCTCCTTCAGACCCAGCAGGGAGTCCGAGCGTCCGCTCATCGCGGCCTCGGTCAGCACCTTCGTGGTCTCCTGGAAGGACGCCGCGGACAGCCACGACTCGGTCGCCAGCGAGGCCTTCGTGATCCCCATCAGCTCGGGACGACCCGAAGCCGGCTGGGCACCCTCGGAGACGACCCGACGGTTCTCGTCCTCGAACCGCGAACGCTCGGCCAGCTCACCCGGCAGCAGCCGGGACTCGCCGGAGTCGAGCACAGTGACCCGACGCAGCATCTGCCGGACGATGACCTCGATGTGCTTGTCGTGGATGTCCACGCCCTGGGAGCGGTAGACCTCCTGGACCTCGTCCACGAGGTGCTTCTGCACCGCGCGCGGACCGAGGATCCGCAACACCTTCTTCGGGTCAACCGCACCCGCGACCAGCTGCTGACCGACGGCGACGTGGTCACCGTCGTGCACCAGCAGCCGCGACCGCTTGGTGACCGGGTAGGCGATCTCCTCGCTGCCGTCGTCGGGCGTGATCACCAGGCGACGCGAACGCTCGCTCTCGTCGATGGCGATGCGGCCGGCGATCTCGGCGATCGGGGCCTCGCCCTTGGGGGTGCGGGCCTCGAACAGCTCGGTCACACGGGGCAGACCCTGCGTGATGTCCTCGGCGCTCGCCACACCACCGGTGTGGAAGGTCCGCATCGTCAGCTGGGTGCCGGGCTCACCGATGGACTGGGCCGCGATGATGCCGACGGCCTCACCGATGTCGACCAGCTTGCCGGTGGCCAGCGAGCGGCCGTAGCACTTGGCGCAGGTACCGACGCGGGACTCACAGGTGAGCACCGACCGGACCTTGAGCTGCTCGACGCCGGCCTCGATGAGCTTGTCGAGGAGCACGTCACCGACGTCGTCACCACCCTGGCCGAGCACCTCGCCGTCGGGCGAGGAGACCGAACCTGCGAGGCTGCGTCCGTAGACGCTGGTCTCGACGGTGTCCGCGCGGCGCGCCTGCCCGCTGGCCGTGCGCTCCAGGATCGGCAGGGTCAGACCCCGCTCGGTACCACAGTCGTCCTCACGGATGATGACGTCCTGCGACACGTCCACGAGACGACGGGTCAGGTAGCCCGAGTCCGCCGTCCGCAGGGCGGTGTCGGCAAGACCCTTCCGGGCACCGTGGGTGGCGATGAAGTACTCGACCACCGACAGACCCTCGCGGTAGTTGGACTTGATCGGCCGCGGGATGATCTCACCCTTCGGGTTGGCCACCAGACCACGCATACCGGCGATCTGACGCACCTGCATCCAGTTACCACGGGCACCCGAGCCGACCATCCGGTTCACCGGGTTGGTCTTCGAGAAGTTCTCCCGCATGGCTGCGGCGACCTCGTCGGTGGCCTGGTTCCAGATCTCCACGAGCTCCTGACGACGTTCGTCGTCCGTTAGCAGGCCGCGGTCGTACTGGCCCTGGACCTTCGCGGCCTTCGCCTCGTAGCCCTCGAGGATCTGCGCCTTGTTCGACGGTGTCGCGACATCGGAGATCGAGATGGTCACGCCCGAGCGGGTCGCCCACTTGAAGCCGGCCTCCTTGAGCGCGTCCAGGCTGGCCGCGACGACCACCTTGGGGTAGCGCTCGGCGAGGTCGTTGACGATCCCGGACAGCACCTTCTTGTCCACGATCGTGTTGATGAACGGGTAGTCCACCGGCAGGGCCTCGTTGAACAAGGACCGACCGAGCGTCGTCTCGAACAGGATCGCGTCGCCCTCGGCGTAGCCCTCCGGCGCCTCCCAGCCCTCCGGCGGGACCAGGTCGGTCAGCCGTAGGGTGATCTTCGCGTTCAGGTCGAGCTCACCCGCGTCGAAGGCCATGAAGGCCTCCGCCGGGGAGGTGAACGCACGGCCCTCGCCGAGCCCGTCCTCACGATCCGAGGTCAGGTGGAACAGACCGATGATCATGTCCTGCGAGGGCATGGTCACCGGACGACCGTCCGACGGCTTGAGGATGTTGTTGCTCGAGAGCATCAGGATGCGGGCCTCGGCCTGCGCCTCCGAGGAGAGCGGCAGGTGGACGGCCATCTGGTCACCGTCGAAGTCGGCGTTGAACGCGCCACACACCAACGGGTGCAGGTGGATCGCCTTACCCTCGACCAGCTGCGGCTCGAAGGCCTGGATGCCCAGGCGGTGCAGCGTCGGTGCCCGGTTCAGCAGCACGGGGTGCTCGGTGATGACCTCTTCGAGCACGTCCCACACGACGGAGCGCGCGCGCTCCACCATGCGCTTGGCGCTCTTGATGTTCTGCGCGTGGTTGAGGTCCACGAGCCGCTTCATGACGAACGGCTTGAAGAGCTCGAGAGCCATCTGCTTGGGCAGGCCGCACTGGTGCAGCTTGAGCTGCGGGCCGACCACGATGACGCTACGGCCGGAGTAGTCGACGCGCTTGCCGAGCAGGTTCTGACGGAACCGGCCCTGCTTGCCCTTGAGCATGTCCGAGATCGACTTGAGCGGCCGGTTGCCCGGGCCGGTCACCGGACGACCGCGGCGACCGTTGTCGAACAGCGAGTCGACGGCCTCCTGGAGCATCCGCTTCTCGTTGTTGACGATGATCTCGGGTGCGCCGAGGTCCAGCAGTCGCTTCAACCGGTTGTTGCGGTTGATCACACGGCGGTACAGGTCGTTCAGGTCGCTGGTCGCGAACCGGCCACCGTCGAGCTGCACCATCGGACGCAGGTCCGGCGGGATCACCGGGATGCAGTCCAGCACCATGCCGAGCGGCGAGTTGTTCGTCGTCAGGAACGCGTTGACGACCTTGAGCCGCTTCAGGGCGCGAGTCTTGCGCTGGCCCTTGCCGGTGCGGATCGTCTCGCGAAGAGACTCGGACTCCGCCTCGAGGTCGAAGGTCTCCAAGCGCTTCTGGATCGCGCCGGCCCCCATCGAACCCTCGAAGTAGTTGCCGTAGCGGTCCTGCAGCTGGCGGTACAGCATCTCGTCGCCCTCGAGGTCGGCGACCTTGAGGTTCTTGAACCGGTCCCAGACCTGCTCGAGGCGGTCCAGCTCGTTGTCCGCACGCTTGCGGATCTGAGCCATCTCGCGCTCGGCGGAGTCCTTGACCTTGCGGCGCGCGTCGGCCTTCGCACCCTCGGCCTCGAGCTCGGCCAGGTCGGCCTCGAGACGCTCGCTGCGGTTGGCGACATCGAGGTCGCGACGCTTCGAGATGTCGGCCTTCTCCAGGTCGATCTCGTTCTGCAGACTCGGCAGGTCCTCGTGACGACCATCGGTGTCGACCGAGGTGATCATGTAGGCCGCGAAGTAGATGACCTTCTCGAGGTCCTTCGGCGCGAGGTCGAGCAGGTAGCCCAGGCGGGACGGGACACCCTTGAAGTACCAGATGTGCGTCACCGGCGCGGCGAGCTCGATGTGGCCCATCCGCTCGCGGCGGACCTTGGAGCGGGTCACCTCGACGCCGCAGCGCTCACAGATGATGCCCTTGAAACGCACGCGCTTGTACTTGCCGCAGTAGCACTCCCAGTCCCGGGTGGGGCCGAAGATCTTCTCGCAGAAGAGGCCGTCCTTCTCGGGCTTGAGGGTGCGGTAGTTGATGGTCTCCGGCTTCTTGACCTCACCGTGCGACCAGGCGCGGACCTCGTCCGCGGTCGCGAGACCGATACGTAGCTCGTCGAAGACGTTGACGTCGAGCAATTTTCCTACTTCCTTCGGTGTAACACCGTGTGGAACCAATCAGGATGAGGGGGCCGTCAGCGGTCGGGTCACGTGGACCCGACCGCTGACGGGGCCGCTCAGATCTCTTCGACGCTGCTCGCGTCGGGACGGCGGGAGAGGTCGATACCGAGCTCTTCAGCGGCCCGGTACACCTCCTCGTCGGTGTCACGCATCTCGATCGAGGTCCCGTCGGAGTTGAGCACCTCGACGTTCAGGCACAGCGACTGCATCTCCTTGATGAGCACCTTGAAGGACTCGGGGATGCCGGGCTCGGGGATGTTCTCGCCCTTGACGATCGCCTCGTAGACCTTCACGCGGCCGGGGACGTCGTCGGACTTGATGGTGAGCAGTTCCTGCAGCGCGTAGGCGGCGCCATAGGCCTCCAGGGCCCACACCTCCATCTCGCCGAACCGCTGACCACCGAACTGCGCCTTACCACCCAGCGGCTGCTGCGTGATCATCGAGTACGGACCCGTCGAACGCGCGTGGATCTTGTCGTCCACCAGGTGGTGCAACTTGAGGATGTACATGTAGCCCACGGCGATCGGCTCCGGGAAAGGCTCGCCGGAGCGGCCGTCGAACAGCCTCGCCTTGCCGGTCGCGTCCACGAGCCGGTCCCCGTCCCGGGTGGGGATCGTGGAGTCCAGCAGCCCCGTCAACTCGTCCTCGTGCAAACCGTCGAAGACGGGCGATGCCACGGGGGTGCCGGGTGCGCCCTTGAGCGCCTCCGGGGCGAGGTTCTTCGCCCACGCCGGGACCTTCCCGTTCTTGGCATCCTCGATGCCGGCCTCCCAGCCCTGCTTCGCCACCCACCCGAGGTGGGTCTCGAGGACCTGGCCGACGTTCATCCGGCCGGGCACGCCGAGCGGGTTCAGGACGATGTCCACCGCGGTGCCGTCCTCGAGGAACGGCATGTCCTCGATGGGCAGGATCTTCGAGATGACACCCTTGTTGCCGTGCCGGCCTGCGAGCTTGTCGCCGTCGGTGATCTTGCGTCGCTGCGCGATGTAGACGCGCACCAGCTGGTTCACACCCGGGGGCAGCTCGTCGCCGTCCTCGCGGTTGAACTCACGCACCTCGATCACCGTGCCGGACTCACCGTGGGGCACCTTGAGCGAGGTGTCGCGCACCTCGCGCGCCTTCTCACCGAAGATCGCGCGCAGCAGGCGCTCCTCCGGGGTCAGCTCGGTCTCACCCTTCGGGGTGACCTTGCCGACCAGCACGTCGCCGGCGCCGACCTCGGCACCGATGCGGATGATGCCGCGCTCGTCGAGGTCAGCGAGGACCTCGTCGGAGACGTTCGGGATGTCCCGGGTGATCTCCTCCGGTCCCAACTTCGTGTCGCGGGCGTCGACCTCGTGCTCCTCGATGTGGATCGAGGAGAGGACGTCGTCCTGGACCAGACGCTGGGAGAGGATGATCGCGTCCTCGTAGTTGTGACCCTCCCACGACATGAAGGCGACCAACAGGTTGCGCCCGAGGGCGAGCTCGCCCTCATCGGTGGCGGGGCCGTCCGCGAGCACGGAGCCGACCTCGACCCGGGCGCCCTCATCGACCAGCACACGCTGGTTGTAGGAGGTGCCCTGGTTGGAGCGACGGAACTTGGCCACCCGGTAGGTGAACGTGGAGGCGTCGTCCTGGGCCACGACGATCGCGTCCGCGGAGACCTCCTGCACGACACCCGGCTTCGTGGCCACGATCACGTCACCGGCGTCGACCGCCGCACGGCGCTCCATGCCGGTACCCACGAGCGGGGCCTCGCTGCGGACCAGCGGCACCGCCTGGCGCTGCATGTTCGCACCCATGAGGGCGCGGTTCGCGTCGTCGTGCTCGAGGAACGGGATCATCGCGGTGGCGACGGAGACCATCTGACGCGCGGAGACGTCCATGTAGTCCACGTTCTCCGCGGCGATGTCCAGCGTGTCCCCGCCACGGACCCGGACCAGCACGTCGGACTCGGCGAAGTGGCCGTCCTCGGTGAGCGGGGCATTGGCCTGCGCGATGACGTAACGGTCCTCGTCATCGGCGGTGAGGTAGTCCACATCGTCGGTGACGCGACCCTTGACGACCTTGCGGTACGGGGTCTCGACGAAACCGAACGGATTGATGCGGGCGTACGTCGCCAGCGAACCGATCAGACCGATGTTCGGCCCCTCAGGGGTCTCGATCGGGCACATGCGGCCGTAGTGCGACGGGTGGACGTCACGGACCTCCATGCCGGCGCGGTCACGGGACAGACCACCCGGGCCGAGCGCGGACAGGCGACGCTTGTGCGTCAGACCCGCGAGCGGGTTGTTCTGGTCCATGAACTGCGAGAGCTGGCTGGTCCCGAAGAACTCCTTGATGGAGGCCACCACGGGGCGGATGTTGATCAGGGTCTGCGGCGTGATCGCCTCGACGTCCTGGGTCGTCATCCGCTCGCGGACCACGCGCTCCATCCGGGACAGCCCGGTACGCACCTGGTTCTGGATCAGCTCACCGACGGCGCGGATGCGGCGGTTGCCGAAGTGGTCGATGTCGTCGGTCTCGACGCGCACGGCCACCTCCTTGCCGTCCTTCAGGCCGGGGATCTCTACCTCGCCCTTGTGCAGCGCGGCAAGGTACTTGATCGTGCCGACGATGTCATCGCGGGAGAGGACCGAGTCGTCGATCGCGGCGTCGACGCCGAGCTTCTTGTTCACCTTGTAGCGACCGACCTTCGCGAGGTCGTAACGCTTGGCGTTGAAGTAGAAGTTGTCGAGCAGCGCCGTGCCGGCCTCGACCGTGGGCGGCTCGCCCGGGCGAATCTTGCGGTAGATGTCGAGGAGTGCCTCGTCCTGCGTGTGGACGCTGTCCTTCTCTAGCGTCTCCAGCACGGACGGGTACTCCGCGAAGGACTCGCGGATCTCGCTCTCGGTCATGCCGAGGGCCTTCAGGAAGACCGTGACCGACTGCTTCCGCTTGCGGTCGACGCGCACGCCGACGGCGTCCCGCTTGTCGATCTCGAACTCGAGCCACGCGCCACGGGACGGGATCACCTTGGTGGTGAAGATGTCCTTGTCGGACGTCTTGTCCGGGGTGCGCTCGAAGTACACGCCGGGCGAACGGACGAGCTGAGAGACGACGACCCGCTCGGTACCGTTGATGATGAACGTGCCGCGCTCGGTCATGAGCGGGAACTCGCCCATGAAGACCGTCTGCGACTTGATCTCGCCGGTCGTGTAGTTGACGAACTCCGCTGTGACGAACAGCGGCGCGGAGTAGGTGAAGTCCTTCTCCTTGCATTCGTCAGCGGTGTACTTCGGCGGCTCGAACCGGTGGTCCCGGAACGACAGCGACATCGTCGCCCCGAAGTCCTCGATCGGCGAGATCTCCTCGAAGATCTCCTCGAGTCCGGAGGTCATGGTGACGTCGTTGTTGCCCGAGTCGACGGCAGCCTGTACCCGCGCCTGCCACTCCTCGTTACCGAGCAGCCAGTCGAAGCTGTCGGTCTGCAGCCCGAGAAGGTCGGGTGCTTGGAGAGGCTCGTGGATCTTTGCGAAGGAGACCCGGCGAGAGGCGGTACGTTGGGCGATGGCGTCGGTGGTCGGAGCAGAAGGGGTGCGCGAGGCAGCCAAGAGGGGTCCTTCCCTACGAATTGTGTGCACGCGCGCCGGACCACCCCAAACAAACCCCGCCCGAACTTCGCCCGGGCCAGACATCGCGCACGCGGACGTGTGAGATGGACCCGGTTCGGGAAGCGTGTGCTGGGGGCAGAAGACAGCGCAAAGCGACAGCATAGCCACTTTGGCTACGTCTGTCCAGTGGCGACGAGGCCCGCACCGGAATCGGTGCGGGCCTCGTCATTGTGGCCTCGTTATTGGCGTGGCCGGGTAACGCCGGCGAGCTGCCCGGCTCCGTGTGCCCGGTGTCGTTGCCTTGCGGCGCGAACCGGCGGAACTGAGCACCCGCCGTCAGATCACTTGACGGTGACGGTGGCGCCGGCGCCTTCGAGGGCTTCCTTCGCCTTCTCGGCGACGTCCTTCGCCACGCCCTCGACGATCGCCTTGGGGGCGCTGTCGACGAGGTCCTTGGCCTCCTTCAGGCCGAGGCTCGTGAGGGCGCGCACCTCCTTGATGACCTGGATCTTCTTGTCGCCGACGGAGTCGAGGATGACGTCGAACTCGGTCTGCTCCTCGGCCTCGTCCTCGCCGCCACCGGCGGCGGGGCCGGCGGCGACCGCAACGGCGGCCGGAGCGGCGGCGGTGACCTCGAAGGTCTCCTCGAACTGCTTCACGAACTCGGAGAGCTCGATCAGGGTGAGCTCCTTGAAAGCGTCAATGAGCTCGTCGGTGCTGAGCTTCGCCATGATGGCGTTCCTTCCTGTTGGTCCTGCTTGCGGAGAAGCAGTGTGTGGTTGGTCGAAGACCGGGCCTCAGGCCGCGGACTCCGTCGCCTGCTTCTCACGCAGGGCTTCGATGGTGCGCACCGCCTTGGCAGCGGGAGCGTTGAAGACGTAGGCCGCCTGGTGCAGCTTCGCCTTGAACGCGCCGGCCGCCTTGGCCAGGAGCACCTCGCGGGACTCGAGGTCCGCGAGTTTGGTGACGTCCGCGGACGTCAGGGCGCGCCCGTCGAGGACACCACCCTTGATGACCAGCTTGGGGTTCGCCTTGGCGAAGTCACGCAGGCTCTTCGCCGCCTCGACCGGGTCACCGGAGACGAAGGCGATGGCCGACGGCCCGGTGAGCTCGCCATCGAACGCGTCGATGCCGGCTTCCTTGGCCGCAATGCCGGTGAGCGTGTTCTTCACCACGGCGAAGCTGGTGGTACCGCCGAGATCGGTGCGCAGCGCCTTGAGCTGGGCCACCGTGAGCCCGCGGTACTCGGTCAGCACAGCGGCCGTGGACTGGCGGAACTTCTCCGTCAGTTCGGCAACTGCTGCCGCCTTGTCAGGCCGTGCCATGGGCCCTCCTTCCGAGATGTGCCGCGAAGGTCGAGGGTGCACATACGGAAAGAACCCCGCGCAGATGCACGGGGTTCGGATTCGGAGCGCTGACGCTCCGGCACTTGATCGAACTCGTTCACCTGCGCTGGCTCCGCATCTGCGGACTTGGCCCCGTCGTGTGACGGGCGACCGGCGGTCTTGGGCAGGTGCCACTCTACACAGCCCTTCGTGCCCGACCAAATCGCAGGGCCTGTGCGATGCATCACGGGCGACCCCGGCCGGCTACTGGTCCGGACGAAGACGGCCCGGTCCCTCCGATGGAGGGACCGGGCCGCGTGTGCGACGTACGGGGATCCGGCCGGCGGATCGCCGCGGCTGGGCTCAGGCGGTCTCGACAGCCAGCTTCCCCGGGTCGATCGCGATGCCGGGACCCATGGTCGTGCTCAGCACGGCCTTGGTGATGTAGCGGCCCTTGGAGGAGGCGGGCTTGAGGCGCATGACCTCCTCATAGGCGGCCGTGTAGTTCTCCAGCAGCTGCGCCTGGTCGAACGAGACCTTCCCGATGATGAAGTGCAGGTTGCCGTGCTTGTCCACCCGGAAGTCGATCTTGCCGCCCTTGATGTCGGTCACGGCCTTGGCGACGTCCATGGTGACGGTGCCGGTCTTCGGGTTCGGCATCAGGCCACGGGGCCCGAGCACGCGGCCCAGACGACCGACCTTGCCCATCAGGTCCGGCGTGGCCACGGCCGCGTCGAAGTCGGTGTAGCCGCCGGCGACCTTCTCGATGAGCTCGTCGCCACCGACCTCGTCGGCGCCGGCCGCGATGGCCTGCTCCGCGCGGTCACCGGTGGCGAACACCAGGACCCGAGCGGTCTTGCCGGTGCCGTGCGGGAGGTTCACGGTGCCGCGAACCATCTGGTCGGCCTTGCGGGGGTCGACCCCGAGCCGGAACACGACCTCGACGGTCGAGTCGAACTTCGTCGCGGCACCCTTGCGGGCCACCTCGATGGCCTCCGCCGGGGCGTAGACGTGGTCGGCCTGCACGAGTTCGGCGGCCTTGCGGTAATCCTTGCTGCGCGTAGTCATCTGCTTCTCCTTCATGTGAGCAGTCGTGGTGCGGGCCCGCGCGGGCCCTTCCACTGTGCGGTGCGCGTGACGCTCACCGCGGGGATGGGTCAGGGACGGGGGTTCAGTCCTTGACGGTGATGCCCATGGAACGGGCGGTGCCGGCGATGATCAGCGACGCGGCGTCGAGATCGTTGGCGTTGAGGTCCTCGAACTTCGTCTGGGCGATCTCGCGGACCTGATCCTTGGTCAGCGAGCCGACCTTGGTGGTGTGCGGGGTACCGGAGCCCTTGGCCACGCCGGCGGCCTTCTTGATGAGCTCGGCGGCCGGCGGCGTCTTCGTGATGAACGTGAACGAACGGTCCTCGTACACGGTGATCTCGACCGGGATGACGTTGCCGCGCTGCGACTCGGTCGCCGCGTTGTAGGCCTTGCAGAACTCCATGATGTTCACGCCGTGCTGACCGAGCGCGGGGCCGATCGGCGGCGCGGGGTTGGCCGCGCCGGCCTGGATCTGGAGCTTGATGAGGCCGGTGACCTTCTTCTTGGGGGGCATGCTCTACTGCTTCCTGTTGGTGGGCCGACGCCTTGGGCGATGACCCGGTTGCACGACCTTGCGGTCAGGACCCACGATGGCGGGCCCCTGCTCGGGTGAGCGGGCTCAGATCTTGGCGACCTGGTTGAACGACAGCTCGACGGGAGTCTCGCGGCCGAAGATCGAGACCAGCACCTTGAGCTTCTGGCCCTCGGCGTTGATCTCGGAGATGGTGGCCGGCAGGGTGTCGAACGGGCCGTCGGTGACGGTGACCGATTCGCCGACGGTGAAGTCGACCTGCACGGCTGGGCTGGCGGCGGTGGTGCGTCCACCGGTCGCGGTCGGGGCCTTCTGCTCCACCGTCGTGGCGAGCATCGACATGACCTCATCGAGGCTCAACGGGACCGGGGAGTGGGTGTGCCCCACGAAACCGGTGACACCCGGGGTGTGCCGGACGGCGCCCCAGGACTCGTCGGTCAGGTCCATCCGCACCAGCACGTAGCTGGGGATCCGCACCCGGCGGACCACCTTGCGCACGGAGTTCTTGATCTCGACGACCTCCTCCATGGGCACCTCGACCTGGAAGATGTAGTCCTCCATGTTGAGGGACTGGATCCGGGACTCGAGGTTGACCTTCACGCGGTTCTCGTAGCCGGCGTAGGAGTGGATCACGTACCAGTCACCGGGGAGCGAGCGCAGCTCACGGCGGAACGCGACCAGCGGGTCCTCGTCCTCGTCCTCGACTGCGGCCACGTCCTCGACCACGGCCTCGTCCACTGCGTCGGCCTCGCCGTCGGACACGGCCGAGTCCTCGGCGATGTCCGCGGAGTCCGCACCGTCGGCGGAGTCCACGCCCTCGGCGCCGACCTCCTCGACGACGTCGACCGTCTCGTCCACGTCGCGGGTCTCTTCAGACACGTCCTGACCTGCTTCCCTCGTCTTGTCCTGCTCGATGATCCTGCATGCTTCGTCGAGATCGGAACCTTCCCGACCTCGTCATTGTCCCGCTTCGTACCGCCGGCGCCATACCGGAGTGGTCTCCAGGCAGCCGGGATGGCTGCCGCGCTAGGCGCCGAACGCCCAGAGCACCAGCTTGCCGATCGCGAAGTCCAGCACACCGACATATGCCATGACGATCAGCACGAACACCACGACAACGGCGATGAATGTCAGCAGCTCCGACCGGGTCGGGGTGACGACCTTCCTGAGCTCGGCGATGACCTGGCGGACGAAGAGCGCGATCCTCGCGAACACGTTCGGCCGCACCTCACGCTCGGCCTCCGCGCGACTGCGCGTAGCCCGGCCCTTGCCGGCACTCGCCGACGCGGCCACGGCCTTGCTCGAGGAGGAACGAACCGAGGACTTCGACGACCCGGACCTCGTCGCCGACTTCTCGGCGGAGTCCGATGCGGTGCGCTCGGACCGGCCCCTGCGGCTCGAGGTGGCCGCGGCCTGGTCGGTCGAGATCTCGTCGGCGCTCGCATCGGCGTCCTCGGCGGGAACCTCGGCCTCGTCATCGGCGGGAATCTCGGCGTCGACCGCCTCGTCCACCGATTCCTCGCTCACGTCCGCCGAACCGTCGGTGTCACCTGGGGTGACACCCTCCGTGGGGTCGGTGACGTCGCCACGTTCGCCGCCGTCGGGTTCGCCCGACTCCGGGTTCGTGGGTGTGCTCACAGATGTTCCCCAACTCGTTCGTGTGTGCTGGCTCGACCGGCGATCGAGCGAGATGTGCAGGGCAGGAGGGACTCGAACCCTCAACCGCCGGTTTTGGAGACCGGTGCGCTACCAATTGCGCCACTACCCTTTGCAATGAGTGCCGCCCGAACTGCGGATCACAGCTCCTCGCGGGCGTGTTCCATCATGGCGGGCGTCAACCACCTCGGACGAGTGTACGGGAGTCCGCGCCATGGGTCGAACCCGTGTGCCGCGCCTCACCTCCGACCCGCCAGCGCCCGGGTCACGGTTACGGGATAATCGACCGATGGCCACCCGACGTTCCCGCCTGCGCGCCTCGGTGCGCACCCGGGTCATGGTCGCCCTCGTGCTGCTCACGACCCTCACGGTCGCCCTCGCCGGCACGACGGCCTACATCCTCGAGACCCAACGCACCGACGACCGGGTCAAGGCCGTGTTGCAGGACTCGATGGCCGAGTTCGAGACGCTTGCGACGGAGGGCATCGACCCTGCGACTGGCGGTCCATTCGCTACGGCGAGCGCGCTGCTGCGCACCGCTCTGAGCCGGATGGTGGTGCAAGAGAACGAGGCCATGTTCTCGATGCTCGGCTCGGAGGTGGACCAGGTCGCCCAAGTCGGTCCGACGCAGCAATGGCTTGCGGATGACCCCGGGCTCGCCGCCGCCGTCTCCGCTGCGTCCAGCTGGGAAAGAGGTCGGTACCTGCAGGTCAGCACGGACGTGCGGAACTACTACGTCGCAGCCGTGCCGGTCGCCCCGGAACCGGGCGGCGTGCCCGGGGCGCTCGTGCTCGCCTGGAACCTCGACGCCGAGCACGCTGAGTTGGGTGCGACGTTCCGCACCTACGCCCTGGTCGCGCTCGGCGCGATCGTCTGGATGGCCATCATCGGCTGGTTCGTGGTCGGTAGCCTCCTCGAACCGATCAGACTCCTGCGGACGACGGCCGCTGAGATCTCCAACTCCAGCGACCTCTCGCGACGGATCGCGGTGGTGGGCAACGACGATCTCGCCGTGCTGACGGAGACTGTGAACAGCATGCTTGCTCGCCTGGAGGATGCGTTCGGGTCCCAGCGCCAACTGCTCGACGACGTCGGGCACGAGTTGCGCACGCCGCTGACCATCGTCCGCGGTCACCTCGAACTCATGGATGCGGCAGACCCCGCGGACGCCGCCGCCACGAAGGAGCTCGTCCTCGACGAGCTCGACCGGATGAACGGCCTGGTGGAGGACCTGGTCACGCTGGCGAAGGCGGGCCGACCCGACTTCGTCATGGCCGAACCCACGGACATCGCGCTCCTCACCGACGAGGTCCTCACCAAGGCCCGCACGCTGGCGGACCGCCGCTGGGTCCTCGACGGACTCGCCGATGTCACCGCCGAGATCGATCCCCGCCGGATCACCCAAGCACTGCTCCAGCTCGCGTCGAACGCGGTGAAGTTCTCCGAGCCGGGGTCCACCATCGCCCTGGGCAGCTCGGCGACGCACACCGAGGTGCGGCTCTGGGTCCGCGACGAGGGCGTCGGGATCGCACCGCAACACCTGGACAGGATCTTCGACCGCTTCGAACGCGCCGGCAGCCCCGCCGAGGGCTCCGGTCTCGGCCTGACCATCGTGCGCTCGATCGCCGTCGCGCACGGTGGCCGTACGGCGGTGGAGTCCAGGATCGGCAAGGGCACCACGGTGAGCCTCTACCTGCCCCTCGTGGCAGAGTCCGAGAGTACCGACGCCGATTCGACCGACTCCGACGCCACCGACGAACCGCCCGAGACCCCCTCCCCCGCCGGCGACGCGCCGAGCACCACCGCCCTGGAGCGCCGATGAGCCAGATCCTGATCGCTGAGGACGAGACCCGGATCTCGTCGTTCGTCGCGAAGGGGCTGCGGTCCGCCGGGTACGCGCCGACCGCCGTCACCACCGGTCGGGAGGCCGTGGACCTCGCGAGCACCGGCGACTTCGATCTCATGATCCTCGACCTCGGCCTGCCGGACATGGACGGCTTCGCGGTACTGCGCCAGGTACGCGCGATGAACGTCACCTTCCCGGTGATCATCCTGACCGCACGGAACTCGGTCACCGACACGGTGGCCGGCCTGGAGGGCGGCGCCGACGACTACATGGCCAAGCCGTTCCGGTTCGAGGAGCTCCTCGCCCGGGTCCGGCTGCGGTTGCGGTCCGAGGGCGGCGCGGCCGAGCCCACCACCCTCGTGCACGGCGATCTCTCCCTCGACCTGCGCTCGCGCCGCGCTCGCGCCGGAACCACAGAGGTGGACCTCTCGGCGCGGGAGTTCACCCTCGCCGAGACGTTCCTGCGCAATCCCGGCCAGGTACTGACCCGCGAGCAACTGCTCTCCCGGGTCTGGGGCTACGACTTCGACCCTGGCTCGAACGTCGTGGATGTGTACGTGCGTTACCTGCGCAAGAAGCTCGGCGCTGAGCGCTTCGAGACGGTGCGCGGGATGGGCTACCGACTGCGCTGAGTCCCGAGGCGACGCTCTGGCGGGTGCCGCCCGACGGCGTCGGTGCCGCACCCACGAGACGTAGGGACCCGACGGCGTCGGAGCCGTGCGCCTGACGCTGAGGACGCGATGGTCTGCGGGTCCGTACCGAAAGCGGAACGCCCGACGGCGTGGGTGCCGTCGGGCGTTCGTCGTTGCGGTCCTGCGGCGCGCCGGCCGGCGCCGGGCTCAGTCGCCGGAGCTGGCCGACGCGGCGCTCGCCGGGCTCGCCGGCGAGGCCGGACTCTGCGCGGACACCGGACTCGGCGCCGAGACCGGGCTCGCGACCGGCGACGGCGCGGACACCGCAGACGGAGCCGAGGCCGGGCTCGCCGGCGCCGACTGGGCCGATTGCGCCGACACCGCGCTGATCGCGGTCACCGCCGACACCGCACTGCCCGGGTCCACCGTGGCCGGGTCCGTCGCGGCCGGTGCGGGAGACGCCGGCGCCGCAGGAGTCGCCGGCGCCGCAGGCGAAGCCGCCGAAGGGGCCGCCGCCGACGCCGCCGACGTGGTCTGCGTAACCGACTGCTCCGGAGCCGGAGCCGGAGCCGGACCCATCGAGTCCGCCGACGCAGCGACAGCCCCGCCGGCCACGGCCACAACACCCAACGTTCCCGTGACGATCCACGCAGTGCGCTTGTTCATGATGCTTCCTCCACTATCCGGTCCCGCCCAGCGGCGGAACCTCCGAGTCCTGCTGACACCCATCACGATCCCGCCGCCGGATGAGGCCACAAGGAGACGAAGATGAGCCCTCTCTCACCCATGACCGAGGAACTGGGGCGCGGGCCGGGCACACGAACGTCGGGTGACCCCGACGGGCGGCCACCCGACGCCGTGATGAGCTTCAGTCCCCCGAGTCGGCGGACACTGCCGAGACCGCAGACACCGCCGACACCGGCGAGGCCTGGGCCACCGGCGACGGCGCGGAACTGGTCGGGGCCGGGGCGGGTGCGGGGGTGGGTGCCACCGGGGCCGGTGCGGCCGGGCTGGGCGCGCTGACGACGGTCACGGCACTACCCGGATCCACCGTTGCGGGGTTCGTGGGGGCAGGCGCAGGGGCCGGTGTCTCGACCGGTGAGGGCGACTGGCTGGGCACCGTGATGCTCACGCCGGGCAGGTCGTCCCCGGTGCGGTTGTCGGCCGCCGCGGCGATCGACGCACCAGCCACACCGACGACTCCCAGTGCCCCGGTGACCATCCATGCGGTTCGCTTGTTCAACTCTTCGCTCCTCGTTCGTGCGCCGCGATCGGCGGCTCTCGACTGCGTCCAGTCTCGGGACGGTTGATGAGACGTTGAGGAGCAGATGATGAGAGAACTCTCATCTTCGGGGCTCGGACCCAACCCGGCCATGCGGAACGCCCGACGGCGTGGGTGCCGTCGGGCGTTCGTCGTTGCGGTCCTGCGGCGCGCCGGCCGGCGCCGGGCTCAGTCGCCGGAGCTGGCCGACGCGGCGCTCGCCGGGCTCGCCGGCGAGGCCGGACTCTGCGCGGACACCGGACTCGGCGCCGAGACCGGGCTCGCGACCGGCGACGGCGCGGACACCGCAGACGGAGCCGAGGCCGGGCTCGCCGGCGCCGACTGGGCCGATTGCGCCGACACCGCGCTGATCGCGGTCACCGCCGACACCGCACTGCCCGGGTCCACCGTGGCCGGGTCCGTCGCGGCCGGTGCGGGAGACGCCGGCGCCGCAGGAGTCGCCGGCGCCGCAGGCGAAGCCGCCGAAGGGGCCGCCGCCGACGCCACGGAAGCGGTCTGCGTCGTCGACTGCTCCGGAGCCGGAGCCGGTGCCGGACCCATCGAGTCCGCCGACGCAGCGACAGCCCCGCCGGCCACGGCCACAACACCCAACGTTCCCGTGACGATCCATGCAGTGCGCTTGTTCATGATGCTTCCTCCACGTTCGGAGATCCCACGACGGGACCGCGATCCACTTGCTGACACCCGACACAGTTCCGCGCGCCGATGAGGCCACAAGGAGACCAAGATGAAAGCTCTCTCACCCGCCAAGGACGAACGCCCGACGGCCGGTGCCGTCGGGCGATCGTGGTGGGCCCCGCAGGGGCGGTTCGATCTGGATCAGTCGGCGGAGCCTGCGGACCGAGCGGAGTCGACCGTGGCGGGGGTCTGGGCCGAGACGGGCGAGGCCTGAGCCACCGGTGACGGTGCGGACGGCTCGTCGTCGGTAGCCGCCGGGTCGGATGCCGAGGCGGCCGTGATCGCGGTCACCGCGCTGACCGGGGCCACCGTCGCCGGGTCCTGCAGCGCCGGGTCGGCGAGGTCACCCGTCGCTGCCTGACCCTGGTCCGGTGCGGTGATGCCGACGCCCGGCAACGACTCGTCACCGATCGGGTCCCAGACGAGCGCGATCGACCCTCCGGCCATCCCGGCGAGGCCCAGCGCTCCGGTCACCATCCATGCCGCTCGCTTGCGCATGCGTCACCTCGCTCTCCCGGTCGGACCCCGCCAGCCTGCCACGCGAGGATGAGAACACGCGAAGACCCGGATGAGAGAACTCTCATGTTCGCTGCTGCGCGTCGGTGTGCCATGCCTCGGCGACCGCGAGCCGCGCAAGGCCCTGTTCCGGGGAGGTCCCGGCCGCGAGGGAGAGCACCACGGCGGCGGTGCGCGCCCGCAGCTCCACGGGATCCGCCCGCGTCTCGAAGTAGGCCGTCCACTCCCGGAGGATCCCGGGCACGTGTGCGTAGACGCGCGGCGCGAGCGCGGGCAGCACGGCGACGTGGCCGAGCAAGGTGCCCAGATCGTCCGCGCGCCGCCCGGGACCGAGCGAGTCCACGTCGATGACGGCGGTGACCGCACCGTCGGCCGTGAACACGTTCGCCTCGTAGAAGTCGCCATGCGTGGGTACCGCTGGCCGGTCCGGGCTCCGCGCGAGCAGCCCGGCGATACCGGTCTCGAGGCGGGTGATCCGGTCCGCCTCGGCCGGCAGTGCGGCCCGGGCGGCCTCGGCGTGGAAGTCGATCCGATCCGCCCAGGACGGCCGGGCCGGAAGCTCCGTGACCGCAGCGGGGAGCGAGTCCAGCCAGGACTCCAGTACCTCGGGTCCGGGTAGCCCGGCCGGGTTCGTCAGCGCCCCGGCGATCGCCTCCGCCAGGGCATGACCCGGTGCCCGCTCGGTCACGAGCACCCCCGGCCCTGGTTGAGCCAGGACCCGCGGCGCGGGCACACCCGCCCCGGTCAGCACCTCGTGCCTGCGACGCAGGGCGTCGACCCGTCGCGGCGCCAGCACCTTCACGAACACGGCATCGGTGCCGGCACCCGCGCGCAGCACCGCGCGCCGGCTGGGCCGGTAGCTGACCAGATCGAGCCGGACCGGCCCGGCCGGATGGCGTCCGATGTCGGTGAGCCACCGCGCCACCGTCTCGGCGTCACACGCCTGCGCCAGCCCTGGCAGGGCCGGGTCGTGCGGGTGGCGCCAGACCCGCACCTGCCTGTCGCCGTCCTCGAGCAGGGCGACCTGATCGGACTCGGGCAGCCGCGGCGCCGTGCTTGCGACGAGGTATTCGTTGACCCGACCACCGCCCCCGTCGTAACCGACGCGGTAGCCCACGGAGACCCCGGCTCCCGGACGGTGGTGGACCCGGTCGACCTCGACGGACAGGTGCAGTTGGACGGCCACCGGAGCCGCGCCGTCGGCGGGGGTGATCCCGAGCAGCGCAGCCCGCACGATGTCGACGCGACCCGGGCCGGTGAGATCCTCGAGATCACGTGACTCGCGTGCGGCCGTGCTCGGCTCCGACGTCTCCATGCCGCCCATCTCACCACCTCCCGATCGACGTCGACGTGAGGTCCGCATGAGAGAACTCTCATCCTCGTCCTAGAGTGACGAATGTGCCCCGCGATCTCCGTCTCCTGCCCAAGGCGCACCTGCACCTGCACTTCACCGGCTCGATGAGCCCGGCAGCCCTCACCGAGCTCGCCGCGGAGCGTCGGATGCGACTGCCGGAGTCGCTGCGGGAGACCGTCGCCGGTGACCCGCTCCGGCTCCCGGCCAACGAGCGCGGCTGGTTCCGGTTCCAGCGCATGTATGACGCCGCCCGGGCAGTGGTCCGCAGCGAGGCGGCGATGCGCCGGATCGTCCGGGACGCGGCTACCGCCGATGCCGCCGAGGGATCCAGGCGCCTCGAGCTCCAGGTCGACCCGACCTCCTACGCCCCGTTCGTCGGTGGCATCACCCCCGCCCTGGAGATCGTCACCGACGAGGCCGCGGCCGCGAGCGCTGCGACCGGGGTCGAGGTCGCGATCATCATCGCCTGCTCGCGGATGAGGCACCCGTTGGAGGCCAGGACCTTGGCCCGGCTCGCGGCACGGCACGCCGACGAAGGGCCCGGCGGGGTGATCGGCTTCGGCCTCAGCAACGACGAGCGCCGCGGGCAGACGTCGGACTTCGCCGCGGCCTTCCACATCGCGGCCCGCGCGGGCCTGGCCCTGGTCCCCCACGGCGGTGAGCTCCTCGGGCCCGAGCACGCCGCTCAGGTCGTGGCGCACCTGCACCCGGACCGCCTCGGTCACGGGGTCCGGGTCAGCGAGGACCCGGCTCTGCTCGAGAAGGTGGTCGCCGACGGCATCGCCTTCGAGGTGTGCCCGGCCTCGAACGTGTCCCTCGGGGTGTACGCGACGCCGGCCGAGGTGCCGCTGCGCACCCTCGTCGACGCCGGCGCGACGATCGCCCTCGGTGCGGACGACCCGTTGCTGTTCGGCTCGAGGCTGCTGGCCCAGTACGAGAGCGCCCGGACGGTGCACGGCTTCGACGACGCCGGGGTGGCCGACCTCGCGCGCGGTTCGATCCGGGCCTCGCGCGCTTCCGATACGTCGAAGCGCGCCATGCTCGCCGACGTGGACGCATGGCTGGCCGCACCGGACCCCGGGCTGGGACCCGTCCGGCCCGGCGCCGCGCGTGCCGAGCCGCAACCCACCCATGCCGGGAGCGACGGCTCGGGCACGACGTGAGGCACCTCCCCCTCGCAGCGCGCCGAGCGGCGGCCTGGGCCGCCGACTACGCCTACGCCGTCGGCCGGATCGCCCACTCCCTGCTGACGCGCGAACCGCCGTGGGCGCGCGCACCACGGCCCGGGGCCGGCCTGCCGGTGGTCCTCGTGCCCGGCGTCTACGAGTCCTGGCGGTTCCTGGAACCGCTGGCAGAGCGTCTGCACGATGCCGGGCACCCCGTCCATGTGGTGCGTGAGCTCGGCCTCAACCATGCGGATGTGCGGACCGGTGCCGACGTCGTCGCGCGGCACCTGGAGGCACTGGCGCTACCCGCCGTGGTCCTCGTGGCGCACAGCAAGGGTGGCCTGATCGGCAAGCAGGTGATGCTCGACGGCGTCGCGACGGCCGGCGTGGCCGGCGCACCGCGGGTGCTCGGCATGGTGGCGGTGAACACGCCGTTCGCGGGCTCCTCCTACGCCCGGTACCTGCCGGTCGCGGCCGTGCGAGCGCTCTCCCCCGCGGGAGTGCGCCGACTGGGCCGGCAACGCGCCGTGGACGCCGCGATCACCTCGGTTCACGCGTCCTGGGACCCGCACATCCCGGGCGGCAGCGAACTGCTGGGAGCCCGCAACATCCGGGTTCCGGTCAGTGGCCACTTCCGCATCCTGGGGGACCCTCGGGTCCAGGACACGATCGTGGCCGCCGTCGCCGACTACGGCACCTGATCTCCGGGCCGCGCCGGTTGCGCGATGGAACCCGGCGCCTCAGAGGGTCAGACCCACCAGGACCGGCTCCGGGACCAGGGTGATGCCGTGCGCCGCCTGTACCCCGGCGCGGACCTTCCGCGCCAACGAGACGAGGTCCGCGGCACTCGCATCGCCGCGGTTGGTCAGGGCGAGCACGTGCTTGGTGGACAGTGCCGCCGGCCCGGGCAGGCCGTAGCCCTTGCCGAAGCCGGAGTGGTCGATCAGCCACGCGGCGCTGGTCTTGACCCGCCCGTCGCCCGCGTCGAAGCGTGGCGCACCCTCGGGCAGCCGCGCCGCGTCGTCGGCCGCCAGGATCGGGTTCGTGAAGAACGAGCCGGCGCTCCAGGTGTCGTGATCGTCGGCGTCGAGGACCATGCCCTTGCGCCGGCGCAGTCCCAGCACCGCCTCGCGAACCTCGACCGAGGGAGCCCGCTGGCCGAGTTCCACGCCGAGGGCAGCGGCGAGCTCGGCGTAGCGGATCGGGGCCGAGCGCGTGGCTAGCACCAACTGGAAGCCGACGTCGAGGACCACATACCGGGGCGTCGGCCCCCAGATCCGGTCCGCGGACGGGGCGCGCAGGGTCCGTTTGAGCAGTGAGTCCCGGTAGCCGAACCTCAGGTCCACCCGGGCCAGGGTGCGGACCCGGCGTTCCGCGCGGTCCCAGGTGCGCACGGAGGAGATCACGTCGCTGACCTCCTGGCCGTAGGCGCCCACGTTCTGGACCGGTGTGGCGCCGGTGGAGCCGGGGATCCCGGAGAGCGCCTCGACGCCCATCCAGCCCTCCTCGATGGCCCGCACCACGAACTCGTCCCAGGGCTGCCCGGCCGGTACCCGGGCGGAGCTGCCGCCGCAGGTGTCCTCGCTCTCCACGACGACGCCGCGCCGGGCATCCCGCAGCACCACGCCGTCGAAGCCGTCGTCGGCGATCAGCACGTTGGAACCGCCGCCGAGCACCAGGAGCGGCTCACCGGCGTCGTCCGCGGCGCGGATCGCGTCGATGAACTCCGCTTCGGTCGCGGCCTCGACCTGGCGGCGGGCCGGTCCGCCCACCCGTAGCGTGGTGGCGTCGGCGAGCGGCACCGGCGCCGGGGTACGCAGGGAGTTGGACTGGGCCGCGGTCGTCATCCCCCCAATCTACGCCGCGGAGGCGGCCGAGCCCGGGTGCGTGCGGCGCGCCGGGAGCGACCTACGCGGCCGGTGCTGCGCCGTCGGGGTCCTCAGCGGGACGCCCCAGCGGCCGTGCCGCGGGGATCACGAGCAGGCCGACGACGAGCGGCACCAGGATCGCCAGCAGGGCGTGCCGGTACCCGACGTGGCTGGCGAGGAGGCCGAGCAGTCCCGGCCCCACCAGGAACGCGGTGTAACCGATCGTGGCCACCACGGACAACCGACCCGCGGCCTTCGCGGGGTCGTCGGACGCCGCGCTCATCCCGACCGGAAAGCCGAGTGCGGCACCCATCCCCCAGAGCACCGCCCCGATGAGCGCGAGGGGCAGCGTGGGCGAGAGGGTGAACACGAGCAGGCCCACGATGGCGAGGCCGGTGCACAGCCGGAGCACGACCACCCGCCCGAACCGGTCCAGCAGGAACGTGCCGAGGAAGCGCATCACGGTCATCGCGGTCAGGAACACGGTGAGCCCGAACGCGCCGGTCTCGTTCGGGGTCTCGAAGCCGTCGATCACCGCGAGCGCGAGCCAGTCGTTGGCCGCTCCCTCGGTCAGCGCCGCCGCGAGCACCACCAGGCCCACCATCAGCGTCCTCGGCTCGAGCCAGAACCGGAGGTAGGAGCGGGTGCCGTGGTGCTCGCCCTGGACTGCTGCGGCTCGGCGCTGCTCGGGCGTCTCCGGGAGGTACCCGCGGGTCATCACCACGACCAGCACGACGGCGGCCCCGACCACCACGAGCATGTGGGTCGGCACGGGCACGGCCAAGCGGATCGCCAGACCACCGGCAGCGGCGCCGAGCACGGTGCCGATCGAGAAGCCGCCGTGGAACCAGGGCATGATCGCCCGCCCGAGTGCTTGTTCCACCCGGGCACCTTCGAAGTTCATGCCGACGTCCCAGGCCCCGATGCCCATCGTCGACAGGAACAGGCCGGCCCCCACCAGCAGCGGGTTGATCTGGGCCACCCCCGTGACGGCCACGACCAGACCGGCGGCCGCCACCACGGAGGCCGCGATGACGGTCCGCACTGCCCCGATCTGGACCAGGATCCTGCCCGTGACGGGCAGCGCGGTCAGCGACCCGAGTGAGCCCAGCAGGATGATCAGGCCGAGCTGCTCGGGCCGCAGGCCGAGCTCGTCCCTGATCGTCGGGATCCGCGCCAACCAGTTGGCGAACGTGAAGCCGTTGAGGACGAACGTCGCGAACACGGCTGCGGCGCCGCGGCGGGCGTGCACCGACTGGACTGACACAGCGGCGCCTGGCTCGGAGGGGGTCATGGTCACTCTCGGACGTACGGGATGTCGCAACGTTTCGACCGGCCTAGGCTATCGTGTGCCGTCCGGCCCCACGGAACCTGGCCGCGTCCGCCGGCGGAGCAGAACAGCCGATGTCGTCGAGGAGGAAGGGCGTCCGTGACCACTCGCGCCACACTGACCGACGTGGCCCGCGCCGCGGGTGTCTCGATCTCGACGGCATCGCTCGCGTTCTCCGGCGCCGGTCCGATCTCGGCAGCCACGAAGGCCAAGGTGCTCGCGGCCGCCGCGGACCTGGGCTACTCCGGGCCGAACCCGGTGGCCCGGTCGCTGCGGCGGGGTCGCAGCGGCGTGATCGGGGTCGTGGTCCGCAAGGATCTGCGTCAGAACTTCCGTGATCCGGTGGCCATCCAGACCCTCGACGGCGTCGCCACCACACTCGGAGAGTCGGATCTGGGCATGCTGCTCGTGCCCACCGACGACGCGTCCGGCCAGGCCCCGGACCTGCTCCGGCACGCGGCGATGGACGCCGCGATCCTGCTCAACGGCGCCGCCGCCGGCGCCCCCTCGGTGCGGGTCCTGCGCGATCGCGCGGTCCCGGCCGTGCACGTGGACATGGCCGTGCGCGGCTCGGTCTCGATCCGGGTCACGGACGCCGCGGGGATGCGGGCCGTCGCCGAGCACCTGCGCGGGCTCGGCCACGATGTCGTCGGGGTGGTCACCCTGCCGTGGGGACCGCGCGTCGAGCCCGGCCCGTTGGACCCGGCCCGGCCGGGCCGCTCCACCGCTCCGTACACCGCGGCCCGGTGGGCGGGCCTGCTCGAAGGTGGCGTGCTGCCCTCGGCGGCCCAGGTGGCCCGCGGGTCCTGGGTGGAGGAGGGCATCCGCGCCGGACACGCCCTGCTCGATGCCACGCCCCGCCCGACGGCGTTGGTCGGGTTCAGTGACCTGCTCGCCGCCGGCCTGTTGCTCGCCGCCCGCGAGCGTGGACTGCGGGTGCCGCAGGACGTCTCGATCGCCGGGTTCGACGGCGTGGACCTGCCCTGGCTCGGTGAGGACGTGCTCACCACGGTGACGCAGCCCATCCAGGAGAAGGGCCGCCTGGCCGCTGCGGCCGCGATCGCGCTCGCCGCCGGCGGGCGCGCGCGCTCCGCCGTCCTGGCAGTCGAGTTGCGGCCGGGCACCACGACCGGACCGGCCCCGGCCTGACCGTCCGCGAACGAGGCGAGCGACCGCCGTCGGGCCGTGCGGCGGCGCTCAGTGCAACCGCACCTGTGCCTGTGCCTTGCCGAGCACGGTCTTGTCCTCGACGGTGACCCGCAGGTCCACGCGGGCGGTACCCGCACCGGGATCAACGGCGCCGACGGTGGCCACGATCAGCAGCTCAACAGCGCCCGGGTCGGGCACCGGCACCGGACGGGTGAACCGCACGCCGTAGGAGAGCACATCGGTGGGGTCGTCGAGCCAGTCGGTCAGCGCGGATCCGGCGACGCCCATGGTGAGCATCCCGTGCGCGATCACGCCGGGCAGACCAACCTCGAGCGCGAAGGCCTCGTTCCAGTGGATCGGGTTGAAGTCGCCACTGGCCCCCGCATAGCGCACCAGGGCGGCCCGGTCGACGCTGCGGGTGACGGAGAACAACTCGGCGCCGACGCCGACGTCGGCGGTGAGGGCGCTCACGCGTCCGTCCCCCGTACCGCGAGAGTTGAGGTCACGGACACCACGGGGGCCCCGCCGTCATCGGTGATCTCGCACCGGGTGCTGACCATGGCGATGCCGGCCCGCTCGGTGACCGCGTCCACGTGGACGGCCGTGTGCAGCCGGTCCCCCGCGACGATCGGGCGGTGCGCGGTGAATGCCTCGTTTGCGTGCACCACGCGGGAGAAGTCGATGCCGGCCTCCGGCGAGTCGATGTATTCGGCCTCGGCGCGCTGGGCGATCACGACGGCGAAGGTGACCGGGGCGATCACGTCGGCGTGGCCAGCGGCTCGGGCCGCCGCGGGGTCGTGGTGCAGGGGTGAGCCGGCCCCCACGGCCTCGGCGAACTCGGCGATCTTGACGGCGGACACGACGTAGGGCGGGGTTCCGGAGAACACCCGCCCTACGAGGTCGGCATTGACTTCAGTCATGCCCGTCATGCTAGTCGCCGAGGTCAGCGCGTCTCGCGGTGCGTCGTCTTGGCGTTGCAGCGGGGGCAGTACTTGCCCAGCTCGAGCCGGTCGGGGTTGTTCCGACGGTTCTTCTTGGTGATGTAGTTGCGCTCCTTGCACACTTCGCAGGCAAGGGTGATCTTGGGGCGGACATCCGCAGACTTGCTGGCCACTGGTCTTCCTCACGTTGGCACCCGCGCTGGTGCGGATGTTTGCTTCTCGAATGCGGTAGCGGGGGCGGGGCTCGAACCCGCGACCTCACGATTATGAGTCGTGCGCTCTGACCGACTGAGCTACCCCGCCTCGACCCACGGGCGGCCCGCCGCCGGGGCGGTGGGCAACCTGTGGAGCAGAGCCCCGATAGGGAATCGAACCCTAGACCTTCTCCTTACCATGGAGACGCTCTACCGACTGAGCTATCGGGGCAGCGGGAACGAGGTTACATGCTCGTGCGCCTGCAGACGAAATCCTAGCGCGAGGTCCTGCTCACACGAGCCGCAAGCGGGCCGGATCGGGCCCAACATGGCGAACATCACACAGCCGGACTCTTCGACGCCGACGACGGCGAAGGGGCACCTCCGGTGGGAGGCGCCCCAGGCGCTGGTGGCGGGTGCAGGATTCGAACCTGCGAAGCGTAACGCGGCTGATTTACAGTCAGCTCCCTTTGGCCGCTCGGGCAACCCGCCGTATGGTCGAAGGACCGGATGGAACAATACCAAGTCCGGGACCGTCCCGTGACCATCGCGAGCCCGCCCGCGGCCGCGGTGTGGTCAAGCACACTCCAGAAGGAGCCCCCTGTGGCCAGCGATTCCTCGTTCGACGTCGTCAGCAAGGTCGACCGCCAGGAGGTGGACAACGCGTTGAACCAGGCCGCCAAGGAACTCTCCCAGCGGTACGACTTCAAGAACGTCGGCGCCTCCATCAGCTGGAGCGGCGAGGAGGCCATCGTGATGGTCGCCAATTCCGAGGAGCGGGTCCTCGCCGTGCTCGACGTGTTCCAGAGCAAGCTCATCCGCCGGGGCGTCTCCCTGAAGGCGTTCGACACCGCCGAGAAGGAGCCGCAACTGTCCGGCAAGGAGTACCGCCTGGCCGGCACCCTCAAGGAGGGCCTGTCCGGTGAGAACGCGAAGAAGATCACCAAGTTGATCCGGGACGAGGCACCCAAGGGCGTCAAGACCCAGATCACCGGCGACGAGGTCCGCGTCTCCTCGAAGAACCGCGACGACCTGCAGACGGTCATCGCGCTCCTCAAGGGCGCCGAGGACATCGACGCCGCGCTGCAGTTCGTGAACTACCGGTAGGCGACGGACACGACCCGGTTTGGCGCCCTCACCCGGGCCAGGGTGCCTCGCCCGGTCCGGCCCTTCTCACCAGGTGCTGGGGTCGCTGAGTCCGGTGCTGCCCGCCATGCCTTCCAGGCGCGAGATCCGTTCGGCCATCGGCGGATGGGTGTTGAACATCTTCTTGACGGAGCCGGCCCGGAACGGGTTGGCGATCATCAGGTGGGACACGTCGGCCACCTCGCCCTCGGCCCGCAGCGGCGCCGCCGCGGTACCACGCTCCAGCTTGCGCAGGGCGCTGGCGAGAGCGAGCGGGTCGCCGGTGAGTTTGGCGCCGTCTTCGTCCGCGTCGTACTCCCGCGTGCGGGAGATGGCCAGCTTGATCAGTGATCCGGCGAACGGCGCGAGCAGCGCCATGGCGAGGGACCCGACCAGGGCCAGCGGTCCGGCGTCGCGGCCGCGTCCTCCTCCGAAGAACAGCAGGAACTGCGCGGCGGAGGTGATCAACCCGGCCATCGCGGCAGCGATCGAGGACGTCAGGATGTCCCGGTTGTAGACGTGCGAGAGCTCGTGGGCGAGCACGCCCCGCAGCTCCCGCTCGTTGAGGATCTTCAGGATTCCGACGGTGCAGCAGACCGCCGCATTACGCGGGCTCCGCCCGGTGGCGAACGCGTTCGGGGCCTCGGTCGGCGAGATGTACAGCCGCGGCATCGGCTGCCGGGCCTTCGAGGAGAGTTCGCGCACGATCGCGTACATCGCCGGTGCCTCGGCCTCGGAGACCGGTCGCGCGGCCATGGCGCGGATGGCGATCTTGTCCGAGTTCCAGTAGCTGACGAACGTCATCACCAGCCCGAGGCCCGCGAAGAGCCAGATCGCGCCGGGTCGCCGGGTCCCCGCGGCGACGATCGCGCCGACGCCGAGGATCACGACCCAGAGCAGGCTGAAGAGTGCGACGGTCTTGACGCCGTTCAAGTACCGGTGACCCATCACCTGCGGCGCTCTCCTTCCCTTGGCACGGGACCCGGGCTCGGCTCATCGGCGCCACCGGTCCCGGGCAGCGTCAGGCGGGAGCGTGGGCCTGGCGGGAGATCTCGGTCATGTGCTCGCGCGGCACGACCTTGATCCGTTCCCGGCCCTGCTCCTCACCCAGAGAACGCTCGTAGGCGTCAAGCAGTTCCCAGCCCTGCCAGGTGGTGAAGGGCACGCCGTCCGCTTCGAGCCGTTCCAGGATGGCCCGCGGGTCACGCTTCGGGGCACTCGGCACCGCGCCGCCGGCGACGTCGTCGACGAGGTGCCGGATGGTCTCGTTGGCGTCGGACTTCGTGTGCCCGATCAGCCCGACCGGGCCGCGCTTGATCCAGCCCGTCGCGTAGGTACCTGGGATGTGCCGACCGTGGTTGTCGAGGACCCTGCCACCGTCGTTGGGGATCACCCCGGCGGCTTCGTCGAACGGCAGCCCGGCCAGCGGTGAGCCGAAGTACCCGACCGCACGGTAGACGGCCTGCACATCGAACTCCGCGAACTCCCCGGTGCCGCGCACGGAGCCGTCACCGGTGAGTTCGGTGCGCTCGGTACGGATCCCGGTGACCTTCCCGTCGGCGCCGAGGATCTCCACCGGCCGGTGCAGGAAGTGCAGGTGGATCCGCCGGGAGGCGGTCAACTCCGACTCCTCGCGCAGGGTCCAGTCCGTGAGGGTCTTGACGACCTGCTTGGTCTGGTTCGAGGACCGGATCGCCTCCTCCGAACCGTCGTCGAAGTCGAAGTCCTCGGGGTAGACCACGATGTCCACGTCCGGCACGTGGCCGAGCTCGCGCAGTTCCAACGGCGTGAACTTCACCTGTGCCGGCCCACGGCGCCCGAACACGTGCACGTCGGTGACGGGGCTGGTGCGCAGACCCTCGACGACGTTGTCCGGCACCTCGGTGGGCATCAGGTCCTCGACGTGCTTGGCCAGGATCCGGGCGACGTCGAGCGCCACATTCCCGACGCCGAGCACGGCGACCTGCTGGGCCTCGAGCGGCCATGTCCGGGGCACGTCCGGGTGCCCGTCGTACCAGGACACGAAGTCCGCGGCGCCGTAGCTGCCGTCCAGCTCGACACCCGGGATGGGCAGGTCGGCGTCCTTGATCGCCCCGGTGGAGAAGATGATCGCGTCGTAGTACTCGCGCAGTTCCGCGAGGTCGACGTCGGCGCCGAAGTCCACGTTGCCGATCAGGCGGATGTCCCCGCGCTGAAGCACCTTGTACAGGGCCACGATGATGGCCTTGATCCGGGGGTGATCCGGGGCGACGCCGTAGCGCACCAGACCGAACGGGGCGGGCAACCGCTCGAACAGGTCGATGTCGACGTCGAGGTCGGTCTTGGAGAGGATGTCGGCCGCGTAGATCCCGGCGGGGCCGGCTCCCACGATGGCGACACGCAGCCTGGTGTTGCTGGGCACGGGTGAGACGCCTCTTTCAACGGATTGGGGGCTGCCACGCTCTCGCGGGCAGCACAGACCCCTCCAGTGTAAGGCTCGCCTCACCCGTGCCCGGGGTGAGCCACGGACTGGGATAGGTTCGCCGGGTGTCGACCGCCCAGCCCACGCCGGACGGCGTCGCGACGTCCGAGCACCGCCGCGGACTGATCGCGGGTGCCTGCGGATACTTCCTCTGGGGCGTGCTGCCGATCTACTTCAGCCTCCTCGCATCCGCGGGCGCGCTGGAGATCACGGCCCACCGGGTGGTCTGGTCGATGCTGCTCTGCCTGCTCCTGCTGGCGGCCCTCGGACAGTGGCGCACCTTCACGACCCTGCTCAGGGACCGTCGCACAGCCGGCCGGCTGACCCTCGCCGCGGTCCTGCTCGCCGTGAACTGGATCACCTTCCTCGTCGGCGTCCTCACCGACCGGGTGGTGGACGCCGCCCTGGGTTACTACGTGAACCCGATCATCACCGTGCTGCTGGCCGTGCTGGTGCTGCGCGAGCGACCGCGCCCGGCCCAGTGGGCGGCGGTCGGCGTCGCCGGCGCCGGGGTGGTCGTGATCGCCGTCGGGCTTGGCTCCTTCCCGTGGATCGCGACAGTCCTGGCGCTGAGCTTCGCCGGCTACGGCCTCGTGAAGAAGACCGTCGGGGCGAAGGTCCCCGCACTGCCGGGCCTCGGCGTGGAGACCCTCGCCCTCACCGCGCCCGCCCTCGGCTATCTGGTGTACCTGACCGCGACCGGGGCGAGTACATTCGGGGCCGACGGCGGAGGTCGGGTAGGGCCGGCCGGGCACGCCGCGCTGTTGGTCGCCTCGGGCGTCGCGACGACGGCCCCGCTGCTACTGTTCGCCGCCGCGGCCCGCCGGTTGCCGCTGGCGACACTCGGCCTGCTGCAGTACATCACCCCGACGATGCAGTTCCTGAGCGGGGTGCTGCTGTTCGGGGAGGAGATGGCCCCGAGCCGGTGGGCCGGGTTCGCGCTCGTCTGGGTCGCGTTGGTGATCCTCACCACGGACGGGCTACGGCTCGCCCGGCGCAACTCCCCGCGCCGAGGCGCGACGGACTGACCCCGGCACCCGGCCGATGACCTCTTCGATCGCAGCGAGCTGCCGCTCCGGAGGGTGGTCGCCGGCCGTGACCACGAGCGGTCCTTCGTCGGGCGTCGGGGCCTCGAAGTGGTCGAAGTAGGAGGCCGCCAGGTGCTCGGACAGGCGGAAGTCGTCACCGTGCCCGGTGACGCGGCCTCGGACCCGCTGCAACACGGTGGCCCGGTCCGTGGCCACGTGGATCGTCACCGGCTCCACCCCGAGCGGACGGAGCAGCGCTCGGTAGTCGGCGCGCATCCGACGTGACCAGAACGAGAAGTCCAGGACCACGGCGTCGCCGCTGCGGACCAGGGTGAGGAGCCGTTCCCGCAGGTGCGACTCGATCTCCCGGTGCGCCTGGTCCGGCAACGGCATGGCGCGGAGCCCGCGGTCCCAGGCGGTCTGGTCGAACGACAGCCGCACCAGGCCCCGCTCCTCGAGGGCTCGGGCCAGGGTCGACTTGCCGGACCCGGCCGGGCCACACATGAGGAGAACCCAGCCCACCTGGACGTCCTCAGCGGCGGCCGGGACGGCGGGCCGTGCCCAGGCGAGCGATGAGGACCACCAGGGCACCGAACGCGACGCCGCCGATCAGCCACCACAGCGCGATCTGGCGGGTGGGTGCCATCGGGTCCTCGATGGGGCTGAGGTCGATCCCTGAGGTGGGCGCGGGAGCCGGTTCGGGCGCCGGGTGGATCGGCGAGGGCGGGCCGGGCGCCGAACCGTCGTCGATGAACTCGATGGCGGCGACCGGCTGCACCAGGCCCCATCCGATCTGGTCGTCGCGGTCGGCGGGCTGCGGGCGGGACGCGGTCACCATGAGCCGGTGGGCCCACTGCGCAGGGGTCTCGTCGGGGTGGGCCTGCGCGACGAGAGCGGCCGTGCCGGCGGTGTAGGCCGTGGCCCAGCTCGAGGACGGCAGCGCGTCGCCTGGTGCCTGCACGCAGTCACCGGCCCAGTGGAAGGCCGACGGGACCTGCTGGCCGGTGGCAACAACGTCCACCCACTCCCCGGCGAACGAGGCACCCGCCACCCAGGCTCCGTTCACGTCGACCGCGCTGACGCCGAGTACCCCCGGGTAGGCCGCCGGGTACCGGGGCACGTCCTCGGCAACCGTGCTGGTGTCCCGATTGCCCGCACTGGCCACGACCAGGGCGCCGTTCGCCGTCGCCACCGCAACGGCTTCCTCCATCGCGGGGATGTTCTCCGTGGTGCTCAGCGAGACGTTGATGACGTCGGCCCCGTTCTCGGCCGCCCACCGGATCCCGGCGGCGATCCGGTCCGCGGTGAGCGACACCCCTTGTTCCTGGGCCTCGTCGCTGGACGCGTAGTAGACCCGGACCGGTAGGACCTCGGCCTCGGGCGCGACACCCACCAGGCCCGATCCCTCGACCCCCCGGGCGGCGATGATGCTGGCGGCCACAGTGCCGTGCCCTTCCGCGTCGGTGGTCGCGGGGTCCGTGCCACGGACCAGGTTCACGCCGGGCAGCACCCCCTCACGGAGGTGGACGTTGGCCACGTTGACGCCCGAGTCGACGACCGCCACGACCACCCCGGCGCCCGTGGCCAGCTCCCAGGCCTCCCGTACTCCAAGGGCGTCGAACGCGGGTGGCGACGCGGCTACGAGCGCCGGCGAGTCTGTCGAGCAGTTCTCGCTGGTGCTGGTGGCGTACACGGGCGTCACCGGCGCCGCTATGAGGAGGGTTCCGCCGAGCGTCAGGGCGGCCGCCGCAGCGAGACCGCGCCGGAACCGGGAGGCGCTCACGACGGCCCGGCGGCGCTCATGCCCTCACTGGCGGCCTCCACGGTGAGCGTGGGACCGGCGGGGAACAGCGCCGCCCAGAACTGGGAGACGCGCGGGATCTCCACCTCGCCGTAACCGAGCAGAAGGATCACGTCCGTGCTGGTCACCGGGATCGGGTACATCCGGCCACGCTCATCGATCAGGGCGTAGCCACCCTGGGTACCGCCACCGTCCAGCTGGACCAGCGCGCCCGCGCCGGGCGCGACGCTCACCTCGGCGTCACCGTCCTCCGGCGGCGGCGCGGCCACGAGCGCGACATTGCTCGGGGCGCCCGCGGCGGCTGGGTCGTCCTCGGCCACGAGCTGGGCGCACGGCTGCAGCTCGCCCTCCACCGCCGGCAACGGCTGCGTGGGCCAGTCCACCGGCACGAGTCCGGTCGAGTCCTCGATCGGCACCTGCTGCACCTCGGAGTTGTCCAGGGTGACGACGTCGTCAGGGGTGAGCCCGGTACCCATGTAGTACAGCTCGAGGGCCACGTCGCTCAGCTCGACCAGGGCGCCGTCCGCGGTGAATACGTGCACGGCGCCGGTGTCGCCGCTGGCGCTGCGCAACCGGACCACGCTGCCCACCTCGAGCTCACCGCCGATCTGGGCGGCGGGGCCGGGCAGCGGGTCACCCGCACCTGGCACGGTGAGCCGCTCGATCGGGGTGCCCTCCGTGAACAGGTTGAGCCACCGGGCAGAGACCTCGTAGGCGCCGGTGGCGGAGAACCCGAGGAAAAGGCTGAGCGCGGTGAGGTCCTGCTCGGCGACCAGATACCGGTAGCCGCCGCTCATGTAGTAGTAGGCGCCGTCGACGACGACCAGGGCGCCGCGCGGTTCCTCGACCCCGGCATGCGCGGAGTCCAGGTCCACCCAGGTGCGCTCGACGTCGAGCGCGCACGCCCACCAGCCGACGTTGATGAGCGAGTCGGGCGTGGGCAGCGCATCGGGCGCGCCCTCGATGCCGACCACCACCGAGCTACGCGGCAGTCCGGCGAGGTCGTCCTCGCTGGCCTGCACCACGAGCAGCTCCCCGTCCTCACCGGTGGCGAGCAGTTGCGCGCTGGTGATGTTGGCGACCGGGTACAGGGTGCCGGCGCGGGCGACGTACCTCGCCCCGGTGTCCACGACGACGAGCGAACTGTCCTCCCACCCGTCCGGGAGACTGCCCGTGAAGAAGCCCGCGATCAGGGACCCGACCACCACCAGCACACTGAGCACGGCACCGGCGACGACACCGACGAGCGGCTTCGCCGGCTCGAGCTCGCGCCCACCCGGGGCGCCGCTCACGAACGCGGTGAGCAACCGCCGTCGGCTGAAGTTCTGGGCAGCGATCAGTTCCTTCTTGGTGGCCACGCGATCACGCCAATCCGGAGGCGAGCGCCGCCAGCGGCAGCAGCGCGGCCAGGCAGCCGAGTTCGGCCCCGTCGGCGAGTCGGCCGAGCCACAACCGCGGCTTCGGCGAGATCAGCGTCAGGCCGACCACGGCCGCGGCGACGACCCCGACCGCCACGGTCAGCCCCGTCCGCCACTCGGGGTGCAGTACGGCGGCCGAGACCCCCGTGACGACCACCCCGACGATCGCGATCGTCATGACCGCGACGATGTCCGAGCGGGAGTACGTCTCACGCACGCTGAGGATCATGCCGCCGAACGCCACGACCATCAGAAGGGTCCCGAGCAGCCCGGAGCCCACCACGACCGGCGCGGCGATCAGCATCACCACACCGACGGCGATCCGCAGGCCGACCTGGTACCGGTGGCCGCGGACGTACTCGCGGGAGACCTGGGCCCGGTCGATCTCGCCGGGGTCGGCCAGGATCTCGGAATCGTCCCGGGCACTCACGATCTGCAGCGGCGTGGTCGCCAGCGCGACCCAGGGCACGCCGATCCCGGCGACCCCCGCCGCCGCGACGGCGACGGCGAACGCGGCGGGAGGGGGCGTGTCGACGAACCACATGGCCGCGCCAGCAATCCCGATCACGGCCCCGACGGTCACCGGGATGATCGAGTACTCACGCCGCTCGCGTAGGGCGATCAGGCCGAGCAGGCCGGCGACCAGCGCGCCGGCGCCGGCGCCGGCGGCGCCCGCGCCCCAGGGATCGGACGCACCGAGGGCGCTGAAGCCCGCGAGCGCACCGTAGACCGCCGCGACCTGGACCAGCGCGACCGGTGCCGCGGGCGGGCCGCCGACCCGTTCCACGACGAGCGCGCTGACCAGCAGCAGCACCGCGGCCAGAGCCGCCGTCACCGGGACGAAGACGGCGCTGGTGCCCGAGCCGGGGCCGGCGCCGAAGAGCAGGATCGCGCCGGTGACGAGCAGCGCGACGGCGGCGAGCACCGCCGTCGTAGCCGCGTCCTTCGGCGTCCACGGCTTGTCGTCGCTCTCCACGACGTCCGCGACCGCCTCGACGAGGTCGTCGTAGACGCGATGCTCGTCGATGTCCGCGCCGGAGGTCAGGGTGAGCACGTCACCGTCCTGGACCCCCTGGGCCTGCAGGCTCCGAGCGTCCTCCAGGGGGCCGCCCTGCTGCCGCATCAGGCGATATCCACCGAACACTGTCGCGGCGTCGAGGAGGTTGAGGTTCCGGGCGAGACCGGGCACGAGTTCGGCGACCGGGACACCCCCGGGCGCCGCGAGGTCGAGCCGACGATCGCCGGCCACCACCGAGACGCGCAGGAGTTGGCCGAGCGCGCGCTCGCCGCTGGAAAGTTCGGTCATCGATATCCCTCTACCTACTGGTGGCCCGGTTCAGCATAGCCACGACCGAGGCGGCTCCCGCCGCACCGTCGGCGGTTCGGGCGGCAGCCCTGCGGGGACCTCTCCCCATCGACGCACCCCGTGGCGTTTCGTAAGGTGAAGTCATTCACCGGGGGTATTCGGTGATGGACTGCCAACCGGCGGTTCACACACACGGGCCGAGGGGCCCATGAACTTGGAGGTGACTGTGGGACAGGAAGTCTCCGCAGCAGACGGTGCACTGGCGCGCGGCGCGAGGATCGTCGCCGAATCGAAGATCACGCTGAACGGTGAGCTCTCCTCGCTCGAGGGTCGCCTCTCCGGCATCGGCGCCCAGTGGCAGGGTCAGGCCGCCACCGCGTTCGCTTCGCTCATGGAGCGGTGGCGCACGGACGCCCGCAAGATCATCACCAGCCTCGACACGTTCGAGCAGAACCTGCAGTCGTCGCAGAGCAGCTACACCGCCTCCGACGAGCAGGCCAGCTCGGCCATGTCCCGCCTCCAGGGCCGTCTCGGCTGACGCTCTCTCAACTAGGAACTGAGGAACAGATATGACGTTCAAGGCCAATTTCGAGGGCATCGCCACCGCTGGCGCCGACATCGTCGGCGGCGCGAACAAGCTCGAGCAGCAGCTCGCCGACATGGACTCCCAGCTCCAGCCGCTGCGTGCGGACTGGACCGGTGCGGCCGCCGAGTCCTACCAGACGGCGAAGTCGCAGTGGACCACCGCGATCACGGACATGAAGGCGCTGCTGACCGAGATCGGTACCGCCGTGGGTCAGGGCGGGCAGGACTACCAGTCCACCGAGAACCAGAACGCCGCTCGCTTCCAGTGAGCCGACGCCACGCTTGACGGTCGCGCCGAAGCCCCGACAGGCTTCGGCGTGCGCCGCCCTTCGTGGCGACACCCCGACAGAACCACTGATCACGACACAGAGAGACGATCACCGTCATGGGACAGACCGAGATCACCCCTGAGGTCCTCACACACCGGCTCGGGCAGTTGGAGACGCTCGTGGACGAGGTGAGCAAGCTTCGGCCGGACGTCGTCGAGATCCGCGACCGGCAGGACGCGCAGACCTGGTCAGCGGTCCAGTCACCGACCACGTACTCCGGCCAGCTGCGCCAGACGCTGACCACCATGGAGACCAGCCTGGACACGTACGTGGCGACCATGGTGACCATGCACGAGGAGCTCGCGGCCTACGCCAAGGACATGAAGGACCTCGACGAGAACGTCACCGCGCGGCTGCAGGCCATCAAGACGGCGCTCGACGCGGCCTGATGAACCTGAGCAGAACCCGCCCGGCGCTGGCCACGGCCGCGACGGCCGCGCTCCTCGTCGGGCTCGTCGCGCCGTCGGCGTCGGCGGACTGGGACACGAGCCTCGGTGGCCTCTGGTACTACAGCGAGACGGGTGTCTCGCAGGCGCATCAGACCGCGACCGGCGCGGGCGTGACGATCGCGCTGCTCGACAGCCCGGTGAACCTCGAGGTCCCCACCCTGGCCGGCGCGGACATCCAGACCCAGCCCGACTACGTGTGCCCCGACGACGGCACGGCGTTTCCGGGCACGAGCTCCGGGGAGGAGGCCGAGCACGGCACCGCGATGGCGGAGCTGCTGGTCGGCAACGGCGCGGAGGTGGGCGGGTTCCCGAGCTCGCAGGGGGTCGCCCCGGATGCCACCATCCTCAGCTACGTGACCGTCGTCAACGACCGGGGCTGCGGTGGCCGTGTCGACGAGTCCATCCGGGCCGCCGTGGCGGCCGGAGCCGACATCATCAGCATGTCGTTCAGCGGTGCTTTCAACGAGGACAACGGTGAGGCGTTCGCGGAGGCGCTTCGCGCCGGAGTCGTGATCGTGAACGCCATGCCGAACGACCCGCCGAGCGAGCTCGGCTGGCCCGCGACGGCGAACGGGATCGTGACGGTCGAGGCCCATGACATCAACTCCGAGATCCTGGAGAACCCAGTGGTGAGCCCGCTGCTCACCGTGGTCTCCCCCGGGACGGAGATCGTCCGGACCGGCTGGGAGGGTGGCGCCTGGAACGCCCAGTGGCTCTCATCCGGGACCTCGGAGGCGACCGCGTTCACGTCCGGCGCACTGGCCCTGGTCAAGTCCGCATATCCGGAAGCGACCGGCAACCAGCTCATCCAGTCGCTGATCCGCACCACCGGCGGGAGCACACACGACCCCGCCCGCAACGACAACACCGGCTACGGCCTGATCTCGGTGCCGGCCCTGATGGCGACGGATCCGACCACGTTCGAGGACGTGAACCCGTTGATCCGCGACGACCCGGACGCGGTGCCGAGTGCCGCGCAGATCGCGGGCACTGCCGGCGAGAACCCCACCGATCCGGACCCGGCCGCCACCTCGGAGGGCAGTGACGCCGACGAGACGTCCAGCCCGGTCCTGGCCATCGCCGCGGTCGCCGGGGTCCTGGTGCTCCTCCTGATCGCCGGCCTGATCATCGGCGCCGCCCGGGGGAGACGGAAGAACCAGCCCATCTCGGGGCCGCCCGGTCAGCAGCCGTACCAGCCTGCCGGCCGGCAGCCCTATCCACCGCCCGGCCAGCAGGCCGGGGAACCACAGTCACCACCACGACAGCCACCACCGACCCAGCATGGAGGAATGTGACATGGGTGCGAACACCGACAATCTGGAACAGATCAGTCAGATTCCTGCGGAGAGGCTCACCACCGCCAGGACCGACCTGGAGACGCTTGGGACACACTCCACCTCGCTGACCGAGGCGTCCCAGAGCGTGCAGAACATCGGCGCCGACAGCGGTGCCGAGAGCGAGACCGGCATGGCCGCGTGGACCCAGATGACCACACTGGCGTCCAGCCTGAACCAGACCTCGGCGGACCTCACCAACGCCAAGACCAGCACCACCTATGCCCTCGACGCGATCGATACGGCCCGCGAGGCGTACAACAACCTCCCACCGCAGGAGCTGAACTGGTGGCAGAAGCGGGCCATCGAGGCCGCGGCGGCCGCTGGCGGCATGATCGTCCTCGGTGGCGTCGGCGCCGTGACCGCTGCGGTGGCGACGAACCACTGGCTGGACGGCTGGGACCAGGCTCGCGAGGATGCTGCCACGCAGGCCATGACGAACCTGGACGCCTCCCTGGGCAGCACCTACCTGACCAACACCACCCCGGAGGAGTTCAACCCCGGTGAGCGGCGGCCGACCCCCGAGACCCCACCCGGCACACACCCCCCGCCGTCGACGACGAACCCGACGACGAACACGAACGTGCCCGGCGGCCCCGGCAACGTTCCCGGTCCCGGGAACGTGGCACCACCGCCCAACATCGGCCCTGGGCCCACCACGGGTATTCCGCCGGTCGACACCGATCCCCCGTTCGACCCGAACAACCCGCCCTACGACCCGAACAACCCGAACGACCCCAACTACCCGGGGAACCCTCCCTACGACCCGAACAACCCGAACGACCCGAACTACCCAGGTGGTCCCGGGGACGACGGTTGGAATCCCGATGACACCTGGAACCCGGGCGACGATGACACCTCTGCGGACGGTGGCCTCGGCGGCGGGCTCGGGCCCGGCGCGATCGGCGGTGGTCCCGGCGGCATCGGCGGCGGCCTCGGGCCCGGCGCAATCGGCGGTCCCGGCGGCATCGGCGGAGGTGTGGGTGGCGGCCTCGGTGTCGGCGGCGCGCTCGGCGCCGGTGCGGCCGGTCGTCTCGCCGGTGGCGCGGGCGGAGCCGGTGGAGCCGGCGGCATCGGCGGCGTGCCGCTGGGTGGCGCCGCGGGCGGCGCCGGTGGTCGAAGTGGCCGCGGCGCGCCCGGGGGCCGGTCAGGAACCAACGCCCGTGGCGGCGCAGGTGGCCGCGGCGGACCCGGTGCCGGCATGATGGGCGGCGCCGGAGCCGGTGGCGGCAAGGACAAGAAGCGCAAGAACGGCCACGGGCTCGGCCTCGTCGCCGAGGAGCTCGAGGACGAGGCAGTCACGCCGGACCTCGGCGCCGCGGCGAACGCCGGCTCCCGGGACGCCCAACTCCCGGAGCTGCCTCCGGAGGAGGACTTCGACCCCAAGTGGTGAGGTGCCGAGGCGATCAGAGCGACTGAGCGCCCTGGCCACACCGAACGCCCCGACGGCCACCGGCCGTCGGGGCGTTCTGCTCCTCGTCGGGGCGTTCCACTGGTCGTCGGGTCCCCGTCCCCGTCCCGCGCCGCCGTCCCGGGCTGCCGCTGCGACCATGACGAGTGCGGCCGGCTCGTCCCGTGCGGGTCCCGGCGTTCGGTCCGGAGACGGAGCGCGACCTGATGTGCCGTCGCTTCGGATGCAACGGCTGCTGCGGCCGCGTAGGCTTCGCCTGCTTCGCGGCAGGTTCGGTGGCACGCGGGCGGCCCGTCGATCGTCGAGCCCAGGGACTTGGCAAGCGCCCGGGGCCGGCAGATCGGGAACGGGCTCGCCGCTGGTGGCTCAGCTCTCCCAGCGGGCGACGGTGATGACGCGCTCGCCGAGTTCGATCGATCCGTCCTCCGGGACGGTCACGCGCTTGCCTGGGAACGCCCGCGTCTGGGTCCCGTCAGCGGCCACGACCAGCGTGCCGTTCGCCGAGCCGCGGTCCTCCACCCAGAGGTCGCCGTCCTCGATCCCGATCCGGGCGTGTGTCCGCGAGAGCGAGCGGCCCGGGTCGTCGATCGCGACGAGGTGGTCGTAGCGCTCGCCCGCGGGTGCCTGTGGACGCCGCCCGAGCAGGCCGGAGCCGGTCACGGTGACCGTCGCGCCGTCGTCCATGGTGAGGACGTACACCGCTGACGGCGCGGCGCCGCGCCGCTCGGAACCCTCGCCGGGTGCGGGTGCGTCGGTGAGACCCGGCACCCGGGCCGGCTCGACGGCGCGGGGATAGAACGTGTGCTCGGGCAGCTGCGCGGACGCCGCGGCCGGCTGGCCGGGAGCCTCCGGCGCCGCCGCCTCGGCGACCCGACGGGCCCGACGGCTCTCGGGTTCCGGATGAGCGGGCCGGCCTGCTGCAGGTGGGTATCCGGCGACCGCCGCCGATCCGCCGGGCGCGCCGGCGGCCTGGGCCTGATGGCCCGGACCGGCAGGCCGACCGTACTGCTGGGGTGGCTGGCCGTGCTGCACGACCTGGCCCGGCTGCGGTGCGTGCCCCTGCTGACCTGGCTGTCCCTGCTGCGGTGGCAACTGGCCGTGCTGCGCCACCTGGCCCGGCTGCGGCGCGAGCCCCTGTTGACCTGGCTGTCCCTGAGGCGTAAGTCGCTGCGGGCTTCGGCCCTGCGGGGCACCCTGCTGCGCCTGGCCGCCCTGTTGCCCGTGCTGCGGCGGCGCGGCCGCCCATGGGGCTCCCGGCACCGATCCGCCCTGGACCGATGGCCCATGGGGCTGCGGCTGCGGCTGCGGCTGCGGCGACGGCATCGACGGCGCACCCGCCGCGGGCCCGCGCTCCGCCGATGCCCCCGCTTGCGCAGGCACGGGTCCACGTGGCCGTTCCCACGGTGCCACGAGGGCTGGGCCGGGCGCTGCCGCGGGCTGGCGTGGTGCGTTGGGTCCGGGCGCCGCGCCCAGCATGCCCTGGGCGGACGTCGCGGCACTGCCGGGGGCGTACCCGGCCGGGGCGGTCGTTGGCGAGCCCTGCGCGGCCCACACAGGCGCACCTGTCGGCGCCGGGCCCTGGGAGCCGCCGTCGCGGCGGCCGGGCATCCCGCCCGGCATTGCGTGCGTCGAGGGCATCGGCGCGAGCCCGGGCACGGGAGCCGGCTTGCCGACCGCGTCCGGACGAAGGTCGAGGACGGCGGTGCGGGCCACCCGGTCATGCAGCGCCTGGCCGCGACCGGACCGGTCCGCGGCGGCGGTCGCGATCAGCGCGAACTGGCCCACGAACGCCACGAGGTGTGCGGCCCCCAGCAGGGCGGCCCGGACCAGCTCCCGACCCAGCCCGGGGGCGTACGGGCCGTCGGAACGCGCGGCCCTGATCCCGAGCACGCTCTTGCCCAGCGTGCGCCCGGTCCGCGCCTCCCAGAGCACCAGGGCGCCGATCGCCTCGGCTCCGACGATGCCGCCGAGCACGAGGCTGCGGGTCGGCAGGTAGACGGCCGCGATGACCGCGGCGACGGCGGCCAGATCCAGTGCGTACGCGGCGAGGCGCCGGAGTACCCCGGACGCCACCCGCCGGCCGGACGGTTCGCGCGCCGGATCCGGCGCGGCCCCGCCGGGGCCGTTCTGGACAGCCCAGGTCGGGCGTTCGGTTACCTCGACCGACATCAACGTCCCCTCAATCCGCTTGCCTGCCCGCCGCAGTCTATCCGGCGGCCACGGTCTGAAGACCTTCGATGACCCCGGCGGCGAGCAGCGCCGCGGGCATCACGAAGATGATCGCGATTCCTTCGATGATGTCCCCGGCGCGCGACCACTTCACGGAGCGCCAGCCGGTCACGATCGCCATGGTGAGTAGCGCGATGCCGAGGCCCCCGCCGATCCCGACCAGGGACCACAGGCCCGCGTCCGGTGTCACCCGGGCGGCGAGCGCGATCTCGATGAGCAGCACCAGCAGCGCGAATCGTGGGGCGGACTTCTCGATGACCCCGCGGTAGGAGCGGGGACCGAGGCCGAGCGTGATCACCAGGAACGTGAACAGCGCGAGAGTGGCCCAACCGGTGATGGTGCCCGGTTCGTACGCCGCCAGGACCGGCGGCGCCATGGCCATCACCAGCACGCTCGCCACCGCGAGCCCGGCCGCCTTGCGACGCTCGGCGTACCGCACCGTGCGCTCGACCTGCAGCCACTGCACCCGCCCCGGTGGCCGCGGCGCCCGCCCGCGCACCGACGTGGCGGTGCGGGCCACGAAGGACAGGTCCAGCAGCTGCTCGTCGGGGACGGCGATCGATGCGCTCGGCATGGCCCGCAGCACCAGGGGCACGACGCCGAGGATCAGGGCGGGGGCCACGTGCACGGGCAGGTCGAGGATGAGCGACAGCCCGAACAGCACCGCGAGTACCACCCAGGCCATCGTGAGCACCGACGCCACGGAGGTGGAAGGGTCTTGGTGGTAGGTGCTCACCGCAAGCCTGAGCGCGGCCATCGAGGCACCAGCCACGAGCCCGATCACAACGGCCAGCCGCAGTACCGCGAACGCGTCCGGTGGGGCGAGCAGGAATCCGGCGGTGAACGCAAGGATCGGGCCGAGGATCGTCTCGTCCACCAGGTGCGAGCCCGCCACGGTGGTCCCGCCCTGATCACCGCTGCGGCGCAGCGCGAGTACCACGGCGCCGGCGCCGAGCAGGGCCGCGACGGCATACCGGAACGGGTCGGTGAGCACGCCCGCGCCCGCTCCGACCGAGATTGAGTGGATCACGACCAGGAGCGCGCACGCCGCGGTGACCGCGATGCAGGCCAGCCAACCGGCGCTGCCGGAGGGTGTGCGCCGGCGCACCGCCCGGTGCCGCTCCCGGGTTGGCCTGCCGGCGCCGTCGGTGGACCCGGCGGCATCGCCGGTCACCAACCAGAGCACACTCCCGTTGCCGAGGTGTCGGCCGATGGCGTGGTCGGGATCGAGCACAGCTCCCGACGATGACACCGCCACCACCCGGGCAGGGTCCGCACCCCGCGCACGCAGCACCTCGCCGACGAGCGCGTCCGGTGAGACGGAGATGTCCGCCCGTTCGTCGCCGTCGACGACCGCGAGGAAGAGACGAGCCGGTGCGGTGGTGCTCACTGTCCCCCCGGTGCGCTCGGAGTCGGTGGGCCTGGTGGCAGGGCCCACCGGTGCCTGCTGACTTCCGCCATAGTAGCCATCCCGCCGGAGTCGGCTCCCCCGCCGACCACCCCCACGGGCCTTCGGGAATGGGCTGAGGTGCCCATCCGGACACCGGTGTCCTCGGGTCCCGCCCGCCGCGCGCAGGGATCCGCCCAGTAGGCTGGACCGGCCACCAGCACCCGAGGAGTCATGCATGTCCGCAGGCCCGGCCTCACGCCTTGCGCCGCCGAAGGTTCCAACCGGTCAACTGCCCCTGCAGCCACCACCGGAGCTGATCAAGCCGGAGGGTGCCAGCAACACCCTCACCACGGCGCTGCCGATGCTGGGCTCGATGGGATCGATCGCCGTCCTGACGTTCAGCCAGGGCGGTCCGAGCGGCCGAACCTTCCTCATGGGTGGGATGTTCCTGTTCATGGCGCTGTCCATGGTGGGCATGAACATCTGGCGGCAGAAGTCGCAACACACCGCGGACGTGGTCTCGGCCCGGCGCGAGTACCTGGCCTACCTGTCCGAGATGCGCACCACGGTCCGCGGGGCGGCGAAGCGTCAGCGGCACCACACCCAGTGGCTGATGCCGGATCCGGCGGCGCTACCGGTGGTCGCCGAGGAGGGCGCCCGGGTCTGGGAACGGCTGGGCGGTGAGCAGAACCTGCTCCGCACGCGGATCGGCCGGTCCACGCAGCCGCTGTCCCTGACCCTCGAGCCGCCGCAGACGTCGCCGCTTGCCCAGCTCGACCCCGTCTCCGCGTCCGCCGCGCACCGGTTCCTGGTCACCCACGCGAACCAACCCTCGCTCCCCCTCGGCGTCGACATCCGCACGGTTGCCCGAGTCGAGCTCGCCGGGTCGGCCGAGCCGTCCCGGTCCTTGGCCCGCGCCATGATCAGCCACCTGGCCACGTTCGTGGCCCCCGAACTGCTCCAGATCGCCGTGGTGGCCGCACCGGACGCGCTGCCGCAGTGGGAGTGGGTGAAGTGGCTGCCCCACGCCCACTCCACACACGAGCGGGACGCCGTCGGGCCGGCGCGGATGATCGGTGAGACGTACGCCGACATCGAGGCTCTGCTCCCGAAGGGCATCCACGAGCGCGGCCGCTTCCAGCGCAACGGAGAATTCGACGGTCCGCACGTGCTGGTCGTGATCGACGGCGGGCACATCCCGGGCGGCAACCCACTGGTCAGCCCGGAGGGTGTCATGGGCGTCACCGTCCTGGACCTGCCGGAGACCTGGGAGGAGCTGTCCAGCCGGAACACGATGCGGATCCAGCTGTACGCCACGATCCGTGCCGGTGCCGAGGCCGGTCTGACCCCGATGCAGGTGCTCCAGCGCGGGTTCCCGCCCCAGCGCGGCATGGCCGACCAGATGAGCATCGCCGAGGCGGAGGCCACCGCTCGACGGCTCGCACCGCTGCTGGTCGAGGGTTCCGACGAGGGTGGTGCCCCGAAGGCGACGGTATCGGCGGAACTGACCGACCTGCTCGGCCTGCCGGACGTGCGCGACTTCGACCCTGCCGTCGCCTGGGCACCGCGGCTGCCCAGGGACCGGCTCCGGGTGCCGATCGGACTGACCTCGCAGGGCCAACCGCTCGCGCTGGACATCAAGGAGTCCGCCCAACAGGGTATGGGCCCGCACGGCCTGCTGATCGGTGCCACCGGGTCAGGCAAGTCCGAGGTGCTGCGCACGCTCGTGCTCGCCATGGCGCTGACGCACTCCTCCGAGGACCTGAACTTCGTGCTGGTCGACTTCAAGGGTGGTGCCACGTTCGCCGGGATGGCGGACATGCCGCACGTCTCGGCGATCATCACGAACCTGGGCGAGGAACTGACCCTGGTGGACCGCATGCAGGACGCTCTCAAGGGCGAGATGGTGCGTCGCCAGGAGCTGCTCCGAGCCAGCGGGAACTTCGCCAACGTGGCCGACTACGAGAAGGCCCGCAAGGGTGGTCGCAGCGATCTCGCACCGCTGCCCGCGCTACTCATCGTCGCCGACGAGTTCTCCGAGCTCCTCTCGGCCAAGCCCGAGTTCGCCGACCTGTTCGTCGCGATCGGGCGGCTGGGGCGTTCGCTCCAGATCCACATGTTGTTGTCCACGCAGCGGCTCGAGGAGGGCAAGCTGCGTGGCCTGGAGTCCCACCTGAGCTACCGGGTCGGCCTGAAGACGTTCTCCGGCGCGGACTCCCGGGCCGTCATCGGCGTGCCGGACGCGTTCGAGCTCCCGGGCGGCGGTGGCCACGGGTTCCTGAAATCTGACGCGTCCACGCTGATCCAGTTCCGTGCGGCGTACGTGTCGGCTCCGCCGAAGGCCCGACGGCGGTCCGTCGGCGGTCCGTCCGGGTCCGTCGCCGAGGCGAAGATCGAGGCGTTCACGGCGGCTCCCGTACTCTCCCTCGACAGCGACGACGAACCCGATCTCGCACCGTCGAACAACGAGCCCGAGGAGAAGCGGGTCACCTTCGACATCGCGGTCGATCGGATGAAGGGCAAGGGACCGGCCGCGCACCAGGTGTGGTTGCCACCGTTGGAGGTGCCGTTCACCTACGACCAGATGATGCCGGACCTCACCACCGACCCGGCGCTCGGCCTGGTCTCCGCGGCCTGGCGGGGCGCGAGTGCGCTCACGTTCCCGTTGGGCATCGTCGACCGGCCGCTGGAACAGCGCCGCGACACCCTTCGCCTGAGCCTGTCCGGCGCCGGTGGCCACATGGCGATCGTCGGCGGACCGCGGTCCGGCAAGTCGACCGTGGCCCGGTCGGTGGTGACCGGCCTGTCGCTCACGCAGAGCCCGCTCGAGGTGCAGTTCTACGTGATGGACTTCGGCGGCGGCACGTTCTCGCCGATGGCGTCCCTGGCACACGTGGCCGGTGTCGCGACCCGCAGCGAGCCCGATGTGGTGCGGCGGATCCTCGCCGAGCTGGAGGGGATCGTGAACGCCCGCGAGGTGTACTTCCGCGAGCAGGGCATCGACTCGATCGAGACCTACCGGCAGCGCCGCCTCGAGGGCCGAGCCGACGACGGCTACGGTGACGTGTTCCTGATCGTCGACGGCTGGTCGACCCTGCGCGCCGAGTTCGACGGCATGGAGATGGAGATCCAGGCGCTCGCCGGGCGCGGGCTGACGTTCGGGATGCACCTGATCGCCACGACGAACCGCTGGATCGACTTCCGAACCCAGGTCAAGGACGTCTTCGGCACCAAGCTGGAGCTGCGCCTCGGTGACCCGATGGACTCCGACATCGACCGCAAGGTCGCCGCCAACGTACCGAAGGACCGGCCCGGTCGCGGTCTCGTGGTCTCCCGCCACCACGTCCTCACGTCCCTGCCGCGCATCGACGGCGACGGATCGCCGACGACCCTCGGCAGCGGTGTGGAGCACCTGATCGAGACCGTCAACGCGGCCTGGACCGGACCGCCTCCCCCGAAGCTGCGTCTGCTGCCGGAGCTGATCACCCTCGAGGAGGTCCGCGACCTCGCGGCCGGCACACCCGTCGCCGACCAGATCCTGCTCGGCATCAACGAGTCCGCGCTCGGCCCGGTGGGTCTGAACCCCCGCCAGGACGCACACTTCTACGCGTTCGGGGACTCCGGCTCGGGCAAGTCCTCTCTGCTGCGTGGGATCGCCCGCGAGGTGCAGCGCCTGTACACGCCGAAGCAGGCCCAGATCTTCGTGGTCGACTACCGCCGGTCCCTGCTGGCGGAGATCCCCGAGGACTACCTGGCCGGCTACTTCACGACCGCCGACCAGGCGGCCGGGGAGATCGCGGGCATCGCCGAGTACCTGCGCAGCCGACTGCCCGGTCCCGACGTGACCCCGCAGCAGCTGCGGGCCCGGTCCTGGTGGACCGGCGCCGAGGTGTTCGTGCTGGTCGACGACTACGACCTGGTGGCCACTTCCACCGGAAACCCGATCAGCCCGCTGATCCCACTGCTCGCCCAGGCCGGCGACGTCGGGTTGCACCTGAACATCACCCGGCGCACCGGTGGCGCCGGCCGAGCCATGTACGAGCCGGTGCTGCAGGCCCTGCGGGACCTGGCGGCACCTGGCCTGGTGCTGTCCGGCAGCAAGGACGAGGGCGCCCTCGTCGGAGCCGCGAAGCCGCGCCCGAGCGAGCCCGGGCGTGGCCAGTTCGTCAGCCGCGAGCACGGCCTCCAGGTCGTCCAGCTGGCCGACTCCCCATCCACCACCTGACCAGCCCCACCACCTCGCGCCCACCG
>NZ_CACRYJ010000029.1 GCF_902703175.1 Occultella aeris | reverse complement strand
GGGTGGTGGTGCGTCGGGTGGCCGGGGTGGGTGGAGGGTGCCGTTGATGATGTGGCCGAGGAAGGTCGTGGTCTCGTCGCGTTCGCGGCGGTAGCGCAGCCCGGCCGGGGTGGTCCACTCGAACACGCCGGGTTCGGTCTGCTCGACGTCGAAGTCGCCGTGGGTCTTGAGGTTGTGGTCCCGGCCGCATAGCGGAGACAGGTTGTCCGCCGAGGTCCGCCCACCGGAGGGGTCGCCGGGCTCGTCGGACCCATCCGGGGCATCGACCCAGGGCACGTTGTGATCCAACTGGCACCCTCCCGCGGGGCACGAGCAACCGGGCCGCACGCAGGTGCGGTCCCGGGCCACGATGTGCTCGGCCAACTCCTGGGTCGGCCGGTACCGGGTATGCCCCAGATCCAGCACCGCCTCCGAGAGCGGGTCGGTGACCAGGCGCCGCCAGATCCCACCCGCCGCGATCGCCCGCGCCGTGGCCGGGGTGATCGGCCCGTACCCGGTCAGGATCGGCACCGACTCCGGATCGATCGACCGGGTCGGCGGATCCGGATGATCCGGATGCGGATCCGACGCCGCCACACCGGTCCCAGCCCCGTGCTGGCGGGGCGTGGCGGAGTTCGGACACAACGGATCCCGACACCGACCCCGCACCGACGGGTCGGCCGCGGTCGGTGCGGCAGAGGGCGCGCCCGACCCGGCTAGACCACCCGGGCCGCCGTCGGGCCCGGCCGCAGCTGGGTCACCGGAGCCCGCTCCGGTCACGGCCCCAGACGGGCCACCAGATCCCGCCCGAGCGCGCGGCGAGTCAGGGCCACCCGAACCGGTAGGGATACCCGAACCGACAGGGGTACCCGAACCGGGCGGAGTCTGCCCAGCAGCCGGAGTCTGCCCCGCAGCCGGAGCCTGCCCCGCAGCCGGAGTCTGCCCTGCGGGTGGGGTAGCCACCCCGGCTGGGGTGTCCGGGGCAGAGTTCTGGCCCGTAACCGTGACCGTGTCCCCGTCTGCGAGGAGGTCCGGGGGCAGCAGGTGCTCGATCGCGACGATCACCTGGATCTCCGGCCGCCGCCCACCCACCGTGCCGGCCAGGGGTGTGCCGTCGGGGAACTCACCCGTGGCCAACGCCTGGGAACCGACCCCGGCGAGGGCATCGAACCGCAACTGATCCAGGGTCCGGTCATCACCATCGGCCTTCGCGGCCCGGGCCGCGGCGTCCAGCGCGACATCCAACGCCAACACCTCCGGAGCAGGCCCCTCGATCCACATCGACGCCGCCCCATCGGGCAACGCCCGGGGCCGGGTGACCTTCCGGCCACGCGCCTTACGCTGGGCGCGCTCATGCGCGCCATCGGGGTCGACACTGATCAACGCCTTCGAAATATCACGCCGCAACTGCTGCGGCGTCCGACCCGCCGCCCTGGGCAACACCAGGTCCTCGACCGCCATCGCGGCCTGCCACGGCACCTCATACAACGCGTCGACCATCACCTTGGCCTTCGCCACATCGATGCGGCCCAGCCGCAACGCGGTCCCGGTCTTCGCCAGGATCGTGGTGAGCATGATGCCCTGCCGCACCAGCGACAAACACTCATACCTCGGCGCGGTCAAATCGGATCGAAAGCTCATCACCAGCGGTGCACGCCTCCCCACCGGTGACCAGAGCAAGGGCGGGCTGGTTCATCGCCGACCGCTCCGCCAGGATCGCCGCCGCCCTCGTCAACGTCTCCTGCGCAGCCGCCTGCACCCGCCGCGCAGCCGCCGCGACCTCCACCAACGTCGCATCATCGACCTCATCCAGGTCCAAGGCTTGGATGCGCGTCATCAGCGCCGGCGTCGGGAGCATCTGCGCCAACCGGGCCGCCTCGGGCAACGCCTCCCACACGGCCACCATCGCCGACAGTGCCGCCTCCAGCCCGGACCGCTGCGAGGCCAACAGCACCCGGACCGAGCCCGGTCCGGCAGGCCAGAACTGCACCCGCGAGGACCCCTCGTCCTCACCCCGGGCCGCACCGCTCACCAGCTCCTGCGCCATACCCAGAACACTATGACCGACCACCGACATTTGGATTGGCACCGAGCCCGTGGGCGACCCGAACCACCGACCGGGACGCGTTGTGATCTCTGAGGATTGAGAGGTCGTCCGCGGGCTTGTGTCTATCCCCGAAACCCTGTGATTCCGAGAATGCGAAGAGTCGATGGAAGCGAGCAAACCTCGCCACGCAGTGTCGATCAGCTGACCTGACGCCGCTGCTCGAGGTCGGCCTGGATCCAGGTCGCCGCGGCCTGCACGCGTCGATTCGTGCCAGCGTCCCGGCCGAGCCCGAGCTTGTTGAATATCGACGACACGTGGGTGTCGACGGTGCGCTCCGAGACCACCAGCGTGGCGGCGATCGCGGCGTTGCTCTGCCCCACGGCGATGAGCCTGAGCACCTCCTGCTCCCGCGGACTCAGCGTCCCCTCCAACGGTGCGGCACCCACCGCCTCGTTCTCCGGGGCATCCGGACCGGGCGCCGCCATGAATCGGGCGACCCGCGCCTCGACCGGCCGGTACCCAGCCACGAACACGACGCACAGCACCACCGCGACCGTGCTGGCCGCGAGCGCACTCGGTGTCCCGGCGCCGACCGCCAGCAAGGCGGCAAGCACCGCCGCCAACTGCGCGGTGATCGTGACCCACAGCGCACGCAGCACCCACTGTGCGGCCCGACCGATCGTGCCGGTGACGCCATCGTCCCGGGCTGCGCAAGCGACCGCCAGCCCGGGGGCCACGATGACGGGCGGGAGGCAGAACGCCACGGCCAGCGCGGCGGTCGCGATCGCGTCCTCCAGCAGGCTCGCCGCGGACCCGATCGACAGCAGTACACAGGTGGCGAGCGTCAATAGCGGCGTCGCGGCGGCGATGGCCGCGATGGTCAGGCGGCCGCGGCGCAGTCCCACGGATCGACCGGCGGCGCGGAACACGAGCGTCGGCGCGAGCGCCGCCGACACCATCCACCCGAGCGTGCTCAGGCCGAAGATCGCATCGGCCGCGGGAGACCCCAGCACGGTCCGCCCCAGCGGCGCAGACGCCGCATAGTCGGGCTCGTACGTGAGCACCCCGAACCCGGTGACCAGGCCGCAGACCGCCAGCGCCACGGGCACGATGCCTCCCCAGCGCAAGGATCCCGGGGCTTCGAGCAGTTCCTCGGCCGCTACGAGGCAACAGATGCTGCACAACGTCACCGGGATGATGAACCACGCGCCCTCCCAGGCGACCACCCACGACGACGCGTGCACCGTCGCGAGCCCGGCGACCGCGGCATAGGCGGCCAGCGACAGCGCCAGAGCGGCGACCCAGCGCGCCACCCGATGGTGCCCTGTGCCGTGCAGCACCAACCCCGACATCAGCACCACGGCGGTCACGGCGCCGACGCCCACGACGAACAGGGTGGGGCTGACCGGATCGATCCCCCGGGCCGGTGCGGTCGCGTAGGCCACGGCCGCGAAGGAGAGCGGCAGCAGGCAGCCCGGGACCCACGCCCAGAACGGGCCCAGGTCCCGGAGACTGCGAGTACCGACCGCCGCGGTCACGATCACATTGTGGTCCGGTCACCGGCCGTCGCATAGACCCAGGCCGCGGCACCGAACGCCACCGAGGCGACCAACCAGCCGATCCCCATGGCGAGGGCCGAGATGAGACCGCCGATCACGATGACCGGTGTGGACGCCATCAGCAGCACCGCGACCCACACCGGGCAGGTGCCCCGGCGCGCGGCGAGGACGGCGGCGATGCCGAGCAGCAGGACGCCGGCAGGCAGACAGACGAACAGCGCGCCCGCCAGCATCGCGAGCGGTTGGGCGTCGTATGCCGCGATCAGGCTCAGCACCTGGGCATCGTCGAGGCCGGCGGCCGGCGCGACCGAGATCGCGGCGACAGGTCCGGGATAGGTCGCGACGACGAACCCGACGAACGCGATCGCGGCCGCGGCGCCCCCGAACCGAGGTGCGCCACGCCGGACGGCCGCGCCGACCACGAGTGCACCCGCGGCCCCGAGGAGGCCTGCGAGGAAAAGCAGCAGCACGCTGAGTTGCGCACCGGCGGGATCGGCCATGATCTTCGCGGCCGAGGTGGGGATCGAGTCGGCGACCGCGTAGGAGGAGGTCAGTGCCCAGCCGGCCATGCAAGCCGGGCCGAGCGCAGCGACGGCGGCCAGGGCGAGACGGGTCGTCCTGGACAGGCCGACGGGGGCGATTGGAACCTTGGGCTTCAGCGTGGTGATGTTCATGCCCCGGAACGTACGGAGAGCGGCCCGGCCGAGGCATCCGTGCCACCACCGGAACATGCTCGGATCGCCCGATTCCGTGCGGGCACGGACCCAGGATCAGACGAGCATGGACACCGGCTCCTCGACGACCCGCGTGAACGCCGCGAGCCACTGCGCTGCCACGACGCCGTCGGCGATCCGGTGGTCCGCGGACAATGTGCAGGTCATCACGGTGGCGATCGCGAGGGCACCGTCGGTGACGACCGGCCGCTGCTCGGCCGCGCCGACGGCGAGGATCCCCGCGTGCGGCGGGTTGATGATCGCCGCGAACTCCCGCACGCCGTGGGCACCGAGGTTGGAGACGGTGAACGAGCCGCCCTCGAGTTCGTCCTGGCGCAGCCGTCTCTCGCGCGCCCGCGCGGCGAGGTCGGCGATCGCCTCGCTGAGCTCACGCAGGCGCATCCGCTCCACGCCCCGGACCACCGGCGTGTACAGCCCGTGGTCGGTGGAAACGGCGACGGCGACATCCACCCCCGTGAAGTGGCGGACCGCATCGTCGGTCCAGCTGGCGTTCAGGTTCGGCACCCGTTCGTGCGCGGCGGCGACCGCTCGGACCACGAGGTCGTTCACGGAGACGCGCCGGCCGCCGTCGGCGTTGATCCGACGGCGCAGGTCCAGCAGGGCGTCGACGCGGATCTCCGCGGACAGGTAGTAATGCGGCACGGTCGCCTTGGACTCCGTCAGTCGGCGGGCGATGGCGCGCCGCATCCGGGTGTGCGGGACGTCGGTGAAGGCAACGGCGGCTTTCGCCGACCGGTCCTGCCCGACGGCGGTCGCCGGCTGATCCCGGACGGTGTCCGTGGTGTCCGTGGTGTCTGCCGCGCTCGCGGCGGCCTCGACGTCCCTGCGCACGATGCGCCCGCGCGGCCCCGAGCCGCGCAACGAGGCCAGGTCGAGGCCTCGGTCCCGGGCCAGCTTGCGGGCGAGTGGGCTCGCGAAGATCCGCCCGCCCCGGGTGGCGAGCTCGCCCGCGGCCGGGGCATCGTCGCGCGCGTTCGGCGCGGCACCCGACCCACCACCTACGGCGACCCGACCGCCCGAGTCCACTCCGCCGTCGGGCCCCGCGCCACCACCCGATCCACCATCGACGGCGACCTCACCAGCCGGGCCCGCTCCGCCGTCGGGCGTCGGGTCCTCCTGCCCCACCTGCGCGAGGAACGCCGCCAACACGGCGTCGTCCTCGCCGGGGGCGAGCAGCACCGCGATGGGTGCGCCGACGTCGACCGTCGCGCCGGCGGCCACGAGCCGGCGCCCGAGGACGCCGTCGGACTCGGCCTGGTACTCCACCACGGCCTTCTCGGTCTCGATCTCGGCGAGCGGCTGGCCGACGCGCACGCTCGCGCCCTCCGCGACCAGCCAGGTCGCCAGTACCCCCTCGGTGGCATTCGCGAGAACCTCCGGCATCCGAACGATGGTGGGCATCGCTCACACCTCCATCGTCGCGACGCGCTCGAGGGCGGCGAGCACCTCGTCGGTGCGGGCGATCGCGGCACGTTCGAGGACCTTGGAGATGCTCGGGGACGCCTCCGACCCGTGCACGCGCTGCACGGGCTGGTCGAGCCAGTCGAAGAACCGCCGGTTGATCTCGTCCGACAGCCACCCGCCGTAGGACGTGCCGACCGCGCCCTGCTCGACGATCAGCACCGTGTTCGTCTTGCGGATCGATTCGCCGACCGTCTCCCAGTCCAGGCTCGCCCGGTCGAGCCAGCGCAGGTCGATCACCTCGGCGTCGATGCCGTGCTGCTCGACCGCCTCGAGTGCGTGGTTGACCATGCTCAGATAGCTCAGCACGGTAAGCGCACCGCCCCGCCTACGCACCGACGCCCGGCCGAGCTCGATGCGGTAGTCGAGGTCGTCGACGGGCACCGGGCCGGTGGTCTGGTACAGGTCCACGTGCTCCAGGACGAGCACCGGGTCATCGAGCGCCAGCGCGGTGTTCATGAGGCCGATGTAGTCGAACGGGGTGGACGGCGCCACGATCCGCCAGCCGGGGCTGGTCGCGAAGATCCCGGCCGGGTCCATCGAGTGCTGGGAGCCGTAGCCGCTGCCCGCGGCGACCTTCGTGCGCAGCACCAGTGGCACCGCGCTGGTGCCGCCGAACATGTGCCGCGCCTTGCCGATCTGGTTGAAGACCTGATCGGCCGCCACCCACATGAAGTCCGGGTACATGAACTCGACCACCGGGCGGAACCGGCCATCCAGGGCGATGCCGCCGCCGAGCCCGGCGAACGCGTTCTCCGAGATCGGGGTGCCGAGGATCCGTCCCGGGAAGCGCGCCGGCAAGCCCTTGGTGACCCCGTTCGTGCCACCGGCGAGCTTGTGCACGTCCTCGCCGAGCACCACGTACCGCTCGTCGGTCTCCATGCGGCGGCCCATGACGGCGGCCGCGCACTCGACGAGGCTGCGCTCGGCGAGTTCTCCGGTGTACTCGGCCGGCTCCAACGTCCGACCGCCCTCGAGCTCACGGGCGTCGCCGCGGACCCCGACGTCCACGAAGGTGCGCTCCGGCCACAGCCCGGGCCGGATCCGGCGGCTGCCGGGCTTGCCGTCCGGGTCCGCCTCGATCAGCTCGGCGGCGACCTCGGCCATCACCCCGGAGGCCTGTTCGCGCACCGCGGCGTCGTCGGTGAGCAGACCGCGGGCGGCCATCTCGGAGGCCACCCGCGCGAGCGGGTCCCGCGCGCGCCAGGCGGCTTCCTCGTCCTTGCTGCGGTAGCCGAACGCGCTGCCCGGGTAGGGGCCGTTCTGGTGGAAGAACCGGTAGACCTCCGCCTCGATCACGGCCGGCCCGTTGCCCGCGCGCAGGTGCGCGAGGGCCTGCGTGGTGGCGAGGTGCACCGCGAGCGGGTCCATCCCGTCCACCCGCCAGGCGGGGATCCCGAAGCCGGGCCCGCGCCCGGACAGCCGTGGCTCGCCGGTCGCCTCGGCGACGCTCGTCGACACCGCGTAGAGGTTGTTCTCGATGAAGAAGCACAGCGGCAGGTCCCAGGCCGCGGTGAGGTTCATCGACTCCAGCACCGACCCGATGTTCACGGCGCCGTCGCCGAAGTAGGAGATCGTCACGTCATCGGTGCCGGCGTGCCGCTGCGCCCAGGCGTTGCCTGCGGCGAACGGCACTCCCCCGCCGACGATCGCGTTCGTGCCGAGCGCACCGGCCTCGTGCCACTGCAGGTGCATCGACCCACCGCGGCCGCTGCAGAAACCAGGGGCGAGGCCGAGGATCTCCGCGAGGGTGCGGCTCAGCACGGTGCGGATGTCCGCGGTGACGAGCGCGGTGAGGTCGATGCTCGGGCTCACGTGTGAGATCGCTTTCGCGAGGAACTGGTGGTGGCCGCGGTGGGACCCGTTGACCCCGTCCGAGGAGCGCAGCCCGACGATGGATCCGACGGCGCCGCCCTCCTGCCCGATGCTGGAGTGCGCCGGGCCATGCACGAGGCCCGCGCCGGCGAGTTCCAGCACGGTCTCCTCGAACGCCCGGATCAGGTGCAGCTGGCCGAGCATCGCCGCGAGCAGCGCCGGGTCCGCCTCATCCCAGTCCTGCGGCGTGCTCCGCACCTCGACCCACGGGACCGAGGGGGTGAGCGTATTGACCTGCGGCATCGCAGTTCTCCTTCGACGGCGGCGTTGAACGAGTGAGCTGCCTCAGGATATGGCCCTATTGGATCCAATAACAAGATGAACGACGGCGGATGTTACGCAAACCTAGCCAGTTGTGTTTCGTATGGATACATTTGGGCGAACTAGCGCTCTCAGTGTGGACAGGAGGCTCCCATGGCACTACCCGGGCTCGTCGGCACCGAGCACGTCGGCTTCACCGTCCCGGATCTGGACGAGGCCACCCGGTTCTTCGTGGACGTGATCGGCTGCGAGTGGCTCTACTCGCTCGGCCCGTTCGAGGACCCCGACGGCGACTGGATGGCCGACCACCTGAACGTGGAGCCACGCACCGTCATGCGCGAGAACCGGTTCTTCCGGTGCCGCACCGGGCCGAACTTCGAGGTCTTCTCCTACGACCCGCCCACCCCGGCGGCACCGCAACCCCGCAACAGCGACATCGGCGGGCACCACCTCGCGTTCTACGTCGAGGACCTGGACGCCGCTGTCGCCTACCTGCGCGAGCAGGGCATCCGGGTGCTCGGCGAGCCGACCGCGAGCTCGCGACACAACACCGGGCAGCGCTGGGTCTACTTCCTGTCCCCCTGGGACATGCAGTTCGAACTCGTGAGCTACCCGAACGGCAAGGAGTACGAAAAGTCGGCGACGACGCTACTTTGGCACCCGGCACATCCGAACGACTGACCCGATCGGACCGGGCCGACCGAGCAGCACCGAGAAGGGAGCGGCGTGGCGAGCATCCCACGGGCGGACGCCCTCGCGTCCCAGCGCATCGTCGCGGGCCTGCGCGCACAGATCCTGGCCGGCGACCTCGAACCGGGCGCACGGATCCGCCAGGAGGACCTCGCCGAGAGGTTCGGGGCGAGCCGGCTCCCGGTCCGCGAGGCCCTGCGACTGCTCGAGGCCGAGGGTCTGGTGCGCCTGGTCGCGAACACCGGCGCATGGGTCGCCAGGCTGAGCCTGACCGAGTGCACCGAGGCGTACCTGATCCGCGAGCGTCTGGAGCCGCTGCTGCTGGCGGAGTCCATCCCGTCCTTGACCGAGCCCGCCGTGTCCGAGCTGGACCGGCTCGCCGACGCCATGGAGTTCGCGGACCTGGAGACGTTCCTGGTGCTGGACCGGCAGTTCCACATGCTGTCCTTCAGTGGCGCGGTCTCGGAGTCGCTCGCGGCCCAGGTCCGCCGGCTCTGGAACACCACCCAGCACTACCGGCGGGCGTTCGCCATCCACGTGGACATCCAACACAGCCACCTCACCCATCACGAGCACCACCTGATGGTCGACGCGATCAGCCGCCGCGACCCCCAGGACGCCGAGGCGCTGGCGGCCCTGCACATCCGCCGGACCCGCAAGGCGCTGGCCGAGCACCCGGAGCTCTTCGACGTAGCATGAGGCGTGCGCACGCCGAGCAAGTGGGAACAGAAGGTCAGCCAGAACCCCGAGCACTCGCACTGGTACGTGCAGCGGTTCCGGACCATGGCTGCGGACGGCGCAGACCTTGCCGGTGAGGCGCGGCTGATCGACGCCATGCTGCCGCGCGGGGCGCGGGTCCTGGACGCCGGCTGCGGGCCGGGCCGGGTCGGCGCCTTCCTGGCCGGGGCCGGCCACGAGGTCGTCGGCGTGGACGTCGACCAGGTGCTCATCGAGGCCGCCCGGACCGATCACCCGGGCCCGACGTGGCTCGTCGGCGACCTCGCCGAACTCGACCTCCCGACGGCGGGGGTCGCCGAAGGCTTCGACGTGATCGTCTGCGCGGGCAACGTGATGACGTTCCTCGCCACGGGCACGGAGGTGGAGGTGCTGCGCCGGTTCCGCGAGCACCTGAACGACGGCGGTCGTGCCGTGGTCGGTTTCGGCGCCGGGCGAGGCTATGAGTTCGAGACGTTCCTCGCCGACGCCGCGACCGCCGGGCTGACTGTGGACACCATGTTCTCCACGTGGGACCTGCGCCCGTTCGCGCCGGACTCGGACTTCGTCGTGGCGGTGCTCAGCAAGGGCTGAGCCGCCGCCAGTCGAGTCGGCGCAGAGCCGTCACTCGGTCGACAGGGCGGATCTGATTCCCCACCGATAGCCATCGGGGTCTGCCACGACCGCATACGACTGCCCCCAGGGCATGTCGGCGAGTTCCTGGACCACTCGACCTCCGTGCGACCTGATGGTCTCGACGAACGCCACCGCACCGGGCCTGGCATCGATGGTGACGTCGAGCGTGGCAGAGCCCGCCGCTGCGGCAGGAGCGGAAGAATCCCACCAGGCAGCGAACTCCGTCCCGTGCAGGCAGACCGGAGCGAAGCCGGTCGTCGCCGCCCAGGCGCCCGGTGCCTCGTTGCCCGGCAACATGATCGGTCGTAGCCGGCAGCCCACGGCCTCGTAGAAGGCGCGACTGCGCTCAAGGTCCGAGACCACAAGGTTGATCTGACTCACGCTCATCGACCGAGTCAAGCAATCCTCGGAGCGGGCCGTCAACGTTCGCAGGCTACGTCCGCTCGTGCGGGCGCCCGCCCAGATACAAGGCGGACAGCTCCGGGTCCGCGAGCAGGTCCGCGGCCGGACCGGTGATGTGCAGCCGGCCGAGGTCGAGCACACAGCCGATGTCCGCCGTCTCCAGGGCCCGCCGGGCGTTCTGCTCGACCAGCAGCACCGCGGTACCCGCATCACGCATCGTGACGATCTGCTCGAACACGGCTGCGGTCGTCTTCGGGTCCAGGCCCATCGACGGCTCGTCGAGCAACACCACCTTCGGGTCCACCATGAGCGAGCGGGCGAACTCCACCTGCTTCTGCTGGCCGCCGGAGAGCAGCCCCGCGAGCGAGGACCACCGCTCCCCCACCACGGGGAACAGGTCCTTCACGAACGCGGTCCGCTCCGCGATCAGAGCCCGGTCCTTGACCGAGTAGGCACCGAGGCGGATGTTCTCCTCGACCGTCATCTCGGGGAACACACTGTGTCCCTGGAGCACATGGGCCAGGCCACTGGCGAGCCGCTCCTGGGGCCCTTGCCGGGTGACGTCGACGCCGTCGACCAGGACCTGTCCGGCGCGCGGGGTGAGCATGCCGCTCGCGACCCGCAGCACGGTGGACTTGCCGGCGCCGTTCGGCCCGACGAGGCACACGATCGTGCGCGGTGGGACCTTGACCGTCAGGCCGCGCAGGACGAGGGCGGCGCGGCCGTACCCGGCCTCGATCCCGTTCAGCTCGAGCAGGTTCGCGGCCCCGGTCGCACGCGTGGTCCCGGACCCAGGCTCTGGTGCCGGCGACGTGGGCTGTTCAGACGCCAAGGTAGGCCTCCAGCACTCGCGGGTCCGCCTGGACGTGGGCCGGGTCGCCCTCGGCGATCGGCCGGCCTCGGTCGAAGACAACCACGTGATCGGACAGGCTCATCACCAGCTCCATGTTGTGTTCGACGACCACGAAGGTGCGCCCCTCGGCATTCAGCTCCCGGATCAGTGCCGAGATCCGCCCGATGAGGGCGGGGTTCACGCCACCGGCGGGCTCGTCCAGCATGATGATCTCGGGGTCGCCCATCAGGACGCCCGCGAGCTCCAGCAGCTTCTGCTGCCCGTAGGAGAGGTTGCGCGCCTCGGCGTGCTCGAGGTGATCGATGCCGACCCGCCGCAGCCACACCCGGGCCGCCGCGATCGCCGTCGGGTTCTTCGCGGAGCCCAGGGCGCCGGTCAGGGAGGGGTTCTTCACCGCGACGAGCAGGTTTTCCAGCACGGTCATCCGCGGGAAGATCCGGCACACCTGGAAACTGCGGCCGAGTCCGAGCCGGGCGATCCGGTCCGGGGACGATCTGGTCACGTCGTGGCCGGCCAGCGTCACCGTGCCGGCATCGGCGCGGATCATCCCGGTCACACAGTTGAAGAAGGTGGTCTTGCCGGAGCCGTTCGGCCCGATGATGGCGTTCACCTTGCCGGGCTGGAAGGACACGCTGGCGTCGACCACGGCGTGCACGCCGCCGAAGGACTTGCTCAGGTTCGCGACCTCGAGAGTGACGGTCATGGCTTGCTCGCCTCCTCGGCGTCCCGCTCGGCGGCCAGGTCCGCCGCGCTGATCTCCCGGATCGAGGAGGCCTGCGGCCCGAACCGGGCGAACAGGCCCTTCACCGCCGGGATCACACCCTCCGGCATGAACAGCACCACCACGGCCAGCAGCAGTCCGGTCGCGACCAGGTGGAACTGGGTATCCCCGTACTGGGCCTTGAAGAACTCGATCGCGATGCCGACCACCAGGGCGCCGAGGAGCGGGCCGAACAGGGACCGGACGCCCCCGAGCAGCGACATCAGCACCATGTACGCGCCCATCATGATCGAGAACTGGAACACCGGGTCCAGGTCACCGAACCAGAGCGCGTAGAGCCCACCGCCGAGACCGGTGAAGAACGCGGACAGGATGAACGCGACCAGCTTGGCGCCGGTCGTCGGCACCCCGAGCGAGCGCGCCTTGTCCTCGTCCTCGCGGACCGCCTTCAGACCCATCCCGAACCGGGACCGGTCGATGGCCCACCAGGCGAGGAGCATCACCGCGAGCAGGCCGAGATAGATGTAGTAGAAGGTCCGGTGGTGGTCGGTGCGGATCAGGTCCGGGAACGGCCGCGGCAGCGAGAGCCCACCGGAACCGCCCGTGATCGACCCCATCGACTGGAACATCAGCAGCAGGATGAGCACGAACGCGATCGTCACGATCACGAACGAGGCTCCCCGCACCCGCAGGGCCGCGATCCCGATGGGCACCGCGATCACCGCCACGATCAGCGCCGCCAGGGCGAGGGCGAGGAACGGCGAGACACCGGCCTTCACCACGAGGATCCCGGTGCCGTAGGCGCCGAGGCCGAAGTAGGCGGCGTGGCCGAGCGAGATGTACCCGGTGAACCCACCCATGAAGTTCCAGCCGGTCGCGGTCACCGCGTAGTTGAGGATCACCACGCCGGTGGAGAGCAGGTACCCGACCTTCGTGGTCTGCGGGAACACCACCAGCACCGCGGCGAGGGCCAGGAGGGCGATCACCCTCGCCGCGGTCAGCCAGCGGGCCCCGGTCAGGGCGCGCTCGAGTTCCAGCGTCTCAGAAGCGTTGCGCAAGGCGACCTCCGAAGAATCCCTGCGGGCGCACCATCAACGTCACGAACAGCGCCACGTAGAACACGGTCTGCGCCCAGGTGGTCCCGAGCGGGATCTGCAGCAGCGACTGCGAGATCCCGAGGACCATCGCCGCGATCGCCGCTCCCGGCACCGACCCGAGGCCGCCGACCACGATGATTGCCATCAGCGGCCCGATCCAGTGCCAGTGCAGGGACGGGTAGATGGTCGCGTCCATCGCCAGCGCGGTACCCCCGACGGCAGCGGTCGCCAGTCCCAGCCCGAAGCCGTAGCTGGCCACACGGTCGGTGTTGATGCCGACCAGCTGCGCCGCCTCCTTGTTCTGGATCGTGGCCCGCAGCGCCTGGCCGAACCCGGTCTTCTTCAGTATCAGCCACAACGCTCCGAGCGCGAGCACGGCCAGCGCGAACGCGACGAGCTTGACCACCGGCACCTCGGCCCCGAACAGGGGCACGCTCGCCGAGCCGTAGCTGAAGTGGATCCGGCGCTGCACGCCCGTGAACACGAACCCGAGCATGCCCTCGATGATCAGCGCGATCGCGAACGTGAGCAGCACCGACATCATCGTGAGCGTGGCCGGCTTCAGCCGGGTGATCAGCAGCCGCTGCAGGCCGACTCCGACGACGAAGAACAGCGGCACCGTGATCACGAGCGAGAGGAGCGCGTCCAACCCGGTCCTGGTCGCGAAGAACCAGGCCAGGTAGGCCGCGAGGATCAGGAACGCGGAGTGGGCGATCTGCACCACCCGCATCACCCCGAAGTACAGCGTCAGTCCCGAGGCCAGCAGGGCATAGAGCCCACCCAGCAGGATCCCGAGAATGAGGCTCTGGACGAGTAGCGACATGAGGCCTCAGGTCACCATTCCGGCTTGATGTTGATGAACTCGGCCGTGGCCTGGTCGGCCGGCAGCACGATCTCCGGCTGGCCGGCCACGTACTGCTGGATGAAGTGGGCGCCGTTCGGGCGTCCCGCCTCGTCCCAGGCGAGGTCACCGACCACGGTCGGCACGGTGTTGGCGTGCAGCCAGTCGATCAGTTCCTGCTGGCACTCGCCCTGCTCGGCGCACCCGACCGCCTCGACCGCGGCCTGGACCACCTGCCCGGCCGTGTAGGCGTTCGCCTCGTCCTCGCTGGGCTCGCGGTCGTACAGCTCCGCGATCGCCTCGACGAACTCGGCGTTGCCCGCGTAGTCCGCCGTCGGGGAATATCCGGTGGGGGCGAGCACGCCCTCCACGCCAGCACCGAGAGCGTCCACGAACTCCGGCAGCGTCGGCGCCGTGGTGAACGCGGCCATCCGCGGCTGGTAGTTCAGCTGCTGCACCGCGACGATCATGTTCACACCGTCCTGGTACTGCGTGCCGCCGACCATCAGGTCCGCATCGGCCTCGGCCAGCGCCGCGGCGATCCCGGAGAAGTCGGTGGTGTTCGGCGGGTACACCTCGTCGACGAGCGTGGTGATGCCGGCCTCCTCGAGCTTGTCCTTGAGGCCGTAGGCTGCGCCCTGGGCGAGGGGGTCGTCCATCGTGGCGTACGAGGCCGTCTGCGGACGTTCGTCCTCGGGCATCTCCATGATGTAGTCGAAGAGGTAGTTGTAGTGGTCGTCGGCGATCGCCGGCGCCGCGTAGAAGAGGTTGCCGTAGCCCGCCTCGAAGATGTTCGCGGCGGCACCGGCGGGCTCGACGAAGAGCATCCCGTACTCGTCGACCACGCGGGCCGAGGCGAGCACGAGGCGGCTCGAGAACGGACCGATCACGAGGTCGACCTCGTCCTGGGTGATCAACGCCTCGTAGTCGGCGACGACCCGGTCCGCGTTGGACTGGTCGTCCACGATCTTCAGCTCGATCTGGCGCCCGAGGAGGCCGCCGTTCGCGTTGACCGTCTCCGCCCAGAGCTCGTAGCCACGCTGCACGCCCTGGCCCGGTTCGGCGAAGTCACCGGTGAGCGGGAGCGAGATCCCGATCAGGATGGGGTCGTCGCCACCCTCGCCGTCGTCGTCGCCCTCGTCGCCACCGCCACTGCACGCGCTCAGGATCAGCGCCGTGGCACCGATCCCGGCGATCAACGCCGAGGTCCGGCGCCGTCGTGAGGTCCACCTGCTCATCAGTTCCTCCTGTGCATCATTGCCATCGACCGAGGTACTTCGCACTCGAGAGCGCGGGTTCATCTGCAATCGTTTGCCGTTCTAGCTACAGTGCTGCCGCGGCGGATCCAGATGTGTTGGGAGTGACGCTATCCGACCCCGGCGACATCCGTCAATGAATCGGCCACCCGACTTCGAAGCGCCGTTACCCCTGACATCGCGCCGATTGTCGACGCTCGCCATGGCAACGGCAGCGCTCGCGTAGGCAGGTCGTGGTACGCCACGTCGGAATGCCGCTCGCCTTGACGACGGCGCACCCCGAGCCTACATTCAAGCAACCGTTTGCAGTCCGTCGGGGTCGGCGAGGACCCGGAAACGAGGCCGCTATCACCGCACCGGGGCGCTCCCTGCGTCTGCTCCTGGCGGCCGCGTTCCTGAGCTCGGTCGACCGGATGCTGATCGCGCCACTGCTGCTGCCGATCGCTGAGGACCTGGGCACGACGGTCGCCGCGGTCGCGACCACGGCGACCGTCTATTTCATCGGCTACGGCTGCACGCAGGTGCTCTGGGCGTTCGTCGCGGACCGGATCGGTCGCGTGAACGCGCTCCGGTTGGCACTGGCGTTGGGCGGCCTGGCCACGCTCGCCTCCGCGGCGGCACCCACCATCGAGGTCCTGATGGTGCTGCGGGCGTTGGCCGGGGCCGCGTTCTCGGCGGCGGTGCCGACGGCGCTGACGTACGTCGGGGACTCGGTCGAGTCGCGGGACCGGCACGGCCCGCTGGCGGACATCATGACCGCCACGGCGCTCGGCATGGCCGCCGCAACGCTCGGGGCCGCCGCGCTCGCCGACCTGATGAACTGGCGGCTCCCGTTCGCCGTCGGGGGTGTGCTCGTCCTCGGCTTGGTCGTGGCCCTGCGGCGGCTGCCCGAGCCGGAGCGGACCGGACCGCGACTGCCGATCGGCGCCTCGGTGCGTCGGGTGGTCACGAGCCGATGGGCGGTCGCGGTGATCGTTCTGGTCGCGGTCGAAGGTGCCCTGTTCCTCGGCGCGCTGCCGTTCCTGCCGACGCTGCTGCAGGCCGGCGGGATGAGCACCGCGCTGTCCGGCGTCGTCACCGCCGCGTACGGGGCGTTCATCGTCGTCTTCGCGGTTCTCGTGAAACGCCAGGCCCGACGGCGTAGCCCGGCCTTCCTGATCGGTGTGGGTGGGGCGAGCGCCACGGCGGCGTTCGCCGCGCTCGTCGTCGATCAGGGCGCCGCGGGTGTTTTCGCGGCGTGCGCCCTGCTCGCCGCCGCCTGGGCGTTCGCGCATTCCACCATGCAGAAGTGGATCACCGAAGTGGTCCCAGCGGCGCGGGCGGTCGCGGTGAGCCTGTTCGCATCCGGGTTGTTCCTGGGCAGCGCACTCGGGACCGCCCTCGGGTCGGGCGCGGTGGCCGGGGGCCACTACCAGGCGTTCGCGTGGGGCTTCGCCCTGGCGACGGCACCGTTCGCCGTGGTCGTCACTGCCGCCCGGCGGGCGTACCGGGACGACGACCTCACGCCCCCGAAGCAGCCTCGATAACCTCGTCGAGAACTTCCCGGGACGACGCGAGCTGCGCGATCCTGGCGTCGATCCGGGCCCGCTCGCCGAGCAGGGTCTCCACCAGGGAGGGCGTCGCCACCGCCGCGGGACCACCGTCACAGTCGCGCATGCACGGCAGTACGTCCGCGATCGTCCGGCTGGACAGCCCGGCGGCGAACAACTTCTGGATATGGATCACCCGGTCGACGGCGGACTCGGTGAACTCCCGGTGCCCACCCCCGGTGCGCCGGGCCGCCAGCAGGCCCTGCTCCTCGTAGTACCGAAGCGACCGCTCACTGACCGCGGTCCGTCGCGCCAACTCCCCGATCCGCATCACATCTCCTGCCGCCATCGGCCACCTCGTACTTGAATCTGACACCAGTGTGAGGTCTTACCGTTCCGACATGTCGAACGACCTGCTCCTGAGCCCGTATTCCCGCGGCCGCCTGAACCTGCCGAACCGCCTCGTCATGGCGCCGATGACCCGCTACCGCGCGGCCGCGGACGGCACCCCGCTGCCGATCGTCGCCGAGCACTACGCCCAGCGCGCGTCGGCCGGGCTCATCATCAGTGAGGGCATCTACCCCGACCGCCGCGGCCAGAGCGGGTGGCGGCTGCCGGGACTGACCGACGCCGCGCACGTGGCCGGGTGGCGGCGGGTCACCGATGCGGTGCACGCCCGGGGCGGTCGGATCTGGGCCCAGTTGATGCACGGCGGCCGCAACGGACACCCGCTGGCCGGGCTGGCCGGAGCACTGCCGATCGCACCCAGCGCGGTGCCGGCGGCCGCCTCCGTGCACCTGCCGGACGGCACCAAGGCGGCGCCGGTGCTCCCCCGGGTCATGTCCGAGCGGGACATCGCGGACACGGTGGCCGCCTACGCCACCTCGGCCCGGCTCGCGATCGACGCCGGCTTCGACGGCGTCGAGCTGCACGGGGCGAACAACTACCTGATCCACCAGTTCCTCGCCGACAACACGAATCTGCGCACGGACGACTACGGTGGCGGACCCGAGGGCCGGGCGAGGTTCCCGCTCGAGGTGACCTCCGCCGTCGCCGGCGCCATCGGAGCGGACCGCACCGCGATCCGGCTCTCTCCGGGCAACCCCCAGTTCGGGATCACCGAGGCCGACCCGGGGCCCGTCTACCGGCCGCTCGTGGACCGGCTGGACCACCTCGGCCTGGCCTACCTGCACCTCACCGACGGCGACGACTACCCTGCCCTGGCGGACCTGCGCCCGCGCTGGCACGGCACCCTGATCGCGAACGTCGGCGAGAACCGGGACCAGACCACCCGCGACGCCGGCGAGCAGACCCTGCGTTCCGGGCTCGCGGACCTGGTCTCCTACGGCCGGGCGTTCCTGGCCAACCCGGACCTGCCGGCCCGATTCGCGGTGCGGGCACCGCTGAACCCGATCGACCAGGCCCACCTGTACACGCCGGGTCCGCGCGGCTACCTCGACTACCCCACGCTGGTCAGCGCGGCGGCGCCGTCGAGCCCCGCACCACCAGCTCGACGGGCAGGCTGATCACGGACGTCGCGGTGTCCTCGCCGGTGAGCAGGCGCAGCATGATCCGCGCGGCCTCGGCGCCGAGCAGGGCGTGCGGCACCCGGATCGTCGTCAGCGGCGGGGCGAGCTTGTCCACGTAGGGCATGTCGTTGTACCCCACCACGCTGACGTCCTGGGGGCAGCGCAGGCCCCGCTCGCGCAGCACGTCGCAGGTGCCGATCGCGATCTGGTCGTTGCCGCAGGCGATCGCGGTCGGCGCACTCTCAGCGTCCGTAGCCTCGAACAGCGCCGCGGCTGCGGCCGCACCGGCCTCGACCGAGTAGGTCGCGCACTCCAGGACGAGGTTCGGGTCCACGGTCAGCCCGAACTCGTGCATGCTCTGCCGGAACGCCCGCGCGCGCGCTCGGCCGGTGGACAGGAACTGGGGGCCGGCCAGGTGCGCGATCCGGGTGTGCCCGAGCTCGGCGAGGTGCCGAACGGCCATCTCCATGCCGCCGGCGTCGTCGCCCACCACGAGCGGGATCCGGGCACCCTCGACCCGTCGGTTGACGAGCACGAGCGGGCGGTCCCCGTCTGCCGCATGTCGGAGCACCTCGTCCTCCAGTTGGGCGCTGGCCACGATCAGCCCGTCCACCTGGCGACCGATGAAGGCCTCCAGGACGTCCCGCTCCCGGTCGATGTCGTTGTCGGTGTTGCCGATCAGGCAGGTGTACCCGGCCTCGGTGAGTACCGCCTCGGCGCCCTTGACGATGGGCGGGAACAGCGGGTTCGTGATGTCCGGGACGATGATGCCGACGGTCATACTGCGTGAGGTCTTCAAGCCACGGGCCATCGGGTTCGGTCGGTAGGCGAGCTCCTTGGCGGCCCGCTGGACCTTGCGCACGGTGTCCGGGTTGACCATGCCCTGGGTGGCCGGGTTGAGCGCGCGCGAGACCGTGCCCGGATGCACCCCGACCCGGTCCGCGACGTCTTTGAGGGTGGCGCCCCGCGCCCCCGGTGGCCTCACCAAGCCACCGCGATGTACTTCGACTCGGTGTACTCCACCATGCCCTCGTGACCTCCCTCGCGCCCAAGACCGGACTGCTTCACCCCACCGAACGGGGCCGCCGGATCGGAGACGAGGCCTCGGTTCAGGCCAACCATGCCAGACTCCAGGGCCTCGCTGACCCGAAGCCCGCGGGCGAGGTCGCCGGTGTAGACGTAGGAGACCAGCCCGAACTCGGTGGAGTTCGCCAGGGCGATGGCCTCCGCCTCGGTCTCGAACGTCACCACGGGTGCGACCGGTCCGAAGATCTCCTCGTCGAGGAGCTGTGATCCGGCCGGTACGCCGGCCAGCACGGTCGGCGCGTAGAAGTAGCCGTCGCCCGTGATCGCCCCGCCACCGGTGCTCACCGTGGCACCGCGTGAGACGGCGTCCCCGACGAGTTCGCTCACCTTGTCCACGGCGGCTTGGTTGACCAAGGGCCCGACGGCGTTGGCCCGGTCGATCCCGGGGCCGACCGTGAGCGCGCCCATCCGCTGGGCGAGGCGCTCAGTGAACTCCTCGGCGATCCCCGCCTGCGCGTAGAACCGGTTCGCGGCGGTGCAGGCCTCGCCGCCGTTGCGCATCTTGGCCACCATGGCGCCGTCGAGTGCGGCCTCCAGGTCCGCGTCGTCGAACACCAGGAACGGCGCGTTCCCACCGAGCTCCATGGAACTGGAGATGACCTGCTCGGCGGCGACCCGGAGGAGGGACCGACCGACCTCGGTGGAGCCGGTGAAGGAGAGCTTGCGCACCCGCGGGTCGCCGAGGATCGCCTCCCCAACGGGGCCGGAACGGCGCGAAGGCAACACGTTCACCACGCCGTCGGGCACTCCGGCCTGCGCCAGCAGGGCGCCGATGGCGAGCGCCGTGAGCGGCGTGTCCGAGGCGGGTTTGAGGATCACCGTGCACCCGGCCGCGAGCGCCGGGCCGATCTTGCGGGTCGCCATCGCCGCCGGGAAGTTCCACGGGGTGATCAGCAGTGCAATGCCGATCGGCTGGCGGACCACCATGATCCGGTTCGAGCCCGACGGCGCGGTGGTCAGCTCGCCGTGCAGGCGCACCGCCTCCTCGGCGTACCAGCGGAAGAACTCGGCGGCGTAGCGCACCTCGCCGAGGGCGTCGGCGAACGCCTTGCCGTTCTCGCGCACGATCAGTTCGGCGAACTGCTCCTCGCGGTCGGTCATCAGGTCGAACGCGCGGCGCAGGATGCTCGAGCGTTCCCGGGGTGCGGTCGCGGCCCAGCCGGCGGCCGCGGCCGCGGCGGCGTCCACGCACCGGCCGGCGTCGGCGACGGTGCCGTTCGCGACTGTCGCGATGACCCCAGCGGTGGCGGGGTCGATCACGTCGAACGTCGAGGCGTCGTCGGCGGGGCTCCACCTCCCGCCGATGAGGAGGTCGGTGGGTACCTCGAGTCCGGTCACCAGGTCGGTCAGCATCGGTCGGTCCTCCGTCGGGTCCGCGGGCGTGCGTGGGTCTTCGTCCTCAGTATGGGTTCGTCACGAACAGTTCGTCCGCCGGGAACAAGGTGATGACCTTGGGGCCGTCGGCGGTGACCACGATCTCCTCCTCGATCCGGGCGGCGGACACCCCGTCCGAGGCCGGGCAGTACGTCTCGAGGGCGAACACCATTCCCTCCTGGAGCTCCATCGGGTGCTCCAGGGAGTTCAGCCGGGAGATGATCGGCCGCTCGTGCAGAGCCAGGCCGAGACCGTGCCCGAACTGCAGGCCGAAGGCGGCCATCTCGGAGTCGAAACCGAAGTCCTCGGCCTTCGGCCAGACCCGGGCGATCTGGTCGGTGCTCACGCCGGGCCGGACCAGGTCGATCGCGGCATCGATCCACTCCCGGCACTGGGTGTAGGCGTCCTTCTGGGGCTGCGTGGCACGGCCGACCACGAAGGTGCGGTAGTAGCACGTCCGGTAGCCCATGTAGGACTGGATGATGTCGAAGAACGCCTGGTCGCCGGGCCGGATCAGGCGGTCGGAGAAGTTGTGCGGGTGCGGGTTGCACCGCTCCCCGGAGACGGCGTTGATCGCCTCCACGTCGTCCGAGCCCATGTCGTAGAGCTGCTTGTTCGCGATCGCGACGAGCTCGTTCTCCCGGATGCCGGGCTTGAGGGCCTCGGACAGCGTCTGGTAGACGCCGTCCACCATCGCGGCCGCGGTGCTGAGCAGGGCGATCTCGTCCGCGGACTTGATCTGCCGTGCGTCCAGCATGACCTGCTGGCCGTCCCGGACGTCGAGCCCGACGCGCTGCAGTTCCAGCACCATCGGCAGCTCGGCGATGTCCACCCCGATCGGCAGGTCCGCGACCCCGGCCGCCGCGAGCTCGCTGCGGATCTCGGCGACGGCGCGCGCGATCAGCCCGGCGTCCGGGGCGACGGAACCGCGCAGTCCGAGCATGCCCGGCCGGGAGTTGCCCGGCTGCAGCCAAGGCGCGTAGATCTCGTGGTGCAGCGCGGCCGAGCCGAAGTCCCAGACGATCGGCTCGCGGTCGCGCATCAACAGCGCGTACCGGGCCACCTTGTCCCTGGCCCACTCGCCGATCATCGTCGAGGTGAGGTAGCGGATGTTATTGACGTCGAAGACGAGCAACGCGCCCAGTTCCGATGCGTCCAGGGCGGCGCGGGCCCGGGCCAGCCGGTAGGAGCGCAGCCGGTCGTAGTCGACCCGCTCCTCGAAGTCGACGGCCATCCGGCCGGGGGACGGGGTCAGGCTCATGGTCACCATGTCAGGCCTTCCGTTCGCAGTTGCTGGCAGGTACGCGAGGGGGTCGGTTCGGCTGGGGTCAGCTGAGGCCGTCGGAGACGGCGGCATCCTCGGGCTCGAGGGTGAGGCCGGCTGCCCGGGCCTGGAGCTCCAGCAGGACCGCGAAGTCCTCGCTGACGTGTCCCTCCCCAACGGCGGCGGAGACGAGCTGGTGCACCAGGGCGGCCACCGGCATCGGTGCGTCGAGGCGGCGACCGGCGGCGAGGCCGAGGTCGAAGTCCTTGCGCAGCAGCACCGGGGTGAACGTCGGCGTCAGGTCGAGGTTCACGAACGCCGGCGTCTTGTACTTCGTGAACGTCGAGCCCAGCACCGAGTCGTTCAGGAACGCCAGGAAGTCGGCCCTGCTGATCCCACCCTTCTGGGCGAGCACGGTGATCTCCGCCAGGGACTGGGTCACCACGCCGAGGAACAGGTTGTGGCAGATCTTGACCAGGCGGGCCCGCTCGCCCTCGCCGACGTAGGTGACGGCGCGGCCGATCGCCTGCAGCTGGGACTCGACCTCGTCGTGGACCTCGCGAGGTCCGGAGGTGACGATGGTGAGCCGGCCGGCGTCGATGACCTTCGCGTTCCCGGACACCGGGGCGGCGAGCATCCGGGTGCCGCGCGCGGTCACCTCCGTCCGGATCGCCTCGCCCTCGTCCGGATCGACGGTCGAGGAGTCGACGAGCAGGCGAGGTCCGGCGCCGGCCGCGAACAGGCCGCCCTCACCGAAGAGCACCGCGTGCAGGTCCGCGCCGGTGGAGACCATCGTGTAGACGACGTCCCGGTCCGCCAGGTCCGCGGGGCGGTCGACGACGGTGGCGCCGTCCGCGATCAGCGCCTCGGCCTTGGCCCGGGTCCGGTTGTACACGGCAACGTCGTGCCCGGCGGCGAGCAGGCGCCGGGCCATGGCCGCGCCCATCCGCCCGGCCCCGATCCACCCGATCCGCGCTTGTGTCTCCTGGGACATCGATGTCTCCTGCAATCGTTTGTTGGCTTGTGTTGAAAGTACCAGAGTGGGTATGGAGATACTAGAGCCGCAATCCATTGCAGTCGACGAGGCGCGGCCTTTGGGCCAGCGGTCCGCACGCCCGCGCGGCTCCAGTGACCCGAAGTGCGGGTCAGCGCCCACGTGACCCACAACTCGCGTCAGCGGAACGTGCGTCGGGGAACCCCGTCGTGACTCCACTGACCCGAAATGCGGGTCAGCGCCCCTTGACCCACAACTCGGGTCAGCCGAACGAATGTGGGAACTCCGTCGTCACTCCACTGACCCGAAATGCGGGTCAGCGCCCCTTGACCCACAACTCGGGTCAGCGGAACGAGGGTCTCGTGGAAGAGGCGAGGGTGCTACTTGCCTCTCGAGCGGCGTCGGGCGGTGACCAGGGCCACCGTCACCCCGACGACGACGAGCAGGGTCGCGAGCGCACTGGCCAGCGTGATGGAGCCGCCCGGGGTGAGCGCGTTGAGCACCTCCGCGGCGATCACCTGGCCGGCGATGGTCAGCAGGGCGAGGGTGAGCACACCGTGCACGTGCACCAGCGCGGCGGCCAGGAAGATGAACGTGATCCCGATGAGCCCGGCCAGGTACATCCACCACTGCGTGGGCCACGCCCCGAGATCCTCCCCTGGTGCGATCAGGCTAACGGCCAGGAACACGACCACCACGGTGGTCGCCAGGGTCACGTTCAGCACGGTGGACGGCACCGGCCCGGCGATCCGGGCGACCCGGCCGTTCACGGCCTGCTGGAACGCATTGCCCGCTCCACCGAGGAACGGCAACAGCACCAGGACGACGACCTCCCAGGAAGCGTCCGGCCCGGTCGCGACCCCGCCGATAGAGGCGATCAGCACCGCCGCGACGGCCGACCCGGCGGCGACGACGCGGCCCGGACTCAGGGGTTGCGGGCCGCCCGGGGCCAGGCTGGTGCGATCGACCAGCAGGGCCGCCGTGGTCTGGCCCGCGACGGCGGCGACGGCGAACAGGGCCACCCCGATCACGCTCACCGAGAGCGCCTGGCTGAGCACGAACACACCGCCGACGCAGCCGCCGACGAACGTCCACCACGGGTAGGAGCCGGACCGGATGGCGCGCGCGAGTGTGACCACGCCCCGCCGCGCCGTCGGGATCGAGACCGCGATGATCAGGATCGTCGTCAACCCGCCGAGCATCGAGACCGTGGCCGCCACTCCGGCCGCGCGCATCCCGGTGCCGAGCTCGGCGCGGAACGTGCCGTTGATGAGGGCCTGCACCGACGTCAGCGCCCCGGCGATGACCATGACCGGGATGCTGGCGATCCGCACCCAGCGTGGTGTGGACGCGTAGTCGACGCCGGGCGGACGCCCGCCCGCCGTCATCGCCTATCGGGCGTGGCGGTGTCAGGGGTTTCGGGCGGACCGACCGTGAGCGCGATGCCGTCGAGGATGTCGTGCTCGCTGGTCCGCACGTGGGTGAGCGATCCCCCGGCGGCGGCGACCTCGGCGACCACCCGCGAGATGATCTCGAACCAGATCAGCGCACCGGCAGCGATCACGTCCACGCGGCCGGGGTGCAGGTAGGGCAGGGCGACCCGCGCCGCCCGGTCCATCGCGACCAGGTCCTGGCAGGCGGCCAGGGCCTGGTCGACGGGCAGCATGGCACCGTCGATCCGCTCCGGGCGGTAGGTGTCCAGGCCGAGGGCATGGGCGGTGACGGTGGTGACCGACCCGGCGACGCCCACCAGGGTGGCCACCTGGCCGAGCGGCACCCGTGCCGCGGCGTCGTCGAGGAGGGTGCGGATGGCCGCCGCGGCCGCCTCGACCTGCGCCGGGGTGGGCGGGTCGTCGCGCAGGTGCCGCTCGGTCAGGCGCACCGATCCGATGTCCAACGAGATGGACGCCGTCGGGCTCGTCCGCCCGAGGACCAGCTCGGAGGACCCACCACCGATGTCGACGACGAGGTAGGGGGCCTCGGCCCGCGGCCCGATCCCACTGATCACGCCGGCGAACGAGAGGGAGGCTTCCTCGGCCCCGGAGATCACCTCCGCCGGAACGCCGAGACGCTCACGGACGCCGTCGAGGAACTCGTCCCGGTTGCTCGCGTCACGGGTCGCCGAGGTGGCCACGAACCGGATCGCCTCGACGCCATGCTCCCGGCACAGCTGCGCGTAGGTCTCGGTCGCGGCGAGGGTGCGAGCCAGTGCGACCGGGTCGAACCGGCCGGTCGCGTCCACGCCCTGCCCGAGCCGGACCATCTCCAGCCGGCGGACCACATGCGTCAGCGAGCGCCGGTCCGGGGACCGGTCCGCGATGAGCAGCCGGATGGAGTTCGTTCCGCAGTCGATGGCAGCCACACGAGTCACCCCCACAGCCTCCCACCTCCGGGCGTCAACAGGTGCAGCGGTCCGGTCTCCAGACATCCGCGATGAGCGCGAGGGCCTCGTCGCCGAGCGGATTCACGCCGGGCCCGGCCGCGAGCGAGTGCGCGACGAGCACGTGCAGGCACTTCACCCGGGTGGGCATGCCGCCGGCGGAGATGCCGTCGATCTCGGGGACCTCGCCCAGCTCGGCGCGCTGGGCGAGGTAGTGCTCGTGCGCGCGGGCGTAGTCGGCGGCGAGCTCGGGGTCCTGGGTGAGGCGCTCGGACATCTCACGCATCACCCCGCTCGCCTCCAGGGTGCTCACGGCGGCGACGGCACCGGGACTGGTCAGGTAGTACGTCGTGGGGAACGGCGTGCCGTCCTCCAGGCGGGGGGCGGTGCGGACCACGGTGGGACGGCCGCACACGCACCGGGCGGCCACGGAGACCACACCGCGGGCCGGGCGGCCGAGCTGCTCGGCGAGCACGTCCAGGTCGGCGGCGCTCACGCCGGACGGGGTCACACCATCGCTCTCGGAGGCGGTCATCAGTCGGAGACCTCCCCGGCCACCTGGACGGAGTCCCACACGGTCAGGTACCACGGGCCGGTCGGGGGCACGCTCACGGGTCCGTTCTCGGCCGGGTCGGCGGCGGGCTCCTCGCCGGTGATCGTCTCGGGGTCGACCACCCGGTAGGGGGTCTCCCCCGGCATCACGAACCCGAGCCGGTCGCGCGCCCTGGCCTGCACGTAGGCGTCGTCGTTCCACTGCTCGACGGCGTCGGTCAGTTCGGCGTTGCGCTGCTCGGCGGCCACGATCTGGGCACTCAGGGCACGGTGGCGTTCCTGCTGGGTGATGTACGCGCGCAGCGTGGGAGCGAGCACGATGAAGGCCATCAGGATCACCACGAAGAGCACGAGGGTGCGGACCGTGATCTGTCGTGGCGCCTTGTGTACCTCGGTGCTGGCGCCGGCCTGCTTCGCCGCGCTGGCCCGGCGGGCGGCCGTCGGCTTCGCGGCCGGCTTGGCGGCAGGCTTCGCGGCGGACCTCGCTGCGGGCTTCGCGCCGGACTTCGCAGCGGCCGACGCAGACCGCGGTGTGCGCGCAGAGGCCGCGCGCACACCGGTGGCAGCGCGGCTCGACGTGGCGGGCCGATTCGTCGTCGCCACGGACCCGCTCGAGCGCGGGGCGGCTGGACGTCGGGGACTCACTCCCTCATGTTCTCTCACGGCGCGGGGTTTTCGGCGGAGCAGCAGGGCGTGAGTCGTGCCACAACAGGCAAGGACTGCCCACTGACATCGGTGCCGGCGACAGCCCGGCCGGTCCGGCCTCGGCCCGCGCACGCCGACGGCGGGCGCCCCCTCGAGAGGGGACACCCGCCGTCGTTCCGCCTTGCCGGCCGTGCGAACCGAAGCAGCACCGGGCAGCTGTGGCTCAGACGCTCCGACTCAGACGCTCGGGCCGTTCCAGCGCGGGAACGCCGAGCCACCCGCGTACCGGCCCGAGCTGTCCAGCTCGTCCTCGATGCGGAGCAGCTGGTTGTACTTGTTGATGCGCTCGCCGCGGGCGGGCGCTCCGGTCTTGATCTGGCCGGCGTTCACGGCCACGGACAGGTCCGCGATCGTGGTGTCCTCGGTCTCGCCGGAGCGGTGCGAGACCATCGCGGTGAACCCGTTGCGCTGGGCCAGGGTGACGGCGTCCAGCGTCTCGGTCAGGGTGCCGATCTGGTTCAGCTTGACCAGCAGCGAGTTGGCGGAGCCGAGCTCGATGCCCTTCGCGAGGCGCTCGGGGTTCGTGACGAACAGGTCGTCGCCGACGAGCTGGACCTTGTCGCCGACCTTGCCGACGAGCTCGGCCCAGGAGTCCCACTCGTCCTCGGACAGCGGGTCCTCGATGGAGACCAGCGGGTACTCCGCCACGAGGGTCTCGTAGTAGGCGACGAGGTCGGCGGGCGAGGTGGCCTTGCCCTCGAACTGGTAGGCACCGTCGGAGAAGAACTCCGTGGCCGCCACGTCAAGGGCGAGCGCGACGTCCCGGCCCGCGGTGAAGCCGGCCTTCTCGATCGCGACCAGGATCAGGTCGAGCGCGGCGCGGTTGGACTCGAGGTTCGGCGCGAAGCCGCCCTCGTCGCCGAGGCCGGTGGCCAGGCCGCGGTCCTTGAGCACGGACTTGAGCGCGTGGTAGACCTCGGTGCCCCAGCGCAGGCCCTCCTTGAAGGTGCCCGCACCGATCGGGGCGACCATGAACTCCTGGATGTCCACGTTCGAGTCGGCGTGCGAACCGCCGTTGAGGATGTTCATCATCGGCACCGGCAGCACGTGTGCGTTCGGCCCGCCGATGTAGCGGAACAGGGACAGGTTGGCGCTCTCGGCGGACGCGCGGGCGGCGGCGAGGGAGACGCCGAGGATGGCGTTCGCGCCGAGCTTGCCCTTGTTGGCGGTACCGTCCAGGTCGATCAGGGTCTGGTCGAGGTGGCGCTGGTCCGCGGCGTCGAGGCCGAGGATCTCGGGGGCGATGACGTCGGTCACCGCGGCGACGGCGTTCTGCACACCCTTGCCCAGGTAGCGGCCCTTGTCGCCGTCGCGACGTTCCACGGCTTCGAACGCACCGGTCGACGCGCCCGACGGGACGGCGGCGCGTGCGAACGAGCCGTCCTCCAGCGCCATCTCGACCTCGACGGTCGGGTTGCCGCGCGAATCGAGGATCTCGCGCGCTCCTACGGCCTCAATGGTGGCCACAGTGACTCCTTCAATGTTGTGGTGTTCAGGTTCGGTGAGCCACGGTCCACGATAGTGGCCCGGGACGTGTCGGTTCAGAGCGGGAGATCCCGTTCCGCGGCGCGGATCCTGGCCTCCAGGGCCCGGGTCTGCGCCCGCAGTGCAGCCTCGGCGTCGACGTGCTCGGCGTCCGCGCGGCGGACCAGCTCCAGCAGGGCGGCGCCGATGATGTCCGACGGCGCGGGCTCGCTCGCCGGGTCCGGTGCGGGTTCGTGGTGGTCCGGTTCGAGGCCCGCCTTGCGGGCCCGGCCGAGCACCTTCTGCGCGCGGGCCAGGGCCGGCAGGTGTGGTGGGATGCCGTCGAGGATCGACTCGCGAACCTTCTCCTGGGCCTTGATCGCGTCCCAGTTCCGGTTCACGTCGGCGGGCGTCAGCGCGGCGGCACCCGCATCGGCGGCGAACACGTGCGGGTGGCGGCGCACCAGCTTGGCCACGAGCGTGCGGGCGACGTCGTCGATGTCGAAAGCGACGCCGTCGGACGCCTCGGTGGCGACCCGGGCGTGGAACAGCACCTGCAGCAACAGGTCGCCGAGCTCCTCCTGAAGCGCGGCGGCATCACCGGACTCGGCGGCCTCCGCGACCTCGTGGGCCTCCTCGATCGCGTACGGCGCGAGCGAGGCGTGGGTCTGCTCGGCGTCCCACGGGCAGCCGCCCGGGGAGCGCAGCCGGTCCATCACGGCCACCGCGTCGAGGAGAGCGCCACCTGGGCGGTCGGCCTCGCCGGGACCGGGGACGCTCATCCGGCGACCGGGGCCTCGGGTGCGAGGATCCAGTCGGGAGTGACGGCTGCGATGGCATTGGCCTCGGCGTCCCACTCGCCGTAGCGGGGGCTGATCACGACGTCGGAGTCCGTCAGCCGCGCGTTGGCGTCGTCGAGGATCGCCTGACCGTCCGGGCTCTGGCTGAGGTCGCCCTGGGCGAGGATCATCCGGGTCACCCGCAGGGTGTCCGCGCTGTAGTCGGCGACCGGCACGCCCTGAGCGGCCGCAGTGGCCTCGAGCACCTCCTGCGCCTGCTGGTCGGAGTAGGCGATCCCGTTCTCGGAGGCGACCTGGAGGAACTGCGGGGCCGCGATGAGCAGTTGGAGCACCTGCGTCGGGGCGGGGTCCGCGGTCAGCATCGGGGACAACTGGGTGTCCGTGGTGGCCAACGTGTTCTCGGTGATGCGGCTCCCGTCCACGACGGCCGCGGCGCCCGGGTTCGCGGAACAGGCCGTGAGGGCCAGGGCGCCCACGGCCAACGAACCGGTGATCTTGAGGAGGCGAGACGTTGTGACCACCGAGGCGAAACCCTTCACGCGCGAACAGATACCGGGGCCATCGTATCGTCACGGGTACTCGCCGGCGACGACCCGGTCGACCTCCTCGGCCGACTCCGGCCACGGCCCGGGCGGCCACGGTCCGCCGAGCCGCTGGCGGCGGTGCCGAACGCGCAGGTCAGGCCGCCGCGCGGGCGCCCTTCGCCAGGGCTCGCCCGTACTCGTGGGCCAGTTCCTCGGCCTCGGCGTGCATGCGGGCAGCGAGGTCGGAGAACTGGTCGAGCGCCGGGTTCGTGCCGACGAGCGTGAACTCCGTCTCGACCACGTCCAGGTCCAGGTTCCAGACATCCTCGAGGATGCGCCGCATCCACGGCGTCGCGTGGTCCCACCCCTCCCGCGGGGTCCCCGCGCCGTACGCGCCGCCACGGACGGTGGCGAGCACCGCGCGCTTGCCGGCCAGGCTCGGCGAGTCCCCGGGGGCCAGCCGCGGGTCGGTGAGCGCCAGGTCCGTCCAGGTCTTGAAGTGCTGGGAGACCCCGAAGTTGTACAGCGGCACCGCCAGCAGCAGGACGTCGGCCGCGAGGAGCTCGTCGGCCAGCTCGGTGGCGAGGTCGACGGCGCGTTGCTGGTGCGTGGAACGTCCGGTCGGCGGCGCGAAGGCGGCCTGTGGCCAGGCGTCGGCCGGGATCGGGTCGCGCCCGAGGTGGCGGGTTGCCACGGCGCCGTCCGGGTGCTGGGCGCGCCACTCGGACTCGACGATGTCGGCGATCCGGCTGCTGTGCGAGCCCTCGAATCGAATGCTGGCGTCGAGGCGGAACAGGGTGGGCATGGGACCTCCGAGCGGGTTCAAGTCACTAGCAGGATGCTAGTGCTCGTAGAAACCTAGCACTCGTGAAAACCGAGCACCAGGCCCTCGGGCAGGGTAAACTCAGCAGATGTCTGCCGATGCCCACAGCCACGCGGAGTGCGACACGGGCGTGCGCCGGGCGTTCGACCTGCTGGGCAAGCGCTGGAGCGGACCGATCCTCTCGGTGCTGCGCAACGGGCCGATGAAGTTCTCCGAGTTGCGCCGGGCCGTCGGTCCGATCACGGACTCGGTCCTGGCCGACCGGCTCGTGGACCTGGCCGATTTCGGGGTGGTCGTGCGGACCGAGACCGATGGCCGCCCGCCTCAGATCAGTTACGCGCTGACCGAGCGCGGAGAGAGCCTGCAGCCGATCCTGGATCAGCTCGGCCGGTGGGCCGCGAGCGAACTGGACCGCGCCCCGTTCGAGGGGTGTGCCGAGGCCGGTGCGGCCGAGGCCCAGAGCGACGCGGCCGAGGTCTCGGCGTAGTCACCGCCGCCCGACCGGCACACCGGCAGGTCGCCCGACGCCGTCGGCATACTCGTCGGATCGTCAGCGGTACTCGTCAGCGACGACGCGCTCGACCTCCGCGGCGGACTCCGGGAACAGGGTGGTCAGCAGGAGCCGGTAGAAGCGGGCCGTGTCCGCGCCGGTGGCGACGAGGGCATTGGCCGCGGTGCCCGGGAAGTCGCCGGTGCGGGCCACCAGGGACCTGCCCTCCTGCTCGCCGTCGACGGCGATGGTGACGTCGGCCTCGGCTGTCGCGATCACCTCGGGGTCGAGCAGGTAGGCGGCGGCGAGCGGGTCGTGCAGGTCGAACGACAGGCTCCCGTTGGCGATGAACGCGAAGTTCGCGTACGTGCGGGTGATCGCGTGGATGAAGCGGGACACCGGGGTGTCCAGGCGGAGCAGCAACTCGCCGATCCCCGGCGTCAGATCCGCCTCCGCGGTCGCGTCCAGGCCGACCATGACCACGTCGGGGAAGCCCGCGGCGAACACGGCCTCCGACGCCCCCGGGTCGCACCAGAGGTTGAACTCGGCCCACTGCGTCATGTTGCCCCCGCCCTCCGCCCCGCCCATGAGCACCAGGGAGGCGACGTTGCCGGCGAACGCCGGGTCGGCCGCGACGGCTGCCGCGACGTTCGTCAGCGGGCCGAGCGTGAGCAGCGTGACCTCGCCCGGGTGGGCGGCGGTGTGCGAGAGGAGGAAGTCGACGGCGGACTCCTCCCGTTCGCGCATGGTGACCGTCCGGCCACCCTCGCCGCCGAGCCCGTCCGCGCCGTGCACGTCCGGGCTGAACTCCCGGCCACGGGCGGCCCTGCCCTCGCGGCCGCGATACACACCGATGTCGGTCCGGCCGGCGAACTCCAGCAGGCGCAGTGCGTTCCCGGTCACCTGGTCCAGGTCGGCGTTGCCGCCGACGGTCGTGACGCCGTCGATCTGCAGCCCGTTCGCCGGCGCCGCCGCGGCGGCGCACAGGAACAACAGCGCGATCGCGTCGTCGATGCCCGGGTCCGTGTCGATGATCAGCCGCCGCACTGCTGGACCTCCTCGTCAAGGCTGCCCAGCGTATCGCCCGTTGGACCGGACTGGACGTTATTGTCCGAGTGACCTTAAGATCAGTCCAGCGTTAACGTCTCAATGACTCTTACTCTCCAGGAGGTGACCATGGCACCGACGCTCGCGGTGTCCACGGTGATCTTCGCGCTGCGCCCCGACGAGCGCAGTTCCGCCGCGGTCGGCACCCGGCCCCAGCTCTGGCTGCCGCTCGTGGTGCGCCTGCGGGACCCGTTCGACGGACGCTGGGCGCTGCCTGGCGGTCCCCTGCGCGAGGACGAGGGCCTGGCCGACGCCGCCTCCCGGACCCTGCTGGAGACCACCGGGCTGCGCCCGAACTACCTGGAGCAGCTCTACGCGTTCGGCGACGCGGACCGGCCCGGCGCCGAGCACGGGCGGGTGGTCTCGGTCGTGTACTGGGCGATGATCGGCGCCGAGGAGGCACACTTGGCCACCACCGGCCAGAACGTGCGCTGGCTCGCCGCGGACCGGCTGCCGGACCTGGCCTTCGATCACAACCGGATCGTGGACTACGCGCTCTGGCGGCTGCGCACGAAGGTCGAGTACTCCCGGATCGCCCACGCCTTCCTTGGCGAGACGTTCACCCTGCGCGAGCTGCGCGAGGTGCACGAGGTGGTGCTCGGCAAACCGGTCGACCCGGCCAACTTCCGCCGCCAGGTCGAGGCGAGCGGCGCCGTCGTCCCCACCGGTCAGGTCCGCACCGGCGGCCGGCACCGGCCTGCCCAGCTGTACCGCTACGACACCGCCATCGAGCCGGTCGATCTCGGCCCGCTGGCCCCCGAACCGCAGAAATCCCCCACCTCCACCGAGGAGACCCCATGACGACCACCGCTTCGGTCGACACCACCATCCAGCTCATCGACGCCGGCCGGGCCACGGGCTCGACCTGCAGCCCGGACCTTGCCAGCGGCCCGTGGGCGTTCGACGCCAGTCCCGGCTACGGGCCCGGCGCGTCGCTGGCGGACCCACCCCCCGCCGTCGCCCCCCGTCAGGGCGAACTGCCCAGGGAGTACCGCGAGGCGGACCCGGCCGACCTGGACGCGCGCGTGCGCGCCGCGAAGGCGACGCTCGGCGACCGGGTGGTCATCCTCGGACACTTCTACCAGCGCGAGGAGGTCGTCACACACGCGGATTTCGTGGGCGACTCCTTCCAGCTCGCGAACGCGTCGCTCACCCGCCCGGACGCGGAGGCGATCGTCTTCTGCGGCGTGCACTTCATGGCCGAGACCGCGGACCTCCTCTCCGGCCCCGAGCAGGCCGTGATCCTGCCGAACCTGGCCGCCGGCTGCTCGATGGCGGACATGGCGGACATCGACCAGGTCGAGGAGTGCTGGGAGCAGCTCACCGAGCTGTACGGCACGGAGCCCGACGAGAATGGCAGGGTGCCGGTCATCCCGGTCACCTACATGAACTCCTCCGCCGCGCTGAAGGGCTTCTGCGGCCGCAACGGCGGCATCGTGTGCACGTCCTCGAACGCGGCCACGGTGCTGGAGTGGGCGTTCGAACGCGGGCAGCGCGTGCTGTTCTTCCCGGACCAGCACCTCGGGCGCAACACCGCCAAGGCGATGGGAGTACCGCTCGAGGCGATGCCGATGTGGAACCCGAACAAGCCCCTCGGCGGCAACGACGAGCGGGCCCTCGGTGACGCCCAGGTGATCCTGTGGCACGGGTTCTGCTCGGTGCACCGCCGGTTCACGGTGGGGCAGATCGAGCAGGCCCGCGCCGAGCACCCCGGCGTGCGCGTGATCGTGCACCCGGAGTGCCCGATGCCGGTGGTGGACGCTGCCGACGAGTCCGGCTCCACCGACTACATCCGCAAGGCGATCGACGCCGCCACCGAACCCACCACGTTCGCGATCGGCACCGAGGTGAACCTGGTCCAGCGCCTCGCCGCGCAGTACCCGCAGCACACGATCTTCTGCCTGGACCCGGTGGTGTGCCCGTGCTCCACGATGTACCGGATCCACCCGGGCTACCTGGCCTGGGTGCTGGAGTCCTTGGTGGCCGGCGAGGTGCCGAACCGGATCACGGTCCCGGCGGACGTCGCCGATCCGGCCCGGCTGGCGCTGGAACGGATGCTCGCCGCCAAGCCGCCCGTGGCGGGAGCCTGAGATGGCGCGCGTGCTGGTCATCGGCTCCGGGATCGCCGGGCTGGTCGCGGCCGCGGAGGCCGCCCGCACCCACGACGTGGTGCTGGCCACCAAGGGCGACCTCGGGCTCAGCAACACCCGCTACGCCCAGGGCGGCATCGCCGCGGTGATGTTCGCCGAGGACGACGTCGAGGCGCACATCGCGGACACCCTCACCGCCGGCGCCGGGCTGTGCGACCGCGAGGCGGTCCGGGTGCTGTGCACCGAGGGCCCGGCCCGGATCCGGGACCTGGTGGCCGCGGGCGTCGAGTTCGACATGGCCGGCGGCCGCTTCGCCCAGGGCCTGGAGGCCGCGCACTCGTTCCCGCGGGTGCTGCACGCCGGCGGCGACGCCACCGGCGCCCGGATCGAGGCGGCGCTGACCGCGCGGGTGCGCGCGAGCGCGGTCGCGATCCACGAGCACACGTTCCTGACCGACCTCATGGTCGCCGGTGGTCGCGTGGTCGGGGCCAGCCTGCTCGACGGCGAGGCTGGCGTCCTCGAGGTCCGTGCGGACGCCGTAGTGCTCGCCACCGGCGGCGCCGGCCAGCTGTACCCGTACACGTCCAACCCCGCGGTGGCCACCGGGGACGGCGCCGCTGCGGCCGCGCGGGCCGGCGCCGCCCTCGCGGACCTGGAGTTCTACCAGTTCCACCCGACCACGCTCGCCCTGCCCGGGAACTTCCTGGTCTCCGAGGCCGTGCGCGGCGAGGGTGCGGTGCTGCGCGACGCCGACGGTGAACGGTTCATGCTCGCCGTGCACCCCGACGCCGAGCTCGCCCCCAGGGACGTGGTGGCCCGGGCCGTGGCCGACCGGATGGCCGCGACGGGCGCGCCGGTCTACCTGGATGCCACCGCGTTCGGCGCGGACGTGCTCGCCCACCGGTTCCCGAGCATCGACGCCGCCGTGCGGGCGGCCGGGCTGGACTGGGCGCGGACCCCGGTGCCGATCACCCCGGCCGCGCACTACTGGATGGGCGGCGTGGTCACCGACCTCTGGGGCCGCACCTCGCTGCCCGGGCTGTACGCCGTCGGCGAGGTCGCCCGGACCGGCGTGCACGGCGCGAACCGGCTCGCCTCGAACTCGCTCCTCGAGGGCGCGGTGTTCGCCCACCGCGCGGTGCAGGCCCTGGCACACCCCAGCACGCGAGTGCGTAACACCACGCTCACCTCTCGAGATATGCGCGAGATCGTGCGCACTCGGGTGCCGGGGTCCGCTCGTGGGGCGGGCGCTGTGTCGGGGTTCTCCCGGGCCGCGGTCCAGGACCTGATGTGGGACGCCGTCGGGCTGCGCCGGGGCGGCGGCGGGCTCACGCGGGCCATCGAGACCCTGGACGTCTGGGCCGCGAGCGCACCTGCGCCGCAGTCCCCCGCCGAGCACGAGGACGCGAACCTGCTCCTGCTGGCCCGGCTCACCGCACGGGCGGCGCTGGCACGCACCGAGTCCGTCGGGGCGCACTTCCGCACCGACGCGCCCGCCCTCGCACAGCCGGCCCGGAACGTGGCGGTGGGCGCATGCTGACCCGGACCGTGATCGAGGCGGCCGTGGCCGCCGCGCTGGCCGAGGACGCGCCCTGGGGCGACCTGACCTGCGCGGCGCTGGTGCCGCCGTCGGCCACCGCGACCGCCGACCTGGTGGCGCGCACCGATGGCGTGCTGGCCGGCGGCGAGGTGTTCGCGGCCGCGTTCACGCTGACCGACCCTTCGGTCGAGGTCACGCTGACAGAGCCCGACGGCGCCGCGTTCGCCGCGGGGGCGACGCTCGCCCGGGTGGTCGGCCCGGCGGGCGCCGTGCTGCAGGCCGAGCGGATCGGGTTGAACTTCGCGCAGCGACTGTCCGGGATCGCGACGGCGACGCGTGCCTATGTAGAGGCCGTCGCGGGTACCGGGGCGAGGATCGTGGACACCCGCAAGACCACGCCGGGGCTGCGCGCGCTCGAGCGGCACGCCGTGCGGGCCGGCGGCGGGCACAACCACCGGTTCTCCCTGTCGGATGCGGTGATGGTCAAGGACAACCACCTGGCGGTGCTGGTGAATTCCGGCGTCGGCGTCACCGAGGCGCTGCTGGCTGCCCGCGAGCGCCTGCCGCACACCACGCACATCGAGGTGGAGGTGGACCGGATGGACCAGCTCGACGCGGTCCTCGCTGCCGGGGTCGACACGATCATGCTGGACAACTTCACGCTCGACGAGCTGCGTGCGGGGGTCGCCCTGATCGATGGCCGGGCGATCGTGGAGGCGAGCGGCAACGTGCGTCTGGACACCGTGCGCGCCATCGCCGAGACCGGCGTGGACGTGATCTCCGTGGGCGCGCTGACCCACTCCTCCCCCGCCCTGGACCTGGGGCTGGACGTGAGCGTGGGCTGATGCTGTACCTGGATGCGGCCGCGACGACCCCGGTGCGCCGGGAGGCGCTGGAGGCCATGTGGCCCTACCTGACCGGAGAGTTCGGGAACCCGTCCAGCCACCACACCGTCGGCGAACGGGCCGCCGCGGCGATGGCCGACGCTCGGTCCCGGGTCGCGGGCGTGCTCGGCTGCCGGCCCGGTGAGGTGGTGTTCACCTCCGGCGGGACCGAGGGCGCGAACCTGGCGATCAAGGGGCTGGCGCTGGCGAACCCACGTGGGCGGCACCTCGTCACGACCGGGATCGAGCACGAGGCCGTGCTGGCCTCGGTGGACTACCTGGTGCGGGTGCACGGGTTCACGGTGACGCGGGTGGCGGTGGACGCCGAAGGGGTGGTGACGCCGGAGGCGCTCGCCGCGGCCCTGCGCCCGGACACCACGCTGGTCTCGATCGCGCTGGCCAACAACGAGATCGGCACCGTGCAGGACGTCGCCGCCCTGGCCGCGGTCGCCCGCGTTCGCGGTGCCCTGTTCCACACCGACGCCGTCCAGGCGGCGGGCTGGCTGCCGGTGGGCGCACGTGACCTCGGCGTGGATGCACTCTCGATCTCCGGGCACAAGGTCGGCGCCGGCAAGGGGATCGGTGCGGTATACCTGCGCGGGCGGCTGCCGGTGGAGCCGGTGCTGCACGGCGGCGGCCAGGAGCGCGAGCGACGCTCCGGCACCGAGAACGTGCCGGGCGCCGTCGCCCTCGGGGTCGCACTGTCGCTCGCCGAGGTCGAGCGCGACGAGCTGGCGCCCCGCGTGCGCGCGGCACGGGAGGCGTTCATCGCCCGGGTATTGGACCTGGTGCCGACGGCGGTGCTCACCGGGCCGCGGGCCGATCGCCTGCCGAACCACGCGTCGTTCTGCTTCCCTGGTACCAGCGGGGAGGCCGTGCTGCTGGAACTGGAGCGGCTCGGCGTGGTCTCCTCGAGCGGATCGGCGTGCGCGGCGGGCTCGGACGAGCCCTCGCACGTGCTGATCGCGATCGGGGTGCCGCCCGAGGTGGCGCAGACCTCGGTCCGGTTCACGTTCGGGCGGGACGTCACCGAGGCGGACCTGGCCGGGGCCGCGGAGTCGGTGGGCGCGGCGGTGGCGAGCGTCGCGGCGGTTGGCACTATTTGATATCGTTGATATCAACCCACGGAGGTGGACATGGCTCAACTCTTGGTTCGAGACCTGGACGAGCGCGTCAAGGAGCGCCTGCGGCTGCGCGCCGCTGAGCACGGACGTTCCATGGAGGCCGAGGCCCGCGAGATCCTCACGGACGCGGTCTCGCCACCTCGGGAGTCGGTCATGCACGCGTTGCGCAGGGCTGCGCTCGCCCACGATGGCGTCGACGATCTCATGCTCCCGCCCCGAACGGAGTTGCAGCGACCGGTTGATCTGGGCGCATGATCGTCCTGGACACGAACGTCGTCTCGGAACTGATGCGAGCCCACCCCGAACCAAGCGTGGCCTCCTGGTTCGAACGGGTCGCCGACACCGATCTCGCGATCACCACGGTGACGACGGCTGAACTCCACTACGGCCTGGCGCGGTTGCCCGAGGGCCATCGCAAACTCGCTCTGGCCACCGCGTTGAGCGAGGTCCTTTCGGCCTACGCCGATGCTCTCCTCCCCTTCACGGCCTCGGCAGCAGAGCGCTACGGAGAGATCGTGAGCAGCCGCGAGTCGATCGGACGACCGATCACGGTGCTCGACGCGCAGATCGCCGCCATCTGCGCGGACCTCGGGTCGACCCTTGCAACGCGGAACGTCCGCGACTTCGAAGGTCTGGACATCGAACTCATCGATCCCCGGAAGCCGGACAGCACCGCTCGTTGACCGCCGCAATGCTGCCCGCGTAGCGTTTCATATCGGGCCGGACGGGCCGAGCGAAGGAGACCGGCGATGGGCGGAACTGGCCGGTCCACTCCGCCCCGACTTCCCCCGCGGTGGTTCATCCGCATGTTCTGGGCGGGCCACCGAGCCGTGTTCCGCGGGACCGGCGGGCGACTCGGGCTCGCCCGACCCAAGCCGGGCAAGGCCGGCCTGATGCGACTGCGAACCGTCGGCCGACGCAGCGGCGACCCGCACGCCGTCATGCTCGCGTACATCGAGGACGGCCCGAACCTCGTCACCCTCGCGATGAACGGCTGGGGCGATCCGCCGCCGGCGTGGTGGCTGAACCTGCAGGCAGGCCCGCAGACCACGGTCGACCTGCCCGGCGAGGAGCGCGCCGTGCGCGGCCGCGTCGCTCAGGGCGACGAGCGCGAGCGCCTCTGGGCCCGGTACGCCGAGCTCTTCGAGGGAGATCTCGACGAGTACGCGGCGATGCGCTCGCGGGAGACACCCGTCGTGGTGCTCGAACCGGCCGCTTCCGATCCGTCCTGACCGAGCCGCTGGAATAGTGTCGGGGCGTGACCGAGGACGGCGACCGCGACGCGGGCCAGGAGGAGAAGCGCTCCGCCACGATCTATGACGTGGCCCGGCGCGCAGGCGTCAGCCATCAGACCGTGGCGCGGTTCCTCAACGGCGAGGGCGGCATCCGGCCCTACAACAAGGTCAAGGTGGTCGCCGCGCTCGAGGAGCTACGGTACCGGCCGAACATGGCCGCACGGTCGCTGGCCACAAAGCGGACGTACCGGATCGGCGCACTCGGGTTCGAGATCGCCGGCCACAATCCGGGCCGGGTGCTGCAGGCCGCCAGTGACGCCGCCCGTGAACTGGGTTACGTCGTCGAGGTGGTGGGCCTGGATCCGCTCGACCCGGGCCAGCTCGCCAACGGCGTCGAGACGCTGATCCGCAACGGGGTGGAAGGGCTGCTGATCACCTCCCCGACCGTGGGCATCGCCGATGAGCTCAGCCGCCTGCGGATCGAAATCCCGGTCCTGGTGGACGGTGCGAGGGAGACCGACGAGTTGCAGCGCCGCGGCACCCTGTTCGCCCTGGAACACCTGCACGACCTCGGCCATCGGCGGATCGCCCACATCGCCGGGCCGTCCCAATGGACCGCGGCGCACCTGCGGCGCGCCACCTATGAGTTGTTCATGTCCGAGCGAGCCGAGGCCCCCATGGTCTGGGAGGGCGACTGGGAGTCCCGGTCCGGGTACACCCACGCCGAACGAGTGGCGGCCGAGGCGTCGATCACGGCGGTGTTCGCCGCCAACGACCGCATCGCCCTCGGCGCGCTGCTCCGGTTCCACGAGCTCGGGATCCGCGTGCCCGGTGACGTCAGCGTCGTCGGGTTCGACGACATGCCCGAGTCGGAGTTCTTCCACCCGCCCCTGACCACGGTCCGGCAGCACTTCGACGCCGGCGGCCGGACGAGCGCCGCCCGGCTGATCGCGATGATCGAGGGACGACCGGTCGAAGCGCCCTATCCCGAGCCCGAGCTCATCGTCCGCGCGTCGACGGGTCCCGTCGCGACCTGAGGCTTGCACCTCTCGGGCCATCGACCTACAGTGGCCACACCTCGAAACGTTACCGGTAACGTTTCGATCCGAAGACCTCAGTGTCAGCACGAAGGAGTGGTGTACATGGCAACGCGACGAACACGTCTGGGCGTCCTCACGGGCGCCCTCGCAGCCTCGGCCCTGGTTCTCGCCGGGTGCTCAGGATCCCAGCAGGACGAAGGTTCGGTGGTCCTTGAGTACTGGTCCTGGGCCCCCAACATCGAGCAGGTCGTCGCCGTCTGGAACGAGGCCAACCCGGACATCCAGGTGGAGGTCAACACCGCCGTCGCCGGGGCCGAGATCACGGCCAAGCTGCTGGCCGCGGCCGAGGCCGGCAACCTCCCGGACGTCTCCAACACGACCTACGACAACCTACCTAGCCTCATCATCAACGACATCGCGGCCGACGTCACGGACGTCATGGGTGACCGCGAGGCGCAGACGGCCGGACCGGCCTGGAACCTCACCACCTTCGGCGGCGTCAACTACGCCGTCCCGCAGGGGACCTCGCCGCAGATGCTGTTCTACCGCACGGACGTCTTCGCCGAGCACGGCATCGAGGCGCCGACCACCTGGGACGAGTACGCGCAGGCGGCCCGGACAATCCACGCCGCGGACCCGGACACCTACCTGGCGACGTTCCCGGCCAACGACGCGCAACTGTTCGCCGCGCTCAGCCAGCAGGCCGGCGCCCAGTGGTGGTCCCAGAGCGGAGACGCCTGGTCGGTGGACATCGCCAGCGACGCCAGCGACCGGGTCGCGGACTACTGGGAGGGCCTCGTCGACGAGGGCGTCGTCGCCACCATGAAGACCTACACCCCCGAGTGGCAGGCCGCGCTGGCCGACGGCACCCTGGTGAGCTGGCTCGGCGCCGTCTGGACGCCACCGCTCATCGAGCAGAACGCCCCGGAGACCGCCGGCCTCTGGCAGGCGGTTGCGCTGCCCCAATGGACCCCGGACGCGCCCGCGGCCGGCGTGATGGGCGGCTCCGGCACCATCGTGACCACGCAGTCCGACCATCCGGAGCAGGCCCGCGAGTTCGCGCTCTGGCTCAATACCTCCGACGAGGCGCTGAACGCCTACATCCAGTACGCGAACATCTGGCCCGCGGCGCTCAGCGGCCGGGACCTCGACGGGCTGGCGGAGCCGCCGAGCTTCATGGCGAACCAGCCGGACTTCTACGACCTCGCGGCGCAGATCGACGAGTACACGGTCGAGGTCACCTGGGGTCCGAACGTCGCAGCCGGGTTCGACACGTTCAACAACGCGTTCAGCGACGCGATCGCGAACGGGACGCCGTTCCGGGACGCGCTCGAGACGGTCGAGACCTCGGTGGTCAGCGACCTTGAGACCCTCGGGTACACGATCGAATGACCTCGCTGACCAGCGGGCGGAGCCGGCTCCGGCTCGCCCCGTACCTGTTCCTGGCACCGGCCCTGATCCTCGCGACCGCGTTGCTGACGGTCCCGATCGGGTACACCGTGTGGCGGAGCCTGCACGCGAGCCGGATCACCGGTGGCGGCCTCGGCGTCGCCGAGGAGGTCTTCGTCGGGATCGAGAACTACGTGCGGGTCCTCGGCCGGGCCGACCTGCTGCCGTCGTTCGGTCGGCTGCTGGCATTCGCGGCGATCTTCGTCCCGACCGCGATGCTGCTCGCGCTCGTGTTCGCGCTCCTGCTCGACAACGTCTCGAGCAGACTGACCCGGTTCTCCCGCATCTCGATCTTCGTACCGTACGCGGTCCCGGGTGTCATCGCTGCACTCATGTGGGGATTCATGTACCTGCCGGGAGTGAGCCCGTTCCATGACGTCGCGGTCGCCCTCGGGCTGCCCCGGCCCGACTTCCTCGGACACTCGGGCATCATCGCCTCGATCGCCAACATCGCGATCTGGGGCGCGGTCGGGTTCAACATGGTGATCCTGTACACCGCCCTGCGCGGACTGCCGAACGAGTTGTACGACGCGGCCCGGATCGACGGCTGCAACGAGTGGCAGCTGGCGTTGCGGATCAAGGTGCCGCTGGTCGTGCCCGGCCTGATCCTCACCGGGATGTTCACGGTGATCGGGGCGCTGCAGGTGTTCAGCGAGCCGAACACGATGGTGACGCTCTCGACCGCGATCGGGTCCGATTGGGTGCCGATGATGGTGGTCTACCGCGACGCGTTCATCACCAATGACCTCTACGGCGCGTCCGCACTCGCGATCATCATCACCGTCGTCACGCTGGCCGCGTCGTTCCTGCTGCTCGGCATCGCCCAGCGCCGCGCCTTCGGGTCGGAGAGCCGCTCATGACCGCCACCCTCCCCCGCACCCCCGACCGGGTCGCGGCGGCGGTGCCGGCCCGGGCCCGCACCTCCTCGGGCATCCTGCCGACGGCCATCCTGCTGATCGGGGCGGCCTACTGCCTCCTGCCCGTGTACTGGCTGATCTCGGCCGCCACGAAACGCCCCGACGAGCTCTTCTCGACCTTCTCACTGGCCCCGAGCTTCAACGGCGGGTTCGTCGACAACCTGGTCGGCCTGTCGCAGTACGCCGGCGGCGCGTTCTGGCAGTGGTGCCTGAACAGCCTGATCTACGCCGGCGGCGGCGCGGTGGCCGCGACCGCCGTGGCCGCACTCGCCGGGTTCGCGCTGGCCAAGTACGAGTTCCCGGGCAAGCGGCTCGTGTTCGGGTACCTGCTCGTCGGCGTCCTGGTGCCCGGGGTCATCGTCGCCATCCCGCAGTATTTGCTGCTGTCCCAGCTCGGGCTCGCGGGCACCCGGTGGTCGATCCTGCTGCCCGCGATGATCAGCCCGTTCAGCATCTACCTGACCCGGGTGTTCACCGCCGGCGCGGTCTCCGACGAGGTGATCGAGTCGGCCCGCCTGGACGGCGCCCGCGAGTTCCGCCTGTTCCGTTCGGTGGCGTTGCCGATGATGGCGCCGGGGCTGATCACCGTGTTCCTGCTGCAGTTCGTGGGGATCTGGAACAACTTCCTGCTCCCGTTCATCATGGTCACCCGCAGCGACATGATGCCGCTCACGGTCGGCTTCTACTCGATGATGAACCAGGGCTCGGACCAGACCAACGTGTACAGCTTCGTGATCATGGGGTGCCTGCTCGCCGTGGTACCCCTCATCGCGCTCTTCCTGTTCCTCCAGCGCTACTGGCGGCTGGACCTCATCAGCGGTTCCCTCAAGGGCTGATCCAGCCCGTCCCCGAAAGGACTCTCGTGCCCACACTCCTGCCCGACGGCGCCTGGCCCGTCATGCTGACCCCGTTCCGTGCCGATCGCTCGATCGACTGGGATCAGGTCGCGGCCTACGCCGACTGGCTCGTCGAGCTGGGGTCGGCCGGTGTCTTCACCGTCGCCCTGTCCAGCGAGATGTACGACCTCACGCCGGCCGAACGCATCGCGCTCGCCCGCCGTGTCGTCCAGACGGTCGACGGCCGGGTGCCCGTGATCGCCTCGGCGATCGGCGCCGGCCCGGACGAGACGGCCGAGGCTGCCGCCGGGCTGGCGGACGCGGGGGTGAGCGCCGCGGTCCTGGTCAGCCCGCTGCTGGCCGCCCCGGACGAGGACGACACGGCGTGGATCCGCGGCGCCGAGCGGATCCTCGACCGGGTGCCCGACCTCGACTTCGGGGTGTACGAGTGCCCGGTGCCCTACAAGAGGTTGCTCACGCTGGAGACGGTCCGGTGGCTGTCCGACACGGGCAGGTTCACGTTCTACAAGGACACCAGCCACCGCGTCGACGTGATGGCGGCCCGGATCGAGGTCCTGGCCGGGTCACCGCTACGCCACTACAACGCCGAGATCTCCTCACTCGTCGAGAGCCTTCGCGCCGGCGGTGCGGGCTTCAGCGGCTACGCGGCGAACATCTACCCAGAGCTCGTGGCGTGGCTGTGCGCGAACCATGACACCGCACCCGAGGCGGACGTCGCCACCGTGCAACGGATCCTGAGCGTCGCCGAGCACAGCATCAACTCCCGCTACCCGTCGTCGGCCAAGTTCTTCCTCGCGCACAGTTCGCGCCTGACCATGTCCAGCGTGAGCAGGTGGAAGCCGGAGTCCATCGGCGGGCACGATGGACAGCCCCTGATCGACCTGGCCCGGTACCTCGAGACCGCGGGGCTGCCGGCGCTCGACTCGGGTCGCCGCTGAGCCCCCTCGCCGCACTGCGTGACCAGATCGCTCACACAGTGCCTGCCGCCTGACGAAGAACGATCTACCGTTCTATGTCAGGCGGCAGGTTCTGCGTGACAGCCGGAGGCACTTCGTCGACGCGACGCACGGCCTACGAGGAGCTCGCCACCTTCGCGGCGGCTGCCACGGTCGCGCCCGGGGCGAGGATCGCGTCGATCAGGTCGCCGACCCAGGTGATCAGCTGCTCGTCCCGCAGCGAGGTCCCACCGACACGGGACGTCGTCGGGGCCGGCACCAGGGCGGTGCGCACGGCCGGCTTCAGGATGGTCCCGGGGTAGAGCCGCTTGAGCCGCAGCTGGGCGGACTCGGCCAGCTCGACCGGAGCGAACCGGATGTACTTGCCCTGCGCGGTCATGTCCACGAGCCCGGCGGCGCGGGCCTTGACCCGCAGCCCGGCGACGGCGAACAACCGCTCGACCGGCTCCGGCACCGGCCCGTACCGGTCCACGAGCTCCTCCCGGACGGCGTCGATCGCCGCGGCGTCCCCGGCCTTCGCGATCTTCGTGTAGGCCTCCAGCCGGAGCCGCTCGTGCGCGATGTACTCGTGCGGCAGGTGGGCATCGATCGGCAGTTCCACCTTCAGCTCGGGCAGTTCCTCGGGCACCTCGCCGCGGAAGTTCGCCACCGCCTCGGAGACCATCCGCACGTACAGGTCGAACCCGACACCGGCTATGTGCCCGGACTGTTCGCCGCCGAGCAGGTTCCCGGCACCGCGGATCTCCAGGTCCTTCATGGCGATCGCGGTGCCCGAGCCGAGGTCGGTGTGCGCGGCGATGGTCTGCAGCCGGTCGTGCGCGGTCTCGGTGAGCGGGCGCTCCGGCGGGTACAGGAAGTAGGCGTAGGCACGCTCGCGCCCACGGCCGACCCGGCCCCGGAGCTGGTGCAGCTGGGACAGGCCGAGCACGTCCGACCGCTCGACGATCAGGGTGTTCGCGTTCGAGATGTCCAGGCCGGTCTCCACGATCGTGGTGCAGACGAGGACGTCGAACCTCTTCTCCCAGAAGTCCATGATGACCTGCTCGAGCTGGTGCTCGCCCATCTTCCCGTGGGCGACGGCGATCCTCGCGTCGGGCACGAGTTCGGCGAGTCTCGAGGCGGTCCGGTCGATCGACTCGACGCGGTTGTGCACGTAGAAGACCTGCCCCTCGCGCAGCAGCTCGCGCCGGATCGCAGCGGCGATCTGCTTCTCCGCGTAGGCGCCCACGAACGTGAGCACCGGGTGCCGCTCCTCCGGCGGGGTGGCCAGGGTGGACATCTCCCGGATCCCGGTGACGGCCATCTCCAGGGTCCGCGGGATCGGGGTGGCACTCATCGCGAGCACGTCCACGTTCGTGCGCATCTGCTTGAGGGTCTCCTTGTGCTCCACCCCGAAGCGCTGCTCCTCGTCCACGACCACCAGGCCGAGGTCCTTGAAGTGCACCTCGCCGGTGAGCAGCCGGTGCGTGCCGATGACCACGTCGACCGTGCCGTCGCTGATGCCCTCCTTGATGGCCCTGGCCTCGGCGTCGCTCTGGAACCGGGACAGGCCCTTGACCACCACGGGGAACCCGGCGTACCGCTCGGAGAACGTGTCGAAGTGCTGCTGCACGAGCAGCGTGGTGGGGACCAGCACGGCCACCTGCTTGCCATCCTGGACGGCCTTGAATGCGGCCCGCACGGCGATCTCGGTCTTGCCGTAGCCGACGTCGCCGCTGATCAGCCGGTCCATCGGGACCGCCTTCTCCATGTCCGCCTTGACCTCGTCGATGGTGACCACCTGGTCCGGGGTCTCCACGAACGCGAACGCGTCCTCGAGCTCACGCTGCCACGGGGTGTCCGGCGCGAACGCGTGCCCCTTCGTGGCCATCCGGGCCGAGTACAGCCGGATCAGCTCGCCGGCGATCTCCTTGATCGCCTTGCGGGCCCGGCCCTTCGTCTTGGCCCAGTCCGAGCCGCCCATCTTGTTCACCGACGGCGACTCTCCACCGGTGTACTTGGTCACCTGGTCGAGGGCGTCGCTGGGCACGTAGAGCCGGTCCCCCGGCTGACCGCGCTTGGAGGCCGCGTACTCGATCACCAGGTACTCGCGGGTGGCGGCGGTGCGCCCGGTCCCGATCGTTCGCTGGACCAGTTCCACGAACTTCCCGACACCGTGCTGCTCGTGCACCACGTAGTCGCCGGGGCGCAGCGCGAGCGGGTCGACGACGTTGCGACGCTTCGACGGCATCCGGCGCATGTCCCGGGTGGACGTACCGGCCCGGCCGGTCAGGTCCGCCTCGGTGAACACGGCCAACTTGAGCGGTTCCGAGACGAAGCCACGACCCACGCTCGCGGTGGTCACGAGCACCACGCCGGTCGGTGGCAGCTCGGGGGCCTCGCCCGGGCGGGCGTCGCCCTGCGCCGGTTCGACGGCGGAGACGAGCCGGGCGGGCACGTCGCCATCCAGGAGCTGCTCCACCATGCGGCGGGCCGGCCCTGCACCTTCGGTGACGAGCACCAGGCGCCAGGCGGCGCCGGTGAGGTCACGCAGGTCCGCGACGGCCCGTTCGGTCTCGCCCCGGTAGCCCTCCACGTCCCGGGAAGCGACAGTGACGGTGCGGGCGTCGAGCTCGTCATCGTCGTCGAGGAGCTCTTCGAGCTCGGCGTCGCCGGCGAACGAGCCGAACGTCCACCAGCCGAGCCCGCGGCGCGCGGCGACATCACGCACCTGGGCGATGGTGGCGAAGCTGGCCTCGGACAGGTCCAGCGGGGTGTGCGCCCCGGCCGCGGCCGAGGTCCACGCGGCAGCGAGGAACTCCTCCGTGGTCGCGACCAGGTCGTGGGCGCGGCGACGGACCCGTTCCGGGTCGTTGATGATCAGTAGCGAGTCGGCCGGAACCAGGTCCAGCACCGGTTCCATCCGGTCCACCAGCACCGGGGCGAGGGACTCCATGCCGTCGACGGCGATGCCCTGACTGAGCTTCTCGAGCATCTCGGCCGCCCCGGGCAGCCGCTCGACGAGGTCCGCGGCCCGGGCACGCACCGCGTCGGTGAGCAGGATCTCCCTGGTCGGCGGCGCCCAGATGCCGTCCTCGCTCACCTCGAGCGAGCGCTGGTCGGCGGCCGAGAACCAGCGGATCTCCTCCACGTCGTCGCCCCAGAACTCGATCCGCTGCGGGTGGTCCTCGGTGGGCGCGAACACGTCCAGCAGGCCACCACGGACGGCGAACTCGCCGCGGCGCTCCACCATGTCCACCCGGGTGTAGGCAGCGGCCACGAGCCGCGCCACGACGTCCTCCATCGGCGCGGTGTCGCCCGCGCGCAGCGCCACCGGCTCCAGGTCGCCGAGCCCGGCGACGACCGGCTGGAGCGCGGCACGTACAGGAAGGATCAGCACCCGGATCGGGCGGGTCGACCCACCCGCCCCGGTGCGCACCGCGCCCGAGGAGGCTCCGCCGTCGGGCGTTGGCGCTTCTCCGTCGCGGGCGAGCGGCTCCGCATGGGCGAGCCGGCGCAGCACGGCGATGCGGCGTGCGACGGTGTCGCTGCGCGGCGAGAGCCGCTCGTGCGGGAGGGTCTCCCAGGACGGGAACACGGCCACGTCCGCGGGGTCGAGGTAGGCGGCCAGTGCGGCGGCGAGCTCGTCGCCCTCGCGCCCGGTCGCCACGACGACCACCAGGGGCCGAGTGCTGTGCTCGGGGTGCCCGGCGAGCTCGGCGAGCAGCGGGGCGCGGACCCCGACGGACGCGGAGACGTCGATCGCGCCGCGGGCGGGCAGCGACTCGAGGAGCTCGCGCACGCCGTCGTCGGCGCGCAGCGCAGGCAGGATTCCGGTGAGGTTCTTGGGCACGCGAGGCTTCCTTCCAGGGCGGCGCGGGAGACGAACTGGCTCCCATTTGCCGCACACGTCGAGCCCGAACCGAATCTCGGGCCGGGTCAGGTGCGCCCTCAAGCGTACGCCCGCAGCGGGAAGTCACTTGTATCCTGGGCGTTGGGCCGGTTGTGGCCAGAATCCGAGGTTGCAGACATGGCCACAGACCCACCGGTCGACGGCGAGACCGACGCGCGTCCCGAGCCCGGGAGCGGGTCGGGTCCGAAGCGGAGGCGGAAGCGCCTGAGCCGCACACGGGTCGCACTGATCGTGGCGGCCGGTCTGGTCGTCGTGCTGTTCGGCGGGCTCATCGCGACCATCGCGGTGATCCAGAACCGGGTGGCGGCGAACATCGACTGGATCGACGACCCGTTCGAAGGTCTGACCGATCGGCCCAGCGCCGGGGCCGGGGCCACGGAGGGCGCCACCGAGGAGCCGGCGGGGGCTGCCGTGAACATCCTCATGCTCGGGTCGGACAGCCGGATCTCCGCCGGCGATCCGAGCCAGTGGTCCTACGGTGCCCAGCGCACCGACGCGATCATGCTCGTCCACATCGCCGGCGACCGGCAGTCCGCCCAGGTCATGTCGATCCCCCGGGACTCCTGGGTGCCGATCCCCGGTCACGGCGAGAACAAGATCAACGCCGCATTCTCCTTCGGCGGGCCCGCGCTGCTGATCCAGACCGTCGAGGCCCTCACCGGTGTGCACATCGACCACTTCGCCGTCGCGGACTTCGAGTCCTTCGCGGTCCTCACCGACGAGCTCGGCGGCGTGGAGATCAACCTGCCGAACGGTCTCGACAACGCCGGCGTGACCCTGGCGCCGGGGACGCACACGCTCACCGGGGAGCAGGCACTGGCCTACGCCAGGCAGCGTTACGACCTGCCCGGCGGCGACTTCGACCGGGTTGCCCGGCAGCAGAACTGGATGCGTGCGATGGTCTCGCAGGCGTTCCGCACCGATGTCCTCGCCGACCCGATGCAGCTGACGAGCCTGCTCGACGCGGTCTCCTCGAGCCTGTCCGTCGACGAGGGCTTCACGGTCGCCACCATGCGCGACCTCGCGCTCAGCCTGCGGGACCTGCGCCCGGGCTCGATGGACTACCTGACCGTGCCGGTCGAGGGCACCGGCCGCAGCCCGGACGGGCGGCAGTCGATCGTGGTCCTCGACCAGGCGCGTTTCGACGCCCTCATGGACGCCGTAGCCAGCGATGCGGTGCCGCAATACCTGGCCGAGCACCCGGACGACGTGACCATACTCGGCTCGGCAGTGAACTGAGGACGGGCGGGATCCACCGTCCCTCGATGTCGCCGAGCAGGGTGTCGACGGCGTGCAGCCGCCTGCTCAGGATCCGGGTCTCGGTGGGATCCGGGCTCGTGTTGACGCCGATCAGCAGCTGATCGCGATATCGGCGAACCTCCTGGATGCGAACCTCGTCGTTCACGGACATCTACGCCTCCCTTCGTAGCCTCCCCGGACGGCCCCCAGCCGGGCGAGGAGTGGTGGTGCTTGGACTGATTGTGTGCCGAATGCCTCGATTGCATCAATGGGTCGGCGCGGATGGACCTCCGGGTGCGGGGCCGGCCGGCGGCCGCAAGCCGAGGTTCGGGGCGGGCGGGTACGGCGGGGCG